>CAYQNU010000055.1:0-1853 GCA_964419055.1 uncultured Flavobacteriales bacterium | reverse complement strand
CCCTTTCCGAAATGGTGTTAAAGGAAATTGGCGCGTTAAGTCATCTTACGCTTATCGTGATGATAGAACTAATGCTACTAATACTCAAACGGATGGACATTTTAATACATTTAGCCAATTTAATTGGCTAACTCCATCATCATCTAATGCCAAATGGATCAAAGGTTCAGAGGTTACTAAGTTTTCTCCTTATGGCTTTGAATTAGAAGAAAAGGATGCTATCGGTAGATACAGTGCGGCTGTGTATGGATATAGAAACTCTATTGTAAAAGCAATAGGAGCCAATATGCGCTACAATGAAATGGCTTTTGATGGTTTTGAGGACTATCCTCACGGGTGTAATGATAATCATTTCAGATTTGATTTTGCAGCTAATTCTGCTAGTGCAGCACGTTTTCTTGGTGTAGCACATACTGGGTCATATTCCGTTAGAGTAAATGCATCATCTGAATCGGTAAATACATATGTTGCCACAGAGAAAGAAGGATGTGAGGGTCATGAAACCGAATTTACTCCAGGGGGTTCTTATTATTACCGTGTAAGTAATTGTGATTGTGTTGGAAAATTTGCTCCTACTAGTACGATGAGTGCTGGAAACCAAAAATACGTTGTGAGTGTGTGGGTAAAAGAAAACCAAAGAACGGATAATTACTCAGGTGCACAAATACAAATTAATGATGGTACTACTACACATTTATTCCTTCCATCGGGTAGAATAATTGAGGGATGGCAGCGCATCTATGGTGAGTTTAATATTCCTACAAATTTAAACTCACTGCAAGTAAAGTTTGTTAACACTTCAAATGTTCAGGCATATTATGATGATTTACGTTTGCATCCATATGATGGGAACATGGTATCTTATGTATATAATCAAATCAACTATAAATTGGAGGCTGAGTTAGATGCCAACAACTTCGCAACGATTTACATTTATGACGAGGAAGGTAATCTGCACTTGACCAAAAGAGAAACGTTGGATGGAATAAAAACCATTAATGAAGGCAGAATCTCTACTAAAAAATTGGATTAATAATGAAACAAAGTTTTTATATATCCTTATTTCTTCTGTTTTTTAGTTTTCCCATTTTTGGGCAAGATTATTATAGAGATATCCGTAAAGTGAGCACTCACTTTATGAGTGATTACCTTGTTTTGGAAGTTGATGTATCTGTTTTTAATTTGGCTGGTTCAAATATATTAAAAACCTCTGGGGTGATGAAAAAGCATAAGGGTGCTTATTATTCTAAATACTATACAACCGAAACTTTTGATGACGGTAAACAAACGTTGATACTTGAACATAAAGAAAAAGAAATGACTTATTTTATGTCAAAAGATAAAAGTGTAAAGTCTAATTTTAACTATGACACCCAATTAGAACAACTCAAAAAGGGTATTGATACAGTTATTTATTTAGGAACTAAAAACGGTATTACTACTTACGAATTAAAAATGGAAAATGGACTAATTAAGTCAGCAAAAATTTCTTTTACTACAGAAACTTTTATACTTAAAAGTATCCAATACTATTATAATACCTCTTTACCCGATATTGAATCTGATATTTCATCGGTTATTATTAACTATACTAGATTTTCAACCGATTCCTATAAATCAAATACAATAGACTTTAGTAAATACCTAACCAAATCAAAAGGGAAATACATCCCTACTTCAGCCTATTCTAGTTACAAATTATCCATTATCCAATGAGAGAAACCAAACATACACCTTGTTTTTCGATTTTATTAAAGATAAGTTTAGTTACCTTGTTTTTAATAGTGTCATTTTATACTCACGCAGGCCGCTATATATATAATAATTTTTCACGCGGAGGAGCTATAAATGGC
>CAYQNU010000054.1:0-2412 GCA_964419055.1 uncultured Flavobacteriales bacterium | reverse complement strand
TAGGACATCACGTTTTCAATGTGAGAAGCGGGGTTCGACTCCCCGTAGGGTCACAATCAAAAAATCTCTAGTTTTTTACTAGGGATTTTTTTGATTCTAGTGACACAAGAGAAAGCAAACTATTTTGCTTTCGTGGGAGTCGAACCGGCGGAGCCATGTCGAAGTATTGAGACGGGCGAGCCGCGTCCAGCAGTACTTTGTAAAATTGAACACAGTGATAATTTTACTTAGTGACTAAGGGATCGACCCCCCGTAGGTTTTTAAATAATTATTAATGTTGGTTTTATTGAAATAAATTTGCTGCAATAATTTATTTTTTATGCTACGCTGCGACCATGGTCAAAATTTTAGATGATATATTAAGCTATAGAGAAATGTGTGATGCTGAAAAAATTCAGACATTGCAACGTGGAATGAATTTTCGCTTAAACCCCACATATTCGGTTTTTCTTATGTCTCAAAAATCAAATGCACCATATTCAGATAAGGTGCATGACGATGGAGTGACTATTGAATATGAAGGGCATGATTTATCTAAAAACTATAGTAAAAACCCTAAACTTGATGATCAACCAGAAAAATTACCCAGCGGTAGAATAACGCAAAACGGTCTTTTTGTAAAAGCCGTTCATGAATATAAAAGCAACAAATCTAAACCTGAAATTGTTAAAGTTTACGAAAAAATACAAGCAGGCGTTTGGTCGCTTAAGGGTTATTTTGATCTTTTAGACTATAAAATAGTCAATGATGGCAAACGTAATGTTTTTAGGTTTATATTAAAGCTATCTAATAAGATTGAGAATTTAAATAATAAGGATTTGAAGTTGACTAACACAAGATTAATTCCTTCACAGATTAAAAAAGATGTGTGGAAAAGAGACCAGGGGAGATGTGTAATATGTGGAGAATCTAGTAATCTACATTTTGACCACGACCTACCTTTTTCTAAGGGTGGAACAAGTTTAATGGTAAATAATGTTAGATTGCTTTGTATGAAATGTAATTTAAGAAAATCAGATAAAATAGAGTAATTTATACTAAATATATCTATAAACAAAAAAGTCACAAAAGTAACTCTTTTTGTTAAGCAAGGATTGTTATTTATTTAAACCATATAAATATTGACTTATTTAATATATCGTGTTAACTTAACACCGAAGTTCAAAAACCCTAAAACCTTCAAGATGAAAAAGACGTTTTGTATTTTCCTTTCGATGCTGGCTTTGATCGCCTTGGTTGCAACCTCAGCCCAGGCTCGGGCCACGAATGAAGGCTCTGATCTGCACGCGCAGGTCACGAGCGCGAGTACTGATGGTGGCTTGGATACGACGAAAGTCGTGTCCGTGCCAACCGATGACGAGATCCGCAAGATGAACATCTTCGATGCGTGTAAGGCCTTGGGTGTGAATCCGGAGTACAACAAGCGTTATGATGATATCATTTTGCCGCTTTGCGAAGCTGGCGTTATCATGTTCCCGGCATCTAGCAATCCGTACGGTGAGGCGATCTACGATTCCTTTGACCCTGTATCGGGTCGACCGATCTACAAGCATGAAGATGGGCGAGTCCTTTATATGGACTGCTACTATTACGTAGGAACAGGCGCTCAAAATGCGACCTTGATACGTAATATGGTTGTTAACAAGCACCTCATCAAGGATGGCAAGCTTGTTGCCGGCGCTGCGAAGAGGTGGAAGGTGGTGAAGTAACTAAGCGTGCACAGTGTATATTGTTGCACTCTCATGCGCGACGCACATAAACAGCCCCGACTCAGGTCGGGGCTGTTCTAATTCATGCTAAAATATTGGTATGAAAAAAATATTTATGTTCTAATACTGTTAATTATTGCCGTCGGTGCTTTTTTATATTTTTGTTAAGCAAGGACAGTCCTTGCTTAAAAACCACCCCTCTGGGTGGTTTTTAATTTCATGCTAAAATATGCTCATGAAAAGAAAAGTCACTGTAAATGACAAAATGCAAAAGGGTTATAAATACGAAATCACTGAGCCGGAAGGTAAAAATTTTGACCCTCGTTTTCGGCCAAGTCTAACTCCAAAGCAAATGCTGGCACTTGGATCTTTTGGAGGAGTCTATATGCGTGACTGTAAAAAAGAATTTCCAAAAGATTGGTTTACTCGCGCGAAACTCCAAAAAGAGGGAATTTATAAAAGAGATCCTAAATTAAATTTTTTTGAAGTGAATGCTTCACAGCCTCTTTCGGTCTGGAGAGAAAAAGGATGGATTCATGAAGATGATCCTCGCGGATGGTTTCAATGGTATTGTAGATACTATATGGGACGTAGAGGTGCAGATGATGAAAGACAGATTAAGCGTTGGGTCGCGATGAAAAGACATGCTTCTCAAGTGGTGAACTCTTGCAGACCTCTTGATTTTAATTGTCACAGAAAACAA
>CAYQNU010000053.1:0-3964 GCA_964419055.1 uncultured Flavobacteriales bacterium | reverse complement strand
TATGAACGCAAATATAAAAAGACACGAAGACACAGAAAAACTTTTCAAAGACTTAAAAGTTTTTTGGGCTTTTAGTAAAGAGCAATTTGAAAAAAATAAAACACCACTATCACAAGGGGATAAATATGTTTCTATTGGTGCCGGTGGATTTATTGCTAAAAGTAAGGTAAATGATTTGATTAATGGAATGAAAAAAATTAATAAAGCTTTTAAAAAAGCAATGAAAGACAAAAAAGCGAGAATTGAACATATAAAATATGAACTTAATAATCATGAAGCATATTATACTCGCAACATTGACTCAACGATGGAAGCATTAGGTGAAGATTTTACACGTGAAGAGGTTTTATCAGCTTTTGATGGTAGAAAATAAATATATGAAAACATTACAAACTCAATTTATAGAACCAACGAAGGAAATATCAGAAGAAGACTATCATTATTTTTTGGGCGTCGTCCCACCCACTGCGATGGCTAAAAATGCTTTTCTTTTAGGGGAAGCGTCGGACCATGCAATGGATAAGACAACGCAAACAATAAAACCACGCTTCAAAATATTCTTTCAACAAGATGGTAAATTCTTTGATGGTGGATTAACTTTTGTAGATACATTTAAAATCTTTTTAATTAACTAACATGAAAATCTACGCAAAAATTTCAAGCGAAAGAGCAAGCAAGGGACAGGGAGGAAATGAATTTATAAACGTGGAAGTGTTAGACGAAAACCAAAATCCCATTTTAGAAATCAAAACGAAACCCTACAGCGAAAACGGACCAACTCACGCCACGATTAAAATCAACAACGAAAAAATAATTTGGCAAGGATTTTTAAAGAACACAAAAGGCAAAAAGCTACAAACGAAGTCTTAAGGCTTCTAGAAACGCAAAAAGCCGAAACGAACCAGCACGTTTCGGTTTTTTTATTTAAATAATTTTAAAATTTATGTATATTATTTTTACGATCATTATATCTTTGTTTATTTTTGTTTTAACTGATTGATATTATAAAGGAGCCGAAAGGCTTTTTTATTTTACCTATTGCTTTTTATTTATTTTATTTTATAATGGGTATAATTATGAGACGTCCGAAAAATGGGTATACAGCTAGACAGTTAGCCTATGCCACAAACAAACTAGGAGCAAAAAGCCCAAGCAGACGCCAATCCGCCCTTGCTGTTGGCTATGCCCCCAGCGTGGCGGACAAAGCCGTTGAAAAAATAGAAAACACAGAAGGATTTCACAATGCGATGGCAAAACTAGCAAGCGATAACGGCAATTTAGCCTTAAAAATATACTCAGAATTAAAGATGCGTGATTTATCAAAAGAAAGTGTGCCAACACTTTTGAACGCCGTCGCAACGCTTGCCAAAGCGTGGGAAGTCTACACGCCAAAACAAAAAACACTAGACAATGACAAGAACCCCCTGCGTGCGATTATCTTACGAGAGGAAAAAATCATAAATGCAAAAGTAGAAAAGGATTTATAAACATTTTGCACAGAGTTATCAACACCTTGACATAAGGCAATATTAATAGTGATACCAGAATACCCCACCCTTATTATTATTTTGATATTTTTATTTTTTTATTTTGATTTTGTTTGAGTTGTTGGGGGGGGTAACCCCTTTCCGAAGGTACCCGGGTGAAGAAATTAAAAAATTAAGGGTCTTCCCCCTTCATTCAACACAACACAAATATTAAAACTTTCATACACAACACAAATATTAAAACTTTCATACACAACACAAATATACACTTTATTTTTTACATCTTTGCTATAATATTTACATATGTCACAGGCACAAAAAGAGCACAATGATAAAATTGTCGCTGAACTATCAAATAATCCACAATTGCGTTTTAATAAACGATGGAGAATGGAAAACCTATATTGGATAGTAACCAAGGACGGTTCAAAAGAGGTATTTAAAATGAATCGTGCCCAGAAACACTTTGCTGAAAATTTTCTTTTACCTGATAAACCATATCATAGACATATAATTTTAAAGAGTCGCCAGCTTGGCTTTACCACCTTCATTGATCTGTGGCTGTTAGATGAGGTGCTTTTTAATACCAACCGAGAAGCTTTAATTGTTGCTCACAAGGTTGAAGATGCTAAGGAAATTTTTGACCGTAAAATTGACTTTGGTTTAAGAAATATGGCAGATGAGATTAAGGATGCGTTATTTCGGGTTGAAAGGAACTCTGCGAAAAAAATACAGATATTGATTGATTATGGTGAACAAAAAGGCTCGACAAGTTCTATACAGGTATCGAGCTCGGGTCGTTCGGGTACTTATGTTTATGTGCATATATCGGAATTCGCAAAGATGTGTGTTCAGTATCCAAAGAATGCGGCCGAAGTTGAAACCGGTACTTTTCCAGCGGTTCCTATGGATGGGTTCATATTTATTGAGAGTACAGCTGAGGGTATGGCTGGTAGATTCTATGAGATGTTTAATGAAAATTGGGCAGTGAGAGATAAAATAACACCGATGAAATCACGGGTGATGTTTTTGCCACATTTCTATAACTGGAAATACGATGATATGGAAATGAAGAAAATCGAGGAGGTAATCCCCGTGGCTGAGATGGAAGTCGGAGAAATAGACTGGGCGGAGTATCAAACGGAACACGGCTTGACGGATAAGGAAATCACTTATTACTACATGAAATGGATGCAGATGGGTAGGAATATTAACCGATTAAGACAAGAGTTTCCGACTACACCTGAGGAGGCGTTTCTTTCAACAGGGCAGACGTATTTTCCAACGACCAAGGTAGTGCAATTATTAAATTCGGCTGTCAGTGGAAAACGGGGAACTTTAACGAAGGATCAAGACGGGAATATAAAATTCACTGAAAATTCGGGTGGCTTTTTAGAGGTTTTTGAAGAACCAAATAGTAGTGATAACTACGTGATTGGCGGAGATACAGCCGAAGGACTTGCACATGGGGATGCTCAGTGTTTATATGTTCTCAGCCATAAGAGTAAAAAATGTGTGGCGGTTTATCACAGTAATGTTCCACCGGATGAATTTGCAGAGGAGGCTTATTTAGTAGGGCAATACTATAACTATGCACTACTTGGTATTGAAGTAAACAAGGATGGTCTTTGGGTTAATGATGCACTAGATAAACTTGGATATAGAAATTTATACTCACGGAAGATTTTTGATGATATAACACAGAAGGTGACTAAATATTTCGGATGGAAAACGACTTCAGCAACACGACCATTTGCATTAGCGGCACTTCGGGCGGTTTTTCTTGCACTTAACGACGGTTTCCCAAAAAGATTACTCGGTGAAATGTTGACGTTTGTCAGAAATGAAAAGGGAAAGCCGGAGGCAATGGCCGGGAAACACGATGATGTTATTATGTCGGCATCAATTGCATATTCGATACTTCAAGAGCAGGGTGATTACATAGATAGATCTTCGAAAAAAATTGAGAGGTCGATGTCGAGCGTTATGTTTGGGGAAAATTGAGTTTGATATTTAAAAAAGTCATTGTATAATTATATTATGAAAAAAGAGAAAACCTCCAAGGTGGTAGAAAATGAGCTGATACCAGAAACAGCGTGTGAGTTTGTTGACCGAAAGAAGAAAGAGATGAAAGAATCTATTTATCGTAAGAGATTCGATCTATTAAAAAAAGAAATAGACAAAGAGTTGGTTGATACAACTGTTTCTATTGGTAAAAAACAATATCAAAATGATGGATGGGACTCAATGATGGTCTACAATAAGACAGCCGAAGGTTTTTACGATATTAATGTTTATCCAAAGAGGGCCGGGGGATTTATAGATAGTGGTTCTAATGCACCAACGGCGAAAGAGCCGATAGCTTTTTCTAAAATACTCATTGCAACATCTGTAATGGCAGGAAAATTGCCGGACGGTAAAGTTATATCAGATGATAAAGTCTATTCTCGGGCATCTTATGAATTGTGGAAAAGGAC
>CAYQNU010000052.1:0-4225 GCA_964419055.1 uncultured Flavobacteriales bacterium | reverse complement strand
TAATTTATCAAACAATTCGATTGTTTTAATTTATGCAAACATAGGAGGCACATAGAATTATTTGATTTACAAAAGTTTAAACATAGAAAAACTTCGTTTTTATAGGCTTCTATGTGAAAAAGCGAAGCTTCTATATATAGCTTTTTCGTTTCAATTCTATGTGTCTATGTGTCCCTATGTGGTAAAAATAGAGAGGAAATGCCCTTTTGATAATCGTTTGTTTTAATATAATCTTAATTCATTCGTTTTTATTTGTGCATTCGTGGCAATATTATTTTATGTATTTGCAAACTCATTTTATTTTTTTAGCCAATTCGCCTACTTTGGATTTCCGATTTCTTAAAATCCTTTCTTTTTATTTAACATCCAAATATTAGACTATTGAGAATTATTTTAAGGTGATTTGTATGTGGATACTTAATTCAAAAAAATGTACTTTTGCAAAGCAACAGCATAACACACTATGAAAGAATTTTTTGCTAATCCTCCAATAGATGCCGACCCTACCATCTATGCTATACCCGTTTTTATAGCACTTATTTTGCTGGAGGTAGTCATTAATATCAAACGCAATCTTCACTTATATAATTTAAAAGATTCAATGGCGTGTATTACCATGGGATTGGGTGTGGTGGTGATAGGCATTGTAACCAAAAGTTTTGCTTATTTTTTATTTTCAATAGTATATGAATATCGTATTTTTGATATACCCAACACTTGGTGGATGTGGGTTTTGTTGGTCTTTGCAGATGATTTTTCGTTTTATTGGCACCATCGATTGAGTCATTCTGTTCGTTTCTTATGGGCAGCTCACATTCAGCATCATTCCTCTGTAAATATGAATTTATCGGTAGCATTGAGACAAAGTTGGGGTGAGCCATTTTACAAATACCTATTTTATCTTTGGATGCCTTTAGTGGGTTTTCATCCACTATGGATTATGGTGATGCAAGCATTTAGTTTAATTTATCAGTTTTTTCAACACACAGAATTGGTTGGTAAATTAGGTCCGTTAGAATGGATTTTCAACACGCCCTCACATCATCGCGTGCACCATGCAGTGCAAATAAAGTATTTAGACCGAAATCATGCGGGTATTTTCATCATTTGGGATCGGTTATTTGGGACGTTTGAAGAGGAAAAGGAAAAACCAATTTATGGAATCACTACCAACATTGAAACCTACAACCCCTTAAAAATTGCCTCACACGAATACGTTTCGATTTGGCAAGATGTAAAAAGAGCCTCAAAATGGAGTGATAAAATAAAATACATCTTTATGCCTCCCGGATGGCGACACGATGGTGAACTAATGACGTCTAAGTATTTGCAGAGTAAAGATGCTAGCACTTCGACTTCGCTCAGTGCACGATGAGAGATTTTAGACAATTAAAATTAAGAACTCGGTGGTTGAGCTTCGGTCACTGAGTTTGCCGATTCCGATAGCTTTCGGAAGGTCGAAACCACACTAATGAAAAACGACAATCGATACTAGAATTATTATAAAAAACTAAATCAAACTTTGGACTTTGTACTAAAGACTTTATACTATAAAAAACAAAAAAATGACACTACTTGGAATCGAATTTTATGAATGGGTTGGATACGCTGCTTCAGTGGTGGTATTAACTTCTTTTTTAATGAAAAACATTATTTATTTACGTTACATAAACTTAGTAGGCTGTGGTTTGTTTGTAACCTATGGTGCTATATTGCCCCAATTGTCCGTACCGATAATTGTAACCAATGGAGCTATTATGTTTATTCATATTTATTACCTTTTACTAAAATCAAAGCCTGCTATTTAGTTATATTAAATTAAAAAATTTTGAATCCAAAACCACATAGACACATAGATAAAGTTGATTTTCAAAAGTATATTCATAGAAAAAATTTCATTTTTCATAGTACACTATGTAAAAGCGAAGCTTCTATCTTTAACTTTAAAAATTCATTTCTATGTGCCTATGTGCACCTATGTGGTAAGAAAAATTTACAATTTAATCTTTATAAAACTTTTATTATTATTTAGTTTGCAATAAATCTAAGTGATTCATTTACTAACTTCATTTTAAAAATTATGTCAACGTTAACACAACTTTCGTTCAAAGATCAAATAAAAACAGGAATTCCATCTGAGTTGCCTGTTGTGAAACCGTATGATACATCAGTAAGTCATGCTCCTAAACGAAAAGATATCTTATCTCCAGAAGAAAAGAAATTGGCCCTACGCAATGCCCTGCGCTATTTTGATCCAAAACATCACGAAGTGTTAGTAAAGGAATTTGCTGATGAACTACAAAAATACGGACGCATTTATATGTACCGTTTTAGACCGGACTATGAGATGAAAGCCCGTCATATTGATGAATATCCTGGGAAATCCTTGCAAGCACGTTCCATCATGTTAATGATACAAAACAATTTGGATCCTGCCGTTGCGCAACATCCACACGAGCTGATTACCTATGGTGGTAATGGTGGTGTATTTCAAAATTGGGCACAATACCTTTTGTGTATGCAGTACTTATGCGAAATGACAGATGAACAAACGTTGGTTATGTATAGCGGACACCCCATGGGATTGTTTCCTTCGCACAAAGAAGCTCCGCGAGTGGTGGTTACCAATGGTATGATGATACCCAACTATTCTAAACCTGATGATTGGGAAAAATTCAATGCATTAGGTGTAACACAATATGGACAAATGACTGCTGGTTCCTATATGTATATTGGGCCACAAGGAATAGTTCATGGAACTACTATTACGGTGTTGAATGCTGTGCGCAAAATAACCCAACCAGGTGAAAGTTTATTAGGGAAACTATTTGTAACGGCTGGTTTGGGCGGTATGAGCGGTGCGCAACCCAAAGCGGGTAATATTGCAGGTGTAATTTCGGTAACTGCCGAAATAAATCCTGCTGCTACCTATAAACGTCACGCACAAGGTTGGGTGGATGAAGTAATTACTGATTTGGACGCCTTGTGCGAACGGGTAAGAGTTGCAAAAGCCAAAAAAGAAGTAGTGTCAATTGCCTACGATGGTAACATAGTAGATGTTTGGGAAAAATTTGACAAAGAAAATATTTATGTTGATTTAGGCTCAGATCAAACTTCGCTGCACAACCCTTGGGCGGGTGGGTACTATCCTGTGGACGTAAGTTTTGAAGAAGCCAACGAAATGATGGCTACTCAACCTGAGTTGTTTAAAGAAAAAATTCAAGAAACGTTGAGAAGACACGCTGCTGCGGTAAATAAACACACCGCAAAAGGCACGTATTTCTTTGATTATGGTAATGCATTTTTATTAGAAGCTTCGCGTGCAGGAGCAGATGTGATGGCCAAAGATGGTATTCGTTTTAAATACCCTTCCTATATTCAAGATATTTTAGGTCCTATGTGTTTTGATTATGGTTTTGGGCCATTTAGATGGGTTTGTACCTCTGCTTTACCAGAAGATTTAAAAAAATCAGACGAAATAGCTTGTCAAGTGTTGGAGGAAATGATGAAAACATCACCCAATGAGATTAAACAACAAATGGCAGATAACATTCAATGGATAAAAGGAGCACAAGAAAATAAGCTGGTAGTGGGTTCGCAAGCACGAATATTATATGCCGATGCTGAAGGTAGAGTTAAAATAGCTAAAGCATTTAATGATGCTATTCAATCCGGTGTGATTTCAGCACCTATTAACTTAGGAAGAGATCACCATGATGTTTCGGGTACGGACTCTCCATTTAGAGAAACTTCCAACATTTATGATGGTTCATCTTTTACGGCTGATATGGCCATTCACAATGTAATTGGAGACAGTTTTAGAGGGGCAACTTGGGTAAGCATTCACAACGGAGGAGGTGTAGGTTGGGGCGAAGTAATCAACGGAGGATTTGGACTTACATTGGATGGCTCACCAGATGCCGAAAGAAGATTAACTTCTATGTTGTTTTGGGATGTCAATAATGGAATTGCACGCAGAAGTTGGGCAAGAAATGATGAAGCTATTTTTGCTATCAAACGCGAAATGGAACGCACACCTAATTTGAAAGTAACGTTACCAAATATTGTTGCTGATCATTTATTGGGGTAACAGATTTTTGAGAAATACAATAAATTATACCTTTATAATTAACCTTAAAAAACTATATATCAATTTGTTAGCTTCTTTTTACCACATAGATTCTGTGTTGATTTCCAAATTATTTTTAGTTTTTTTATTACTTTT
>CAYQNU010000051.1:0-5014 GCA_964419055.1 uncultured Flavobacteriales bacterium | reverse complement strand
GCCATTTATAGCTCCTCCGCGTGAAAAATTATTATATATATAGCGGCCTGCGTGAAAACACGTGGTAATCAACAACAGACTTACTATAACAACTAATCTAAGGGAAGATTTCATTCCTATTCAGGGGGTTATGTATTAATGTGGTAAAAATAAAAAAATACTTCTGAAAAGAAAAATCTTTTTTGCTATTTGTACTACTTTTTACTGTTACTAAAAAATGAAGCATCGAAATAGATCAAAGTAATAGTCAATACAAAATTTCAACGAGTAACCTAATCAAACTAAAAATTCCCTATCTTTGCTTTGTATGACACAAAAAAACAACACATTACTGTTTTTAAAAACCCTAACCGTTGTCCTTTTTTTTCAATTGTTTATTGGCAAAATTCAGGCGCAGACTTCTCCTAATTTAATTAAAGATGGAGGGTTTGAAGATCAAAAACCAATAAGTGTTATTCAGGGTTTATACACCAACAAGTTGAAATATTGGTCTAATCCTAAAGGGTTTTTGGGTAAAGGGGTTTATTATTCTAAAAACTTCAATGTTCATAATTATGCAGGATTAAACACAACAGGAAACCAAGAACCTCAAGAAGGAAATTCATATTTTGGAGTTATCTTATATCATGATTCAGTATCTCCTCAAACTTATGATAATAGGGGGTATGTGGTAGGGTGTTTAACAAAAAAATTGACAGAAGGAGCTTGTTACAAATTTACCTATTATTATTCATTAGCTGATAAAAGTAAGTATTACTCAAGGGATTTACATTTTACATTTTTGGCAGATACCAACACCGTTTATGCCGCTCACAAAAAGGCACTTAAATTACCCATACACATAAATACCCAGCATTTGATTCACAATAAACACATTTGGATTAAAGAAGAAATCACTTACATAGCCGAAGGATGGGAACGTTTTATGATGATTGGAAATCAATATATCAATGAGGAAAGCAATATTATAATTGATCAGACTCTAGTATCACCACATGATAAGTCAGTACCTTTTTGTATGGTTTACCTCGATAATTTATCGCTTGTTGAAGTTTTTCCATCGGCCAATTTTTTATCTGATAATAAAACAATTTGTGATTTAGACCCCATTACTTTGAAAGCTAATCCCAATCTTACACCCGATTATTATCTTTGGAGCACTGGTGAATCCACTCAAAACATTGAAGTGAATACTTATGGCACTTATTCTATTGAGATTGGTTATGGCGGATGCAAAAGTGTGGATTCAGTTTTTATTGACACTGTTGATTGCTCTCATCAATACGAGTCTGCTAATGTGTTTACACCCAATGGTGATGGGGTTAATGATGTATTCAAACCTTCAGAATTACACAATATTTTAAACTTTACAATGGTAATCTATAACCGTTGGGGACAGGAGGTTTTTAATAGTGTTTACCCCAATATGTTTTGGGATGGCAATCTCTCGGATGGAAGACCAGCTCCTGCAGGTGTTTATAACTTCATCATTACCTATACCGAACCAAGAAAAGAATTCTTTATTGATAAGGGGTTTTTGCATTTAATTAGGTGATTTTCTACTCAATTGTAATCGGATTACTCAAACATTTTTATTAAATATACTTTGTAGATAGGCATATAGTGATGTTCATCATTTTCAATCCTATTAAAGTATAATATGTTCTTCTCATTCTTGGATTGGTAGTATCTTGAATTATTATCAACCTCCTGCGAAACAGATTTTATAATCGCATTTTGATTAGACGAAAAATTATGAGTAAAAATATCTATTCCTTTTTTTTGCTCGCATAAAACACATTTATTGCAATCCTCAAAATTAAGGAATTCATCTGTCAACTTTTTATCAAATTTATCGTGATTTACACCTATATGAATAAATGCACCATTATGAACGATAAAATTTGGACTCTGAAATTTGGTATATTTTTCAATTTTACATTTTTCATATATCGTTTTATTAAACGAATTAGCTGAGATTGTTCCATCAGAAATAATTACATCTAAAACTTCTGGGCCATCAGAAATAGGAAAAGAAGATGTTGTTGTAGAAATAGTTGAAGGACTTGCTCCACCATTATTTATTTGGCCATGATAATTGTTTGGGAAATATGAATTAAATTTACGAGAATAGTAAGTTTTGTCATCGGATTCAAATATATGCAAACGATCGTTTTCGGATTTTGCTTGACCAAAAGCTATATGCATATTACCAATTTTGTTAAGTTTAGCGTCATATAATTGAATATATCGTTCATTATTTATGGAACCAACATCCATAACAATTTGTTTTTTGTTATTAACGTAAAAAATCGAAAAAGAAGGTAAATAATAATTTGGATTGGAGATTTTATTTAACGTTATTGAATTGATTTTTTCATTGGTATTTACATCCAAACAAACAATCTCTCTCGATTTTGTTTTGGCATCGGATAAACTCAAAGTTATAAAATTTTCAGATTCGTCTACACCCACAATATGCGAAGTATAAGCTCCCTCCTCATAACTAAGATACTTGTTGTTATAGACAGATTTAAATTGTGAATTCAATTCACGTTCCCAAATTTTATCGTATTGCAAGAATAAATAATTGTCTATAATTTTTTCATTAATTTTATATTTAACTAATTTGATTTCTCCTTTATACTTTGGTAAATAAAACATATTGTTGTCAATAGACCATGAATCATCACCTAAATGTCTATTTCCTTCAGAATACAAAATGTAAACATGATCCTTCACAATTTTATAATTATTAAATACTAGTTGATTGACATCAAAATTTAAGTCGTTTGACTCGTCTAAAATTATTTTCTTCCCAAAATGGCCATATTCAACAATTGGCATGCTAAAAATCTCATATTTACTTAAATCAGTGGGGATTTTTATTCGTGTTTGCCCAAGCATGGTAAGACCTGAAAAATATAAATTGTTGTTTATTAACTTTACATCATTATTTTTAAACTTAATATTTTCATCTTTAAGTTCAATTTTAGCAATTTCATCAAAGTTTTCATCTAGTTTGATTACCATAAAGGTGGTGTCTTTTGTGCTTCCATATACAAATGCAAATTTCTTATCTTCTGTAAATACAATGTCTGTATTGAAGTGGAATTCGTGTAACTGTGCTGTGCTAAAAAAGTGTAAAACACAAAATAGCAGGAGGGTTATTATCTTTTTCATATTGTTCTCTGTTAGTTAAAGGGAATCTAGGATAAATTTTCTTTGATTGCAAAGTTACGGATTATTTTAAATAATAAATGTTGCTTTTCAAATAGGTGTAAAAATTGGTTTTATCTATTTATTTCAATTAAGCCCACTTGGTTTGAAAGATTGATTTTAAAACTTTAAAGAACTTATATACTTCAAATTATAACCCTACCATGAAAGAACACTACATGTGAAAATAATTTGATTATCAATTATTTAACTAATAAAAAGAATAATAAATGCCATTTGATTTCCCACCAATTGAAACACCTTCCAGTCTAATAATTTTGAATTCATATTTTAGTAAACTTCAAGGATTATTCAACCATTTCAATAACAAAAAGTATAAAGGTACACATACCGATAATTTCAACGAAAAATAAAATTAAGTAATCTTTACCTTTTAAATCAGTTAAATGTTGGTCAAATCCGTTAATTTTAAGCAGTTTTAACAAATATATTAAAAAAAGCGCACTCAAAATTACACTCAAAATTAATGCAATAACTTCAGGAACTTCAAATAAATATAAAATTACGAAGGGTGTGGTTAAGCTATTTTTAACCATGAACATAATTGTCCTTAAAGAATTTAAACCATCAATTTCCGATTTTATGGCTCTATACAACAATTTGTAATAATATAATATTTTATTTTTCATTCACTGTTCTAATTACCCAATTAAGTGTTGCTTGCCTATTTTGTTGATGTATATATGTATTTCTTGCATCCCTTATTGCACCATCGTTATAGGAAAAAGTAGCTAAATATTTTTGTTGTACATTTTCTGCTTTTAACATAGGTTTAACTCTACTAAAATATAATCCTCCAACGAATCCTGAAATTGGCCCACCAAAACTCAAGGCTCCAAACGTTAAGTCTGATATTAATTCAGGATATTTACCACCCATATTATTTCCATATGTAGGTGAAGTAGAAAAATTGTATACTGTAAGTCCTATCCCAACTACGTTAGTTCCAAAATTAATCTTATTTGCCAAAACAGAATATGATAAATATTTAATTGATTGGTTTATTTGATTTGGGGTTACATTCATTTTATGTCCTGAATACACACCATTTTTATATCCATATCTAAAGTTATTTCCAAATGTATATTTCACGAATGGACTTTTAAGTACAGCTGAACTAATATTGTATAAACCACCAACTACAGATGAAATGCCTCCAACAGCAGTATTTGCAGCATCAAAATAATCTGAAACTGATGCATTTGCAGCTGAAGCCATATCTGAAGTAGTAGAGCCAAAATCATATTTAGTTATATTATTAGCAAAGGAAGTACGAGATACATATCCTTTTGTAAAATTTGAATAATGAGTTATTGTAGTACTTGATAAAGTATGTAATTGTAATTGTGAATAACTTCCACTTCTAGTTTGTTCAAGTGTCAGCCAGTATGAAGTATGTTTTTGTATAATCCCATGTCCGAGTGAATTGTTAAATGTTGTTCCAGACCACTTACTCCCAGACGATATTTCTTCAGTGCAGGTATGGCTTCTATCGTTTGCATTAATCCCCATTTCTCTGTTTACGGCTGGTTCAAGTCCTTCTAACTCTTGTGAAGCTATGACTTGATTACCCCCGAACTGATAGGGAGTCCATTGCGGATATTCTGGCGCTAGCGGATCTACTGCAAAGAACCTACCCAGTCTTGGGTCGTGCATACGGTATTTGTAGTTCACGGATTTTCCTTCTCCTTTAATCTCGTCATCCTTCTCTTGTCCTTGAAAGCCATAACGATACTTTCTACTATTTTCACTTCCGAATCTATTAATGAGCTGC
>CAYQNU010000050.1:0-6568 GCA_964419055.1 uncultured Flavobacteriales bacterium | reverse complement strand
AACCACCTGTTACCGCTACTTTTTTATTAAAATTCTTTTCACTGTCCATAACCGAAAAAATCAAGGATTTACCTGCTTCTGCCATAGGAATATTAATGTCGAAGTGAAAATAATTTTGAAAAAAATAGGATTGTGTTACCAATTTTTGATTGAATTGATGTTCGCTTATTTCTTTGCTCAAACCCATATCAAATCCTAAAAGTGTCAGCGATGCTGAAACCATTTCAAAATTTACCTCTTCTGAAAAAGGTTGTAGTTTGTTGTCTAACAGCGTTTCTTTATTTTGATTGATATTGAAGCAACTTAAACCTTGTTCAAAGTCAATGTTATTCAAGTTGATTTGCTTAATTTCTTTGTTTTTGTGAGAATAAAAAGCAATGCTTTTGGTTTCAATGTTGTACACAATAGACCATACCGTTTTAAAGTCGCCTTTGGGAATACTTACACTTTCTAATAACTGAAATGCAGTTTTTTCTGAATAATCACTTGGGTTTTGCAGTTTCTTTATTTGGTTTTCAAGTTGATGGTAACGGTAAATTTCTGATGTGTTGTTTTGGCGAATACCTTGAATATTATCAATATACTTTTCGGAAAACACCACCGATTTGTTGGTTATTGCCTGACAAGTGTTGGCTTCCTTGTCGTAAACCATTGGTTTACCATCCAAATATTCTATGATTACGGATTTACCGTAAGTGTCTGCCAATATGTAATGGATTTTTCCTTTAATCGGGTAAATTTTAAGACTTTCAATATTAGCTACAACTTCGTCAACGGTTTGAAAATTGTCTAACTGATATTGTATCCATTCCAATTCGTTCAGGTATGTTTTGTCTTCTGAAATATTAAAACGGGTATCTTCCAACCAAAGCATTTCCACTACAAGCCCTTTTTCATTCATTCCACCATAAGGCATTTCTTTTCCGTTTTGGTTGAACGTAATACTACCGTATTTACTTGTCCAACTTGCAGGTGTTCCGTTATGTGTGAAGTACGCAACTTTGGTTGTGTTCCTTAAATTTTTGATGATATAACCTTTGTCAAAAGTCCAATCGAAATTTTTGCCCAACAGGATTGTCTTTCCATTTTTTAGAACGAATGACGAACAAGGATATGCCGATTGCATTATTGTCGTCAAGAATAGAAGTGTCCAAAAATTTTTTTTCATTCTTTCTGTCGTTTTGGGTTGTCGTTTATGCTTGCCACCAACGGTTTGCGGCTTTGCGAAGGTGGCGATTTTCAGCACCAAACTTCAATCGAAGCACTAAACTTTGATTAACCATTTCACTGTCATACGAAGCACTGACCCGCCACTTTTGCAAAACCGCTGTTGGCGGTTCGTTGTTCTTTTTTTGTCGTGTTGTGTCCATATTTTCAGGTTGTTGCAAAATATATTTTTAGTTCCTTCAAGTCGTTTAGTTGTTGAATGTCGTTAGGTGTAAAACTGTCTTTAAGCACGACAACTTTTGTTTTCTTGTCTTTTGCTTCGGTAATTTCAATTACTTCAAACTTGTCTGTGCCGTTTGTTTTAATGTCTTTCGGTAAACTTTCAATTTCTGCTGTCAACCTTAGTTTCAAAGATTTTGTTGAATTGTCTTTAAGTTCAGGTTTTTGATTGAAGAATGAAAGCAAGTCAGAAACATTTATTGTTTTTCGTTTTTCTTCTTTGCTGTCGGCAAGCAATATTTCCTTGGTTAGTTTGCCGTCTTTAAATACTTCAAGTTCTTTTAGGTCTTTGATGTTAGCGAATTTAATAGCTTTTGATTGAAAGTCTTTCTTCCAATTTGCCTGTATTTTGTTAAGATCTGCCGTTTGTTGTTCGTTTAGTTTTACACCAACTTCTAAACCTTTTTCAAGTCCGTTATCTGTCAAGTTTGCAGTAAAAATAAACCCGATATTTTCGTCAATTAGCAAAGATTTGGCGTGAATTAAAGAATGGAAATATATCTGAACTCCAGCTTCTAATAATACTTTCAACTGCTCATTAAATTGTTTTTCAGTCGGGCGACAAAAAAGCGTTACTTCAATTCCTTGTTTAGCCTTTTCTAAAATTGTTCTGATAAGTTCAATGTTTTTGTCTAGTTGAAACGTGGAAAGTGAAATGGATTTATTTGAATTATTTACTGCATTTTTCAATGCTTCATTTAACGTATTCAATTCTGAATTCGGGGAAGTCAAAAGTATGTTGTTGAGTTTTGATAAACTGAATTTGTTTGCTGGCTTTACTTTTTCAAACTCAGTAGTTGCAGTTTGTTCGTCTGTTGAATGTTCCCAAAAGTGATAAACGAAAACTTTATAGAGTTCTTCGCATTGTTCTTTGTTTAAGTCAACTGCTAATTCGGGATTTTTCGCAAATCCATTTTCCGTAAAATTGTTTGTGCAAATAAATCCTTTGGGGTTCGTTTTAGGGTCAATTAAAATGTATTTAGCGTGAAAGTTTTCTGCTGTTCTGTGGATAAAGTGATTTTTGAACTTTTTATCAATCAATTGAATATAGTTTGCTTTGATAAAGTCTGTTTCTTCTTCAATTCTATCTTTTAGTCGTGCTTCTGCCGAACTCAATACAAATACTTTTACCTTTCTTTCCACCGCTTTAAGCAACGAATCAATTAACGCTGAATCCTGAAGTAAAAAAGATTGTAAACATATAAATTCTTGTGCTTTATCAATCGCACTAATTACTTTAGAAAACATAGTTTTCTGCTCGCCACTTTCAAAGATTGACAGATTGCTTTGTTCCGAAGATTTCCAACCCGAACCATTTGGCAAAATAGGAAACTGAATAGTTCCTTCGTTAACAACGTGTATTTCTTTTACTAGTGCTTTCATCTTAATAGTTCAAATAGTCAATGGTTTCAAGTTTAGCCGTTTGATAAAATGCGTTTTCTCTTTCGGCAAGGTTTTGTTTTAGCTGTTCTCTTGTTGGAAGTGCAACCTTGTAATGTTCAAGAATTGGTTTTGCTTTGTTTGCTGTATATTCATTGAACGTTTTTTCATCAAGAAAATACTTGTCAATTCCTTTGAACAATATTTCGTTTAACCACAATTCAGCATTTCGTTTATCCGAAGGAATAAAAGCAATGTTTTCAATTTCTACTGAATTGAACTGATTTTCTTGGAAATATGGATTTCTAAGTTTTACTTTTCTGTTGAAAGAAATATTGTCTTGTTTGAACTCTGATAAAACAACTTTTTTGTTTTCGTTATACTCAAATTCGTTTGTGATTGAAAGCAGTTCTTCTTTAAGCTCATTTTTGTTTATTTCATAGGAAGATTGAAACAAAGTTTGCTTTTCCTTAATCCTGATAAGTGCTTCATCTTCTTTTGTTTCAATTTCCAATGAACATTCTAAGGGTTTTAATTGAAAGCATTTGTCTTCAATTTCTTCAATTCTGATTTCCTTTTTATTGATGTTTAGAATTTGATTTTGATGCTCCAAAACAAATCCAGGGGTATATTGACGATTTGCATTTCGGTCATCTTCTAAATTCCTTTCAACCTTTTCTGTTTTAATTATTTGTTGATTTAACAAGTTTGAATGGGAAATATATACATTGTATATTCCTTTTTCACCAACCCAAAAAGATTTGTCAACGGCACTTTGCTCACCAAGTTCGGTTAATGTAAAAACTGAACCATTGTAGTCGTTTTCATCTTCTTCATCATAGAAACTATGACCCCAAATGTTATTTCTGAAATTTTGCTGACGTTTCTTTTCTAAATACCCTTGTTGTGTTAATCGTATTAAAAGATTGTTACAGGCTCGGATAGGCAATGTAGGTAACAAATAATCTTTTAAAGTTTCTGCGTTGATTTCTCCTTGCTCTTGTGCAAGAATTAAAACGGCAATGAAAGGACTTTGCTTTGTTTTTTCTTTCAAAGCAAGTTCTACTTGATATATTTCTATTTGTTCTGTTTTTCTTAGTGTTATCATTTTTCGTAACGGATAATTGATTCAAAATTCGTTGCTAAATCTCGCAACGCTTTCAGCTTTGCACTCCTTTTAAACCATTCTTTGTTACCGAACAAAACAAGTTTAAATCTTGCCCTTGTCAATGCCACGTTTAGACGGTTTGGGCTATTGAAATGTGCATCTCTAGTAAATTTTGTAAAACTCAATAAAACCAAATCAGCTTCCTGGCCTTGAAATTTATCAACGGTGTATAGGAAAATGTCTGTATTGTCTTTATGAAACTTTGAAAAGTTACTCTGTTTCGTGATTTTTCTAATTCGTCTCCTTAATTCTGATTCTTGGTTTAAGTAGAAAGTCAAAACAGCCACTTCATAGTGCTCTCCATCTGGTTTGGGATTATTCTTTGCCCAAGCTAAAAATTTCAAAAGTTCTTTTTCAATGTCGTTTACTTCTGTCGGATTTATGATTTTGTTCCCTTTGATGTTTCCTGTTTTATCGTTGTTATGAATCCACTTTACAACTGGCTCGTTTAAAGCATAATTCCAACCCCTGTTTTCTTTAACTGTATTTGCTGATTGCAAATTATTTTCATAGAAATTCTCCCTTGACGTTTTCGCAATGTCGGGGTGCATTCGATGCTGATAACTCAAAGAAGTAAAACGGCTTTGTTTGTGAGTTCTATTAAATCCATCACTTAAAACTCTGTCGTTCCTTTGTCCTTCGCCTTTACCAACGCCATTCTGTAGCAATTCAAGAATTGAAGGAAACACAAGTCGTCTGATTTGATATACTTCGTCTTTAATCTTGTTTGGAATCAAGTATTTCAATTCTTTGTCAATGTTGCTAAATTCTTCTCCTGCGTTTCGGAAACTGAAACTCTGATTCAAACGGCTTGAAACCATTTCTGCCCATTCTTCGTCTTTACTTGTAAATTCAGGTAATTCTCTTTTGTGCATATAGTGTTGTCTGAAAATAAAGTCAAAATCTCTTTTAAAACTTCCATTGACAACTATGGATTTTACGAATAGATTTTTAGAAAGAAACTCTTTGACTTTGCCTGAATTCATACAAACCAAAATGTCAGCTGTATTTATTTCAAGAATTTGTTTTTCATCTGTGGCGTTGTCTATTTTTAGAATATGAAGATTCGGGTATTCTGATTTGATTGAATGAAAATCATTGTTTATGTCGGTTTCTGTGAAAAAGATTTTCAAACAGTCGTCAAATCGTTTGTCTGCTAATTTTATTTTCAATTCAAATTGCTTAACGATTGCCTGTTGTTGGGCGAAGCCCAACATACTTGCAATGTTTTCAGAAACATAATCATTTTCAACATAAGGCGACAATTGTTTCACATCACCAACTAATATCCATTTCTTAGCGTGTAACGCTGGAACAATGAAATCTGAAAAAGTAACTTTTGATGCTTCATCTACAATTAAAACGTCAAAACTTGCACCTTGTCTATTCGCTCTTATGTCGGGATGTTGCAAAATACCAATCATTGTTCCTGCCACAAGGTTTGCGGAATCAAGAATAATTTTTTCAATCGGGTCTTGTTCAGATTTTGAGTTTATGTTTTCAAGTAAATATTTCTGACTGTCAAGAGTGTTGTTCTTTTTTAAGTGTTTTTCAATTTCGCTTTTGTAAGTGTTTACAAGGTTGCGAAGCAAATAAGGTCTAACATTTTCTTTTACTGGTTGTTCAAAACGGCTAATGCGAACTGGAATTATTTCTGTGTCGCAAATTTCTTTGTATCTGCCTTTAATTCGTTCAATTACATTGTCAACCGCTGCGTGTGTAGCTGAACACAATAAAATGCGTTTGCCTTGTGAAGCAAACTGCATAATCAATTCAATAATTGTTGTTGTTTTGCCCGAACCGGGCGGACCTTCCATTAAAGCAAAGTCTTTTGATAGAAACGCTTTTGAAACAAATTCTCGTTGTTCATAAACACCGTCTTTTGATTCATCATTTAAAATTGTCCAATCAAAATCTTGCTCATAAAAACGTTGCGACCAAACTTGACTGTCGGGAAAGCCGAAAAGATTTAAAAGCGGATAATGTTCTTTTAAAGGTCTGTGTCTAAGATTGTCAAGTGCTTGTTTTTGCTGTCTAAGTTGATATGTGTCGGGATTAAGGAAAATGGTATCGCCTTCAATGTCGTCAGCCAACACAATATAGTTTTCATCTTCGTTTTGGTCAATTACACGAATAGAGCCAATTTTAAAATCCTTGTTTTGGTCAAAGATGTTTCGTGTGTTTTCGTTAAACAATATTTCAATTGCTTTTTCTTCCCTTTTATTTTTTGCAGGTTCTGGAATGTATCTTGTTTCCTTTGTTATCTTTTTTTCTTCATTTATTATCGTTTCAATCTCGGCAATGTGTTTTTTGACTTTGATGAATAAAGTTTCTTTTTCAAGAAATTTTATTGCGTTAGAGATGAAGTCGGTATATCGCCTAATGTCATAGTCGGCATTTAGCAAAACTCTGCTGTCAACTCCTGTATTTAGATGATATAAGTTCATTTATTGTTTGTCTTGAAGTCAATTTTTTGATTGTCGCTGTGTCCGTTTGTGTGTCGCTTTACAATGACCGCCAACTCATTTATATGTCTGACAAAATCAGACTTATATACCCAAAAATAGGTGTATA
>CAYQNU010000049.1:0-7242 GCA_964419055.1 uncultured Flavobacteriales bacterium | reverse complement strand
TGATTAACCACAAATGTGTCTGCGGAACACTGAACCGCCACTTTTGCCAAACCCGTGTTAGGCGTTCGGCTATATTTCCGCCAACTTCTCCATTGCATTTTTTTCTATTATTGAAAGTCGTTTTAAAATGTCCGAAGCCTGTTCGATATATTTTCTGTCTTTGGTCTTGCTCACTTGTAAAAACAGATTTGAAATTTCTGTCCACAAGTTTGCAATTTCAATAAATTCCGTGTGTGCTTGTTTAAGTTTATCGAGTTTTAAAATGTCGTAGCTCTCTTTTAAAAAATCTCTATACAAATTTCTAAATAATGCACCGCCTGTGCCTGCTCTCTCCATAATCATTGCACTTGCTTCAAATTCGCTTTTAATGTCTTTACTTGTGTCGAACCATTTTAGAATTTCTTTACTTGTTTTTAAAATTCCTTTATAACCAATATTGTTGATTGGCGGATTTATATAATCAGTCGCATTGTTCCGAATTGCTGTAACAATAGCCTTTTTTAATTCATACTTTTTGTCTGTCTTTTTTAGTGTGTAAAACAAGTTTTTTGAGGACATTGGTCCTTTTTCGTTTCGTGCTAATGCTAAACTTTTCAAACTTGTTTTAACTTGTCCGCCTTGTTGTTTCGTGTCTATCAAAAATGCAGTTTCGTTGTCGTAGCCATAAATTGCTGCATAGTGTCCTGCAAAATGAAATGGGTTTGAAAAATATTCTAAATGATAACAGTCCAATTTAAGTCCTACTACTTTTCCGTTGTCAAGAAGTTGTTTTACATTTTCCCAAGCCTTTTGAGTTGAAGAAGTTTCTTTAATTGTCAATTCAAGGTTTAGGTTATTCGCAATGTTCAGTGTCAGTAAATCGGTTTTAATGCGTCCGCCAATGAAAGGAAAGTCCATTGTTTTCATATTCCAAAAAATAAATCCGAGTCCTTGTCCAAGTCCAAAAAGCATTGGTTCAGAAAGTTCAATGTCAAGCTGTCGCAACAATGTTCCTGTTGCAGTTGTCTCACAATGTTGTCCGTCAAATGGTTTTAAATTCTCTATTTTCATTTTATTTACTCTGTCTGTCTTAGCTGACGCCTAACGTTTTGGGGCTTTGCGATGGTGGGGCATTAGAAGCACAAATGCTCAATTAAACACCGATGCCAAATTTACGCACAAATGTTCAATTAAGCACTGTTGCCCTACTATTGCAAAACCCCTGTTAGCCGTTCGTTGTTTTATTTCGTCCTTTGTTTCTTAGATGATTTAGCTACTTTATTGAAGTCAAGGCATAAATTTAAGAAAAACTCAAAGTCCTTTTTGTCTATAAACCCGTCTGGATTTATGTAACAATAACCTTTATATTCCTTGCCTTTCATCAACATTGTCTCATAACCATTTCGTTCTGAAAGTTCTTCTTGTCGGCTTGGATCAAAACGTAACATTAAATTTTCACCGCTTACACAAACACAAGTCTTTCCGTTTACCATAAAGTTTAGCACATTGAACATTTCTTTTTCTTCAATGTCTATGTTTGGTATCTCGGCAAGATATTCTCTCACTCTGTCTACAAGGTTTGTGTCGTAAGCCATAAATTAACTTCTTGAATGAAGTCCAACTGTGTTGCCTTCGGTGTCAATAAAAATTGCAATGAAACCAAACTCGCCAATATTCATTTTTGGCTGCACTACTTTTCCACCTGCTGTTTCAATTCGTTTTTCTTCGACTGTGCAGTCTTCTGTTTCAAAATACACAACTGTATTGTTTGTGTTTGCCGAATAATCCGCCTTTTCTACTAAAGCACCCGAAATATTTGGGCTTTCTTGATTGAAAGGAAAGAAAGATTGTTTGCCCCATTCTGTGGGTGCATCAAAAAGTTGAATGTCGAAAACCGTTTCATAAAACTTTTTTGCTCTGTCTAAATTTGATACGTGAATATCAAACCAACCGACTGGATTTGAATTTGTCATCTTTTAAATTATTTGTTTGTTGTTGCAATATTGCGATGCAAAGGTGCAACGATTGCAAAACTTAAAATTGTAAAAATGGGACAATGCTAAATTTTGTTGTCAAAAATCAATGACATTTTTAACTCATCTCCATAAAACTCTTTGGGTGTCAGCCCTGTAAACTCTTTGAATTCTTTTATAAAATGGGCTTGGTCAAAGTACTCATTTTGATACGCTAAATCTGTTAGGTTTGTTTGTTCATTATTAAGTAAGGCTTTTAATGCTGTTTGTATCCTTATTGTTTTAGCAAGTTGTTTGGGGCTTAATCCAATAGCAGTTGAAAATTTACGTGCTAATTGTCTGCGATTAACATTATTGTTTTGAGAATACTCCGTTACTGAAAACTGTCCATTTGCTTTTAAAATAGTTTCAATTGTAGATTTTACAACATTGTCAATAGTTGTTCTGTCAGCCAAAAGTTTCAATAAAAAAGTTTCAATGATTTGTATTCTGTCCGAAGTAGATTTTGCAATTAAAATCTTTTGTTCAATGTCTAATCCATTCTGTCCAAACAACTTTTCCAAAGGAATTGCTTTGTTTTCCATTTCCTTAATTGGTATTGTCGAAAATGGTAGAAAACCGTTTGGTTTAAATTGAACAACAAAACTTCCTGTTATTCCAACTGGTTCAATTACGTATGGTTCTGTTAATTGTCCAATTAAAAAGCACTTAGGTAAAGTCGTAATTTCTCCACTTTTTGAATGGTGTTTGTAAGTGTCGCCATAATGAAAAATCAATTTCATTGTACCGTCTGGTATGATGGTGTTTTTGTGAGGTGTGTATTCTTTTTCACCGTCCAATGTCCAATAGCGTTTGACAAACTCTGTCAGTGCTATATTTGGTTCATATATTTTCGGATTTAACTCCATTGTCAATTTTATGTAGGGTGTCTTTTTACAATGACGGCTAACGTTTTGGGTATTGCCGAAGGCGGGGAAATAGAAGTACAAACGCTGAATTTCGCACCGATGTTAGCAAAACCATTTTTTTGTTTGCTAATTTACATTTTTCAAAGCAAATAAAAAATGGTTTTTGCGGAATAGTAGTACAAATGTTGAAGTTTGGACTTTCAGCCCGCCTTTTATAAATACCATGTTAGCGGTTCGTTGTTGTTTTCGTGTATTTTTTTATTCGTGATAACCCTTTTTTACTTGTCGTTTTGAAATCCACCAATAATTTCCACAAGGGTCAATTATACCCGATTGTCTGTCTTCGTATGGCATATCTGCTGGTTCAAATTCAATTTTCGCTCCATTGTCAACGGCTCTTTGATGAACAGCTTCTACATCGTCAACGAAAAGATAAAGTGCTGTTCTCATTCCTTCAAATTGTTCTCTGGCTTGACTAATCATAAAGCAAGTGTCGCCTATTTGCAGAATACAGTTTGCTATATCTCCATTGGTTGGGTTTACAGAACGGTTAATTTCTTTCGCAAAAAAGGCATTTTTCAGAAAGTCAATTAAGAGTTGTGGTTTGTCAACAAAAAGATATGGAGTAACTGTATGAAAGTTGTCAGGTTTGTATGTATTAAGTATGTCGTTCATTTTTTACATTTTTAGGTTTAGAATTTACTTATCTTTTTTATTCAGTCATTTTTAGGGGTGCGTTTTTCTACAATGACCGCTAACGGCCAAGTATAAGCGGTCGTTTTAATGCCGCTTATACATTGTTACCTGCATTTTTATTTTCAGTTATCCCTAAGATCTTTTTCATCACCTCCTCAAAGTCAGCTTTAATCTTTTCAAAAAGAAAATCAGAAAGATTCTCTAGTTCATTTAATTGCAATGAATATCGCTTACTTAAAAAATGAACAAACTGCCCTGCGGAATAACTGTTTTTATCCAACTTATTGAAAGCAGAATTATTCGACAACTCATGTTCAATTTGGGGAATATACGACCTATCCTCCTTTTCGATTTCTATTACAATTGATAATTCCCTTTTCCCATTCATTACATCTTCTAAAAGAATTGTATAAAATGTTTGCCTTTTATTCTTGGCATCCCATATATTTCTCCAGTTTGGATTTTTCCCATACGTTTCCCAACCGAGCTTGGCTGCCAATTGCTCCAACTGTTGCGCTACAAAAATTTGTGCTTCTTGTTGTGTTTCAATGGCTCTTTTTACTTTGTTGGTATGTTGAAAATAGAATTTTGATAATTCATTCATTTCTATCGTTTTAGTAAGATTATCAATTGTATTGATGAAGTCATTCAGGTAGATATACATTTTATGACTTAATCCAGACGGTAATCCTTTTTGTCTAATGCTACTTATCCATTCATAATGTGTAACATTAACAAACCATGGACTAGCGTTTTCAGGAATGTTATGAGATTCTAAAGTCAAGAGAATCCCTATTTTGTTCTCGTTATTGTATGAAAAATGATCCCAATAATCAATTAGATCGTTGTGCAAGTAGTGATATATTTTATTCTCAATAATTATCGCTGATTCATTTTCTAAATCATTAATTACAATATCAATCCGATTACCTTTTTTCGTGACCACTTCTGTTTCTACATTGAAAGTGTCAATTGCTAATTCTTTCTTTGTCTTTGATCGTACAACATCCAACAAAGCATCCAAAAAAATATGAGCAATTTTGGGATTACGGCTTTGATCTAAGAAATAGGCATAAATCCTACTGTTGATGTTCTCATAATGAGCAAGACCAAGAATCTCTAAAAATCCATCATCGCGATTAGATTTTTCGGGGATTTCAACACTTAGTAATTCGAATAACTCTTCCATTATTTAACAAGACTTCGAATTTTATTGATAAAGGCAATTTCTGAATCTTCTACCTCACCGTCCGACTTTGCTAATTCTTCCAATTTATTCAGTACTTCATCTGCAACATCCTTATTTGAAAAAACTATGTCTTTCTCGGTTAATTCTGGAAGGTTCTGCAAGTCCATCAAACTGAAAAACTCCTTTTTCTCCGAATTCGTAAATTCTTGTAAATTTTGAATTTGATTTGAGATATATACTTTTTCTTCTTCCTCAATTTTACCATCAGATTTAGCCAAATAGATTAACAACTTCATCTCTGTTTTTCGATCTACTTTTTGCAGGTGAGATTTTGTCTTGAACATTTTGGAAAAGAAACCCTTAGTGGCTTTTCCGATGTTCCCGATACTTTGCTTGACTTCTTCAGGCTCAGAGTAAAAAACAACCTCTGGATTTTCCCAGAAATTAAGAATTACTCCAGAGTGAGTTTCATTTGTTAGTATGTGGTTAAAACTAAATCCAACGCAAGGAACAATTTTATAGGCTACCTTTTCTTCAAGCAATCGAGGAAATCCAGTTAAACTAAGATTCAACTGTTCTTGGCTTTTGTTAGATAGTTCTTTTGAAAACTGATCGTATGAATCAACATCAACCTCGTTGATATTTCTATATGTTAGTACTGGTCTTGCCACCTCTGAAAAGAACTTTTCTATTTGATCGTCTGCTATCTGTAGGCTATCTCCTTTCTTATACAGAAATTGATTATACCCATCTCGTAAATTAGATTGAACAAAATTCAAATTAAATAATCTACCTTGAGTTGAGCAACGACTACAATCAATCAATCCATATCGTTGTTTATCTCCGTAACATTTTGAACAAACAAGAGTTTTTCTGCCATTACACTTTGTACATTTAACTTGACCAGTTGTATTGCAAGTTGTACACTTTACCTTTCCTTTACCTGAACACTTACTACAATTAACGAGTTTTTGACTTGTTGTTCCACTAGCATTTTTTACGGTTGTCTTTACCTTTCCAGATCCACCACAACCAGATAAAAAACCACCACATCTTACCCAACCTTCTCCGTTGCAATCCTTACATGAAATTTTACCTGATCCAACGCATTTGTCACACTCCCATTCATGTCTTCCTTCGCATGGATATGAATCACAAGCCACGTATTTTTCCTCATGGCATTTTGGGCAACTATGAATATCAATTGAATTAGTAAAATAAAAAATTGGTTGATCTTTCGATGCTGTATCGCCTTCCTTGCTCAGAGTAAAATTAAGTCTATCATCAGTTGAATCAGTTTCAACTTTTGACGAGTTTCTAAAAATCAAGTCTTGAAATGACGAATTATCTGGTAAGGTTGATTTATGGTCATTGTCCGAATCCTTCGCTTCAAGTTCATTTATAAACTTTTCATATTCTGGATATAGTGGTGAATCCACAGCTTTTAATTCACGACTAATAATTGTGTATTCGTACTTCGTTAAATAATTGTCTCCTCTTTTTATATCGCCTGATACGATCATTTTATCGTACTTCTCAGGTACAAGTTTTTTAAGAGTTTCTTTTACATCATTAAGATCTATTTGTTTTAATTGATTTTCCGCAGATTCTTTCATTTATAGGGTTTTTTAGTGTTCTTCTTATTGCAGGTAACGGTTGACGCTAAAACTAGGTGGGCTTTCGCGTCAATTGGCCAGCGAGTGTTAGTTTATTTTTTTATTTTTTTGCTTGTCTACGTGGACTAGGCCCACTTAGTTTTAGCGTTTGTTATGCAAAGTATTTTATTCGTATTCTTCATATCTAAAGAAAAAAACCAAAGGAACTCGCTTTCCGCCACGAATGTAAAGAAGATAGACCTTCATACTAATTAATCGACCTTTTTTGTCATATTGGAAGATATTTTTTGTATTTTCTTTTCCATCTACAAATTGTTTTTCTTGTATCAAATTTTTAGAGGAGTCATATTTATATATAGTATAGTTCACTTCAGATTCTATCAACTTGACAATATTCCCTTTTGAATCAAATTCCTTTTTCTCGTCTCCATTCTTATTGTTGGGGTTTTCCCATATTTTCACAATTTCTCCATTAATAATTCTTTGTTTTTGAATATATTCATCTTTATCATTATATATTAATGTGTCAATTGCATTTCTCCCATCTGGAGATTTGATATAATAAGCAATTATATTTCCTTTTTCGTTATATTTTATTTCTTGTTTCATAATTATGGGATTATCTGGTCCCATAGGGTATTTGTATTCTTCTATTGTTAATAATTTTCCTTCTTTATTGAATTCAAGTTTAAATTCAATTTCTCCATTTATAAACTCTTTAGACTCTGAATATTTTGTTATAGACTTAATGTTTTTTGATTTAATATTATTTGTCAAAAGGTCTATGTTATCAACTTGGCTAAAGCCTAAATTTACAACAAAAATTAAGAAAATTAAAAAGATGTGTTTCATAAATGTCCTATTTTAATATTTTGCATAAC
>CAYQNU010000048.1:0-7606 GCA_964419055.1 uncultured Flavobacteriales bacterium | reverse complement strand
TACCTATAACTGTTAGACCAAAAATCTAACTTAGGCACTTGATTTTCCTGATATGTAGTTGAATTTCTATACATGTTTGCCCTAAAGCGTAATTTCAAAAGTACAAAAAAAAGTTTTATCTAACCTATTTATTTACAGTAATTTTTAGTTTTATTTCCTCCTACTGCCCTCACACAAAAAGCCTTACAGACGATAAACAGCTTTAACATAATGTTGCATTATAGTAATAAATCCCTATAATAACATTATGTATAAATAGCAAAGCTATACGCTGTTCCGTCTTGTAAGGCTTTTTATTCCTCACGCTCATAGTATTTAAATAAGTTATTTACTGCTGTCAAAATATTTGTTATTGGGTAAACATTGGACATGGCTTGTGGTGCATTTTCTAGAACTTTATAGCAAGTTGCCCTTATTTGGTGGGCTTGCTCAATTAATTCAGTTAATTCTTTAAACTCTTCTTTTTTCATGGTTTTACATTTTGTTTTTTAATTTTTATCTAGCAAACAGGGCTATAACAACTCGTTTCTTAAAAATCACAAGTGGTATTTGCATTGCGTGCTAGTTTTATATATTTAAAATGTAATCGCTCCCTTCAGTAAAATAAAGGTTATTTTGAAAATATATTTTTTCCTTAGAGCTGTTCGCCCTTCCGCCCGTTGGTTGGAGCATTTTTAAAGCCGATGAAAAACCGTTTATTGATTTTTGCGGGTGTTTTTCATCATCTTTAAAAACGTTGTGCTTGTTGCTGTGGGCGAACAGCTCGATTTTTATTGATGGATAAAAGCTTGTGCGGTGGATTTTGTGTGTTTAGCCTTCAATAAAAATGAGCATCCAAAGGGGTTTGGGGCATTGGAAGATTGCCCCATCAAAAAACTGCGTAGCTCCTTAGCTGCCGCAGGCTCTGCCCTTGTCCGAACGGAGTGAGGGGCATTAAACAATGACTATTTAAAGGAATTTTCGATTTGTTTTTATTATCCTATCGGATGAAATTGTTCTATATCTTCTTGTAAATCTTCTACTTGATTGACTAAATAACTTTCTGTAGAACTTACATACCGATGCCCTGCCATGTACTGTACTTGTCTAAGGTTATGCTGTTTTAACCAGTGGGTTATTACGGATGTTCTTACTTGCTTAAAGTTGATAAACTTGGATTGTGTTTTTCGTATTTCTTCGCTCAATCGTTTCCAAATATGTATGCCATCATGATTGGATGCAGTGGTTTTTCCTGCTGATGGAGTAGGCAAAAAGTAGGCGTCTACAGGTTCAGCATCTTTTTTAAGTTGGAGCAATTCATTTCTAACGGTTAATTGATACTCCATTAACGCCATTATTTGATGGGGCTTGAGGTCTAGTTTACGTTCATTGCTTTTTCTTGTTCCTACTATAAAAACCGTTCCTTCTCGTAGGTTTACATCGGTAAGGGTAAGGCGGTTTACTTCATCTGTACACAAACCTTGATAAATCATTAGCGATAAAATGGCTTTGTTTCGGCTTCGGGATAGTTGATAATTCGAAAACCAATTGCACTTCGATTTGGGATGATCTGCTTTGGGTATTTCGTAGTTGTGGTAGAGTTGTTCTAATTCGTGTTTGCTAAATATAGGGTACAATATTTTTTGCTTAATACCTCTTATTTTAATGCGCTTGGCTGGGTTATCTTCTCGGTTACCTAGTTGTATTTGCCAATCAAAATAATGTTTTAAGGTATTTAAGGTATAGCTTCTTGTTTTGTTGCTCATGCCTTTGGTTTGTACATGGTGTAAATAACCTGTTATTTCTGTATTTGTGGCGTTTTCGGGTTCTATGTTTTGCATATCACACCACGTTATAAAAACCAGTATTTGATGTGTGTAATGGGTTATCGTGGAGTTGCTCAACTCTTTTTGTTGGAGGTGTTGTTTAAAGCTATTCATGGTCTTTTTCTACTAAATGGGTATATATTTGGGTACTTTCAAGGGAGGTATGTCCTAAAAATTTGGCTATCTTTTCTAAGTTCATGCCTGCTTCTAATAGGTGCGTGGCTATGCTGTGGCGCAAACTGTGTAGTCCTATTTGTTTTTGTGAAAGGATGCTGTTATCGCTCTGCAATTGCAACAATTTAAGCCGTGCATACAGTGAGCCTCCTGTCATGGGTTCTCCTTGCAGATTGATAAATAGTTTGTGTTCTTTTTGGGTGGTAATGATTTGGCTGCGGTAATCGTAGATCCATTCATGTAAATAGGCTGCATTGGTTTTATTGAGCGGTACTAGGCGTTCTTTGTAGTTTTTGCCTTTTTTTACATGGAGTATTCGGGTATCAAAATTAATGTCGTCTATACTCACGTTTGCTCCTTCGTTTCTGCGCAATCCACAACTGTAAAAGAGCACCAAAAGGGCTTTGTCTCGGCTTTGTAGTATCTGCTCTTTTTGGGTATTGGGTTCTTGTTGTGTAAGGGCAAAAAGTTCTTTTATTTCTTCTTGTGTCAAAATGGTAATTTCCTTGCTCTGCAATTTGGCTTGTCGTATACTTAAGGAGGGTAGATTTTGTACGCCTTTATGGTACAAGTATTCCAAGAACTTTTCTATGGCTTGCAAGTGTTTATTGATGTAATTGTTACTCAATCCTCCGCCTCTTCTTTGGTTGGCTCGGGTGGTTAGGTGTTGATGGTATTTTTTAATGTGGCGGTGTTTGAGTTGGTCAATTTGATGTACGCCTTGTGTGTCGATATGGTGTAAAAAATCACGTATAATTTCGGGCATGGTTTTGGTCGTTCCTGTGCAATAGCCCAATGTGTTCAACCATTCTTTAAAGGCTATTTCCAAATATTGATAACCCGAATTATTCAAGGGGGTCTTTTTCATGGATTAGGCTTGTTTTTCTAAAAGTTGGGGTGCTTCTTGTGTTAAGTGATAATGATAGCTTTTGATTTTATTTTTACTTTCTAGTGTTCGGTACACTAGGTTTTGGTCACATAATTCTTTTAAATAGCGGCTTTCTGTTCTGAGGCTTCTTCCTGTAAGCTTCACGAGGTCTTGCACTGTAAAGAAGCCTTTGTGATGGGCATTGTTTTTCAGCGTATTCCAGGTGTTGTAAATTCCTTGTTCGGGTGTGGGTTCTTGGGGGGTTAGCTGCACCATGGTTGATGGTGTTTTTTTTGTGTCCTTGTGCTTTTTGTTTTGTTCTTCGTTTTGCTTAATCGCTTTGTTTTGGGTGGTTTCAATGCGAAGTAGGGGTGTTTCGCATTCCTTTCGCATTGCGTTGGGTTGTATGCGTTGCATGATGTACTGTATATGCTGTTCTACATTGGCTTGTAGCTGGGTTTCGGTGGTGCCTACGCCTTCTTGCAAGGTGTATTCATAGCCTACTCGTTGTTTGCCGCCTACAATCTCTAAATAGCCGTACTCGGTCAACTCTTTTAAATAGTTTTGTATGCTTCTAGGTGTTAATCCAATGTGTTGGCGGATTTGATTGGTTTTGAATTGGGGTAATTCGTTTTTTTCTACTACTGTTTTTAAGGTTTCATAAAAATCTCGTACTGCTCCGCTGAGTTCATCGCTTCTTCTAAAGAGTACATTTTTTAAGTATTTAAATCCGTTTTCTATGTCTTCGGGTGCGGATTGTATGTAGAGTTCGCCTGTGGTTTTATCTACGTGTTGGGGTCGTTGGTATTGGTGGTAGAAGGTAATGGCTTCTATTACGTTCAACAATATGGGTAAAGCTCTCCTTTTTTTAGGGAAGTTTTCGGGTAGGTCTATTTGAGGTGCGTAGGGATTTATTACTTTGATGGGCTGCAACACTTTTTGCATGTGTTGGAGTTTGAGTTGGGTTTGGTATTCTTGATAGGTATTTACTAGTCCGGCTCTGTGTTGTTTTTGGTAGCGCATCACTTTTTCGTCTTGTTCTTTGCTGTCGTTTAGGTAGATTAATATAGAGCGGTTGGCGTTGTCTTCATAGATGCTTTCTTTAGTGGTGCAAGCGATTACACAAACTGGGCCTTCTACTATCAAGGTGGTGGTTTGTAGCTTGCCATCTTTGCCTTTTTGGGTAATGGTTTTGCTGATTCTTTTTTTACTTTGAAGTTCTCTAATGGGAAACAATACGCCCATAGCTCCTTCTAAATCTTCTATCAAAAATATCTTGTTTTTAATTTCTTCTCGTTTGTAGTAGTAAAAGCTATTGCCTGTAAATTGGGTGTGTTCTCGTTTGTCTTCATCGGGTATGCACAAGGCTACTCGTTCCATCAAATAGCTTTTACCTGTTCCACTTCTAGCCAAACAGATTACGCTTATCGGGTCGGGTGTTTTTCTACTGGTCATGGCTAACAGCAATATCAAAGCGTTTTCGGCTTCGCCTTGTATGCCACTGGCTTGTAAATCATGGAGGGTTTGTTCTAATAGTGTGGGCGATTTCAAATGTGCCTCGGCTACTTGGCGTTCTGCTTCGGTTAGTGGGGTGCTTATGGCCAAGTTGTCGGCATTGGCTTTTATGCGCTCTAGTCGATAGTTTTCTAATGTTTGGGTTAATTCTGCCAATGTGCCTGCCGTTAGGGCTGCGCCTATTTCTAATCGCTCGGCTATTTTTCTAATGAATTTCTCTAACTGCGTATCGTTGTATAAATCTAAGTTGTGGCGTATGGGCGGTATTTCGCTTTCGTTTAAACTTACTTTTAGGGTCACTCGCATGCGGTCTAAGCCTTCTATACGAACGCCTCCCAAGACTTCTATCGTAAACATACTGTTTGAATAAATCAAATGTTCGGGGTTCTCGGTGTTAAAGTGGGTCATAGTGTTGAAAATTTTAATTATTAAACCGTTTTCGGTCAAAATTAATCTTATCAAATTAAATACGCAAATCTTTATTGATTTTATTTTACCGAATAAGATTTGTATCTTTGCTCAAATCAATGCAAAACCCATAAATAATAACCCTTTAAGGTTAATTTAACTATGATATCTTTTGGAAAAAAAATAGCGGCTCTCAGAAAAGACTTAAAGCTTTCTCAAACTGATTTAGCAAAAAAGCTCCATACTTCAGTTAGTGTTATTTCTAGATACGAACGTGATGAGATGGCACCGAGTATTGAAACAGCAAAAAAATTGGCTGATTTACTCAATACTTCTATTGGGTATTTGGTCGGTGATAGTGAAGACGATAATTTACTCAAAGACCCCAAAATGATCGAACGGCTTAAATCCGTTAGCTCTTTCTCTGAACAAGAAAAAAGTCAAATCCTTTTTACTTTAGATGCGTTAATTACGGAAACTAGAAATAGAAAACAATACGCTTAATTACCCCAAAAACTAAAATTCATGAATAACACTTTAATTGCTCTCGCTGCTTTTGTAGCAGGTACTTTAGGAAAACAAATTATAATTGATACTCTTAAAGATATGGGCGTTTCTAATTTCAGTATTATTAGAGGTTGGAAATTCATAAATCGACTCTTTCCTGCCTTATTTATTGCTTTGATTATTAAACTGAAATTATTTCCTAAAGAACAAGCTATAGCCACTTTTGCTTCACTTTTTGCTATTGGCATTTTAGCAATTATAGCAAACGAAGCAAAGAAAAAAACTATTCTCAACACAAGCCTATAACAGTGTCCACCTAGTCCGAATTTGCGACTTTTTTATCCCCAAAAAATAAACGAAGTGTGATTTTTAACGCCTAAAAAAGGGTTTCGGGCTGCCCGACCCCCCTACTTGCATATTTCTATTTTTTGAAATTCTAAGGTATTGGGAAAAAGTGCCTACAGCTGAACGACTGGCAAGGTAGTGGAACGGATGGAGTGAGTTTGTGGAGCGCAGTGTAATAAACGAAACTCCAAGCTTTAGCGAGCCGCTGCGAGTTGAACTAGGGTGTGGATGTGATAGCATAGCGAAACAGACGCATATGTGCCGCAATGAAATGAAGGAACACAAGGAAACCTTTGAAAATATACCGTAATGCAATGAGGTTTAACTTACAAACTCTCCGCAGCCCAACGTGACCCGCAGGCGAGCATCAACACAAGGTGTGAAGGGATTTTTTAGCTGCTTTTTTTAAAGCTGCTAACAAAATACCGAAAACACCGAATGAGGAAGAACGAGGAACAGCAAGACAGATGACAAACCGACCCCGAGTATTCGGGGAGCTTGAAAAGTGATACACTTATTTTTTTTCATCTAAAATAAATACCAAAAAATAGGTGTAGCAGTTTGGCGACTGACTTGCTGACGAGTAATGACGAATACCGCACTTCCTAGTATTTCATTTCCCTTCATTATTTTAAAGAACTATTTTATAACCGTTGGAACACTTCCCATTTTTTCAAGATAAAAAGAAGATGGCTTTAATCCCTTCAAGTTATCTTCATAGATTCTATCAAAACCTAGCTCATGAGATTTTGCTAAACAATAATTTGTATAATTAAGCATGTTTGTATCTTGATTGATGGTATTCTGATAAAAGGTAGTGTAAAAAAAATATAAATCGAAATAAGCCTTTCCGCTATTATTTTTTATTGCCATAAGATTGGCAAAACAAACCACTTCATCAGGAAATTTACACAACATTAACCAACTTGATGCCTCAGAATACATCTTTTCATCGCCTGTTTTAATGGCCTCCACCGCCATGTTTTTATACTTTATTTCATCTTGAAGATAATACTCATAATATTCGTTAATTAATCCCTCCTTATTCAGATTATATTTCTCATCATCATTACTAATTATTGGCTCACTGCCTTCTCCTCCATTAGTACATGAGTTTATAACCATTGAAGTAATAATAATACAACTTAAAATTTTTACTTTATTTCTTAGATTCAGATTTTTGTATTTTGTCTTCATTTGTGGTTGGTTTATCTTGTTTAACATTTTCAGTTTTGGGAGTTGAACCAAATTCAACTTTATTTATTTGCCTGCCTCCTTTATATGTTACCCAACTACCTGATTCTCCTTGTTGATAGCGTTCTTTTGTAATGTTAATAAGTCCATATTTCCCAACAGTTCCAATTGACCCAACTTTTTTTTCATACATATAACCAAAAGTTGCATATCCTTCAACGCCCTTAATTGTAATTTCAGGCTTCTCAATTGATAATTGTTCAGCAATTGGTTTATCACAAGTGTATGCGTCTGGGGTCTCTCCATAATATATTTCTGGCTGGGTTGCATTATTACATCCTGCTAATATCAATGTTATTTGTTTTTTTTCTTTTATGGCTCTTTGCCAATATCTATTTTTTTCTAATAGTTTAAAAACTTCTTTTGGGTCTCTTATGGCAGGATTAAAATCGTTTTGAGTGTCATTTTCAATAATTGCTGGACTCGTATGAGCTATTAGAATAAAAACTCCATCATTTACTTGTTTTTGAACAATTTCACTTGAAGCTAATTTAAAGGTTATTTGACCTGCCTCATCAATAATAATTGAAATAACAATAGTATCTCCCAGTGGATCTTTATATTTAAGAGGATTATTTCCCATACTAGCATACGGACTTTCCCAAGCTGTTCTTTTTGGGTCTAAAGATAACCATCTTCCCAGTCTACTGTCATACTGTCTAAACTCTGTAGTATAACTATTTCCACTGCCTTTGACTTCATCATCTTTTTCCATACCGTTAAAGCCATA
>CAYQNU010000047.1:0-7768 GCA_964419055.1 uncultured Flavobacteriales bacterium | reverse complement strand
ACTTTTTCATTTTTACACGTTGTTTTGTGTAAACTTATTTCAGGACAAGTCATTTGCACTTCCGTTGATACGAAGCCGTTCAGCCCGCCTATTGCCAATACGATGTTATGTGTTCGGGCATTTGTTGTCATTCGTTGTTGTTAAGTTCGTTTTGTTGTTCTGTTACTTGTTGTCCGCAATATGGGCAAAACTTATGCAGTTTTTCTAATTGACTAAAACAACTGTCGCATAGAATTACCTTGTCAACTACTTGCTTGATTGCGTTTGTTGTTCTTACCGTAAATGCTTCTGGAATTTCTTTTAAGAAACTTGATTCGTTTCCTTTTTGCGTTATCAGAAAAAGTTTGTCTTTTGCTCTCGTGATTGCAACATAAAACAAACGTCTTTCTTCTTCCATTAGCAAGTCGTGGTTAGCTTTCTTAATAACTTGGAAAATTCTGTCTTCAAGCCAAATGTCGGGGAAACCTCCATTTCCTTCCGTCAAACCAATGATAAAAACAACTTTAGCTTCAAGTCCTTTGGAAGCGTGGATTGTTTTGCCTTGAACACGAACATTTTCGTTTTTGAACCTGTAAAAATAAGGTGTAAACATTTTGCTTCTTCTGTATAGAAACAAAATTTCGTCATTGCTTATTCCATCTTTCAAAAGTTCTTTTACTTTATCAAAACTGAATTGTATATTTTCTTCTTCGGTATTACCTGCAAAAACTACGATTTTATGTTCTGACTTTTTTGATGCTTGAACATCTTTTTCAACTTTGAATTTGTTGTGTTTGATAACTTCGTTACTTGCACCAACAATATTTTGCGTACTGCGATAGTTCAAATTGAGCTTGATTGTTTTTGCGTTAGCAAAATGATTTTCAAACTCAACAATATAACTTACGTTAGAACCCCTAAACCCATAAATACTTTGCCAATCGTCCCCAACGCAAAACAGTTGAGTGTCGTCAGTAAGTAATAATTTGATGAGTTCAACTTGTAAATTATTTACGTCTTGAAACTCGTCAACTAAAATATATTGATACTTGCTTTTATACTTGTTTGCGATGTCGCTGTGATTTTGAAATAGGGAAGTGCTTCGTGAAATCAAATCGTTGAAGTCAAGATATGATTTGTCGGTGCAGTAATGAATGTATTTTTTTACGATTGGAATTGCTAATTCATAAAAACTGCGAACTCGTTCGTGTTGGTCATTTCTTGCGTTTTCTAAAACGGTGTCAATGCTGATGTTTTCAACTTTTATCATATCCGTGATACGCATAATTTGCTGAACAAAATCTTTTACATCTTCGTGATAACCGTTAAATTCTTCTTTGAAGTTTATAGAAATTGTCTTGTGATAGTCGGCTGGTAAACGATTTTTTATAATCTTGTCAAGCGTGTGATTGAACAAGGCAGAGTCTTTTGTCATAGCTTCAAAAGTTTTGACAAGAAGTAAATTTCCTTTGTGGAACTGATCTTCTTTATCTTTCATTGAAAAACTTTTGTCACTTATGTGCTCAATGTATAAATTGGCTTCGGGTATGTAAAAGTCGGGGGTAAACGAAAAATCTTTTACGTTTAATAATGGCTCGTATTCGTATTTTATACTGTGGCGATAAAACCAATCGGCAATAAATTGTTCGGATTTTGAACGCACTTTTGTACCGTCAAGAGTTGTGAAATATTTGCCGTCTTTCGGCACATATTTTGGGTCAATTTGCTTTAAATGGATTTTGTCAATGATGTAATCAAGAATATATCGTTTAAGATTGAGCAAATATTCCGTGTCCTCACATTCTTCAATCAGTAGTTTATGCAATACCTCGAAAACTGTTTCGGGTGCTACGTGTTTTGAAAGTTCATCTTCTTCATCACGTTTTGTATCGCCAATGATTTTGAACTTGTTGTCAAATTCGTTTACTCCGTAATTGCGTAAAATACTGTAACAAAAACTATGAAAAGTTTTGACGGTTAAGCCGTCAATCCACGTATATTTTTTCTGTTGAAAGTATCTTTCTCTGTCTTTTTCTGCTAAATTTTTTCGCTTGTCAAAAAGTTGTTTTTCGTACTCGCCACTTTCATCTGCCGAAATGATAAGACGGTCAATCATTTCGTTTGTAGCATTTTTTGTGAACGTAATCGCAAGAATACTTGACGGACTTACACCTTTTTCTTCAATCAGGTAAATGAGTTTTTGTAAAAGTGTTTTCGTCTTTCCCGAACCTGCACCTGCAAGTACCAAAAGTCGCTTGTCTTCGCTAACAACAGCGTCCTTTTGTTGGTCATTTAATGCACTTAAATCTATCTTTGTGTTAGCTTCCAAAATTCAATCAATATTTTATAGGACAAATGTCTGAATTATTTTCTTCCATAGTCGGCAGGAATTTCTCCCCAAGCTCTTGTATTCCATTTTAATATTTTGGTATCGTATTCGTTTGTTTCAAGCCAAGAAACCGCTCGTTGAATTAAATCAAAAACTTTTTCGTTTTTGTCTGTTCGTTCATATTTGGTTTTACATTTTTTCTGTTTTACCCAAGAAATTGCATTTACGCTGTCGCTGTATATAATTTTTAGTTCTTCGCCTTTTTTCTTGTAGTATGCAAGTGCGTGAACAATAGCTAAAAACTCACCAATATTGTTTGTTGCTTCTTCCAACTTCATTGAGAAGATGACCTTTCTTGTTTTTGTATCTACTCCACGATATTCCGTAGGACCAGGATTTTGAATAGTAGATGCGTCAACGGCTATACTTTCAAGAATTGGTTTGTCGTCAATAATTTCTGCTGTTTCTGTTTGTATTTTGTCTGCTGTGGCAAAAAGGTCTGTTTCATTATTGTTTTGTGGGTTTAAATCGTTCGGAAGATTTCTTTTGCCCGACATTGTTTTTCCTAACTGTTCTGCGAGCTGAAACTCTTTTGTAAATTTAACTTCCTTTGAATGTTTAAATGAAATAGTATGAGGGCTTTCGATAAGTACTTTATCTAACAAAATCCAAAGGTCAACGTGTTTCTTTTTTTTAAAGCCTTTCTTTTTCCAATTTTCTAACCAACCTTTTGTCAAAGTGTCAATCACATAACCATTTGACAAGTAAACAACAACATCACTTGGTGCTCTGTCTTTAATTTTTTTCAGTCCTTCTGTAATACCGAAGATGTCCATTCGTGCATTTGTCGTATGAGAAAAACCTCCGGAAATTTCATCAACTTTTTCTTCATTTACAGTTATCACAATTCCATAACCGCCATTTCCAACTGCTTCATCGCTATCAAGTCGTTCAGAAAAATGGCACGAGCCGTAAACAAAAATTTTTATTCCGTCTATCATTGTTTGTTCGTTTGTTGTTATCACGGTCGTTTGTTGCCTGACACATAACGGTCGGCAGCTACCCGAAGGTGGCGATTTCGAAGCATTTCACTGTCAACCAAGCAGAAACTTTGATTGAAGCGCAACGCTTGATTTAACCACGTCACCGCCACTTTTGGGTAGGTGCTGTTATGTTTAGCCTTTCTTTTGTTTCTGTCAACAGCCATAAGCAATGTAAATTACAATGTATTTCGTTTCTAATATTTTTTTGTCTTTTAGTCTGTCAACTTTCACTAAATACGCAAATGTGTCATAACCAAAAATTTTGTTGTCTTTTGTTAGTGTAGCATACGAAGCACCACCTTCCCCTGAAAACTCAATAAGTGTGTCCGAAAGCGAATATTTGTTTTTGATTCTTTTTATCTCTTTGTCATAAAAAGATTTCGACATAGTTCCATTTGTGTACCACGCTTGTTCATTATGGTCAGACAATAAAGTTAATGGAAAATAGAATTTTGAACTATCCTTTATTGAAATATAGTCTGTACTTTCTTCCTTGAAGAAACGATTCTTATATAGTTTTTCAAATTCAATTTCACTCAAATTTCTGTCTTGAAACATTTCATAAAGACTTGTTAAGTAGCAAAATGAAATTTGATAATTTTCGCCATCTATTTTTGGAATTATCTGAAAGAGCGTCTTATTTATTTTGTTGTCATTGCCACCCATTACCAAAGATTCACTTAAATGTAAAGTGTCTTTAAGTGCAATTAAAGTTTCTTTGTAGTTTTCGTTTTCAATTTCGTTGTCATTTAATATTGCTTGTTTCAAGTCGGAACCACCACCGAATTGCCCCCAATAAGTTCTCTCACCAATTTCATCTTCTCTTCCGGTCATTTCGTTAATGCCAATTTCGTATCCTTTAAAGTCGTGAATAACTAAAGTGAAATTTTTAAATCTTATTCTTGTCTCTTTTGATTCAGAGTCTTCGGATTCTTCGTTATGATTTTTCTCTTGAATATGTGAATAATCTGAAATATCACTCACTTCAAAATTATCGAAAGTCCTTGCAATGTTGGCTTTATTGCTCACTCCATTATTCTGTCCGTTACAACTTAAAAGAGATATTAAAATTGTTATTATCGTAATTTTCATTTGTGTCGTTCTAAGGTTACACATAACTTATTTATTTGCTCAGCTTTTCAACTAAAATCTGAGTTAACTTAAACAATTTCCGTCAGCTATACTCAGTTCTCGTTGAGGTTTATTTCTATTTTCCTCTCCAAATATACACATTTTTACAAACCGACTTAAATTGAGATAATTAATTTACAAATGGCTGCTGAAATAGGGTAGTGCCATCGGTGTTCAAAACATACCCACCTTTTTTTATACAGCTAACCATATAATTTTTAGCTTTGTAGTTAAAATAAACCAACCTGTGAAAATCAAATTTTACTTCCTCTCTTTTTTGTCAGCAGCCATGTTGGCTTCTTGCTCTTCAGATAACGTTAACTCAGCTGAAGCCACTTCAAAAGATACATTAACAAGTGATTCAACTAATATTGAAACTTCTATTGTTTCAGACGCAGCGTATGACTTGGTAATAGCCAAAGGCGGTGATAAAGATACCAATCAAATTGTGTTAGAAGATATGTTGGCCGAACTTGAAAAAAGTCAAGCAGCCTTAAACGGCACCGATGACCATAAAGTGTTAGGGCATTGGGTTGGAGCATTTGGTCCTAATATGATCAACATTACTATCACCCACCTTGAAGGAGAATTAGCAAGAGGCTACAGTGTGTGTGCAGGTAATTTTAGAAAACTAACGGGTAATTTTAAAAGAGAAGAAGGCAATTTTCATTTTTTCTTAAAAGAACCTGGCACCGATCCATATGATGGGTATTTTGAATTTGACATCAATACCCAAGCAGCTACGCTAAAAGGTAAATGGACGCCTTTTGTAGAAAAAGGAAATACGCCCAAAAAATATGAATTAACGCAAAAATTGTTTCAATACGATAACAGTGTGGGTGATTTTCCGGAAGCTTCTCAAAAACTGTTGCAGCCATACGAAGTAGAAGTATTCTCACCCGAAGAATTAAGAATTGTGCGTAATCAAATTTATGCGCGTCACGGATATTCGTTCAAAAATAAAGATATGCGTTATACATTTGAAAAACAAGAATGGTATATGCCTATGGGAATAGATGTTCGATTTGAATTAACCGATATCGAAATAGCTAATATTGCTCTTATCTATGAATACGAAACGTATTATGAAGAGTACGGTGATACCTATGGTAGATAGTATTTATTCCTTACATTTATGAAGATTTAGTAAAAGGTTTTGATAGTTTTTAAATTCAAAACGCAATACTGTTAGTAATACTGGAACTCATTTTTTTTTTTTAATCAATGTTACATTTATTTGTTACAATAGTAATTGTGCAGAATTTAAATTCATAATTACATAAACGGTAAACTAATATTAAATAATAGTTTCTAAATTTGCAATACACTATTAAGAAATTATGAAAAAACTATTAACCCTTTCTTTCGTTTGCATCGCATTCATCTCGATGGCACAATTTTCAATTGGTTCCAGAACAATCACCTTTAACGACCCAACCCGCACCGGAGGATTTGGTTCGGGAGGCGGAACAGGAAGACAAATTCAATGTGAAATTTATTATCCAGCTGCTACAGCAGGAGCAAATGCTACAGTAGCTACAGGTCAATTCCCAGTTATCGTTTTTGGTCATGGATTTGCCATGTCGTGGGATGCGTATACGAACATTTGGGAAGAATTAGTACCTATGGGTTATATTTTGGTGTTCCCAAGAACAGAAGGAGGGTTAATACCTGGTCCTAGCCACGGAGATTTTGGATTAGACTTGGTAGTAGCCGAACAACGAATGGTAGCTGAAGGCAATTTATCAACTTCGCCCTTTTATCAAAAATTAAGTAATAAAAATGCCATTATGGGACACTCTATGGGTGGAGGCGCTACCATTTTGGCAGGAGCAAATAATAACAGTATCAAAACTATAATCGGATTAGCACCTGCCGAAACCACACCATCGGCTATAGCTGCTGCAGCTAATGTTTCGGTTCCAGCGTTGATTTTAAGTGGAGTTCAAGACGGTGTTACACCACCAGTTGATCACCATGTTCCTATTTACACTGCTTTAGGTTCTTCGTGCAAAACCATTGTTAACATTGCAGGCGGAGGACATTGTTATTTTGCTAATTCTAACTTTAATTGTGATTTTGGCGAAAGCACTTCTTCAACAGGAATTACTTTGACCAGAACAGAGCAACAACAAAAAATGTATGATTTAATCACGCCTTGGTTGGCTTTTTACTTAAAAGGAGATTGTGACGGATTCAGTGATTTTGAAGCAGCCTTAACAGGAGCAGGATTGACCAATCAACGTACGTGTAATTACACTCCTTACACTGTTTCAGGTACAGTAACCAACGCTACCAATGGTTCCAACGGAGCTATATCATTGACGGTAACCAATGGGCAAGCACCTTTTTCGTATGATTGGAGCAATTCAGCTACGACTCAAAATGTAAACGGTTTAGCAGGAGGAAATTACACCGTTTCGGTTTCAGATGCTTTTTGCACCACTACACAATCATTTACCGTAACATCCAGCACCACCTCTTCCATCTATGACCAAACAGGAGTGGGTGAAATGGTGGTTTTTCCAAATCCTACCAAAGGAGAATTGACCGTTCAATTAGCTCAAGCGTTGGAGGGTACCACAACACTTTCAATTATGGATATTTCGGGTAAATTAATCGAAAAACAAGTGTTTACTGCTTCTGAAAGCACATTGACACTGTCATTGGCACATTTGGTAAGCGGAGTATATTTTATCCAATTGACTACTCCCAACGGACAGTCCAGTCCTTTGAAAGTGTGCAAAAATTAATGAGAGTTGCGCAGTTGTTGGTTTGATGTTAGCATCTAAAAAGAACTTGGATGTTATTAATTTGAGTGGATAAAAGTGTCATTGAATTGTGTTATTCAACATGACTTGATTACCTTTGGATTTTCATTCATATCATAAAGGTGATTGAAAAGAACGTTATGCATCAAAAACATACATCATGAGTTTAGGAGAATTAATACTGGCCATTATCATCATCATCGTTTTTTGCCTTGGTATTTGGGGAGGAATTCGTTTATTTCGATGGAACATGCGAGATCGAGCAGAATTAGCCAAAAGGAATGAAGAACGGATGAAATCCAAAGAATAATAGGTACATTTTTGTTTTCCTACTTAATCCGAATACCGAAAGCAAAGGATAATCAGGGATATAACCTACTTTAGATCAACCAAAATTGACTCACAAGCAAATTACATTAAAAGCTCGCGTAGTTAGAAGGATTGCCTAGCGGCTTTCCTACTTTATCCGAATTCCGAAAGCAAACCTTATCCAATTTGCAATTGGATGGTTTTTG
>CAYQNU010000046.1:0-8447 GCA_964419055.1 uncultured Flavobacteriales bacterium | reverse complement strand
AGACCACCTTCCATTCCACTTGATTTTTTAGATTAAACTCTTTAAGGTCGGGGGAGCCTTCTAAATGAAATTTCGAATCCATTTTAGTGAAATTAACACTTATGATACTTAATAAAATAAATTTTGAAAATATTGAATTAAGCTTTTAAAAAGGTATCACCACAACTTAAAATCTTAAAATACATGAATTGAAATCATATTATTACTAACTTTGAATTTCAAAGTAGAAAAAATTATGGAAAGAGAACAACAATCTTTGGCAGATTTGGCTCAGATAAGAAATTTAATGGAGCGATCTTCACGTTTTTTATCATTAAGTGGTCTTAGTGGCGTATTTGCTGGAATATATGCCTTGATTGGTGCGGCCATCGTTTATTTTGATATTAAAATTATATCCTCAAAAGACAACATCATTGCTTATTCTCACTACATCACATCCTCTGACAACAAAACATTGATGGATCAAAAACTTTATTTTTTAATGATGTTGGCGGCTGTTGTGCTTCTACTTTCCATACTTACTGGGTATGTGTTTTCACGCATAAAATCTAAAAAAATGGGATTAAAATTATGGGACAACAATGCCAAAAGATTGGTATTTCATCTTTTTATTCCATTAATAGCGGGTGGTTTTTTCTGTTTGTTTTTAATTAAACATGGCGCACTAGGGTTGGTTGCTCCTGCCACGTTGTTGTTTTACGGATTAGCCCTCTTAAATGCCAGTAAATTTACCTTCAAAGAGATTCAATATTTGGCTATTTGCGAAATCATTTTAGGCATCTTGGGGTGTTATTTTTACGGTATGGGATTGTTATTTTGGACTATAGGTTTTGGCGTGTTGCACATAGTTTACGGTGCGGTGATGTACTTCAAGTATGAACGAAATTCGGTTTCAAAATAGTTGATATGTTAGGATTTGACCAATTAGATAAAGCTTTTGATAGCAGGGTAAGACTAGGCGTTATGTCTGTCTTAATGGTCAACGAATGGGTAAATTACGGTGAGTTAAAAGATTTATTGGGATTAACAGATGGTAATTTGGCCAGTCACATCACGGCATTAGAAAAAATAGAATACGTAGCCATCCGAAAACAATTTGTAGGTAAAAAACCCTTGACCAGTTATCAAGTAACCGAAAAAGGCAGAAAAGCCTTTAAAGAACACTTGGATGCCTTAGAAAAATTGATTAAGGGTGGGAAATAATACTTATAATTGAAATAAGTTAGTTACCTACGACTGAGCAAATTGATTTTATTATTTTTGAAAACACTTAAAATAAGAGGCGTTTAAACTTTAAGAGCTTTTGATTAAAGGTATTTAAAATAAAATTATATTTGTATAAAATAAACTGGACAAAAACGAGGCTTATCTATCCATTTTTGGGTGTAAAGGTTTGGTATAATCAGACATATAAATAAGTTAGCGGTCACCCTATTGAACGACCGTACTAAAATTCAACAGACGAAAGATGAAAAACAAAATTGCCAACGCTCAAAAAAAAAAAGAGGTGCAAGCCAATGCACCAAGCCAACACTTTTGCACCACATTTGTTTTTTTTCAACAGCAACAAATAATTTCATTAACATAAATGCTCGAAATACTAAACAATAGAACAGAACATACCCACGAAAATGAACAGTTTCGTAGGATTGTTGATATTATTGAAACCACTTTTAATAAGCTAGGTTATAATGGTTTATTGATTGGAAATCCATTCAATGAATCATATTCTCGTTTTCGTGCAGATGCAATTTTATACTACGACAATGGACTTATACTTATTGATTTTAAAGATTACAGAGGAATAATAAAATTACCACCGAATGAGAATGATTTTCATACGAGCAAGTGGTACAATGAAAGCGAGAAGGACGGAAGTAGATTAGAAATAAAAGCAAGTAGTAAATTTATCAACCCTTTCAGGCAATTAGTTGCTTATAGAAATGCTTTAAGAGAACTGGTTGAAAAAAATAAATATTTTGACGGAATAAATCCTGCAACAGTTTGTATTGCCAATATATTTTCTGGACCAATTGAAATTCATAATGAAGTTCCACGTAATCTACCATATTACAAACTTATTCAAGAATCTGATTTAGGTAATTTTTTAAATGTTTATGGTAGTAAAATTGCATACAAAGAAGACATTACAAAAGTGTTAAAATCCATTTTCCCTGCCGAAAAATGGATTAATAATATTGAAATTTCAATACCTGAACAAATCATTGAAAAGCAGATAACAGAAATTGACAATGATGTTGAAAAAAACATTGTTGATTTTCTCAAGGAAGAAAATGGTGGAATTCTAGTTTTGGAATCTATGAATGCTGAAGATAGAGATTCTTGGTTGCGATTTATTACAAACGAAGCTGTGAATCACAATATCCCTCAAATTGAAAAATGGTCGCATTCTGCACGAATTAGCAAGAAAATCCAAAAGCGAAGTAGCATAGAAACAGAAGGGATTTACAGCATCATTTATGGCGGTTCAGACATTGAAGGACAAAATGAAAATCCAGACACAGAAGAACAAGAAGAAGAATTATTGGAAGTAATTCCTCTTAAATCAAGTAAAGATATTGATGAAAAAGCATTGATTATTATTGCTGAGGCTCATTTAGTAAGCCGTAGTTTAAGTCAATCTGAACTATTGCGTTTTGGTTCGGGTAGATTATTGGAAGATATTATCAAATTTATCAATCCTAAAATCAACCGCAAGATTGTATTTATTGGAGACCCTTATTCTTTAACATTTGGTAAAGATGAAGATACTGCATTGAATTTAGAAACCTTGTCTGAATTATACGATAAAGAAAAAATAAAACATTATCGCAAACCGATAGAGAATGAAGCTACAGATGGAAAAGAAAAACTGAGAATTAATTTATCAACAAGCATTGAAAAATCGCTATTCAATAATTTGAATTATAGTTTTGATGAATCTTCGTTAATTGATTTACAAGACGATAGCCAAAGAATTCAAAATCTTCATTCGTGGTTTTCAAAACCATTTAATAATGAACCAGATAATGCGGTTTTATTCTATTCTAAAAAAGATTGCTTAAAAACTAACAAGTGGATTAAAAAACAATGCCTGAGAAATGGAGAAAGTTTGGGTATTGGTGATTTACTAATCGTAAATAACAATATTTCTATTCCAGATGATAGTGGTTACCAATTTCCAAGGCGAATTGTAAATGGAATGTTTTTAACAGTAGTATCAGTAAACGAAACAATACAAGAACCTAAATATTTTGATAGATACAAAAAAACTATTACATTATCATTTACAAAGCTTCGAGTTAAATGTCTTAGTTTGTTAGGTTCACCCGAAACGGATATTTGGATTTTGAACAATTATTTTAATAGCGAAGATGATTTAACAAAAGAGGAACAAATTGCTTTTAGAGTTTTTATAAACAATAAAATCAACGCAGAGAAATCCAAAAAGAAATTTACTGAAAGCCATGCATATCGTCAATTGCTTGAAGACAATCGATATAAAGCCCTTTCTGATGAAGATAAACTTTTTATTGAAGGTAACTATAACGATTTGAGAAAATTCAAAAAAGAACAAGTCAATGCGAAAAATGTTCTCAAATTTTACAAATACCAGTACGACAAAAATATATTCTTACATATTAAAGATTCAGACCCATTTGTAAATGCAGTATTTGTAAAATATGGTTGGGCAATTACGGTTCATAAAGCAATAGGTTCTAACTATAACGAAGTTATTATAAAAGGACATCGTAAAGAAAATGACGGAATTACAAATGATAGTTATTTCCGTTGGTTATATAGTGGTGTTACAGCAGGTAAAACCGTTAACATAACTTCGCCTCAAATAATAAATCCTTTTATGAATTGTGTTTTTGAAGACAATTCTACAAATGATGTTATCATAAAATCAAAACAATTTTTAATTTTTGAAGATTATAAAGTTGAAGCAAGATTTGTAGAAAAAATACAATCAATAGAAAACAAAAATGTTGTTGGAGCAATTTGTGAAATTTCCAAGTTGCTTGAACAAAACGGCTATTTACTTGAAAGTACAAAAAAGTTTACTGAATACTTAACAAAAGTCCATTATTCAATCCCTCAAAACGAAAATCAGCAATTGATTCTCAACATTGACAATAAGGGCTCAAAAGACAATTTTGCAGTTGGCAATATTCGTTTTGAAAAACTAAATGGTGCTGATGAAAATATTGTAAAGAAATGTATTGAAGATTGCTTATCTCAAAAGCAAAATTTCAGTTCAATTACAGACGATAAACCAGAATTGCCTAAAGATTTTAGAGAAGAAATTTATTCCGATTGGATTCAAAATTGTGAGAATAAAAACATTAAAACTAAAATCATACAAAGCCATAATAACCAAGATATTTTTCGTGCCATTTGCGAAAAAGACAATTTGATTTTTAGAGTTTGGTATGGCACAAGTGAACAAAATCATACAAAAGGTTTTTTCTCAAAAATTGAAGTTTTAGAAAAATCTTCTGAAATAATTTTAGAAAAAGTAAAAGGTTTAATTTATGGATTCTAAAACAGTTTTTGATTTACGAAAAGAAGCACAGAGTTTATCAGGCATTGAAAAACTGAATAAATTAAACAATGCTTTGAATATCTCACGAAATTTATACTTAGAGGACAGTTCAGACGAATGGATTCAAAAAGCATTTGCTTGGGTTCTAATAGATTTGTGTAAATACTATATAGCAGAAAGAAACTTGAATCAAGCAGCAGTTTGTTATAACGAACTAATTACAATAGACTTTCAAGGTTATGATGATATAATTGAAAATCAAAAAAACTTTCTTCGCCCAAAGATTGATACAAATTATTCGGAAGTTCAAAGGGCGGAAGAGTTAAGTAAAAACGGAAATAATAAAGAAGCATTAGAGATTTTTAAAAACCTGATTACTCAAAACAAACTAACAGAACTACATCACGAAAGTTACGGTTGGGTAATTTACCGATACATAAAAGCAGAAGAAAGTAATCTTTCATCGGTTGAAGTAAGAACGTTTTTTAGAGATTATATGAACTTAAAGAATGAAAGACCGTCAATGCTTCATTCTATGATTTTAAATTTTGCTTTAAACTATTCTAAAACACACAGCGACTTTAAGTTTTACAACTTTTTTCTTTTGTGGAATGCTGACAATCTTCGCCACGAAGATTTACGCGATGGATATAAAGACGGAAAAAGTATTCCCTCACTTATTTCACGCATTTGCAGAGAGTTTGTAAATTTAAACACAGAAATAAACATTGAAGAATTTGTAAGCAAAATTGACCTTAGCAAAGAAACCGTTTTAGACTTTTTCAGAGAAACCATTTTTTGGAACATTTTAAATGCTCACAAGGAAAATAAATTTTCTGAATTGTGGTATTTGTTTGAGCAATACAATAACAATTATTCCAAACACGGACAATCAAAATGGCATTCCGAAGTTTTAAATCTTGCTGAAAGGTTTATGAAAGAAAATGACGAATGGCGTTTTCTCAACTTTTTCAAAAATTGGAATCCCGTGAATTTAAGGAATGACGATTGGAAAGAAACAAAAAAAGACGAGAATATATACAAACCATTAGCAACAAAAGCACTTAAAAAGGCTTTTGAAGTTCTAAAAACACAACCATCTGAACAAGATTTATCTTGGCTTATCAAACCATATGAAAGGGCAATAAAATTATTCCCTGAAGATGAATGGTTATTGAGAGAAAAAGCCTTGCTTCATTTTAAGAACAACGAATTAGATTTAGCAATCAAAATATACAAACAACTTGTCTTGGAACTTGCAGACAAGCATTATGTATGGCAGGAGTTTTCAGAATGTATTGTTTCCGATAATTCATTAAAAATTGGAATGCTGTCAAAAGCATTGAGTTTAGAAAAAAACGAAGACTTCTTGGGCGACATTCATTTAGATTTAGCAAAGTTACTAATTGACGAGAATTTATTGGAAAATGCAATTTTAGAACTTGAAGCATACAAGAAACATAGAGAATTAACAGGTTGGAAATTGTCGCCACTTTATGAAGACTTTTCTAAAAAAACAAGTTCAATTAAACAAAGTTTAACTGACAATCGAGAACTATACAAAAAATACATTCCATTTGCTGAAAACTTTGCATACGCTGATTTTGATTGGACAGAAGTTGTTTTAGTTGACAAATGGAAAGACGACAAAGGAAAAGAACGTTTGACTTTTACGGATGGGAAAACAATAGAGTTTGCAATTAGTAAAAATCGTTTTGAAATCTTGAAACAATCAGAATTAGGACAAATTTTAAAGTTCAAACTTCACAAGCAAGAAATTAAAAAAGAAGTTGAAGCAAAGTTCGCTTGGCTTGGCAAAACTGTTGTTACAGAATACAAGCATATTCCGCTTGTTGGTGAGCAATCAGAAAAGAAGCTCTGGGACATTTTAGAAGATACTTTTGCTATTGTTGATTACATCAACAAAGAAAAAAAAATTATTCACGCAATTACAACGGAAAACAAAGAAGTCTTTTTCCCTCAAATTAAACCTGAATTACAAATTGGAGATTTTGTAACAGCCAAAAGTTACATCAAAAAAGTAAAAGACGTAAACAGAATAGAACTTCGACAAATTCAGAAAACTGACAAAGATTCTGTTATATCAAAATTCCAAACACAAATTGCTATCGTTGATGGAGTGAACGAACAAAAACAATTATTTCACTTTATTATTTCATCCAATTTGCAAGGAATAGTCAAGTTTACAGAAACAAATCTAAGTCCAAGCGAAGGTGATTTTGTTAAACTTTCATTTGCTACAAAAACGGACAAAGACAGAAAATTGCGGGTAAAAATATTGTCTATTGAGCCAACGGAAGAAGTAAATCCAAACTTGCAAAAAGACATTACCGGATTATTGGAAGTAAAATATAAAAATGGTAATTACTCAGATTACGAATTTGATGAAGATGATGAACTTGAAGACTCTGCGTTTGACGAAAATGGTAAATTTATAATCAATAATAAACAAATTCCAGACTTTGCTTTTATCGGAGATTATTATGTTCCAAAATATCTATTAGAAAAACACAGTATATCTTTCGATTGTAGAGTAAAGGCAAGAGTGATTTATGGAGAGGACAAAATGAAACGTCCAAAATGGAAAGTAGTAAAAGTTGAGAAATGTATTCCCGAATAAAATACTTAATGTAAATGACAGAAAAACAAAAATTAATTGAAGCTTTCCAATCTTTGGACTTTGAAGCATTGCAAAATCTTTTAGATGACAATAGGTCATATATGGATGTGTCCAAAGATTTATTTTTGTCCACATTAAAACAAAAAATAGATGAATACGAAGATTTAAAATCATACGAAAATGTTGTGGAAGGAACCTGCAACCATTGTAATAAAGGATGTAAAGCATATAAATTTAAAGCTGAAAACTTACCATCATTACCTTTGTATTTTGTAGAAAAAGACGGAAAAGTTACTGACATATATTTATGTAATGCTTTAAGGGAAGATAAACCAGATGAACACGATTGGGATATTCATTTTAGTTTTTACGAAGAAGAAAAATTAGCTTTTAAGCCATCAATAGAACACTTAATAATCCTCCAAAGAGTTGAAAAAGCAGTTGAAGAATTTAATAATCTTGAAAAAATGGGTTTAGTACCTATTGATGAAGTAGTTTATTGGTATAACAAATGTAAACTTTTAGCAAGAGAATTAGAATTAGACAATCCATTTGTTGGAATAAAATATAAAGCATACAAACATATAAATTTTCTTTATAGCGAAGTTTCCAATTTGGTTCACAATTTTACGAAAAAAGATTTAGCAAAAAATGCTTTGGACGCATACCGTAAAATAAACACAGAAAACGAAAAAAGTATTATAAAATGGTTATTAGAAAATGACAATAATTATTTCTTTGACTTAAAAAAGACTGACAATTGGGAAAAAACAGGTTTTCTAATTTTAGAAACTAATCCGAATTTACTTGTTGATTGTAACGGATATTTAGATGGATTTTTTCTGAGTGAAATTTATTCTAATCTCTTGGACGAAATTATGGAAAAATATCAACCAACAAACGAACATTTTGAACAAAACAGAGGAAGTGTTGAATATTCTTTGAAAAGCTATTTGAAACTTCATAATAAATATTTAGACTTACTTTGAGAACGCCAACGCTTTTGGTAGCACATTTGCATTTTTGCCAACACACAAAGCCAAACAAAAAATGCAAAAGAGCCACCAAGCTAACGCACCACGACAGACCAAATGAACGGACAAACAATATTTAGACAAAAAGGGCGAACCGCTAACAAGGTATTGCCAAAAGCGGGGCGGAAGTGCTTATATTGGTCATTTGTGCAAGGTTCAATTTCCGTTCTTCGATTGAACTTTTGTGCTAAAAATCCCCGCCTTCGGCAATACCCAAACCGTT
>CAYQNU010000045.1:0-8693 GCA_964419055.1 uncultured Flavobacteriales bacterium | reverse complement strand
TTTTTTCGGGAGGTCGTACCTATTACAGTCACCCAAGTTTGAATAGACCTAATATGCCCAAAATACCGCATCAAAGTTCGGCAACGGGTATGCAAGCTATTCCTACAACTGGTGTGGCAATGGGTATTCAATATAAAGAATTGTTGAAATTGAACGATACCACACAAGAAAATCCTGTGGTGGTTTGTTCGCTTGGTGACGCTTCGTGCACCGAGGGTGAAGTTTCGGAGGCTTTTCAAATGGCGGTTTTGAAACAACTGCCCATCATTTATTTTGTTCAAGATAATGGTTGGGATATTTCTGCCAGTGCCGATGAAATAAGAGCGCAAGATATTTCCTTTTTTGCACAAGGTTTCAATGGATTGGAAGTAAGAAAAGTGAATGGTAGCGATTTTTCAGAATGTTATGCGGTGCTCAATGAAGTCATTGCAACCGTTAGAAAAGAACGCAGACCGTTTCTTATTCATGCTAAAGTTCCGTTATTGAACCACCACACTTCGGGTGTGCGTATGGAATGGTACCGTGATGATTTGGAGGAAGCCAAAACCAGAGATCCTTATCCGATTTTAAAAAATCACTTATTAGAATTGGGTATTTCTGAGCAACAACTCTCTACCATTGCCGAAGAAGCTAAAAAAGTAGTAGAAGCAGATTATCAACGTGCTTTATTAGAGGAAGATCCACGACCAGAGGATTTGACTAATTATATATTTGCCCCAACTCCCATTACTGAGGAAAAAGGGGAACGTTCGCCAAAAGGGAAAGAGGCTACAGTAATGGTAGATTCGGCTTTATTTGCCATTAGAGAATTGATGGAAAAACATAAAGAATGTTTGTTGTACGGTCAAGATGTAGGTAAACGATTGGGTGGTGTGTTTAGAGAAGCAGCTACGTTGGCCCAACAGTTTGGTGACGAACGGGTTTTTAACACACCTATTCAAGAAGCATTTATTATAGGAAGTACAGTGGGAATGTCTGCTGTAGGTTTAAAACCTATTGTTGAAGTGCAGTTTGCCGATTACATTTGGCCAGGGCTCAATCAATTGTTTACGGAAGTGAGTCGTTCGTATTATCTTTCCAACGGTAAATGGCCAGTGAGTATGATATTACGTGTTCCTATTGGAGCTTATGGTTCGGGTGGACCGTATCATTCATCGAGTGTAGAATCTGTGGTGACGAATATTAGAGGTGTAAAAGTAGCGTATCCTTCCACAGGTGCTGATTTAAAAGGATTGTTAAAATCGGCTTATTATGATCCAAATCCAGTGGTGATTTTCGAGCACAAAGGCTTGTATTGGAGCAAAATTAAAGGAACAGAAGGTGCCAAAACAGTGGAGCCAGACGAAGATTACGTGATTCCTTTTGGAAAAGCACGAGTTGTTTTGGAAGCTGACGAAAATAAGATTAAAGAAGGAAATAGCATTGGAATTGTTACCTACGGAAGAGGCGTTTATTGGTCGTTGGAAGCCGAGAAAAGTCACAAAGGTCAGGTTGAAATAATCGATTTGCGCACCTTGAATCCGATTGATGAAGAGGCAATGTACACGTTGGCCAAAAAACACAATAAAGTGATGATTGTAACAGAAGAATCTGTGGAATCTACTTTTTCACTGGGTTTGATGGCGCGTATTCAGAAAAATTGTTTCCGTCATTTAGATGCGCCTGTTGAATTGGTAGGCTCTGTTGACACGCCCGCCATACCATTAAACTCTACATTGGAAGCTACTTTATTGCCTAATGCCGAAAAAGTGAGTGCTAAGATTGGGGAGTTGTTGGGGTATTAGATTCTAGATTCTAGACGCTAGATATTAGAAAAATGACAAACGATTATTCGACCACTTCGACAAGCTCAGTGACCGAATAGACAATCGACTTTGAAATTTTCTTATATTTCATTTTTTTTCATCTGAATATTAAGGTTAAACTCATAACGATAATTTATTTTGTACTTTCTTTATCTACCGTCTTAATGTCTTGATTTTTTAAGTCTATATTATAAAAAATGAAACCAACTGAGCCTCTCATTTCTTGGAACGATTTCTCAAAAGTTGATATGCGTATAGGAACGGTTATACACGTTGAACCTTTTCTGGAAGCCATTAAACCAGCTTTTAAAATCACGATTGATTTTGGCGAATTGGGTATAAAAAAAACCTCAGCTCAAATTACTGAATTGTATCAAATCGAAATGTTAATCGGTAAGCAAGTGGTAGCCGTAGTTAATTTCCCGCCAAAACAAATTGCCAATTTTATGAGTGAATGCCTACTTTTGGGAGCCGTTAATGGTAAAGAAGTTACTTTATTGACTTCTGATTTACCCACACAAAATGGATTGAGAATAGGTTGAATAGATTAAATCAAAATCGTATTTTATCAAGAACAAATCAAACTTTCACCTTTCATTTCAGGACTTTTGGCAATACCCATTATTTCTAAAAGGGTAGGAGCAACATCAGCTAAACGACCATTTTTTACTTTTTTAACGGCCTCATCAATTACAATACAAGGTACTAAATTTAATGTATGAGCCGTGTTGGGTGTTCCATCTTCATTAATCATCAAATCTGCGTTGCCGTGATCGGCAATAATCACTAACGAATAGCCATTATTTATGGCTGAAGTTACCACTTGTTGCACACATTCATCCACCACTTCGCAAGCTTTGATGATGGCCGCAGGTACGCCCGTATGCCCCACCATATCACCATTAGCAAAATTTAAGCAGATGAAATCGGGTTTAGAAGTGTTCATTTCATAGATCACTGCTTCGGTAATTCCATGAGCACTCATTTCGGGTTTTAAATCATACGTGGCCACATTTGGAGATTGAATCATAATTCTGTTTTCGCCTGTAAAGGGTGTTTCTCTACCACCACTAAAGAAAAACGAGACGTGAGGGTATTTTTCAGTTTCCGCAATTCTTAATTGTGTTCTACCTGCGTTACTAATAACTTCTCCTAAAGTCAACGTCAATTCATCCTTATCAAATATGATGTGCACATTTTTAAATGTTTTATCATAATTGGTCATCGTTACATAATGCAAAGGCATTGTTTTCATACCAAATTCAGGCATGTCTGTTTGGGTGAGTACTTGAGTTATTTCCCTACATCTGTCGGTTCTAAAATTGAAACAAATAACCACATCATTTGGTTTGATGGAGCCATTGACACCCTTAATTTTGGTTGGTTCCACAAATTCATCGGTAACACCGTTGGCATATGAATGTTCTAACGTTTCCAATATATCGTTTTGAGTAGTACCCATTCCCGATACAAAAAGATCATAAGCTTTTTTCACACGTTCCCAACGTTTGTCTCTATCCATAGCATAGTATCTGCCAATTACGGTAGCTACTTTTGTTGATTTATGTTGAAGATAATTAGTCAAATAAGTAAAATGACGAATGCCACTTTTGGGGTCACAATCTCTACCATCCGTTATGGCATGCACAAAAACGCGATCGGCACCTAATTGTTGAGATTCACAAAAATCAATGAGGGCATATAAATGATCTAATGATGAGTGCACACCACCATCCGAAACCAATCCTATTAAATGAATGTTGCTGTTATTTTCTTTTGCAAAAGCCACAGCTTGCCGCAATGCAGGTTGCGTGAAAAAATCTTTTTCGCGAATACTTTTATTGATTCTAACAAGGTCTTGATAAACCACTCTTCCAGCACCAATATTCATGTGGCCCACCTCAGAATTTCCCATTTGGCCTTCTGGCAAACCTACATCTTCGCCATGAGTCAGTAATTTGCTATTGGGGTATTGATGGTAAAGATTGTCGACAAAAGGTGTTTTGGCAAGATAGATTCCATCCGTATTATCATGTCTTCCTAATCCCCAACCATCTAAAATCAAAAGGGCAACTTTCTTATTGGTATTCATTTTATTATCATTAAAAAGGCAAAATTAAATAAATTAGTCGGCATTATTTGAGAATGGGTAAATTGATTTCAATGATTGTTCCGTGAGGCACGTTATTTTTGATACTTATTTTACCTTGATGAAAATCCACTATTTTTTTTACCAAATACAAGCCAATACCTGTTCCCTTACTCGATTTGGTTTCTTCATTGTCTAAACGATAATACACTTCAAATACTTTTTCGTGTTGATCAAGCGGAATACCTGCGCCTAAATCGGAAATAGACAATGTGGCGAAGGTAGAATTTTTTGAAAATTTCCAACCAATTGAAGTTTGCTCTGGACTATATTTAATGGCGTTCTCGTGTAGGTTTTGAATAACCGATGCAAAAAGAAAAGGGTCAACCCTAAAAGTGTCAGAAGGATTAACTTGAAACATAATTTCGTTGGGAGCATTTAATTTGGAGGTATGTTCTTTTAAGAAATCCAAAACGGGTATTTCTTGGAGGGTAAGTTGAATGGTAGTAGTATCTAATCGCGAGGCCAATAAAACTTTTTCGATGAGTTCGTGAAGGCGGTTTTGTTCGTTTTCGACTTTTTCCAGCAGTTCTTTCACTTTTTCGGGCGGCAAGTCTCTATTAAGAAGTGTTTCTACTAACAGTTTGGAAGCGGTAATGGGTGTTTTTAATTCGTGTGTTATGGACAACGAAAAGTTTTTTTTGTTTTCGGCTAATTTAGTTTCGGTGATAAAAACTTTTCGAATGTACCACACTCCCGTAACTAAAAGTAGGAAAAAAACCGCAAATTCACCAGCAATCATTTTTATTTTGATGGAAGCCAACCCTCCAGAGTTATCAATTTTTTTGGCTAGGTCAATAATCTGATATACCCACCAAATAATCTGTAATAGAATATAAATGATTAATATATAGAAGAGTAGGATGGATTTTCGGTGATAATTTAACGACTTCATGGGTCTTATTTTGAATAACAAAGGTACAGTAAGCAATGAAAAAAGTAATATTTTTATAAAAATTGTTTGTTTTATAAAAAAATATATATCTTTGCAACCCGATTAAACGGATGGCGCTTTAGCTCAGTCGGTAGAGCAAAGGACTGAAAATCCTTGTGTCCCTGGTTCGATTCCTGGAGGCGCCACATAAAAGAGATAGCAAACGCTATCTCTTTTTGTTTTATCAAGTTTCTATATAATATGTTCTGAATTTTACTCTATATCAAGTGTTCACCAATAGAGATAATAGAGTGTTTTTAAACCTTTAAAATTCAACTACCAAAAAAAGCTTCTGCTTGGCTTGGGATTTTATATTGCTGAAGCCGAAACTTCGGCAAGGAATACCGCTTTTCCCTTCAAAGTTTTAACGTAGAAGGGTTTTCCTAGTATTTTATCATTATAACTCCACTATGTTAAAGAACAAAAAGTGCCATTTGGAAAACTAACATCGAACACAATTAAGTTTTTTTGTTTAAATTTGTGGTAACATTTTTAGCAATATTACGTTAGCAAGCTGTATGACAACAAAAACCATATATATAGACGAAAGTAATAAGTACGCCAAGGCGTTTCTTAGTTATTTAAAATCTTTAGATTTTGTTAGAATCGAAGAAAAAGAAGAGGTCGTTATTCCTCAATCTCAAATCAATGAAACTCGAAGAAGAATTTCTTTAATCAACTCTGGAGAGATTACTACTAGAAGTTGGGACGAAGCTAAAAAAGAAATTTTTGATTAAAAATGAGATATAATATATCCATTGTTTCTGTTGCTGAACTTGATATTCAAGAGGCTAAGAAATACTACAAAAGTGAACTTGAAGGATTAGAAATTGACTTCCAAGTGGAATTAGATGGTAAGGTTGAATATCTAAAAAAGGATGCTCAAACTATTCAAATAAGATATGACGATATTAGAATTTGTTTCCTAAATCGTTTTCCTTATGGAATACATTTTCAACTCAATGAAAATAATGTTCTTATTGTAGGTATTTATGCAATGAAAGAAGATCCTAAAAAGTGGAATAAATAACCTCAATTCCTCTACATCATAAAATACAATCGTTGCTCCTCCACCATAGCTTTAGCGTAGGTAGAGTCTCACTCACTTGTTTTTTTACCTTTAAAAATCTTACAACCTAAAAAAATAGGTGGTTTGGTTTGGACTTGTTTCAGACCTTTAGCGTCTGAACATTTTTTATTGCTGATGCCGATGCTTCGGCAAGGAATACCGCTTTTCCCAGTATTTCATCTCCTTTCATATTTTAAAGAACTCTTCTTTTATCTATACCACCACAAGAAAGGATTCTTGCGGTAGCCCTACTTATTTATTTTTTCTTCGTGCGTGAGCGGGGGTTAGGGTTTTTTTGTTTTATGATGTTTCAAGTTTACATATTACAAAGTGCCATTAACGTAAGTTTTTATATCGGGCAGACTTCTGATTTTGAAAGAAGATTTAGTGACCATAACAAAGGTTTTTCGAAGTCTACAAGTCGCTATAGACCATGGGATTTGGTTTGGATTACAAGTTTAGATGATAGGAAATCAGCTTTTAAATTAGAGCAGGAATTAAAATCATTAAAATCTCGATTAAGAATTATAAAATACATCACTGAAAATCCTTGTGTCCCTGGCTCCGAAAATCAACAAATCTGTGATTTGGTAGATTTTCGTGAGTCCTCATAAAAATACGAAATCATGGATTTCTGTTTTTATGGGATTCGATTCCTGGAGGCGCCACATAAAAGAGATAGCAAACGCTATCTCTTTTTGTTTTATCAAGTTTCTATATAATATGTTCTGAATTATACTCTATATCAAGTGTTCACCAATAGAGAGAATAGAGTATTTTTATACCTTTGAAAAATCAACTACCAAAAAAATACTCCTGCTTGGTTTGGCATTTTTTATTCCTGACGACTGACGAGGAATACCGCTTTTCCCTTCGAAGTTTGTTCCAACTCCGAAACTTCAGTGAAGGAGTTTAACGTAGAAGGGTTTTCCTAGTCTTTTATCTCATTTCACTATTTTAAAGAACTATTTTATAACAGTTGGAACACTTCCCACCCAATTACTTGTATGGATGAACTTTTGAGCTATCTTCAATTTTTTTCTTTACTTCACCATTTTTTTCATACTCTATATACTCACCAACAAATTCTCCTTGATTAAAATTTGCATATACGTGTAATTGACCATTTTCATAAAACGCTTCATACTTACCTTGTTTTTTACCATTCAAATATTCATATTTGGATGAAACACTACCTGATTTATAAAAAATAATAACATCACCTTCAATCACATCTTCTTGATATTCAACAATATATTTAAGCCTTTTTTCATAATAATTATAATATTGCCATTTCCCTTGTTTCTTTCCATTAATATACTCTCCAATGCAATAAAAATCTCTATATAAGTATCCGAAAATATCTTTAATAATTACTTTTTCATACCATTTCCCTTGTTTTAAACCATTGCTATCTAAATAATTAATGTTACTTGACTTAAAACTTGAGGAATCTATGCTATAGTGCGCTTTCGAATAGGATTTATCAATTTTTACTCCATGGATTTTATAAGGATTGTTTTCATCAGTCTCACCTCTTTTATAGTAATGTGATAGAAGAAAATTTCCTTTGTCATAATAATAAATTTTGCTAAATGAGCCGTCTTTATAGTATGAAATGATTTTTGGATGATAATTGTTATTTATATCAAAATAGCTTCTCTTCTTTATTTTATTTTTTGATCTATTAAAATATACATCTTCATACCTTATTGAAGTGTCTTTTTCAATTTGACCATGTATTGATTTAACATAGACACAAAACAAAATTAAAATCATTACTTTCATTTTATTTGGATTTTAAATAAGGAAATTGTCTATACATTTTAACATTAGATAAAATGGCTGGAAATGGGTATTCTGCATTATGAACTTTTGCACCATCTTCAGTAAAAACAGTCTTAACTGTAATTACTATCGTTTTCGGCTTATTTGAACCGTGATTAATAGTAACACTTCTTTGTTCTTTAACGTTAAAATGTTGAGCATCTTCTGGAATCTTTGTGACTATTTGAGGTGCTTCATCAAAAGTTTCAACTAATTTGTCGTCAATAAAAATTTGTACCTGAAACCCGCCAAAAGTATTCGCTTCAAAGTAGATGACTTCTCCATCCTTCACATTTTTAAACTCAACAGTTTGAGGTGTACCTCCCTCGTCTCCAGCGGTACCCAAAGGCGAACTGTTTAATCCTGTTGCTCCCAAGGTAATTGCTTGTTGATATTCACTTTTTCTATTATCAAATGAATTATTGTACTTACCTCCTGTTATACTTTGATCTCCTTTGGCTTTCTCATCTTTAAAACTAGAAGACTCAGGTCCGACAATTGTTCCATATCTAGCCTTACTTCCTCTTTTAGCTAATTCAAAAAGATATTGATCATCATTTCCAGCAAACTTTTTTGAGAGCCTATTTTCTAATCTTTCGAACCTTTTATTTTGTCTATCGGCTTTTTTTCCTGGATCTCCTGATGTACTATTAACACCTTCTAGACCATTTGGATCTATAAAGTATATTGGATTGTTGTTAAAAGCAGCATAAGGGCTTTGATCAGGATATTTAGCCATCAGCGGGTCTAAGCTGAGCCATCTACCTAAACGTGGATCATACTGTCTAAACTCCGTAGTGTAAGAGTTTCCGCTACCTTTTACTTCATCATCCTTTTCCATACCGTTAAAGCCGTACCTATAACTGTTAGACCAAAAATCTAACTTAGGCACTTGATTTTCCTGATATG
>CAYQNU010000044.1:0-8736 GCA_964419055.1 uncultured Flavobacteriales bacterium | reverse complement strand
ACTTTTTCATTTTTACACGTTGTTTTGTGTAAACTTATTTCAGGACAAGTCATTTAGCACTTCACTTTCAAAGAAGTACTGAACCCCCACTTGCGTGTAGGTGCTGTTGTGCGTTCGGTGTTTTTCTTCGTCAAACATTTTCGATTGTTTGTGTTAGTAATTTCTTAGTCAAATCAAGGTCGGTTGAGTTGTCATTCTTGATTGTCAAAAAATATTTTGTCTGCCAGGTTTGTGTTTTTTCCGCTTGTTTATTTGTTGTTTTGTCCCAAGGTGGATAAACTCTTATCCCACGTTTTCCTTCTTTTCCTTTTCTTGTTATTATCCCTTTGTCAGCCAAAACCGATTTTGGAAAAATAAACTGTCCGAAGTTGTTGTCATTTCTTGCTGTTATAATTACGAAATCAAAATCGTCAGAAGTGTCAAACGGTTCTGTAATTCCATCTTTATTTCGTTTCCAAATCGTCACAAATTGTCCTGTTTTTGTCGGTGTGATTTTAGAAATTCGTTGTTGAACTCTCTTCCCGTTAAGTTCAAAAGTGCAAGCTCCGTATTCTGAACTTTCTATGTTCTGGTTCAAGTTTGACAAGTCAAAACCACATTTGTCATAAACCAATTCTTTTACAACATTTAAGTCGCTATGAATTGATTTTAAAAGTTTCAAAGTGTTTTCGTTTGTCATTTTTCTGTCAATATTTTGTTAGTTCGTTTCTTGTTTGCAGTGTCGTTTTACACTGACGCACAACGGTTTTCGGCTATAAGAAGTTGGCGATTTCGAAGTACAAAACTGTCAACCTGCACGAAAGTTTGATTGAAAAACTGAACTTCATTTAACCACTGAACCGCCAATTTTTTATAGGTGCTGTTACCTGCTGGCCTTCTGTCCATCGTGTCGCTGTATACCTTGTCAATATTGAGTTTCCGTGTCATTGCCTGCTGTGTTTGTTGGGTTGTGTGTTGGTGTATTTTTATTTTTTTTAGAAGCGTTGGAAAATTTTTTAAAAACAATTTTGTCTGCGTTGGCAAAGCAAGCTCTTTTGCAATTTTTGGTCTGTGCGAATTGCAAATGTGCTTGCTTTTAGGGTTGGTTAATTCCATTTACTCTCGTTTGTAATTCCAATATTCGTTTCATTAAGTGGTCAAATTTTAACGGGTCTCCGTAAATCATAAAACTCGTCATTGCTTCATAATCTTTTTCATAATCTTTCATTACTGTTTCAGGTGGAATGATACTTATATTATTTGGATTATGGTTAGAATAGTCAAGTCCTCTTAACGGATTAAACTTTTCTCTATGAGCAACAATGTTATTGTATAGGTCTGTATTTTTTAATGCTTCGACTCCGTGTTCGGTGTCCATCAATTTTTCCAAGTCATACAAATGCCTTGAAAGTCTGTCAATACGAATTTTTTCAGCTTCCTGTGAAAATTCTTCGTGAAGCAAAAATATTTTTTCTAAAAATGTTCTTTGTGGAAGCACAGTCGGTATTGCAAAAGGAACGGTTACAAAACTTTGTTGCGGAAAATTTTCACTTAAAATTGAGTTTATTTTTCTTTCTTCAATTGGTTCCATTAATGAACGTGAACTTACTTCTATCAAAACCCTTTGCGGTAAATATTCTGATGTGTCAATTACTGAATTGTAATGAATTTCAATTACCTGTGGGTCTTTGTCTGAATCCTTTACTGGTTGAGCAATTAATTTACATTCATCAATTGCTTTCCATTCGGTCAGCGTTTTGGTTAAGTCGTCAAGGAAAGTGGTTGATATGAATTCACAAGATTGTTTCCTTAGATTTTTAATTTGCGTTTTACTGATGTCGCCATCAAAACCAAAAAACTTTCTGTCAATTGCCAAATCAATATCTTCTGAAAATCTTTCTATCAAGTTCCATCCCTTGCTCAAAGATGTTCCGCCTTTGAAAACAATATTTTTACTGTATGGTAATGAAAAAGATGCGTTCAACGCCAATGTTACCCACCAATCTTTTTCAATTGCTACCGATGGCAAGCCAGTTAATTCTGTCGCCTGATTAAGAATTTCAATTCTTCTTTCCTTTGATAATGTTAGCCAGTTGGAATTCATTTAATTGTTTGTATTATTATTTTGTTTATCCAAGCTGGTGCAAGTTTGGCATCATTCAATCTATTCTCTATTTTTTCCTTTTGGAGAAGTGTTTGAATTTTTAAAAGTGTTTCATCATCTACTTTTAATTGACCAATAGTTTTTAGTGCTTGAATTACTAAACTGCTTATTTCGCCTTGAGCCAATAAATTTTTTGGGCTTGTATTTTTAAAAGTAATTGTTCGTTTTCCAACTTTAATGCTTCTTGCTGCTCCATCAGTCAGATAAACCACTTTCATAGGAACTTGGGTTGATAATCCCAATTTATTCAACGCTTGAACTCCTGTTGGGACAATTCTTGCTTTGTCTCGTCTTGCAATTGCTTTGGCTATGTCTTCGGTTGATGGGAATAGAACTCCAAGTTCTTTGTCGATTTTGGGGTATAAGTAAATACCGTGAGCCAAGCGAACAAGTATTTCCTTTTCTTTCAATCGTAGCAATGCTTTCTTAACACTTTCTGGATTTCCATAGTCTAAGAAGTCATCCACAAAAAGAACACTTCCTTTTGGGTATGATTTCAATGCTTCTGCAATCTTATTTTCTACTATTGGTCGTTCCATTTAGATTTATTTTCTCACGAGCATTAAATTTATGCGGTGTTCGTGAAACTTTATTTTCGTCCCAAATTTAGTAAATATTTGGGACAAGGCAATAATGATTTTATGATTTTTGGTTTGAGCGATGGCTTATGCGAATTGCAAATGTGATTAATTTGGTATGGGAATTTTAAACAATTCTTATCCAAGAAGCAGCTGAATCAATTGGATTCCTGTTCTCATCTAATTGTGTTCCCTTATAAATAACTTCCTCTTCACAATAGTAAGACCACTTCAAATCTTTTTTAATGTCATTTAAAGATTTCAATACTTCCTCTTTGGATTTATGCTCGCTTAAAGATTCAATCGTTCCTCCAATACCAACTTGATGTCTGCAAAGACGGTAATTGCCTGTATTCTCTTTAATCATAATTATTCTTTGTCTTTTGGCCTTATTGATTTATCATCGTCTCTTTTTTTCTTTGGAGAGATTATATCATTATCTTTCTTTGGGCTAGGCTTAATTAAGCCATCGTTATTTTTCTTTTTATTTGGGTTAATTAGCCCATCATTATTTTCTCTCATATCCATTACGTTTTAATATTTTTGAATTAATTCCCTTTCAGCCTTTGCAAATTGAAGTCGTCTATGATTATCTCTGGCGAAAGCCATAGCTTTCTCCAATTCTGAAACAGGCATATTTGTCTTTGCATTATTTAAAATCTCTCTGTTTTCAGAGTCAATCTTTTCCAATTCACTGATTATTTGGTCATACTTTTCAAGTAATCGATTTTTAAATTCTTCCATCTTGTCTATTTTATTAATTTGTTATTATTTGAATTTTACAATTCTAGATAAGTATACTAACGGTTTTACAATAAGTAAATAGCAAATCTTTTTTAATACAAGACTTTTTTCAATTGATTTTGCTGCAATTGAACCATAGTGGTAATACCAAGCAACAAAACCTTCACCCCATTTTTTTTCTAAAATCCAGTTGTCTCTGAAATTTCTCAACTCCATAACTTCGGGGTGATCGTAGCTCCCCATAGTTGCAGTTGCAATAAAGCAAAAGGATGGTGGTTTTAAATCAGTGTTATATTTTAATTTATACGCCTGCTTGAATGTGTCAATATTGTTACATTTAATTTCATAATTAGTTGATTGACCTTTTTCATCTATTAAATGAAAAGTAGCGTAAATAATATTTCCAAATTTACTAATGATTTCATTATCCTTTAAAGGATAATTTTTTAAACTAGTAAGAGGGCCTGCACCTAATTTGTTAACAAAAAATGAAGGTGGTATGTTTGATACAAAATTTTTTATTTTTGATTTAAATACACTAGAATCAAAAGAATTACCTGAAATATTTAATGATACTTTTGAAGATTTATGAAGTAAATCAATAATAAATTGAGTATTACTGTCATTAAAATCACTAATATTATTATTGGATAAGTCAATAATAATATCAGTCAAATATTCTGTAAAAGTTAATTCAGGTAAAAACAGTGTATTAAAATTTATTGAAGTAATTTGATTATTAGAGAGATTTAATTTGTCTAAAAATTTTGAATTAAAATTAAAATCAGATCGGTTTAATTTGTTGTTCTTTAATGATATTTCTTTTAGGTTTTCAAAAGTTTCGAATGAAAAATAATCATTTATTTGGTTATTGTTAAAATTTAAAATTCTAATTTTCTTTAATTCTATATCTGTGAACCAGTCAAATACTTCACTAAAGCATATGATGTCTTTATTAGTAATAACCAATTCTCCACCACCATTTGAATAATCATATGTTATTTTATCTCTATAAAATTTAGATGGCTTATTTTCAAAATGTAATATCCAACCATCATCTACGCGTACTTTTCTGTAATTTTCCTTTATATAAGGAATTGAATCTGTTTTGGACTCCTTAGGTTCAGAAATCGATGGTTTGAATTTTATTCTACTATTTTCATTTAGTATAGAATTCCCATTTGATTGTCTGTTTTTCTCTTCATTTGGTATATTAATCAAATTACTACAAAAATCACATTTTATAGAAGATTGATTAGTATCGTATGAATTTGCGGCTCCACAGTTAGAGCAAACTATTGCTTTCATAACTTAAATTTGTTTAATTTTTTTGCGATTAAATAAAGTGATACTTCAATTAGTAGAATGAAAATAAATCCTATTACATAATAATTGTCTTGGAATTTTTCAGGACTTAAAAATGCTAAAACAATAGAAACGAAGCATAAAAAAGGATAAACAAATGAAAGGCTTATTTTATAGCCATTACTTATGTTATCATTAGATAATTTCGATAGGAGAACTGTATTAATGATTAAAATAACATCAATTGATATCCAATTGAATGGCAAAAAATTTGAAATGAGTAAACCAATAATTGTGTTTGCTGCAACTAATAATGAGCCGAGATAGATAATAATTTTTGTCATATTTTTTCTGTTAAATAGCCGGAGGTGGCGGTGGAGTTTGATTAAATAAATTAGATACTTCTGGGATTTCAGTTATTAAAACCCAATTTTCCATACCCGTTTTCCATATCATAGTTTGTTTATTTACTCTGACATCAACAATAAGTTGTTTTAATTGGTCAAAACTTAGTGGACCATTTTGCTGATTGTTAATTAAAACAAAGTATAAAGTTGTTGGCGGTGGTGGAGGCGGTGGCGTGTTTTGAGTATTTAAATTTCCAGATACATTACTCATTTGATTTCCTACTCCAACACCCAAACCTAATCCTAAACCTGCCCCCATTAAATTACCAGCAACACCTCCTTCATTTTTAGCTGCATTATCTAAAACATCAAAACTTCTATCCATTTGATAAAGTTCTTTACCCGTTATTTTTACTTTGGCTGCTAGGTCTTTTGCCTCTTTAAGTTTCACAACGCTAGGATCATCAAGAGGCACATTGATAGACATAAAGTAGAAATTAACAATCTCAAGACCGAATTTTTTAAATTCATCTGAAATATTTTCTTGACAGAATAGAGATAGTTCATCAAGAAAAACGTTAATTTCTAAAATTGAAATATTTTCACGGACTATTTTTTTAGAAATTAAACTTGTCAAAGAAGATATTATTTTTCCTTTAAAATATTCTTGAATTTTATCTGCTGAAAATGAAGGTAAATTACCCGTTAACGTTTCTAAGAATAATCGAGGATTTGAAATTTTAAAACCAAATTGCCCAAATGCTCTTACAGGAATTATTATTCCATATTTTGGGTCTTCTAATTAATATTGGGTTTGTTGTACCCCATTTGTTATCAAGTTTAGAAAGCAAATTGACATACCATACTTCAGCTTGAAAAGGAGACTTTCCACCAAAAGGCAGATTTATTATTTTGTTTAATAATGGAATATTCTCAGTTTTCACTGTATGTGTTCCACTCGTAAATTCATCCAAAATTTCACCACTTTTAATAAAAAAAGCGTGTTGAGCTGGATTTACGACCACTTGAGTTCCTATTCTCAAATCACTTGAAGAAAATTTCCAAATGAATTCGTTTTCTTCCGCTTGATATTTGACTACATCAATTAATGCCATATTATTATGTTATTTGGTTTAAAAGTAATTGTTTTATTGATACACAACCTTACAAGAGCGTTGGCATAAAATGGCTCTTTTGGTTTTGCGAAGGGTTGGCTTATGTGTCGGGCAAAACCAAATGTGCCATTTGTGCGGCTGGCTAAAATTGTTTTTAAAAAATGTGCGGTGGGAAAAAATAAAAATACAGAAGCGTTGGCTCTCGGGTCGGCTGTCTGTTGGTTCATTTGTCCCGTTAATTTATGTTTATTTCTGTCGTTCATTCTTGCTGTGTCGTTTTTTAGGCTTGCCTGTAACGGTTCTGGTATTACCGAAGGCGGGGATTTTTAGCACTAAAGTTCAATCGAAGAGCGAATGTTGAACCTTGCACAAATGTTCAACCGAAGCCGTTCAGCCCCGTTTTTGGTAATACCATGTTACAGGCTGGCGTTTTCGTTAACTGTGTAATTTTAGCTATTTATTTTCAACCTTTTAACCCATTTATACACTTCGACCCACAACACCGACACGGCAGCAATTAAAATTGAGATTAAGAATTGCTGGAAATTTATACTACTCAATTGAAAGAAAGAAGCGAATGGCGGAATATAGAGTATTGCAATAAGTAAAAACAAAGATGCTCCAAGTATTAATGGGAACAATGTATTTTTATTTTTAAAACTATCAAATACACTGTAAATGAATGAGCGATTAACCATACTCAAAAACACATTTGCAAATACTAAAGTTGTGAAAACTATTGAACGTGTAGTTGCTTCATTACTACCGTTTTGTACAGCATACTGATATGCAGTTAGAACGCCTGCGGTAATGGCCAATCCCTGAATAATACTAATGCTTAATTCTTTCCAGCTCAAGAATGTCTCGGTCATTTTACGTGGTTTCTCTAGCATTGTATTTTTTTCCATCGGCTCATTTTCATAGACAATAGAACAGGTTGGCCCCATTATTAGCTCCAAGAAAATAACATGTACCGGTGTGAAAATATGCGGATATATCCAACCCAAAAACAAGGGTAAAGAAACCGTTAGAATAATCGGAATATGAATGGATATAATATATTGAATGGCTTTTTTGAGATTGGAATAAATTCTTCTTCCAGCCGCTATTCCAGTGATCAATTTGTCTAAATCATCATTTGCAATAACCAATGCTGCCGCTGCTTTTGCGATTTCTGTTCCTTTATTTCCCATCGCTACACCAATATGAGCTGCTTTCAAAGCAGGTGCATCATTCACGCCATCTCCCAGCATGGCCACCACTTCATCGTTCTTTTTATGAGCGTTTACCATTGCCAATTTTGCCTCGGGGAACATACGCGTAAACAGTGTGGTGCTTTTAGAAAGTTCCATCAATTCGGTTTCTGTATGATGAACGATATCGGTTCCGTTTACTGCTGCTGTTTCGTTTATAATTCCTGCTTGATGCGCAATAGCCCTTGTTGTATCTGCATTGTCTCCTGTGATGACTTTTACCTTGATGCCTGCAGCATATATCTTTTTAAATACTTCTTGAATGTTCGCTTTCGGTGGATCGTAGAAAACGGTAAATCCTAAAAAGTCAAAAGAAAAATCTTGTTGTTTTTCAGGAAAGTGATTTCCTTCAAAATTAGATTTAGCAACGCCCAGTACTCGGTAGCCTTGTGTTCCAAAATTAATGATATGTTGTCGTAAATTGTCCTTCTCGCTTTCCGTAAGATTAGAAACGGCAAGAATGGCTTCTGGCGCACCTTTGGCTGCAATAATTCTTTCACCTAAACTATTTTCAAAAAGATGCGTCATCATTGGAGGTTTCCCTTCTAATGGATATTCGTGTATCATTTGAAAATTCTTCCGCTCATCATTGGATTGTGTTTGCTCATAAATTTGATGCAGTGTTTTTTCCATGGGATCAAACGGAATGGGTTCACTACTCCACATAGCGAAACGAATAAGCTCTGAAAGCTCAGGTGTATTGAATTGCGTATCCTCAAAAACCTTGTTTGATTTGTAATCAAATAAAAGTTTCAGTCGCATGGAGTTTTCAGTAATAGTTCCCGTTTTGTCCGTACAGATCACTGTAGTACTGCCCAATGTTTCGACCACACTACTACGTTTAATTATCACACCTTCACTCATTAATTTCCAGGCACCTAAAGCCATAAAAGTAGTAAAGGCTACAGGGATTTCTTCTGGAAGCACAGACATGGCCAAGGTTAATCCAGCGAGTAAACTTTGTATGATATCTCCTGATTTCCAGTAACTAAATCCCCAAACCATCAGAAACACAATAACACCAATAATCGCCATTCCCTTTACAAATTTGGTAATCTGAATTTGCAGTGGCGAATGAACTTCTTTGATATCTTGAATGGATTGACTGATTTTCCCTAGTTTGGTTTCTGCTCCAATTTTCTCTACATTAAAGATGGCCAAACCAGATACTACCAGCGTTCCGCTATATATTTTTCTATCTTCGGTTTCTTGACTTTTAAATACTGAAAAACTTTCACCTGTTAGTGAGGC
>CAYQNU010000043.1:0-10149 GCA_964419055.1 uncultured Flavobacteriales bacterium | reverse complement strand
CTGACTTTTTCATTTTTACACGTTGTTTTGTGTAAACTTATTTCAGGACAAGTCAAACCACAAAACTGTCATACGAAGCACTGCACCCGCCATTACGCCAAACCGCTGTTAGGCACAGTTTTTAATTCTGTTTCTTATAGTACTTCTCTGAATACAATGTCTTTAATGACTCAATATCCAGTTTATGAGTATTCAGAAATCCTTGTATTGTTTCATCAGTCATTGATTGTATTTCGTATTTGCTAAATTCTTTAAAAAACGACTTTACATTCTGACGTAAATTCTTGAGAGTCCCCCTTCTCATAATTTCAACTTCGTGTGTAAAATCTCCGTGATATGAAAGGGTTTTAGTAGGTATTATTAAGATTCTCTTAACTATTGATTGTCCGTATTGACCTTCAAACCAAGCACAATGTGTGTTCATTTGACCAGCTTCATACTTATTAATTTCTTGCCTGTTAATGTCTACCTCACTTTTACATTCAAAAATAAAATATTGATTGCTTACACCGCACCATAAATTATCAGGTCCTTTTTTAAATTCTTTGTCAGGTCGTTCACTTAAAAAGCCAAGCATCAATCCTAATTCTTTTAATGCTGCCTCAAACTTTTCAGCCGAAGTTCCAAATTCTAAATCTCCGAGAACACCTTCAACATTTAGCATCAATTCTTGATAATTTTGATAACTTCCAAGATAATGTAATATTCTTTGTATTCTGTTTTCATTTATATACTCTAGTTTTTTGTAGTTAATGCCTTCTTTTGGTTTAAGAAGTTCGTTGTTTTTTAAGAATGCCGATTTTTGCAATGCGTTTGAGTCTACTTTTGAATCTAAATACTTGTATCTGGCAAGTATTTGTAAATACCAACCACGTTCGCTATCATCGTTACAATAATTGTCAATGATTTTTTGGATTGATTGACAAGCTTTTTCATAATCTCCTGCATAGTTTAAAACGGCAGCTTTCCTCTCTAAAACCAATGTTTCATATATTGTGCTATTATTGTGGTTTGGCGTTATTTTATTCATTTCTTCTTTGTAAAATTCTTTCCAACCCTCGTCTCTCTGAAGAAGTTGTTTCATTAAAGATTTCAAAGCATCCATTGGCTCATTTTTATCCGAAAGCTCTTCAACTGCCATTTCTGCTATTTCAAGACCAATATCAAGTTGCTTCTTAGTCTGCGAAGAAAAATACTTATTTGTCCTACTGCTTTTTATAAACTTTACAAGGTCACTTCCTATTAAAAATATTATGCAATAATCTTTTTCTCCTCTCACACTTCTGCCTAACCCTTGTTCGATTTTTTGAGCTATTTTGATATTAATTGAATCACTATTAATTCTATTCGCCTCCTCGTATCTATCAGAGAGTGAATGAAAAAAAGGTTTACCATCAATAATTAAAATTCTACAACTTTCATCAGGCAAATCAATACCATCATATCTATTTGCAAAGACTACCGTTTGTTCATAATTTCCTTTTTTAAGATGGTCAACAACACTTCCTATCTGTTCGGATTTTGGAACCAAAGAATTAAGGTTATAATAAAGTTCGGTTTTTGCGAATGAGGAAACTAAAGCAACAACACCATATGTCTTTTTTACAGGCTTTGCTAAAGCATTGACAATGGTATTTTGGTCAAGTTTTTCATCTATGAGTGAAGGAATTAGTAACATTTTTTCGCCAGACCAAATTTGCTCTGGATTGGTAAGCGGATTTTTAACTGAATCAATATTAAAGCCTAAACCTTTAATAAAAAATGAATCATCTTGTGTCGTTGCAGACATCAGGATTCTTTGTTCAGCTTTTTCAAAAAAGGTAAATTTTTCAATTGGGATGTGAATGGGTGCTATCTCTAAATTTTTACCTGATATAAAAGCTTGGCAATTTTTTATATTGTCCTTTATAAATGGCCAGGCAAAAGCTAATCCTGTTTCTTCTCTAAATTCAGATAGAATATTTAATATCTCATCCGATTTATCTATCCAACTCCAATATGAAATTGGTAGAAATGAATTATAATCACCATTCTCTATTTCAAGGAAAGTTCCTTGGCCTTGCTCAATTAGACTGTCTTTAAATAACTCGATTAACTTCTTATAAATTGAGTGATTGTTGTCAAGATTTATTGTAAAGGAATCTTTGATGGAGTCTATACAAGCGTGCGAATCATCTAAAATTATAGAGCTTACAGGAATGTAATCATTTCCAATACCGAATATAGTTTTGCCATTAAATACTTTTTGAACGTGAGCTATTAATATTTTCTTTCCATCAATAAAGTCGTTCGGTATTGAGCCATCTTGTTCAAATGAGCAATAACCTATCCCAAATTTCTTAGCGTCTTTTTGTGCTTGTTGAACTAAGTATTTGTTTGGACAAACATATAGGCAAGGCCCTTTTCCTGCATTTATATGAGATTGAAGAATTAAAAGTCCAATTAATGTTTTACCTTCTCCAGTATGGAGTTTAACAATTAAATCTTTTTGATTAGAGTGGGATTCAAACCATTCCGTCAAGATTTTATTTTGTGCAGGTCTTAATGGTCCTGCAATACTTCTCCTGTCTAGAGAATCATAAATTTCAATAGGATTAGTTTTCTTGTCGATGGCTAATTTATTAAGCCTTTTTTTGAAGTCAACCATTATATGTCTTTGTTGTTCGTTGTCGTTTTATAAAATTGTGCCTAACTAGTTTATATGTCTGACAAAATCCGACCTATACAACCAATAATTGGTATATAAGTCTGATGGTTATCAGTTCTATTTCCTTTCAAAAATACACATTATATTTACAAATCATCAAAAAGATGTGGTAATTTACAAATCAAACAATCAGTTGATTAGTATTGAATTTTCTGACTAGAAGACTGACAATTAATAACTCCCCTTAAAAAATATAGCTCGATTGGGTCGTTACTTTTGATCGGTTTTTTTCATATAGAATAAATTACTACTGTTAATTTTCTCAAACCTATTTTTGTACAAATCAAAATTTATAAATCATTTCAATTGATACACTAGAACAATACTTTTGCAAAAGAATGATATACCTACGGACCATACAGTTTAATGTGAGTATCACGTTTAAGTAGTATTCAATATCTGTCAATCAATATGTTTAAAGCATTTTATTCGAGTCTGAAAATTTTAACAAAAACAATTTTAACTTTTTTGAAATTGCTTGTGAATAGAGTTGTATTTAATAATTCAGTGTAAATCCTACTCCAAAACCCATGTCGCTATCGTAATGCGTCCTAATCCCCATATTTTTATTTATTATATATCGTAAGTCAACCATAAATTCTTTGTCTGTATTAATCATAAAACCTGCTCTTATTCTTTTTGAAATCGGTATATCTTCTCGCATTAATGAAAGTCGAACAATTCCATCGTGATACATTTCTGCTTGAAAATTCACCAACATTGGAAGCGTATACATAAATCCTAAACTTAATGCAGTTCTGTTGTCCTTTTTATTTACTTGTCCGAATAAATTTTCTTCTTGTTCATCTATTCCCATTTTTCTGTATCGCCAATCAAAACCAACGAATGGCATGAACCATTGCATTTTTCCGATGTAACGTCCAAAGTGCGTTTCTGTTTCATAACCGTGCATATCATGATATCCTAAACGCCATTCTGTACCTACGCTCCAACGAGTATTTTGTAACATTACCATACCATCGTTTCCGTTAGTAGCAAAATCGTTGTCTGCCATAAAATGAAATTTGCGGTCATCTGCAAATAATTTACGCTGAGCTAATTTAGGCTTTATGATTAGTGGGTTCGAGGCTTGATTTTCATACGTAAAAACCCTACCCATACCACTCATCATGTGATAGAGTATGTGACAATGAAAAAACCAATCACCCTCTGCATTAGCGTTAAATTCCAATGTGTCGGTTTCCATTGGCATAATGTCTACAACGTTTTTTAATGGCGCATTGTCGCCTTGTCCATTGAGTAGGCGAAAATCGTGTCCATGCAAATGCATTGGGTGTCGCATCATTGAATTGTTATATAAAACGATACGAACATTTTCTCCTTTTTTAATCAATATTTTGTCTGTTTCGGAAACAACTTTATTATCTAAACTCCAAACATAACGATTCATATTTCCAGTAAGGGTAAATTTTAACACTTTTACGGGAGCATCTTTTGGAAGAGAAGTATTGTTAGGTGATTTAAGCATTGCATAATTTAAAGTAACAATTTCTGCCAAAGCATTAGCATTATATCGGTTTGGATCGTCATCACTTTGCTTGGGTTTGCTTTCGCCCGTTATTTCAGGATACATTACTACATTCATATCCATTTGGTTAAGGCTCATATTCATACCCATATCATCTAGTTCGCCATTCATTTTCATCATATCGTTCATCATCTTCATTCCTTCAAAATATTTCAACCTTGGTTGAGGGGATTTCAGTTGTTTGATTCCGTTTCCAATATATAGTGATGCGGAATTAGTACGGTCTTCGGTAGTTGCCAAAAATTCGAAAGCTGTACTTTCGGTCGGAATAGTTACTATTACATCATAAGTTTCTGAAACGGCAATAATTAATCTATCTACTTCAACAGGCTCAACATCGTTACCATCATTAGCAACTACGGTAATTTTTCCTCCTGCATATGTAAGCCAAAAGTATGAAGAAGCGCCTCCGTTAGAAATTCTTAACCGCACTTTATCGCCTGCTTTTAATTCTTTTCCATCAATTTTTGTAAGGTCTGAACTTGTTTTGCCATTAATCAATATTTTTTCGTAATACACATCGCTTACGTCCATTGCTAACATTCTTTTCCATTCGTTTTTTAGTTTGGTTTTGAAATGGTCAGCTTTTATAGCTTCTGCATAGCTTTGAACAGAATTTTTTTTCAAAGCAGGATAATCGTTGGCGTTGTGCAACATCCTATGAATGTTTTCGGGTTTAACATTTGTCCATTCACTTAATACGATGGGTAAGGTTGGCAAATCATCTATCCCTTTTCTAAATGTTTTATCATCTTGCCTTTTTAACATTACAAAGTTTCCATACATGCCTATTTGTTCCTGCAAGCCAGAGTGCGAATGATACCAATGTGTCCCATTTTGAATGATAGGGAATTTATAAACATGAGTAGTGTTTGGTTTGATGGGCATTTGCGTTAAATTAGGAACGCCATCTTCTTTATTAGGCAAAAGAAGTCCGTGCCAATGCAATGAAGTTTCTTCTTTTAGTAAATTGTGTACATGAATTTCGGCTGTATCTCCTTCTGTAAATACTAATGTAGGCATAGGTATTTGTCCGTTCACAGCAATGGCTTGCTTTTCTTTCCCAGCAAAATTAACTAAAGTGTCTTTTACATAAAGATCATATCTAACTGTTTTTTGAGCATAGGTCAATTGAGTTACTAAAAGCAATAATGCTATCGGCAACAGTTTTTTACAAATGTTATTTTGATTATCCATTTTAAGAATTTCATTGTTAAAATTATTAATATTCTACCTAATATTATTATTTAATTGTTTCTACTGTTTTACCGCAGTTCAACATTTGTGAGCCGTAATAAGGATTTTTTACTGCATCTTCTTTGCTTAACCAATTTGCACCTTTGCCATCATTTGCCATTGGACAATATTGATAATAGGTTGGTGTTTCTTGTTTTGACACTTTCAAAAGTGCATACATATTTTTTGAAAGATTAATAAAATGATCTCTCTGAAGTGATGGATCTTGAGTGTCAGCAATATGCTTGGCATCAAATGCTAAATCTTTCATTACTTTCATCCAAATAATATGTTCTTCATCACTCAATTTCTCCATTTTCACAACATTAATTGCAGTTAGCAATTCTTTTGCTTTTGTAGCTGAAGAATTTCCATCTGTTTTCACCAAAGCATCTTTTACAGCAAAATAGTTGTCGAAAACTGCTTTTAGTTGATTTACTTCTGGCATTGCTATAACTTCATTTTCTATATCGTGCATTGGATGGTCTTCAATTGTAGTGGTTGTAACAATTGCTGTTTTGTTTTCTCTTTCATATTGACAACAACCTGCTAAATTGTTGTAGACATCATCTGGTGCTAGAAAATGGTTGCTATCATAACCAGCTAATGCAATGCGTTTCAAAATTTCATCCTGATTTGTTTTTGTGCTGTCATAAATAAGAGTAGCCATTTTGGTGTCTTTATTCCAATCTACTTTGACAATTTTCTTTATATTACCTGCCTTTTCAATGGTTGTTTCACACATTCCACAATTTCCAAATATTTTTACACTAATGGTTTTGGCATTTTTGATTTGAACACTTTTATTGTTCTTGATTTGCGCATTACACGAGTATCCCAAGAATAATAACATACTTGTAGATACAATTATTGATACTGTTTTCATATTTATATTTTTATTGGTTTAACGATTCTATTTTAAATCCAGCTTCCTGTACTTTTTGGATTACTTGTTCTTCTGAGATTCCTTCGAAATGCACGGAAAGGATTTTGTCTTTACTTGCTGTGTCCACATGCCAATGAGAAATACCAATCTTATCGTTCAGAAAAGGTGTTACTTTTGCCACACAACCACTGCAGTTGATGTTGGTTTTAAATTTTAATGTTTTATCCTTTGTATTCATATTAATTTTAGTTTAATAATTTACAGTACAAATTTCGTATGTATTCTGTCTAATTGCGTTACTGTATTTTTGAATTGTTTTGTAACATTTACGTTTGCTTATTTTTTATACTTCAACCACAAACTATTACTTACCACACTTACACTGCTCAATGCCATTGCTGCACCTGCAATCATTGGGTTAAGCAAGAATCCGTTTATTGGGTATAATATTCCTGCTGCAATGGGAACTCCAATAAGGTTGTAAATAAATGCCCAAAAGAGATTTTGTTTTATAGTGCTGACAGTTGATTTTGACAAATGTATTGCTTCCGGAATTTTTGTAAGGTCAGATGAGATAATGGTCATCTTAGCTACATCCATTGCAATGTCACTTCCTTTACCCATTGCGATGCTCACATCTGCCTGTGCCAATGCTGTGCTGTCGTTGATACCATCGCCAACCATTGCGACAACCTTTCCTTGCTGCTGCAATTGTTTTACGAATGCGGCTTTATGTTCTGGTAGTACTTCTGCTTTGTAATGTTTTATTCCAATTTTTTCTGAAACTGCTTTGGCAGTCATCTCATTGTCGCCTGTAAGCATATAAACTTCAATACCTGATAGCTGTAATTCTTCGATTGCCTTTTTAGAAGTTGCTTTAATTTGGTCAGCTATTGCCAATATGGCTATTACTTTTTTTGTATTGGCAAACCAAATCACTGTCTTAGCTTCATTACCCCATTGATTGGCTTTTTCAGCAACAGAATTTTCAATTAAAATTTCATTTTCCTGCATTAGTCTTTTGTTTCCAATGAAATAAGTTTCTCCGTCAATTTCAGCTTTTGCTCCTTTTCCTGTGATACTTTCAAATTTTGATATTGAAATGGTATTTTGATTTTTTAGATGGGTAACTACCGCTTCTGCCAAAGGATGTTCTGATTGTTTTTCAATACTGAATAGCATTTGCTTGAGTGCTGTATTATCATCAGCCCAAAAATCATTTGTTACAACAGGTCTCCCTTCAGTAATAGTTCCTGTTTTATCGAGTATTACTGCATTTACTTTTTTTGCCAATTCAAGACTTTCAGCGTCTTTAATTAAAATTCCTTTTTCAGCTCCTTTGCCCACTCCAACCATTATGGCAGTTGGCGTTGCTAAACCCAAAGCACAAGGACAAGCAATTACTAAAACGGTTACGAGCGCCAATAAGCCTTGTGTAAATGCGTTTTCACCGCCAAAAATATTCCATACAATAAATGAAGCTATTGCAATTATAATTACAACAGGCACGAAAATACCTGCAATTTTGTCCACTAATTTTTGAACTGGAGCTTTGCTGCCTTGTGCGTCTTGCACCATTTTTATAATATGCGCAAGCATTGTTTCACTGCCTATTTTGTCGGCTTTGAATTGAAAACTTCCTTTTTGGTTTATTGTACCTGCAAATACTTTTTCGTTCTCATTTTTCAATACAGGAACAGGCTCACCACTCAACATACTTTCATCAACATAAGAATTTCCATTGGTGACGGTTCCATCTACCGCAATTTGCTCACCTGGTTTTACGACAATCGTATTGCCAATTTCAACTTGCTCAATGGGGATTTCCATTTGATGACCACCATCGTGCACAATCGTAACTGTTTTAGGTTGTAAGCCCATCAACTTTTTAATGGCTGATGAAGTATTTCCTTTGGCTTTTTCTTCCAATAGTTTACCTAACAATATAAAACCAATGATAACAGATGCAGCTTCAAAATAAACGTGAGCGTGTAATCCCCTTTCGTGCCAGAATTGCGGAAACAAAGTGTTGAAAACGCTGAATATATATGCAACTCCTGTGCTCAAAGCCACCAAGGTATCCATATTGGCAGAGCGATTTTTGGCTTGTTTCCAAGCATTGATGTAAAAATCTCCCCCTAACCAAAATAAAACTGGGGTACTTAAAAACCACATTATTTCATTGGCAAAAGGCATATCCATAAAGAACATACCTATAATTACAATTGGAACAGAAAGAATCAATGCCCAATAAGTTTTCATTTTGAGCTTTTTAAAGTTTTCTTTCTGAATATACTCAATGGACTCATCACCCGAAGTACTTTCATCAATCAATAAATCGTAGCCAATGCTTTGAACGGCTTTTCTCAAACTTTCAACTTTAACCAAACTCGGAACGAACTCAACTGAAATCTTAGCATTTGCATAATTCACATTTGCATTAACGACTCCTGCTTGAGATTTAATAATACTCTCCACGCTAACGGCACAAGAAGCACAAGTCATTTGCAATACAGGGAATGATTTCTTTACAGTAGTTACTCCATAACCCAAATCTCTAATGATTTTTACTGCGTCTGATATAGAATCCTGATTGTTCGATTGAATTATTGCTTGCTTATTGTTGAGTTCTACTCGGTGCGATCCAACATCTTTGAGTTTTTTCAATCCATTGTCCACAATTAAAGCACAGTGTTCACTTTCAACGCCTTCAAGTGGTATCCGAAATTCATTATTATTTGTTGCCATACCTTTTTTATTTAATTATAAGGCAAAGATGGCAACATTACACTTCTTACCCGTTACCTGATTTTGGATTGTATTTGTAACATTTACACTTCGTCTAATGGTTTGCGCTTTATTTCCTTGATATTCTTAAAGTGTGTAGGGGTAAGTCCTGTAACTTTTTTAAACTGATTGCTCAAATATCCAACGCTCGAATAATTCATTTGAAAAGCAATTTCGCTTAATGATAATTCATCATAAACTAAAAGTTCTTTCACCTTCTCAATTTTTTGAGCAATAAAGTGTTTTTCAATAGTTGTTCCTTCTACTTCAGAAAACAGATTTGATAAGTAAGTATAGTCATGATGAAGCTTAGAACTTATATGGTCAGATAAATTAGTATTTAGTTCACTATTATTTTGGTGGACAATTTCAATAATTAATGACTTAATTTGCCCAATCAGACGACTTTTTTTGTCATCGATCAATTCAAATCCAAATGTTTTTAGATGATTGTCAAGGTTTGTTTTTTCAGTATCGGTCAAATCGTATTTAAGTTCAACTTCACCTAAACTAATATTCAATGTTTGAATACCTAGTTTATCCAATTCATTTTTTACTACCATAATGCAGCGATTACAAACCATATTTTTGATATAAATTTTCATATGCTAATGTTTATGTCGTGCGATGGCAAAAAAGTGGCTCTTTTGGTTTTGCGAAGGGTCGGTTTGTGTGTCGGGGCAAAACCAAATGTGCCGCTTGTGCGGCTGCCTAAAATTGTTTTTAAAAAATGCGGGGCGGCAAAAAAAAATAAAAAAACATTGGGGCGGCTTGAGTGTCGGATTACTCGCTGTCCCGTTTCAATATGGTCTGTATGTTTTTGGTCACCTGTCAAAATGGTTTGTTTTTGTTTTAATGTTTAAATTTTGGTCGGTCTATCGTCTTTGGAACGGTCGTCCTACCATTGGCTATAACGTTTTGCAGCTACCCGAAGGTGGCGATTTAACCACAAATGTTCATACGAAGCACACACTTCAAATTTAC
>CAYQNU010000042.1:0-12240 GCA_964419055.1 uncultured Flavobacteriales bacterium | reverse complement strand
ATTAAATTCAAAATTTGTATATTTACAACCTGTCCTAAAAAAGGGGAGGTTACACGAGAACTGGTGGAATGACTGCAATGTACTTTGATTTTTGATTTAACTCTTTACAGTCTTGTCCCGATAGCTATCGGGATTGTTTCTTTTGCGGTCACTGAGCAAAGTCGAAGTTCAAGCCAAAAGAAAAATAGAGAATAATTAAAATGAATTTGAGTTAATTTTCTTACGCCTTTTCATTTTTTCGATTGTGAATACGAATATATAAAAATTACATAAACCTTAACAATTGGGATTTTAGACTTCCAAATTAAGGTAAAGGTAATCGTTACAATTCCTAGTATCAACTAATAAAACGTAAAACCTATCAACCTAATAATGCAGACGTGTGCATAACATCAAAACAAGCTACGATTCGTCTTAACTGAACAACCTAATATCCTATCAACCGAACAACCTAACAACCCGTTAGCTTATTTATTATAAAACAAAAGCGCATCAGCAATGGTTGACGTATGCGTAACGGTTCCTATCAAATTTCCCGATAGATCATAATAACGAATTTGATTCCCCACCACTGCTACCATTCTGTTGTTAACCTTATCAAAATAGAGTTTTTTGGCATCTACACCTGAAACCCAAGTTACTAGTGAATTGTTGGAGTAAGAATAACGTAAAATTCCTGATTCATGTGCTATGAAAATTTCATTTGAACTGTACATAAAAGCTGCGTTTACCTTACCTGAAGGCATTGAAATAGGTGACCACACCGTACCATTGGCAATAGTATAAATATTCATAGTGGATTGCGACCCTGCATTGGTAAACAGGTACAATTCATTCTCATTTTTCTGTATTACAGAGGCCACATCTCCCGTTAAAGTCATCGATTGAAACAATGAATTGGATGCTGTATAGTAGGATGAAAATTCTTTGCTAATGCCTTGTTTTCGTTCCAAAAAAAGATAATCACCTTGACGGTATACATAGGTTGGAACTAATGCACCAGAAGGAGAAACAAAAGCTTGCGTGACTCCTGTTTTATTATACCCCTTTACCAAAACATCCGAAGAAGTAACGTACGTCAATCGATCATCTGGATGATAATATATGTGTTGAAAATAATCTCCCAAAGTTTGCAACGGATTCACTTCCCAAGCAATTTGATTGTCACTCGGCTCATAAGCTATCAGTTTACCATTGTTATTGCCTATAAAAAGCAATTGCTGATGAAAAAGATTGGCAACAGCGCCTTTAAAACTTCCGCTAAAATTGCGAACAAAAGAAGTTGTAGTTCCATTAATTTTACTCAAATTATAGGTAGAGGTGCCTACCGCATCGATCACATAAATATCATTTAAACTAAGGGGTAATTCGGTATAAGAAATATTTTTAAAGGTACTTTTTTCATTTCCTGCACGATCAATAGCTACGATTTTCAAAATATAAGATCCCGTAGGTAAATATTTGTCATCCAAGGATAAACCAAATGAAAAATAAAAATTATTGGATGTGGGTTGTTGCTCACTGGACAAACCTACGGATTGCATGGATGTGGTAAATAATTCAGCTTTTAAAGTCTTTAATTTGGTTTCATCCGATGCCGTTCCTTGAATTAAAATAACATCATCATATACAAAGTTCAAATTATTTAAGGGTGCCGTAACCGTAAGATTAGGAAGCGTTTCATCGCCTTTATTACAAGAAATCATCAAAAGACTGATGAAAAACAGAGTGATGTATTTTAGGTTGCTGTTCATTTTAGTTGGGTTGATATTCAAAGTTAAGAAAAAAGTATGAATTGGATTCTTTAGATTGTTTCTATGTTAGTGTTAAAGTAACATTTGTTACAAAGGTCGCTCTAAATAATACTTAATTTTGACTAAAACTTATTTTTTATGAAATCAATATTGTTCGTTATCGCCTTACTATTTGCAATCCCTTCTTTATTTGGACAGACATCTTTCCCTTATACTGTTGAGTTAACTCCAGTAACTATTCCTAATTTGCAAGGGTTACACTCGTATGCATTTGCTCAACACGATGGTAAATGGTTGATTATTGGAGGAAGAAAAGACGGTATCCATGCTCGTCAACCCTTTAACGCTTTCCCTCAAAATCAAAACAACGCAGATTTAGTGGTGATTGATGTCAATACGCAGCAGTTTTGGACAGCACCTTTAAGCGTTTTACCGACTACCATTGCCGAACAATTGCAATCAACTAATATGAACTTTTTTCAGGATGCTGATACACTGGTTATTATTGGTGGATATGCTTTTTCTCCCACGGCCAATGATCACATTACTTTTCCCAATTTAACCACCCTTTCGGTATCCAATGTTATAAATGCTGTGGTAACTAATCAACCTTACGCATCTTATTTTAAGCAAATAACGGACGAGGTGTTTGCCGTTACGGGTGCTCAAATGGGGAAAATTCAATCTACTTATTATTTAGTGGGAGGTCATCGTTTTGATGGGCGCTACAATCCTATGGGGAATCCAACTTTTGTACAAACCTATACCAATCAAATTGCCTACTTTTCGTTGAATAATTCGGGTTCACTACCCTCTTTCTCCAATTATGGAACTTGGGTGGATCCCATCCATTTAAGAAGAAGAGATTACAATTTATTGCCTCAAATTTTTCCAAATGGTACCGAAGGATACACTATTTCATCGGGTGTTTTTCAAATCACTACCGATTTACCCTTTTTATATCCTGTTGACATTACATCAAATGGTTATACTCCTCAGACTAACTTTAACCAATATTTAAGCAATTATCACAGTTCCAAGATCTCTTTATTTGATCAAAATTTGAACGAAATGCACATGTTATTTTTTGGAGGAATTAGTCAATATTATTATCAAAGTGGTACGTTGATTCAAGACAATGCGGTGCCTTTTGTAAAAACAATAAGTAGAGTTACTAGAGCTTCAGATGGCACGCTTCAAGAGTTTGTACTTCCAATAGAAATGCCCGCTCTGAAAGGTGCAGGTGCTGAATTTTTCATTAATAAAACCCTTTCTCATACGAATTCTGAAATAATAAAATTAGCCGATCATTCTGAAGATACTATTTTATTGGGGCATATTTATGGTGGAATTTTAAGTTCCGAAATAAATGCTTTTGACAACAATGTGACCGAAAACACTCAAGCTGACCCCAGTATCTATGCGGTTAAATTGATCAGAAATCATGCGGCATCTGTTCCAATTAAAGAGGGAATAAACCCTTATAATATTAGTGCGCAACCCAATCCTTTTAAAAACGAAATTAACGTTAAGTACGCACTTACTAAAGATGTTCCTATTCAATATTTCATAACATCAATAGAAGGTAAAATGATCAAACAAGGTCAAATTATTGACTCAAAAATGGGTGAAAACAGTGTGCCTATTTCTGTTGAAGAAGTAGCGTCAAACAGCACCTTAATTGTGACTTTTGTTTTTGATTCCATTTATTTCAGTTCGGTCAAAGTAGTGAAAGAATAATTGAATATCCTATTATCCAAAAAAAAAGTCCTAACTGTTACGTTAGGACTTTTTTTTAAGATTTTATGAATGGAGTCTATAGTTATAAATACTCCTTCAAATGTTGAAGATTACTTCCTTTTAGCTTACCAATGGCTTTATTTCGCAACTTACGGATGCTTTCTCTTGACATTCCAATTTCCTGACTGATTTCTGCAATGGTTTTGCTGCGTGCATTTCCAATTCCATAATAATCAACAATGATTTTTTGTTCCCTTGGTGAAAGTTTGGTAATTAAACGTGTTACATCAATTTTCAAAGAAGAATTGGCTAACGTTTCTTCGGTTAAAGAAGATTCGTGATTTTCAAATTTTTCAATTCTAGCTGTTCCATCTTCATCGTTTATCGGTGCATCAAAATCGTATTGAGAAAACTTAGAATTGAATGTTTCAATAATTTCCTTTTCAGAAACTTCTAATAGTTCAGCCAATTCCTCAGCATCCGGCATACGCTCATTTTTTTGCATAAACGCATCTTCAGCTTTGTTTATTCTCAATAATAAACCCGATTTATTAGAAGGAATTCTAACAATTTTACCTTGTTCATTGATGGCTTTTTGAATCATTTGTCTAATCCACCATACGGCATAAGAAATAAACTTAAAACCTCTGGTTTCATCAAATTTTTGAGCAGCTTTAATCAATCCAATGTTACCTTCATTTACTAAATCCTGAAGATTAACCCCAAAATTTTGATACTGTTTGGCAACAGATATTACGAATCGTAAGTTTGATTTTACTAGTCTGTTTAGCGCATGTTGATCACCATTTCTTATCTTACCCGCCAATTCAAATTCTTCTTGTGGTGAAATTAATTCTATCTGGCTTACATCAAAAAGATATTTGTTGAAAGATAAAGCACTTCTATTGGTAATACTTTTTTCAATTTTTAATTGTCTCATAGTATTAGATATTTTAAATCTTTAACAATGATAATACAAAATTGTTTTGAATCTTTCAAAATAATGTTAAATTATTTTAATAGTTAATAATTTACATGGAAAATACTTTTAGCTTTTTAACCAAAAAATAAAATCACTTTTAGTAGGACAGCCCACTAATCTCTTTTGAATGTTGTAGTTATCTAAAATTACTATGGTGGGATAATTTAATTGCCCCTTTTCTTCGCCTAACTTTTTAGCCAATTGATGAACTCCTCTGTTTACACTATACATAAGATAATGATAACTGGTGTCATTGAATTTTATCGTGTTTTTGCTTTCGGCATCTAGTTTCACTAAATAATAATCGGAGACCAGGGTTTTTTGCACCTTTTTATCGGCAAAGACTTTCATTTCCATCATTTTACAAACGCTGCACCATTGGGTTTCAATTTTTATCAAAACGGGTTTAGATTGTTTGGCCAATGAGTCTTTTAAATCCTCAATTTTAGTCCATTTCAAGGTATTTTGACCAAAGAATGGAGTCATAAAAACTACTGAAAAAACTATGAGTATCGTTTTCATATCACAAATTTACGTATTGTATTTCAAAAAACCAAAAAGCCCAACTCTCTTTCGAATTGGGCTTTTCAGTTGTCTAACCTAACCTTGAAGGTTACATTTTTGAGATGGGATTTCGCAACCCTTGGTAGTCTGTAACCTCCATTTTTATGGAACCTACCAATATGTTAGCTTTTGCAAGCAAAGGAATTTTATTTAAGTCATCGGATATCCAAACTGTAAGATCTTCTTCTTTTTTGAAAATTCTACCCGTTTGGATGATGGGACAAAATTTTAAGCATCTAAATTTACCGTTACGTATTTTAATGGTTTCTTTCCCTAAATATTTGATTTTTAGTTTCCAAACTTCCTCGTCAACAAACGAATCGAATTCAAAAATATCGCCTATTTTGGCATTGCTAAAATCAAGTGTACGTGCATAATAATAAGAAGAAATCATATCTTGAACATTGGCGGGTACACCATAATCTTGTTTACCGTTATTTACCTTTTGTTTGTGTTGGTAAAAGGTATAATCTTGACTTACTTCATAGCCACCTTCGTGTACTCTTCTGATAAATATCCAAGGAAACATACCTTGTTTGTCCATATAGGTTTCGTATCTATCTTGAACTTTAAAGAACCAATTGAACGTACCCAATGATCTTCCAGTTCCTACTATATGTAGCAATTCTCTACCATTGATTTTTTTTCCCGTAGATTTAACTTCTAAAACAGCTTCACCAGCGTCTATCATTCCGTAATGTAAACGGTAGGTTAACTTCTCTCCTACTTGAAATGATTTATTATTTACTGTTCTAAAAACAGCTGTGTTGTTGGTATTTTCTAAATTTTGATGTGTTGCGGCAAATCCTGTAAAAGCTAGTACAGAAAAAGCCATTGCAGTTAAGGTTTTCATACTTTTTGTTATTAATTAAATTAGACGGTTGGCACATTTCAATTTATGTGCCAAATTTTTGAGAACAAAATAATCGTTCGATTGTAAACGGATCTTATGAGTGTAGAATTCAATATACAATCGAACTCAAAACGCTAAATAATGACAAAAATTATGCTGATGGTGATAATAATTGAGGTGAAAACAAAAATAAATAAAGCTGTTTTTTACATTTTTGATTATCCGTATTTATAATGCAACTATCAATTTTAAAGGAAATTAATCCTACGCACGTTCTCGATACAATTTTCTCCATTTCATTACGAAAATCACTCGAACTGACTGCCCACCTATGGTTACCATCTAAATTCAGTCAGTTCGAGTGATTTTCGTATATTTTACAGTGATTTTGTTAAAAATCAGTAGTAAAATAGAAAATTGTATCGAGAACAAGACCGAAGAAGTACCCCCTTTTTTCCCTCGCACGTTCTCGATAAAATTTCTTACATTTCATTACAGAAATCACTCGAACTGACTGACGCACCAAAGAACAATTACAATAAAATCGTTTCGATAGCTATAAGTATGTTGTGAATCCTACACACGTTCTCGATACAATTTTCTTCATTTCATTACGAAAACCACTCGAACTGACTCTGCGCACAGAGTTACAATACAAGTTCAGTCAGGTCGTGAAGCTTTCATATATTTTACATTGATTTTTTAGATTAAACTGGTTAAAGGTCGGGAGAGCCTTATAATAGGATTTTTGTGCCTAATTACGAGGTGAAAACAATCTTAAAATTTTGATAATTAATTCCAGTATTTAATAGATTACAAATCATAATTAATTGATCTAAATCTAAAAAAACATAACTGGTAAAATTATGGGTACTCAATTTACATTTTATTAGGTACTTGAACGCCTAATAAACTCATGGAGTTTTTAATAATTTCAGCTACTTGGTAACTTAAGGTTATTCGAAAATTGCGTATATCCAAATTTTCTTCTCTTAATATACTTACCGATTGATAAAATGAATTATAACTCTTTACCAAATCATAACAATAGTTGGCCACAAGAGCTGGACTATAGCTTTTAGCTGCTTCATTGATTACTTCGGGAAATTCTTGAATAGCATGTACTAAATCAATTTCTTGAGGAGTCAACGAAATGGTTAAATTCAATTCCTTCTCAATAGTGAAAACATTTCTCAAAATACTTTGAATTCGGGCATAGGTATATTGAATAAAGGGTGCAGTGTTGCCGTTTAAATCGATTGATTCTTGTGGATCGAATTTCATCAATTTTTTAGGATCTACTTTCAATAAGTAATATTTTAAACCACCCAATCCAATGATTTTGTAAAGGTCTTCTTTTTCAGAGTCACTCATTCCTTCAATTTGACCTCTTTCTTGAGTCATTTCTCGTGCTTCATCAATTACTCCTTCCATTAAATCATCTGCATCTACAACTGTTCCCTCGCGTGATTTCATCTTTCCGTGAGGCAATTCTACCATTCCGTAGGATAAATGAAAACATTCATTTGCCCAGGAATAGCCTAGTTTTTTAAGTATGGCAAATAATACAGCAAAGTGATGGTTTTGCTCATTTCCCACCGTATAAATCATTCCTGATAAATCGGGGTGATCTTTATAACGTTCAATGGCGGTACCAATATCTTGAGTCATATATACCGAAGTACCGTCACCACGCAACAGCAATTTATCGTCTAATTTTACATCCTGCAATGGACACCAAACGGAGCCATCCTCTTTTTTGTAAAACACTCCCTTTTCTAACCCTTCTTGAATGACATCTTTACCCAAAAGGTAGGTTTCGGATTCATAATATAAGGAGTCAAAATCAACGCCCATCGTAGCATAAGTAACCTCAAAACCAGCATAAACCCATCCATTCATTTTTTCCCAAAGAGCATAGGTTTGAGGGTCTTTAGCTTCCCATTTTAATAACAAATCACGGGCTCCTTTCATAATTTCGGCTTGTTGCTCGGCCTCTTCTTGGGTGCTGCCTTTTGCTAGTAATTCGGCAATTTGCTCTTTGTATACCTTATCGAATTTTACATAATACTTTCCAATGAGGTGATCGCCTTTTGTACCATTTGTTTCGGGTGTTTCTCCTTCTCCATACAGCAACCAAGCAATCATACTTTTGCAAATGTGAATTCCTCTGTCATTAATGACTTGCGTTTTCACTACTTTGTGACCATTGGCTTTTAAAATATTCGCTACCGAATAGCCTAAAAAAATATTACGCAAATGCCCTAAATGCAGCGGTTTATTAGTATTGGGTGAAGCGTATTCAACCATGTATTTTTTACCAGTTGGAGCAGCATTCATTCCGTAATTATCTATAGCCAAAATTCGATTTAAGGTAGCAACCCAAACAGAAGGTTTTAAGGATAGATTCAAAAATCCTTTTACAACATTAAATTCAGTCACTAAATCACTGTGTTGACTAAGCCAAGCACCTATTTCTTGAGCCGTAACTTCAGGAGATTTTTTTGAAAGTTTTGTCAATGGAAATACCACCAACGTAATTTGTCCTTCGAAATCTTTTAAGGTCTTTTGAAGCTGAATTTGTTGCGCTTCGATGGTGGTTTGATAAAGGATTTCTATGCCCTTTTTAATATCATGGGTTAACGATTGTTCTAATTGCATTACACTAACTATTGAAATGATGAGTAAAATAAAAAATGGAAAAAAAAGGAATAACTACCCTCTCTTTTCGATAATGTTGGTGGCACTTTCGAGTATCCTAAAAGCCGTTTCGGCCATCCTATTTTGTTTATTGTCAAGGCAAGGGTTTATTTCAACTACCTCCAAACAACACACTTTTTTTTCTAACAAAAAATTATTGATGAGTGCATTGGCTTCTTGCTCGGTAAGTCCATTTGAAACAGGGGTTCCTGTGCCGTATGAAACCAAATCACAATCTAAACTATCTACGTCAAATGAAATGTAAATAAGATCGCTTTTTTTAAGATATTGCAGCGTTTCTTTTACCGCACTCAAAGGGCCTTCTCTTCTTACTTGCTCTACTTCAATGCACTTTATTTTGTTCTTTTCAATAAAGTAATCTTCTGGATCTTCGGTATCTCTTACGGCTATAAAAACCAAATCACTTGGATTTATTTTGGGACAAATGTCACCTAAGTTTTTTAACTTATCCCATTGTGTTTTGAGATCATCACTGATTTCATTAACCTTATGATCCAAATTATCGGTACCCAAAGCAGTGGCAAGAGGCATTCCATGAATATTTCCAGACGGTGAAGTATAGGGTGAATGTAAATCAGCGTGTGCATCAATCCAAATTACACCTAATCGTTTATCAGGATAAGCCATTTTAATTCCAGCGATGGTTCCTCCTGCAGAGGAATGATCGCCCGATAAAACGATGGGAAAACTCGAACTTTTTAATTCTTTGGTTACGCTTTTAGAAACCCGTTCAAAAATTTCAATGATACCATTAATTCTTTTGGCTCTATCGTACTTGATTTCATTATATAAGAGTTGGTTGTTGTTAGGAACCACTACTTTTTCATATTTTGCAAAATATTGACTACCCGTTTTTATTGAAGCAATTTTCATTGCTTCAATACCTAAACTCGAACCTCTTGTTCCTGCGCCTAACTCTGAATTGTTTTCAATTATTTTAATTCGGGACATAAAAAATGAATCATTTTGAATTTGAAAAAGTCTGCGAGTTTACAAAATTATTGATTGATACACAAATTTGTTGCGTAAAATACCTTAAAATCAAAAGAAATTAGTGGATTTGGCTCTCGTGCGATATCGAAAATTGCTTTATTTTGATTCAGCTATCATTAATTGAATGAGGTGTTCAACGTACAATTGAATGCCTCTTTTGCTGAAATAAAGAACCGGATTAACAAACATTTTTTTGGTAATTCTAAAGGGATAATAACTTTTTCCACCGAACATTTTTTCTCCGTTGGCATAATATACATCCACGTGCAGGCACACATGCGCCCAACTTTCGAAAGGTTTGCGTGTTTTTAATTCAAAACTATTGATGACCAAAACGTAGTCAAATTCATTGGTCAGGGAATAATTGAACAGTTTTTGCTTGAGCTCTTCTGAAAAAATACGGCTGTTATATTTTTGCCCATTAAAAAGTTCGGAATGCAACTTCTCCCCTCTTTTAGTGCTGTCTTTTGAATTAAAAAAAGACCTTTTACGCTCTATTTGTAATTCATTCAAAATACTGCTTCTCAATAGATCTACTTCAGTAGCACTTTGCCATTGTTCTCCAAAAACAGAATAGTCTTTAATACCTTTAATCTCTCTGTAAGTGGCATTAAAAAAAGAATCAATGGGGCATTTTTGACGTTCAAATACATTGTGTGTATAATTGTCGGTCAACATCATATCTTTTTGCATGGGAACCAACAAGATTTTTAGACTTTCAATTTGCGCAAATAAAGGTGCGTTGAGTATAAGGGTAAAAAAGGCGAACAATAACGGATATCTTATTTTCATTTCAATTTTTTGGATTTCAACAAACAATTCGTTTTAACTCAGAAATTACTTTTTTATTTCATTTCTTTTAATCGGGCTTGATCAATACCGAAATAAAACTTGTCATAGGCGTTATCGATGTAATGCCAATCGTTAATTTTCAACGCATCAACATAGGTTCCTAAAAATTTCTTGGTAAACGAAGTTCCTTTAGATAATAAGGTGGTAAAAGCCGTTTTATGCTCCTCAAAGATTAAATTATTTTGATAATCAAATGCGGGTGTGTTGTCCAATCCAAACATAATGAAATACATTTCTTGAGCATACATTCCCAAAAGAATATCTTTTCTAGGAAAAGTTGGGTAATTCTCCAAATGCCAATCATAAAACAATATTCGACTGGCAATTTCATTGGGTGTTTTAACTAAACCTGCATCAAAAGCAATGTATTCGTCATTTTCATTAAAAAAAGTAATGAACTCTTGCAATGGTTTTGTAACACGGCCATTAAACAATGCAAATACCTTCTGTTGATCTACCACAGGGAAATAGCCACCCTCACCATCCGATTGAACCCGAATACCTTTAACATTTAATTCAGATTCATAGCTTTTTTTCACTTGATAATTTTTGTCCAATTCATTTTCAGGAATAAAAGGCAAATTTTTATCTAAATAGGCATTCATACCATCCATAACCTGGTAATACAACGTATCCATTTGTTCTTGGGTAAGCGTGGTAATGAACAATTGATGTAGTTGGAAAAGTGCCATCGCATTACCGTCTGCTTTTGCTGCACTGTCAATACTTTGTTTAAGGTCAGGGAAATTTGTAGTTGGTACCATCGGCACAGAATCGTTGGCTACCTTTGCCGAATCATTAGCATTGTTTGAATCGGCATCATTCGCATTGCTGTTGCAACTCATCAAACTACTCATTACTGCTATAAAAAGAATACCTGTTTTTAATGGAAACATAGTGGTTGATTTAAATAATGCGTAAAAGTAGTTTTTTTATTTCATCCCTTTTCATCCCGTCCCATGAAAAAGCTTTTTTATTCTTGTAACTTGTTGGAATAACCAGGCATTCGTAATGCCTTAATTTGGGTATAATTTAACTCAAAATTAATTTTACTCATTATCCTTAATAATCTTGTAATTTGACGGTAAAATGGAGTTGTTAATCAATGGATAGCTTTGCACCAACAAACTAAACAAACCTATGCTGAATTTATTAATCGTTAGTGAAGATACTACATTTTCCAAACCCATAAATAAGGACGTTTTAATTCACAAAATGTTGGCACTACACCAACGATACGTGCTGATAAAAAATTCCCTTCCACAAGAAAAAGAAGAAAATTTGGTATATCAATTTGATACGAATGACAATCAAAAACACATCTTTTCTTTGAAAGGTCAACAAATTGAATTGGCCAATAAAGAAGCGCAAATTGTGCGATTACTGCTATCTAAACCTGAGAAAGTGTTTTCTAGAGATGAAATTTATGGAAGTGTTTGGGGTATGGGAAAACATGTGGGTGATCGTACTATTGATGTTCACATTAGAAACATACGTAGTAAATTGGGTGAAAATTTTGTGAAAACGGTTAATGGAGTGGGTTATAAATATATTCAAAGGTTAATTTAAGTATTAAACTTGATTGGAGTGCTATTGATACTACGTATCTCCTACGCACCTTCTCGATACAATTTCTTTCATTTCATTTCAGAAATCACTCGAACTGACTCCCTGCACAGCGTTACAATCGAAGTTCAGTCAGTTCGAGTGATTTTCGTATATTTTACAGTGATTTTGTTAAAAATCAGTAGTAAAATAGAAAATTGTATCGAGAACAAGAC
>CAYQNU010000041.1:0-13621 GCA_964419055.1 uncultured Flavobacteriales bacterium | reverse complement strand
GTTGTAGGAATAGCGTGCATACCCGGTGCCGAACTTTGATGCGGTTTTTTGGGCTTATTAGGTCTATTCAAACTTGGGTGACTGTAATAGGTACGACCTCCCGAAAAAATATCCGTTCTTTTGGCTAACACTTGCAACATTAATTCAAATGGAGTGATCCCAATTCCCAACAGAATACTATCATCGCGATAATAAGGCGCCACAAAATCTTGTGGTTTGAGTTGCATCCCCAATGCCAATTGAACCGCTTCGTGACCTCTTGAAGTAGCGTGAACATACTTGGCCGTTATGGCTTTGTTTTCTTCATACAATTCGGTCAAACTTACTGCCGTTGATAACAAACGATAGGCTTCTAAAAGCACATCAATAGTAATTTCCGTTTGTTTATTTTCTTTCGATTTTGCGGTCACAACTGTCATTTTATTTCAAAAATAGTAGATAATTCAAAATTTTATGAGTGCAATTTACAAAAAAATTAAAACAATCGTCTAATCAACTTCTAACTTTTTGTGATATTTTCGATGAACGGTAAAAATCAATCGGACTAAACATTTGGTAAAGCATTTAAATAAAAACGATTAAATGAATCATCATTTTAATTTTTATTTTAACTTAGACAACTCATTGAAATGAGTTTCATCTTTTTAAATCTAAAATAGTTATTTAATGAAATTAAAATTGACCTCAACATTTATTAAATTTGTTTTTATAATGGTTGTTTCATTTTTGCTTTTAAATAATGGTTTAAAAGCTCAACAATATAAACTCTTACCTGATTCGTGCACGTATTGTCATTATTTAGAATACAGTCCATCTTTTGAGTCTATGTACAACAGTAGATACAAGCCTAATTATTACTATATCAACCCAGCTGACACTATTGAAATTGAGGGTGAAAACTATCAGATTATTAAATTCAATGCACAAAGTGATACTGTACAATATATTACACAGATTGGCAACAAAGTTTATGGTAGAGACCATATCTCAGATACGGCTAATCATTTATTAATGGATTTTGACTCCGAAGTTGGTGATACCATTTTCAATCTTAAAAGTGTCATTTTGGGTTACCCTGGATATTTAGGGAATTATCCTTTTTATTATGCAGAAGTTCTTGAAAAGGATTCCATTCAGAATTCATTAGGTAATTACGTTCAATTTATGAGATTAAATGGGCATTTTCAAATAGACTCATGGCAATCGTACACTTCGGAAATACTATGGCTAGAAAAAGGTCTTTGTACATGGAATGGAGGTTATTTGTTTAACAGAGAACTTGTTGATTTAGATTATGGAAATTATCTTTATGGTACAGCCGTTACATGTGACCCATTATACCCTAATCCTAACGGTACAAGTTGTAACAATTGTATAACTGAAATGACCATATTAAATGTAAAAAGTATTAGTAGTTTACCCTTAAAACTATTCCCCAATCCCACCCAAAACGAATTCTTCATTACCCTTGAAAATTTCAACGAACCCAATATTCCATTCAAAATAATTGACATTAGCGGAAAAGAGGTTCTTCAAAGTTTTGCTAACACTAATACTGCTATTGATATTTCATCCTTACCAAATGGTTATTATATTGTGCAAGTGGAAATTGGAGAGCAGGTTGTGAGTAAATCATTAATTGTGAATAGATGAGAGAAAAGAAAGACATTCAAAATGATTAAAGGAAATGATTAGGAAACCTAAAAATGAAGTATTAATTGCATTGTTGAATAAGTACAAATATTGGAGTCACTTTGCTTTCTTAACTCAATAAAAGCATAAAAAAAACTCCAAATAATAATAAAACAGTAATTTAGGCAACAAAATAAACCATATTAAAATGTTTTCATTATTTCCTATTGCCGATAATTTACTATCAATTAATCAAAACAGTGAAACCAGCATACTGTTTATTGGCATATTTAAAAAAATATTTAGCGAAAATACATCCACTTTTGAACGTACAATTTTAATAATTTTTGCAATTTTAATACTACTTATTGTGATTTCATATTTTGTCAAAATACCAAAAGTAAATAAACTGTTTCCAAAATCATTTAGTTCTCAAGAATCCCCAAACATGCTAGAATCTATGCACCTAGATTTAATCTATGGTAAAAACACAAAAGTGCATAGAAAAATTTCGATAAAAATTATCGACAACACACCTGATCAAGAACTGATTAATGTAATTGAAAAGAATCTTTTTTTAAAATACTGTACTGACTTTGATAATATGTATAAGATTATAAAAAAATGGAATTCTTCTCGACAATTTTTTTACATTTTAGATTCATTTGATAAAAGTATTTTGCCAGATGGTGGCTTTGAAGACTTTTACCATTTGTCAAATGCTGAACTAAATGAAGTTTTACCTCAAGCTTTTAAAAAAATTGGTATGAATGAAATTGCTTTAATTGTAGAAAAAGCTAATTATAAATTCGAACTTGATAAAAAGAATTATACAGAAACCTTTGAAAAATATTGGTTAGATGAAACTGAAAAAATTCCAAAACCAAAAGGATTTAATGAGTTAAACAAAGAGTTATTTAAAGTCTATAATCAAGATAAAATAAAATTAAAGCTTATTCATTTTATAAGAAACAATAAAAATGACTTTATTGATTAACTCTTTTTAGATAATACTCCTGTCCATTTTAGACTAGATAACAAAATGATTTGGTAAAATTATTCTTTGATTTTTTTCCTTACCTTCGTAGCCTCAAAATAAGTATACAATTATGTACGGTAAACTAAAAACGCAACTCACAGAAGAGTTAACTTCATTAGAAAATCAAGGAATATTCAAAAAAGAGCGCATCATCATTACACCACAAGGAGCAGAAGTAAAAGTGGCTTCAGGTGATGAAGTGATCATTATGTGTGCTAATAATTATCTAGGATTGTCTTCTCATCCAGAAGTAATTCAAGCCGCAAAAGATGCTTTAGACACGCATGGTTATGGAATGTCGTCTGTACGATTCATCTGCGGAACACAAGATATTCACAAAGAGTTAGAAGCAAAAATTGCTAAATTCTATGGTACACAAGATACCATATTATATGCCGCTGCTTTTGATGCTAATGGAGGTGTTTTCGAACCGTTGTTTAACGAAGAAGATGCTATTATTTCGGATGAATTAAATCACGCTTCTATTATTGACGGTGTGCGTTTGTGCAAAGCGCAACGTTTCCGCTACAAACACAGTAATATGGAAGATCTTGAAGAGCAATTAAAAGCTGCTCAAGGTTGTCGCAATAGAATCATCGTTACTGATGGTGTTTTCTCTATGGATGGCGACATTGCCAAAATGGACAAAATTTGTGATTTAGCCGATAAATATGATGCGTTGGTTATGACAGACGAATGTCACTCAGCTGGATTTATAGGAAAAACAGGAAGAGGTGTTCCTGAATATTGCGGTGTGATGGACCGAGTTGACATCATAACCGGAACTTTAGGAAAAGCTTTAGGTGGAGCAATGGGTGGTTATACCACTGGTAAAAAAGAAATCATTGCTTTGCTACGTCAAAAATCAAGACCGTATTTATTCTCTAATAGTTTAGCTCCTGCTATTGTAGGTGCTTCCAACAAGGTATTTGATTTATTAAGTTCATCTACTGCTCTAAGAGATAAATTAGAAACCAATACTAAATATTTCAAAGAACGCATCATTGCTGCAGGATTTGATATCAAACCTGGTGATTCACCAATTGTTCCTATCATGTTGTATGATGCTGCACTTTCTCAAAAATTTGCAGAAGGCTTATTGAAAGAAGGCGTTTATGCTGTAGGTTTCTTTTATCCAGTAGTGGCCAAAGGACAAGCACGCATTCGTACACAAATATCAGCCGCCCACGAAATTCATCACTTAGACAAAGCCATTGCGGCCTTTATAAAAGTAGGGAAGGAATTGGGAGTGGTTAAGTAAGATGCTAGATTTTAGATGCTAGACGCTAGATACTAGACAATCGATTTTCGATAAACGACAATCGACTCTAGGTGCTAAAAATTTACGATTTTCGAAATATAAAAAGTTCATAATACCTAACAAATTCAACAAACGTATTACGTATTACGATTAAAAAAACAAAAACCTCCTTTGGACTAAATACTTTGTACTTTAAAAAAAAAAAAATGAAAATAAAAACCCACATAACACTTCTTACTGCTGCACTATTTATGGTAATTTCCTGTTCTGAAGAACCGAAAGAAGTTCCTGAGCAAAATGAAACCGTTTCAAGTGAGGAAATCAATCATAATATAATGAATACCGCTAAATGGAATCAATATGCTTATGAAGGACAAACTATATTGTTTTTTTATTGTGGAGATACCTCAGAGGTGACTACTAATGAAACCCGAATCAAATTGGCCGATTACGCGAACCAACAAAACCAATTAGAATATATAGAGTTTTTTACTGACGAGTACAATTCTCTAGCAGCTATAAATGATACTATGTTTTTTGACATGAACGAATTGTTCAAAGAAGATGGATTTTTATTGTTGAAAAAAGGTAGTTTTGAAACCATTAACCTAAACACACCTCCCGATTCGGTGATCAAAAAGGTGAATAATTTCTTTCAAATTAATGCCATTTGAGAAATTATTTTAAAAAACTTTTAATGAAGTGTTTGTTAATTAAAAAATTAGTTCTAACTTCGCAGCCCGTTTTAAGGGAAATTACGCATTTTTAAAGAATTTAATAGTGAATACATTAAGTTACAAAACAGTTTCTGTCAACAAAGAATCGGCAGACAAAAAATGGCATCTAGTAGATGCTGAAGGACAAACTTTGGGACGTTTAGCAAGTAAAGTTGCTAAAATCATCAGAGGTAAGCACAAAGTTAACTACACACCACATTCAGATTGTGGTGATTACGTAGTTGTAATTAATGCTGAGAAAGTTCATTTCACAGGAAACAAGTTAAACGATAAAGTTTACACTCGTCACACAGGATATCCAGGTGGTCAGCGTCATGCTACTGCTCGTGAAATTTTGGAAAAAAGACCAGAGCGTATTATCGAGATGGCTGTAAAAGGTATGTTACCAAAAAACACTTTGGGAAGTGCATTATACAGAAACTTGTATGTGTATGCTGGAGGAGAGCACAAACAAGAAGCTCAACAGCCTACAAAATTAGATTTAGACTCAATTAAGTAATAAACGAATATGGCAGTAGTAAATACTATCGGAAGAAGAAAAACTTCAGTAGCAAGAATATACATGTCTGAGGGTAAAGGAACTATTTTAATCAATAAAAGAGATTATAAAGAGTACTTTCCAACAGGTGTATTGCAATACAAAATCAACCAACCTTTCCAATTGACTTCAACTGAAGGAAAATTTGATGTAAATGTAAATGTACAAGGTGGTGGCGTAAATGGACAAGTGGAAGCAGTAAGATTGGCTATAGCTAGAGCTTTAGTTGAAGTAAGTGCTGATAACAAACCATTATTAAAAGCCGAAAGTTTGATGACTCGTGATCCAAGAATGGTTGAACGTAAAAAACCAGGTCAACCAAAAGCGAGAAAGAAATTCCAATTCAGCAAGCGTTAATATTTTATTATATGTTATTAAAGAAGCACCCTTGCCGGGTGCTTGTTTAGTATCTAAGCTTTGTATAAACCTAAAATTCAATTTTAGCTTTTGCATCGCTGCTGGGGAAGTAGTTAAAAGTTAACTAATTCAGTAAAAAGAAAGTAAACAAAAAACAAAGAAATGGCAAGAACAAATTTCGAAGAATTGCTTAAAGCCGGAGTGCATTTTGGGCATATGAAAAGTAAGTGGAACCCTTTAATGGCTCCTTACGTATTTGATGAGAGAAAAGGTATTCACATCATCGACCTTAACAAAACAGTAGCAAAAATTGAAGATGCAGCTAATGCAATTCATTCCATTGCAAAATCAGGAAGAAAAATCCTTTTTGTTGCTACAAAAAAACAAGCTAAAGAAACAATTATCACTAAAGTAGGTCCTACTAGTATGCCATACGTGGTTGAAAGATGGCCAGGTGGTTTATTGACTAACTTCAAAACTACACGTAGAACAATTAAAAAAATGAGTACTATCGAAAAACTCATTAAAGAAACTACAGGTAGTGAATTATCTAAAAGAGAGCGTTTACAAAAATCACGTATCAAAGATAAATTAGATAAAATCTTTGGAAATGTTGTGGATATGAGCAGACTTCCTGCTGCATTATTTATTGTTGACGTAAAGAAAGAACACATCGCAGTTAAAGAAGCAAAAAAATTAGGTATTCCAGTTTTTGGAATTGTTGATACAAATTCAAGCCCAATCGGTGTTGATTTTATCATCCCAGCTAACGATGATGCTACAAAATCAATTGATATTATTGTAAGCAAAATGGTTGACGCTATTAACGAAGGTTTAGAGGAAAGAAAAAACTCTAAAGATAAAGTTGATGTAAAAGAAGAAGCTGAAACTTCAGTAGATTAATTAATAACTTTTAAAAATTATATATCATGTCAGTAATTACTGCAAAAGATGTAAACGATTTGCGCCAAAAAACGGGAGCAGGTATGATGGATTGTAAAAAAGCCCTTACCGAAGCTAACGGAAACATGGAAGAAGCTATCGATTTATTAAGAAAACAAGGACAAAAAGTAGCTGCAAAAAGAGGTGACCGTGAGGCTTCTGAAGGATTAGTTTTGGCTAAATCATCAGCAGATGGTAAAAAAGGATACCTTATTTGTGTAAATTGTGAAACAGATTTCGTTGCTAAAAACGCTGATTTCGTTGCAATGGCAAATGGATTTTTAGATGCTGCTATCGCTAACAACTCAACTAGTAAAGATGCTGTTTTGGCTTTACCTTACGGAGGAATTACTATTGGTGAAAAAATTATTGAGCAAACAGGTGTTATCGGTGAAAAAATCGAAATCTCTGCTTTCGAAGTAATTGAAGCTGTTCGAGTAGTATCTTACAACCACCCAGGAAATCAAATTGCTTCTATCGTAGGTCTTACTGCTGATGAAGAAGATGCTGGTCGTCAAATAGCTATGCAAATTGCTGCTATGGCACCTATCGCAGTAGATGAGAAATCAGTACCTGCAGATGTAATTGCTAAAGAATTAGAAATTGCAAGAGATTTAGCTATTCAAGAAGGGAAACCTGCTGAAATGGCTGATAAAATTGCTCAAGGAAGATTAAATAAATTTTTCGCTGAAACTACCTTATTACATCAAACATTTGTAAGAGATGGTAAAAAAAGCGTAAAAGATTTCTTAAAAGAAACCAATCCTAACTTAACTGTTACCGATTTTAAACGTGTTTCTTTAAGCATTTAACATTTTATATTTCAAAAAAAGAGAGCTTGGCTCTCTTTTTTTTTGCTGAAAAGTTTAGTTTTGTCAAATAATAAATTCCGATAATGAAATACAAAAGAATACTTCTAAAATTAAGTGGAGAAGCCCTTATGGGAGATAAGCAATTTGGTATAGACAACAAACGTCTTATGCAATATGCTCAAGAAATTAAAGAAGTAGCTGAAAACGGAGTGCAAGTAGCCATTGTTATCGGTGGAGGGAACATTTTTAGAGGTGTTGAAGCTGAACGTGGTGGAATGGATCGAACTCAAGGAGATTATATGGGAATGTTAGCCACTATGATTAATAGTATGGCCTTGCAATCAGCATTGGAATCCATTGGAGTACAAACACGCTTGCAATCGGCCATATCGATGAAAGAAGTAGCAGAGCCATTTATTAAAAGAAGAGCTGTACGACATTTAGAAAAAGGCAGAATAGTTATTTTTGGTGCTGGAACAGGTAACCCATTTTTTACCACTGACTCAGCTGGAGCATTAAGAGCCATTGAAATTGATGCTAATGTTATTTTAAAAGGGACGCGAGTTGATGGGATTTATACAGCAGATCCTGAAAAAGATCCTTCAGCTACCAAATATAATAATATTACCTTTGATGAAGCTTATCAAAAAGGATTGAACGTGATGGATATGACCGCCTTTACCCTTTGCAAAGAAAATAATCTACCTTTAATCGTTTTTGACATGAATAAACCTGGCAACTTATTAAAAGTAGCGAAAGGTGAAGAAGTTGGAACTTTAGTTTTAGTTTAACCGAAAAAAAACATTTTTTAAAAACCGAACTTAACTTTTACAAATATGACCGAAGAAATACAAATGATATTGACCGAAACGGAAGACTCTATGAAAGCTTCTATCGATCATTTAAATAATGAATTATCAAAAGTTAGAGCTGGAAGAGCAACTCCATCTATGTTGGAAGGTGTTTTAGTAGATTACTACGGTAGCCCTACCCCATTGAGCCAAGTAGGAAACGTTACTACGTTAGATGCGCGCACCTTGACTGTTCAACCTTGGGAAAAAGCCATGTTAAATGAAATTGCCAAAGGTATTATGAATGCTAACTTAGGTCTAAATCCTCAAAATAATGGAGAAATTATTATTATTGCCATTCCGGTATTGACTGAGGAAAGAAGAAAAGATTTGGTTAAAAAAGCTAAAGGAGAAGGTGAACATGCCAAGGTGAGCATTCGATCAAAAAGAAAAGATGCCATTGACTTTTTAAGAACCATGAAAAATGATGGTGTAAGTGAAGATATCATTAAAGACAGCGAAGAAAAAGTTCAAAAATTAACGGACAAATATAATGTTAAAGTTGATGAATTAATAGCCGCAAAAGAGATCGATATTTTAAAAGTATAACCTTTAATGACACCAAAATTTTTATTCCCAATTATTGCCGTTTTTCTAATCACTTCTTGTTCTGAAGAAAAGGAAATTGAACCTAAGAAAACGGATTCAACAGAAGTGAAAGCTGATTTGAGTCCTCAAGAATTCCACAATACCCTTGCCTCAAAAGTTAATGACGCTCATGTTTTAATTTCGGCATTAAAGGAACTAGATGATCAAGATGCCACTCCAGAAATAATTGCAAAAACAGCAACCGACTATTTAAATGAGTTGGATTTATTAATCAATGGAATTTCTGAGCTTACACCTACTGGAGAATTAGGTACTGAAATAAAGGATTTAACCCTCCAATACGTTTCTTCTAAAAAAGCTATTATTACCGTTTATATCGACTTTGCGCCTCAATTGTCCATTGAATCAGAATGGACGGATGAAGATTATTCTCTATGGACATCAAATGCAGAACCGTATTTTGGGGTTTCTGATCAGATGTTCAAAGAATTGACCGATTTACAAGCTTTGTATTTGGCTAAAAACAACATTGCCGCAACACCGCTTTAATAGCTTTTCAATTCTAAAAACGTGGAGAAAGAATTTTAAAAAATACACCTCCAAAAGAATAACAAAGTACATCTATCCAATCACCTGTATGAAAGGTGTAGTAGTTAGGGGCTATCCATTCAAAACAAATAGAAAACGTAATCACAGCAACCACAATCTTAGCTTTATCCAATTGTATTAAAACGTTTCTGTAAATGATTCTTAACAACCAAGTTGTTAGATAAAGAACTATTGGGATACAAAGTAAATCATTTAAATAATTTCGAAAAAAACCATTCGATAACGTACCCGTCACCTTAGCGTTTAGTGTCCACAAATAGATGAAAATGAATATCCAAAATACACTATTTATGACAACTTTAAAGTTCATATTTTAACCTGGAGTTCCAACAATTATATACAAGAAAAAACCTAAAATGGCCATATAAACAACCCAAATGGAATATACAACATACGAAAATGATTTAACAAATACATTCTTCGATTTCATTTGCTTTGCCAAAAAAGATTCAAACTTGGATGGTGGCCTTTTTTTATCTTCTTCGTCAATTTGCTTTTTGTAATTCAAATTCAACTGTTTCGAAGAAATGGGTGTTCCGCAAGACGAACAATGATCAATGTCTCCGTTCCACGTTTTACAATTGGGACACTTAACCTCTTTCATAATGAGTCGTTTTGTATTTATACACCTCAAAAGTAAATTAAAAAGTAATCCCAATTTAAAAACTTCTTGAAAATTAATTGTAAAATTTGGCACAAAATTGGAGTTAATATTCCTATATTTGTTCAACTAAAATCACAATCAATATGAGAAATTTGTACGCATTAGTTTTTATCACGCTTCTTTCAGGAAATTTTATCGGTCAAGAAACTTGTTTTGATCAATATAAAAAAGTGTTTGACAACCGCGGAGCGGATGCAGTAGAAGATGGAGTTCATAAAAATGTAGTCTTAACAGTAAAATCAAAATCAACTACAGATTGTTACACGGTAGATGTTACTGTAAAAAGAGGAGAAGTAATTGAAATTAATATGTATTATGAAGATGGTACATCAGAACCATTAATCTATGAATTTAAAGAATCAAATGCTTGGGTAATTTATAACGGTGTGACACGTACAAGAATCACCACAGCTGATGAAACCGTTCACATTTTCTTTACTGATAGAATTAAACCTAAGAAAAAAACTCCGGTAAAAGCTCCAGCACCAAAATTTGAGTTAAACTAGACTTCTACCTAAAAATATAACTTTTATAAAAAGTCCTAACAGAAAACGTTAGGACTTTTATATTTTTATAAAATTACGATTCATTAATTTGAATTAATCGTAATTTTGACCTTACATAATTTAATGAAATCAGATGAAAGTAGGTGTTTTAGGTGCAGGTTCGATGGGTGCTGGAATAGCTCAAGTAGCGGCAACAGCCAATCACAAGGTGGTATTGTTTGATAGCAATGCTGAAATGTTGCTCAAATCAAAAGAAAACCTTGTAAAAAGTTTGCAAAAACTAGTTGAAAAGGAAAAAATTAGCCAAGAAAAATCGGATGCTATTGTTTCCAATATCCAATTAGCTTCAACAATCAATGATTTTAGTTCGTGTGACATCATTATTGAGGCTATCATTGAAAACTTAGACATCAAAAAAACAGTTTTCAAACAGCTTGGGGCTATTGTTTCGCCAACATGTATTTTAGCATCCAACACATCTTCATTATCTATGGCTTCTATCGCTTCGGCTTGCAAAGATGCCTCACGTGTTATTGGAATTCACTTTTTTAATCCGGCTACATTAATGCCGCTCGTAGAGATAATACCGTGTATTCAAACCAGTGCTGCAACGTTAGAAGTTTCAAAAAAACTAATTGATTCTTGGGGTAAAATCACTGTGATTACTAAAGATACACCCGGTTTCATTGTCAATCGTGTAGCGCGTCCGTTTTATGGTGAAGCACTTAAAATTTATGAAGAAGGAATAGCGGATTTTGCTACCATTGATTGGGCGATGACCTCAATCGGTGGATTTAAAATGGGTCCATTTACATTGATGGATTTTATTGGAAATGACATTAACTATACCGTTACCGAAACCGTTTTTGCAGCCTTTTATTTTGACTCAAGATACCGTCCTTCATTAACGCAAAAAAGACATTCTGAAGCAGGTTGGTTTGGAAGAAAATCGGGAAGAGGTTATTACAACTATGCCGAAGGAGTGGTGCAACCGCTGCCTACTGAAGATACAGCTATAGGAAAAACAATTGTAGATCGTATTCTATTGATGCTTATTAACGAAGCTGCTGAAGCTGTATTCTTGAATATTGCTTCTAAAGAGGCTATTGACTTGGCCATGACCAAAGGGGTGAATTATCCAAAAGGGTTATTAGCTTGGGCGGATGAGATAGGAATACCCCACGTGGTAAATGGATTGGACAAACTTTATGATGAATACAGAGAAGATCGATACCGTTGCAGTCCTTTATTGAGAAGAATGGCTAAAGAAGGAAAGAAGTTTTATTGAGGTTCTAGATTCTAGACGTTAGATTTTAGATGCTAGACGCTAGATTCTAGACAATTAATAAGGGGTCACCAACTACTGTATAAAATACTTATTCTTTAATTAGTTTACCGTTATAGTAGGTTGTACAATTATAATTCAGTATAACATTATAAAACCCAGGTGAAGTATCCTTTAAATCGATTTGCTTGATATGTACTCCCTTCTCTACAAAAATATCTTGAGAAAGAATTATCTGTCCTAAATTATTAAAAATTAGCAATGTAATTTGTTCAGGTATATTTGACTCAAATTCCAAACTAACTAAACCGTTTGTTGGATTCGGATACAAGTTGATGTTACTTAACGAAAAAGGTTTGTTAACACATTCATCGCCATTTAATACTTGGGATAACCCTTCCAGATATTCACTATCCTGATCCAATGTATCATTGTTTATCTGTGTAGAATTTGAGCCCAACCATTTGAATTCGTAGATATCATCAAAACCTAATCCTCCTTTTCTATTTGAAGACAAAAATCCTGAGGATGATTCAAGGTTTAATATTATTCCAAAGTCATCGTTAGATGAATTTAATGGATATCCCAAATTGACAACTTCAGTCCAAGAGTCCTTAAATTTATTTCGAGTTGCTTTAAAAATATCCAATCCTCCCAAGGTTAAATGTCCATTTGACGAAAAATACAATGAAGAATCAGGAGCTATATATGGAAAAAGCTCGTCTTTTTCAGTATTTACTTCGGGGCCTAAGTTTTTTGGCTTCGACCAAGAATTTGTTGTTTTATTGTATTTTGAGAACCAAATATCTTTTCCTCCATAACCATAACTCAAATCTGAAACAAAAAACAACAGATCCAATTCATTAGAATAAGAAGGGTGCCCAAAAAGTACATTTTCACTTTGAATACCTTCAAAAATTAAAGGAAATGATTCTCCCATCAATTCACCTTCTAAAAAGGAATAATAAATGCCACAGTTACCGTTTTTGCATTTTGTATAATAAGCAACTTTTCGATTAAAATCAATAGTTATCGACCCAATATTATTTGATCTTTTACTAATTGAATCAATAGCTAAAGGCAAATTCCATTTGTCATTAGAAATTGTGCTGTGATAAAAGTTATAAAACAGACCAACTCCAACACTACTATCTTGATACATTCTTGAGGAAGTAATTACTAATGAAGTTTGTTCCTGATTTGCATAAAATGGAGAAAAATCGAAAAACGGAGAGCTTAATTCTTTACACAAACTAATTTGATGATTGGTTGGTTTATCCAACATTTTTTTAGCTTCTTTATTTGCTTCTATGATTTTATTAGCACCTAACTTATCTTTTCCTCTTCTGAGATACTTTTTTAAGTATTTTGTAGATTCTTTATACTTCCCATCTTTTCTTAATAAATCAGCTATGTCTAGAAAAACAGTTCTATTAATCCTCAGCGTTTTATATGATTCATCATAATAATCAAATGCTTTTTCATAGTCATTAAGATGCTCGTAATTTATAGCAATTTTGAAGTAAATTAGAGATTTATCAATGCGTTTATTCGTTAATGTTAAAGCTTTATTATAATAGTCAATCGATGCTATATGGTTCCCTTTTTTCCCTTGTTCTTTAGCAATTAAGATCAGACTATCTTGTGCTTTATCTTCAAACAAAAAAAGAAGAAAGACAACAAATAAAATAAATTTCATAGCTATAATTCAATATGTTGGATAAGTATTATAACTATAATTATTAAAAAAATTACATCGTAACACTAAATAAACTTATTATTAAAAACCCGTTGGGTGAAATAGATTTTTTTAAAAAAAACTTCTTGGATATTGCTCAA
>CAYQNU010000040.1:0-15041 GCA_964419055.1 uncultured Flavobacteriales bacterium | reverse complement strand
GTTGCCAGTTTAAGCCCTACAAATTTATTTGTAGGGCTTTTTTTTTATCCTATTTTTTTTGAGATGAATTAAGGAATGATAACGATCTTGTTGAAACCCGAATAGGCTTAAAGATTGAAATACTTCATAATTATTAGGAAAACCGCTATGATAATAACACTAAAACAAATGGCATTAAAATCTAGATATCACGATTAAAATAAACTTTAAATTCAACAATCAAGAATTAAGCTTGAATTTTGATTCAATAATAGAAATGGAAATTTTTTTCCTATTTAAATAATCACCTTGAATAATGGCATAATTAAAGCCATAATTATCTAACTCTTTTTTATATCTTTCAAAAAGGTATTGCCTTATTTGTAATTGGGGGTATTCTCTAAGGTTGTCTGAATGGTATTCAATATCAGGACTACATAATAGGTATAAATCAAAATGTTGAGCATCAACAAGGCCTAAAATGAGTTTCGAGCAAATTTGATATTTTTCGAGTGACCATATTTTAAAATTTATCATTTCAGTATCAAAGAAGCAAATATTCTGATTTGGTAATTCTTGCCATAAGTCAAATTGATCTTGAGCCATAAGTTCCAAATCGTCTAGATTATAAATGCCATTGGTATTGGTCAAATAGTCTCGCGCATATTCTGGAGTCCATAGGCCATTAAAATGTTTTGCAAGTATTTTACAAAGTGTAGTTTTTCCTGATGATTCAGGACCTATTGTAGCTATTTTGATCATTGTGTATAAATTGCGATCTCCAGGTTCTCCATCCGTATATAGCTATAATGGTCATAATTAAATATAGAAATGCAGTGAGTACTAGTGTTCTATCTAAATACAAATATATACTAAAAATATTTATAATTATCCAATATAGCCAATTACTGACTACTTTATTTATTACTAAAAATGTTGCGAATAAACTAAATAGTGTTGTAAATGCATCAATGTAAGGGCTTATTTGATTCGTGAAATTACTAAAAATGAATCCAATTAATAAAACACAACCTAATAACAAACTAACCCAATATATATGTAAAGAAAGATTCCATTCCTTTAAATTATTATTAATAGTTTTTTTCTGATTAAATGAAATCCATGAAGTAAAGCCTATGATAGCCATTATTACATAAAAACATTGAAGAAAGGATTCTAAATATAATTTTTGAACAAAGCAGATATATACATATATTAAAGCTCCTAAAAATCCGAATATCCAACCAATTATTTTTTCTTTCGCAATAAGAATAACATACATAATATTAGACAATACAGCAACCCACTCTAATGTTGAAGTTAAGCGTATACCTTCTTCTAAAGTTTTTAGTAATTCTTTCAAAGTTTTTAATTAGTTGATTTTTTTATATCTAGAATTTTTAGCTGTAGACTTTTTACACCTAAATAATCATTTACATCCAGATTAAAGCAAATATCGATAGAAATATTACTTGAAACCAAATTAAAATATTCTGATAAACCAAAACCAATTCCCTCCAAAACAGTTTTACTTTTTGGACAAACTAGTGATGTCTTGAGGTGGGTTTCACCAACAATTCTTGAATATCCATTATTTACAACTCCTCTAATTAAAAAAACGGGTTTCATATTCTGAGGTCCAAAAGGAGCAAATTGTTCAGTCAATCGAAATATTTTGGGAAATTTTATTTCATTCGAATTATTTGGTGTCATTTGTAATTCTATCGCTTCAATTTCGGCATCAATTTGTATACTCCTTACTCTTTGATTAGCTAAAATAGAAGATTTTACCGTTTCTTCAAATTGAGATCTAAACAATTCTAAATTTTCTTTTTTAAGACTTAAACCTGCGGCATATTTATGTCCTCCAAATTTTATAAGAAGGTTTCTGTTTGTATTAATAGCCTCATAAATATCAAAGCCGTCAACTGAACGAGCCGAGCCTGTAGCGATATCATTATCCACAGCAAGGACGATAGTGGGTTTATAATGTTTTTCAATTAATCGTGAAGCAACAATACCCACAACACCTTTATGGTAATTATCACTCCACACCACTGTTGAATAACTGTTTTTATAAAAGTCGTTATTAATTAACTCATTAAGAGCATCTTGAGTTATGGATTTATCTAAAGATCTTCGTTCAATATTGTATTCATTTATTTCTGAATTCATTCTTTCTGCATCTTCATAATTGTCGCATAATAACAAATGAACTGCGTATTTAGCATGGTCAATTCTTCCAGCAGCATTAATTCTAGGTGCTATAATAAAAACCAAATCTGAAATTGTAAAATCTACTTTTTTCTTACTATTTAATTCTAATAAAAGTTTTATCCCTATACGAGGAGAAGTATTTATTTTTTGGAGTCCATAATATGCTAAAATCCTGTTTTCACCAGTGATTGGTACAATGTCAGCGCCAATTGCTATGGCCACTAAATCGAGATGAGAGAATACTGCATCTAAAGGTTGAGACTTATGAATAGCCCATGCTTGAATAAGTTTGAATCCAATTCCACAACCGCAAAGTTCTTTATAAGGATATGAGCAGGATTTTTTCTTTGGATTTAGTATGGCAATTGCAGCAGGTATTATTTCGTTTGGAGTGTGGTGATCGCAAATTATCATATCAATGCCGTAATTATTTGCTAAACCAACCATGTCAACTGCTGTTATACCACAATCTAATGCTATAATCAAGTCAATTTTTTGATTTTTGGCAAATTCAATTCCTTTTTCAGATATACCATATCCTTCATCATATCTATCGGGTTGATAATGTGAGATTAATTCTGTAAATTGAGTTAAATAACTCATCATAAGAGCTACAGATGTGGTTCCATCCACATCATAATCACCATAAACCAATATTGATTGATTGTTAGTCAACGCTTCATCTAATCTTAGAACTGCTTTATGCATATCCTCCATAAGGAAGGGATCGTGTAAATTATCTAATGAAGGTCTGAAAAATGCTTTTGCTTCTTCAAATGTTTCAATGCCTCTGCTTACTAATAAATGAGCTATGACTGGTGGGATTTGAAGTTGTTCGCAAAGAATGCTTTTTTGTTCTTGTTTATCATGAGTTGGAAGAATCCAATTGTTTTCTATCATCGTTTTGAACTTTTTGAAATAAATAGGGTATTGGTGTAAAATTAATTTTTTAACTTTATACTATGAAGCAAATTGTCCTTTTATTTTTTACTTTAAACATTTATTTTTGTTTTAGCCAGACAGAACCTACCTCATTATACTTTGGCTCTGGTTTGGAAGATACCATCAATAAGCACGCAACTTTCGATCAAAAAATGGTTGGTAATTATACAGTTTCTGCGGATGGGTACAATCAACTTATTATTACTCCAGATAGCATTTATCTTAGATCGGGTACACCGGTAATTATGTCTATTAAAGAATCTAAGAAAAAAGGATTTACAATAAAAGATGAAAAATTGTTTGGCCTAGATAAAAATAAGGGGTTGCATTGTAAAGTGGTGAATGACACTGTTTTCACGATATATTATCAAGAAGATCGTTATTTCAATAAATTGAGGGGTGATTTAATGATGAAATTAAATGATGGATATTTACTGTGCATAAAAGAGTCGAATCAATTATATAGCTATTTTTATATACAACGCAAGAGTGATGAGATTCAAATAAAATCAATTGATCATACTACTCAAATGAATTTGGTATATCAATTCAGCACTTTACAATCTCAATATATTGGTGGAATTAAAACGTATATTGTTAAGCCTTCTATTGATGAAATGCAACATTTTATAAAACAAGATGGATTTAATGAAACAACTGTTTTTAAATTAGTGTCAACCCTTAATTAATTTTGGAAGTGAGTGATATAGTAGTTTTGAAGGATGCCATTTATCTAAATAGACAAGAATTATTAGACCATCTTTTGTATAAATTGGGTGTTAATGAGATTGATCATGATGTTTTTGAAGAATTGCTTGAGATTATAGACTTACAAGATATTAAGCGGGACAAGCTATTAAAAGCGCTGGAAGCACAGTCAGTCATTGATGCAGTGTTGAAAGATAAATTAACTTAAATTTTGGTGAAATTTAGACGGTTAAGTATAGAAGAGTTGGAACTCCTTAAGGAGGAGTTTATTCAGTTTTTAATTGTGAATGGTATTATAGCCTCAGAATGGGAGCAACTAAAAAAGGAGAATAGTGAAGCTGTTGATATTTGGATTGATCAATTTAGCGATGTGGTAATCGAAAAAGCGCTTAATAATATTACTTATCTAGAATATCGGGAACCTAAACAATTGATGTTTTTTAAATGTTCAGAAACTGAAATTGAAATGGCGAGCATTCACTCTGAAGAGATTGATTTATTGGCAATAAAATATGATGATTTGAATACAAATTTAATCCATTTAAAAGGGATTAGTTTGATGTACAAAAACAAATCCTATAAACCCAACAGAGCTGAGGAAGTTTTTAGAATGGTTCAATCAGGAGCTTTAATTACGGATGGTAAATTGTTTGAGACCATAAAACATTTAGTAAGGAAGTAGAGGGGCTTCGATTAATTAGAAGTAACATTTACAATTTTTTATGGGTTATATTTAACCTTTTTTGAGGTGTTATCTAACCTGTTAAATTTATTTTTTCGTAATTCCAAATGATAACCCTTCAATTTCAAAAAGGTCAAGTAAATCTCTCCAGTCGTCTTTGCAAATATATTTTACACAGTCCGATTCACAGCCATATACAGTGTAATGCTCACATTCAAAACAAATTTCAAATATTCTAAGGAGTTTTCCTCTTTTGTCATAGAATACGATAGCATTTCTGGGATAGTAGCAAAGCATTCCTCCGAAAGTGTTGAATGTCTCTGTCAAATATTTATAATCAAAAATTGAATAGAGTTTATTTAATGATGCTGTGTCACTAATCGTCTTTAATTCAATTATATGTTTTTCGTCAATTTCTAATTTATTAAAATCGAAATTTCGTATTTTTTTCTCTTTTCGATTTCCCTTTTTTAATTTGAGTGTATTTGGATATTCAAATAACTTATGATTGTATTTTAGGTAATCAATGTAATCAAAAGAAATTAGTTGAACTTTACCTACTATGGAAGAGTCAATGAATCTTCCTTTATGCGGGTTTGTTGTGTCGTTAACCATATTACAATCAACAAGATTTGCATATCTTTGAGAAATAAAGGGTTGAATAATCAACAAAAGATATGTAAATATTATAATTCGCATAGGTAATAAAGTACAATGATTAGTAATTTTTGAGAAGAATGGAAAGGCACTTTACATTTTTCGCTTTTACATTACACCAACACAAATTTACAATTTTATTTTTAAAATTTATTTGTTGTAAAGCCAAAAGGAATTAAACATCTGCCTCTATTGAATACAAACAAAAAATGCAATCCAATTTGATTGCTTTTTTTTATTTAGTTGCGGGGGCCAGACTTCCCGTATTGGCTATTCTAATTCGCATACTCAAAGAATAGCTCAATCGGGATAAAATTCTCGTCTGTACTATTTTTAAAATAAAAAAAGGAGAACCGTAATGATTCTCCTTCTTATTTAGTTGCGGGGGCCAGACTCGAACTGACGACCTTTGGGTTATGAGCCCAACGAGCTACCAACTGCTCCACCCCGCGATTTCAGACTGCAAAGATAGTTAAGTAATTTAATATAAAAAGTTAAATCTGCTTTTTATTTCTTTTTTAACATAGGTTAACGAAATTGGACCGCCTAACTTTTTGACTTTGGCCGAGTTATAAAAGCCCCTATTCTCAAATAAAAAAAACAAATTCAAGTTCATTTTTTATCACATCTCACACAATCCCTATTCAAAGTGGAAAAGCCACTGCAGGGTAATTTAGAAAAAACAGTTTATTTACAATACTGCATTAAAAATTGTTGTGCTTGTGGATTACCCAATGAAGCGCTGGCAACCCAATCTTGGCAACCCAAGTCCTTACTAGTTATGTTTTGATAACAAATACCTCTAATTAAAAGAGCATTGGCGTTTTTGTTATTCAATTTTAATGCATTTGTAAGGTCTAAAATACAATTTTTCCAATCTTGTTTTTCATAATAGAGTTGAGCTCTGTTTAAATGTACCGCTTCATTTTTGTTATTTACTGAAAGCGCTTTTCCATACACTGCTATTGCTTCGTCTTTTTTGCCTAGGTTAATTAAGGTTTGAGCTTTGTTTAAATAGGCATTTTCGTATTTGGGATTTATTACAATGGCTTTGTCGTAATAGGCTAATGCCGAATCTGGAAGTTGCAAATTAGAGAAACAAGCTCCTATATTATGTAAGGCATCAGCATTTTTTTCATTTAGGGCAAATGTTTTTTTGAAATCCTTCATTGCTAAATCATAATTTTTAGCATTGAAATGAATCAAACCCCTATTGTAGTATAGCGTAAATGTAGTTGTGTCAATGCTAATTGCTTTATTATAATTGACCAATGACGAATCAATGTTATATATTGATTTGTACAAATTTCCTTTACTGAAATAGGCTAAATAATCGTTTGGATAATCAGAGATGAATTTATTAACTCTGCTCAAACGTTCGTTAAAGGCGGTATCTGTTTTTTGGAAAATTACGCATTGAAAAGAATTATCCGATGCGATTCTTCTTGATAATTCTACCCAATCTTTTCTATTGTCAAAATAATTATTAGGCACATCTCCAGCCAAACGATGCGAATAGTGTGTTTCATAAATACAAATATCACCAATTAGGGCTTTTTCTAAATTAGCTTTAGTAACTAATTTATATTGAATGGTGTCGTATTTATCCAAATCAGTGGCCCAAAAGAACCAAATATGGTTAACATATGTTGTCGTTTCTTTAAGGTAAGAGTCAACATAAAGTTCTGAAACTTCTTGCATAACCTCTCTTTCTGGGCTCATATTATTGTTGGGCGGTTCAGTATATCCCGTAAAAGCTAACATACCTAGACCAAAAACAATTCCTATGAAACTCATAAAATAATGAGATAATTTAGTTGCTATAGTAATGACCATCCATACTACAATGGCACCTAAAGCAACTAACATTGTATATAAATTAGTAAAATCTTGGTTTTCGGTTAATTTGTGGTGACTTTTGATTTCGAATGAATGAAAATAATACACAGAACCAATTATCAAAGCCAATAATGTCAAGAGAAAAACAAAGTTTTGTACTTTTCTTTTCTCTTGTTTTAAATTAGTTAAACGAAAGGTTTCTTTTATTTTCTCAGCTTTAGATTCCCAATTGTCGTATTGTTGATCGTATGCTTTTTTTGCTTTTGAATTTAACTTATCGTATTCATCATCGGATAATTCATCAAAAGTTTTAGCAGGAAGAATTTCGTCATTAAACTCAGTTATTGATTTCCTTCCGCGAGCAAATGCTGCAAAAGATTCCCAAACAAAGTTAAATCCTTCTAGGGCTACTAAGGCAGTTAGAGGTGCCAAAGGAATCAGGTTTCTCAAGAAACCAGCGGCATTTCCCATGTTAAGTTTCCAACTGAAAACAACATAAAGGAAAAACCCAGCAACAAGTTGCCAAAAAATAAAAAAGTCCAGTTTTAAACGTTTGATTAAATCGATGAGTCCGATGATAAAAAACAGATAGATAATTGGACCTACAACGTAGATGTAACGTTGGAAATAATGTCCAAAAGTGGTGTGACCATATCGATTTGTTTCATTTTCTTGACCTAAAGTAGAATTGATTACATAAAGTATATCACCTTCAATTAACCAACCAGCTAAATTCCAAATCACCATAGGAATACCTAAAACTAAAATGTATTTGTATTGAGTTTCTTTTAATAAATACCATCCCCAAAATAATAATAATACAGAAAGTTCAAGTCTGGCGAGGGGCATCAATCCACCAATAATGGCAAATGCTAACCAATTCTTTTTAGTTAGGAAATAAAAGCCAAAACACATTAGAGCTACAGAAATGGGTTCAGTTTCAGCATTTCTACTTATTGTAAAAAAGTAAGTTTGGAACAATAAAAGTGGTAAAATCATATAGGCATTTGCAATACCTTGCACTTTAAGACCTCTGTAAAGATAATAGGCAGCTACAGCGGTAAGGATAACCATTGAAACAAAAATACTGTTTCTACCCAGATGCACAATTGGTGAGAAAATGAGCACAAAAAGAGGACGATTCCAAACTGAAATGAAATTATGAGGTTCGTTAAATGCATTTAATGTATTGTAATAACGAGTAGGACAGTCGTCATCCCAGGTTGCATCTTCGTTAAAACCAAAATAAAGATTGACACCCGTGTAAACAACTAGAAAGAACCAAACCAAGTATTTTTCAATTGGATTATTGGTTTTTAATTGATGCTCAAATTGAAAAGCTGAGCGTAACATTGTAGTCATAACTATTTAGTATAAAAAACATTACTTATTTAAAAATAGGTCTAAGGTTTAAATAATAACGTAAACTTAAGCCATTTGAGGGGGTAAAGTAATTATTTTATTTTGAATTAGCCAAACTTTAAAGGGCCTTGATATACACATTTCCAAAAACAGCGAACAATGTTATTGATTCAAACCTTTTTTTTCGTTATTGGGTTATTGAAATACTTTACTGTAAACTCATATTTTATTCGTACTTTTGCGGGCTTAAATAGTTAATAAGAGTAGTTCAGCATGCACAAAGCAGGTTTTGTAAATATAATTGGAAGTCCGAATGTAGGTAAATCTACTTTAATGAATCGATTGGTAGGTGAAAAATTATCTATAATCACTTCAAAAAAGCAAACCACCCGTCATCGTATTATGGGTATTGTAAATGATGAAGATTATCAAATTGTATTTTCTGATACTCCTGGAGTTCTGCAACCTCATTATAAATTGCACGAACAAATGATGCAATTTGTAAATACTGCTTTAACCGATGCTGATATCATTATATTGGTTACGGATATTTTTGAGCAAGAAACCGCTCACAAGGAAACTTTAGAAAGAGTGCAAAATCATTCAGCTCCGGTTTTAGTGCTGATTAATAAAGTAGATTTGAGTAAAGATCCTCTTCGAATTGAAAATGTAGTAAGTCATTGGCACGAATTGATTCCAAGGGCCGAAATTTTGCCAGTAAGTGCTTTGCATGGGTTTAGTACGGAATTTATAATGCCAAAAATTATTAGTCTTTTACCTGAAAACCCGCCATTTTTTGATAAAGAAGAGCTGACCGACAAGCCCATGCGCTTTTTTGTTTCAGAGATCATAAGAGAAAAGATTTTTGTCAATTATGAAAAGGAAATTCCTTATTCCATACAAGTTGAAATTGAACAATATATAGAGAAGCCTGAAATTGTTGAAATTAAGGCAGTTATTTATGTGTCACGTACTTCTCAGCGACCTATTTTGATAGGGCATCAAGGAAGTAAACTCAAAAAAGTAGGAACAGATGCACGCAAGGACATTGAAGCTTTTATAGATTCTAAAGTGTTTTTGGAGTTGTATGTAAAGGTTGATAAAGATTGGAGGGATAAGGAAAGTAAATTAAAACAGTTTGGTTATTAATTTTAGAACTAGAATTAATAGTAAACATTAAAAGTTAAGATGAGTAATATTGTAGCAATAGTAGGTAGACCAAATGTTGGGAAGTCGACCTTATTTAATAGATTAGTAGGATTTAGAAAAGCCATTGTGCAAGAAACAAGTGGTGTTACTAGAGACCGTCATTATGGTCGTTCGGTATGGAATGGAAAAGAATTTTCGGTCATCGATACGGGTGGTTATATAACAGGGTCTGAAGATGTTTTTGAGGCAGAAATCAGAAAGCAAGTGATGATAGCCATTCAAGAAGCTGAAATCATCATTTTTGTTTTAGATAGTGAAACAGGCATTACTGATTTAGATGAAGCCGTGGCTGATGTGTTAAGAAGGACTAAAAAGCCCGTTTTTATGGTTGCCAACAAGGTCGATAATTTTGATCGTGAAGCCGATATCTATGATTTCTATCAATTGGGATTGGGTGAGGTTTTTGGTGTTTCTGCTATTTCGGGAGCTGGTACAGGAGATTTATTGGATCGAATTGCCGCCTCATTTAAAGATGATGAATTTGTAGATCCCTTAGAAGGATTGCCAAGAATGGCTATAGTAGGAAAACCAAATGTAGGGAAAAGTTCGTTGATTAATGCATTGGTAGGTAATGAACGAAATATTGTAACAGATATCAGTGGAACTACTCGCGATTCGTTGGATACCCATTACAATGCGTTTAATCATAATTTGGTTTTAGTGGATACCGCAGGGATTAGAAAAAAAGCCAAAGTTCACGAGGATATTGAGTTTTATTCTGTGATGCGCTCTATTAGAACCATCGAAAGTTGTGACGTTTGTTTATTTATGATTGATGCTCAAGATGGCATAGAAAGTCAAGATATGAGTATTTTCTCGATTATCGAAAAAAACAATAAAGGTTTGGTGGTGTTGGTTAATAAGTGGGATTTGGTAGAAAAAGATCACACTACAATGAAAGCCTATGAAGAAATGATTCATCAGAAATTGGCGCCATTTACAGATATTCCTATCATTTTTATTTCAGCTATCAATAAACAACGTATTCACAAGGTGTTGGAAGAAGCGATGCAAGTTTTTCATAATAGAACTCAAAAAATTTCTACTTCAAAACTCAATGAGTTAATGTTACCATTGATTGAGCACTTTCCGCCACCTGCTTATAAAGGTAAATTTATAAGGATTAAGTTTATTACGCAATTACCAACGCATTCGCCTTCATTTGCCTTCTTCTGTAATTTGCCTCAGTATGTAAAAGATCCTTATAAAAGATATTTAGAAAATAAATTGCGTGAACATTTTAATTTCAAAGGAGTACCTATTCGATTGTTTTTTAGGAAGAAGTAGTTTCCTTTAAATAAAGGCTTTTTCTAATTTTAACCGTTAAAAATGAATTGGAAATTTTTAAAGAGTTTGATGGTTGTTTTGGTAATTTCTAGTAAAATTATCACGGCTCAATCTTTTCAAAAAGGAATTAATTTCAATTATGGTTACGGTACTTTAGTTGCTCACCGCAATGCTATGAATCATATGGTAAAAGGAAATAGTCATTATTTTGATTTAACCTATACCTTGCGTACCACGGGTAAAAAAGAGTCACATTCCTTATTTAATTATCCATGGTTTGGATTTGGCGCCAACTTTATGTCTAGTGGCAATCCAGAGCAGATTGGTTGGGTAGGAGGAATTTATACCTTTGGCATATTACGATTAACAAAACATCCCGATTTTCCTCTGAGATTTAAGATTGGTGCCGGTTTGGGATATGTTCAACATACATTTGATTTACAAACGAATAATCAGGCGATAGCAATTGGAAGTCACCTAAATTCCAATATGGTATTTAAATTTGAAAAAAATTTCCCAATTCATTCCACTGAAAAAATGGGTTCTGAGGTGAATGTCGGTTTTGGTCTAACTCATTTTTCAAATGGATCGTTTAAATCGCCTAATTTGGGGTTAAATTTTGTAACGTTAAATTTGGGTTATCAACTTGGGTTTACCCCATTTGTGAAAACAGCGGCAACTGTATCAACAAAAGAAAAGTCCAAAAACGAGTTGAGTTTATTAATGGGAATTGGAACCAAACAGCAATCACAACCTACTTATCCCAATTACTTTATTGGTCAAACTAAGGTTCAATTTGAACGTTTTTTTAATGCTAAGAATAGCGGATTTGTATCAGCCGATTTTGTTTGGAACGAGAGTTTGGCTATAAATAATAAATCTCGATTTCAACAAGGGCTATTTTTTGGGTATATGTTGAATTTTGATAGAGTGAGATTTGGAACAGGTATAGGTTTTTATACAATTAACAGAACTTTTGACGAACAGCTTTTATATCACAAGTTGATTATTGATTACCGACTTTGGAAACAACTGTATTTGCAGTTGAGTATGCGTACCCATTGGGCAACGGCTGATTTTGTTTCCCTTAATTTGAGATACAGATTATGGAAAAAGTAAATCACTTGATAATAGCTTTGGTAGGTTGCTTTGCCATATTACTGGTAGGGTGTAAAAAACCTGCTGATAGAAAATGTCTAAAAAGCACAGGAAATGAGCGTGTTCAGATTATAGCTGATGCTCAATATATTTTACCCAACATTGAATTACAAGACAACATAAGTTTAGAATTGGTAAACGACTCATTAAATTATATAGAGTTAATTGGAGGTGAAAATTTATTGAACCATATTTCTATTTCTACGATAGAAGATACCCTAAAAGTTAGTGACAACAATTCCTGCAGCGTAGTAAGAAACCATAAAGATGCTTTTAAGATTGTTTACCATTATACTCAATTAGATCGGGTTACTTTACTCGGATACGGTGCTTTAACAAACCAAGATACCTTACGACACAATGTATTGGTAATTGCTAATAATAGCTTTTCGACTATTGATTTATCAGTTAATAATGATGATACGCACATTTCTATTCCTTTGGGTAATGTGCCCGTTACCATTGATGGAAGAACGAATAGTTTTTTCGTTTATTCATCGGGACATTCGGCCATTCGAGCCGAAAATTTGTTTGCTACCAATGCTCACGGACATAGCCGAGGAATTGCCGATTTTCATTTACGAGCATCGAATTTTATTAATGTGGAACTTTATCTCAAAGGAAATTTTTACATCTATGGAAATCCAATTGAGAAGAAATATTCTGATAATGGAATAGGACAAATATTTGAAGTAAATTAGAGTACCTTTTTTAAAAATAGTACTTTTGTTGTGAAAAGAAAAATTAGATGAAAAACATTTTAGTAATAGGTGCAGGTTTGTCCTCATCGTCCATGATTAAATACCTACTTGAAAACGCAGAAAAGGAAGGTTGGTTTGTTAAGGTAGGAGACATGAATGAAGCATTAGCAGCTCAAAAAGTGAGTAATCATCCGAGAGGGAAAGCTTTTAAATTTAATGCTTTGGATGCCCAAGAACGATGGGGTGAATTGCAAAACGTGGATTTAGTAATCAGCATGTTGCCTGCTCATTTACATTTGGAAGTAGTAAAAGATTGCATCAAATTAAAGATAAATACCATAACACCTTCATATGTTTCTGACGGCATGAAGGAGTTGGATGCTGCAGCCAAAGAAGCGGGTATCATTTTGATGAATGAAATTGGCGTAGATCCTGGAATGGATCATATGTCAGCCAAAAAGATTTTGGATGATATAGAATCAAAAGGTGGAGAAATGGATTGTTTTGAATCCTTTACAGGAGGATTAGTAGCTCCAGAAAGTGATGATAACCCTTGGAATTATAAGTTTACCTGGAATCCAAGAAATGTGGTTTTAGCAGGACAAGGCGGTGCGGCTAAGTTTATTCAGGAAAAACAATATAAATACATACCCTATCATAAATTGTTTAGACGTACTGAAATTATTGAAATTGATGGATTTGGTTCATTTGAAGGGTATGCCAATAGAGATTCGTTGAAATACAGAAGTGTATATCATTTGGATAATATTCCTACCATATACCGAGGTACCTTGCGTAGAGTAGGATTTTGTAGAGCTTGGAATGTGTTTGTTCAATTAGGCGCTACAGATGATAGCTACATCCTAGAAGGCAGTGAACATATGACCTACCGCGATTTCATTAATTCATTTTTGGCATACAGCCCATATGATTCAGTGGAGATGAAATTACGCTATTATTTGAATATAGAACAAGACGATTATATTTGGGAGAAGTTAGTTTGGTTGGGGATTTTTAGTGATAAAAAGGTGGGGTTAAAAGACGCTACACCTGCCCAAATACTTCAAAAAATATTGGAAGACAAATGGACGCTTTCGGAAGATGATAAAGACATGATTGTAATGTGGCATAAGTTTGTATATCATTTGAAGGGCAAAAAACATGAATTACATTCATCAATGGTATATATTGGACATGATAGAACCTATACTGCGATGAGTGATACAGTAGGATTGCCTGTAGCGATATGTGCCAAAATGATTTTAAATGGTACCATTCAATTAAAAGGCGTGCAACTTCCCATTGTAAAAGAAATTTACAATCCTATTTTGGATGAATTGGAAAAATTAGGAATGCGATTTATTGAGAAAGAAGTGGGGTAGCCCATTCTTTTATATTCGGGGTGCGGTACGCCAAACCCCAACCAAAAAGCCTTTTGTGAAGTAATTTGCAATGGGCTTTTTCTTTATAAGAGCAAAGCCACAGAAGTAAGCTCCATCAGGATGATTAGTCCGCTGCTTGTAATTCGACTGTGGCTTTAGAAAAGTTATTATTTTTGTTGAAATTAGCTTAAAAAACAAAGTCCCACCGAAGCAGGACTAAAGATTTTCATCTACGGCATATAGCCTTATTGTGATAAGAATAAAGATTGGAATCAAATTCTTAGTTCAAAAGTAGTAAAAAAAGAATACAAAAAAGCGAAACCCAAACTTTTTTTACTTAATTGAAAATAAAGTTAAAAACGTAAAAAAATTACGTTGATTCAACTTTATATTAGCCGATTCAAATAATTTATATATTTACACAACTAAAATTTACCCTTATGACAAAAATATTAGGACTTGACCTCGGAACAAATAGTATTGGATGGGCGATTAGAGACATAAATAAAGAAGGAAATCAAATTGTGGATGCAAATGTTATTGTGTTTCCGCAAGGAGTTGGCGAAGAAAAAGGCGTTGAATTTTCTTTGGCTTCCGAAAGAACAAAACATAGAGCTTCAAGAAATTTATATAAAAGAAGAAAGAAAAGAAAAACTGATTTATTAAAGTTACTTATAGATAACGGTTTTTGTCCTTTAACTAATGATGAATTATTAGTTTGGTCTGTTTATAAAAAAGGACAAGAAATGAAATATCCAACAACCAATTTTGAGTTTTCAGAATGGTTGAAAATAGATCCATATGAAGTTAGAGCAAAGGCAACAAAACATATTGTTGCAAAACAAGAGTTAGGTAGAGCTTTATATCATATGTGTCAACGAAGAGGATTTAAAAGCGGTAGGAAAGATGCTGATGCAG
>CAYQNU010000039.1:0-18152 GCA_964419055.1 uncultured Flavobacteriales bacterium | reverse complement strand
TTTAAAATTAATAATTATATTTTAAAGTTGTCCTATTTTTGGGGGAGGTTACATTAGTAAGTTTATATTCCATCTATTTAGGGACTTATAATTCAATTGGAAGTTATTCTGATATTTCATTGTCTAACCAGTACAATAGACTTTTTATTGGTATTTATCATTATTTTTTTGAAAGAGACGAACTACAAGCATTAGTGATGATTACTTTTTTAAATACAATTATTATTAGACAATTTTTTTATGATAATTTTGGTAAAAAGATAATATCATTCTATTTATTGTTTTGGATCTTTACAATTATATACATACTCTTACTTCCTTTTGGTGGTTATCGTGAATATAGACCATATATTCTGAGATATGATATTTTAATGCCATTAACAGTAGGACTAATTTTGTTTTTTACTTTATCGGTAGCATTTATTATTAAAAATAGCACAATTGATTGGTTAAAATTTTCATTCATATTTATAGTGTTCTACTATCTGATAGATTTGCACAAAAAAGATGTAATTAATTTCCAATCAAACGAATGTGAAATTGAAGCTTTGGAAGAGTTGGCAAAATCGACAAGTACTAAAGTTGAAATTGTTTCAGATTGTAATGTTCTATCTTGGGGAAGGATAACAAAATATGAAGAATCAAACTATATAGGTAAAGTGTTGTTTTTTTGGAATATTACTAAAAAAGAACTTACTTTTATCCACTCAAAAGAAGAAAAGGATTAGGATTGAATTTTTTTCAAAAGTTAAGTTAAACTGTTCCATCAATTATTTCTTTACTGTAATTCGTACAAAATAGGCTTACAAGGCGAAGCATCGTTTTCAAAACTTGCCATTTGCAAATTCAATAAATACAATCCATCTACTGCAGAATCGGGTACAAAAATCATCTCAGTAATTGTCGCATCAAATCGGGTCTTTTCTGGATATCCCCAAAATGCTCGATGAGCCAACATTTTACCTCCATCCAATTCGCGATCAACCGAAGGTAAATCAATTAATAAATGTTTTATTCCAATTTCATTTAAATAATCAGCAGCATCTGATGTAAGAAATGGCCAATTAGTATTATTCCAACATCTTTCCAATTTAGATAGGTCGTTGGGTGTTGTTCTAATAACTACCGCTTCAAATCCAACTAATCCTTGATTGACAAAGTCTTTTTTATCTAAAACTAAATCCGAGTGATGCAAAAATTCACTTTCATCACCTTTATAATAAGTTGGCTTTAGTGTAATTAATTTGGCGATATGGCTAAACTGTTGTAATGATTGATTTATTGAATAAACAACTTCAGAAATGTGTCCAACACACTCTACATGGGTAGTGTTTCCGTGAGGGTTAAAGGCTATATCTCTAAAATTCACTGTACCTCCTTCTTCAACACTTCCCACAAAACGGTCGGTTCGAACGGGTTCAATCCTTGTTGGATTAACATACCATGCCGAAGCACTTTTTTCAGAAGGATAAGTCGGAATGGAGATATCAATTGGTTTAGTTAAGTCACCTGAATAATTTTTGTTATGATGTGAAATAGTAAATTTCATGGGTTAAATTTTAAGAATTAGTCAATTAGAAATAAATCACTCGCTAATTTATCAGCATAACTCTTGCCCAAATTAGTAGTATAAAATAAATCACCATCAAATTGAATGAAACCTTCTGATTCCATTTTTTTTAATCGTGATATCAAAATTTGTAGTTCCCTTAAATTGCAAAATGATTTTAGATAATCTAAGTTGCAACCCCAAATGGTTCGTAAACCTATTAGCAAATGTTCGTTAAATACATCTTTTGGTGTCAACAACTCAACAGTATTGGGCAATACAGAATTATTAACCTGGTCTATATACTTGGAGTTGTTAGAAATATTCCATTTTCGCTCTTTTTGGTTGAATGAATGGGCAGATGGACCAATTCCAATATAGTTTTTTCCCTGCCAATAAGAAGTGTTGTGCGATGAAAAATAACCCAATTTTCCAAAATTTGAAATTTCATAATGAACAAATCCAGCTTTTTCAAGTCGCTCACATAATTCTTCATATTCAAGTTGGCTTTGTTCATCGTTTATTGGACTTATCGAACCGATTTTTATTTGATGCGCCAGTTTAGTTTTGGGTTCAACGGTCAAATTATAACATGATATATGAGGTACTTTCAAATCAATTGCTTTATCAATTGTTTCTATCCAATGGTTCATTGGCATAGTTGGAATGCCATATATTAAGTCAATAGAGATATTTGAAATACCTATTTTTTGAGCGGTTTTAATACATTCAACGGACTGTTTAGCGTTGTGCGCACGATTCATCCAATTCAAATAATCATCATAAAAAGATTGGATACCTATACTCAAGCGATTTACACCAAGAGAATGTAACAACCGCAAATAATCTTCAGATAAATCATCAGGATTGGCTTCCACAGTAATTTCAGCTGATTGTAGAATGTTATATTCCTTTTGAAGTGTGCTAAAAAGTTGATTCCATTCAATTAAATTCAATAGACTTGGAGTTCCGCCACCAAAATAAACCGTTTCTATTTTTTCATTAAACAATTCGCTTTTTCTAAGTTGCAATTCTAAACAAAGAGCATCAACCAACGCGGATTGATTTTTTCGTACAGTTGAAAAATGAAAATCACAATAAGTACAAGCTTTTTTACAAAATGGTATGTGTATATAGATTCCTGCCAATGAAAGTAAGTCATTAATTAATGAATCAAAATTACATTTTTGATTGGTAATCATAATCATTTATTAATTTTCTTTTTGGGTTTATATAAAAATCATTCACCAAATTTGTATAAATTGACTCAACTTCTAAATTAAAGTTTAAATTTGCAAACTGCTATAAAATGAATGGAAATAATTGAAACGCATATCAAAGGTTTGATGTTGATAAAACCAAAAGTTTTTGGTGACGAAAGAGGCTATTTTTTTGAATCCTTTAACGAAGCTTCTCTTCAAGGCTTATTAGGTAAAGATGAAAAATTTGTTCAAGATAATCAATCCTTGTCAAAATCAAACGTATTAAGAGGATTACATTTTCAGCATCCACCTCACGCTCAAGGCAAACTCGTAAGAGTGATTAAAGGAAGTGTATTGGATGTAGCTGTTGATATTAGAAAGGATTCAGAAACCTATGGGCAACACTTAGCGGTAGAGTTAACTGAAAAAAATCATTTAATGGTTTGGATTCCAATAGGTTTTGCACACGGATTTATAAGTTTGGAGAAAAATACTATTTTTAGTTATAAATGTACAGATTATTATCATCCTGAATTGGAGGATTGTATTCTTTACAACGATGCCACAATTGGTATTAATTGGAATGCATCAAATCCAACTATTTCATCTAAAGATCAAGTAGGTAAAGCATTCAATTCCTTTAATTCACCTTTCTAAACTTATCGATACATATGGAACAAAGTCAATATATGTTTATAGTTTTTTCAGTGTTTTTTATTTCTATTATTTCGTTTAGCTTATTTATCAACGCTATTTTACTAAAATTCGCCACAACTCTAGGCATTCGAGATCGTGAATTGCCGGTCATTAGATGGAGTAGTGTTTCTAAACCCGCATTGGGTGGGATTTCATTTTATATTGCATATTTATTGTCAATTGCTTGTTTTTCAATGTTTTTTGAAACAAAAATACTCCAGGATGCAACCGTTTTGGGAGGGTTAGCAGCTACTACTCTCGCTTTTTTAATGGGTTTGGCCGATGATGCTTATGATACCAAACCTTTTCTCAAATTTGCTGTTCAGTTAATTTGTGGACTGTTACTTATTTTTTCTGGAAATTTTATTGAAATTTTTAATAATGATTACCTGAATTACATTCTGACCATTTTGTGGGTAGTTGCCATTATGAATTCAATTAATATGTTAGACAATATGGATGGTATTACCACTGTGGTGACTTCAGGCATATTAGTTTCATGTTTAATTTCAATGGTTGTTAATGGTAATTTTAACCAATTTGATTTTATGTCTTGTTTGGGACTCATGGCTTCATTAATTGGATTTTTATTTTTTAATTGGCATCCTTCGAAAATGTATATGGGTGATACAGGTAGTCAATTTTTAGGAATGTTTTTAGCTTATTTAGGCGTGAAATATATTTGGAACGCTACCCTTTTCAGTGGAGCTTCTGATGTTTTTCTTCAAATTAGTTTAGTTTTGATAGTTTTTATTTTACCAATTGTTGATACCACAACGGTTTCCATTAATCGAATAGCACGCGGCCAATCTCCATTTAAGGGAGGCAAAGATCACACAACTCATCATTTGTCTTACATGGGTCTAACCGACAGTCAAGTTGCCTTTGTTTTCATTGGTATTAGTGTATTATCCGCTATTATGTCTTTTGCCGTTTTTAAGTTTATTGATTTATGGTTGTGGTACCATACTCTTATTTATATTGGAGTATTCATTTTCATTTTCTCAACACTTTATTTCATCTCTCAAAAAAATAAACACCGAAGAGGATGACAAGTACTTTAAGAAATAGTTTACTCTTAATAACTGGTGCAATAATAGGTATTACCATTATTGGAGTAATTTCAGCAACCAAATCAGATATTTCCTCTAAATCAAAAGCACCACCGGTTTCGGAGCCTGTTCCAACAAATGAAAGTTCACTTCCAATCAAGAGTTTTGATGTGCCAAAAGATGCCAATTTTGCAGGCGAAGAATTACCTTTTGATAATATTGAAGTAAAAGAAGCGTTGGATAAAGAATTACTTACCAATGTGTATTGGCAATCTAACATGATTTTTTATATTAAAAGAGCCAATAGATGGTTTCCGATAATTGAACCTATCCTAAAAAAAAATAATATTCCTGACGACTTTAAGTATTTAGCTGTAATTGAAAGTGGATTGTTAAATGTTACATCACCCTCTGGAGCAAAGGGTTTTTGGCAGTTTATGCCTACAACGGCTTCAGATTATAAGTTGGAAGTGAATGAATTTGTTGACGAACGTTTACATCTGGTAAAGTCTACCCAAGCAGCTTGCGAATATTTACAATCAGCCTATAATATATATGGTAATTGGACATTAGCGGCAGCTTCGTATAATATGGGTAAAACGGGCTTACTTACTGCTTTGCAAACTCAAAAAGTGAACAATTACTACGATCTATTGTTAAATCCTGAGACAGCCCGTTACGTATACAGAATTATAGCAGTAAAATATATTATTTCTAACCCTAAAGAGTACGGTTTTTCTATTCTCGATGTACATTTGTACCCAACTTATGAAACAAAAATAGTTGAGGTAAGCGAATCCATTGAAAGTCTAGTGGATTTTGCCATTACAAATAAAACAAATTATAAAACAATCAAATTATTAAATCCTTGGTTAATAAGCAAATCGTTGATTATTAAAGGTAATAAAACCTATCAAATTTTATTGCCCCAAACAAATAAAGGATTGAATAATGTAGGTGAAACGGATAACAAATATGGCAATGGAAATTGATGTAGAGGATGGATTTATTGAGGTTTCTGGTGCACGCGTCCACAATCTTAAAAATATTGATGTTTCCATACCTCGGAATAAATTGGTAGTAATAACAGGATTAAGTGGAAGTGGTAAATCATCATTAGCTTTTGATACAATCTTCGCAGAAGGTCAACGTAGATATATCGAGACTTTTTCTGCTTATGCTCGTCAATTTTTAGGTGGGTTATCACGCCCCGATGTTGATAGAATTACAGGATTAAGTCCAGTGATTTCAATAGAACAAAAAACGGTTAGTAAAAACCCGCGTTCAACAGTTGGTACCATTACTGAAATCTATGATTTTTTAAGATTACTATACGCAAGAGCTAGCATAGCCTATTCTCCAACCAGTGGTGAACCAATGATTAAATATTCCGAAAAGGAAATATTGGATTTAATAGAAAAAGACTACGCTAACCAACGAATTATTATATTAGCTCCTTTGGTCAAAGCCAGAAAGGGAAATTATAAAGAATTATTTGAAAAATGTAGAAAACAAGGGTATATAAAAGTGAGAATTAATGGTGAATTGAGAGATATCATTCCGCTTATGAAACTTGATCGTTACAAAACACATGATATTGAATTAGTAATTGATAAACTTCAGGCAGATGATAAGTCTCAATCGAGATTAAATAAGGCAGTTTCTGAAGCTTTGAAAAGGGGTAAAGGAGAAATGGCTATTTTGAATTATGAGACCAATGAAAGCAAGCATTATAGTAGGTCATTAATGTGCCCTGTCTCTGGGTTTTCTCTTCCTGAACCTGAGCCTAATATTTTTTCATTTAATTCACCTCATGGAGCTTGTAATCACTGCAATGGGTTAGGAGTTGTAAGTGAAGTAGATATGGTAAAAATAATTCCAGATGAAAACATTAGTATAAAAAAAGGGGGAATTGCTCCTTTAGGTGTTTATCAAAACAACTGGATTTTTAGACAAGTAGAAGTTTTGTTGAAAAGTGGTGGGTACACCATTGAATCAAAGGTTAAAGACGTATCAAAAGATATTTTACATAAGGTGCTTTTCGGTACTGATGATTTGATAAAAGTGTTGGGCGAATCAGGTATTCACGAAGTGGTGACCTCATTTGAAGGTGTTATTAATTTTGTCCTAAGACATCAAAATGACGAAACTTCAAAAACAATACAAAGATGGGCTGAAAGTTTTACAAATTACAATACTTGTCCGGTTTGTAATGGTTCTCGATTAAGGAAAGAATCGTTAATGTTTAAAATTGATAATAAAGACATTAGTGAAACAGTTAGAATGGATCTTGCTGAGTTGCACACTTGGATTGAAACCCTTGAGCATACTTTTACAGCCAATCAACTCACAATTGCTAAAGATATAATTAAAGAAATTAATAGTAGAATTGCATTTTTATTAAATGTAGGTCTGGATTATTTAAGCTTAAATTTAAGTGCCAAAACATTGTCGGGAGGAGAGGCTCAGCGTATTCGACTAGCTACACAAATAGGCTCTGAGTTAACAGGTGTTTTATACATTTTGGATGAACCTTCTATCGGGCTTCATCAAAGGGATAACTATAGATTAATACAATCACTCAAAAAATTAAGAGATGGTGGTAATTCTGTTATAGTGGTGGAACATGATAGAGATATCATGCTCGAATCAGATTATTTGATTGATATTGGTCCAGGAGCGGGAATAAATGGTGGACAAATTGTTTCACAAGGGCAGCCTCAAAATTTGGTAAATGTTAATTCCACTACCGCAAAATATATTTTAGGTGTTGAAAAAATTGAAATTCCTAAAACCCGAAGAAAAGGCAATGGTAAATTTTTGGAATTAATAAATGCTAAAGGAAATAATTTGAAAAATGTTTCCGTGAAATTTCCTTTAGAAAAGTTTATCTGTGTTACGGGTGTTTCAGGAAGCGGAAAGTCTACTTTAATTAATGAAACACTTTACCCAATTCTAAATCAACATTTTTATAGAAGTATAAAAAAACCTCTAGAATACAAAGAAATTAAAGGTCTTGAAAATATTGATAAAGTAATTGAAATTGATCAGTCTCCAATTGGGAGAACTCCGAGATCAAATCCAGCAACTTATACTGCAGTTTTTTCTGATATAAGAGCGCTTTTTACAATTTTACCTGAGTCTAAAATTAGAGGGTATAAACCAGGTCGTTTTTCATTTAATGTAAAAGGTGGAAGATGTGAAGAATGTAAGGGTGCTGGTGTAAGATTAATCGAAATGAATTTTTTACCAGATGTTTACGTGCCATGTGATGTGTGCAATGGTAAGAGATACAATAGAGAAACTCTAGAAGTACGTTACAAAGGAAAGTCAATAAATGATATTCTAGAAATGCCCATAAGTGAAGCGTGTGTTTTTTTCGAACATATACCTAATATAGTGCAGAAACTGAGAACCTTAAACGAGGTTGGTTTAGGTTATATTAAATTAGGTCAGCCATCTACAACCCTATCGGGTGGGGAAGCTCAAAGAATTAAGTTAGCGACTGAATTGTCTAAAAGAGAAACGGGAAATACCTTTTATATTTTGGATGAGCCGACTACAGGTCTTCATTTTCAAGATATAAAAATGCTTTTAGATGTTTTAAATAAGTTAGTAGATAATGGTAATACAGTTGTAGTCATTGAACACAATATGGATATCATTAAAGTGGCAGATCATATTATAGATGTGGGTCCAGAAGGCGGAAGAGGTGGAGGAGAAATTCTTTTTGAAGGTGTTCCCGAAAAACTCTTAAAAATCGATAGAAGTTATACAGCTCAATTTCTAATTAAAGAAATGAACTAAAATTTAAGTAACTTTTATAGACAATTTACGTTGATCAGTCATTTATTAAATCAAAATATATTTACCCTTAATAAAATACACTTTAGTATGGAAAACGAAAGAGATAGAATTAAAGAAGCATTTGAACAAAAAGATTGGAATCAAATAAAAACAAATGATAGTTGGGCTGTATTTAAAATAATGTCGGAATTTGTTGAAGGTTATGAGCGAATGGCAAAAATTGGACCTTGTGTATCTATTTTTGGTAGTGCACGCACAAAACCCGATAATCCATATTATATTCTTGCAGAAGAAATAGCGTTTAAATTAACTCAAAATGGATACGGAGTGATTACAGGTGGAGGACCAGGAATAATGGAAGCTGGAAATAAAGGGGCTAATCGAGGTAAGGGTATTTCCGTAGGGTTAAACATTGATTTGCCGTTCGAACAACATTATAACCCATATATTGATAAAGATAAAATGCTTAATTTTGATTACTTTTTTGTCAGAAAGGTAATGTTTGTTAAGTATGCCCAAGGATTTATCGTGCTTCCCGGTGGATTTGGAACATTGGATGAACTTTTTGAAGCAATAACTTTAATTCAAACAAAAAAAACGGGTAAATTCCCAATAATTTTAGTTGGTACATCATTTTGGAAGGGTTTAATAGAATGGGTCAAAACTACTCTACTTGAAAAGGAACAAAACATCTCACCTAGTGACCTTGATCTTATTAAAATTGTTGATACGGCTGATGAAGCGGTGCAAGCAATTAATGATTTCTATAAGAAATATATGCTAACTCCTAATTTTTAGTTCAATTTTCTTTCAAAAAGTAATAAAAGTTTTTACATTTGTATCTTTATACCCATAAAGATACTTTAACTAATTACTACCTTTTATGAAAACAAGTTTTATTCTGCTTGCTATTTTATTAGTTTCAATAACCAATACAAAGGCTCAATTCGAAGATGAAGGAATGCCAGATATATTGACTATCGGTGCTGGTGCTGGTTTTACCTCTTTTTTGGGTGATTTGTCATTGAATTCAGAAGTTTCAGCATTTTCAAACATAAGAACGGCCTACAATTTTAGTTTAGAAAGAAGATTTGGTAACGTATTTGGGGCACAGATAAACGTTTTATATGGAACTTTGGCCAGTAGCGAAAGGTCAAAAATTATTGAATTAAATCGTAATTTTCAAACATCATTGTTTCAAATTGGAGGAGATGTGGTTTTTCATCTTGACAATGATTTAGTCATTAGAAAGAAATCTCCTTTTTCTCCCTATATTTCAGCGGGTTTTCATTTTTTAAAGTTCGATTCTTACACTGATTTGTATGATAAAAATAACGTGAAATATAATTATTGGGATAATGGAACAATAAATAGCGCCCCTATGGGAAGCGGAGATACTACTAATGTTCAAATTTACAGAGACTATACTTATGAAACTAAATTGGTCGACAGTGTTGAGAATTATAAGAGAAGTACATTTTCCATTCCATTAACTTTTGGGTTAAAATGGAAATTTACACCAAGAATTCAAGGAAGAATATTTATGACTTACAATCTTACAATGTCCGATTGGATTGACAACATATATGCTAATAATAGTAATGATAAATACTTATACGGAGGTTTCTCTTTGCATTACGTTATCAAAAAAGCCGACAAAGAGAAAAAACATAGATACGATGATGTAGATTTTAATGCTTTTAATTCTAACGACTCCGATTCAGATGGTGTGTTAGATGTAAATGATTTTTGTGCAAATACACCAACAGGTATTACAGTAGATAATAAAGGTTGTCCTGCAGATACAGATGGTGATGGAGTAGCTGATTATTTAGACAAAGAACCTAGTACACCTAAAGGGGCAATAGTTGATGAAAATGGATTTGAATTAACAGATGAAAGAATTGCACAAAGAATCGCAGAAAAAGAAGCAATTGTGGAATCTAGAAATCAAACGTTTTCTGAAAATGCTTCATTTGGAACTTTAGAGAAAATTAGTAACGAAATTGAAAGTAAATCAAAAGGCGCAACTGGAGGATTACCCGATAAATTTAAAGAAGCCGATTCAGACGGAAATGGTATAATTTCGGCAAAAGAGATATCTGAAGCAATTGATGGTTTCTTTGACGGATCAAATAATTTTACAGTTAAAATGTTACACGATTTAGTAGATTATTTCTTTGAGCAGTAATTCACAATCATAAGTCAATAAAATCTTTATAGTTTTAATCTAAGTTCACAATTTTGAAACAAATTAGCAGAATGGTTTTAAAAGGCATTCTTGGCTAACTAAAAAAAGTAATCAACTCAATGAAAACCCTTATAATTTCAATTAATCTTCTTGCTATTTCAATTATCCCATTTATTTTAGTAGGTATTGTTTATGTAAATCATGATGCTCCTCAAACTATTGATGCAGGAAATACAGTTGAGGTAAAAGTCACTATAAATAAGGGTTCAATTACAGGTCCAGCTAAATTAAAGATTGATTTCTCAGATGCCATGGGCTTGTCTGCTGAAGAAATTTCTTCTGCAGGGGCAGCATTCAGTTTCGGTGATGGAGTCGCTAATTTTAATTGGTTGGCAATTGATGCATCTGAAGTTATAGAAATTAAATATAGACTAAAAGCAGATATTAATGCTGTTGGAACTAAAACAATTTCGGGTAAATTTTCTTACTTAGATGAAGAGGAGCGAAAAACTATGGTAATACCTTCTATAATTATTGAAGTAAAAAACACGAATACTTCAGTCGTTTCAAATCCGAATAATACAAATCCTTCCAGTCCAACCTCTGTAACGGATATTTCTTGTTATCGAACTATTGAGAAATTAGGGAATGATGTTTTAGTAACATTAAACCTTTCTAAAGGAAACAATAGTGGGTTTGCAAGATTAGTTGAAAATATACCAGCTGGTTTTACAGCAAGCGAGGTACAAAATGCAGGTTCTGTATTTAAATTTTCGGATAATGCAGCAAAATTTTTATGGACGAATATTCCTGGTGAAAAATCAGAATTGATTCTGAAATATAAGTTAACGCCTCCGTCAGATGCTTCAGGTGATTTTTCAATTGATGGCGAATTTTCAGGGGCATTTTTAATCATTGATGAAGTTCCGACCTCAATTATGATAAAATCCACTTCTTTTAATTTATCTAGTTTACCAGAAGGAACTCTAGCAAATGAACCAAATAATAATACCAACAATACCAATAATTCAAGCAATTCAAGCAATTCGTCATCAACAAATACGAATAGCGGAAACAAGAATAGTAATCGCACTTCAAATAATTCTTCTTCATCAGATAATAATGAATCAGGAAGTTCTAATGGAGTGAAATACAAAGTGCAAGTATTAGCGGGACATTCAAATATTAGTACTTCATCCATCAAAAAACAATACAGTTTTGATGGTAAAATCACCATTGAAAATCACGATGGATGGGTGAAATATTGTACAGGGAACTACGAAACATATAAGGATGCTAAAACAAAAAGAAATGATTTAGGATCATTTAATTTCCCAGGACCATTTGTAGTAGCTTATAACAACGGTTCAAGAATATCTGTACAAGAAGCTCTGGCTATTTCAAAACAAAGTTGGGTCCAATAATTATTTTCAAAAGATTACATTAATCGCAATTGAAAATTTTATAAATTCTATTCTCTCTTTAATTTTAGTATTTTGTACTATGCACGCATCATATATAATACCTAAGTGTTATTAAATTGAATTGAAGCAAGATTTTATAATTTGTAAATAGCTCTTTTCCATTTTAATTTAGTTTGTTAAAATCGCCTTTAATAGATTTTCATCGTTAACGGATAATATTTTAACTTGACCAATAAAAGAAAAGGTTTCTTTAAGTCGAGAAAGGGTTTCATCATTACCTATATGTAGTATTGTAAATTTACCACCTCCTTTGCAGTAGTTGTTAATGGAGGATATCCCTTTTTCAAAGTTTAAATTACCATCAGTTATTAAAATCACTTGATTAGTGTACCCTTTTGAATTTTTACTGTCAAATAGCAAGGTGTAGTCTTGAAAATAAGTATATCCAGATTTAATATTAATCTTATACTGATCCACCAAACGAATAATTTTCCGTTTATTTTCATAGTTTGTCGGTGATAATTTTAATTCATTTGACTTGTTGATATAAGTTATTGCTATCCCATCATCAATGCGCATAATGCTCAATGTTTCAATAAGCGCACTTTTTACCTTATCAATGTTTTCATTGCTCGATTTTGAACCTCCAAAATCAAATATCCATTGAGTTTGATTTACAATTGATTTATCAAAAATAGAAGCTCCTAACACTTCCTTTCCATCTACTTTTCTCAATAAAAAATTATCAAAATAATAATTAGCAAATAATGAGTCTCTATAGGTGGCTTCATAATGCAAACAATACGTGCCATTAGTATAATTTGGACCACAAGATGAACTCACAACTCTTTCAAATCCAAAGTTTTTAATTATTGTATTGTCTACCGAATAATAATAACCAATTGTAAAATGTTGTTCATTTCCTGAAGCTTTATAAAATGCTGAAAATTCTTCCCAATTAGAAGCTTTTGTCAATGCGCTTACATCAAATAATAAATCAGGTTTGGTTTTTAACAGACTATCTTCAACGTTTCGAGCTATATCTCTATTAAAAAAAACACCAATATATTTCACTCCATAACTCGATTCAGAGCTTAATTTGGTCATCATCGAAAACAAATAATTGGAATCATGCACCAAAGGCTCTTTCAAAATTCCTGTAAAATAGGTTCCAAATTCAAACTTCTTTATGTTTTTATTTTGCGGTTCATTTTCATATTTATAAATACTATTGTAATCCGTACCTTCATATTTGCTCCAAACTTGCTGATAATGATGATGCTTATTAGTCTTTAATATACTAACTTCTGCTATTCCTTTTCCCATATAGGGATAGTTACCATTGAGTTTATTGTATCTATAAAAGTTTGAATTACTATCTACAACATAAATTGAAGGAGATTCAATTCCAAAACTCATCCATCCAGGAATAATTTCAATTCCTTGAGGATAATAACTAGTCGATCTATCCATTTCAATAGGACTGTATTCAAATCCAGCATTGATAATTAAGTTAGTATTCTGATATAATTGATTTTGAAGATTAGCTCTTTCAACAACATTTTTTTTATTGTTCTCTGTAGATTTTGATTTTGAGACAATTTCAATTGCATCAATAAAATAGATGGCATTAGGTGTGTTACTGCCATATAATATTCGTTCTGCTTGATAATTTCGCATACCATTTTTTAAATTGAATTGCTGATAAAAACTACCGATAGATAAATAATATTCAAATCCCTTAGCTATATATTCAAATGTTGCCTCATTCCATTCTCTATTGCTTACACTATCTACATTGATTTTGAGGATATTTGATTCTAAATTTCGAGAGGCAAATTGTATAGTAGAAGCTAACTTTCGAGCACTAAAAAGTAATTGCAACTCTTGAATAAAACCTATACTAAATTGATTTTTACGAATTTTCATTGAAATTTGATAGACACTATCCTTTACTAATGGTCTTACTAATTCAGTTTGAATGAAATTGGTAGTTACTTTTGAAGTATTAACTTTAAATCCTAATTGTAAACAAAAAGCTCCATCCGAAGCTTTTATCATTGTGTGAGGTGCACATATTTCATTTAGAGATGAAGAATGAACAACAATTTCATTGCTATTTTGCAAACTGCTAAACCAATCCTTTGGTCTATTGTAAATGCCTCCATTTTCATTAATGCCACAACTATCAACGAATTCAAAACTGCCATTTTTGACAATATTTTGAGAAAATCCTTTGATAAGGATTAATAAATTAATCAAATAGAAAGACATGAATTTCTTACTAAAAATCATATAAAATATTACTACAACAATTATTCCCAGAATTATTTCGTTAAAAATAAAGTGTCAATCTGACATATTATAAATATCGGAATAATTTCTGACAAGAATGTGAAGATTTTAGCAAAAATATTCAATAGATACTACATAAAAAGAATTACTTTTGCAAGTTAAAGTCAATTTACAAAGTAAAAATTTATACTATACCATAATGTTACAAGGATTATTAAAAAAGCTATTCGGGGACAAACGTCAGAAAGATATTGAATTATTAAAACCTTTTGTAGAAAAAACAAATATTGAATTTGAAAAATTAAAAAATATTTCAAATGAAGAATTAAGAGGTAAAACCATCCATTTCAAGTCAATTATTAAAGAATATACCAAATCTATTGATGACCAAATTATTAATCTGTACAAAAAAGCAGAGGATGACTCAGTCCTAGTTGATCAAAAAGAGTCCATTTTTCAAGATATAGAGCTTAAAAAGAAAGAAAGTGATGCAAAAGTTGAAGAAATTTTGCTAGAATTATTGCCACAAGCTTTTGCTGTAATTAAAGAAACTGCGAGAAGATTCACTGAGAATGAGACCTTAGAAGTTCAAGCTAATAATGATGATAGAAAATTTGCTGAAAGTAAAGACTATGTAAATATTGTTGGCGAAAAAGCAATCTGGAATACTTCCTGGGATGCCTCAGGTACTTTTGTAAATTGGAACATGGTGCACTATGACACACAATTAATTGGTGGAGCAGCATTACATAAAGGAAACATAGCCGAAATGCAAACAGGTGAGGGTAAAACCTTAGTGGCAACTTTACCAGTTTATTTAAATGCTTTAGCAGGTAGAGGGGTTCACGTTGTTACAGTGAATGATTATCTTGCCAAACGAGATTCCGAATGGATGGGCCCACTTTACGAATTTCATGGGATGATTGTAGATTGTATTGACAAATACCAATCAAATTCTCCACAACGAAAATTAGCATATCAAGCAGATATTACATTTGGAACTAATAACGAATTTGGATTTGATTATTTAAGAGATAATATGGTGGGTAATCCAGAAGGGATTGTCCAAACTAAACATCATTTCGCTATTATTGATGAGGTAGATTCAGTTTTAGTGGATGACGCACGTACCCCATTGATTATTTCAGGACCAACACCAAAAGGTGATGAACAAGAATATGAAGGGTTAAAACCAAAAATTGAAAAGTTAGTTGAAGCCCAACGTAAATTAGTTAATGCATTAATAGCTGAAGCTAAAACCAAAATTGCACAATCTGAACAAGAAGGGTTAGATAAAAAAGAAGCAAAAAAATTAAATGATGAAGGCAGCCTTGCTCTTTTTAGAGCATACCGAGGATTACCCAAAAATAAAGCCTTAATAAAGTTTTTAAGCGAACCTGGAATTAAGGTGCAAATGCAAAAAGTAGAAAGTTTCTACATGCAGGATAATAGTAAAGAAATGTCTAAAGCGGATGATCCATTGTTTTTTACTATTGATGAGAAAAATAATTCAATCGATTTAACCGAAAGGGGAATAGATTTAATTTCAGGTTCAGAGGATCCTACTTTCTATATTTTGCCCGATATAGGAACTGTTTTAGCCGATATTGATAATTCTGGTAAATCTAAAGAAGAGAAACTTCAATTAAAAGAAGCATTAATTACGGACTATGGAGTTAAAGCAGACCGAATTCACTCTATGAACCAACTATTAAAAGCATACACTCTGTTTGAGAAAGATGTTGAATATGTCCTGATGGATAATAAAGTGAAAATTGTTGATGAACAAACAGGTCGTATAATGGATGGACGAAGATATTCTGATGGTTTGCACCAAGCAATTGAGGCCAAAGAAAATGTTCGTATCGAAGCGGCTACTCAAACATATGCAACAATTACTTTACAAAACTTTTTTAGAATGTACCACAAGTTGGCTGGTATGACAGGTACGGCTGAAACAGAAGCAAAAGAGTTTTTGGATATTTATAATCTCAATGTTGTGGTGGTGCCTACAAATAAACCTATGCAACGTAAAGATCAAAATGATCTGGTATATAAAACCGCTAGAGAAAAGTATAACGCAATTATTGATGAAATTGAGAAGTTGAGAAATGCAGGAAGACCAGTATTAGTAGGAACAACAAATGTTGAAATTTCCGAATTGTTGAGCCGAATGCTTAAAATGAAGAAAATTCCTCATCAGGTGCTAAATGCCAAACTACATCAAAAAGAAGCTGAAGTAGTTACTTTGGCTGGTCAAGCGGGTACAGTAACAATAGCCACGAATATGGCTGGTCGAGGAACAGATATTAAGTTAGGTGAGGGAGTTAAAGAAGCAGGTGGGTTGGCAATTGTTGGTACAGAAAGACACGATTCAAGAAGGGTAGATAGGCAGTTAAGAGGTCGATCTGGTCGTCAAGGTGATCCTGGATCTTCTCAATTCTTTGTTTCATTAGAAGATAATCTTATGAGAATGTTCGGTTCGGACCGTATTGCTCGTATGATGGATCGAATGGGCCACAAAGAAGGTGAAGTGATTCAACACGGTATGATTACTAAATCTATAGAAAGAGCTCAGAAAAAAGTTGAGGAAAATAACTTTGGTGTTCGTAAAAGATTACTTGAATTTGATGATGTAATGAATGCACAACGTTCTGCAATTTATGCTCGTAGACGTAATGCCTTATTTGGAGATAAATTAGATTTGGATTTGGATAATATGTTCTATGAATTGGCTCAACATATTGTCGAAGAAGCCTTGGTTAATGGAGACTATGAAAATTTTGAACTTGAATTAATTATGAATTTTGGTATTGAAGCACCCGTTTCAGATCACGAGTTTGGTGAAATCAATTCAAATGATTTAGTTGATAAAGTATACAAATCAGCATCCTCTCATTATCAACTAAAAAAACAAATGATTAAAGATTTAGTCTTTAATGTCGTTCAAAATATTTACAACTCAAATCCGAACGCAGCCGGTGAAATTTCTATTCCATTTACCGATGGCAAAAGGGGTGTTCAAATTCGTATTAATCTTCAAGAAGCTTCAGAATCTAAAGGAGCTAAAGTAGTTAAAGAATTGGAGAAAGGTATTGTACTTAATTTTATTGATGACGAATGGAAAGAGCATTTGAGAGAAATGGATGATCTAAAACAATCAGCATACCATGCCCAATATGAACAAAAGGATCCTTTATTGATATATAAATTGGAGGGATATAAATTGTTTAAGTCGTTATTGATTGAGATGAATAAAGAAATTTTATCTTTTTTAACTCGAGTTCAAATTCCCCAAGATACCAATCCAAACCAATCAAGAAGAGTGAGAGACTTAGCACAACAAGAAACACAAAACCTAAGTGCAGGTCGAACAGATATTGCAGATGCAACCAGATCAAATGAAGAAGCTGCTCAAAACTCTGGTTCAGAACAAATAAAACAAAAGCCAGTCACAGTTGCAAAAAAGATTGGCAGAAACGATAAGGTAAAGGTACTAAACATTAGAAATGGCGAAACACAAGAGATGAAATACAAAGCAGCTGAAGCACTTATTTTATCTGGAGCATATCAAATTATTGATGAGGAGTAGTCTTATATATAAATTAAGAAACTTAAAAAGCAGGATTTATTCTTGCTTTTTTTGTTTTTAATAAGCAGTTCTTTATCTAGAAATAAAAATAATCTCCCATCATTTAAGTGAATTTAGTATTTAAAAAGTATTTAAAAGTCATTAACATTGAGTATTGAGGGAGGTGGAATTTATTGATAGTTATAGTAAGTGATGTGTTATAATAAGTTTATTTTGTTTTTTACTAGTCAAATTACAACAAGAACGATTCGTGCAAAATATTCATTTGTAATGTATTATGATATTTCACAAAAATACTTTCAAAAAAGGTGTAAAAAAGTTTGGAGGGTAAATAAAAAGCGTAT
>CAYQNU010000038.1:0-18260 GCA_964419055.1 uncultured Flavobacteriales bacterium | reverse complement strand
CAGAGTATTATAAAATTGCAATGGATAAATTCTACAGAGTTAGTGCAAAGAATTTTAAATTCCAAGATATTTCAAAAAGTATCAATAATCAAGCGAAGAAGAATAATTTATTTTTTGAATTTAATTACAACGACAAATATCCAATCGTTGGTAGCCCAACAATTAGTACATTAATTGAAGTTTTTGATGCAGAAGATTGGACAGATTGTAAAAAACAAATTGTTTCAAAATATAAAAAGCAAGACAATAAAACTGTTGATGATTTAGTAGATGAATTATGGCATACTTTATTTTTTTCAGGCGATTTTGTAAATGATATTACTTCAGAGAAAGTGAAAAATTTCATTAAAACTCGATTTGATATTTCAGAAGAGAAAATCAATTATTATGAAGGGATCAATTTAAAACAAGGATATTCTTCTTTAAGTAAAAAAGCAATAGGTAATATTTTGCCGTTTTTAGAGAATACAATTATTTATCCTTATGCAGTTTTCTTTGCCAATATACATGTTATAATTGGAAAAGATAAATGGAATGAAAACAAAGAATTCATTCAAGATACTATCATTGATATTATTTCAAATTATAAAACCCAAACTTTAAAAATTGACATTGTAAATGGTTTGGTTGGCGATTTTATCAAAGAATATGACAATTCTCATTATGATTATATATTAGATGAAACCGATAAAAAAAATGTAGCAGAAAAAACCAAATTATTCTACGGTAAGTATGAATGGGAAAAAATGTCCCATGAAAGTAGAAACGATTTGTTAAATGAAATTGAAATTGAGTTTCAGCAACTATTAAGAAAAAGGAGATTCGGAGGTTATTATTTGCCAAAACCAAGAGTTGATGAAATCATTAAAGATTTTTTAATTCAAGAATATAAAGTTTCAAAAGAACAAGCAGAAAAACTATATCATCCTTCTGCAATGGATGCTTATCCTCAAAGTCAAGATAATTTTTTAGGTTTGCCATTTACCAATTCTATTAAAAATCCAATGGCAATGCGTACACTTTTTTATTTGCGAAAGTTGGTAAATTCACTTTTAAAAGAAGGTAAAATTAAGCCTGATACAGAAATTATAATTGAATTAGCAAGAGAATTGAATGATAAAAATAAACGTCTTGCAATTGAAAGATGGCAGCGTGAAAGAGAGAATGAAAATAAAAAATATAGAGAAAAGTTAGAAGAATTTGTAAAGGATACCAATTCAAAAGTAACAGAAACAGATATTTTTAAATATAGATTATGTCAAGAGCAAAACGGAATATGTTTTTATACCAACAAAACTATTAATTGTGAAAAGTTATTAGGTTCTAATCCTCAATTCGACATAGAACATACTTTTCCTAGAAGCAAATCTTTTGACAATTCGTTAGTAAATAAAACATTGGCAGATAAAGCATTCAATCAAATTAAAGGAAATAGAATTCCACAAGATTTGGAAGAAGAGTATAAGCAAAATTTTACACATAATATTAAAGATTGGGAAATCAAAATTGAAGATTTAGAAGAAAAAATTGACCAACAAAAGTATTTTTCAAAAGTTGCAAGTACGGTTGAACAAAAAAACAGAGCCATACAGCAACGTCATTACTTAAAATTAGAGTTGGATTATTGGAAACAAAAAGTATATCGATTTACGGCAACTGAAATTAAGCCTAATTTCAAAAACAGTCAATTGGTAGATACAGGAATAATTACCAAATATTCCGAATTGTTCTTAAAATCATTATTTCAAAGAGTTTTTCCAGCAAAGGGTACAATGGTAGCCGATGTAAGAAAATCTTGGGGACTGGGAGAAAAAGATAGAAATTATCATTATCATCACGCTATTGATGCTGTGGTTTTAACGTGTATGGATAAAAGTATAAGAGATGGTTTAGCAGAAGCATTCAAAGAATCTGAAGAAAACAGGTGTCAAGATAAATTTAAAGTTGCAAAACCTTGGCAAACTTTCACAGAAGATGTGAATCAATTGAAAGAAAACATAATTGTTGTTCATAAACATAAAGATAAAATTGAAAAGCAAACAAAAAAGAAATTACGAAAAAGAAATAAAGTTCAATATGACAAACAAGGAAATGTCATTTATGAAAAAGGGCAAGGAATAAGAGCGTCATTGCATAAAGATACATTTTATGGAGCTATTGAAAGAAAAAACGAAAATGCAGAAAAAGAAATTTGGTTTGTTATTAGAAAACCTGTAACAAATGCATTTTCTGATGCTGAAGTAAATACTATTGTTGATGATGGAATCAAAAAAAGAATTTTAAAACACGGTTTAAAAAACATCAAAACTCCAGAAGGCTGGGTATTACTGCCAAGTGAAAAAGATGAAAATGGAAATGAAATCAAAGAAATGTTAATTAAAAAAATTCGAGTAAAAACGAGCAATAAAAATTTACCAAAAATCAAATCACAAAGTCACGTTGCACAAAGAAAACGAAAAGAATACAAAGAGCATTATTATGCTACTTTAGAAAATATATTTGCAATGGCAATTTATGAATCTATTGATAATAAAGGTAAAAAAGAGCAAACATTTAAAACAATTTCAGCCTTTGATTTAGCAAAGCATAATCAAGGAAGTTCAAAATTAGAATTGCCAGTTGAAGAAAATATAATTAAAAATAAAGGGAAAAAGTCGGAAACTCTAATTCCATTAGCTAAAGTTTTAAAAGTGAATCAAATGGTTATTTTTTATGAAAATAATTCAGAGGAACTTAAAAGTTTGAATAAAAAAGAATTAAACAAAAGGCTTTATAAAATTACTCAATTTGAAAGTGATGGAAGAATTCAACTTCGTCATCATGCACAAGGTGGAGCAGATAAAGATCTAAAAAAGGAGTCTTCAGTAAATTTTAATTCATCGGTTCAAAAAATAAGAATTAGTTTAAGTAATGTTAAAGCAATTTTTGAAGGCAAAGATTTCACAATACAACCAACTGGTACAATAAATTATAAATTTTAATAGTTCTTTTTAGTTCTTTGACATATTTTCCTTACCACTTAAACAAGCAATCCACTTCGAAAAATCAACCGATTTTTTGACATCAGTTTTTCGTTTTGTTTGATAAAAGATTGATAAATCGAGGTACGAGATTCGACAACGTCAAAAAACGATATTTCCTTTGTTTGAATTGTTGCAGTTTCCAATGTTGTGGTTTGATTAAAGATTGGAAAAAACGATATTGCTGGTAATTGGGATGAACTCAAGGACTCTGTTGTGGTTTGATAAAAGATTGATAAATCGAGGTACGAGATTCGACAACGTCAAAAAACAATATTCAACGGGTGCGATTAATGCACTGGTGAAAGAGTTGTGGTTTGATTAAAGATTGGAAAAAACGATATTTTTGGCCAGTGATAAAAAAGTGCATGACAAGTTGTGGTTTGATTAAAGATTGGAAAAAACGATATTCAATGGTGCATTAACATAATTATTGACATTGTTGTGGTTTGATTAAAGATTGGAAAAAACGATATTGAATACGCTGCATGGTACCTCTACGCATAGTTGTGGTTTGATTAAAGATTGGAAAAAACGATATTGGTTTACAGTTCAATTATGGTACAATACAAGTTGTGGTTTGATTAAAGATTGGAAAAAACGATATTAAAATGGGCTTCGTGTATATCCAAACCCCAGTTGTGCTTTGATTAAAGATTGGAAAAAACGATATTGAACGCACTTAAAATCTATTTAGGTTTGGGGTTGTGGTTTGATTAAAGATTGGAAAAAACGATATTGTATTCTTGGAACACCTGAATGATGGTGGAGTTGTGGTTTGATTAAAGATTGGAAAAAACGATATTACGGTTAAGTTTTTCCTAGTTGAAGAAGATGTTGTGGTTTGATTAAAGATTGGAAAAAACGATATTGGTTCCTCAATTATTGCTGTAGCCACAATGGTTGTGGTTTGATTAAAGATTGGAAAAAACGATATTTTATTAAAAGTTGCTCCTTTCCCACGAACAGTTGTGGTTTGATTAAAGATTGGAAAAAACGATATTCCACTCAACCGCAATAACAACCGCCTATCAGTTGTGGTTTGATTAAAGATTGGAAAAAACGATATTTCACTTCCCCATCGTTGTTGCAAATCAACTGTTGTGGTTTGATTAAAGATTGGAAAAAACGATATTGATGATTGTTGGCATAGGGGGACAAATTCGTGTTGTGGTTTGATTAAAGATTGGAAAAAACGATATTTAGTTAAAATAAGAAGGGTACCTACAATGGGTTGTGGTTTGATTAAAGATTGGAAAAAACGATATTCCACCTCAAATGAATAAGCCATTGTAGCAAGTTGTGGTTTGATTAAAGATTGGAAAAAACGATATTTTTGTATTTCGTGAACTACAAACACAAACAGTTGTGGTTTGATTAAAGATTGGAAAAAACGATATTTAAATTATAATTAGTAATTGGCTTTAATAGTTGTGGTTTGATTAAAGATTGGAAAAAACGATATTTAAGTGCTGCCTTTTGTTTTTCAAACTCGGGTTGTGGTTTGATTAAAGATTGGAAAAAACGATATTGGTTTTTTCTTATGTAAAATTTATGCCGGAGTTGTGGTTTGATTAAAGATTGGAAAAAACGATATTCGTTATAGTGTTGCAATATGCCGTTTACTAGTTGTGGTTTGATTAAAGATTGGAAAAAACGATATTTAGGTAATTGTTTTTGATTAATGTTCCACAGTTGTGGTTTGATTAAAGATTGGAAAAAACGATATTATTATACAAACTTAAGTGTATTCAGCCCTGGTTGTGGTTTGATTAAAGATTGGAAAAAACGATATTAGAACTGAAGAAACTATTGTACCAGGAATGGTTGTGGTTTGATTAAAGATTGGAAAAAACGATATTCATAATGGATGAGTACTATTAAAGCCAAATGTTGTGGTTTGATTAAAGATTGGAAAAAACGATATTCGTTTAATAATTTTTTATAAATGTCTGGTTGTTGTGGTTTGATTAAAGATTGGAAAAAACGATATTAGTGAAAACACTTTAATAACTTCGCCCATGTTGTGGTTTGATTAAAGATTGGAAAAAACGATATTAGGCTGGTTTAAATGTAACGAACAGTATAAGTTGTGGTTTGATTAAAGATTGGAAAAAACGATATTAGTTGGTCTGTTACCTTCTAATAATCAAAAGAATAATCGTAAATATCGTTATTAAAAATGCTCCTTTTTTGTTGTGTGAAAGCAAGATTGGAGCATTTTTTCATTTCTAGAGTTGTGGTTTACAAACACGTTTTATTTGATTTTTTAAAGGTGTATTTGTGAATCAAAAAATAGTCAACATTATTTTTCAATTTAGCATCATTCATTTTCTGATTTGATTAAAGATTGATAAATCGAGTTACGAGATTCGACAACGTCAAAAAACGATATTAGTTGGTCTGTTACCTTCTAATAATCAAAAGAATAATCGTAAATATCGTTATTAAAAATGCTCCTTTTTTGTTATGTGAAAGCGAGATTGGAGCATTTTTTTATTCTAATATTAAAACAATTCAAGTTGAGTGGGTTGAGGTGCTTTGGCTACCTCACAATTTCCCCAAAAATTGGAAATATTTCCATATTGTTTGTCGGTAATTCTCAGTATGCTTACTTTTCCTAATGGTGGCAGCATGATGTTGATTCGTTTTTCGTGCACATCGCCACTTTCGCTGCTGGCACAATGGCGGCAATAAACCGAAAATTGCATCATTGAAAAACCATCTTGAATCAATTTTTTTCTAAATTGCTGGGCATTTCTGCGATCTTTCTTCGTTTCGGTTGGCAAGTCAAAAAATACAAATAACCACATAATTCTATATCCGTTTAGCTCCATAATTGTGGATATTTTATCTTCTTGCGCTCACCCATAAAGCACTTTTGTAATGAACTGGCTGTTTTTTGCAAGCCTACCATCAAGGGGCTTTTTTCGTCTTCAAAGTATACTGTTCGGGTGGTCACTTGCACCAATTCTGATTTTATGTTGGTGGTCAATTCTTGTTCATCATAATGCTGAATCAATTCCCACACTATTTCATCTACCAAGGGTCTGAATGGCTCCATAATATCATCTGCAAGAGCAAAGGCATTATATTTACTTTTGTGATGAATTCCCAACGTGTTGAGCATACCACTTCCTGCCAGTGCTCGAGCGGTGGCAGCTCTTAGAATTGCATATCCATAATTCAAAAAATTATTAGGATAATCACCAAATCGTTCTCGTTTAAAATCCATTTCAAAAAATGATTTCCAATAAGCACTAGCTGCCACACCTTCCATATTGGAAGTGTCGCCACTCAATACTTTACTGGCAATAAATTCAAATTGATTTTTTTTGCCCGTTATTTTTTGTAATAAAATCCCTTGATTTTGTATCTTTTCTACCACGGTCTGTTGCCACAATTGTTTTTTGAGAGGTACACTTGCATCAATTTGATTTTTGAAAATTTCTTGCTGGATGTGATGGCTGTTTAGATTCATAAACATACCGTTGGGCAAATGCACTTCATCACAAATAATCAAAGCCGCATTGTTTTTTACTAATAGATTCATAGCCGAAATGCTTATGAATATTTCTCTATTATCAATTACTAAAAAGCCAATGTCTTCAATAGGTATGGAACTTTCCCGAATGTCACTTTTGATTATGAGCTGATTATTTCGAGTATTTAAGGTGGCTTTGTTTTCGACTAAGATGGATTTTTTTAGCATTGTTAAATATTTAATTATTTAACTGTCAGCACAATAACCTTACCTTTTTTTGTATTGATGTTTTTTAATTAGAAAAGGTCGCATTTGAGCTCATTTAATACACTATTTTTTGCTTGCTTAATTTACACCTATCAACATTCCATTGCTTACAATCAAACTACTATTTTGAGTATAGGGTTTTATTAGGCATTACTTTTGTCTTGCCAAATTCTATGAAGTCCATTCAATTAGTCATATCACTTATAGTCATTTTACAAACCTCGGTTATGCAGGTTTGGGCAGATGATCAGTTGCTCGAAATTGGCATTTTTAGAGATAAGCCCTACACTTCGGTACAATTTATTGCTTCGGACAATACCTATCAGGTATTTGATGAAAAAGATTCCTTATTGTATCATTTACAAATGGGTGAGAAGTTGACCATAAGGGCCAGTTCGAATGGAGAAAAAGTACGTGTAAAAGTTGATGAGGAAGATTTAGAATATTATGGCATAGTGTATATTAAAAGTTCTCGAAACGAAAGCCACTATAAAATTAAAGCATTGACACCTGAGGCAAGTAAAGAACGAAAGTACTTTGGAGGTGTAAAGTGTTTTATGCACAAGGGTGTTTTTACAGTAGTGAGTTTGGTCACTATGCATCATTATTTAATTGGTGTTATAGAATCTGAATCGGGGAATCATCAAGGGAAGGAATATTATAAGGTGCAGGCAATTATTAGTAGAACCTATGCTCTAAAAAACATCGATAAAATGGCCGCTGAGGGTTTTATGTTGAATGATATGGTAACTTGTCAAGTCTACCTTGGAAAAATGTATCGAAATCCCAAAATGGAAGAGGCGGTTTTAGAAACTAAAAATTTGGTTATTGTTGACGATAATTGCGATTACATTACGGCAGCATTTTACAGTAACAGTGGAGGACAAACCGCTAATGTTGAAGATGTTTGGAATAAACCTTTGCCTTATCTTCGAAGTATTAAAGACCCATTTTCGGTTGGTAAACCCAGTTACACTTGGACAAAAACGATTTCCTACCATGAATTTGTAAATTACTTAGACAGAAGACATTCTTACCCTGTTTCGGATAGTGTAGCGTTACAACAAGCCTTGAATTTTAAACAAAACACTAGAGGTAAATATTTTGTTAATTGGAATTATCACATTTTGTTGACCGACATGCGCACTGATTTACGTCTAAAAAGTACCTATTTTAGTGTTGAATATGACGGCAAAGATGTAATTCTTAAAGGTAAAGGGTTTGGACATGGAGTAGGTCTTTCACAAGAAGGCGCAATGAATATGTGCGATGTAGGATATAGTTATTCAGATGTAATACATTTTTATTACACAGGAATCTATATTATTGACAGAACCCAATTGGAGTTTTATAAATTTTAGAGTAACAACTGATCCTATTGCTATAGGAATAGTTTCTTAAGCTTTTCCTTCTTCAGCTATAGTAGAACTACCATCTTTTGAAATAGCCGTTTTATCAAAACGCAATTTCGTTCCATCTTCCACAGAAACTACTACCGTGTGTTCATCTACTTCTACAATTTTACCATGAATACCACCTATTGATATGATTTTATCACCTTTTTTGATATTAGCTCTTTCTTCTTCTAATTTTTTACGTTTACGTTTTTGTGGTAAGATCATAAAAAAATACATCACGGCAAAAACCAAGGCCATTGTGATTAAAAATCCAAAATTGTTTCCTTCTCCTTCTAAAATTACTGTTTTCATATTATTTTTGTTTGATTAGACTAAAGTGTCAATTTATTTGTTGTTGTTTAAGCATTAGTCTACTCCTAAGGCATTTCCAGAAATGGTTAACTTGGTAACAGAAGGATTGGTAGTAGCTACAATTGAAACCGATTTGTTAATTGTTCCAGCCATACTAGGCGTAAATTCAATGGGTATTTCGCCAGTTCCACCTGGAGGAATGGGGTCTTTTGGCCATCCTTTAGGAACGGTACATCCACAAGAAGGTTTTACATCGTGAATGACCAATACTGATTTGCCTGTATTGGTAAATTTGAAGGAAAAAGAGTTTACTGAGCCTACTGCCACATCACCTACATTGTAATTTAACGTTTCAAATTCCATGATAGCAGGATTTTCACTATCAATCATGGAAGGGTCTAATTCAGTAGCTGCATTTTTATCAGAAATAGTACAACTTAATGTGCTTACACTAATAGCTGTCATTAAAGCTATGGCAATAAATGTTGATTTTTTTTTCATAATTTCATTTTTATACAAGACCTCTACCAATTTTCTTTAAATCACCTGATTTAGAAAGATCTTCAAATACTTTATCGAGAACACCATTTATAAAAGTACTGCTTTTTGGCGTACTGTAGAATTTAGCAATTTCTATATACTCATTAAGCGTAACTTTTAAGGGAATAGAATTAAATTCCTTGGCCTCCGTAATGGCTAAATTCATAATAAGAATGTCCATTTTTGCCAAACGCTCAGCGTCCCAGTTTTTGGTGTAATGACCAAGCATTTCGGTATGAGAGTCAAAATTAACTATTGATTTTCTAAAAAGTACTTTTGAATATTCCTCCTCATCTTCTTTGAATAAATCCATAACAAACTGGGCATATTCATCGTCATTTTCTTTAATTGCTTTAATGGATTTGAGTGCCATTGAAAAAACGTGATCATAATCGTCATGCCAATTTACGCGCTCCTCATCAAAGTAGTTCAACAACAATTGGAAATTACAAACCTCGGTTTTGAATAGCTTTAAAGCAAATTCTTTATCTTGTTCAAAAGTGGGAGCATCTAAAAGCAAGTATTCTTGAAAAAGAGTAGTTTCTTCTAAGTGAACTAATAACTTTTTAATGATGTCTTGTTTTACATCACCCACCCAATCTACTTTTAAATTTTTAGACTTACTCTGTAGGGTGATATTTGAATCAATGATTTGAATGAAAGCATTGTTAACAAAATTCAATTTAGGATTTAAGTCTTCTTTGGAAGGTCTAGTTTTTCGTTTTCTATCTTCAATTTTTAGACTGCTTTGACGTGAAATCTCGGGTAAAATTAATAAGTACAGAATGTATAATTCATACATTCTGTTTAAACTACTTAATAAATCCCTTTCAGCGGCTACATAATTTTGGTTATCACTTTGTGTATAAGCGTATAATTGTTGTAAAACCTTAATTCTCAGATGTCTTCTGTTTAGCATTTCTCGATGTTAATGGTATGAAAAATCGTTTGGGTGAACGAGATTAAATGTATTTTTTGAGCGATGCTATTTTAGCAATTCTTTCCTCAGCGCGTTGGTTAGCAATAAGGTAAGTTGGTGTTTTAGTATTTTGAGAAGTTTGAATAATATCCAATGTTGTATTGTAAATATTTTCAGCCATAGTCATTATTTGAGCTTGATCAATGTTACAAACTTCACCATAACAATTCATTACACCACCTGCATTGATTAAAAAATCGGGTGCGTAAATCATTCCTTTTTCCATTACTTTAACTCCATGAATTTTTTCATCTGCCAATTGATTGTTGGCAGCACCCGCTATAATAGAACATTTTAATTTAGCTAAAGTTGCATCATTTACTGTCGCTCCAAGAGCACAAGGAGCATATATGTCTACATCTAAATCATAAATATCGTCAATTCCCACAACAGTGGCATTGTATTTTTGAGCAACAGCTTTCAATGAAGCTTCATGAATATCTGAAATAAAAACCTGAGCACCAGCTTTTGTTAAGTGCTCAACTAAGTATTCTCCTACGTGTCCTACACCTTGAACAGAAACTTTTTTTCCTGCCAACGAATCAGAACCGAAACGAACTTTTGCTGCTGCTTTCATACCCATATAAACACCGTAAGCAGTAACAGGAGATGGATCTCCACTTTTTCCTGGTAAACCAGCCACGTGTTTAGTTTCCATCGAAACCCAAGTCATATCTTGAGGTGAAATACCCACATCTTCTGCAGTAATATATTTACCGGCCAAATTATTAACAAATTTACCGAATCTTCTCATTAAAGCTTCATTTTTTTGTGTTCTGGCATCACCAATAATTACAGCCTTTCCACCACCTAAGTTAAGTCCAGAAATGGCATTTTTATAGGTCATCCCTCTAGATAAACGCAAAACATCTTTCAATGCATCGGCTTCATTGCTGTAATTCCACATACGGGTTCCGCCTAAAGCAGGTCCACAAACTGTATTGTGAACAGCAATTATTGCTTTTAAACCTAAATCTTTATCTTGACAAAACAAGACTTGTTCATGCTCAAGATTAAACATTTGTCCCAACACACCTGCTTCAGCAATTTGGTTGGCATTTAGTTCTTTTACTTCCATTTATTGGGTTTTGAATCTTTAGTTGTGTACTTTTGTGGGCAAATTCAACTTAACTTATCTTTAGATTATTGTTAGTTTGAAATGCAGGCGCAAAAATACTACAATCTCTTATAGTATTGATGATATTTTAAAATAAAATTGTTATTTAAACTTAAATAATTAAAGTGAAGCACTTATCGTATCTTAATAAATATTTCAAAAAATATAAATGGTTACTTATTTTAGGTATTCTGTTTATGATAATTTCCAATTATTTTGCGGTAGTTATGACGCAAGTTTTTGATGATGCCTCTGATTCAATTGAAGCATATTCAAAGAAAGGACAGATGAGTTCTACAGGTAAAGATATCTTTATGGTGGGTCTTTATTTTTGTGGTATGTACTTATTGTATTCCATAATAAAGGGATTTTTTCTTTTTTTGGTTAGACAAACCATTATTGTAATGTCGCGCTATATTGAATACGATTTAAAAAATGAGATTTATAGCAAATACCAAGAGTTAAGTTATTCTTTTTACAAAGAAAACAGTACAGGAGATATTATGAATCGCATCAGTGAAGATGTATCGAGAGTTAGGATGTACTTAGGTCCAGCCATAATGTATACCGTAAATTTGGTCATTCTATTTGTAATGGTAATCACTGCTATGCTTTGGAAAAATCCAATGCTCACTTTGTATGTGTTAATTCCTCTTCCCATTATGTCCTATTTGGTATTTAAAATAAGCAATACTATTAATAAAAAGAGTGAAATTACTCAGCGTCAACAATCCGTTTTAAGCACTTTTGTTCAAGAAGCGTTTAGTGGTATTAGAGTGTTGAAAGCCTTTAACCGTTCCAAACATTTTAGTGATAAGTTTGAAAGCGAAAACGAATACTACAAAGGGGTGACATTGAGTTTGGCTAAAGTTCAAGCATTGTTTTCTCCTGTCATCATTTTTTTAATTGGGTTGAGTACCATTATTACCGTTTATATTGGGGGTATGTTGGTCATCAATGGTGAAGGCTTGGATGTGGGGGATATTTTACAGTACGTAATTTATGTGAATATGTTGACTTGGCCTTTTGCTTCAGTGGGTTGGGTTTCGTCTTTGGTTCAGCGTGCGGCTGCTTCACAAGAACGTATTAATGAATTTTTGTTAACACCAATTGAAGTTAAAGAAGCTTTAAACCCTGTAAAAAATGAATTAAGTAGTATTGTTTTTGACGATGTTTCTTACACCTATCCAAACACCGGAATACAAGCTTTAAAGAATATCAGTTTTGAGTTAAAAAAAGGACAAAGTTTGGCTATTACTGGTAGAACAGGTTCAGGTAAATCCACCATAGCTTCGTTAATTGAACGTTTGTTTGATGTCACGGAAGGTGAAATTAGAATTGGGGATGTTTCCATAAAAGAATTTGAGATTAGTTATTTAAGAAGTAAAATGGGGTATGTGCCTCAAGAAGTTTTTTTATTCAGCGATACAATATACAATAACATTGTTTTTGGGTCAAATGATCCCAATGAGCAAACTAAGGATCGAGTTGAAATGGTAGCAAAAATGGCTCAAGTTCATGAAAATATTGTAGGGTTTGAGCATGGATACCAAACAAAAGTAGGTGAACGAGGAATAACCCTTTCTGGAGGACAAAAACAGCGAGTTTCTATTGCCCGAGCCCTTATGCGTGAGCCCGATTTGTTGATTTTTGATGATTGTTTATCTGCAGTAGACCTTGAAACAGAAGAGCGCATCTTAGAAGCTTTAAGAACGTTTATGAAAGGAAAAACTACCATTTTCATTGGTAATAGAATTTCTTCCTTGCGAATGGCCGATTCCATCATAGTTTTGGACGAGGGTAAAGTAGCAGAAAGTGGTAATCATCAAGAGTTATTGGATCAAAAAGGAATTTATTACAGTTTATATCTGCAACAATTGGTTGAGAAAAAAAGTTAGTTCATCCAAAAAACCGCTTCTTTTTGACGCTATATTGGAAAATAATTTATATTTGTTGTGAGTTTTCAAAAATGAGCTCAAACTAACTACACTAAAACTAGCAGATTATGGACGAGGCAAATGGGCAAGATGGCTACAGAGATGAAATATATTCTAACGCTGTAAGAGCAGGGAAAAGAACATATTTTTTTGATATCAAATCTACTCGAGGAGGGGATTATTACTTGACGGTAACCGAGAGTAAAAAGAAGTTTCAGGAAGACGGAACGTTTCATTTTGAAAAACACAAAATATTTCTTTATAAAGAAGATTTTGAGAAATTTATGGAAGGCATGAATGATGCAGTAGCTCATATCGATAAATTAAAAGAAAATAGCGATTATAAAGCACCTTCTTCCCAACAAAGTTCATCAGACAATGGTTATAAAACCGACATAAGTTTTGATGAATTAGATTAGGTTAATAAGTCGTCAATAATTCTTTTTGTTACAACTCAATGTTATTGGTGAGTTGATCAACAACCTCTTTATTTATTTCAGTTAATGTTGGAATAAATCCTAATATGGGTAAGTTCGAAACGGTTTGAATGACTTTTTCAGAAGATACATTTCGCTCACCACTAAAAATTAATCCTTTCACAGTTAATCCAGCATTCTTAAGCACATTGCACGTCATTAAGGTATGATTAATACTTCCCAAATAATTGCGCGAAACAATGATTATTTCACAAGGTATTTGACGCATTAAATCCACCATTGTATCACCATTATAATTAAGGGGAACGAGCACCCCACCTGCACCTTCAATAATTAAATTGTGGTTTGTTGGAAGGTTAAAATCGGTAAGTTGAATGGATACATGGTCTAATTCGGCTGCATTGTGTGGAGACAACGGATGATTTAATCTGAAACGTTCAGTGTGAAAGTTACAATCCGTTCTTTTTACCAAAGATTTTACTGTTTCAGTATCTGTAGGTGATTCCAAACCACTTTGTATAGGTTTCCAAAAATCGTAACCTAATTTTTGAACCAAAATACTCGAAACAAGCGTTTTGCCAATATTAGTATCAATGGCTGTGATGAAATAGGTCATATCATTGTATTAGTAAAGTTTATAAGTTCATTTGCAAGTAAATCTATTTCTGCGAGTGTATTGAATTCGTGAATGCAAATACGCAATCGTTCGGAACCTTCAGGAACAGTGGGTGAAAGGATGGCTCTTACGTCCATTCCCTTTGAATTGAGGTAATTTGACGCTTTTTTAACGTTTTCATTTCCTTTTATAATAACCATTACTATATTTCCGAATTCACCTGTTTTTACTTCTAAATTGCCTTCAATTTTTTTAAGCAAATGGTTTTTTAAATGTTGAGAATGTTCATTTAAGGAGGAAATGGAAGTTAAATTATTCCATTGATGATGAATGCTTTCAATTTTCAATGGGGAAGGAGCCGTACTGTAAATAAAGGAACGGCAGGTATTAATCAAATAGTTTCGAAGGTTTTCACTTCCCAAAACTACTGCACCATCACAACCTAATGCCTTCCCAAAAGTGAAAACACGTGCTGTTATTTTTGATTCAAGACTTAATAGTTGAACTAAACCTTCTCCTTTTTTTCCAACTGTTCCGAGGGCATGGGCTTCATCAACAATGCAATTGGCCGAATATTTTGAGCACAATTTCTCCATCGTGATTAAATCGGGTGAATCGCCATCCATAGAATAAACGGATTCAATAACTACAAATATTTGATCAGCTTCTAAACGATTCGCTGAAGCAATTTGTAGTTTTTTTTCTAAATCGTTGACATCATTGTGTGCAAAGGAATAGTTTTTTGATTTACTCAACTGAATACCATCTCTTAAACTGGCATGGATGAGTTGGTCGTAAATTATGATATCATTCCTTTTTACTAAAGCAGAAAGTAAGCCCATATTGGCAAGGTAGCCATTGGTGAAAATTAATGCAGCTTCAACATTAAAAAAAAGAGCCATTTCTTTTTCAAGTTTTTCTATCTGTTCGAAATTACCTGAAATCAATCGAGAGCCTGTGCTGCCTAATTTTGCTAGGTTAGTTTTGTTAGAAAGCGGATTTGATGCAAGGCCTAAATAATCATTAGAACTAAAATCAATTAAATGGTCAGTGATTTTTAATTCTCTAAATCGATTTATTTGTTGGAGTTGAGCTAATTCTTTCTGTATTCGCTGTTCTAAGTTCAAAACGTTGGTTTTAAGATGCAAATATAATCAAGAAACAAGAGCTAAAGAATAAACCCAATTACAAAATTGGTTTTCGAAATATGAAGTAAACAAAAAAATAGTATCTTCGCTTATTATCTATTCAATAGTATTTTGGCTTATGTATAAAACATTCATTATTTTATCAGCACTTCTTTTTGCACAAGGTTTTTTTGCTCAGCAGAAATTGAATGTGAATTTTGAAAAAGTTGGAACTGTAAACATACTTCAAAACTCGAGTGGATATGCTGCTTCTGTTCAAGCCATTGAAATGCCCATTCCTGATGGTGAATCTGAAAAAGCTATAATTGCCAATATTAAGTCTCAAATGGAAGCACTTTACCCTCGCCAAGCATCGGTAAATGCAAACCAAGAAAAGTTAGATAGTTTGATTGAAATCAATAGTTTTGAGGGGTTTGAAGGTAATCCTTTTATGAACCGTGTTCCGAATGATAACTCATTAGCTATTAGTAGAGGAGGGATCCTCATTTCAGCCATCAATAGTTCATTTTACGTGTATGATGTGTCTACGCAAAATCTTTTGTACAATGGATTTTTACAGGCATTGCTTCCTCCTCCCGTTTCTTCGGCCAGTAAGTATGATCCAAAATTGACTTATGACCCAGTGGCAGACCGATTTATTATGGTTTTTTTAATAGGAACGGTTCATCAAAATAGCAAAATAGCTGTTTGTTTTTCATCCACACCTAATCCGTTAGATCCATGGCACACTTACTTAGTTACAGGAGATGCATTGGGCACGCAACATTGGACAGATTATCCAGCAATTGCTGTAGGCACAGAAGATTTATTTTTAACCGGAAATTTATTGGTGAGTAATTCGTCTTGGCAAACTGGTTTTTATCAATCGTTAATTTGGCAATTCGATAAGCAAAGTGGGTATGATGGAGAAACGATATTGCCCACAACTATTTGGTCAGGAATTGAAGATAATGGGGTGAAAATACGTAATATACATCCTGCAAAAGGAGCTCGTGAGTTAGTTGGACCCAATCAATATTTTTTGAGTAATAAAAACTTTTCGGCAGAAAGTGATACGGTTTATATGATTGAAATCACCAATTCACAAGCCAGTGGAACTGCCCAATTAAACTTAACTCGTTTGAGTAATCCAAACCATTATTTTTTAAGTCCCAGTGCGCGTCAATCCATTTCAAAAACGTTGGCGACAAATGATTCTCGAGTATTAGGAGCTGTAATTGATAATAATGTGATTCAATATGTTCACAATTGTATGGATACAGCCTCAGGAAATGCCGCAATTTATCATGGAAAAATAGAGAATTATTCATCAACACCGGTTGCTTCGGGCAGAATAATTGGTCATCCCATTTTTGATATTGGTTATCCCAATATTGCGTCTACAGCATTAGAAGTTGATGAATTGAGTTGTGTTATTGGATTTAATTTCACCTCACCAACCGACACCAATGGAGTGGCAGCTATTTACATGAATAAAAATGGTAATTATTCGGCTATTACTAAATTGAAAACAGGAACGGCACCTATTTCTATTCTTTCCGGAACAGAAGATAGATGGGGTGATTATTCGGGTATACAGAGACACTACAGTAAATCGTGTGAAGTTTGGATTTCGGGAATGTATGGAAAATCGGGTGCTAATGGTTGTTGGATTACCAATGTGAATGTTGGAGATACCTGTGCTGTTACACCTTATTTTGCTTCGGTTGAGGAATCAACAACCACTCCGATTCAAACTTACATATTTCCAAACCCGACCACCGAGTGGATAACATTAGATTTTAAAGTGGATAATAGCCCTTTTGTTACTGTTGAGTTGTATTCCATTAATGGGCAATTACTAAATGTTATTTTTGAGGATAAGGTTAAAAGCGGAGTAAATCGGCTATCTTTTAGAGTGAATGACCTGCCTGAAGGTGCCTATTTTTTAAAAATAAAGACGGATGATAAGTACTTGCACAGTGAAAAAATAATTGTGGCTCATTAAAAATGTCAAAGCCATTCAAAATTCGATTTTTGGGTACAGGTACTTCTCAAGGTGTTCCCGTTATTGCTTGTCATTGTTCGGTTTGTAAAAGTAGCAATCCCAAAGATAAACGCACCCGCTCTTCACTCGCTTTTATGTTTGATGAAGGAAACGTAGTCGTTGACTCGGGACCTGATTTTAGACAACAAATGTTGTGCGGTGATTTTCAATCATTGGAGGCTATAGTATATACCCACGAGCACAAGGATCATGTGGCAGGATTGGACGATGTTCGCGCTTTTAATTTTCAATCCAATAAGGAAATGGAAATCTATTGTACATTTCCAGTTTTTGAATGTTTGAGCAGAGAATTTCAATACGTGTTTGACCCAGAATTTAGATATCCTGGAATTCCTAGAGTGAACACAAATTTTATTGTAAATAAAGAACCTTTCAACTTATTGGGATATACTTTTACTCCAATTGAAGTAATGCATTATAAATTACCTGTTTTGGGTTATCGAGTGGGCAATACTACCTATATTACCGATGCAAACTACATAGCACCTGAAGAAATGCTGAAAATTGAAGGAACTGAAATATTGGTGTTAAATGCACTAAGAAAAGATCCTCATATTTCCCATTTTAATTTGGAGCAAGCACTAGAAGTTGTTGCAAAAATAAAACCTAAATTTGCTTTTTTTACACACATAAGTCATTTGTTAGGAGACCATGAAAATGTTTCAAAAGAATTACCCGAAAATGTTTTTTTAGCATATGATGGTCTAGAAGTAGATTGTTGTTAAAATCAATTTATAAAAAAATGCTTGGTATTCTTTTTAAGGATACCGAGCATTAATATTTTATATAATTTACCTATCTGCTCAATTGAAAGTGTCCATTCATAATGACATTTTCACCGTTCATTTTAGTAACTTCTAACAAGTAATAATAAGTACCTTCAGAGTAAGGATTTCCGGACATAGAGTTACCATCCCATCCTCCTTGAGGAGTATCCCATTCAAAAATGATTTGTCCCC
>CAYQNU010000037.1:0-20381 GCA_964419055.1 uncultured Flavobacteriales bacterium | reverse complement strand
TTTAAAATTAATAATTATATTTTAAAGTTGTCCTATTTTTGGGGGAGGTTACATTTAGATTACATTTATTTTACAATTGAAAAAGGCAGATAACCTTAGATGTTCTAATCACTGCGTTGTTTTAGATTTGATCTTAACATTATTTGATAATGTTAATGTGGTTAATTATTTTTCTATATTTGTAGAAGCACGTGACAGATTTATACTTAAGTGCGTATTGGGGTAAATTAAAAAGTAAAAATGCTATGTATATAAAATTAGTCTTATTGAGTTTTATATTTATGAATACTGCATTCGGTCAAATCCCTTCAAGCGGAATTGACATTTTAGATCATATAAAATCTTTTAAGTATAAAAAGATAAATGAAAATACCTTTCAGGGCACTAATAAATCTAATAAAACAGAAAAGTGTATTATTATTTATAATGACAGTAAGATTAAAACTATATTTTTGTTTGACGAACAAGGCAAAGTGTATTTTTATGAAAATCAAAATCACACGGAAATTACAATTACAACAAAACATGGTAGATTAAATGTTATAATTAATGAGCACAAAACTGATAGTATCTATAAAACAAACTTTGTTTATCCTCAGAAAAATTAAAAAAATAAATAATTCAAAATGAAGTATTTAATCATTATTACTGTTTTCCTTTTGGCTTTTTCATCTTGTGTCGAAGAAAAAAAACATACAAAAACACAAGAACCAATGTTCATAGGTTCTTGGAATGTTGTAGACGGAAAAAACATCATACATATTAAATCTGATGGGCAATTAATTTTTGATAATTACGAATTACAGGACAAAATAGTAAATTATAAATTTGTTGAACCAGATACAATTATGTGGCTTGAAAGTGATCCTGCATTAATTGACAAAAAAGATTTTGTAACAATAGCACATTGTGAAAAAGATTCTTTATTCTTAAATTTAAGGATTAAAGGTCAATATAAAGTTGTAAAATATTATAGAATAAGGTAAAATTGGGAGCGCACATGCTCCCTTTCGATGCTTAAATTCTGTTATAAGAGCCCCTGCTAAAATCAACGTCCTCTGAGTCTAAATTTAAAGAAAAATGCTGTGTATGTATAAGCAATACAAAAATATAATAGGCATTTTATTATTAATTTTAATTTTAGAATCTTGTCAATTTGATGAAGATTCGGGAATAAAAATCAATCTTTACTCCGGTGAAATTTACTGTGAAAATAGTGAAGAGAAAATAGAATGGATTACAATATATTCCAATTGCTCAACTGAACTCGAAGTATTATTGAATTTTGAAGGTGACTCAATAAGAAATAAAATTAATTATTTAGATGAGTTGTTAATGAAAGGTATAAATCCTGATTCATTATTTAATGATTGTTCAAAATATAGTTTTTCAATACATACAATTACAGAAGGTAGTTCGCCAGTTCCATATGAAATATATTTTGATATTAAACAATTAGAAATAGATTCGTCAATTCGGTATGATTATATTAGAATGTAGTGTAATGCCCCCATCCCGCACAAAGAATAAATAATTATAACCTCCCCCTCCTTCACTTCATTATTCCCGTTTTAAGATCAAAAAAGGATGTTAATGATTGCAGATATTTCTTTCATCAAGCTCACACAATAAAAAAATAAGGTTACTTTTACCCAACAACTCTTTGAGTTAAACCCGTGATAGAATCCATTCAATAGTAAATGTAGTGAAACAACTCAGAGTTTTAACCCTAATAAAGATTATTATTCTATCAGCTACCTTGCTGTTTTTTGTTGGTTTGATGGTGAATTTAACGCTTGAATATTTCCCTATTAACAGCAACGTTGCCTTTTTACGCATCAAGCAATGGGTTTTTAGAACCTATTCAAATCCTGTTTCTACTTTTTGGTATGTTGCTTTTTATATACACGTCATCACGAGTTCGTTCTGCTTATTAGCTGGATTTACTCAGTTTTTCAGATTCCTTATCTTCACAAAATGGCATCGTTTTTTTGGAAAATTTTACCTTATTGTTGTTCTGGGTTTGGCAGCGCCTTCTGGTTTAATAATGAGCTTTTTTGCCAATGGCGGTACTATTAGTATCGTGGCTTTCACCACCCTAAGTCTATTATGGATTGGGGCAACTGTTATGGCATGGGTTACCGTTAAACAAAAAAAATACACTCACCACAGTGCTTGGATGATCATAAGTTATGCTTTAGCACTCTCCGCTCTTACCCTTAGAGCATGGAAATGGTGCTTCACCAATCTTATAGAATTAGATTTAAATCCTATTGAAATTTATCGAACTGTGGCCTGGTTGGGATGGGTACCTAACTTGTATATAGCGGGGATTCTTATCTTAGTAGGTACGCATAAGCGTTTATTGAAAAAGTGAAATTCTTCCAAACGGATTCGATAATCACCGAATTCGGGAATAAATTCCATTAATAATGCTCGTAAATGTATTGGATTTTAAAATTTGGATCGTCCAATTTATCGTAATTGATCACTTCAAACTTCAATTTTTTATCATTGTAAAGCGTTAATCTTCTTTTCATTTGGGCACCGTCCTTATCCATCACTTTCAACTCTACTTCTTGATTGTATTCATTATAGGTTAGTACATCTTTTCCTTTTAGCCCTACCCCACCTTCAAACATTTCAAAACCTATTTGATTGCCTTTTGCATCATATTCTGAATTGGTTTGTGATACAATTTGACCTATTCCATTGTACAACGTACTTTTGGTTTCTCTTCCTTTGCTATCGTATTCATAATGATGCGAAACCACTAAACTGTCATTTTCATTGTATTTTTCAAGCAATTGTGCTTGACCTGCTTCGTTATAGTTTTTTAGATAATTTTTTTCTACAATTTTACCCATCAAATTGTAAATCAAATATTGAGTATTGTTTCCTTTTTCATCATAAACCCAACCTTCTTTTGAAAGAATTACATCTTTAGCGTTGTACTCTGTTTTCGAAATTTTCTTTCCTTGTTCGTTATACTCATATTCGGTAATGAGACGAGGTAAGTCGGTTTCATCAAATTCGGTTATCTTTGAAATCACCCCTTTTTCAGTGTATTCGATTTTTTGACTGTAAAATGGTTTTTTATTTTTCAAATAGGAAAATTGAATTTCGTTTCCTTTTACATCAAATACTCTACTTATGGATTCTATTTCATTTCCTACACTATCCAAAACAATCGAATTGGTCAATTTCCCATCGGTATTATAGGTATTTTTGAATGAACCAATCATTTTGTTTTGACTGTAAATAATGGAATCTATTGACAAACCTTGCTCGTTGTAAATAACTGTATACAATTTATATCCTGGTAATTCTGCTTCACCAAATTTATATTGAAAACCAGTTGCCGTAATGGATTTTATTTTATTGTTTTTGATGTACTGCACGTATGAAGTATCTTTTTGTAAAGAATCCTCCTTTTTAATTTCGACAGTATCAGAAGTTTTTACTTCACTACTACAAGAAGTCATAAAGAACAACAAACAAATAAAAAATAAACTGCTTAGAAATTTCAAATGTATCATACGAATGAGGAATAAAAGTTAAAATTATTGTGCAAATATAGGATATAAAAAAACCACGTCACAATGTAACGTGGTTTTTTAGGTATCGTGTGCTTTTTTAAATTAATCGGCTAATGGAGTAAGCGTTTCATCTGAATTGTTTTCTACTTCATTTTCAATTACAGGCTCTTCGTGATGAACGGGAGCAACTGGAATGGCTTTTTTAGCAGGTTTTTCAGCAATTGCACCCCCATTTCCAAAAAACTCTGTAGGACCTCCACCAGCATATACTTCTCTCAATCTTTTCATTACTTGCGCTTGTCCAGATTTGCTTTTGTAAGTAGCGGCTATTTGTCCCGAAAGTCTTACTCTTGAAGGGTCATACTTCATAAAAAACGCTCTCAATTCTTGATAAAAAGTCTTTGTCATCTCTTTTAAATTTTTATGAGTGTCGAAGATATAAATTATTTTAACATCAACTTATAAATTAACTTATTTTTATTTATTTGGTTACAATTTACCTTCGTTTTTTAGCTATCTAATGTGTCGGATGAATGTGGAATAGGTTCGTTTGATAATTGGTTGTTATTAGTTACTGTCCATTGTGAACGCAAGAAATAAACAACACCCACTAAAATAACTCCCAATCCTAAAAGCAGACCTCCAATTGCCATACGGTCATTGAGTTCATTTTGTAGTAATTCTAAAATTTTACCTATAAATACGCTTAGAGCTACTACTACACCCGTCATCATAACAATCTCATTTTTGCTTTTGATACCCATCATGGTATAATCGAAACCTAAATAGAGCGCATATAAAAAAGGTAAATAATACCCATAATATTCACTACCCAAAAAGGAGGCAATAAAAATAACGCCTATTCCACCCAATAATTTTAGATTGATTGATTCGGGTTTATGCTCAAAATTATCTTGATATTGTGAATAACCATAAAAACCTATACCTGCAATGATTAATAATGAGAAAATTTTCATAACACCCCAATTACTGGTGTAAACAGAAGTGCTTCCTAACACACTATCCATAACACCATCAAAACTAAATGCAATTAAAGCATAAATAATTGTGGTAACAACTGCTGTTTGAATGGGTTTTTCTAAATACCAATTGGCTTTAGAAAAATAAACTTTTGAAAAGAAATATAAACTTGGCAAAATCACCACCATTGCCAATACTCTAAAACCATAGGTATTGTTTAACCCTAGGGCTATAACCATAATCATAAACAATACACCAAAAGTAATCTCACGCATTTCAATTTTTGAAGCTTCTTTGATTCGTGGTCCCCAATAAAATAAAGAGGCAAATCCAAAAGGCCAAATGAATAAATGTAAAAACTCTAACCACTCAGAGCCTCCATATAAGGTTGATGGTATAGCAAAAGAAGCCATAATAACCGCTACAATATAAACATAACTTGCAATAACTGATTCTAAATGGCTAATCAAAAACAAACCAACAATCAAGGTAATATAAATTAAGATGTCCGTTCTAAACCAATCTATTTCATAAACAGGAAAAAACGCATTAAAAGTAATAGCAAAACCAACGAAGGAAAACAATCCTGTTAACTCTCTAAAAAGGCCATTTCCTTTCATAGGACCTTGATACATAAAGTAAAATATACCACCAACAACTAAAGGTATAAACACTAATAATTTAGCCATTTCACTACCCATTGACTCTGGCAATGTTAAAGTAAGAATTCCCGAAACTGCCAATACAACACCCACAGATGATAAATAAAACTTAAGGTATTTGTATAAGGGAAAGGATTGATTAGGTGTAGCTGCCAATTGCAATTTTTGAGCAACTTCATCCGAATAATCTCCTGAAGATAACAGATTTTTAAGCCAAGCTTTTTTCTCATAAATAAGATAAGCATGCAGCACACCAAATCCGATAAAAAAACTGGTTAAATAAATTAAAATAATGGCCACTTGGAATATTCCCAAATAACCCAGCATTCCTAAACCGAGCATGTTCATAATTGTATAGTTTTAAAAATTAGTAGGTGAAAATTACAATTTAATTTAATCCTTTCACAAAAATAAATTAACAGTTATTAACAAACGTTTTTTTTTAGATGTTTAAAACGAGCTCAACATCTCATTAAATTGCCCCACAAAAGTAGAAAGACCTTTGCTTTTCATATCAATGCTACCGCATACGACATTAGAACTGTGACCGTATCCGTCAATGGTTACACTGCCTGTTGTTGTGGCATCAAATGTATCCACTACATCTTCTCCTTTTAGCAGATATGCCGTAACTTTTTTGTCCTTACCATCAAAATAAAACGTTTCGGGTGTTAAAGGATTGGTTGCCCCTGTCAAAATAATTTTAATATGATATTCTTCATTTGTTGTTGTTCCATTGTCAGTCACATTATCCATCCAAATGTTTAACTCATTTTTTTGTGTAGTTTCATTGGTTACCCAAAATACCTCCGTGTTTTGTAATGTAAAATTAATGAGTCCTCCCTTATACATAGCATTAAACACGCTTGAAGATCCTTTGCAATTCATCTTTGCGTTTGGATTTACTACTCCATTTTCAACTTTTAACATGCCTTCTTTTGTATCTTTATCGGAGTTATCGGATTCACTTTTAATTGTATTTTTTTCATTACAAGAAAATAAGAGCAAACTTGATGCAACGCAGAGTAACAAAGATATTTTTTTCATTTTAGGGTAGATTATATTTTTCAAAAATAGGAATTTATTTAATACGACTCATACATTTTTATGATGCATATTCTACGTTTATGACTTCATCAATCCAATTATTTAGTATTTTCGCAACTCCTATTCTTAAATCGATTATAAAACGCAGCAAATTGTCAACATGAAAAAAGAGAATTTATCATTTAACAAGAACGAAGATGTCAACAAAATGAAAGTTTCTGACTTAAATCAACGTCTTGCGAAAGTATATTTAGGTGGCGGAAAATCCAGAATTGACAAACAACACGAACAAGGAAAAATGACCGCTCGTGAACGAATAGATTTTTTGTTGGACAAAGATTCTAAACGCATTGAAATTGGAGCTTTTGCTGGTGAAGGAATGTATGCCGAACATGGGGGTTGTCCTTCGGGAGGTGTAGTTGTGATGATGGGTTATGTAAGTGGAAAACAATGTATTGTTGTGGCCAATGATGCTACTGTAAAAGCAGGGGCTTGGTTTCCCATTACAGGAAAAAAGAATTTAAGAGCACAAGAAATTGCTATTGAGAATAAACTGCCCATCATTTATTTGGTTGACAGTGCAGGGGTATACTTACCTATGCAAGATGAAATTTTTCCAGACAAAGAACATTTTGGAAGAATATTTAGAAACAATGCCATAATGAGTTCGATGGGCATTACACAAATAGCTGCCGTTATGGGAAGTTGTGTAGCGGGTGGTGCGTATTTGCCCATTATGAGCGATGAATCATTAATTGTAGACAAAACAGGAAGTATATTTTTGGCAGGAAGTTATTTAGTAAAAGCCGCCATTGGAGAAGTCATTGATAACGAAACATTGGGTGGTGCTACAACCCACAACGAAATAAGTGGTGTGTGTGATTACAAATCAAAAGATGATGCCGATTGTTTGACTACCATTAGAGCCATTATGGACAAAATTGGTTCGTACATTCCTGCTGGATTTGATAGAAAAGAAAGTAAAAAACCAAAATTAGACCCTAATGAATTGTTTGGATTGTTACCCGAAGATCGCGTACAACCATACGATTCAATTGAAATCATCAACCGTTTGGTAGATAATTCAGAATTTACAGAGTACAAAGCAGGATATGGTCAAACCATTTTGTGCGGCTATGCGCGCATTGATGGTTGGGCAGTGGGTATTGTAGCCAATAACCGCGAAGTGATTAAAAATAAAAAAGGCGAAATGCAACTAGGTGGCGTTATCTACAGTGATTCTGCTGATAAAGCGGCCCGATTCATTATGAATTGTAATCAAAAGAAAATTCCCTTGGTATTTTTACAAGACGTAACGGGATTTATGGTAGGCTCACGATCTGAACACGGTGGTATCATTAAGGACGGAGCAAAATTGGTAAATGCTATGGCCAATTCTGTAGTTCCTAAATTCACCGTTATTTTAGGTAACAGTTATGGTGCTGGTAATTATGCCATGTGTGGTAAAGCCTATGACCCCAGATTGATAGTGGGTTGGCCTTCAGCGCAAGTAGCCGTAATGGGTGGTGCTCAAGCGGCTAAAGTATTGTTGCAGATAGAAGTAGCCAGCAAAAAAGCTAAAGGAGAAGTCATTACTGAAAAAGAGGAACAAGATCTTTACAACAAAATTAAAGACCGTTATGACGTGCAAACTACTCCTTACTATGCTGCGGCTCGTTTGTGGTTAGATGCCATCATAAACCCATTAGATACGCGTCAGTGGATTTCTATGGGAATTGAAGCTGCCAATCACGCACCTGTTGAAAAAGCCTATAATGTGGGTGTTTTGCAAGTTTAACAAATACAAATTTCTATGAAAGTAGCTATTTTTGGTAAAAAGTTTTCAAGCGATGTGCTTCCTTTCATTGTGCAATTGTATGCTGAATTGAATGCCTTGAACATTGAGCACATTACTCATCACAAATTTGCTAATTTCATAAAAAACATTGCTCCTAAAGACCTCGAAATTCCTACCTATAATTACGACAACACTTCAAACAGCAGTGATATTGAGGTTGATTTTTTATTGTGCATTGGTGGTGATGGAACCATCCTCGACACGGTGACTTCTATGGCAGGCTCGACCATTCCGATTGTGGGTATAAACACAGGAAGACTCGGGTTTTTGGCAAACAATTCGAGAGAAGATATAAAACTGGTTTTAACTAATTTAATTGCCAAAAATTTCACTCTTGAAGAAAGAGGATTATTATCTTTGACCACCGAAAACAACTTATTTGGTAAATTCAACTTTGCCTTGAATGAAATCACCATACACAAAAAAGATTCGGCTTCAATGATTACGTTGCATACCTACATTGATGACGTTTATTTGAATTCCTATTGGTCGGATGGATTAATCATAGCTACACCAACAGGATCTACGGCCTATTCGTTGAGTTGTGGGGGGCCCATTTTAGATCCAAGAAGTAAGAGTTTTGTCATCAATCCTATTGCACCACATAGTTTGACTGCTCGCCCAATTATTATACCCGATGATGTAGTAATAAAAATTGTGGTGGAAGGTAGAGATCACTCCCTTTTAACTACCTTAGATTCCCGCTCAAAGACGATTAGTTCTAAAACAGAACTTTTTATTCGAAAATCTGATTTCACCATTAATTTAGTAAAATTTGAAGGACAAAATTTCTTCAAAACTATCCGAGCCAAATTATTATGGGGATTGGATAATAGGAATGAGGAAATTTAAAATAATTCTTTCAATAACCTTTTCTAATTTTCAAATTCCTTCAAAATTGAATGTAAGAAACGCTTAGTCCCAAAAACAACTAGAGCGTAAGGAATTAAAAAAAATACAGTGCTGGATAAAAAATAGATTAATCGAGTGGTAAAAGCTGGATTGCCATCGCCATTTACAACCAAATGATTACCAAACAAATACAATCCAAAAGACATCACTATAAAGGCAAACAAAGCGTGTAAAAACCAATACGGTTTTACGGAGATATTCAATTCCAATCCATCTTCCATTTCAGTAATCAAAGCATTTCCACGATGAAAAAGACCATAAAAAATGATTTGATTATCCAAAAGCTTTGCGCCAGTAAGATTAAAAGTTGGTAAAAAATGTGATGGTGGTGTAGTGGCTTTTCGTTCTCTCATAAAGTGCTCTAATTGCACTTGACCAATTTTTAATGTTGTATTCATAAGAACGTATGATTGACTAAATATTATGCCTCAATTTGGGAAGAAACCGTTTCCCATTCTTCCATTTTTTTCTCTAATTTGTTTTTTTCCGTTTCCAAATTTGTGAAAATCTCTTCTCCTTCATAGTCACCTGCATTGATTTTCGCTTCAATTTCGGCTATCTTTTTTTCAATTTTAGTAATCTCTTTTTCAACTTCAAACAATTGGTTTTCTAATTTCTTATCCACCGTTTTGGTTGGTTTAGTGTCACCCTTTTTAGGTTCTGATTTTTTCTCTTCCTTTTCTTCTTCATCCGAAGCTGGAAGATGCTTTAAGAAATCTTCTACTTGTTCAAAATAAATACCAATTCTGTTTTCTTTAATGTAATAGATACGGTCACTTAAACCATCTAAGAACGTTCTATCGTGGGAAACTACCAGCAAGGTTCCTGGGTATTCCAACAATGCTTCTTGCAACACCTCTTTTGACATAATGTCTAAGTGGTTAGTAGGCTCATCCAGAATTAAAAAATTGTAGGGTTCTAATAAAAGTTTACACAAAGCCAAACGGGTTTTTTCACCTCCCGAAAGCACCGAAACTTTTTTATCAATATCATCCGAACCAAACAAAAATGAACCTAAAATATTTCGAACTTTTTTACGAACTTCACCAAAAGCAACATCATCAATGGTTTGAAAAACAGTTTTATTTAAGTCTAATTTGGCGGTTTCATCTTGAGCGAAATATCCAATTTTCACATTGTGCCCCAATCGAATGGTGCCTGTATAATCGGTATCGCCAACCATCATTTTTATGAAGGTAGATTTTCCCATTCCATTTTTACCTATCAATGCTATTTTCTCTCCTTTTCCAATATTAAAACGAACATTTTTGAAGATCGTTTTATCGCCATATATTTTACCTACATCTTCTACTTCGGCAACCAATTTCCCCGATGCTATTGGCTCTGGAAAACGAAAGGCTAATGCAGAACCATCCAGTTCATCCAATTCAATTTTATCCATTTTGTCCAATTTCTTCATCAGAGATTGGGCAAAAGACGCTTTACTGGCTTTAGCTCTAAATTTATTAATGAGTTTTTCAGTTTGAGCAATTTCTCTTTGTTGATTTTTAAATGCTTGTAATTGAGTAATCAATTCCTCCTCTCTTCTGATTTGATATTCAGAATAATTACAATTGTAATCGTATAATTTTTTATTATTGATTTCAATAGTTCTGTTGGTAATATTATCCAAAAAGGCTCTATCATGGGAAATCAAAACCACCGCTCCTGGATATTTTTTTAAATACTCTTCTAACCACTGAATGGCTTCAATATCCAAGTGGTTGGTAGGCTCATCTAATAATAAAACATCAGGATTTTGTATTAATAATTTGGCTAATTCAACACGCATTTGCCATCCCCCACTGAACTCAGTCATTTTACGAGTCAAATCTTTGGTTGAAAAACCCAATCCTTTCAAATACAATTCAGCCATTTCATTAACAGCTGCTCCGCCTTGAAAACGATGTGCATCATTTAATTCTACCAATTCATCCAATAAGTTTAAATAACTCTCTGATTCATAGTCTTCACGGGTACTCAACTCCACATTGATTTCTTCTAATCGTTGTTCTATGATTAGGATTCCAGCATTAGCAGAAGTCACCTCCTCAATAATGGGTTTGTTAGATCTTGAAATAATCTCTTGAGGTAGATAACAAATTTTGGTACCTTTTGGAATCGCTATAACTCCAGAATCGGCTTTAAACTCGCCTAAAATCAATTTTAATAAGGTCGATTTCCCAGCTCCATTTTTACCTGTAAGACCCACCTTATCGGCATTGGTTAGTGAAAAAGAAATATTTGAATACAGTTCTTGTCCACCGAAAAACAAGGTAACGTTACTAGCACTTATCATGAATGTATATTGTAATTGTAAAAACTTTTGGGCTGCAAAAGTAGTAATAAAAATGTAGCTTTTATTACTTTGGGTAATGGTAAATGTTGTTAATTCATTAATATTCTATAAATAGCGTTTTTTTAAGGCACAACCATCGTAATTACTAAAGAAACAAAACACCTTATTAAAAGATAAGAAGAATTTTATACAACTTTGTGTGCTTTGCGCATTTTTTGCATTTCCTTTGCGGTTAACTCTTTTTTCTTAAACCGCTAAGGTACAAAGTTTTCGAAAAGTTCACCAAGAGTTTAAAGTCCATTTACTACTCTTCTAATTCCATTTTTGACTAGAGCTTTATTAAAATTAATTGGATTATCTAGATATTTTGCAAACTAACTAGAATAAAAAAACAATATGATTTTAACCACATAGAAATCATAGGCACATAGAAATGAAACTTTAAAGCTTAAGATAGAAGCTTCGCTTTTACATAGCCTTCTATGAAAAATGTAATTTTTTCTATGCAAAAGCTTTTTAAATGAAGCAATTCTATGTGGCTATGTGGTTTTAAAAAAATCAAAGTAGTATTCAATTTGAAAAACCAACTGTTTTTTATACCCTAATCTCCTAAAATATACTATTGTATGTAAAATGTGAATTGCATAGAGAATTCAAACCAATAATTTTATTGGCTATTTCGTTTTCAGTCATCATTAATTGAAGTTAACTCCCAAAAAAATGTCGTTCAACGGCTTCCCATTTGCCCTGCACTTTCATTGTTTGTTCGATTACATCACGCACAGCTCCTCTTCCACCCGAAAAATGTGAAATATAATCGCTAATAGCTCTGATTTCAACTACAGCATCATTGGGACAAGTGCTCACCCCCACTGCTTGGAGACATTTATAATCGGGTAAATCATCACCCATGTAAAGCGTTTGTTCCATCGTCACTCCTAGCTTTGACACCAATTCTGTAAGAATCGATTTTTTATCCATCACTCCCATAAAGACATGCTCAATACCTAAATAACGCATGCGTTCCTCCACTTTTTTTGAAGTCCCAGCCGTAATAATAGCTACTTCAAATCCTTGTTTGAGTGCCAATTTAATGGCCAACCCATCTCTCACATGCATATTCCTTACCCATTCTCCCGCACCGTCCATTAAGACCGAACCATCCGAAATAACTCCGTCAACATCAAAAACAAATAATTGAATAGCTCTTAATCGGGTTTTATAATTCGAGTTTTTTTTCATAATAATTTTGATAAATGGATTGTGAAAGTTGTCTATATAATTGTTGTAAATGAGGAGAATGCGCTAACATTTCCACATGTTTTTCCATAGTTTGAAGATCCCCTCTTTTGGCAGGACCCGTTTGTAAATCCGTTTCATTATTGAATGTAAGCATGGCTGTTTGTTCGAAAAGTGGAAATACTTCTTCAAAACTAAGGGCTTCCTTTTCACAAAAACTTCGTACTGATCGCATCAGATAATAAATAAAATTATTAGTGATTACACCTGCCAGATGAAGCTTTTTGCGTTCTTCAGAAGTTTTGTAGGAAATGGTATCTGAACAGATTTCAGCAATGCCTACCAATGTTGAAAGTACCTCTTGATTATTTGCTTCCAAAAAAATAGGAATCTTTTCCCAATCTACTTCAATTTCTTTTCTTAGGGTTTGAAAAGGATAGAATGCACCATAAAATTCACAATAAGGCTGCAATTGCGCTGAATCGAAACTACCCGAAGTATGCACAATGTAAGCACCTTTCCAGGTTCTCGATTGGACAATAGGCAAAATGGCATCATCACTTACTGCTACAAAAATGATGGTGTTATCGACATCCTGTGCCAATAGTTTTGATATCGGGGTGGCGCCTACTGGTTGTGCCAATTCGTTTGCTTTATCAATAGTTCTGTTCCAAATCCAACTGATTTCAAAACCCAACGAATCGAATACAGAAACGAGTTGATGTGCCACATTACCCGCTCCAATTATGCCGATTTTATAGTTATTCATTGCTTAAGTTTCTTTTGAGTTTTACCATTCCTATAAGTTATTTCAATAAAATTTTATTACTAAATTGATGGTGTAAATTATTTTTCTTTGTTACTTTTTTCATGATAAAAAAGTAACCAAAAAATCTAGACGATTTACCAAATCTTTCGCAGGTCTTTTCGCTAGTACCACGCTTGCAGTGCCGACCTGCTGCGATTTAATCAGTTTTTTAATTTTAATCGCTAGATTGAAACTAAAGTTTTCGCGCAAAATCGTCAAAGCCCTCGCACCCTTCTAAATTACATAGTATCAAATCTGTATCATTTTTTCATTAAAACGTTTTTCAAATGGCGTATTATTTTTTATAAATTCCTCTACAAAATTAATGGGTTTTTGTTGGTCGAAGACTTTTAATTCTTAACATTTTTTAGAATTCCACGAATACTATTAAACAAAATGGAGAGTTATGGGTTTATAACCTAACTTTGCAACTTTAATACATTAGAACGATGAGTGATAAAATAATACAGGGTTTTAGCAAACTTTCAAAAGAAGCTAAAATTGAATGGATCGTAAGAACCTATTTAAACAACGATGAAAGTGTTGTTGATTTTTTGAAATCGTATTGGCACAACGATGCTGATGTTCAAAAATTACACGATGAATTCATTGAAAACACCATCACTAATTTTTATATACCATTGGGTATTGCTCCAAACTTTAAAATCAACGATAAAATCTACTGTATTCCAATGGCTATTGAAGAAAGTTCAGTAGTAGCAGCTGCTGCCAAATCAGCTACTTTTTGGCTGAATAGAGGTGGGTTTAAAAGCCATGTTAAATCGATGATCAAAATGGGGCACGTACATTTTGCTTGGCACGGGGATTATCAAAAGTTGTTGAATAATTTCAACAGAACGAAAGAAACGTATTTTACAGGTACTGCAGAACTTACTGCCAATATGAGAGCCAGAGGTGGTGGTATTTTGAGTATTGAATTGGTGAATAAATCAGATTTAGAACCTAATTATTTTCAATTGATGGCTCGCTTTGAAACCTGTGACTCTATGGGTGCCAATTTCATCAACAGTTGTTTGGAAGAATTTTCTAAGATTTTACAGCACAACTTGGCTACGGATAATGAACTAACGGAGAAAGAGAAAAACGTAAATATTATTATGTGTATTCTTTCTAATTTCACTCCAGAATGCGTAGTGGTTAGTGAAGTTAGTTGTCCAATTGAACAATTGGTGGAAGGAACAGATATGTCTGCCGATAAATTCTGTGAAAAGTTTGAACAGGCTATACATGTAGCTACTATTGAACCGTATAGAGCCACCACACATAATAAAGGAATATTCAATGGAATTGACTCTGTGGTAATCGCTACAGGAAATGATTTTAGAGCTGTTGAAGCTTGTGGACATACCTATGCTTCACGCGATGGACAATACAGAAGTTTAACCAAGGTTGAAATTAAAGACGGAATTTTCCGTTTTTGGATTGAAGTTCCTATGGCCTTAGGCACAGTAGGAGGTTTAACGGCATTGCATCCTATGGTGAAATTTGCGCATAAATTATTGGGCAACCCAAATGCAGAAGAATTGATGAAAATCACAGCAACTGTTGGTTTAGCTCAAAATTTTGGTGCTATTCGATCGTTGGTAACCACCGGGATTCAAAAAGGACATATGAAAATGCACTTATTGAATATTTTAAACCAATTGGGAGCAACTGAAGAAGAAAAAGTGGAAATTCAAGCCTATTTTGCCGATAAGGTAGTAGCTCACAAAGATGTGGTAAATTATTTCTGTGAAAAAAGAGGTATAGAGAATAAAGTGCATTCGTAACTCTTAAAGAATTAAAACGCTACTAATAATCGTTTTTCATAAAACAAAAAAGTCCAAACAATGCTGCTTGGACTTTTTTTATGAAATATAAATCGAATTATCTTTTAACAATAGTTTTCGAAGCTTTGTAATCGCTGGTTTCTAAAACAATACTGTACGTTCCAATGGCTACCGTTGACAGGTCTAATTGAGCATAATTGATTCCTTTAGTGAAAGTCGTAATCATTTCGCTAAAAATCAATTGCCCTGAAATACTATAAACACTCATTTTAATCTCTTCGCTTCCATTAGAATACACTTGCAACGTAACATTGTCCTCAACTGGATTTGGATAAGCACCAAAAATCAAAAAGTCATTGGTATATTCTGGAATTTGAGCCGAAAGTGAAATCGGCAAAGCTGGAGCTAAAATAGGTGCAGTTCCCGGACGAGAAGTAAAACTAGAAGCTTGTTGCGCACATTTTTCATTATTATTCACATAATAACCTTGTGCAAAAAAGCCTTGCGTATTAGCATCTTCAACATCGTTCAAATAATAATAATCCATTTGAGTGCGCGCTTTTGTAATGTTTAAAATACCATATCCGCGTGATGCTAAATCAATGTAGCTCATATGTGGATTCATAGTAGAAATTAAACTGGTTCCCACAGAAAAAGTTAAGAAGCTTGTTGAAGTTACACTGGTCATTACAAACTCCACTCCTACTGATCCCGTGCAATTAGATGAATTGTAAGAACCATTAGGTATATCATTTACCCAAGATGTGTGTATATCACCAGTTAAAACAACAAAATTATTGACATTGTTCGTTTGTACAAAATCCAATAACTCCCCTCTTTCATAAGCATATCCATCCCACTGATCGGCATTGGCAGGGATACCAAATATTTCTAATGGTGCCATCATAACTTGTTGACCCAAAATGTTCCAACGTGCAGTTGAATTATCCAATTTGTTAGTTGCCCACGCATATTGAACAGGTCCTAATAAGGTTCTTGTAGGATCATCAACAGCAGATGAAGTGGCCCCTACTTGTTCATCACGATCTTCCAAACGGGTATCTAACATCACTAAATTGATTAAATCACCGAATTGAAAATCTCTGTAAATACTTACCGAACCAGGTGCTATCTCTCTAATAGGCAACCATTCAAAATACGCTTGTTGGGCATACGATTTACGATCGGTCCAATCGCCTTCAGTTCCGGGTGTATGATTACCTGCACCATCGCGGTAACTATCGTTGGCTGATTCGTGATCATCCCAAACATTGATAAAGGGATATTGTTGATGAACAGCTCTTAAATCATTATCTAATTTGTAGTGCGAATGGCGAATTCGGTAATCTTCTAGGGTAATGATTTCATTGGTAGGTTCGTTTTCACGTCCCGAAATGTTAGCAGAATAGCCACCTACTTCATACTCGTAAATATAATCTCCAAGATGCAAAATACAATCAATATCATTGCGTTGAGCCATCAATCTATAGGAACCAAAATACCCATGTTCGAAATTTGAACAAGATACTACTCCCAATCTCACACTGTCAATATCACCAACGGGTAACGTTTTTGTTCTACCACGCAAGGAGTATTTTCCCAATGCAAAAAAATCATAATAATACCAAGTATTGGCTTGCAGACCTGTAGCGTCTACTTTAAAAGTCCAATCTTTTGCAGCAGTACACTGTCCTGAACCAGAACTAACCACATTCAACATGCTGGTATCAGTGGCAATACGCCATTGAATGGTAGTAGAAGCGGTAGTTAAGGTATCTTCTGTTATTCGTGTCCAAAGCATTACTCTATCCGAAAGTGGATCTCCAGAAGCAACACCGTGATAAAAGGGTGCTAAATGTGTTTCCAGTTTTTCTCTTGGAAAATTTTGTTGAGCAAACGAAATGGAACTAACAACAAGTAAACAAAGGGTTACAAGATTTTTTTTCATAGTTTGTAGATAGAATAGTGTTAGATTAGGTTAGGTTAGGATATTATTGGAAAATTACTTTTTTAGTTTGGTTACCTACTTTGATTAAGTACACGCCTTTTTTCAATTGTAAATCTTCAAAATTGATCAATGAGGTTTCAACTTGTTCAGCAGCTTTATACACCAATTGTCCGTTCAAAGCATATACTTCCAACGTAAATGGCTTACTGTGATTCACATCTACACGAACAATGTTGGTGGTAGGATTGGGATATACAGTAATGGTTTCTGTAAAAACAGTTTCTTCATTTTCTTCAACACCTACTGGGTGACTTTCATGAGTAAACTTAATGATTAATTTAGCCGATTTGCCCACGTCCGTATCTCGAGCATAAGCCGATTTTGTTCCCGTTCCTTCAATTAAAAAAGCCATCGCGTTACCCATATTCCAATTGGCTTGGTTAACAATTTGTTGCACCAAGGTTTTAAGTTCGGGTGTTCGCTCATTTGCCCCTGCCCCATCACTCGACCAGTTACCGGGTGCCCAAGGTATGGTAGTACTCAATTTTTGTCGTGCCGATAAACTAGCCGGTGCCGAAACAAAAGGCGCAGCATCAGTTGTGTTTTCTTGATAAATAATTAAATTACTGCCTCCTGATTGACTTTCATCAGAGGTAAATTGAATGTAAGCCGAAGTGATCACCGCATTTTTTGGGATTTCCAATCCATCAAAACGTAAACCTACCCATTGATCATTATCTGATAACGGCCAAAGTAAATCCTCAACACATAGTTCCAAATCAGAACTGGTTAAATCAACACTTCCTCCATCTTTGTTTTCTTCAGCATCATCATCATTAGATAACAAAGAAGCGGTAATTTCTACTTCACCCGCATAAATTTTAACATCATCAGAAACATTATGCCAACCGTCACCATTGACCGCCCAAGCTGTTATTACATATTCACCATTAGCGGGGATGGTGTAATTTAGCGAATAAGGTGCTGTTAAATCTTGTCCAATTTGAACATCATTAATGAAAAATTTTACTTGTGAAATGACACCACTTACATCACTCGCATTGGCTGTGATGGTAACACTTTGTGGTTGTGCAAAATACTGTTGATGAAAAGGAAAAGTAATTTCAACTTCTGGTCTATCAATGTACTTTTGATTGAGAATGTACACTACATTTCCATTGCTAGGATTCCAAATATTGATACCAGAAGGAGGCGTAAAACGATCTGCATCGGTCACACTGCCCACAGAAGAGGCATTATCAGTAGCCACTGTTCTTACTTCAATAGTATCACGACCAATTTTTAACCAATGAAAACTATTAAAACTACCTGAATTGCGAGTCCAAGATTTGTCATTGTCGTTAGTTCTTAGCGGTGCTCCCCAACAACCTTCACCAATATAAACCGTACCGTTTATTGAATCACGTTCAAAACCATCCTCACTATTTGGTCCAGTAGAAGGTTTTACAGGCCAAGTTGTCTTAACATCATGCGCATCACTTTCAATAACCAATTGAACTCGATATTGATGAATCAATTGAGCCCAAGCATTGTACTGCTCGTCACCATTTGATTTTTCGGTGGTGTGTGGACGCATACACGTATGATACTGAGCAATATTCCAATCGTGAGTATTGTGATTGGCTATCAAGTCATTTTGGAACCAAGTAGCCTGATTACCTAACATTGAAATTTCAGTATTCAACGTATAGAAACGAATAAAACTTCCACCTATAGTTAACGCATAATATTCATTAGGATTGGGTACATCAAATAAATCAAATACAATACCACCCGACAATTCGTGATTTCCTCTTTCCCAAATACCGGCTACCATTTTCCCATCAGCTGTGGTGGTGAGTTGCCAATCATCCATCCAAGCACCCCATTCTATGCTTGTACTCAACCAAGTGTAATCACCTCCAAAAAAAACTAAATCAGGACGTAATCTTGAAACCATTAAGTTAGCGGCTTCTCTTGGACTATCATCTAAATAAGCTCTACTATCCCCACCGGCAACTACCGAAAGCGGAATCGCGTTACCCAGCGGAGTAGTTTTAAACCAAAAACGAGGACTTACACCATCACTATCTTTAATTACAAAATAATAAATGGTATTAGGCGATAACCCTGTTAAACGAGCAAATGAATTGTCCATTCCTGAGGCTGTAACGCTTCTATCTACTCCGTGAGAGAACGGATAAGAAGACCAATTTTGACCTTGATCTACGGTCCCATAATATACTTGAGCACCTGAACCTCCATTTTGTTCCCAACCTATTACGATAGTGGTAGAAGGGTCATCTCTCAACGAAAGTCTGTATCTTCGGGTGTTACCAAATATGGTTAATGATAGTGTAAATAAGGTCAGGAAGGTAAAAACAATTTTAGTAGAATGGCTATTCATAACTGGTGTTTTCAAAAATATATAATTTAGTTACAAAATTAAACTAAAAAATGCAGTAATGGTGAAATTCACAAAAAAATAATTTGATTATCCGCTTTAAACCTTAGAAATTAATTCTTAAAAAAATCAACTAAATTGCAATTCTATAGTTCTCTATTTTTCTTTTGGCATGCGCTTCGACCTTCCGATAGCTATCGGAATCGACAAGCTCAGTGACTGAAGCCCTGTGATCGCAAAAAAAACATTCACAATAGTTATCTTTACGAAGTGAATCCTACACACCTTCTCGATACAATTTTCTTCATTTCATTGCGAAAATCACTCGAAGTGACTGACGCACATGGGAGCTCTTACGGTCAGTTCGAGTGAATTCTTAGTATTTTGTTTACTTTTTGATAGAAAAGTAACTACAAAATCAAGAATTTGTATCGAGAACAAGACTGAAGACGTACCCACTTCTTTCCCTCGCACCTTCTCGATACAATTTCTTACATTTCATTTCAGAAATCTACGATAGCTAACGGTACGAAATGACTGACGCACATGAGAGCACTTACAGTCAGTTCGAGTGAATTCTTAGTATTTTGTTTACTTTTTGATAGAAAAGTAACTACAAAATCAAGAATTTGTATCGAGAACAAGACTGAAGACGTACCCACTTCTTTCCCTCGCACCTTCTCGATACAATTTTCTACATTTCATTGCGAAAATCACTCGAAGTGACTCCGCGCGCAACGATACTTTTGAAGTATAGTCAGGTCGTTCCGATAGCTATCGGAAGACTTTCGTATATTTTACATTGATTTTGAAAAAAATCGATTGTAAAATAGAAAGTAGTATCGAGACCACCTTCCATTCCACTTGATTTTTTAGATTAAACTCTTTAAGGTC
>CAYQNU010000036.1:0-21573 GCA_964419055.1 uncultured Flavobacteriales bacterium | reverse complement strand
AATTTAAAATTAATAATTATATTTTAAAGTTGTCCTATTTTTGGGGGAGGTTACACTCGATACAATTTTCTCCATTTCATTACGAAAACCACTCGAACTGACTCCCCGCGCAGCGTTACCATCGAAGTATAGTCAGGTCGAGTGACTTTCGTATATTTTACATTGATATTGAAAAAATCGATTGTAAAATAGAAAGTAGTATCGAGACCACCTTCCATTCCACTTGATTTTTTAGATCAAACTCTTTAAGGTCGAGGAAGCCTACAAAGTGAATTTCCGAAACTAATTTATTTGATATTATCATTACTAAATATAGTTCAATAATACCAGCATTCAATAAATTTACAAATCAAAAGTTATTGGTTTTTTTAATTTAAAATTCAATATCTGATAATTTCGGATAATCAATTATCTTTTATACAAATAGGGTCAATAGGCACCTTTAAAAATAAGGTTATCAACATCGTGTTGAAAAATACTACTGGAGATAGCCGCTATTTTGACTATTTTCGACCATCAAATATATTTCTAAATAAAACTAACTATGAAAAAAACATGTTTATTAGTGTTTTTGGCATTGGGACTTTCGGGAGTGGCTCAAATAGAATTGACACCCAAAGAGCAAGCCTATCAAGATTCCATTAATCGGATAAATGCATCGAATGCAGCCACAGCTGAAGCACAAACCGCCTACAATGATGGGATAAATCTTTTTAGTTCGAATGATTTTACCAAAGCCATTGCTGCTTTTGATAAAGCCATTGCAGGTGATCCAAATTTTCAAGCAGCTTATTATAATAAAGGAGTTGCACAGTATAAAAACAAAGATTACAAAGGGGCTACGGAAACGCTTACCAAATTATTGAAAATCAATGATGAACATGCACGTGGTTATTTCCAAAGAGCGTTAGCGCATCAGAAATTAGGGAATTTAAGCAACGCATTGGGAGATTATGATCAAGTGGTATTTTATGAACCTAAAAATGTAAAAGCCTTTTATAATGGTGGTACCGTTTTGTTTTTAATGAAAGATTACGACAAAGCCATCAATAAATTTACAAAATGTATCGAATTAGATCCAAAAAACTTTGAAGCATTTCATGATAGAGGCAGTTGTTATAGAATGTTGCAACAATTTGATAAAGCGTTATTGGACTACAATAAGGCTTCTGAATATGGTTCGCAACATGCTTTTGTATTTAATAACATTGGTTCAGTAAAAAAGATGTTGAAAGATTATGAAGGTGCACGCAATGCATTCAGCAAAGCGATTACGTTAGACAGTAAGTTTTTTATGGCTTACAATAATCGTGGGGCAATGAATCTTGAGCAAGGTAAACCAACTGAAGCTTTAAGAGATTTTGAAAAAGCTATTGAGTTAAACCCTAAATATGCGCCAGCTTATAACAATAGAGGGATTATCAAACACAACAATAAAGACTATAAAGGAGCTTTAGAAGATTTTAATAAAGCAATTAGTTTAGATCCCAATTATGGGGATGCTTATGCCAATAGAGCGGCTTCACATGAAATGAATCGTGATATGAATGCTGCCTGTGCCGATTGGAACAAGGCTGCTCAATTAGGGTCTGCTTTAGGGAAGTTGTATCATTCAGGAAATTGTGAGTATTAAAATCATCACACATTAATAAACGAACAGTTATGATAAAAAAATATACAGTAATGGCCCTTTCAATAGCTTTATTGCAAGGTGTTTTATGGTCTCAAGATGTGGAATTTAAAGCCGCAAATTTTAAAGATAAAAAAGATGAATTTAAGTCGGCAGAGGCCAGTCTTAAAAAAGGAGAAGAATTTCTAAACCTTGGTAATACTGCCATTTATGAAGTGCGTGATCCAGGTAATAATTTCAAAGCGGCTCTTTTAGAGTTCAACAAAGCGTATGCTTTTAATCCGAAAAGTGCGTTGCTGAATTTTTATATGGGTAACGCTTATCTTTATACGAATGAAAAATATAAAGCCAAAAAATTCTTGGATGAAGCGTTGAAATTAAATCCAGCAGTTGATGACTTCCTTGATTTTTATTTAGGAATGGCAGCTCAATTAGAAATGGATTTTAGTGGCGCCACTAAATACTATAATAAATTTGAAGCTTCATCAAAATCAAAACAAATAGCTTCTTTGGGAATTATGCTAGCTCAGCGCAAAAAAGAATGCGAAAATGGTACTCAGCTTGTTGCCAAACCAGGAAGAGTTTGGATTGATAATGTAAAAGCAGTAAATACGGTTTCTGATGAATATTCTCCATGTTTATCTATGGATGGTGCTACGTTGTTGTTTACTTCTAATCGTTCTAATGGACATACAGCCAATGAAGTGGGGTCTTATGATGGTGATATTTACATTACCGAATTAAACAAGGGGCAATGGTCAACACCAAAAAATGTGGGAGCACCTCTTAATACAGATAAAGATGAAACCGCTTCGATGTTGTATTATGATGGAACAAAATTGTTGATTTTCAAAAAGGAAGAAACGAATTACGACATCTATGAAAGTTTTTTGAAAGGAGCAGGTTGGACCGCACCGGCTAAAGTGCACAAAGGAGTGAATACTGACGATAATCAAACGTATGCTAGTTATTGCGAAAACAGAAATCGTTTATATTATCTATCCGATAAAACAACGGGTGGTGCTTCAAAAGGAAGTGACATCTATTTTTCTTCGAAAATGAACAACAGTAATACCGAATATGCCGCTGCACAAACGGTTGGTCAAGATGTGAACACAAAACTAAATGAGGGATCTGTTTTTATCCATCCCAATGGAAATTTAATGTATTTCTGTAGTGAAGGACATAATTCAATGGGTGGATATGATATTTTCGTTTCAAAAAAACGACAAGGTCAATGGTTAGCTCCAGAAAATTTGGGTTATCCAATTAATACACCCTACGATGATTTGTTTTTTGGTATCACGGCCAGTGGCAAATATGCTTACATTGCGTCTAATCGTTCAGGTGGAATAGGAGGTTTGGATATTTATAAAGTTACCTTTTGGGGTGATGATAAAGAGTTGGCTTCAACTACCGAAGATTTTTTATTAGCCAGTGTGGCCAATCCTATTCAAGATGTGCAAATTGAGAGCAAAGTTAAGGTAGATAAACAAGCCTTAACCGTTTTTAAAGGTTTGACAAAAGATGCCATTACTGGAAAACCAGTAGAAGCCACCATTGAAATTACCGATAACAGCACCGGGAAAGTGATAGAAACCTTTGTAACGAATAGTGCCACAGGTAAGTTTTTATTGTCTTTACCAGCTGGAAAAAACTACGGAATAGCCGTAAAAGCAACGGGTTATTTATTTCATAGTGAAAACTTTGATGTAATGGAACCTATTGGTTTTAATATGATTAATAAAGAGATTGAGTTGAAAAACATCAAAAAAGGAAGTAAAATTGCCCTTAGAAATATCTTTTTCGATTCAGGAAAGTCGACCTTAAAATTGGAGTCCAATGCTGAGTTGGATCGATTAGTACAATTGCTTAAAGATGTGCCCACTTTACGAATTGAAATTTCTGGTCACACGGATAATGTGGGAAGTGAAGGTATGAATCAAAAATTGTCACAAGATCGAGCCAATGCCGTAGTTGCTTATTTGGTAAGTAAAGGTATTGCTCAATCGCGATTAGAAAGTAAAGGATACGGATCATCAAGACCGGTTTCGTCTAATGACAACTCGGACGGACGTCAACAAAATAGACGTACGGAGTTTGAAATTTTATAAGAATTCTACTTATTGATAATAAAAAAAAGCGATCTGAAAAGGTCGCTTTTTTTTATAATATATTGGTTCAACCTTTAAAAGGTCTTCCGTTGATCAATACTTGATCTATAAGGTTTTCCCCAAAAGAATAAGGTAAATAATTGTAACTTTCTATTTCTTTTGTGATGATTACATTGGCTAATTTGCCCACAGCTATACTTCCTGTTTTTTGTTGCAATCGCATAGCAAATGCCCCGTTTATAGTACAAGCATTGATACTTTGTTCGGGAGTTAGCTTCAATTGTATGCAACCCAAGGATACTACAAAATTCATGTTTCCGGATGGTGTTGAACCCGGATTGAAATCGGATGCCATAGCAAAAGGAATGTTTCTTTTAATAAATTCTTTTGCAGGCGCATAAGGTATTCCTAAGAAAAACGAACAAGAAGGTAGGGCAGTGGCTATTGTTTTACTGTTGGCCAAAAGGTCGAAATCGTGTTCTTTCATAACTTCTAAATGATCAACGCTAATGGCATTGTTTTCAACTGCCACCTGGATTCCTCCAATTGAGTTGAATTGATTGACATGTAATTTTGGAAATAATCCAAATTGTTTCCCTACTTTACATATCATATTGGTTTCTTCGGGTGTAAAATAGTTCAATTCACAAAAAACATCCACAAAATCAGCTAAGCCTTCATCCGCAATTGCAGGAAACAATTCATTAACCAAAAGATTTAAATAACCTTCTCTATTTTCTTTATATTCAACAGGTAAGGCGTGAGCACCTAAAAATGTAGCTTTAATGGGAATGGGGAAATTTTCTTTTAACTTTTTGATTACACGAAGCATTTTCAGCTCACCATCAACACTCAATCCATAACCACTTTTAATTTCAATGGCACCCGTTCCCAAAAGAATTAATTGAGTCAATCTTTTTGCTGCTCGATGATATAATTCGTCTTCTGACAATACCTGAAGCTTGCGGGCCGAATTCAATATTCCTCCACCTTTTTTAGCTATTTCTTCATAAGTCAACCCATTTATTCGATCTACAAACTCTTCTTCACGTGAAGCGGCAAAAACAAGGTGTGTATGAGAATCACAATACGTAGGCATTACCATTTTACCCGTGCACTGAATTAATGTATGTGGAACATTTTCATATTTTGTATAGGGACATTCAGCCATAGGTCCAAAATCAGTAATTATTCCATCAACACAAATCAAATAGGCGTTCTCAATTTTATTCAAAACACTGAATGCTTCATTCACTAATGGTGACGAAGGGTTGGATATGCCAATTAAGGCTTTTATTTCTGTTAAAATAGTGGTCATTAATTACTTTTTTTTGCGAATCTCTTAATTTCTTTTTATATTTAAACCGATTTTTAAAAAAATAAAAATAAAATGGAAAACTTATTTGTAGAACAAGATGTAAAAACGCCCAAATTACACTTCGACTATGCAAAAGGAGAGTTGTTGATTGAAGGTGTGAGTGTTCCAGAAAATACCATCGATTTTTACAGTCAATATGTATTTTGGATTAAGGAATATGTTCAAGAGTCAAGAAAAACGGTTTTTAATATTAAGTTAGAATATTTTAATACCAGCACATCGGTTGTTTTACTAAATATGTTGCGAGAGTTAGCTGTTTTAGGTCCGCTTTTAACAATTAATTGGTACTATGAAACAGGTGATGAAGAAATGAGAGAACAAGGTGAAGATTACGAAAAAATGCTTGAAATTCCTTTCCATTTTTTAATCATGTAAAACGCCCCTAAATAAAGATCATTTACTTAGAGGCGCTCATTAAATTTCGATTTTAGAAATCAATCCTTATTTAATATATCTAAAATCTTCACCGTTTTTAATCTCTTGAATAGAGTGGTAGATTAATTTTATTACATTTTCTACATCAATTTTAGCACATGTTTCTACCGTGGTGTGCATATATCTTAAAGGTAAAGAAATTAAAGCTGAGGCAACACCACTATTACTATAAGCAAAAGCATCAGTATCTGTACCCGTACTTCTGGATGCCGCCAATCGTTGGAATGGAATTGCGTTTTTCTCGGCAGTTTTTACAATACGTTTTAACAGATTATTTTGAACCGCTGGACCATAACTCAAAACAGGGCCTTTACCAATCGATAAATCACCTTGTTCTATTTTACTGATCATTGGAGTGTTGGTGTCATGACATACATCGGTGATTATCGCTACATCCGGTTGAATTTTATGAGCAATCATTTCAGCACCTCGTAACCCAATTTCTTCTTGTACAGCATTGACGATATATAAACCGAAAGGTAGTTTTATTTTATTTTCATGCACTAAACGAGCAACTTCAGCAATACAAAATCCACCAATGCGGTTATCTAATGCCCTTCCCAAGTAGTTTTTACCATTTAGAATCATAAATTCATCTTCATAAGTAACCACACATCCAACGTGAATCCCTAATTTTTCAACTTCTTCTTTTGTAGCACAACCGCAATCTAAAAATATGTTATCTAATTTAGGCGTTTCTTCTTTGGTGGAGCGGGTATGAATAGCAGGCCAACCAAAAACAGCTTTTACAAAACCTTTTTCAGTATGGATATTAACTCTTTTTGAAGGTGCAATTTGATGGTCACTTCCTCCGTTTCTTCTCAAGTAAATAAACCCGTCTTTGGTAATATAATGCACAAAATAACTGATTTCATCAGCGTGCGCTTCAATGACTACTTTGTATTTTGCTTTTGGATTGATTACACCTACAACGGTACCGTAAGTATCTGTAAAGTACTCATCAATGTAGGGTTTTATATAGTCCAACCAAATTTTTTGACCTTCCCACTCAAAACCAGTTGGCGAAGCGTTATTCAAATATTTTTCAAGAAACTTTTCCGATTTTTCCGTTATTATAGTTGCAGCCGATGCTGATTCTTTTTTTGTTTTTGCCATACTCTTATTGTGATTAGGATTTAATCCAAAAGTAAGTCAAAATATGACTTCAAATTTTGAGGTCATCTTCTATTTATTAACGAATGATTTTTTATTTGTTTATTTAGATCTATTAAATCAACTAAATTTCATAACCGTTTTGCAAAAGTCACTACATATCCGGTGTAGAATTGTTTTCTTCATCTTGTTTTAATTTGCGTTTTTGTTTAGCCTGCTGACTCATTTGGCCAAAGTTGTAACTTACAGAGAAGGTAACTCTTCTGGAATCGAAATAACGGTAATTATTAAACTGAAAGTCTAAAATATCATTACTTTCAATATTAAAGAACATCGTTCTAAAAATGTCACGTACACCTAGAGAAATCTGCAATGATTTATTTAAAAACGACTTGCTTACAGAAATATTCAAATTATATCGAGCATTTATAAAACCGTGTGCCATTTGCATTCCTCCTCTGTAAACAAAGTTAGTTTGTACACCTAAATCCTTTTTAAATTTATAATTAGCCATAATATTGCTGCTCCATCCATAAGAAGCCACATCGGGTCTACTTAATTCACTATCATTGATTATCGAGTACCAATAGTTTCCAGAACCCATAACTGAAAAGCTCTTTTTTCTATAACTAACCGATACATCCGTTCCTACCATTTTACTATCTTGCAAATTCGAATAGGATAATATAAATAAATTATCCTCTACTCTTGGGTAGCGTCTTATTTGGTCGTGAATCATTTTATAATAGACAGAACCATTAATATTCCAACTGGTTTTAATGCGTTGGCTTAATCCTAATTCTATAGCATCAATGTTTTCAGGACGTAAGAACGGATTTCCAACGCGGATGGAGTAGGGGTCTGAGAAATTGGCAAATGGATTTACTTCTTCAGGTTCAGGTCTTTTTATTCGCTTGCTGTAACTTAACTGCAACTCACTTTTATCACTTAATGTATAAGATAAATGAATGGAAGGAAATAGGTTGTTGTAATTGTTTGTAAACTGCTCATTAGTTGTTCTTAAATCAGAACTGGTAAGGGTACGTTCGGCTCGTAAACCTGCTTTATATCCAAATTTATTTACTTTGTGACTGAATGTGGCATAAGTAGCAAAAACGGACTGATTGTATAAAAAATTATTACTTACACTTGAATCGTAATCAAATACTTGGGTTGAATAATTGAAGTTTTGACCAACAAAATCATTATTTTCATTATTTATGGTAACCCGAGCACCAAATTCTATCGATATAGAATCAGTTATAGGAAGCGTGAAATCTAAACGTGATAACAACACATCATTCAAACCATCTTGAATGATATTTCTGTTAATTGGGTCGGTATTGAAAATAGGGTTAATGTTGTATTTATTTTCCTTGTTGTTTGTTGATGTGTAAGATTTGTTTTGATCGTAATTAATATCAAAATCCAAGGCTAATTTTTTACCTAATGTACTTTGCCAACCTGCGTTGAGGTTAAAATTAGTATTATCACCACTTCCACTACTCAAGGCTTCAGATGTTAAAAAGAGTTCACCATTACCAAAATGCTCATAACTGCTGAAATTATCGTTAGAATTGCCTCCCAAGCCAATACTTCCGTTGAAATACACAGTATTTTTATCATTAATGAAATAATCAAAACCGGCTTTAACATTGGTGTTTTGACGAACGTGTTCACCTTTTGAATTGGTTTTGAGTCGATACGTTGAATCGCCAAAAGTAGTAGTTCTATCACTGATACCTTCGTTCCAATGTGGGTTATTGTTGTGATTGGCATTCACCGAAATATTGAATTTTTCTCTTCTCCAATTCAGCGCCACACCGCCATTATAGTTGTACAAAACACCTTGTCCGTAGCCAATGTTTGCACTTCCATTAAATCCTTTTTGTTTAGATTTTTTTAATACGATATTGATAATACCAGCCATACCTTCAGGATCGTATTTGGCTCCTGGATTGGTTACAATTTCAACTTTTTCGATATCGCTGGCATTAATTTGTTTTAATAAAACAGCAATGGGAATGGAAGTTGGGCGACCATCAACTAACACTTGCACACTTCCATCGCCTCTTAACGTTACATTGTCGTTTTCATCAATATCTACAGAAGGAATGTTGCGCAATACGTCAACAGCTGTTCCTCCTTTACTATCTATATCTTTATCGGTGTTGTATACCTTTTTATCTATATGATTTTCAACCATGCTTTTTTCAGCCTCTACAGTTAATTCAGTTAAATTTCCTGCGGATAACTTTAATAGAATGGTAGGAAGTGTATGGGTCAATTTTTCAGGAGATACCTTAATGCTTCTTAATTCAGTTTTTTCATAACCAATAAAACTAGCACGAACAAAGTAATTACCAAAGGGTACATTAGCTATTTTAAAATTTCCTTCAGTATCCGTTATTGTTCCAGTAACTAAAGATGAATCTTTCATTTTATGCAAACTCACAGTACCAAATTCAACCGGTGTCTTTTTGTCTGCATCAATGATTTTTCCGTCTATTGTGCCTTGTCCTTGATTACCTTGAGCGCTACTTTGAGTTACAATGCCGCTAAAAATAAAAATTAAAAAACTAAGGATATAATTTTGAGCTACCTTCATTTCAATTGTATTAAGAAGTTGTAAAAGTACCTAATATCCTTAAATTGAAGATGTGAAATTTAGTTAAGTGGTTGAAAAAAGCCAATTTTCGTAATAAAATAACAAAATAATAACATTTTTAATCCCTACATGCAACTGGTAACTTGTGTTTTACAACGCTTTTATCATTTGTATGGAACAAGAATCATGACCCGAATTACCCATAGGTTGATCTAGGAATGTAAACGAATTTTTCGTGTATAAATGAATAGCTGCTTCAAATTCAGTAAGGGTTTCGAGATACACTTTTTTATAATTTAATTCTTGAGCTTTTGCCAAACAAGTATTCATAAGCATTTGGCCAATTCCTTTGTTTCGAACTTCATTTAATAGATACATTTTCACCAGTTCCACCGTATCATTAGGTAATCCATCGGTTGGAAATATTCCTGCACCTCCCATAATTTTACCCTTCCATTCAACTATAAAATACGCACTTAAAGGAGTGGTATACGTTTCATACAAATGAGGCAAACATTCATCAAAATAAGCAGTGCCTTTTTTAATAATCCCATGTTCTTCAAAAACAGCGCGAATTACTGAAAAGATTTGATTATTATCGGTTTGTTGAATGGGTCGAATTATGGGTAGAAGGGTCATATTATTTTAACTTTATTAGTAAGGCATACTCAATTTTCGACACGAAATTAATGAAGTTGACCATGACTTTTGAACATATAAAAGAAAAAAGTTGAAAAATCGCTAAATGCAGCTAACCTATGAGCTATAAATAAACGTACTTTTGCACAAGATTTTAATAATTTAATAATATGAATGAATTTGGAATTAAGCCATCCACCGCAAATTTAGAAGCGTTAGGATTAGGAAATGTAGCTAGTGCTTTCTGGAATTTAACACCGGCAGAATTAATTGAAGAAACAATCTCTGGAGGAATGGGCGTTTTAGCTGACTCTGGTGCCATTGCAATTGATACTGGAGAGTTTACAGGTCGTTCGCCTAAAGATCGTTTTGTAGTGTGTGATGCAAAAACTGAAAACACAGTATGGTGGGGGGATGTTAATATCAAATTTTCAACTGAAAATTATGAGAAATTATACAATAGAGTAACTGCTTATTTGCAAGACAAGGATGTTTATGTGAGAGATGGTTATGCATGTGCAGATGAAAACTACCGATTGAATATCAGAACGATTACTGAATTCCCTTGGTCTAATCAATTTGCTAGCAATATGTTTTTGAGACCTTCTCAATCAGAATTGACGAATTTTGCTCCTGAATGGCACATTATCTGTGCTCCAGGTTTCAAAGCCGATCCTAAAATTGATGGTACGCGTCAACATAATTTTGCTATTTTAAACTTTACGGCAAAAACGATACTAATTGGTGGTACAGGTTATACAGGTGAGATCAAAAAAGGAATTTTTTCTGTATTAAACTATGTTTTACCTCATGAGAAAAATGTGTTATCCATGCACTGTTCTGCAAACATTGGTAAAAATGGTGATACGGCTATTTTCTTTGGATTATCAGGTACGGGTAAAACTACCTTATCTGCTGATCCAAATCGTCAATTGATTGGTGATGATGAACACGGTTGGGCAGAGAATTCAGTTTTCAACTTTGAAGGTGGTTGTTATGCTAAATGTATTAATTTAACTAAGGAACAAGAGCCACAGATTTGGAACGCTATCCGTTTTGGTTCTATTCTTGAGAATATCAATTTCATTGAAAACACGTCAACAGTTGATTTTGAAGATTGCACAAAAACTGAAAATACACGTGTAAGTTACCCAATTGAATTTATTGACAATTATGCAGTTGGAAGCAAAGGAGGGAAACCTGCAAATATTTTCTTTTTAACAGCTGACGCTTACGGTGTATTGCCTCCAATTTCAAAATTAACTAAAGGACAAGCCATGTATCATTTCATTTCAGGTTATACTGCTAAAGTTGCTGGAACTGAAGTGGGTGTTACAGAACCTCAAGCCACTTTTTCGGCATGTTTTGGAAAAGCATTTTTACCATTACACCCTACCAAATATGCTGAAATGTTGGGAGAAAAAATTACTGCAAGCAATGTGAATGTTTGGTTAATTAACACAGGCTGGTCTGGTGGTTCTTATGGTGTTGGTAAACGTATGAGTTTAAAATACACCAGAGCTATGATTACAGCTGCTTTAGAAGGTCAATTAGATAATGTTGCCTATACAACTCAAGATGTTTTTGGTTTACAAATGCCGAATTCATGTCCTAATGTACCAGAAGAAATATTACACCCAAGAAATACTTGGCAAGATAAATCGGCCTATGACGAAACGGCTAACTTATTAGCTGGTAAATTTGTGGCCAATTTTGCTCAATACCAATCTGCTGCTAATCAAGAAATAATGGATGCTGCTCCAAAGGCATCAGTAACTGCTTAAGAATAGTTCTTTACAATATAACAAACCCTCATCAGAGCATTCTTTGATGAGGGTTTTGTTTATAATAAAGTTTCATATAGGATTGTTTGAATCAATATTGTAGTAAATAAATTGAAAAAAAGTTGTAATTTAGATTTTTCTTTACTTGACAGTTAAAATCACAATTTTGTAACCTCATTTAAATTAAACTCTAATAAAAATAAATTATGAAAATTTTCGTGAAAATTAATTTGATTTTATTGTTTATTTTAAAATATCATTCTTCTAAAGCTCAGAATTGTGATGACTTTTACTATGTTTTTGATGATAATATTCATGGTAAAATTAATTTTCATTTTGATTCTACTTCTATCTACACTCTAGGTCCAAATTATATTTATATAAATCCTAATCAATATTTCTCAACTTCTTTGGAAAGTTCAGGAAATGGAATTTGGCAAATTGGTGCACCACAAAAAACTTTTGGTTTTGACGAATCCTATTCTTTACATAAAGCAATTATTACGGACACTATTAATCCCTATCCAGTAAATAATTTATCTTATTTTGAATTTAAAACAATGTGGTTTAATAAAACGAGTTTTAGATTTAGATATAAATTAGATACCGACACTCTTAAAGATGGCTTCTATATTACACTTTCAAATGACAACGGTGTAACTTGGACAAATTATTTGAACCCTCTCAGCTTCAATTCACCTAGTAATTCTGGTAGTATAAATCATTTTTGTGTCCCGCCCTTAGATACTCTTGTAAATGGAGAATTAGGTATTTCTGGATCTTCCGGAGGTTGGAAGATTATTCAAATCGAAGAGCCTTTTTATGGGGTTAAACAAATGGATACAATCTATTTTAGGTTTAACTTTGTAAGTGATTCTATCGAAACAAATAAAATGGGAATGATGATAGATGATTTGGAATTTTATTTTCTGTATTTCCCCGGTTCAGTTGAAGAATATAATTCACTTCAACCAATTTTATTTCCTAATCCCGCAACTACTTCAATAACAATAAACTTTAAACAAGTTTTCGATAGTAATCAAAATATTTATGCTGAGATTTATGCAATAAACGGAAGTTTTTTAAAAAGAGTTCATTTAAATTTACAAAGTAATGATGTGCCTATTGACGATCTAGAAAATGGTGCTTATTTTATTAATTATTTTTTTGAACACAATCATATATCAACACAAAAACTAATTATTTGTAGAGAGTAGTTTATTGTGGTTAAATTTATGTTTGGAATCGGATTTTATTTTTTCACATAAGCACATTAAACAATTCGTTTACAATGAAAATCTTTCTTTTTGATCAAAAAACACGATTCAATTTTCATTTAAATGAATTGAAATCTTCAAAAGTCATGGTTTATAATAAACTCCAATTAAAAGAAAAAAAGAGTTTCATTAAAATCGAAACATCCAAAAAAATAGAAGAAATTGATTTAAAAGTATTATTTGAATATTCAATTTTCCCGAGTAATATACTTACCTTCAAATCTCAATGGAATCAAGAGAATAGGACTATGCAAATTGGTGACACGATTGTTCAACAGATTTTTTTACCGCCCATTAAAAAGTTTTCTCAAAAAATTGTAGTAGGAGTTAGGATAAATGAAATAATCCCTGAAGTTGACAAGGTAGGATTTAGTTATGAAACTTTAGAAGGTCATGTTGAAAAGGGAATTTCTACGTTTACCATTGAGCAAAAAAAACGATCATTTGTATTTTACTATTCACACTTTTTCTTTACCAAGTAATTTTTTATTAAAACTATTTGGACCAATTTTCGCCATACCTTATCAACGATTTTGCACTAAAGCCGCATTAAAAAACGTTAAAAATCAACTAGAAAATCAATAGATTACAAAATTCTTTTAATTAATCGTAATTGATGGCTATAGCTCTTCGTTTCTTCATTGTAAATACCTTGATGGTCAATTTTGTCAATGCGCACTTTACCTGAAGCATGAATGATTTGGTGATTATTGAGTAAAATACCCACATGAATGATTTTACCATCAGCATTGTCAAAAAATGCGACATCTCCCGGTTCGGCCATTTCCAAAAAAGATACATCATACCCTTCCTCAGCTTGTTGATATGCATCTCGAGGTAGTTTTATACCGATCATTTTAAAGGCAACTTGTGTAAAGCCTGAACAATCAATACCAAAAGGACTTCGACCGCCCCATAAGTAAGGAGTGTTTAGAAATTTAGTTGCAGTAGGTATCAATTCTTTTGAATCAAAAGGACCAACAGAACCGGTATATTTGAATTCTTGTTGTCGGATTCGAAATCGTGTTTGATGGAAATAGGGTAGTGTAGCTCCCATTGTTGCTAATGAATGATCACAAAGAGTAGAACAGATTTCGCCAACGACAGGAAATTCATTCAACGCCATTTCTTCAAATTCATTTCCTGAAATTTCAAAAAACTGTTTACGACATATCCAAGATTCGTAATTATCGTACTTACTTTTTATCTTAATCCATTTAGGTAGTTCCTCAATAACTTGATAGATTTCACCAAACAATAATTGAGTAACCATCTCAGCCTTGTCTGAAGGTTCTGCCCTACAAGGAATTATGGATAAATGAGCTATTCCGTATGCCATATTATATAAGTTTAATCGATGATAATATCTAAATGTGCCACTAAACCGCTTAAGGATTCAGTGCTGAATTTTGTTTTCTTTAAACGATTCAATTCTGGATTTATATTAAGATTCACAGCCGTTCTAAAATCCGTTTTCTCCAAATTGGTTTGCTCAAAAACCGTTTGAGTCAAATTACAGTTATTAAAAACAGCTTCGGTAAGATTGGTTTGAGTAAAATCACATTCCTCAATCTTACAATTATTGAACAAAGTTTTGCGAAGGTTTACCTTAAAAAAGGTAGCATGTTGTAATGAACAATTGTTGAATTTCATAGATAACCCAAACGAATTACAATCATCAAATTGAATACCCATTAGTTTACAATTGTCAAATGTCACCTCTCGAAATGCCGTATGATTGACTTGTATTAAACTAAGATTACAATCATTGAAGTTGCAATCACTAAAAGCATAACCATCAAAGTTGAAATTTGAAAAATCACAATTATTGAAAGTACACATTTCATACTCGTCTCGTTGTAATGAAATTGAGGCGTTTGATAAATTGTTATATATTTGATTTTCTATCATATAAAACACGTTAATTGAATTAAAAATACAACCTTCCATTGAGCCATTCAGGATCTAAAGTTGCGTTGTATTTTTTGTAAAAGTTGATGGCTGGTTCGTTCCATTCCAACACTTGCCAATCCATTCTTTTTACGTTTCTTTCTTTAGCAATTTCAACTACTTTTTCAAAGAGTAAAGCGCCAATTCCTTGACCTCTGCAAGCGTCCGTAACTAAAATATCTTCCAAATACAAGGTGCGCCCTTTCCAAGTAGAATAACCTGTAAAAAATAAAGCGAATCCAACAACCTCCTTATCCAATTCAGCTACAATGCAATCACAAATTTTTCGTTCCCCGAAACAGTCTCTCAAAAGGTTTTCAACCGTATTGATCACCTCGTTTGGAGCTTTTTCATAGGTAGCCAGTTCTTGTATCAATTCAAGCACTCGAGTCATATCGGAAGGAAAGGAATTACGCACGAATGTTGATTTCATATTCTTTTTATTAATTTTATACGGCTAAAGTCGTCATTATTTAATCAATAATGTAGATATTTGAAGCACATTTATTATCAACTCTATTTTAATAACATTATGATTGGGACAACTTTAGGCGAATTTATTATCAACAAACAATCTGATTTTCCTGGTTCAAGTGGCGAATTATCTCGAATTTTAAGTGCCATACGATTAGCATCAAAAATTGTAAATCAACAAATTAATAAAGCAGGATTAGCTAAACATATTTTAGGTGCTGCGGGTAGTGACAATATTCAAGGCGAAGCACAACAAAAATTAGATGTATTTGCCGATGAGCACTTTATGCGTTCACTCGAGGCAAGAGGAGTGGTGTGTGGCATTGCTTCAGAAGAAAATGAAGACTTTGTTGCCTTCAATAATGAAGTAAATAATAATGGGAAATATGTGGTTTTGATAGACCCTTTGGATGGTTCTTCAAATATTGATGTAAACGTTTCAGTGGGAACCATTTTTTCTGTTTTTCAACGAATTTCACCCGTTGGTACTCCCGTTCAATTAGAAGATTTTTTGCAACCGGGCAATAAACAAGTTGCAGCAGGTTACGTTATTTTTGGTTCTTCTACTATGTTGGTCTACACTACTGGAAATGGGGTGAATGGTTTTACTTATGACCCAGGAATTGGTGTATTCTTTTTGTCTCATCCTGATATGAAGATTCCTAAAGAGGGCAAAATTTACAGTATAAATGAGGGGAACATTCAGCAATGTGATGATTCAGTGAAAAATTATGTCCATTACTGTCAACAAGAAGATGCGGCAACAAACCGCCCTTATTCTGCACGTTATATTGGTTCTTTAGTTGCCGATTTTCATAGAAATATGCTTAAAGGAGGTATTTATATTTATCCAGCTACATCTAAAGCACCAAAAGGAAAACTACGTTTATTGTATGAATGTAATCCTTTAGCTATGATTGCAGAGCAAGCCGGAGGAAAAGCGACCGATGGAAAAAATAGGATAATGGATATCGTACCAACCCAATTGCATCAAAGAGTTCCGTATTATGTAGGAAGTGCAAATATGGTAGATAAAGCCATGAACAGTTAGTAAAACACATTAATCAGAAAAATGAAAACTACCCTTAAATTAATTGTTTTTGCTCTACTTTTTTCGTTATTTTCTTGTAATTCAGAAAAAACAAATGATGTCAAAGAATTTACCATTCCTTCAGATTTGGATTATGGTGAGTCAAAATTAGATTCTTTGAAGGTATTGGTGAATTACCTTGAAACTCAAAATAACTACACTGCCGACACTTTAAGGGTGGTTGCTCTCGGTCACATAGGTTGGAAAATGCAATACGAAAATCCTGATTCGGCTATTTATTATGGTACTTTAGCTCTTGATTTGGCACGAAAAATAGATTGGAAAAAAGGTACTTCAAAGGCTGTAAATAATTTAGGCATTTACAATAAAAATATTTCGAAATTCGATACAGCTTTAGAGTTGTTTTTTGAAGGATTGGAAATAGATGAAGAAATTAAAAACTCAAAAGGAATCGCTCAAATAAATAGCAATATTGGTATTGTGTATGCTGTTCAAGGTGATTACACCAAAGCATTAGACTATTTTTTGAAAGGGTTAAAAATAGAAGAAGAAAACAATTTCAGAAAAGAAATGGCTCATTCTTACAATAATTTGATTTTGGTAAATAATAATTTAGGAAAGTTTGATAAAGCATTAGAGTATATTGAAAAGTCAATACAATTGTACGAAGAATTTAAAGATAATGAAGGGCTAGCAAGTCAATATAATAGTTTGGGTGAAATCTATTATTCACTTCAAAAGTTTGATAGTTCATTAATTTCTTATAATGTATCATTAAATTATTTAAATAAAATAAAAAACCCGTATTTAGCAGGTATGATATACGGAAACTTAGCCAATCTATATGCTGATCTTGACAGCATTGATGTTTCACTTGAATATTATAAAAAATCGATGACCATATTTGAAGAAATGGAAGATATTTATATGGTTTCAGTTTCTTTAGGTAATATTGGTTCAGTTGAAGCTCAAGTAGGTAGTTATGATGAAGCCATAAATTATTTTAATCAAGCACTTGAGATATCTCATTCGATAGGGGATTTGGATGGTGTAAAAGAGTGGTCGTTAAATTTAGCAAAAATTTATGATTCCATTGGTGATTATAAAAAGTCTTATTCTTATTTCAAAACGCACGTTGAATATAAAGACAGTATTTTTAATGATGAGAATAAAGAGGCTCAAACACGTTTGCAAATACAATTTGAATTTGACAAAAAGGAATCATTAGAAAAAGCAGAACAAGCAAAAAAAGATGCTATTAGAGATAAAGAAATTGAAAACGAACGGATCATCCGTTTTGCTGCATTAGGAGGATTGTTATTAGTTTTAATAATTGTAATTATTATATCACGTTCATTAAGAATAGCTCGAAAGCAAAAGAAAATAATTGAAATTCAGAAACACGAAGTTGAAGAAAAACACCGTGAAATAACGGACTCTATAAACTATGCTGAGCGTATCCAACGAAGTTTCTTGGCTAGTAGGGAAATGCTTGATGAACACTTACGAGATTATTTCGTGTTTTTTAAGCCAAAAGATGTTGTAAGTGGAGACTTCTATTGGGCGGCTCAATTAAATAATGGAAATTTCGCTTTTACTGTAGCAGATAGTACAGGACATGGAGTTCCTGGTGCTATTATGAGTATTTTGAATATTTCAAGTTTAGAAAAATCCATTGAAAAAGAAACGGAACCCAATGTTATTCTCTCTGAAACACGTAAAATCATCATCAATCGACTCAAAAAAGACGGCAGTGAAGAAGGAGGTAAAGATGGTATGGATTGTAGCTTATTGGTTTTGAATCAAGACAGAACACAGCTAACGTTTGCATCAGCTCATAATCCAGTTATAATTATTAGAAACGGAGAAATATTAGAATTCAAAGCCGATAAAATGCCTGTAGGTAAACATGATAAGGATGAAGAGCCTTTTACACTTCAAACTGTTCAACTACAAAAAGGAGATGTCATTTACACCCTTACAGATGGTTTTCCTGATCAATTTGGTGGAGATAAAGGTAAAAAGTTTATGATAAAAAATGTAAAACAATTATTGTTATCTATAGTTCATTTACCGATGGTAGAGCAAGAAAAACGTTTATTGGAGGAGTTCGTAAACTGGAAAGGAAGTAATGAGCAAATTGATGATGTGTGTGTAATTGGGGTTAGGGTATAGTCAAATTTATTTACTTTATTTGATATTTAAAATAGTCAATTAATAAAGTACAAAAATTTGTATGTTTGTAAAGAATAATCAAAAAATAATAATGCTAAAATCTCTACTACTATTAATTATTTTCCAATTAGTTATCTATTTGAATTATGCTCAAATAAATTATGATAGCTTGTTGGTTATTTCCAACAATAAGAAATTACCTGATTCCACACGAGTCAAAGCTTTATTAGGATATTTGGTAAAATTTGAAAATATAAAATCAGATAGTTTAATTTTTTATGCGGACAAAATTTGTTCAATGTCATTAAAAAATGAATTAAAAAAATATTGTTTTAAAGCTACTCAAATAAAAGGGAACCACTTATTTAATAAAGGTAATTATAAGGATGCTATTGCGCTATTTCAAGAAGCTCAAGAGGGTTATAAAAGTCTGAATATGATTATTGAATATTCCGACATTATGACCAATGTAGGTTCATCTTATGACCGAATGGGACAATACAAAGATGCATTGACTTTTCATACACAATCGTTAGAAATTAAAAACTCAATTGGAGATAAAGAAGGAACTGCTCGGGCCTATAATAATATGGGAAATAGTTATTTTTCACTAGGTAATACTCAAGAAGGGTTGAGATGCCATAAAACAGCATTAGAAATTTATACAGAAATTGATGATAAACAAGGAATGGCTAATTCTAATGGGAATTTAGCCTTTGATAATGCTAATCTTGGTAATTATTCTGAAGCTTTAGAATATTATTTAAAAAGTATTGTATTATTAGAAGAATTAGGAAATGTTAGAAGATTACTTTCCTCTTATAATGGCATAGGAAATCTATATAAAGATAGAGGGAATTTAGAAGATGCATTAAAAAATTATGAATTAGTACTTAAAATTGCGTTACAATTGGGTGATAACTATTCAATAGCTACAGCGCACAACAATATTGGCTTAGTTTATTTTAGACAAAAAAAACATGATATCGCACTAGAAAATCACACTATCTCTCTTAGAATTAGAACTGAAATGGGCGATAAAAAAGGTATTGCAGGTTCTTATAATAATATTGGAAATATCTATGGCGATTTAGGTAAATATGACTTGGCTATAGATTATTTTACCAAAGCTACAGCTATTCAAAAAGAAATTGGTAATAAATCTAGCCTGGCAATGGCCTTCAGTAATTTGGGAAATGCCTACTATAAAATTGGTAAATATACTGAGTCGGTTCAATTTGCTAATCAAGGATTAATTACATCCAAATTATCTAATGCATTTAGAGCTCAAAAATTTTCACAACGACAGTTGTATTTTAGTTATGAAAAATTAAATCAATTAGATTCAGCTCTCCTTTACCTGAATTCATTAAAAAAAACTTTTGAAAATGAATTGAATAACAATTACTTTACTGTTTCTGAAAAAGAAAAAGAAATGTATTTTGCTATGTTAGAGGAAGATTTTGGATATTACTTTGATTTTGCTGCTAAACATCATAAAACGTATGAGAATTGTAAAGATACTGCTTATAATTTGGCACTTCAATATAAGGGATTGTCCCTTAAATCCTCCACAGCTATGCGTAATACAATTCTAAATAGTAAAGATTCGTCACTTATTAAACAGTATGAAGATTGGATAGCCCTAAAATTGAAAATTTCCAAATCATACGAATTAGGTAAAGAGACTAATGAATTGGAGGAAGAAGCGAGGAAGATTGAACAAGATTTGATAAAAAAATCAATTGATTTTAACGATTTTAATAAACTAAAACAACTCAATTGGAAGGATATTCAAATTCAATTAAAACCTAACGAAGCTGCTATTGAGTTTGTTCATTTCAAAAGTGAAATAGATACCTCAAACCCTATTATTTATATCGCTCTAATTATTACAAAAAATTGCCTCCATCCCGAAATAGTTACCTTATGCAACGAATCTGAATTAAAATCTATACTGGGAAACTTTCAAGGAAATAACTTAGGTTTTGTAACTAAAGTTTATGGAACTCGAAATAAAGCTCAAAAAGATTTATATCAAAAAGTATGGAAACCCTTGGAAAAACATTTAAAAGGTATCCATCAAATTTATTATTCGCCTTCTGGGTTGTTACACAAAGTTTCTTTTTCTGCTCTAACTTCAGATGATGGAGTATATATTTCTGAAAACTATATGATTAATCAAAGAAGTAGCACTTCAAATATAGTATTAAAAACACCTCAAAGTATTCAACCCTCTGATAGTTATTTTATTGTTGGAGGAGTAAAATACTCTGCAGACTCAACAAAAAATCAAGTTTGGGATTACTTACCTGGCACACTAACGGAATCAAATAAAATTGTACAACTATTAACTAAAAAGAAAAGTGAATTCGTTCATTATTATGGAGATCTAGCGACAGAAAGTATCTTTAAAGAGTATGCTCAAAAAAATCAAATTATACATATTGCTTCACACGGTTTTTTCTTTCCATCTCCAGAAGATATTACTAATGAAATGGAGGCTTCTAATGAAAAAAATGTTGAAGAAATAATTTTTAGAGGAACTAAGCCCATTTTTGATTCAATCAATAGAACTTCTTATGCAAACACCACATTTTTGGAGAACAATAACCCATTAATGAGATCAGGATTTGTATTAGCAGGAGCCAATAATGTTTGGAATAGGAAAGCAAATGATGGGAGTGATGATGGAGTTTTTACAGCTCATGAGGTCTCTAATTTGAATTTACGCAACACCAAGTTGGTCGTACTTTCTGCTTGTGAAACAGGATTAGGAGACATCAAAGGAAGCGAAGGTGTTTTTGGTTTGCAACGCGCCTTCAAAATGGCAGGTGCAGAATACCTCATTATGAGCCTCTGGCAAGTTCCCGATAAAGAAACCGCTGAATTTATGGAGTTGTTTTACAAAACCTTGGTTAAAGTAAAAGATATTCCCAAAGCGT
>CAYQNU010000035.1:0-23146 GCA_964419055.1 uncultured Flavobacteriales bacterium | reverse complement strand
TATTCTTTTAAACTTATGCTTCCAATATCACGAATAAGTTAATTTAGAAAACAATACGTATTGGATAAATATTTACATTTGTACAAATAAAAAATATAAATGTCAAAAATAGTTTTATTTTTATTGTTTGTGAGCTTATTTTTAAGTGTTGGTTTAAAAGACGAACCAAAAAAGATTACGCTCCAGCATAAAGAGTATAATGAGGAATTTTATATTTCCGATAAGAACAAATTGAATTCTAAATTGGAAATACAATATCATTGGTACAAAGCAAAGGAAATTCACACATCTTTTGGAACTTGTGAGGGTAGTCCTTTAGATGGAGAATACAAAAGTTTTTATAAATCTAATCAGATTAGATCAAAAGGTTATTTTGACAAAGGTGTTAAAACAGACAAATGGATATATTGGGATGTCAACGGAAACATTTTAAAAACTGAGGAATATCATCTTGGCGTTTTACATGGTAGGGTAGTTGTCTATGAAAATAATGTTTCTATAAATACCGAACGATATAAAAAAGGGGAAACAATAAAACTAAAGCAAGATACCATCACATCCGTGGCACAACCTTCAGATATAAGTATAACTAATGATAGCACAGCCGATACAGCAAAAATAAGTGTTTGGCAAAGAGTAACTAAACCTTTTAAATCTGGAAATTCCAAATCTAAAAAAGAGGCCAAAGAAAATAACGAAGAAAAAGAAGAGAAAAAGCCTAAAAAAGATGCGAAGAAAGAAGAAGAATAATCCGTTAAGTATAGAAAATTGAAACAAAAAGCAAGCTCTTTATTATACAGCTTATTTATTCTCATTATCATAGGTTCACTCCTTACAATTATCATATTTCTATTTGGTATATCCAAGAAAAACGTATATCAACTTGTGCAATCAAGCAATAAAAGCTACGATTTGCAATCGGGATTTAATATTTTGTTGAGCAATAAATCTCCCGTTCTATTAGAATCTTCCCAGTTACTCGATTTATATAATGAAGGCACAAATACAGTATTACTAGAACGCTTTCAATGGGGTATATTAGAATACATCGGAGCATCGATACCCGATTCGATTATAAAATATTCAAAATACGCGCTAATTGCTAATACTATAGATAATGATCAACAATTCTATTTAGTTGACAACAATTCTCCTTTATCCTTGGCGGGACAAACGGAGCTTTACGGTAATTTTTTCTTACCCAAGAAAGGTGTTGAAAGGGCTTATTTGGCCAACTCACCTTATACGGGCACTGAGTTAGTTTATGGAACAACTTCTCAAAGTGAAACTCAAATGCCCCCAATGAGCCTTGATTATCAAAACAAAATAAAAAATATTTATACCAAAGAAAACAGCAATAAAGACAGTTTAGTTAATGGATTTATTTTATCATACGGAGACAGTATTGCCCATTCATTTGTTAAGAAAACCATTGTAATTAATTCAAATGACGGTATTTTAATCCCTGCAATGTCCTTAACTGGGAACATAAAAATCATCAGTCAAAAAGAAATTTTCATTTCCTCAGGTGCACAATTAGATGGTATCATACTTATAGCACCCTACATTGAGATTGAACAAGAATTTGAGGGAAATTGTCAGATTTTTGCCACAGATAGCTTAAAAATTGGTGATAATGTGCAAATGGACTATTTATCAGCAATTACAATTTTTCAAAAAACGGAATCGAAAATGCCAAATGCTAAGATAAAAATTGGAGAAAATTTCGTTTTTTCTGGCGTGCTAATTGGCTTTCAAGAACTGTATGATTACAAAAATCCTATTCAAGTATTATTTTCCATAAATTCTGATTTTAAGGGATCTTTATACTGCAATGGTGATGTTCAGCTTAAGGGCAAATTTATTGGGAATTTGATCATAAATAGACTTAAACTCGAAAAACCAGGCTCTACTTATATAAATCATTTAGAAGAAGCCTCTATTAATAAGGATCTTTTGAGTAAGAATTATGCATTAATTGGTGTCAGTGAATCAGAATTTACCAGTAAAAAGGTTATATCATGGCTCGAGTAATAAATCACAAAAAAGTTAAGGGCAGCATTATTATGGAGCCATTAATTGCACTCAATATTATTGGGATTGTTTTGTTACTGACAGTAATGATATTCAGTAATTTATCAAAAAGCAATAATGGATTTATGCTAGTGAAAATTCACGAAAAAATTGATTCTTTGCAACTCAACCCTACAATCAATAATGAAACCTACGATTTTGAAATATTTGAATTGGACAAAACAGTTGAAAAATATGGAGGATCCAACGATTTGTACCACATAAAGTGGGAGGCTTTTAATGTAGCTGACGAATTAATTTTTACTAAAAATCAACTCATACAGTATGATGAAAAGTAAACAATCGGGTTTGAGCATGTTAGAAGCGCTAATAAGTTTAATTCTTACCTCTATCCTAGTGGGGTTAAGCTTTATGGTTTTTGTAAATTTTAATAAAACCTTTCATTATTTTGAAAACTCTACAACCAATTTATTGAAAGTAATACAGTTCAAAAATGTGATTGCTTCTGATTGGAGAAAATGTCCTGCACCGTCATTCAACAAAAGTACATTATTGTTAGATTCTGTTGTTTATGAATTTGACGAAGACTACATATTAAGGTCATCTAACTATTCTATTGATACTTTTCAATTCAAAAAATCCGAAATTCAAGTAAACACTCTTTCAACCAATTCAGCCTTCATTCAAGATTTCAATCTTGAATTTGAGTTATCGTTTCAAAAATATCATGTAGATTTACGGTGCGATTATGATGTAAAAACACTATTGAAAATTGAGCCTTGACCTTACAAAATATAATGTTAACAAGAAGCCTAAATCAACTGAAAAGGAAGAAGGTAATTCGCGTATATGGGATATTCTTAATAAGGACATTTCATTAAGTAGATCAGGGTTTAACGACAAAAAGAAAGAACAGTTTTATACCGATATGAGTATATTGCTAGAGGCAGGTCTAGATTTAAACGCTTCATTACGATTATTAGATGAAGAAAATGCTCAGCAAAAAGGAGAAAACATTTATACCATACTCCTTAAAGACGTACTTTCTGGATTGTCATTATCCAAATCCATGGAAAACACAAAAAAGTTTTCTAATTATGAATACCAAAGTATCCGAATAGGAGAAGAAACTGGGAGACTTGCAATAATTTTAAAGGAACTTAAAAAACATTACGAACAAAAAAATGCTCTAAGACAACAATTTATCGGGATGATTACCTACCCAATAATCGTAATTGTAATTGCTGTAGGAGTGTTAATTTTTTTAATGAATTATGTGGTACCGATGTTTATGTCTTTTTTGACTCAAGTCAATGCAGAACTACCTTGGATTACAACTTTTGTGTTACAACTGTCCAATTTAGTATCTTTTTGGTATCCCTATTTTTTAGGACTGATGTTGATTATAGTGCTATTCATTTATTTTCAAAAAGATCAATTGTGGTTTAAAAAAGTATTCTCGCAGATGTTATTGAAAATTCCATTATTTGGTAAAATGAGTCAACGCATTTATTTATCAAGATTTTGCCAAGCCATGACTTTATTGATGACCGCAAAAGTTCCCTTAATTGATGCGTTGGAAATGACAAAAAATATGGTAGATTTTTATCCGTTGGAATCCAGTATTGACAATATTAAGTCAAAAATCCTAAAAGGACAAAGTATGCATGTGGCCATGACTAAAGAAAGTATATTTGAGCCAAGAATGATTTCAATGGTGAGAGTAGGGGAGGAAGTAAATAAATTAGACGAGGTGTTTGGTAAATTGACTGTTCAGTACAGCGATAACGTTGAAAATCAAACAAAAGTTATTAAAAGCATTTTAGAACCAGCCCTTTTAATTATTGTAGGGTCAGTAGTTGCGCTGGTTGCTTTAGCTATGATTTTACCAATTTTTAAAATGAGTAGTTCAATGGAATTTTAATAAGAAATCATTAAGATTCTTATAAAATTAATTTTCAATTGATTATTATATTATTTTTGTAGTGAACGTGAATATGAAAAATAGAATAAAATTAAAGGCATTATCCTTATTGGAGGTGCTAACAGTGCTTATTATTATTGGCATTATATCATTAGTTGTAGTTAAAAATTTATCTCCAACTGTAGTTAAAGTAAAGGCTAAGGAAGCAGAATACCAACTCAAGTTTATCCATACATTGCAGCAGTCCTATTTTATGGAATATTCAAAATATTCGTCCGATTTCAAAGAATTAGGATACGAACAACGTATGTTAGTTCCAGATGGAGGTGATGCCAACTACCGCATTGAAATTACGGAATCCAGTCTTACAAGTTTCAAAGCTAAAGCAACAGCAGTGGTAGATTTTGACCAAGATGGCACAATGGACACTTGGGAGATAGATCATTCGGGCAAAATACAAAATACCATACCTGACTAACTTGCAAATGCTCATAAACATAGGTATAATACTGCTATTAATTTGGATAATATTTGATGATTTCAAAAACAGAGAAGTCAATATATTCTCTTTAATAGCACTTTTAATATTTGGTTTTTTATATCACTATTTTCAAGGTGAAAATATCTATGAATTAATTAAAGTTGGTGGAATTAATTCTTTAATAATTAGTGCAGTATTTGGTAGCACTTTTTTATACTTACGTAAATTCAGACGGATAGAAAAACCAAGCGAAACCCATTTAGGTATGGGAGACTATTTTTTCTTTTTAGCACTTGTTTTTTTCTTCCCACCTCAATACTATGTTCTATTGTTCATCGGAATGACCTTTATAGCTATGGTTATCGGTGTTGTGATGCAATTTATCCAAAAACACCAACCAATTATACCCTATGCCGGAATTGGTGCTTTTTCACTATTGATATTACAAGTATGCGTATATTTTGGTTATTCATTAGAAGAAACTATTAATCAATATTTAGGAATGTAAATGGAGCAATTTATTTCAAACGATACCATACTTCAACAAATTTCTTCAGAACAAGCTTGGTTCTATAGAGTTATTCCGTATGCTGTTTCAGAAAATGAAATATCATTGTATATTGATGAAGTTACTAATATTGAGAAATCAAGGACAGAACTAGAAATGGTTCTCAACAAAAAAATCACGCTTCAAAAAACCAACTCGGGTTATATTGCAAAGTACCTAAATCAGCATTACCGGAAGTCTCAGAATGAGAAAATTTCGTTTACAGTAGATGATGCTTATGATGAAAGTTTTGTTTCAAAACTTATTTCAGAAGCCCGAGAGCTAGGGAGTAGTGATATCCATATTGAAATTTATGACGACAAGGCTCGTATCCGTTTACGAATTGATGGAGCTTTGATTGAAAAGTATAAATTAAATATGGAAAACTACACAGGTTTGGTAAGTGTAATCAAATTGAAAAGTGGTTTGGATATCGCAGAAAAACGCAAACCCCAAGATGGTAGGTACAGCCATATCATTAATGACGAAGTTTTTGATCTTCGGGTTTCGGTTCTTCCAACATTAAGAGGGGAGAAGGTAGTAATGCGTATTTTATCTAATGATGCCAGTCATCTAAATATTAATGATTTAGGGTTTAGTAAAAAAGAACTAAAAGATTATAAAGAAAATATTTACAAACCAGAAGGTATAATACTAATCAGTGGGCCTACAGGTTCAGGTAAGACCACTACGTTATATGCTACTCTAAAGGAGTTAAACGAAGTCAAAAGAAATATAATGACTGTTGAAGACCCCGTGGAGTATACTTTGGAAGGCATTAACCAAGTACAAGTAAAAGAGGAAATAGGTTTATCTTTTGCAGCTGCATTACGTTCATTTTTGAGACAAGATCCAGATGTAATAATGTTGGGAGAAATTAGAGATGAAATTACGGCTAATATGGCCATTAGAGCTGCCTTAACGGGACATTTAGTATTATCGACTATACATACCAATTCAGCTTGGGAAATTACATCGCGCTTAGTGGATATGGGTGTGCCAAGTTTTTTGGTAGGAGGAACGTTAAAATTAGCGGTAGCCCAACGTTTAATTAGAAAATTGTGTACCAATTGCAAGGTCGAAACCTCTGTTGAGTTGGAATTCCCAACAAACTTTTCTCCTGTAGAAAAGCCTATAAAATATTTTACGCATCAAGGTTGTGAATCGTGTTATTACACCGGATTCAGAGGAAGAAAGGCCATTTATGAAGTAATTCCTATAGATAAAGATTTTGTCGAGGTAATCAAATCAAAATCACTTATATTTGCCGATTCAAAAATATTTGCCGACAAAAACATTTCATTGCTAGCGGATAGTGCTTACAAGACTTTTTTAGAAGGCGAAACATCATTTGAAGAGATTTACCCTATATTAGCATCAAATTTTTAATTGCCCTATGAAATTCTATCGACTGTTAATTTTTCTAACATTACAACTTTGTTGCCTTTTTCAAATGAAGGCGCAGGATAGAATAATAGAATTGGAAAAACAATTGGAACAATTTTCAAAAGTTAATCCAACCCTAAATAACCCGGTTGAATTATCGGTGAGCAATGCATCATTGCAAGAATTTATTAGAGGCTTGGCCATCGCAAATAATATCAACGTAGATGTTGACCCAACCGTAAATAAATTTATCACCAACAATTTTTCAAATGTTCAAGTAAAAAGTGTTTTTATCTTTTTGTGCAAGCGATATGATTTAGATATTGATTTTACTGGGAATATTTTGACATTTAAAAAATATGAAGTTCCCATTATTCCATTTGTTTATGCTCCCAAAATTATAGATGTATCCATCAATCCTGCTAATAATTTTGTTTCATTTGATTTGAAAATGGATACATTGGAATTAGTCGCAAAAAAAATTACCGATATAACCGGGAAAAATATCATCTTGGCTCCCAAAGTTAAGGACAAGAAGGTGAGTGTATTTATTAAAAACAGACCATTTGATGATGCTATTGACAAATTATGTTTGTCCAACGATTTGAAAATCACCAAAACCAGTGATGATTTTTATTACATAGACGTCCTCGATCAGGCAAGCACCACATTAACAGGAAGCAAAACCAATGGTTCAGGAAACACAAAAACAGGAGCAGGAGATAATTTAGTGGTTAATTCTTCCGATGGGACGAGAGTGACCATTATGGCCAGAAACGTTTCTCGACAACTCATCATTGAGGAAGTATCGAGGGTTTTAGGAGCCAGTTATTTTTTGTATGGAACTCCTCAGGAAAATGCAACGTTGTTTATAGAGAATGCAACCTATGAGGAGTTTTTAAATTACGTTTTAAATGGAAGTCAGTTCACCTTCAAGAAGCAAGATAATGTTTATTTAATTGGTAATCGAAATGATGAAACCTTGCGTCAAACAAAGATGATAGAATTGCAAAACAGAAGGGTAGAAAATGTATTAGCGGCCATACCTTCAAAGTTAAAACAAGGTATTGAAATTTCAGAGTTTGTGGAGTTAAATGGTCTCATTGTTTCGGGTTCGGCTGTCGATATACGCTCATTAGAAGAATTCATAACCATCATTGATGTATTGGTGCCTGTTATTACAATAGAAATTATTATTGCAGATGTGAATGATACTCGCAATTTGTCCACCGGTATTCAGGCAGGTTTAAGCACAGATGGAGCTCCCGCTAACACGACAGGAACGATTACACCCGGAGTAGATGTAAATTTAAGTACCGATGTTATCAATGATGTAGTGGCTGGTGTTAATGGGTTAGGAATTGTCAATTTGGGTTTTGTATCGCCCAATTTTTACCTTAGAATTAAGGCAATGGAAGAAAATGGTGACATTTCTGTAAAGTCAACACCTACAGTTTCAACGTTAAATGGTCACGAAACCATAATGAAAATTGGGGATGAACAATATTATTTGGAGGTGAATAACCAAATTGTGAATAATCAAATTAGTCCCAATGTATTTCAATCCCAACAATGGAAATCAGTAACAGCAGATCTTACCATAACCGTTACACCATCTGTATCTAAAGATGAACAAGTAACATTAGACATTAAAGTAGAACAATCTACATTTACTAATAAAGTAGCCGAAACAGCACCTCCTGGTCAAACAAAAAGAAGTTTTGAATCGCTGATAAGAGTTAAAAATGGTGAAATGATACTGCTAGGTGGTTTAGATGAAAACTCCAAGGTAGAAACATCATCCGGATTGCCTTTAATATCGAGAATACCAGTTTTGAAATGGATTTTTGGAAATAGAACCAAAAGCAAAACTAAAAAACAATTGACAATCTTTTTAAGACCTGTAGTTACCTACGAATAATCCGAGTGTTCAAAAGATTACAACATATTAATTTATTTAGGAGTCGTGAGCTTTATGGTATTGAGGTAAACACGGATGATAAGGAATTGGTGTTTCGCTATCTTAGAGTAAAAAACAACTATGGCAAAATATCCATAAAAACAACTCAAGATAAATGGCTATCGTATGCTGATTTAATTCCCGAAATAAGCAAAAAAATTACCCTTCCTTTTACTGTCAATACACCTATATCACTAGTTTTAAGTGGTAAACAAGTTGTGATTCGTAAATTGGGTATAGAAAACGTAGAGGTGGAGGATAGTATTTTGTTGCAAAGAATTTTACCTGGGGCTAAATTGGCTGAATTTTTTTTTCAAAAAACAATCTTTGAAAATTGTGTTTATGTTGCCCTTATTAGAAACAAACTGCTGAATGAGATTATATCACAATTTAGTCAAGATAAGTGGATTATTATTAATGTAAAGGCGGGTCCAGTGGATGTGTTTTTTCTCAAAGATGAATTTCCAACAGAAGAAATGCAGATAGGTATGTACTCATTTAATTTCAATTTATTTGATATTACCACACATAATGATGAATCGATTCGCAATTGTAAATTGGGGGATATCACCATAACCAATAAATTAATCATCCCTTTTGCTTCTGTCTTATCAGACATTCAATGGAAATTTAATGAGAATCTATTACCAAAGGCTATCCAAGAGAATAATACTGAATTGAAATTTTGGCATTATCAAATGGCGTTGCTCAGATTTTTCTTTGTTACGACACTTTTTCTAATAGGTACAAGTTATTTTATAAATGCCAACTATCAAGAAGCCATTATTGATTTGCAAGAAACAACGGCCGACCAAAACAATTCTAATCAGCTTTTCCAACAAAAGCAAAATGACTACAACTCAAAAGTGGCGATTTTATCTTCTACTGGAGTGGTGTCATCCAAAAACATAAATAAGATAGGGGATAGAATTGGCTCAACACTACCACCGAATATTAGATTATTGGAATTAACGGTTTTCCCATTACAATCAAAAATCAAAAAAGATAAAAAAATAGAATTTAATAAAGAATTAGTCATAGTGAAGGGAATTTCGCAAACAAGTGAGGTCTTAAATCAATGGATAGAAACATTAGGTAAGGAAGAATGGGTTCAAGAAATAACGATCTTTAATTATAGTCAAACAGATAAACAGAACCCAGGTATTTTTGAATTAGAGATTATATTGAATGAATAAACAACTTTCAAATAAAATTACATTTTATTTTCTGGTATTAATCATATCAGTGAGTCTCTATTCTATGTATCAAAATACATATGGTATTGTTTGGAGTTTGAAAACCGAATATGAAACCCTCCTCGAAATATCAGAATCTGGACGTGACTACACGGCTGAAATTGAAGTGATGGACACTAAGTTAAAAGAAATTAATGCATTGATTGGTGCCGATAAAATTACGGGTGGAGACATCCAATATAACCTACTTTCGGAACTGCAAAAACTGAGTAACCAATTGCCCATAAAAATTACCAACGTGCCAGCGCCTCATTCCTTTAATTTTGGAGCGTTTACTGTAATTACAGGTTCATTTGAGATGACCGGCTCTTATATTGATTTGCTTAAAGTAATAAACTATTTAGAAACTTCGTTTTTACATGCTTCACTATCCAGTGTACAATTTAGGTTAGAAGAAGATGTAATGAATAAAAATAAAAAACTATATTTACTTATTTATTTACAAAACATAAGTCCCAATGAAAAATAATACCCTCCTTATACTGCTCTTATTGTCGTTGATTTTATTGAATTCATGTAGAGATGTTTTTGAACGTGATATAAGCAATGAAACCGTTCAATTACTAACTCCAAATGATAATTACATTACTGAAAATACAAATATAAATTTCCAATGGAAACAAGTTGAAGAAGCAACGCATTATCAAATCCAAATTGTTTCTCCAAAGTTTGATACAGTTTACACTCACTATTTTGATACTACTGTTTCTTCTTTGCAATTGATTCATACATTAGATCCTGGTAAATATCAATGGAAAGTAAAAGCAAGAAATAATGCTTATCAAACCAATTTTTCTTCAGTATATAATTTAAATATTGATTCCTCTTTTAATTTAAACAACCAGTCCATTCTTTTATACAGTCCAGTTAATAATAGCTATTTTAATTATTCAACCATTACCTTCAATTGGCAATCGTTATATTCTGCACAAGGATATAATATAGAAGTGCGATCAGGAAGCAATTGGCTTTCGGGTGTTGCTGTGGTTGATGAAAACACTGTTACACCAACATATACCAACACAGTTACTTTGGCCGAAGGCACCTATTTTTGGAGTGCGTTAGCCTTCAATACATTTCCTTCAACCACACCTTTTGCATCAGAGTATAAATTTTCCGTTGACCTGACAGCGCCCCAAAAACCAGTTATTGTTTCTCCAACTCCATCTACAATGGGCTTGGTTGAAGATAGTTTATTATTGTTTAATTGGACACGACCAGCTGATGTAGGAGTAGTTCAATCACCTTTGTTTGATAGTATCTATTTTTATACCGACACCTTAATTTTGCCTTTTGCCAAACATTATTCAGCTACTGAAGATAGAACTATTTCATTACCTTCTACTGGGACGTATTTTTGGAGGGTAAAGTCATTTGATAATGCAGGCAATTCAGGAATTGAATCCAAAGCCATACGTTTTGATGTGCAATAATGAGTCAAAAACAAAAAACCATAGCTTTAATAACGGTTGCTCTATTAGTATGGGGATATGCAGCTATGGAATGGTTCAATTATTTGGGCAATGATACAGAAGTGGGCGCATCAACCCATGCTACTCAAACAAACTACCCTACTGATTTCTTTCAAATAGCTGAGATCTATGAACCCGTTTATGATTATAGTGATCCTTTTTTGAAGTCAAATGTTACAACCTATTCTGCTCCTGCAACTCAAAATATACAGACAATACATAACCCATCAAATAATACCCCTTCAAGTAATTTTAAGGATAAGCCATCAAAAATAGAAGTAAAAGAAGAGCTTCCTCTTGAATACAAAGGTCTTATTACATCCACTAAACAAAAATATGCTTTGCTGCTTATTGGTACATCCTCACACATAGTAAGAGAGGGAGATATTGTAAATGGAATTTTAATTCAATCGTTCAACGATAAGAGTATATCGATTAAAAGAGGTACTTCACCAGAAGTCTTAATAAAAAAATAACCCTCTATTAGGTTAGTGAAAATGCGGGTTTTTAACATTTTTAACAAATATATTAAAAAGTATTTGTTAATTAAATATTGCTTTTTTACTTTTATCGAAAATTAAAACTTCATCACTATGCGAATAATCATCTTTATCTCAACATTTTTGTTGATATTTTCTATTCAAGGTCAATCTTTTCAATCATTAAGAGATATTCAAATTTCATTAACCCCTGTAAGTACAATTTTAGATATTGATAGTTCGATTTTAGATAATCAAGCAGCTGTTGATTCTGTTTGTTATGCATATTACCATAATGAAGAATTTATCGTAAAAGTGTCTGTTTTGCTTTTAGATAGTACTCAAGTGGGTAAGATTCACATAAAATTGGGTAGAACTGAGGGGGGGAGTGATATTTTTGATGATTATTTTGTTTTTGATAATAATACTCCAGGAGGTGTTAAATCATATGAGAGAAATCTTATGCACATAATAATGGGATTGGGTGTATTTGAAAACTTGAATCATATTTATGCTTCAGTTTATCTTGAGTCAACAATAGGAACGACATCAGAAGTAATTTATAGACAAATTAACCCTTAAACTATATGAAATTAAAGAACATTATTCATTTTTTCTTTTGTTTTTCAATTCTTTTGTTGATTTCTGTTCAGCCAGCCTATTGCCAATATCCTGTGAAATGGCAACAGATTGTTGGGTGCTCTTACAATTCATCCACCAATGTATTAACGAAAAACACAGCAAACGGATGGACCTCTGGAGCGTTGTCATACAACAACATAAAATCAGGTAAAAATGGAATGGTTTCTCACACAATAACATCTATTGCTTTGAATCATCGTAAATTTATAGGTTTATCACCTTATAACACAGGCGCTAACTATAATACAATAAAATATGGGTTATACTCATATGGGGCTGAATTTAGGGTTTATGAAAGTGGCACTTTGAAGTTTACCTCTGCGGGTGCGGTTCAAGTTGGTGATATTTTATCAGTTGAAAGAACAGGTGCAAATGTCTATTATTCTCGAACAAGAGCAGGAACCAAAACTATATTATATACTAGTTTATTGACAATATCAACAACTGAAGTTTTATATGCTGATTGTAGTATTTATGACAACGGAGTAGCTTTTTCGGGTGCTAATGCAACTTTTGGATATATCAATATTTCAGAGTTTGTTACTCATATAGATTTTAATAATAGTAAATATTATGGAGATATTCAAGTAAATGCTGCAAATGGGGCTTCTCCTTATACTTTTTCTTGGGCTAGTGGAACAGTAGGAATTAAAGATTCAAATTTAATTGAAGGAACTTATACAGTAACGGCTACAGATAATGTAGGCGGTGTAGAGGTTAAAGATATTAAAGTCGATTATCTTGCTAAATGGCAACAATTTTCGGGGTGTACAGTAAATTCCACAACGAATGTTATAACAAAAAACGTAGCCAATAGTTGGTGTAACACCGGAGGTATATCAAAAAATAAATTGAAGTCAGGAAGAAGTGGATATGTTGAATATAAAATTGAAACCGTTTCAACATTTCAAATGTTTTTGGGGCTCTCCGAATATAATACTAATAATTGTAATACATCAGTTAAATTTGCCGTACATCAACAAGATGCAAATTTTTTGGTTTTTGAAAGTGGCGTTTCAAAATACACACTTACAGGTGGTCTTCAAGTTAATGATATTGTTGGAGTAGAAAGATCAGGAGCCAACGTATATTATTATAGAATTAGATCAGGTGAAAAAACCATACTTTACACCAGTTTAGCAACTATTAATCCAAATGAAGATTTATATGCAGATTTTAGTATTTATACTGCAAGTAAATCAATGAAAGAAATCCGTACTTCTTTTGGTTGGGATTGGGTAACTGAAAATACAAAAATTAGTGATGTTACATCTGGAATAAGTGGCGTTTTACCAACAAATGGAGATTTTGGAAAATCAATTGTAAATGCTGGTGATATTGATGGCAATGGGTTTGATGATTTAATAGTTTCATATGATTATGATGCAAATAATAGAGGTGGGGCATACATCTTATATATGGGAACTAGTAATGCCGTTTTATCAATAGCTGATATCTCAGCAAATACGGGATTAAGTACTTTAATAACAAATGATTCATTACTTTTTAATGTGGTTAAAGTGTTTCCCGATTTGAACCGTGATGGAAAAAAGGAATTTTATGCAAGTGCTATTCGAAAAAAACATACCGGATATGATATAGGTTCAAGTCCTGTTACCAATCAATTTCAAGGAAAAGGCTACATTTTTCAACTAACAAAATCTGGTACAATAGAATGGCTAAAAGAATGTTCGCCTATAACTAGAATGCTAGAATTAGACACAACGGGACCACAACCTGTTGAGATGCCCATGATTTTTGATCGATTTATAGGTCATCAAGTTGTGCCAATGAGCCAATCTATAGAAAATTTTGATTCCATTAGAACTTCTGTTAGAGTAGGAAATCTTTTTGGTTATTCTGCTGCAGCTATTGGTGATGTGGATGGAAATGGAACAGATGATATTGCTATAAGTTCGATTTATGAATCTTCGCTAACTTCCTCATCCAAAGAAGGAGGTATTATGATTTTATTTTTAGATAGAGAATTAAATGTTATCAATTATGCAGAAATAAATCCCTACTCAGGAGGATTGACTAACAACCCTAATACCAACGATTATTTTGGATTTGATATCGTAGCAATAGATGACTATGATAGTGATGGAATAAAAGAGATTGCTGTATCAGGAGCAAATATTGAGAGTGGAAACTATAATGGCAAAGTTTGGATAATTTCTTTGAATCCAGACGGTACCGTTAAAGATGATTTCACGATTAATTCAACAGATGTGGCCGTTAAATCAAATTCTTTTTTTGGTGCTCACCTAGATGTTATGGGGGATATTAATGGAGATGGTTTAAAGGAATTAGCCATTTCATCAATCAACTCAATAAAACATTTAGATAGGTTTACAGGTCCCAGTAATTTGGGTCAATTATCAGTAGTTTCGATAAGTTCAACAAATACCCTTACATTGATAAAAGAAATTTATCATAAATACAATGGTTTAGGCACATTAGTCTCAAACGATCGTTTTAGTAATGGAATGGCTTATATAGGCAATATGAACAATAATGGCAAAGCCTATATAGCTGTTGGTGCAGCAGGGGATGATGCTGGAGGAACCAACAAGGGAGCAGTATATTTGTTAAAGTTGGATGAGTCAGTCATTTCAAGAGTCAATTCTTCAAATTCAGTAACCAATGTTACTACAACTGCATTAGGGGGTGTAACATCTACTATTTCGGGAGGGCAATCACCTTACTATACCTTTTTTGAAAATGATGAGTATTTGACGAATTATCAATTTACTACATCTAGAACAGCAGCAAGATTGAAGGCCATTTCAATGGGGCTTAATGGGGATTTATTTAACACGATTAATAGATCTGCCTATTTGAATAAGTTTAATTCAAATACGGTAAGCGGAATAGACGTTGGTATTTATAATCTCACCATAGTAGATACACTAGGTAATAAATACAATAAAAAAGTAACGGTAACTGCTCCGATTACAATTTTAGGAAGCTCTCCTTTGTCAGTGGCCAGTACAACAGTTAGTAAAGGTGCAGGAAGCGCTTGGTCTGAGGCATTATTTGACAATTATACTTCACTCATGGAAAACGGAGGCTTTGAAGTGGAGATCACCAATGAAACAACTCAGTTTTATGTTGGATTGAGAGCGTATGGTGACACCGTTACGTATGCTAATCCTTATGAAAGTTTAGTATACGGCATGTGGGTTAATGGAAGTTATTTGAATGTAATAATCAATGGTGAAATTGAAGGAACCTTTATTATCAAAACGAATGAGAAAATTGAAGTTACAAAGACATCAAATTCTCTTAAGTTTTATAGAAATGGAGTACTCTATAGAAAGTATGAATTAGATGATAGTAGTTTGTTTGGAGAAAATTTTAGAGCAGATAAAAATGTTGCACTTCAGCTTAAAGCTGGTATTTACACGGCAAGTAGGTCATTTAAATTGATTAACTATCTCACTTCCAAACGACCAAGAATTGTAGCCTCGGGTCTAGAAAATATGAATTGTGGTCAATTGGATAATGGAGAACTCAATCCAGTTATAACGGGAACATTGAGTTCATTAAGTTGGACAGGACCGAACTCTTTTACTTCTTCTTCGCAGCAAATTATAGGGTTAGAACCAGGAGAATATATTTTAACAGTCACATCGGGATCTTTTACTCAAGTCAAAAAGTATTGGGTAGGTTATAAAACCCTATGGGTTGACAAAACAGATGTATTAAATTATCCCTTTCCGAATAACAATTCAATCTATAATCCAACTTTTTCTGCAACAGGTGAAGCATATTCCTCTAATAGATTAGCCTACAGTGTTAGTACCCATTGGCAACACTTCGGATTATTACTTTCACAAAAATTAAATTTGTTAAACGATGATAGTTTTGTATATTTTGAAGAAGATGTTGTTTCTCCTTCAAAATATGGCGTTTACTTATGGAATTTACCGGTAAATTATAAATATTTATTCGCCTACGATAAAAACACATTAAATTCACTCGGGTTGTTTCAAGAAAATAGCGAAATACATATAACTAAAAATTCAAGCGCCCAATTTTCATACAATGCAAGTAATTTAACTCCTGCTATACCTCTACCTTGGTTGACGATTACGCCTTATAATGGCAGTAACTTTTCAAGTGCAGATTTAATTGTTGGAACAGAATTAAGAGGTGCTGCTGAAATCAGCAATCATTTGGTGTCTTTTCCTTGTGAACCTAATGTGGGGTATGTTAAACCACAAGTTAAGCTAGATGGAGGCTATTACCTGCCTACCAATAACAAATTGTATCTCTATTTTGATAAAGAATATGAACCGAATATTCAAAACTGTGAAATAAAGATTTACAAGGAACATACCAATCAATTGTTTGAAACAACCCAAATTCATAGAAAATCAATAGGTGATAATAGACATATTATTGACTTAGGGGCTTTAACTAGCACACTTACTAATGGTTACTATATTCTTGAGTTGACCAACACTAAGGGAGATGTAGTTTATTTAAAATTTAATATATAATAAAAGGATGTTGAAAAAGATTGGTTTTGGGCTGTTGGGATTACTTCTTCTTTTAATCCTGTATCTTCAATTATTTTCAAGTGGAGGTGCTAAAATTGCTTTTGTAGATAATCAAAAAGTATACGACTCATTTCAGATGTCTATTGAACTAAATAAAAGTTTGGAAGCATACAATCTTAAAGCTAAATCTATACTAGATAGTTTAGATTTTGAATTGACACAACGAGCAGGTAAAGTTAACCCAAACGATACCAACCAAATAGCAGAATACTTAGCTTTTAAGAAATATTGCACAGGTCAATATGACAATTTTACAAATAACTCAAATGAATTAAGTGTTACCTATAACCAACAAATATTAAATCAAATGAACACGTATATCCAATCTTATGGTAAGGAAAATGGATATACTGTTGTTTTGGGTGCCAATGGACAGGGTTCGTTACTTTATGCCGAAGAAGGCATTGATATTACCGAAGATATTATAACTTATATCAATAATAAATATGCAGGTAAGTAAACAAGTCTTTTTATTTATGGGAATCGTTTTGATATTCTTCATACAGTCTTGTAACTCTGTGCCCGATAGTTTGGTGCCATCTGAGTATGTTAAATGGATAAAAAATGAAGAGAATGGTTTAACGAAAACCAAATCTTTTAACAATCTGCATTTTACCGCTACTTATAAACCTGTTGAATTCATCATTTGCAATGAGGAACGAACAAATGAGCTAAGTGCTGAATTGGTGGAAGAACGAAGTAAAAAGTTAGATGGGCTTTATCATTTTGGGCTTAGGCTTAAAACAGACATAACTGGCGATGTTATGGCTCATGAAATGATGGAGGAGGCGCAATATTTTGATAGAGTAGTTTATTATGGGTTTGAATTTCAAAATGATATTGTGCTGGTTCAAAATTTAGACACATTACACTGTGGGTTATTCAATTTTGTTCGCTCACATGGCATAGCTCCTTATGTAGATTTTGTTTTTTCATTTCCCAAATCCAAAGATGTTTTGGATGCAGATTTACAACTTGTTGTGAACGACAAAGTATTCAATAATGGAATCATCAAATTCGTATTTGATCATAAAATAATAAATAATTTACCTCAATTAATAACGTTATAGTTACCTCAAGCAATATGAAAATTAGAATTTCAAAAATAAGAGAAAGTAAATATTTTAAAGGATTTGCCTTGTTAATGGCCATTCAAGTATTGACCCAAACGTTTGCACCAACCGTTTCCTTTGCACTCACAAGTGGCCCAGCTCAAGAAGAATTTGCTAGTTTTGAGCCAGCTGCAACATCTGATTTAGTAGACTTATTTTCGGGTGACTTTACCTATAATATTCCAATTATGAATGTTCCCGGACCTAATGGCGGGTATCCAATTAACTTGGCCTACCACGGAGGTATTGGTATGGAACAAGAAGCCTCCTGGGTTGGTTTAGGATGGAACATAAACGTAGGTGCTATTAACCGACAAGTGCAGGGAATTCCGGATGATTTTAATGGAGATGACATCACTTATAAAATGCATATGAAGGAATCATGGGAAGTTGGGATTTCAGCTGATTTATTAAATTTATCTGGTGATTATCTCTATGAAGAGTATTTTGGTATTGATGTTAGTACAAATAACAATCAGTTCTTGGCACAAGCCAATACAACCATTTATTATAATAATTATAAAGGTTTGGGATATAGAATTTCTGTTTTACCGAAAAAACTAATATTTCCTCAGAAAAATTCCTCATTATCATTATCAATGGGAATTTCTTTTGATTCTCAAAATGGATTTGGTTTTCCAGTCACAGGAGGTCTTAAAACTCAAAAATACAGTACTTCAATAGGTATAAATATCAGCTCAAGATATGGCTTAAATAGTTTGTCTGTTACGGGACAAATAGAAAGTAGAAAAAAAATGAGATATATTAAAAACGGAGTTGCAATGCAAGGTGTAGTTTCATCTGGAATGAGTTCTGGAATAGGTTTTGGTCAGTTTGCTCAACTTCCCAACGTATCGATTCCTACCAAATCATATTCAACTTCTTTTTCACTCAAATTAGGGACTTCAACAAATTATGGCAGATGGGAGGCGGATAATTTTGATTATAATGGATATCTTTCCACAAGCAAAGTAGCCAATAAAGGAAATAAAACAGTAAACGCTTATGGATATATATATGAAAAGCAACCTTCGGAATATCAGATCATTTATGCTGCTGTTACAAATAAAAACGTTATTTCTGACATTTCAAGAGAATCCAATCTTCAATCAAATAAAACTCCTTATTTAAACCCATCAAGATCAAGTTATGATCATTTTGTACAAACGGCACAAGGTTCTGGAGGATCTTTTAGGGCAAATCGAAATTATATCCAAATTTATTCATCTTATGATGAAAATGAAAAAGTAATAGGAAATAATTTTGGTTTAGAGTTAGCTAAATCTGTCCCTAATCCACCACCATCAACTTTTAAGTACCATGTTGGTTTAGACTATGAAAAAAGTAAAACAGATAATTCCACTGGAGATTGGAACAGTGGAACAAGTTCTTTCGATAATGATATAGAAAATGAAAATACTGAGAAATATTTTAAATTTTACGGTGAGCATAGCGGAGTATTGACAAATGAAACCAATCTAAATAATTGGCAAAATGATGAAGCATTACTTGCAATAATTGAAAAAGATAATCAAAATTGGTTGGAAAAGGATTATCAATTGAGTGGTAACTTTTCTCTTTCAAATATGCAAACAGGAGCTATTCCAGCTGATCAATTAACAAATACAAAAACTACTACTAGACGAAGTAATGTGGTTGACTATTTAACAGTGCAGCAGGCTGAACAATATGGATTGTATAGAGAGGGAGATTTTAACAAACCGGGTCATTTAATATCCGAGGTTCAAGTATTAAATCAAGATGGGATGCGATATGTCTACGGACAAGCTGCCTACAATAATATGCAATTAAATGTAACCATGTCTGTTAATGATGGTCAATCTATTGACCCTACGTTAAACAAAAACACAAATCGGATAAACGTAAATTGGGATACTTATACAGATGATGCAAATGCTCAATCTAAAGAATATTTGAATCAAGACAGTATACCCACTTACGCTCATTCTTGGCTCTTAACTTCTGTTTTGTCTCCTGATTACATTGATTCAGATGATATTGCAGGACCATCTGATGGTGATTTTGGCTATTGGACCAAATTTAATTATGTAAAACATGATACCAATTTCAAATGGCGCACACCCTACAGTGGAGCAACCTTTTTAAATGGAAGTGAAGGTAATCCGAATGATGATATGGCTAATTTTTCGTACGGTGAAAAAGAAATATATTATGTTGAATCCATTGAAACTAAAACACACATTGCTATTTTTGAATTATCAGATAGAAAGGATGGTTTAGAAGCGTTGGATAAGTATGCGCAAATTGGCCAAAAGGGTAGTACAACCTCTAAAAAAATAGATAAAATAAAATTATATACAAAAGCCGAATATTATGATGAATATGGAGCTCCCAATGTAAACGCTATACCTCTGCAAATAGCCCACTTTGAGTACAATTATGATTTATGTCAAGGCATACATAATAATAGTGGAAGCACCTCCTTAACCAGTAATGAACAATCCAATAATGGTGGAAAATTAACATTAAAAAAAGTCTATTTTACCTATGAAAATTCGGACAGGGGAGAGATTAGTCCGTATGTTTTTAATTATGGAGAATTGGAAGCTAATTTGAATCCTGATTATGATGAACAAAATATAGATCGCTGGGGAAGTTTTAAACCAAATAATCAATATACAAATGATTACCCATATTCAGAATACCCGTATTCTGAGCAAGGGGCAGAATATTTTACATCCCCTAATTCAACTCAAGTGCCATTATTAAATGATTTAGTTGAAAAGTCTAATGCTGGAGAATGGTGCTTAAGACAAGTGATTTTGCCAACAGGGGGTATAATGAATATAAATTATGAGAAAGATGATTATGCATTTGTTGAGGAACAAAAGGCAACTCGCATGTTTGATATCATTTCTATTGGTAACAGTGCGAATTATGCACCATCTGATTACGAGTTGGAAACGGGAGCTTTAACTAACGAAGCATATTTTGGTTCACCCTCAATAAATCCTGCAACTGATTTAGGAAGAAGGTCTTATAATGGCATCGCGAAAGGGAATTTAAGCAAATTTTGGAAAGACAATACCAATAATGAAAGTGTATACAGGATATATTTTAAATTGGAGGAACCAATTAGTGATGCATCCTCTGAATCTCAAGTTAATGCTGTAATAAAGAATGATTATGTAGGGGATTTAAATCATATCTATTTTAAAACGGCTTCCATCTTAAGGCGTCAAGGCAATAGTGATGTTTATAAAGATTTTGTAAGTGGTTATGCTAAACTGCATAAGATACACATAAATAATTTTGATTATTTCGGTGCTGCTAAGTTAAATAGTGATGATTTTAATATTGGATACATAACTGTGGAGCCCGTATTATTGGGGGAGGTTGGTTTTGACCAGGTACATCCTTTTAGAAAAGCCGCCATTGAACATATCAGAATAAATAGACCCGAAATAGCTCATGACATTATTCCAAATAATGGTACACCTTTGAATCAAGTATTAAATTTTGTTGCTTCAACGGCAGGTATTGGTGAGGAAATTACTAAGATGATTGTTGGTTATAATCGTTGGGCATATTCTGAAAATTGGGGTGAATATATTGAATTAAATGGAAAATCAATTATCAAATTACAAGATCCTAATGGAAGTAAAATTGGAGGAGGAGATCGCGTAAAAAGTTTAACTATAAATGATAATTGGGAAGAAAATGATATGGAATCTTATTATGGACAAGCATACGATTATACAACTATAGAAAACGGTAAAGTAATCAGTAGCGGTGTTGCATATGAACCAAGCATAGGTAAAGAAGAGAGTGCTCTAATTGAATATGAACAGTATAGTGAATCTACACCACTTTCTTCTCCATATACATTAATGAATGAAAAGCCACTTTTAAATTCGTTTTATCCTGGTGAGCAAGTGGGTTACAGTAAGGTTACCGTAAGAAGTATAGCCCCTTCTGAAGCTGATAAATCATCTGATTTACCTGGTTCTGAAATTGAAGATAATGAAATTCAAATAGCTAATTCTAGTGCTCCCTTTGCAGTGTATGAGTTCTTTACTGGGAAAGATTTCCCAGTTTATTACGATATTACAGATATAGACCCATCTCCGAGTATTGTCAGAGTAATACCTATTCCAGGGTTTTATGTTGATATGCGGGTTAAAAAAGCCAAAAGTCAAGGCTATTCGATTGTCCTTAATGATATGTCAGGAAAATTAAAATCAACAGCAACTTATACACGCAAATATAAATTAGAAGGGGATAAACGAATCGATGTGCAAGGGGATTTAATCACTAAAACTGAATACGAGTACTTTACACAAAACTCATATAATGGTGGGGTGAAAAACAGACTTAATAATACGGTCAAAGTAGTTTCTCATGATGGAACTAACAACACATTTAATACGGCTGTTTTAGGCGAAACGGTGGATATTCATATAGACAGAAATGAAAATAAATCCTTAAAAAAAGTTTGGGGAATAAACTTAAATATTGATATAAGCATTGCACCACTAGGAACTATTTTTGGATTGCCATTACCTTTACCGCAATTCTTCAGAAATGAAGTAAGTAATAAAACGATAACCACCAATAAAATTATTCATAGGTCTGGTATTTTGAAATCGGTAAAAGTAACTACAGACGCTTCTTCAATAATGTCTGAAAATTTAGCTTTCGATCTTCTCACAGGGGAACCTTTATTAACGAAAGTATATAATGATTTCGAAGATCCTATATACAACTTAAGTATTCCAGCTTACACCCAATATGAAGGCGTAGGAGCGGCATTTGAACGTACCAATATTATGATTTATTTTGGGACTTCAACAACTATTAGTAGCGGACAGCTTAACAATGCCACTGCGGCTGATAAACTGAAAGTGGGTGATGAGATTCATTTAGGTTCATCTGATATTATTGCTCATGTAGTCGAGGTGAACCCGACATCCGATTACATTAAATGTATTGATGAAAATGGCTATTTTATAAATACAAGTTTTACAGGAGAATTGGCTGTGGTACGACCTGTTGAACGCAATATGCTCACCGCAAAGGTGGGAGGTGTTTCCTTCCAACAATTAGGAGCGATGTCAGGCACATCAGGTAATTTTACTTTTGATGATGTAATCAATGCAAGTGCTGTTGAATTGAGTGATTTATGGCAAACAATATGTGACAATTGTGGTGAAGAGGCAGAAGGTAATAATGTAAATGATCCCTCTAACCCTTTCCGAAATGGTGTTAAAGGAAATTGGCGCGTTAAGTCATCTTACGCTTAT
>CAYQNU010000034.1:0-24065 GCA_964419055.1 uncultured Flavobacteriales bacterium | reverse complement strand
GCACTGTATGACAGTTTTGTTTATCCATTTGTAGTGTTGTTTTCTATACCAGTTGCAGCAATTGGGGCGTTTTTCGCATTGAATTTGTCGTTAAGCAATTTGAGTTTATTCGCCTTATTGGGTTTAATTATGCTAATGGGCTTAGTGGTAAAAAACGCTATTCTAATTGTCGATTTTACCAATCAATTAAAAGCAGAAGGTAAACATTTTAAAGAAGCCTTAATCATTGCAGGAAAAGGTCGTATGCGACCAATCCTAATGACAACTCTTTCAATGGTTGTAGGTATGCTTCCTATTGCAATGGCAACAGGAACAGCAGCAGAATGGAAAAACGGACTTGCTTGGGTAATCATTGGCGGACTTCTATCATCTTTAATTTTGACTGTGTTTTTAGTGCCTATGGTCTATTATTTAGTGGACACAGCGAAAGAAAAGCTTAACAGAAGAAAATAGCCATCACACAGGTGTAAGCACATTTGCAATTACTCACTATTGCTTATTTATAGTGTTCGTGAACTTCGTTTCGCACAAGCCAACGCACAGACCAAAAATTGCAAAAGAGCTTACACCTTTACCACCCAAAGAAATGCAAAGCATTCACGAACACCAATAAAAGTCAAATAATAAAGTGAGTAAAAATTATTTTTTTAAATTTCCTTCCCTTCTAAAATTTTTAAAGCCGCTACCTTCAGCCGACACAAACAGACCCATTCGCAACTCGACAATGACAGCGAAACTCACAGCGGACAAGGACTTTACAACCTCGACAGATAAGAAGGCCAGCTTATAACATCACCTATAAGCAAGCAGGGGTTTAGCTTCGCTGATTTTCAATTCGTGCTTCGTAGGACAGAAAAGTGCTATATTTGCAGTTCAGTTCTTCGTAGGAAGTTCAGTGGTTAAAATCCCTGCCTGCGTATAGCTGAAAAACGATAAGATATATTTAAACATCTCTAGTTAAGAAATTGATTTGATTTATCGAAATCACACTAATGGTTTAAGATGTGGTCATCCAAAAAGACAAGACATGGACGTTGTTTTTTATATTTTCATAACTTTGCGAACATGTTTGGGAATTCTTGCAAATTAGAATATCCTATTCTTTCTTTACACTACAACTTTTGGTATCACCTTTTACTTTTCCAACGATTATGAAACTTTTTCAAATAGTTCTATTTTTTATACTTGTTATAGTTGTTTCATGTCAAAATGAAAACATAACAACTAATAAAACTCCAATAATAGAAGAACCGGTGCCAGATAGCACAGAATATTTTGATAGTCTTTATGCTCCATTAAAGTATCCTTTAGATACGTTTTTTTTGAATCGACATAATAATGGCACCTTTTATGGGACAGTATTATTTGCTGAAAGAGGACGAATCATTTTTCAAAACGCTTATGGATATGCAAATCTAACTACAAAAGATACATTGACCATTGACCATACTTTTCAACTTGCATCGGCCTCCAAACCTTTTACCGCAGTAGCTATTTTACAATTATATGAAAAAGGCAAATTGAAACTCGATGATGATGTTCGTTCTTATATACCTAATTTCCCTTATGATAGCATAACTATTCATCAATTGTTAACTCACCGTAGTGGTTTAAGTCAATATACCCACTTTTGTGATTCTCCAGATTCCATTTGGCCCGATAAAAATATTACGATTAGCAATAAACAAGTTATTGAAATTATGGCTAAAAATTTACCCATAGTAAATTACCCACCCAACCACACTCATTATTATTGCAATACGAATTATTTATTATTGGCATCCATTGTTGAAAACGTTACAGGACAAAGTTTTGGTCAGTATTTGAAATCGAACATTTTTGAAAAAGCAGGAATGACGCATACCGTAGTTTACTCACGTGACAATAAAGATCAATTAAAAATTCCTACAGTTGGCTATCATTGGAATTTTAATCCTGCTGGTGATATTTATCTAAATGGAGTTGTAGGAGATAAGGGTGTATATTCTAATGTTGGGGATATGTTAAAATTTGATCAAGCCCTATATCAAAACGGATTACTCTTAAAAAAAGAGACCATGAAACTGGCTGTGAACGAGCATAACGAAACTCAAAATAATGGACAAAATTATGGTTATGGATTTAGGCTTATGAACGATTCAATAAAGGGTAAAATTGTATATCATACCGGATGGTGGGAGGGTAATAGAACCTATTTTATTAGAGTTCCTGAGCACCAACAAACTATTATAGTTTTAAGTCATATAAAGAAAGGTCCCTTTTTCAATATTTTGGAATTAGTGGATTTATTGCCAAAATAACAAATAACCGTTTTTTGATTAAAATCAGGAAATTTTTGTTTTGCTCATATGTCGAAATTATTTAGTTCATCTCGTTTCAATAAATTATTATGTGATAACGAAACAAAATAGTTGTTTGGACTAGATTCTCACACCAATAATACACACATCATCTATTTGTTCTATGCTACCCTTCCATTTATTGAACTCAATTTCCAATTGCTCTTTTTGTTCATCCATGGGTAAATAGTAAAGAGAAACTAATATGTTTTTTAAAGCAATAGACTTTAGTTTTTTTCCTTTTTCCCCTCCAAATTGATCTTGATAACCATCGGTAAAAACATAGATGGTATCTCCTTTTTCTAAAACAAGTTGGTGAGTTTTGAAAGGTGATTGACTTTCGTATTTTCCAATAGGTTGACTATCAGGCTTGAATTCAGCTCCTTTACCATCAGCAAACAATACCATTGAATCAGGCCATTGATTTCTGTTAGGGTTGATAATCCAAAGAGGATTGTTGGCTCCTGCCCATTGCAACAACGTGGAGGGTTGGTTGTGCTCCTTAGAATATTGAGTAGTAAGTGAAACCAACGAAATATCCATTCCATCTTTAACTTCTTCATCGCTTTTTGAAAAACGTTGAATAACCAATTCTCGAGTTCGATCTAGAATTTTACCAGGTTCTTCTACTCCATCCTCTAAAAGTGCTTTTGATAGTGCGTTACTGCATACTACACTTACCATTGCGCCTGGTACTCCGTGCCCTGTGCAGTCAGCTGCTGCAAAATAAACCACCCCCATTCCCCCTCCAATGGAGGGGGCTAAAGGGGTGGTTTTTTCTAGCCAATAGAAATCCCCACTAACAATATCTTTGGGTTTGAAAAGTACAAAGCCATTTTTTAGGTTTTCAATCAAAGCATTTCTGGAAGGAAGTATGGCATCTTGAATACGTTTGGCATAATTAATTGAGTCAGCAATCTCCTGATTTTTTTCTTCTACTATGTTCCGTTGTTCTTCTGCTATGTTTTTTTGTTCGATGGCAAACTCTCTTTGACGCTCAACTTCTGTTTTTTGTAATTCAATAACTGATTTTTGTTTTCTAATTAATCGTAATCTATTAAAAATGAAAACAGCTACTAATGCAATTAAAATTAGACCTATTGTTAAAACTATCTGAAAGTTTTTGCGTGATTTTATTTCAATATCTTTTTGGCGAGACTCAGCATTTTGTTTAGCAATTAATGCTTCGGTTACCTTAATTTCTTCCATTCTCTTAACACTATCTGCTGCATCTATTATCTCTTGTTCATATTCAAAACTTTTTTGAATTACTGACCATTTATTATCTTCATTTACAATGCTATCCCTCATTTTTATATAATTGAAATAGGATTGCAAGGCCATTTTATCATTTCCAACAGCCTTATAAGATTCATAAAGTGATTCGTATGCATCTCTTATCTCATGAATAGTTTCCGTTTCATTGGCATATTTTAAGGCTTGATTTGCTAATTCAATTGCTTTTGGATAGTTTTTTAATACAATTTCTAAATTGGCCATATTTTTAAGGACAGCAGCCTTGCCATTATTATCTTGTATAAAATTCCGTAGTTCTAGACTTTCCTGAAAATACTCTTTACTAAGTTCGTATTTTTTAATGTTGAAATATGCCGTACCTAAATTATTTAGAGTTTGAGCAATTCCTTGTTTTTCGTCAATTTCTCGTCTTATTGTCAATGACTTTTCAAGAAAAGGTATGGCTTTTTCATATTGATTTTTTTCAATATACATTCCACCAAGATTGTTATTTGTGCTAGCTACACCACGCACATCGTTGATGTTTTCAAATAGGGTCAAACATTTCAAGTAATATTCTATGGCTTTATCCTTTTCATCTAACGATGCGTATACATTGCCAATGTTATTTAAAGCATTGGCCGCACCGTTTTGATTACCTAATTTTTCTTGAGCTTTTAAACTTTTTAAATAATACTCAATTGCTTTTAGGTTATTTCCTTGTGAATAATAAATAAGCCCGAGATTTCCGGTAGTCCCAGCAATACCTAATTCATCATGGATTTCTAATTTTATTGCTAAGGATTCTTGGTATTTTTTTTCGGCCATCGAGAGATCACCCTTGAAATAATAATATACTCCATGAGTATTTAAAGCTTGCGCTTCATAAATTTTATATCCTTTCTTTTTGGCGTAATCGTATTGCATTTGAGCCAATTTGAAAGAACTATCCGGATCAGAAAACAAGGTGCCTTCCCAAGAAAGTTTATATAAAGCGTCCAATCGAATAGTATCGTGTAACTTGGTATTGTACCAAATCTTCCATATTGAGTCATAATTTTGAGCTCGACTTGTAAAGCTGATTAAGATCAATAAAGTACCAATGAATATTGAGTAGTAGTTTTTCAATTTCATTCGCTAAAAGTAAAAATTAATTTTAGAAATTGTGTTGTAATCCAACAGATAAACTTTTTAAAAAACGAATATCAGGTTCAAGAGCTTGTCTTGTAACGAAACCTACATTATTAAAATAACGATACAACCCCAAACCAATTTCACTTTGAACTTTTAACAGCAAATCGGGTCTCAAAAGATAACCTATGGATAAATTTGGCGCTATTCCAAATCCATAATCATCCGTTCGAAATCCACTGATACGATTAAAACGAGTGGACATGGAAAGGTATCCCATAACTCCTGCAGAAAAAGCTATTTTTTCTTTTTGCCAAGCCTTTTCAACACCAAAAGTGGCTACTAAGGGTAAAAGATTGAGTGTTCTCAAATTAACATTGTTTCGAACACCTGAAATGTTTAGATATAAACCACCCTTAATAAACTTAAGGTCATTGAGTTGTTTTCCTCCCTCAATATAAAAGCCCGGAACGTAGGGATTGGTTGAGGCTGGAATATTTACAATACTTAATAAATTAGATGTGCCATAACCGATAAATACATTAGTTTCATCAAATCGTTCGGTACCTCTTTGTCCAGTTATGTGATGAGATATTGAAAAGGATAATGCTAATAAAATTAAGTGTAGTATTTTTTTCATAAATAGTTCGGATGGAGGATCACTCATCAATTAAATTCGATTAATTGTAAATGTGAACTTGGTTAGTGTTTACATTAAACGTAGTACGATATTGATATAAACTATACACAGCTGGACCTTGTATAACCGAACCATCAAAAATATGATATTTGCTTCCATCGCACGTGCAAGTAACCGTTAATCCAGTGCTATCAACACTAGCAGCACCACAAGCATTTTCAACTTCGTGCGTGCATCTGCGTTCATATGCTACAATTACATCATAAGATTGACGATAAACCAAAAGACCGTTGTTTCCACCAGTAACATAAACCCAACCTCCAATTATATTGAGGTTAGAATAGGCAGGCAAAGATATATTAAGGTAAATGTCAACAGGAACATAGGGCATTAAATTACTGTTTCTTCTGCACGATTGTGTTGAAAAAACGAATAATGATGCCAAAAAAAATAAAAATATCCTCATTAATTCTATCTTTGTAATGGTTTTGGTAGATGTAATGAATAACGTAAAAAAGTGTTATTTATTTGAATCCTACAAATCTACTATTTTTTTGAAATTAATTGCCATATATATATGATTAAAAACAGAATTTTGATGATTTTTTCTTTACTGCTAATGTTTAGTTTCAACACTTTTGCACAAGGAGAGCCGGAGAATAAACACTATGAAAAAGAAAAGGCAAAACGTGAAAAAAAAGCTAAGGAAGCTGAAAAGGAATTGTTAGCCGAACACGAAAAAATTCAAACAAAAGAAACGCGAAAAATGATGAAAGCTAATAAGAAAAAATCAAAAAGGCTTAAATCTGGAAAAAATCCTGAACCATTTTATAAGAAGTGGTTTATTAAGAAGAATTAATTAATCTTTTCATTACTTTTGCAGCACCACATGATTGAAGAATTTGACTTAAGAAGCAATGAAGATGCTAACACCGATAAGGAGTTAGACAAAGTGTTGCGTCCTAAAAGATTGGAGGATTTTGCAGGACAAAAAAAAGTGGTCAATAATCTTGAGGTATTTGTGCAAGCTGCTGTTTTGAGAAAAGAAACCTTAGATCACGTATTATTACACGGTCCTCCAGGTTTAGGGAAAACTACCCTTGCCAACATTATAGCCAATGAAATGAATGTAGGTTTCAAAGTTACCTCTGGTCCAGTATTAGATAAACCAGGCGATTTGGCAGGTTTGTTGACCAATTTGGAAGAAGGTGACGTATTGTTTATTGATGAAATTCATCGGTTGAGCCCCATCATTGAGGAGTATTTGTACTCGGCAATGGAAGATTACAAAATTGATATATTAATTGATTCAGGTCCTAATGCACGAACCGTCCAAATTCAATTAAATCCCTTTACGTTGATTGGCGCAACTACACGAAGTGGTATGTTGACTGCTCCATTGAGAGCTCGATTCGGAATTTCATGCCGTCTAGAGTATTATGATTCAAAGGTGCTAACCGATATTGTGGAGCGTTCTGCAGATATTCTGCGCATTCCTATTCAATATGAAGCAGCATTTAGTATAGCTTCTAGAAGTAGAGGTACCCCTCGTATTGCCAATGCTTTGTTGCGTAGAGTTAGAGATTTTGCACAAATTAAAGGTGATGGAACCATAACGCCTTCTATTACCGAAGTGGGTCTTGAAGCTTTAAATGTAGATAAGCATGGTTTGGATGAAATGGATAATAAAATCCTTTCATGCATCATTGACAAATTTAAAGGGGGACCAGTGGGATTAACCACAATTGCTACAGCTGTTGGCGAACAAGCCGGAACCATCGAAGAGGTATATGAACCTTTTTTGATTCAAGAAGGCTATTTAGCCCGAACTTCACGGGGCCGAGTGGCAACTGAATTGGCTTACAAACATCTTGGAAGGGACAAAGGATTCGTTCAAGGAGGGTTGTTTTAAATTTTATTCTTTGCGATAAGATGAGGTGATTTAATGTTCAAAAAACATAAATTATAATTCTCCAATGATGCGTTTTCCCTGTGCAAATCGCTCTTTTATATGGTTGACTATAAGGTTTTTGAAATTGTGTTTGATAATAGTGTTGGACATTGCAATTCCGGTAAAGGGCAGTTTTGCTAGGGCTTCTACATCATCCAATGTTATTCCACCAACAGCAAATACAGGAAATGAAAATTCATCCTCTAATTGATTGAAGATGGCTTCATATCCTTGAATTCCTAATAATGCGCCAATATTTTCTTTTGTTTCGGTGTGTTTGTATGGACCAATACTTAAATAATCAATGTCTTCATTAATAATGGATTTAACCTCACTCAAAGTGCTACAAGCGTATCCAATTATTTTTTCAGTTCCAAGAAGTTTTCGAGCTTCAAGGATAGACCTATCATCATTGCCCAAATGCACTCCATCAGCCTCACAAGCTAATGCCACTTCAACACTGTCATTTACTATAAAATAACATTGGTACTTGGTGCAGATTTCTCGTATAGCTTTTCCTTCGTTTATTTGTTGATCAAGGGTAAGTTTCTTACTTCTAAACTGTATCATTCTGATACCCGCACTGCATACGTCTTCTATTTGATCTGCATGTGGATAGCCATTGATGTCTTGAGAAATAAAATAGATTGGGTTATTCATAGTCTACTATTGTAAAAATTTTGTATTGGTGAGCACCCACTTCATACCAACAAAAATAATAGCACCAATTAATAAGTAGTTGGCATCATCATAACCTTTCCATTTGAGATAAACTCCTAATCCACCAGCGGTGTATCCAATAAAGGTAAATAGGATGACCAATGCTTTTTTTGTTTTTTCAGTAATTTTCATTCAAAATCAATATTGTCTATCAGTGAAGCATCTTTTTCTTTTGTTGTTTTTAAAATGAATGATAATAAGTAAGCTACAATCATGCAGGTTAAACTAAATCCAGCACCAATAATTAATAAATTCTCAGATCCAAAGATACGCAATACGGCAAAAAGTAAAAATGACCCAATGCCAATATATTGCAAATATTTACATATTGGTATAATGGTCATAGGATTTTCAGCATTTGGGTCGAATCTCAACGCCCATTTCCTAGAGTAAATTACAATAATAATAACAGCAAAATATAGATACATGTAGTCTTTAATCCAAATCATAGTAGAGGGAACAATGTAATTCAAAATAATTACTGTAAAAAACAGTAATGATAAAAAATTACTAATTTGAAATATCCAGAATGCTTTTTTCATACAATCACAAATTGAGTGTTTAAGACAAAGGTAGTTTGAAATGTGTAAAGTGGTTATTTATTACTTTAAACCTGAGTTCGGGATAAGGATTCTAGTTCAAATTATATAAAAAAACAATTAGACAAGGCGAATTTGTTGGGTTTTAGCGGGCTAAATCACGACAAGTTTAATACAGAATAATTGATTTTTATGTAAAGTAAGTTAATTATCCGCATATAAAAGTCATTTTTTTCTTAAAAAACAATTGAAATAACCCGTTATTCCTTCTTGTTTTTTTAGTCGAAACTGTTCTTTTATATGCGTTTTGAACTGAATTTTATCCCGAACTCAGGTTTTAAAATATTGAGCATAATTTTTTTTGACTAAATTTGTGTACCCTTTGTATAATCAAATGGCAGAATCAAATGAAATTTAGATGGAGTTTATTATTTATTTTTAGTTGGTTTTTTTCATTCGGACAAACACCACCTTTACAACCCGGTTTTGGACCAGGAGGGAGTGATTATTTGCACAACGGAGTTATTTTTTCAGACTTTACTACTCTTTTTAGTGGAGAAGGATACTGGTTATTTGAACCCAATAACCCTAAACCTGATAGTGCTGATGTAGTTGTTTTTAACCACGGTTATGGTGTTTTTAATCCCGGTCCTTATGGTCAGTGGATTGAACATCTGGTAAGAAAAGGAAACATTGTAATTTTTCCAAAATATCAAGTTTCGGATTTGTCGTTGCCCAACACCTACACACCCAATGCTGTTATTGGAATTCAAGATGCATTTGATGAATTACAATCCAACCCAAATCGTGTCAAACCTCGAATGGAACATTATGGAATGATTGGACATTCTTATGGTGGTGTGGTAACCTCCAATATTGCAACAGAATATGCAGCGTATGGTCTTCCAAAGCCACAATGTTTTATACTGTGTCAACCCGGTACAGGAGGATTGAATGCGGGTCGTTTAACCACCTATACAGGAATGGATATTGATTATAATGTGTTGATTGTTGTAGGTAATGATGATGTCATTGTGGGTGATGCATTTGGTAGAGAAATTATGGACAGTACCGCCATCTCCACGGATCATAAAAATTACATAACCCATTTTGCCGATAATCTGGGAACACCCATAATTGAGGCATCTCATAACGAACCTTTGGCAGCCAATAATGACTATGATGGAGGTACGATAAGTACCGTAATAACGGGTGGATATGTGGCAAGTAAAATTGATGCGGTAGATTATTACTGCTATTGGAAATTAGCGGATGCCTTGCTGGCCTGCACTTTTTATGGTAATTTTTGTGAGTATGCATTTGGAGATACACCTCAACAAAACAATATGGGAACATGGAGCAATGGAACTGCCGTTGTTCCGCTTGAAGTGGAACCCTCATCATTTGCTTCTGTTGATGAACACAGTATGGACAATGGAACTATTTTATTTCCTAATCCTACTCATGATCATATAATGGTTCTGACCAACTCAGAGCAAAAAACCAATTATGTAATCTATAATAGTTGTGGTCAAATAGTATTAGAAGATGCATTTAATTTTACCACAACAATTGATGTAAGCACGTTACAAAATGGTCTTTATTTGATTCAATTGGTTTCAGATGATCACCTCAAACAATTTAAATTTATTAAGGAATAAAGGACTTTGCCAAACGTGTAAGATTTCAAAAATAATTTTTACATTTGCCAACATTACAAAAAATAATTTAATCAAATTATGAGCACAACCGATTCAGCAATACATCAAGGAGAAGTAACCTATAAAACAGATATTAACGGAATAACTACTATTCAATTTTTTCATCCTATGAGTAATTCTTTACCGGGTAAAGTATTGCAAAAATTGGCTGAAACCATCACAGAGGTTAGTAATAGTGAGGAAACAAAGGTGATCGTTTTATCATCAGCTGGAGACAAGGCATTTTGTGCAGGAGCCAGTTTTGACGAACTAATTTCAATTGATAATTTAGCACAAGGGCAACAATTTTTTTCAGGGTTTGCCAATGTTATCAACGCCTGCAGAAAAAGTTCGAAATTTATTATCGGTCGTGTACAAGGAAAAGCTGTTGGGGGAGGAGTTGGAATGGCCAGTGCAGTTGATTTTTGCTATGCCACAGACGCGGCTTCTGTCAAGTTAAGCGAATTAGCTGTTGGAATAGGTCCATTTGTTGTGGGACCAGCTGTTGAAAGAAAAGTTGGGACTTCTGCAATGAGTATGATGGCTATAAATGCGACTGAATGGTACAGTGCTGAATGGGCTAGAGAAAAAGGTTTATATGCAGAAGTTTTTGATTCTATTGAAAAAATGGATGAGGCTGTTTTAGTTTTGGCTCAGAAGTTGGCCAAATCAAACCCTGAGGCTATGAGCATGCTAAAAAAAGTTTTTTGGCAAGGAACAGAGCATTGGGATGCCCTTTTAAAAGAAAGAGCCGGAATGAGTGGTCATCTCGTGCTTTCTGATTTTACAAGAAATGCAATCAATTCATTTAAATCAAAATAGTTTTTGCTTTAAAATACTGAATTGGATATAAAATTGAACAAAAATTGTAATCTTGGTTTTATATTTGCTTCATCAAAAATTAAAAATACTAAATAATAACATATGAAAAAATTAATTACTCCATTCCTCCTTTTATTATCATTGACCAGTTCTGTGATAGCCCAAAATGTTGATGACCAAAAGTTATCATTTAGATATTTTCAATTACCAACCAATCCTATAAAAGGTCAATCTTTTTATACTATTGTTGTGGATCATTCAATTTACAATAAAAGTAATGCAGATTCATTGGCTTTATACAATAATAATCCAAACAGCTATCAAGCTCAAATGAATCGTTGGATGGACGATGTGAAAAAAATTGATAAGGCATATTTCTTAGAAATGGCAAAATTTGAAAAGGCTCAAAATGCAGGTACTCCCATACCTCAACCAATGAAAACACCTTATCCTCCAATGCCAAGTGTGACCAGTATTTCTACCCCAATACTTACTTCAGAAATGTCTGAAAACGTAATAAATGCAAATGTCAATATTGGTGGAATGGCAAAAGGATTTGAAGGTGTAATGGTAACACTTCAACCTCAAGGTTTTCAAGCGGCAAAAGTTGTTGAGAAAAAAACAGGTACAGGAGCTACAACAAAATATGAATATTCGGCAAGTTACAAAATGCCCATAAAAGTTACTGTTGAAGTACCTGGACAAGGAATTATTTTTAATGAAATTCTTAATAATGATGTAAAATCAAAACCTATAAATTCTTACGCAAGTAAATATGAATATGAATATTGGAAAACCGATAATTACCTTACTTATTGGGAAACGGCTCAAAAAACTGCGCTTACAGATGCTCTAACCACGGTAAATAATAAACTTAACGATATGTATGGCACCTACTTGGTTACCCGAAATACTGAGGCTTATACAGTGAAAAAATATCAAAATCACGAATATGGTGATTTAATCGAGGCTTTTACTCAAGCTAAACAAGGGTATGATAAATTGTTTAGTGATGCCACTAAAGCTGCCGCAATCCCTTATTTAAAAAATGCAATTTCTATTTGGGAAAAAGCACTAGCTGAACACACAGGAGCTAAAAAAGAAAGAGTAACTGACAAAGTTTATTCTTTGTTGTGTGTTAACATTGCTGAGGCTTATTTATGGATAGATGATTTTACACAAGCTGAAATTTATATTCTAAAAGCTATTCAAAAAGGAAATGCATTCGATAAATACAGAGGAATGGCGGAGAAATTGCAACCCGTTTTGAATGCTCAAAAGGCAAGGTATTTAGCTAATCAATAAATAACTATTTTTTGTAAATGCTCTACTTTCTAGTAGGGCATTTTTTTTAAGTCCGTTATTTGGTTGAAAAAAATACTGTATCTTTGGTTCGATATCTCGTTATGTGGACGTGGCATTAAAATTGAAACCTAACATTTGTTTAAATTTTATAAGGTATGAAAATCAGTTCAATAATTATTTGTCTGTTATGGGTTGGGGTAATCTTCGGACAGAATCAAAAGGATGCTAAGGGAAAAAAAACAGGCCCTTGGGTGGAATTGTATCCTAATGGTAAAGTAATAAAATATAAAGGAGAGTTTAAAGCTGGAGAACCGGTCGGTAGATTTGTTTTTTATTATGAAACGGGTGAGCCATCAATGGTTACCATTTATAAACCTAATAAAGTAGCATATACTACAGCTTATCATACAAATGGTGTTGCTATGGCTTCTGGTAAATACGTTAATCAACAAAAAGATAGTATTTGGTGGTATTTCAATGATTTGAAAGAAGTGGTGCGAAAAGAAAATTACATCAAAGGAAAATTAGAGGGAAAAGTAATTAAATATTTTACGGATAATAAAGGTGCTGCAACTGTACCCATTTTAGAGGAGATTAATTTTGTAAATGGTATTGAACAAGGTGCATGGGTTAGATATTACCGTGATGGAAAAATTCAAGTTAAAGGCAATTATAAAAACGGTAAAGAGGAAGGTCAATGTACTTGGAATTATCCATCAGGTAAAACAGAAGTAATTGGGTTTTATAAAGAAGGAAAAAAGAACGGTTGGTGGCGAATCTATGAACCTGATGGAACTACTGAAAGAGAAAAGAAGTTTTATTTAAGTGGAGTAGAGATGAAAGGTGAAGAATTAGAAAAGTATTTAGAAATGAAGAAAAAAGCTCAAAGCAAATGAGAGTAATACTATTATTTTTAAGTGTGTTAATGATAGTTGGATGCAGAAAAGCAGTTTTTGTGCAACCAGCAAAATCCTATTCAAGTTATCTTCCACTTGAAGTTGGCAATTGGATTGAGTATGATGTTATTTCCATTATACATACAAATTTAGGGTCTGATACCTCCACTTATATTTTGATGGAAAAATACACTGAATCCTTTATCGATAATTCGGGAAATACAGCTTATAGAGTCGAACGATATTGGAAAGATAGTCTATCAGGAACCTATGTCATAAAAGATATCTGGTATACCAACAAGAATAATGAAAGAGCGGAAAAAATTGAAGAGAATGTTCGTTTTACCAAATTAATCTTCCCTATTTCATTATCCAAAAAGTGGAATGGAAATGCCTTTAATACACTAGAAAAATGGGACTATACCTATGACAGTTTGCATGTCAGCAAAAGTTACAATAACTTATTGTTTGATTCTACTGTTACAGTCAATCAAATTGATAATGTCAATCCATTTCAACGTCAACAAGCATACGAAGTCTATGCAAATCATATTGGCCTCGTTAGAAAAAGCTATATCAACATCAGCAACGACATTGGTGAAGAATTACAAATGACCGTAAGGGCATATAGTGTGGAGTGAGTTTATTTTTTCTTTAACTCACAAAAGAATTTTACAGTGACAATATTATCTATTGTAGCGTCTTCTTTCATTCCCATTTTTACTCGGTCAAAACCAAATTTTCCTTCAAAATATTCAGTATTTTCAGCACCTTCTACTGCGCCAACGTATTTAAAAGGAATGGCTAAATCATAATCTTTTCCTAAAAAGTTAACGGTTCCATTAGCTACTAAACTAGTGTCTCCAGTGGCTATGGATGTGCTTTTGAATGTAATGGTAGGATATTTGGCGACATCAAAAAAGTCAGCTTCTCTGAGGTGTTCATCTCTCATGGAATTAGTGGTATTAATTGATTTGGTCTGTATAACCACCTCCAATGATTTGGCCAATGAATCCAATTCAAATGTTAAATCAAACTCAGTAAATTTACCAGTGGCAGCGGTAGTACCACCAACTTCAAAAAACAAACTTGATTTGTCATTCAATACTTCATATGTTCCTTTTAAGTGATCTATGGAGTTAATCACTACCCCCGTTTCGGTTTTTTCCTGAACCCCTGTACTCACTGTTTTTGGAGCTTCTTGTGTCGTTTTCATATTTATGGAATCCAAGTACCACTGGAAGGCAAAGTATCCGATAGTTGCTAAAATTGCGAGGATAATTAAAATCCAAATTATTTTCTTTTTCATTTTGTGCGAAGTTGTTAGTTGTAATTTATAATTTTAGCAAAGATATATATTAATTAGTTACAATGGAAATATTTTACATGGAAAATAAATACTTGCACGGATATTCAGAAATTGAACAAGAACGTTTGGTAAAACAAGCTGATATTTTGAGTCAATACATTTATCCTAATTTTGACTTTTCAAGAGTAAATCATTTATTAGAGTTGGGATGTGGAAGTGGGGGACAAACGGTTCAGTTATTAAAGCGTAACCCTCATTTGACCATTACTGGGCTTGATATTTCAGAGGAACAAATAAATCAAGCAGAACGAAATTTTAAATCTTTTCCTAATTGGAAAGAAAAGGTAAAATGGATTTGTGGCACATTGGAAACCATAAATTTTGAAGAAAAAGTAGACGCAGTTTTTATTTGTTGGGTGCTGGAACATGTGGCAAATCCACTCGAATTACTGAAACAAGCAAAAAAAGTAATTAAACCGGGAGGTTCAATTTACATCACTGAAGTGTATAATCATTCTTTTGATTATCAACCGCGAATACCTGCTTTTGATGATTATTTTACGAAATACAATCAATTACAACTCGATATGGGAGGTAATCCGCATATTGGTCCTCAACTAGGTAATTTGTTGTGCGATGCCGGTTTTGAGGAAATTAAAGTGCTACCTTCACCTAATTTTCATGATAAATCCACTCCTCAATCGAGACAATTTATGTTTGAATATTGGTTTGATTTAATGAAAAGTGCAAAACTACAATTGATCAATCACAATTATTTAACTCAGAATGACTGGGAAACTTTTGCAAAAGAGTACCTTGCCATTTATGAAGATGAAAATGCCTATTTCTATTATTGTGCATTTCAAGTGGTAGCAAAAGTATACTAGTGATGCCAACTCCAATTGTAGATTATTCTTTGTAACTTTGCTTTGAGTTATATAAAAGAAATCGTTAACCTATGTCTTTAGAAGAATTAGAACTAGAAGTAATTGAGGAATTTGAGATTTTTGATGATTGGATGCAGAAATATGAGCACATCATCGAGTTAGGAAAGGAGTTGCCGCTTATTGAGTCAAAATATAAAACCGAAGAAAATCTTATAAAAGGATGTCAATCCAGAGTTTGGGTTTGGGGTGAGATTAAAGAAAACAAATTATCCTTAACTGCCGATAGTGATGCAATTATTACTAAAGGTATCATTGCTTTGTTGATTCGTGTTTTGAACAACCAAACTCCAGAGGAGGTGGTAAAAGCGGAGTTGAAATTTATTAAAGAAATCGGTTTGCAAGAACATCTTTCACCAACGCGTGCCAATGGATTGTTAGGAATGGTGAATCAGATTAAATCATTGGCGCTTAAAAATATTTCCTCAAAATAGAGGATCTACGTAATTTTGAAGAATATGACAAATGAAGAAATCTATGAATTATTGAGAGAAATTCCTGATCCAGAAATTCCGGTCTTAACTATTGCTGATTTAGGCATCATTAGAAGAATTGAACAAAACGATGGTGTGGTAGAAGTTACCATTACACCTACTTATTCCGGTTGTCCTGCAATGAATCAATTTGAAGATGACATCATTAAAAAGTTAACGGACAATGGCATTGCACCTGCCAAGATATTAACCACTTATGATCCTGCTTGGTCTACGGATTGGTTAAGTGATACTGCAAAACAAAAGTTGCAAGATTATGGTATTGCACCACCACAAGAAAGAACCTCAGACAAAAATTTTATTTTAGGAAAATCGGTTCGGATGGTAATTTGTCCGCAATGCAAATCGTCTGATACACGAATGGTCAGCCAATTTGGTTCAACAGCTTGCAAGGCATTATATCAATGCAATGTTTGTAAGGAACCCTTTGATTATTTTAAATGCATCTAATTTATGGAATTTTAGGTGTTAAAGCATCTAGTCAATTGTAACGTGTAGTAAAACAAATTAAGTCATTTTTTTAAACCGAAACCTTTGGGATTATTTTTTAACAATAAAAAAAAATACGCAACTTGGACAGATTCTGAGTTGGTTTTGGCGTTTCAAAAATCCCTAAATACCGATTATATTGGAATTTTATTTGATCGATATGGACATTTAGTGTATGGTGTTGGTTTAAAGTATCTTCAACATACGGATGACAGCAAGGATTTGGTAATACGTGTTTTTGAAAAAGTGATGGAGGATTTAAAGAGAATGCGCGTTACACATTTTAAGTCTTGGTTATATCAAGTTGCTAAAAATCAGTGTTTGATGGATTTACGAAAATCGAAAAACAGTCACCAAGCCGTTGCCATCGAATTACTTGAAAATTCACTTAGAGAAGATGAAACGGAAATTCATTTTAGTGTGAGAGAATTAAAATATGGGCAATTGGAAAGAGCCATTCAATTACTTAAGGAAGAGCAAAAAAAATGCATTCAATTATTTTATCTGGAGGAAAATAGCTATCAACAAATTACTGAAAAGACAGGTTATACCATAAATGACGTTAAAAGTTTTATTCAAAACGGTAAACGAAACTTGAAAATTATGTTGGAAAAAGATTCCGTTTACAATGAACTAAACAATTCAAATTCAATATGAAATCACCAAATACCATATTTAAATCGCATCCTTCGCTTTCAGAGCAAGAGTTGGCAGATTATTTAGAAGGTAAGCTAAACGATACCGAAAAAAATCGTATTGAACAAAAAATAGCACAAGATAAATTTCATTTAGATGCTTTTGAAGGAATTGAGAAAAATCCTGCGGCAATGGCTCAATTTGAAGGAGTTAAAAGCGCGGTTTACAGTAACATATCTAAAAAACAAGTATTTTGGAAATTCCATTATACTATTATAATTGTAGCAACCCTTGCTCTTGGAATTACTTTAATGGCACCGTATATTTTCTCAGATGAAAATCAATCTTTTTTTGGAAAGAATATAGTAAAACCAAGTGAGAAAGTAGTTGAACCACCATTAGTTACCGAACTTTCTGACGAGGAGATCGATAACAGTGATTATATTGAATTAGAAGATATGATTTTGGCCGAAATTGTTATTTCCAGTTCACCGGTAGTTATGGATGATAATTATAAAATTGAACCTCAAGTGGTGAATACAGAATTTGAAAAAGCACTAGAAATTAAGAAAGTTGACAATCCTAATTTGTCGCAGATTAATTTACCCACAATTGAAGATATTGTGTATACCAATACACCTACATTTTATGTAGAAAAGTTTTTGATGGTAGATTATTCTTCCATTTATACAGAGCAAATTCCCGTTCAAGTTTTGGAGTATCAAGGTACCCCCGCAAATTTAGAAAGCAGTGATAAAGTAGATAATAACATTGCAGAGCCAAAAGCTACCACTAAGTTTGTGACTTATAAAACCTACCTTTTTGAAACTCAAGAATTGTTTGCGGCTAAGAACTTTAAGGCTGCATTAAAACGATATAATGTTATTTTGGCACATTACCCTAATGATTTAAATGCGCATTTTTACGGAGGCTTATGTTATTTCAATTTAAAACAACCGAGTAAAGCGCTTGAACATTTTGATGTGGCGCAAAAGCATCAATTTAACACCTTCAAATTAGATGCTGAATGGTACAGTGCAAGAGCCTATTATTCTGCAAAAGATTTTACCAAATGTAAGGCAGTTTTAGAGAAAATCATAAACGATAATGATCATTACAGTGCACAAGCCAAAGAGCTAATGAAAAAATTGTAATCAAGAGTAAACTTCTAAAATACGAGTTGAATCGTTTTTTTATTGGATTAAAATCTTTTGTTGAGGTAAGTTTATTACCTTCGTTTTCTGAATCATGAAAAAAGTACTACCATTTATTTCTGTAGCAATTTTACTTACGGGTATTGGAATTTATTTGCAATTACTGGTTTCCGAATACAATTATTTTCAAGAGAAAGAAGCAAAAGAGGAGGCACTTATACAATTTCAAATGGCTGAACTTGAAGCTCAAAAAGAGGTCAGTTTATTGGATTCTTTATCCTCACAAATTGGAAACACAGAATTGGATTCGACAACCAATAGGGTTATAGCAGATTTGTTATGCGATAAGTGTTTTAAGGAAAAAGATAAACTGAGTGAATATTGTTTGAAAGCACTTTTTCAAACTAATTTTGTTTTAACCACTGATTCGTTGAATTATGAGGTTTTGCATTTACGCTATCAATTGCATTTAGAAATGGGGGATACCATCAACGCTAATAAGGATTTTGATGTTTTAACATCAGTTGGCTATTTCAAAAATATGCCAATTCCTAAAAATAATTAACTTTGTAACCATTATCAAAACAAAGGCATACTATAAAATATGAAAAAAATATACATAACGCTTGGCGTTTTAATTCTGACCATTACTTTTGGAGGAATTGAAATGACCGCACAAACAAAGAAGGAAAAAGCTTCAAAAGATAAAAAAGAAAAAACAACTGATAAGAAAAACAGTAAAACAATGACATTAACAACAGAATTGGACTCTGTAAGCTATAGCTTGGGAGTAAATATTGCCGAAAATTTAACCAACCAAGGAATTGGAGAGTTAAATGTAGATGCATTAGCAAAAGGAATGGAAGATTACTTCAAAAAGAATAACTTACTTATTTCAGAAGCAGAAATTGATAAAGTAATCAGTGACTATATGCAAGCTAAGCAAATGGAAAAACAAGAAGCTGCAACAAAAGCAGGTCGTGAATTTCTAGAAAATAATGGCAAAAGAAAAGAAGTGGTAACATTGCCAAGCGGATTGCAATATGAAATATTGATTCCTGGAAATGGTCCAAAACCAAAACCTTCTGATAAAGTAATCACACATTATCACGGTACTTTGATTGATGGAACTATTTTCGATAGTTCAGTGGATAGAGGTCAACCTGCAACTTTTGGAGTTACACAAGTAATACAAGGTTGGCAAGAAGCGCTACAATTGATGCCTCAAGGTTCAAAATGGAGATTATACATACCTTATAACTTGGCTTATGGTGAAAGAGGTGCGGGTGGTAAAATTGGTCCTTATGCCACGTTGATTTTCGATATTGAATTGATCGCAATAAACTAATATTTTTTAAAATTTAATTATTAATAAAAAACAAAAACAGAACATGAAAAAAGTAGTATTATCAATTACTGCAATGGTGCTTATTTTGACCAGTTGTGGAGAAAAAACAGAAGAAAAAGCAGCTGAAACAACTCAACCTACTCCCGAAGTAGCAGAAGTAGCTCCTGCTCCAGTTGAAAATATTGTAAAAACGGTAGTTGAAAAGCCAGTTGCTGTGACTACTGAAAGCGGCTTAATATATGAAATTTTAGTTTCTAGTAACGGTACTTCACCAGCACCTACAAGCATGGTTACTACTCATTACCACGGAACATTAATGGATGGAACTGTATTTGATAGTTCTGTTGATAGAGGAGAACCTATACAATTTGGTGTAAATCAAGTAATTTTAGGATGGCAAGAAGCTTTGGTGATGATGAAAAAAGGAGAAAAATGGAAATTAACCATTCCTCCTCATTTAGCCTATGGTGAAGCAGGTGCACCTCCTTCAATTGGACCTAACGCTACTTTACAGTTTGAAGTTGAATTAATCGATTTTCAATAAAACATTAAAGACATAGATAATGAATAAAAGGTCCGAGCAATTTGTTCGGACTTTTTTGTTTTATAAGAAAATGGATTTGAGTTTATTTTTTTAAATGAATTCTTAAAACATTAAAACACTACTTTTGTTTCTTTAGAAAAATGTATTAAAAATGTCAAAAAAAGCCATTGTTGTAGGTTCGGGAGTAGCTGGGTTGGCCGCTTCAATTCGGTTAGCTTGTGCAGGATTCAAAGTAACGGTCTTTGAGGCGAATGCTTTTCCCGGAGGAAAAATTAATAGTAAACAAATAGGCGCCTACAGATTTGATATGGGACCATCAGTGTTCACAGGTCCAAATTACGTAAAAGAACTATATGATTTATGTAAAAAGGATTTTTCTACTTTCGGTTACAAAAAGATGGAGCATTCATTTAATTATTTTTTCTCCGATGGCACACAATTTAAATTACCTGCTGATCCAGTTCAATTGGTTGCTACCATTCAAAAGGAATTAGGTGAAGATCCTCAAAAGGTTAAAAATTATTTGAGAAAGGCCGATCGAGTATATAAATTAATTGCTCCCTTATTTATTGAATCTTCCCTTCATAAGTGGGGTCAATTAGTAAATAAACATCTGTTGAGTGCTTTAGTTAATATACCTAGATATAAGCTGTATAGCACCATGGATGAGGAAAATCGTTCCTATTTTAAAAATCCTAATACCATTCAACTTTTCAATAGATTTGCTTCCTATAACGGCAGTGATCCCTTTCAGGCTCCTGCCATGCTAAATATGATATCACATTTGGAAATGAATGTGGGAGCATTTTTGCCAACTAATGGGATGATCCAAATAACGGATTCACTACATCAGTTAGCTGTTGAAAAAGGTGTTGAATTTCGCTTTAATGAAAAAGTAGAAAAAATTCTAGTAGAAAACAATGCTGTGAAAGGGGTAGTAACGCATCAAGGCAGCTATTCTTCAGATTGTGTAATCAGTAATATGGATATAGCCTTTACTTTTGAGAAGCTATTGAAAGAACAAATACAGCCTACAAAAATTTTAGCGCAAGAAAAGTCAAGCTCAGCTATTGTATTTTATTGGGGCATTAAAAAATCATTTCCTGAATTGGACTTACACAACATTTTTTTCTCAAAAGACTATAAGGCTGAATATGATGCCATCTTTTTGCACAAAACCTTACATCACGATCCAACCATTTACGTAAATATTACTTCAAAATATGTAAAAGGTGATGCTCGGGAAGGAGGAGAAAATTGGTTTGTAATGATAAATTCACCTATTGATGTAGGGCAAAATTGGGAAGAAATGGTGGCTAAAGCAAGGAGCATTTTAGTGTCAAAAATCAGCGAAAGACTGCAAGTTGATATAGAATCCCTCATTGAAGTAGAAGACGTAATGCATCCCCAAATGATTGAAAATAAGTATTCAGGCAAACAAGGCTCTATTTATGGAAATGCATCCAACAATAAATTTGCAGCATTTTATCGACATGCCAATTTCAGTAAAGAAATAAAGGGATTATATTTTGTTGGTGTAACGGTGCATCCCGGTGGTGGAATACCATTGGCTTTAAATAGTGCAAAAATAGCCGTTGATTTGTGCGCAAAGGAAGTAAGATAATGTATAAAAGCAAAAAAAGGAGAAATAACCTCAGTTACTTCTCCTTTTTAATTAAGTTGATATATAAATTAAATTTATTTAATTTGATTGGGGTCAGCTTCTGCTTCGGCATTGTATTTAGCTTGCATTTTCAACCAATATAATAAACCTAATCCTAAAAGGACGAAAAAGGTATAATTGGGAATGTTTCCTAGTGGTTCAAGAGTGTTTTCAAATAACCAAACAAAAAAGTCTCTAAGAGTAAATACAAGTGCGTCCATACATGTTGATTTTATATTCGTGTCAAAAGTATAAAAAATAACTAATAATGCCATTTGTTTTTCGAAAAAAAATACTTTTGTTGCGTGATACTAAAATTATTTCAATCTTCTCAGCCTTTAGTGCTCATCATGCTTCCTTTAGTTATGGTAGCATTTTGGTTTTCGGGCTTCATTCATCCCGATTTAGCAGTAATTGATCACTCTTCCTATTTATTCAAATTAGTTGAACCTCAAAATGCCATCATTAATAAATTATTGGCGATGACACTTATTGTTTTGACAGGTGTTGTGCTCAATTCCAGTATAAATAGCACTGAGTTTTTTGATAAAAACACGTATTTACCTGCGTTACTCTATGTAGTTTTTATGAGCGGTGTACCTCAATTTCAGCAATTTCACCCGATAGTAGTTAGTAATTTATTTTGGGTGCTAGCCTACCGAAGATTTATGAAAATCTACGGACAAGTTTCCTGTAAAAGTGAAATTTTTGATGCGTCACTTTTTATATTAATTGGTGCTTTATTTAATTACCCATCCGGTGTTTTTCTTATATTATTACCTTGGATAGTATTAATCATATTCAGACCATTTGTTTTGAATGAGTACTTAATGCCTATTTTGGCCTTGTTTCTTGTGTTACTCTACGTGCTATCGTTACAGTTTTTTCTAAAAGTTACGTTATTTGATGTAAGTGAAATTTTCCAAATTACTTCTCAATCCACTATTGATATAAAAATAAATTGGACCCATTATATTCTATATTCTATTTTAGCCTTATTATTTGGAATGTCCGTTCTGAAAATACGTCAAAAGTTATCGAGAAGTACTATTCGCTACCGAAAACTTATTAATACGATTGGTTTTTTCATACTTATTGTTATTGGAGTTATTTTAATAGAACATTGGTATTTTACCAATGATTCGGTAATTTTATTTGGTGCTGTGCCGCTTTGTGTATTATTCTCATTTTATTTTTATTATGCCAATATGAAGTGGTTATCAGCCCTTTTGTTTTATACCATCATAGGGCTAAAATTGGTTAATATCTATTGGATTTAATGGATTCAATTGGATTACCTTCGTGTATAACTTTTGATTATATTTTTACTCAATTACCAAATCAAAATTTTACTTTTGTAAACGTTTTTATTACATACATTTTAAACAATAAGCTATGAAATTTGGAGTGATAACTTTTCCTGGATCGAATTGTGATCAAGATATGATAGATGTGTTGGGAGATATTTTAGGACAAGAGGTAGTTAAATTGTGGCACAAAGAAGCCGATTTAAAAGGATGCGATGCGGTTGTTTTACCTGGAGGGTTTTCATATGGTGATTATTTACGTTCGGGTGCTATTGCCAATTTTTCACCGGTTATGACCGAAGTGGTAAAACATGCCAACAAAGGAGGTTATGTTTTCGGTGTATGTAATGGTTTTCAAATTTTATGCGAAAGTGGGTTATTGCCTGGTGCGTTATTACATAATGATACTCAAAAGTTTATTTGTAAAAACGTGTATTTAAAACCTCAATCAACCTCTGCTGTTTTGACCAAAAATTTAGATTTTTCAAAAACATATAAAGTTCCCATTGCTCATGGTGAAGGACGTTATTATGCCGATGCAGATACCATTAAATCGTTAAATGATAATGATCAAGTTTTGTTTAGATATTGTGATGAAAATGGAAAGATTTCAGCTTTAAGCAATCCAAATGGGGCTATTGAAAATATTGCGGGTGTTACCAACAAAGGTAAAAACGTATTCGGTATGATGCCTCATCCTGAGAGAGCAGCCGATGCTGTATTGAATAACGAAGACGGTAGATTGATTTTTGAATCTTGGTTGAGTTTGGTAGTTTAGATTGGAAGATTTAAGGCGTGAAGTATTAAGAAAGAGTCTATAAAGTAAACATATCTTATTTTTAATAACCCGTTGGGTGAAATTAAATTAATTGGTTTTTGATATTATTAATAGGTCTGT
>CAYQNU010000033.1:0-27688 GCA_964419055.1 uncultured Flavobacteriales bacterium | reverse complement strand
TAATTTATCAAACAATTCGATTGTTTTAATTTATGCAAACATAGGAGACACATAGAAATGCTTGATTATAATAAGTTTGTGGATAGAAAATTTTACATTTTTACATAGCCTCAAACTATGTATAAGCGAAGCTTCTAGCTTAAGCTTTTTTGACAAAAAATCTATGTGACTATGTGTTTCTATGTGGTAAAAATATAAAATTTACCAGAAAAACCATTTTATTATAGTTGGAGTCTATTTAATTATTTTGCAATGAAACTCGCAAAACCTTTGGTTTGAACTTCTTTCCAACTACCGTATTCATCACTTATAAAATAGGCCTCTAGCTCCAATTCAGGATGACTTTCGATAAACGAAATGGATTGTTCCACTCCCATAACCATAAATGCTGTGGCGTATGCATCGGCCAAAGCGCTCTCATTAGCAACCACCGTAACACTAATCAAATTATGTTCAACGGGTCGACCTGTTTTAGGGTCGATGGTATGAGAGAATTTCTGCCCCTCTTTTTCATAATATTTTCGGTAACTACCTGAAGTGGCTAATGATTTTGCATCTAACGAAACAATGAATTGAAAACCTTCACTTCCTGGTGTGGAATCTTCAACGGGTTTATCTATTCCTATTCGCCAAAAATTACCTGAATGGTTTTTACCTAGGGTTCTCACCTCACCTCCAATTTCTACCATGTAGTTTTTAACACCTTGGCTTTCTAAATATAATGCCACTTTATCTACAGAATGCCCTTGTGCTATTCCATTAAAATCCAATTGGATACGGCCGTCCATTTTCACCAAAACGGGGTAGCATCCAAAATGAACGCCCCCTTTACCGGCAGAATCTGTGGTAAAAAAAACTGTGCTGTCATCAAATTTCGAAAAAGCAATAATACTGTCCAATGAAAATTGAGATAACTCTTTATCAACGCTATCTTTTTTGAAAAACCCCCAATATTGAACCAATGGAAAAAGAGCGGGATTAAAAGCACCGCTGGTATTGTTGTATATCGTTTTGGAAATTTCTACACATTCTTCAAACACACTTTTTGGTCCTCTTTGGCACAAAGCAAAGTCATAATTGAAAGTAGAAAGACCCGAAGAAGGGGCATTGCTATATACTTTATTAAATCTTGAAATTAGACTTGAGTCAACATACGTACTTAAATGTTGGTCATAATCTTTGAGCAGCGAATCTATGCCCATTGAAAAATCACGACTCAATGTGTCTTTGTAGGTTATGGTATAAGTTGTACCTTGCGCTTCTCCTTGAATCGTAAAATAATAGGTCGATTTCGATTCTTCATTTTTGGATTTAGTTTCGTTAGTGCAACTTGAAAATGCAGTCACAAAACAACAAATTACTCCGATAACAAAAGCCGTTTTCATTATTATAATTTCACAATTTTTTTAGTGTACACTTGTTTATTTTTGTCCATCAACTGCACCATATAAATTCCTTTTGGCAAATCTTGACCAAAGGTGAAATTAGCCTTATCAACTGATTTATTCTCGATTAATACCCCTAAATTAGAGTAAATAAAATACTCTGTGCATTGGATTCCCGCAACTTGAAAAGCCTCGTTGGAAGGATTAGGAAAAACTATGATTTTGTTTTCTGAAAATTCAGTGATACTTGCCGACAAATCTTCTTCAATTCTAAAATAATCAACTCCAGCTTCTACTAAATGTCCGCCTTGCGCTTGCCAATCAGCGGTATAAAAAATTGCTCTAACCGTTGTAGTTGGTGTAATGAAATCATCCACATTCAAGGATACTGCTTGCCACGTTGATCCGCTGTGAACATTTCTAAAAATACGGGCAGTAGCGGTTTGAGTTCCATTTGTAAATTGAATTTTCAAGGTATCGTTTGGCACACCCGTTCCACCAGAGTTGTTCCACCAAATCATACAATTAAGTTGAGGAAAATAATACGTTGTCAAATCCATAATCGGTGATGTTAAAATGGTAGCTGCAATATCAACATCATCAGATCCTGATTGACCTCCGCCATTACCTGTGATATAGGCTTTATCACTACAATCGGTTGTGTGATCTGCATCTGGATTAATCAAATTTCCGTTTGAAGTGGTACCGATTGGAACACCTCTTTCCCAAATTCCACTTGGAGCACCACCTGAAACTTGCCAATTAAAATCGAAGGTAAAATCATCATAATACCCTTCATTTAATGTAACTTCAAATGCTTGATCTCCTGTAACGGTAACAGTTGAACATTGGGTCACAAAACCCCATTTACCAATAGTCAATTCGTAATCGCCTGGAATAACATTTGTGAAGGTAATAACACCCGTAACACCTGAATTTCCTGTAAAGGTGAAATCTTCATTTTGCATGATTACCTCAGCATTGGAAATGTTTAATTGACCAACTGTTTCACCTGAAACGAGTACGGTGAATGTTTGAATTGGATTTAATGCCACATTTTGAATAGTGACCACACCATTTGTTAGAGCTAATCCAAAAATAGTATCACTGTAATAATTTGGATGACTGTACACCACATCATAGGTTCCGGCCAGAGCTATTCCTGTTTTATAAGATCCATCTAAAATACTAGCATCGGCAACCGTTGAAGCCAAAATTCTAACATCAGCAAGGGCTATAGGTAAAGAAGTTACAGCATCTGTAATTACACCTTCTAAATATGCACCTCTAACGTAGTTAGCACCTAAAATATGCAATCCATTTTCAATGTCTGCTGAAATAATATTTCCAGATGGTAACCAAGGATAAACACCCCAACAACCATTAAATCCATCTCCTGAAAAAGCAGGGGACGTATCAAAATTACCTACTTCAATCATATTCCCTTTGTTAGAGACATCATGAACCGTAACCCCATCACGATAATAAGAAGTAACGATGTAATCATTAATAAAATGAACATTATGAGGAATTACATTCATCCCTGGAGATGATTGAATTTTGTCTGAAAACTCAATATTTAATGGGTCTTCAATATTATATTCACCAATATAACCATTACTAATTTCATCTGTTGTATATAAATATTTGCCATCATCGCTAAACCATAAATTGTGAGTAAAATTACCTGGTGAAGCACGTTGACCTAAATAAATAGGGTTTTGCTTATCAGAAATATCATGAAGGGTAAAAAAACCATCGTTAATATGTCCTTGGTACAAAGTGTCGCCCAACACCACTCCATCGTGCGTGTAATATGTATCTTGAACTCCCACTTCAACTGGATTCATCGGGTCAATGTTTAAATCTAACATAATTGTACCTCCTTCCCCTCGATTAGCACCAAAAATATAACAAAAACCAACGCTATCAATGTATAAATTGTGAGCCGATTGCCATTCATCACCCGCAGGACCGGTGTACAATGTGGTGGTTAAATTGGTATTTCCAGGTAAGGTGGATAAATCAATAATCAATAAACCATTTTGCGCTTCGGTAGTCACGTAGGCGTGATGGTTCCAAGTTTTTATATCTCTCCAAATAGAATTCATTCCGGGTGCAAAAAACACTTCAAATGGATTGGCAGGGTCTGTTACATTTATAATCGAAGTCCCGTCATTAAGACCAACAATGGCATATTCATTTCCTGCAGCATCCACATATCCCCAAATATCATTGGCTTGAGAACTGTGTAAAGAAACTACATCGAAATAACCGAGTTGGGTCATATTCAATTGAGCGTAAGAGTTATATCCTACTAGTAACGAAAAAAATAGGGAAAACGAGTATATGAGTTTGCGCATGAGTTGATGGTTTCTTTGGTTTCTATTTGGTAAAGGTAGATTTTTTTGAAGATAGTAGATGACCGTTGGTACATTTAGTTGAAATTATTGAAATTTTGGTGTGTAAATCACTACGTTCCGATAGCTATCGTAAGATTTTCGAAATAAAATGCAGAAAATCGTATCGAGAAGGAGCGAGGGAAAGGGATTCATCCTTGAGTCTGTTCTCGATACAATTTTCTATTTTACAATTGATTTTTTCAAAATCAATGAAAAATTTACGAAAATCACTCGAACGGACTTAAAAATAATAAATAACGAAAACACAAAAAAACATCCTACATTCCTTATATTTTACTATATTCGTTATCTAATATTCAAATTATGAAAGTAAAAAGTCTTTGGGTGGTTGGGCTTTTAAATGTATTGTTTATTGTTTTTGGCTCGGTTTACACCAAAAGTTTGGTTGAAAAAACAGAGGCTTTCAGCTCGGCTATGCATGAACATGTAACCACCTTAGATTTTAAAGATCGGCTTTTCAATCAAAAAGAATGGTTGATTTTATTATCAAAAGAAGTGGCTAGCTTTGTGGAGGACACCGAATGGAATGAAAAAAATCTTTTGGCTGAGGAGCAGCTTAAACAAGCAAAAATCCATTATTCCGAAGCTAAAGAAATGGGGAATGTGATTATTTATATTTGCATTACACTACTAATTATTACGCTAATACTGTATGCGCGCAGTCGATTACTTTTGTTAGCTTTATCGAGTTCGTTTATTACGGCTGCATTGTTGTTTTTATATGTAGGCATTTATTCACCCATGTTGGAAATTAGCGCTTACAGTGAAAATCTAGAAATTCCATTGAAAATTGAATTCAGCGATATGGCCGAAAGTGTTGATAATGCTGTGAATATGGGTGGAGCAGTTGTCAAAAAATTGTCGGGTGAATTTGGATATGAAATTGAGATCCCAGAAATGAAATATGCAAAGGAATTGATTGGCGATTATAAATGGGATTTTACAGTGGTTTTTGAAGGGAAGATGTATTATTTTCATCAATCAAAATCCATTGATAATTTGATTGTTTTGCTTTTTAAAGATAAAAACTACTTAGTGGCATGGGCTATTTTGATTTTTAGCATTTTAATTCCATTGATTAAATTATTTGTATCGCTTTTGCTCATCTATTTACCCAAGGTTAGAAAGGTAAGTACTTTTATGCTTTTTGTAAAATTAATAGGCAAATGGAGTATGGCAGATGTTTTTGTAGCAGCATGTTTTCTCTCTTTTCTCTCTTTTTACAATATGAATGTGGGCATCGAAACTGAAAGCAATGCTTTGATAGGAATTTATTTCTTTTTGACCTACGTAGTACTATCATTGATTTCATCAACTTTTATTTGGTTGCATGACGTGAGGGAGTTGAAGAATATTAATACAAACAAATCTTAATTTAAATGAAAACACTCATAATCGGTGCGAGCACCAATCCCGAACGTTACAGTAATAAAGCGGCCCATTCACTTTTAAATAATGGCTATGAAATAGTGTTATTTGGAGTAAAAAAAGGTGAAGTGAATGGACATTTCATCGAAAACACTTGGAATCCGGATTGGAAAATTGATACGGTAACGATGTATATCAACCCTCAATTACAAGAAAATTATTACGAAAACATCATTGCCCTAAAACCTAGAAGAGTGATTTTTAATCCCGGCACCGAAAATAGAGAATTTGCTACCCTTCTTCAACAAAATGGAATCGACACAGAAGAAGCTTGCACATTGGTTTTATTGGCTATGAAAAGTTATTGAGGATTTCCTTTCTCCCTCAACCTTTTATATATTTTAACCGCTACCATCAACGAAACGGCAAGCGCGAAAATGCCCAAAACACCGTAAACGGCACTTAAATTTTGACGCACTACGACTAACATTACTACTGCTATCAAAATAATAGTGGGCACTTCATTCCAAATGCGGAGTTGCGTGCTGGAGTAATTAAAAATTCCTTTTGATTGTAGTTTGTATAAAGTATGTAACGTAAATTGATACACAAAAAGCAACAAAACCAATCCTAACTTGATGTAAAGCCAAGTTGGAATGGTATCATAATGCAGCACCAACCATGTACCCAAAATCAACGTAAGAATAGCCGATGGCCATGTGATGGCAAACAACAAACGTTTGATCATTATATTGAATTGAGTGGTCAATATTGCACGTTCATTTTCTTCTTTGTCTTGAGCCTCACGATTGTAAATATACAAACGCACCAAATAAAACATACCGCTAAACCACGTTACCACAAAAATAATATGAAAGGCTTTAAGATATAAAAATTCCATTAGCTTGCTTCGTTAATTAACGTACCCACTGTTGAAACCCAATCAGCATTGAGATTTAAACATGGTACAACCGAAAAATTCTCACCACCCGAATGCAAAAAATCTTCTTTTCCTTCCACGTGTATTTCTTCTAACGTTTCCAAACAATCACTCACAAAAGCTGGGCAAACCACGATTAAATTTTTAACTCTTTGTTTGGGCAATTCTTTGAATAAAGCTGCTGAATAAGGCTTCAACCAAGCATCGGCACCTAATCTCGATTGAAACGAAAATTGAAATTTATTTTCAGGTAAATTTAACTCTTTTGCCACTAATTTGGTCGTTTCAATAACTTGATGACGGTAGCAATATTGATGCGCAATGGAAGGAACATTGCAACAATCTGTGCAGTTTAAACAATGCTTTAAGGTAACGTCTGTCTTTTTTACGTGACGTTCGGGAATGCCGTGGTAACTGAATAGTAATTGGTCAAAATTTGGGTTTTGTTCCAAAATGGGTTTAATAGAATGGGCTAATGCTTTTATATAATCAGGATGGTTGTAAAAAGGTTTCACAACTTTCATCTTGAAAGAATAGTTACCTTTTTTATAAGCTGCATTTACGTGATCTACGGCCGTTTCATAGCTGCTCATAGCGTAATGAGGATACAACGGAAGCATCACTACTTCTTTTAAATCAGGATGCTCTTTTGCAATTTGTGCCAACACATCCGTAGGTGTAGGTTGCGCATAACGCATACACATATACGTTGGTAAAGAAGTTTCAACAGCTACAGATTTCACTAATTCTTTAGTAATGTGAACTAAAGGAGACCCCTGTTCAGTCCAAATAGTCCTGTATTTAGCAGCACTTTTGGGGGCTCTAAATGGCACGATGATACCTCTAACCAAAAGCAAACGAGCTAACTTGGGAATATCGATGACTTTTTCATCCATCAAAAATTCATTCAGATATTTTCTCACATCTTTTACGGATGTGGAATCGGGTGATCCAAGGTTAACTAATAATATGGCTTTTGAACTCATCTTTTGATTTTCGCGTTAAATTGCTTTACTAAAAACAGTATCGAACTACTTTTGTTCTACAATTAAAATTTACGGGTCATTTCTAAGGTTTTTTCTATGTCTTCTTCTGAAAGTGCATTACATAAAAACCACGTTTCATAGGCTGACGGTGGTAAATAAACTCCGTTGGCCAACATATGATGAAAATATTTATTGAACAAAGGAATATCGCATTGAGAAGCCGTTGCAAAATCTTTCACTTCGTGTGCACCAAAATGAACACTTATCATACTTCCTAGCAAATTAACAGTGTGAGCTATTCCTTTTTCGGTAAGAATTAGAGATAATTCTTTCTTTAACAGTTCTCCTATTGCATCAATGCGTGTATAAATTGAAGGATTGTTTTTTAGTACCGAAAGAGTAGTAAACCCAGCTGCTACCGCCAAAGGATTCCCGCTTAAGGTTCCAGCTTGGTAAACATTTCCAACAGGGGCTATGTGTTGCATAATTTCTTTTTTACCTCCAAAAGCACCTACCGGCATTCCTCCGCCTATCACTTTACCATACGTAACTAAATCAGCATCAACTCCTAATTTTTCTTGAGCACCACCTAATGCTAATCTAAAACCCGTCATAACTTCATCAAATATCAGTACAGTCTTGTGCTGAGTACACAATTCTCGAATACCTTTAATAAATTCTGATTTTGGGGGAATACAGCCCATATTTCCTGCAACAGGCTCTATAATTATGGCTGCGATTTCATCTTTGTGTAATTCCATCAACTGTTTTACTGCCTCTAAATCATTGTAAGGAGCCGTTAATGTATCGTTAGCTGTTCCTGCTGTAATTCCTGGAACAGTTTGTATATTAAAGGTAGCTAATCCGCTTCCTGCTTTTACTAAAAATGAATCCGCATGACCGTGATAACATCCATCAAATTTGATGAACTTATTTCTACCTGTGTAACCTCTAGCCAAACGCAAAGCACTCATACAAGCTTCCGTTCCGCTGCTTACTAATCTAATTTGGTCAACATTGGGCGCAATGGAAGTAAGTAATTCTGCCATAGCGACTTCCAATTCGGTGGGTGCTCCAAAAGACAAAGCCTCCTTAGCTCGTTGCTGCAAAGCTTCTACTACTTCTGGGTGACAATGCCCTAAAATCATGGGTCCCCAACTGTTTATGTAATCAATATATGCATTACCATCCACGTCATACATGTGTGCTCCCTGAGCCTTTTCCATAAAAATTGGATTTCCACCTACACCTTTAAAAGCTCTTACAGGTGAGTTTACTCCTCCTGGAATAGTATTTTTAGCTCTACTGAATAAGGCAATGCTATTTTGAATGTTATTTTGAGTCATAATTTATTTTTTAACACAAAGTTTTTTTCTTTTTTAACCACAGAGACACTAAGTTCACATAGGTTTTATTTTGTCCTTTGTGTTCTCTTTGTCTTTGTGTTTTCCTTTTTAAACAATAAGGCACGAAGTCACAAAGGTTTTTTACTTTATTATAGTATCTTACTCTTCTTTGTGGTCTCTGTGCCTTAGTGGTTAAATTTCCCTATAATAATATAGCCAAGTCTTTTGCGAAATACGTTGCAATCAAATCAGCTCCGGCTCGTTTTATACTTAATGTAGTTTCAAACATGGCTTGTTGTTCGTTGAGCCAACCTTTTTGGGCTGCGGCTTTTATCATAGCATATTCTCCACTTACGTGATACGCACTTACAGGAATATTTACAGAATTTTTAACTTCACGAATAATGTCTAGATAAGATAGTGCAGGTTTTACCATCACAATATCAGCTCCTTCTTGCACGTCCAACTGCACTTCTCTGATAGCTTCCAATCGATTGGCAGGGTTCATTTGATAGGTCTTTTTATCTCCAAAACCAGGCGCTGAATCCAACGCATCTCTAAATGGCCCATAAAAACAAGACGCATATTTAGCACTGTAAGCCATTATCCCCGTATTATGAAAACCTGCTGTTTCGAGCGCTTGGCGAATAGCGCCAATTCTTCCATCCATCATATCACTAGGGGCTACAAAATCAGCTCCGCATTGAGCGTGACTTACCGCCATTTTTGCCAAAACCTCAACTGTTGGGTCATTTACAATTTGGTTATCCTTTACAATACCATCATGACCAAATGAAGAAAATGGATCTAACGCCACATCGGTCATAATACAAATTAGTGGAGATTGTTTTTTGATAGCTCGAATACTTCGTTGCATCAAGCCATCATTATTTAATGCTTCGGTTCCTTTATTATCTTTACGTTCATCCGCACATTTTATAAATAACAACACTGAATTAATCCCCAATTTTTGCAGCGATTCTACCTCTTGTAATGTATTATCCAAACTTCGTCTGAAGTATCCAGGCAATGAAACTATTTCTTCTTCAATTCCTTCTCCTTCAACAATAAATAAAGGCGCTATTAATTGTTGTGGCAGCAATTGCGTTTCTGCCACCATTGCACGAATAGATGAAGATTGTCGTAAAATTCTTGGTCTGTTTTTCATAACTAATTATTCTGATAATTATCGAATATACAAAAGTAAAAAAGCTATCAAACATTAACCGATAGTATTACCTTTTCAAGTGCTCAATTGACAATAAAATGACACGAATTTACATAGGCTAGATTAATTACGTGCATAACGAAAAAAGCATTGTAAATTAAGCTATGAACTTTGAATAAAAATATTGAATTGCGTCACTTTATTGACAGAATTAAATAGAATAGCGACAACTTACTGACGGAATTTAATAGAATTGCGTCAATTGAGTATGAACTTTAAGCTAAATTATTCTCAAAACTTGAGCTTAAACCCAATCTTTTGGTTGCTTAAGTACCTGTAAGAGACGTTCTTCCTCTGAATTTGGTTCGGGTGTAAAATTATAGTCCCAACGAACGGTAGCGGGTAAGCTCATCAAAATGGATTCAATTCTTCCATTGGTTTTTAAACCGAATAAAGTGCCTTTATCGTGAATGAGATTAAATTCAACATAACGGCCTCTTCGTATTTCTTGCCAATATTTTTGTTTTTCGGTAAAGGAAAGATGTTTTCTTTTTTCAACGATGGGCACGTAGGATTCTATGAAAGAATTACCATTATTTTTAGTAAACTCCAACCAAAAATCAACTGAATGTTTTTCATCACCTTTTAGATAATCAAAAAACACACCTCCTATCCCCCGAGCCTCGCCTCTGTGGTGATTGTGAAAATAAGAGTCACATTGTTTTTTATATTCCACATACAATGATTCATCAAAAGGTGCAGCTGCATTTTTAAATGTTTGATGAAAATGAAGTGCATCTTCTTCAAAAAGGTAATACGGAGTAAGGTCGGCACCTCCCGCAAACCATTGGTCTACCACATTTTTTTCTTGGTCATACAGTTCAAAATATCTGAAATTCGCATGAACAGTTGGCACCATAGGATTGAATGGATGAATAACCAAAGAAATTCCACAAGCAAAAAAATCAGCGTGCGTTACTTTTAAATACTGCTGCATAGATTCAGGTAAAACACCATAAACAACAGAAGTATTTACCCCACCTTTTTCAAAAACATTTCCGTTTGAGATAACACGCGTTTTACCTCCTCCTCCCCCCTCTCGTTGCCATTCATCTTCAATAAATGTTGCTTTTCCATCGGATTGTTCTAATGCTGCACAAATTTCATCTTGTAACTGATGAATATAATTTGTAAATTCGGTTTTGTAACTTTTCATATGATCTTAAAAATGAACAAATAATTGACTTTATGGCTTTTGATAAGACTTAACTGCATCAACAAAAGCTTTGGCGTGATCGACAGGAATATTAGGTAAAATACCATGGCCTAAATTCACAACATATTTATCAACTCCAAAAGCATCAATCATTTCGTGAACTGCTTTTTTGATGGCCAAAGGAGGCATCATCAACTTATTTGGATCAAAGTTACCTTGCAAGGTTATGGCATTATTGGTAAGTTTACGAGCCATTTTTGCATCCAAACACCAATCCACTCCTAATGCTGAAGCTCCAGACATTGTTAAACTCTCTAACGCATACCAACTGCCTTTTGGAAATAAAATAACAGGGGCTAATGGGCTTAATGCTTTTGTAATACTTTCTAAATATGGCTGCGCAAATTCAGTAAAATCGGTTGGTGAAAGTAAGCCGCTCCAACTATCAAAAACCTGAATGGCATCTGCACCAGCTTGAACTTGTCTTTTTAAATATTCTATGGTTACCGTTGTAATTTTATCCAATAAATCTTTAGCTAACTCTGGTTGTGAAAAACAAAATTGTTTGGCCAAATCAAAAGCTTTACTTCCTTTTCCTTCAACCATATAACACAGAATGGTAAAGGGTGCCCCGGCAAAACCAATCAAAGGCACTCGATTATTCAAGGCTTTTTTGGTCATACTTATTGCATCGTAAACATAGTGCAAATTTTCTTCAGCATGAACTACTTGAAGTGCATTAATATCACGTTGTGTTTTGACTGTTTTGGGCAAAAAAGGCCCTTTATTTTCAACTAATTGCACTTCTAAGCCCATAGCTTGAGGAATTACTAAAATATCTGAAAATAATATAGCAGCGTCTGATTGGATGATATCAATAGGTTGAAGCGTAATTTCACAAGCCAATTCGGGTGTTTGAACGCGCGTAAAGAAATCATATTTATTGCGCAGTTCAATATATTCAGGTAAATATCGACCTGCTTGTCGCATCATCCAAACAGGTGGACGATCTACTGTTTCTCCATTAAGCGCTTTTAGAAATAAATGTTCTGTACTCATCTTTTTTATTATAATGTTTTGTTGTTAAAATAGTCTATCACAGTATTTACCAATACTAATTCATCAGCCGATTTCGTAACTTGTATGTTAAGATGATGGTAATTAGCTAAATGGTATTTAGTTGTTTCTCCTATACAAAATGCAGGAACATCAGCCCCCAATTTGTTAGCCATCAAAAAGCCATCAACTTGAGAGGGACTATAAAACATGATTCCATCAAAGGGTTTTAAAAGAGTAATTGAATTTACTATTTTTTCATAAACCAGTATTTTTTGGTACTCTATAAAATGATTAGTTAACGCCTCCCCTATTTCTTTTCTTGTATCAAGCGTTGTAAAATGTACCACTGAAGTTTCGTTGTTATCAATAATTGATTTTGCTAGAGATTGACCATCCTTTGCTGTGCTAATTAATTGGAAATTGTATTCTCGAGCCAAATTTGAGGTTCTGCCTTCTACTGCATAATAATAAATATTGGTTGTAGGTAAGTTGGAATTAAGCAAACATTGATAAACAGCCTCAACAGCATGCATACTGGTAAAAATTGCTATTACAGTTGGAAGGGTAAGTTTCTTTAGTATCTCGTCAGTACATAGATATTTTATCGTTAAAAGCTCATAATCCTTAATAACAATGTTTTTTTTAAGCGCCAACGACTTATTTTCAAAATTAATTTTTCGTGTAGAAATGATATGTTTAGGTAATTTAATCATTAATTTTTAAACGTATCAATAATTTCTTGGCCACCTAATTCCAAAATTTCTTGAGCAGCTAGTTGACCTGCTTGATGAAAATTAGATGATTCCACTATTTTTTCAACTTCTATAATTCTGCTTCCATCAATGGTACAAATATTTCCTTTAAAATGAAGTTGATTATTTTTTATAACCGCATAAGCAGCTATGGGCATCGTACAACCGCCCATCAACTCTCTAAGGAACATCCGTTCAGCCTGCGTACATATTCTTGTTGGTCCATGTTCTAAAAGAGCGCACTTTTCTATAATTTCTGAATCACTATTTCTACAAACAACTGCTAATGCTCCTTGACCTGGAGCTGGCAACATCCAATCCAATTCCATTTTAAAAGGCACCTGCAAATTAATGCGTTCGATTCCTGCTGCAGCAAACAACACCCCGTTCCATTCGTTTGTTTCCATCAATTTAGACAAACGTGTATTGATGTTTCCTCTCAATGGCTCTGTTTTATGATGAGGATATTTGTGCAACCATTGTGCTTTTCTGCGTAAACTACTTGTTGCTAATAAAAAAGGATTGTTTTCTGACGGCAATTCATCGTTGTTACGGGTAACCAAAACATCTTTGTGATTTCCTCTGACCGGAATAGCAGCCATTATAATACCTTGCGGCAATTGGGTTGGCACATCTTTTAAGGAATGGACAGCAATATCTATTTGCCCATTTAACAAAGCTATATCCAATGTTTTGGTAAATATACCTTGGACCCCCATTTCATATAATGGACTTACTAAATCTAATTCTCCCAAACTCTTAATAAAAACCAACTCCGATTGAATTCCTATGGCTGATAACTGCTTCTGAATTTCTTCGGCCTGCCAAATAGCTAATTGACTATCTCTTGTACCTATTTTATATACTTTATTCGCCATAAGAAAGTTGAGCCATAGCTTTTTCTCTGTAAACACTTAACAATTGAGAATGATTTTTTCTAAAATGAGCTACCACAAAATCAACATCATTTGGTAATTCAGGGTGTTTTTTTAAAAACAGACTAAATTCAGATAAACCTTTTCTAACTAATTGTTGTTTCTCATTTTCTTCTAATGTAGAAAGCACTGGACAGTAATTTACTGAGTTTTCTAATACATTTTTCCAAGCAGAAATAGAGGACCTTTTTTCGTATAATTTACTCCAATTAACAAATTCAGTACTGTATTTAGCAATTATTCTCTCAGCAAGAGGCAAATGCTCTCTACGTTGATTCAATGACTCGTTTATAATACAAGCAGCATCATCAATGGAGAAAAATTCATTATTTGAAAGGTTAGCTACTTCCGGATTAATCACTTTGGGTAATGATAAATCAATAAATATTCTTCTTTTATCTCCAACAAAACTAGTTGGTTGAACTAAATAATCGCCTGATTCATTGGTAATGGCAGCAATGATAACATCAAATTCATTCATAACCTTTTGATAGAAATCATAAGGTAAAGTTGAGGCATTATATAATTCAGCCACGGCTTGAGCTTTTTCAAAAGTTCTGTTGGTGACTGACAATTTAGCGTTGGGAAGAAAAACAGATATATCTCTAGCGATATTTTTACCAAAACTTCCGGTTCCAATCATCAAAATATGTTCTGTACTTTGATTCGTAAAATTAAGCTTGTTCAATAATTTAATAGCTGCATAAGACAGGGAAACAGTACCATTGGTTATTTTAGTTTCACTACGTACTTCTTTAGCCGCTTGCAAACACGTATTTACCAATCGTTCAAAATAACCCTCAATAAATTGCAAAGACTTTGAATATTTGCAAGCACTTTTAAATTGTCCTAAAATTTCTAAATCCCCAATAATTTGCGAATGTAATCCAGCTGCGACCGAAAACATATAATGTAGTGCATCAACACCCGTGTGTAAAATATATTGTGATCTAAAAGAATCCTCTAATTGCAACAAATCAAAAAACTCATCCACCAAATGTTGCCAATTACCTACACCATAACATTCTGTTCGGTTACAAGTGTTTAAAACAACCAAAGAGGAAACTTCTGTTTTTGATATGCGTTCAAAAAAAGCACTCGTCAGAGAATCTGTCATCGCAACTTTACTTCTGTTTTCTTCAGATGTATTGGTATGATTAAACCCAAAAACAAAACAAGTATCGAGCATTTCTTTTGTAGAAAAATAAATTAATTCTTCGCATTACAAAAGTAAATTGATTGGTTTTGTTACATTGCCTTAAAATGTAATAGTTCTGTCATGCGCCTTGTTTAGACTCATTTTAAATAACGTTTCAAAATGACCTACCGTAAAATAATAAATTACTGCCATTTTCTCTTTAATCAAAATTAAAAACATAAAAATTGTAATTTTGCATTTATGAAAACATATATAATAACAATTTCTATCTTATCAAGTTTAATATCTCTGCAGAGCTGTAAGGAAGAAAAATCTATTAACGAAAACGAAACAATCATTGATAATGATGTTTGCAATTGTCTTGAATTATCCCTTGATGAGCCTTACAATCATTTTTACCTAACGGACAGAACTAAACCTTTCACTGGTGTTTGTGAACTAACCAACACACAAAATAAGGTGATTCTAAAAAAGACATTCAAAAATGGAAAATTAGATGGACCCTATTTAGAATATTTCGATAATGGCCAATTAAAACATGAATGGAATTTTACTGAAAATAGACAACATGGAGATCAAAAAATCTATAATGAATTGGGTCAATTAATTCATCATAGTAAGCATATTAAAGGAGATTTAGACACCATTTATTTAAATAAAACGAATTAACATAATCCATTCATGGGCAGGTCTTGTTGAATTCCATTAAAAAGAATTGAAAAATAATAGAAATAAAAAAAAAGGCTCCCGAAAATCAGGAGCCTTTTTTTATTTCTTTTTCTTAGCGGCTAACTGTTGTTTTTGAACTTCTTCCATTCGCTGCATAAACTTGTTTTTCTTAACAGGTTTCTTTTTATTCTCTTCAATAGTAGCTAATATTTTATCTTCATCAATAAAGAACTTTTTGATACCCCACATAATAGCAATATTAAATAAGTTACCACATAAATAATAATAACTCAAACCAGCTGAGAAACTATTAAAAAAGAAAATCATTAAGAAAGGAAAAATATACATAATTACCTTCATATTGGGCATACCAGGTTGCTGTGGTGTAGCCATATTGGCACTATTTATAACAGTATACCACAAAGTAGACGCAGCCATCAATAAAGTAAATAAACTCACGTGATTACCATAAATGTAGCTCAAAACAGGTATCTCACCAGCCCAACTTGCAATGGCATCATACGATGACAAATCATCTGCCCACAAAAAGGACTCATGTCTTAAATGAATACTTGAAGGGAAAAATCTAAAAATTGCCAACAAAATAGGCATTTGAATCAACATAGGTAAACAACCTGCCAAAGGATTTACCCCAGTACTTCGATAAAGTGCTTGAGTTTCTTGTTGTCTTTTCAACATTTGATCGGTTCCAGGATATCTCTCATTAATTCGCTCAATTTCAGGCTTCAAAACCTTCATTTTTGCGGATGATTTATAGTTTTTATACGTTAGTGGTGTAATTACTATCTTAACGGCCAATGTTACCAATAAAATGATTAAACCATAGGCAAAACCTGAACTTCTTAATAAATCAAAAACGGGTTGTATGAACCAAATATTTACCCACCCAAATATACCCCAACCTAAATTGATGATATCTTCCATTCCATTATTATAGGAAGCAAGCAAATGATATTCGTTCGGTCCAAAGAAAAATTTCATTTGGACAACATTTTTAGCGGGAAGAGCTAATTCTGTTTGATAATAAATGGTGTACTTATCGTCTTCAATTTGTTTTTGAGAAACTTTACCAGAATTCCAACCTTCATTAGTAATCAATGCTGATGTAAAAAACTTCGTTTTAAAAGCTACCCAATTAATACTTGCTCCTGTAAAAACCTCTTCAGAATTGGATCTTTCAGATAAATAATCTCGTTTGGTATCAAAACTTCTGTACATAACAGTAGCGATAGTTCGCTCATCAAATGCCAATTTTTCAGTAGATAACCCAATCATCTCCCAATTAATTTTGGCTTTTGAAATGTCCATAACCTGCTGTAAATTAACATATTCGATTTCAAAACCAACTTCATAATTTCCATTTTTTAACCAATATTTTAAATCAATATATTGATTTGGAACGTTGGTAGCTAATCTAAAAACTACAGTAGATGAATCCTTAGTTTCTTTTAAGTCGATTTGTTTAAAATTAAGCGTTTCAAACAATAATTCATCAGTTGAAACAGGTAAACCATCGGCCACTAAATAAAGAGATTGCTTAGAAGTTTCTTCTTCAAACAATTTTAAAGGAACTATACTATCTCCTTGATTAGAGGTATAATCAGTATAGGATTGGTATTCTTTTAACTTCACGTCAACTATTCTACCCCCAACATTTGAAAATCGAACAATTAACTTGTCATTCTCTAGTGTAAAATATTCCTTTTGATTCATTTTTCCAGCATTTGCTGCAAAAATTCCATAAGTACCTTCAAATTGAGTAGTTGAATTACTATTGGTTGTTGAATGCAAATACATTGAATCCAAAAAAGCGGTCATTGAAATACTATCCAATTTCACTGAATCGGGCACTGTTGCCATAAAAATGGAATCTTGTTTTGCAGATTTTTCAATTGAACTTGACGCCAATTGAATACTATCTTTAACAATTACAGAATCTTTTTTTACAACATTCTCTACAGTTGCCGCCTCTTTTTTAGGCTCTTCTTCATTGTTAAGCACTGTAAATGTAAGCAATATTGCCCCAATTAGAAATATTCCTATAAGCGTATTTTTATCCATCTTTATCTATTAGTCTCTTGTTTTAAGGCTGCGAAATTAGTCAATTAGTTTAAGGTAGCTTTTAATTGTTTCTAATTTTTTATAACTATTTGTAATAAATTTAACTACTCTTTATAATTGAATTTCATTTCTTGTTTATATTCTTATTGCTACATTTGTGCATTAATAAAATTATGAATAGTTATTTATTACTTGTTATACTAGCATCTTCTGTCATTGGAATAGGTGCATTGAGTTTGTATTTTAAAAATTTCATTGATCGTTTTAGATATCCAATAACCATTATTTCAAGCTCCATGGTTTGTGGACTAATATTTATACATATTTTTCCAGAAGTTTTTGAAATTGGTGGTCATAAAGTAGGTCTAGCCATACTTGGTGGTTTATTCCTTCAGATGATTCTTGAAAACCTTACTTCTGGTTTTGAACATGGACATCTCCATCATCATGGTAAAAAAACTAAAGGTATTGTCATAGGATTAATGATTGGTCTTTGTCTACACGCTTTTATTGAAGGTGCTCCGCTATTAATTGACCCAAACGCTAAACACTCTTCTGTAGTAGAGTCTAATTTACATAATCATGATGAACATGATCATGAACAAGAAAACGAAAGCCATAATAACAAACCTATTAATTTAGAAAATGAGCATGAAGGACACGATCATGCTGGTCACGATCATTCGGAACATGAAAATGAAGTAACGGTTGATGATTCACATGAGCATAGTGAAAATTGCAATCATGATCACGAAAATGAACCGACAACACATCCTGAGACTATGAAAGGAATTGTCAAAAAAGAAATTTCATTAGTAGACAAATACTTTTGGGCGATTATCAATCATAATATTCCTATCACAATTGTGTTGAGCACTCTATTCATTTCATTTGGATATTCATTTCGAAAATCACTTTCATTAATATCCATTTTTGCTGTTGCAGGTCCTTTAGGCGCATTCGTTGGTCTTTGGCTATTAAACATTGAAGGATTTATGTTTTTTAGTGCCTATTTAATGGCTATTTCAACAGGTATGTTACTTCACATAATCACACACATTTTAACAGAACATGCTCACGACAAGAAAAAAATGAGCGTTTTACAGCAAATTACTTCATTAGCAATTGGCATCTTTTTAGTTATCTTAATTTTTGGAATTTAATGCAAAACACTAGTAAAGTAGATTATTACACCAATCGTATACAACTACATCAAAACGATTTAAAAATAATAAAAGGTAAATTAGTCAATATTGTAGTGGCTCGACTTATTACTTTTTTATTGATACCGGGAATCTATTTCATTATTCCAACTCTAATAACAATTGCAGCAAGTATTTCAATTGTACTTTTAGTCTTGTTTATGTTTTTATTGAAAATAAACGGAAAACTACAATTTAAAAAAAACTATATAGAAGGGTTAATTAAAGTAAATGAAAATGAAATTTCGGCATTAAAAGGAGATTTTTCTTTTAGTAACAATGGTAGTCAATTTACCAATCCATCACATTCATTTAGCCATGACATTGACCTTTATGGAGAAGGTGGTTTTTATCAAAAAATAAATAGAACCTATTCTGAAGGTGGTAATTCTAAATTAAATCAACTACTCTCAGGAAATGACACTTCTAATATTGAACAAAAACAACAAGCTTTTAAAGAACTATCTCAATTAGATGAATTTAGAGAACATTTTAAAGGAATGGCCATCTCAAGAACTAAAACAGTTGGTGAGCAAACGATGAAAAATTGGTTTGTAAATTTTAAAAACATCATACATGAACCGTTAAAGTTTTTTGCAGTTGGCTTTTCAATCGTTTCAATGGTGATGATTGTGCTTTTATCTTTAGATTTAATAACCCCGACACATTTTGTGATTTGGTTTGTAGGCGGAATGTTGATTGCTGGATCTCAACTAAAAAAAGTCCTTTCTTTTAGCAGCGAAATCAATCAAATTGCTGAATCAATAGCCATTAACGAGCAATTGTTATATTTAATTGAAAACCAACATTTCACATCGAAATTATTAATTGATATTCAAAACAAAATTAAAGTGGAAGGAGCAAAAGCTTCTACTTCATTAAAATCGTTTAAAAATGCAATTGATCTATTCAACAATCGTAATAATTTATTGGTCGCTATAGCTGGAAACGCTCTTTTCCTGTGGGATATTCACTCCGTTAGCCGCTTACAAAAATGGATTAAAACTAACCAACAATCTGTAAATAATTGGATAGATGTAATCTATGAAATGGACGCTCAAATTAGCTTAGCTACTTTTGTTTTTAACCATCCAGAATATGTTTTTGCAACATTAGACAAAACTGAAAATACATTTATAGATGCTCAGGATTTAGGTCATCCTCTAATTGCCATAGGTAAATGTGTTACCAATTCTGTTCAAATTGACAAAAAACAATTTTTTATTATTACAGGTGCAAATATGGCTGGCAAGAGTACCTTTCTGAGAACCATTGCATTGAGTATTGTAATGAGCAATTGCGGTTTACCTGTTTTTGCCTCTCGATTTAGATACAGTCCGATGAAACTAATCACCAGTATGCGTTCTACCGATTCATTAAAAGATGATGAATCCTATTTCTTTTCAGAGCTAAAACGATTAAAGTATATTGTTGACATTGTTCAAAATGAACCTTACTTTATTATCCTTGACGAAATTCTAAAAGGCACAAATAGTAAAGACAAGGAAGAAGGTTCTAAAAAATTTGTAGAACGATTAGTCAATATGTCGGCAACCGGATTAATTGCTACACATGATTTAGGGCTTTGCACTATTGAAAGTTATTTACCTCAAATCAAAAACTTTTATTTTGATGCCGAAATCATCAATGACGAGTTGCATTTTGATTACACCATGAAAAATGGTGTCTGTAAAAACATGAATGCTTCATTTCTATTGCGAAAAATGAACATTGTGATTTCTTAAAAAATAAAAAGTTAAGTAGTACTTTAAATTCGCCTTAGGCTACTTACCTAACCAACGGTTAATAGTATTTTGGATATGATCGCTATTTTCCTCTATTTCAATAGCCTCAGCTACGAGCCAAGCTAAAATTCCAACAATAATAATGAATAAAAATAATTTTTTGTTTTTATACAAAGGTGTTTTCGGTCTGCGTACAATATCTTCGTATTGCGCTCGCATTTTGTCAAAATTTTTATATTTATTGACCATCGCATCAGAGGGAACTGTGCGCTCATGAGTTCTATTTAATTTATACTTTCTCATTTTGTAGTCAACATTTTTTTCAATTTATCCAACACACGATAAACTTTAATTTTTGCATTTCCTTCTGTTATTCCAATTAAATCTCCAATTTCTTTGAACGACATTTTTTCAAAAAAACGCATATCAATCAAATCCATTTGATCCGTTGGTAGTTCATTTAATTTTTCTAATAATTTTTCAATCTTTTGTTCGTTCTGCTCTTCATTTATTTCATCCATTAAATGAAAAACATCCTTTTCATTTATTTCTACTTCGTTTATTTTATTTTGTTTACGAAAATACATATTTACTTCATTAGAAGCAATTTTATACAACCAAGAAGAAAATGGAAATCCAAGATGTTTATATGATTTAATGTTTAATAATGCTTTTAAAAAAACTTTTGAAGTTATATCAGCAGTTGTTTCCTCCTCTCTTATTTTTTGAAAAACATAACAGAAAATAGGTTTGTAATAAAAATTATACAATGGAGCAAAACGATCAGGATTTTGCTTACTAGCTTCAATCACTATTTGTTCGTCAACGTTATATTTCTTTTTAAAATTGCTCAAAATTTACCAATATTAAATTCAATGTTTAGGTTTAGAATGCAAGGATACAAAAAAGGTACAATAAAAATTTAAAATAATTAACAACTGAAATACAAGTAATTCATTTTCAGTGTAAAATCAAAAATTACATTTAACAAATTTTATAATTTGAATCTTAAAAAGTAAACATAAAGGCATACGATTTGTTATTTTTTTGTTAATAACGCTAAAAAAATAATATTATGAAACAAACAATTACAATTCTTGCAGCGACCATCACAATCACCTCATGTTCTATAATTAGACCAGGTGAGGTTGGTGTAAAAACTAGACTCGGTAATTTAAGTGACCCAAAGTCAAGTGGAATGATAGCCTACAATCCATTAGTTTCAAAAGTAATAAAGTTACCAACTCGAACTGTTAATCGTGAAGTATTAATCAATTTACCATCAAAAGAAGGTCTAACCATTAAATCAGAGATTTCAATTTTATACCGCATTAAACCAGAAATGGCTAAATCTATATTAACAGATATAGGATTAGATTATGACAAAATTATAACAGCCGTTTTCAGGTCAGCTGCAGCAGATGTAACATCAAAATTTTATGCAAAAGATATGCATAGTGGTGAACGTGATAAAATTGAAAAAGGAATTGCTTTAAAAATGAATGATATACTTAACCCAAAAGGTTTTGAAGTAGAAGCAGTTTTGATGAAATCCATTTCATTGCCAGATGGGCTTGCAAATGCCATCGAGACAAAACTCAAAGCAGAGCAAGAGGCTCAAAGAATGGAATTTACGAAACAGCAAGAAACACTTGAAGCAGAAAGAAAAATAATTCAAGCAGAAGGAGATCGTCAAGCTAAAATTATTGAAGCTAAAGGTCAAAGAGAAGTCGCAGAAATTCAAGCAGAGGGTGAAGCTACAGCAATAAAAATTCAAGCAGAAGCACAAGCCGAAGCAAATAAAGTATTGAATAATAACCTCACTCCAGCTCTCATTCAACTAAAGCAAATCGAAGCATTTATTGAAATTTCTACATCAGAAAACAGTAAGGTCATTATTACCGATGGAAAAACACCTTTATTAGGTTTACCAACTACCAAGTAAAATAGTTTTCTCGCTAATCAACTAGAAGGAAGCAATATAAGTTGCTTCCTTTTTTTTGGAAAAAAAATTATTTTAAAACCAAAAATTTTCTACTTACCTTTGCATCCCGTATTCATTAAATCAATTATACGGTAATGTCACATTCAACAAAATACATCTTTGTTACAGGAGGTGTTGCTTCTTCATTAGGAAAAGGAATCGTTTCGGCTTCATTAGCTAAACTCTTACAAGGCAGAGGATTCACTGTCACAATTCAAAAATTAGATCCTTATTTAAATGTCGACCCCGGCACATTAAACCCTTATGAACACGGTGAATGTTTTGTTACTGAAGATGGTGCAGAAACGGATTTGGATCTTGGACATTATGAACGTTTTTTAAATGTTCCAACTTCACAAGCAAATAATGTAACTACTGGTAGAATTTACCAATCAGTTATTTCTAAAGAGCGTAAAGGTGAATACTTAGGTAAAACGGTACAAGTTATTCCGCATATAACAAATGAAATTAAAGATCACGTTCAAATATTAGGAAAATCTGGTGAATTTGAAATTGTGATTACTGAAATAGGTGGTACGGTAGGAGATATTGAATCACTACCATTTATAGAGGCTGCTCGTCAACTTAAGTGGGAACTTCCAAAAGATGTTATGTTCATACATTTAACGTTAATTCCATATATGGCAACCTCTGGTGAATTAAAAACCAAGCCAACTCAACATTCAGTTCAAAAATTCAGAGAATACGGAATACAACCAGAAATAATTGTTTGTAGGACAGAGCAAAGGTTAAATTCTGATATAAAGGAAAAAATTGCTAGCTTTTGCAATGTTAGAAAAGATGCTGTAATAGAATCTATTGATGCCGAAACAATCTATGATGTTCCACTATTAATGGAAGCTGAAAAATTAGATGAAGTTGTTTTGGACATTTTGGGATTACCTCGAAGCGGTAAAGCTGACCTGGTTATGTGGAAGGACTTTCTTCAAAAATTAAAAAATCCAAAAAAGAAAGTTAAAATAGGTTTAGTTGGAAAATATGTTGAATTAAAAGATGCTTATAAATCAATTGTAGAAGGATTTGTTCATGCTGGTGCTTCCATTCAATGCGATGTGGACTTAAAATGGATTCATTCGGAATCTTTAACCAATGAAAACGTAAGTCAACGATTAACTGATTTATCAGGAATAATTGTAGCGCCTGGATTTGGAACACGCGGTATTGAAGGTAAAATAGCTGCTGTTAATTTTGCTCGAATTAATAACATTCCATTTTTTGGAATTTGTCTTGGAATGCAATGTGCAGTCATCGAATTTGCAAGAAATGTTCTGAACTTAAAAGATGCTCATACTACAGAAATTGATGCTAGGACATCTAATCCTGTAATTGATATGATGCAAGCTCAAAAAGACATCGTAAATATGGGAGGCACAATGAGATTAGGTGCATATCCTTGTACTTTAAAACCAGATTCTCACTCAGCGAATGCCTACGGTAAATTAAGCATTTCCGAAAGACATAGACATCGATATGAATTCAATGATAAATACAAAGAAGTTTTTGAATTAAATGGTATGATTATGACTGGTGTTAATCCTAATTCTAACTTAGTTGAAATAGTTGAAATCCCAAATCATAATTATTTTGTTGGTGTTCAATTCCATCCTGAATATAAAAGTACAGTTGAAAATCCACATCCATTGTTCGTTAGTTTCATTAAAGCAAGTATAGATTTTAAAGAGAAAATTTAATTTCTATTCAAAAATTTCAGTCGTTATTAATAATCTTTTTGTCTTTGGAAATGAATCACCAATTACAGTAATTGATCTTACTTGTTTACCAATATGATTAGAAGTATTATAGGTTACCTTAATGCTCAACGTTTTTCCTGGCAGTACTTCATCATTTAAATATTGAACTTTAATACAGTCACATTCTGAAATTACATTTTCAATTCTCAAGGGCTTATTCCCAGTATTTGTAATAATGAACTCGTGCATTAGTTCGTCTCCTTTCTTTACTTTCCCAAAATCTTGAGTTCCATTTTCAGCATATAAAACTGCGTAAACACTATCTCTTTTTGCGTAAGTAACGGATTGTATTTCAATTTTTCTTTCCAAAGCGGCTTTTCTATTATACACAGAATTCTTTTGATCATAATAGTCATCACTTATCCCTGAGGCAGCAGTATATTCACCAAATGGAATTTTAATAAAACTTAATTCCCCTCCGTTTGGAGAGGTTTTATCAATATATGAATTATATTGACCTTTATCATATTCTCTAAGATAATTTTCTAAAGTAGAAATTCTTCTTTTAGTCAAATTGACATTATAATCCGTTTTTGCTAAAGGACTAGCAAATCCTTTGATGGTAATCTCAATTTTTTGACCTTTTTCTAATTCCTCTAATAACAATTTGGCAAATAAATTTAAATCATTTACTCCCTTATCTACATAATATTTAAAATAATCATCAATATCCGAAATAGCGTCTTGTTTTTCTTGATCCTCCAAGCCTTTACTATATTCATCACGATAAGTAGGTTGCAATTCTTTATAATGTTTATAGGTCTTCAAATAATTATCTGTTACAGCTGTATCCAAGCTTTTTGGACCTGGTCTATCATTATGAAAGTAAAGTGTTACAGGTAAATATTTATTCAAATCATCTAAAGAAACAATTTCATTTTTTGGTACTTCAATTTCCGCATTTTTAAATTTAATTTCCCAAATATCATTACAACAAGTTGGACCCTTTTCATAAAAAACTCCTAAACGATTTGAAGAAATATAAGCGTTATTACTATTCGTATCAATCGAATAATAAAAATCATTCCATTGAGAATTTATTGGTTTTTTTAAATTCTCAGGCTCTGAAAAATTACCTAGTTCACCAACAGATTTAAAAATATCAAAACCACCAAAACCACTATGCCAAGAACTTGAAAAATATAAAGTTTTACTTTCAGCATGGTAAAAGGGAGTAATATCGGGGTCAGGAGTATTAATTTTCTTGCCGGCATTTATTGGGTTGGAAAATGTCCCCCCATCAAGAATTTCAACAAACCAAATGTCCATATCACCTTTACCTCCATTTCTATTTGAAGAAAAAAACAAGTACTCTTTACCATTAATAAATGAAATGCTTGGATGAGAGGTTATGGACCCATTCTCATTAATTTTTTCAGGCAAAATTTTCACACCAGACCATTTGTTCTTTACTAAATTAGCTGAATAAAGGCTGCAATTGTTCAACGAATCACATTTTGTAAAAATAAAAATTGTTCCATCTTTATTAAATGTTCCATTGGCTGAATGACTCAAAGTTGAATTAATTAAAGTATCAATTTTATTAACTGTTTTCCAAATAGAATCATATTTAGCTTCATAAATAGAAACTTTATATTTATTCTCTTCTAATACTTCTAAATTATCTGAAAGTTTATCTGTCCTTAAAGAAGTAAAGTACATTTTATCATTATGTATAAAAGCACCAAACTCCGATTGGGAAGTATTTACTTGACTACCAACATTTCTTATTTTTATTCCCTCTTCTTGTTGATCTTTTATTCTAATGGCAAAATTACAAGAAATAACTTCTTGCTTTGATTTCAAATAATAGTAGTTTTTTTTATCCTTGCCATAAATTGATTGAGCTCTCTTATATGACTTTATTGCCTCTTTATACTTACCATTGTATTTTTGCATTGTTCCTAACCAAAAAATGCACTCAGGATATATTTTCCCAGCATCATCTTTTCCAACAACCTTTTCAAAATAATATTCTGCTTGAGTATAGTTGTTATACTTCCTTAACGAAGTAGCATACTTATATAACAAATGAATATTAACTGAATCAATTTTCAAGGCCTTTTCATAATACAAAGAAGCCCCATAATAATCCCCTTTTTCAAAATTTTCATCAGCATATTGAATCAATTGCTTTTGACTCTGAGTGAACATATTTGTAACAAATAGAAGCCCAAGTAATAGCAAAAAACAATGCTTTAATACATTCAAAATTATCATAATTTTCAAATATAACAAATTTGAAATAATTGTAAAATAATTAATTGCCAAAAATATTTATTTGATTGTAGATAAAATCTTTAAATCAAAAATAAATGTACCAAAAGGTAATAATGAAGCTAGAAAAGCTTTAATATAAAAAGCATTTTTTTGTTTATATTTTTCACCAACAAAAAAAGTTATAATAATAAACAAGACGAACAATATTCCATGCGGCATTCCCATTAATTTAACAAAAATATCATTAGAATAAATATATTTTAAGGGCATCCCTAAAATTAGCAACAAAATATAAGAAATTCCTTCTAATACTCCAATAATTCTATATAAAAGTATCAGACTCATTATTCTCCAATAATCAATTTCTTTGTATTAAACCCTTCGATTTGAAGAAAGTACATTCCATACTCCAAACTTTGTAAGTCTATTTTGTCCATAACAACACCAACACTTACAACTTTACCAATACTATTATAAATCCAATATTTTAATGGCATTTCCAAATTGTTTATAATAATATCTTTTTTGGCAGGATTAGGATAAAAACTCAATTCATTTAAATGGTTTTCAATAATTCCAATAGGGTTATCTGATTCAACAATAATATTATCCAAAGCCAACAAATATTGATCATTTCCAAAATGTCTAAAAGCAATATTTATTGTTTGATTTTGTAAATTTAAACTATCCAAAGATATTTTGTATGTAGTCCAATATGGAGACATAATCAAATTACTAAATGCAGGTTCAACTATCATAAAATCTGAAATATCAGATCCTGCCGAAGAGATTAAGACTTCTAAACCTTCTGGATGAGAAAAATCTATTGATCGTGCATCAAAATATAAATAATTTCCGAATGAACCTAACGTAATTTGAGGTAATATGAGGTAGTCATCTGCTTCTCCCAATTCCTCATGCCAGGAAGAAGCCATTAGTAATGAATCTCCAACATTTAAATTATCAGGGTTCTCTCTTAAAACAAAACCATCCGTAACGAAATTAACAGAGGGATTTTGACTTATTAGCAAACTATCGTTATTTACAATCGTCCAATTATTTGGAATTCCATTATTGAAATTCTCATTTATAAGTATCGTTTGTGATATTCCTGTTAATTGAATTGATAACAACAATATTAAATTAAAATACAATTTCACTTTTTTATTGTAAAGTTAGTAATTTACTTTAGAATTGTAAATAAAATATTCTCATAATATATAAATAGGATAAAAAAAAAGCCCTACAAATAAATTTGTAGGGCTTAAACTGGCAAC
>CAYQNU010000032.1:19356-28342 GCA_964419055.1 uncultured Flavobacteriales bacterium | reverse complement strand
TTAATTTAACGCAACAAGCAATGCGAAAGAAGTATGATCCGTATTATTGGGCAGCCTTCGTGCTAATAAATTAGAACTACGGCTGTCAATGACCGCTTTTGTGTTGTTAAATTAAAACTTCGGTAGGCTATGGCTGCTTTTGTATTGATCATTTAGATTGTCAGAAAAGGTATTTAGCTTATTCAACTTCCTTTTATTACAAGATGCTCATTTTCAGAAAATTGCCATTTTAAATTAATTTATATTTTTGTAGTTAATTTTATTAGTTTTATATACGAAACACTACCTCTTAATTGATTGAATAAATAAACAAGCTGTCATTATGCGACATTTCACCATCATACTTATTACAATAATTCTGCAAATGCTTGCCCACTTTAATACATTTGCTCAAAAAAAAGGACAAGAACTCATTGACTCACTTCTTGTTTCAATTCAAACTACAAAAGAAGACACCAACAAAGTAAATATTCTCAACCAGCTGAGCGAAAAAGCAGGTTGGCGCATAGATAATTATGACACCGCTCTTTATTATGCTAACAGCGCCCTGCACTTAGCTGAAAAACTCAGCTTTAAAAAAGGAATAGCTTTCTCCTATAACAATATTGGGATTGTTAATGATTATATTGGCAATCCTACTGAAGCCATAAAAAACTATATTGCCGCTTTGAAAATATTTGAAGAAATAGGAGATAAAAGCGCAATAGCTAATGCCTACAGCAACATTGGAATTGTTCATTATTATCAGGGCAATTACTCTGAAGCCCTAAAAAATTATTTCCTTGCGTTGAAAATAAAAGAAGAAAGTGGCGATAAAAATGGAACAACCAAAATTTATAACAATATTGGTATTATTTATATGGAACTAGATAATTACTCTGAAGCCCTGAAATTTTATCTTATTGTCTTGAAAATACGTGAAGAACTTGGAGATAGAAAAGGAACAGGCTCTATTTATAACAATATTGGGATTGTTTACAGAAATCAGGGCAATTTTCCCGAAGCCTTAAAAAACTATTTTGCCGCTTTGAAAATATTTGAAGAAACAGGAGACATGAAAGGAACAGCACATTCTTATAATAACATAGGAGGTGTTTATCATTCCCAAGGCAATTACCCCGAAGCCTTAAAAAACCATTTTGCTTCCCTGAAAATAAGTGAAGAATCAGGAGATAAAAGGGGAATAGCCCAATGTTACATTAACATCGGAAATGCTTATTATAATCAAGGTAATTATCCAGAAGCCTTAAAAAACTATTGTGTTTCGCTGAAAATAAAAGAAGAAATCGGGGATAAAAGTGGAATAGCTAGTTCTTATGTAGGAATGGGGCTGGTTTATTGTTATCAGGGCAATTACTCCAGAGTTCAACCTGTTAAACGTGATTCGCTGTTTAACCTTTCCTTAAAAAGTTATTTTGCTGCATTGAAAATTGAAGAAGAAATTGGGAATAAAAGCGGAATAGCAGATTCTTACATCAATATCGGTAGCGTTTATGCGGATCAGGGCAATTTCCCCGGAGTTCATCAAAATAAAAGCGATTCACTTTTTAACCTGGCCTTAAAAAACTATTTTGCATCTCTGAAAATAAAAGAAGAAATAGGGGATATTCATGGCGTTGCTAATTCTTACGACTTTATCGGGTCATTATATCTCAAAAAAGAAAATGTAGACAGTGCTATTGTTTATGCCTCTAGGGCTTTTGTTCTTTCACAAAAGTTGAATATTCCTATTGACAGAGCCTCTAACACCTTAATTAAAGCATATTCATTTAAATCACAACTTGATACGGCTGTTGTGTATCTTTCATTGCTCAAAAATACCATAAGCAAAAATATAAGTGTTAACTATTTTACCCTATCGGAGCAGGAAAAGGAATTGTATTTTTCCACCTTGGAAAATAATTTCGAGCTGATTCACGATTTTACATTGCTTTATCACAAAAAATTCTCAGCACTTACTGATACCGCCTATAATTTGGCTTTGGCCAACAAAGGTTTTACTTTAAAATCATCCACCGCAATGCGCTCCGCTATTCTTCAAAGCGGAGACACCTCATTGATAGACCAATACGAAAACTGGCTGGTACTTAAAAAACAAATTGCCAAAAATTATGAAAGTGGCAAAGAATCCATAACCTTAGAGGAAACAGCCAATAACATTGAGCGTGAATTGGTTAAAAAATCAACTGCTTTTAGTGATTTTGACAAAGTAAAAAAATTAGACTGGAAACAAGTTCAGTCCTCTCTAAAACAAGGAGAAGCCGCTATCGAGTTTGTTCACTTTAAAAGCGAATTAGATGTTACCAATGCAACAATATATGCTGCTTACCTTATCAAAAAAGAAAGTTTGCATCCAGAAGTAATCAAGCTTTGCACAGAAAAAGAACTCAACGAAATTTTAGGTACTTTTCAGAGCAATAACCTTAGTTTTGTAAATAAAGCTTATGGCACAAAATTATTATATCAAAAAATATGGTGGCCCTTAGAAAAACATCTTGAAGGTATAAAAACCATTTACTATTCTCCATCTGGCTTATTGCATAAAATATCTTTTGCGGCTTTGAGCAAAGATAACAATGTGTTTTTGTGTGATAACTACCAACTCCACCAACAAAGTAGTACAGGAAAAGTGGCTTTACCAAATAATGTGCTCTACAATGCTAAAGATGAATTTTTAGTAATGGGTGGTGTTCAATACAGTTCCGATAAAACAAAAAAGGAAGTATGGAGTTACTTGCCAGGAACGCAAAAAGAAGCCAGTAATATAGGGTCTTTTCTGAAAAAGAAAAAACACACCGTTAATTTCTGGACGGCAAATGATGCCAATGAAGATAATTTTAAAGCACAAGCCAACAAAGCCAACGTATTGCACATATCCACTCACGGTTTTTTCTACCCGGACCCCGAGCAAATACGAGCTGAAATGGCAAAAGATGTCGAAGAAATCAACGGAGACATTCAATTTAGAGGCAGCGAAATAGACTCAGCGGACAGAAACAATTCATTGTATGCCAATTGGAGTTTTGTGATTAACAAAAACCCACTGATGCGCTCGGGGTTAGTACTGGCCGGAGCCAACGATGTGTGGCAAAGAAACCCGTTGGAAGAAGGGGAGGACGGAATCCTCACAGCACAAGAAGTTTCTAATTTAGATTTGCGAAACACAAAGCTAGTTGTACTTTCTGCTTGCGAAACAGGTCTAGGCGACATCAAAGGAAGCGAAGGTGTGTATGGTTTGCAACGCGCCTTCAAAATGGCAGGAGCAGACTACCTTATTATGAGCCTTTGGCAAGTTCCCGACAAAGAAACCGCTGAGTTTATGGAGTTGTTTTACAAAACCTTGGTTAAAGTAAAAGATATTCCCAAAGCGTTTAATTTAACGCAACAAGCAATGCGAAAGAAGTATGATCCGTATTATTGGGCAGCTTTTGTGTTGATAAATTAGAACTTCGGCTGCCAAAGGCCGATTTTGTGCTGATAAATTAGAACAAGCACTAGAATTTAAGCCGTCTTAATTTTACTCAATTCTGAAGTTTTAGTAATCACAATATTCTTCAATGGTTTGAATTCACTGCGAATAAGTGACCATTTTTCATCGTATCGGTCCAGTAGAATATTGATTTGTTTTTGATATTTCTTAAGGTTAAATGTAATGGCTGCAGGTGTTATGGGAGGGTTACACAATTGCGCCACCGTATTGCCATTAATTTTCCACTCTTTTTCTTGTGCTTTTTGAGCCGCTTCTTCATACTTGTCCAACATATCAATAATACCGTTGTGTTTGGTGTTTTGATTACTCTTGATTTCCAATTCATCGGTTTGATTGACCATTATATTCTCCGGTTGAATAATGATGGTACTGGAGTAGGAGAGTGACATATTCAAAGCCATATGAGCCGCTTGCACAATAATCTTCTCAATAATGTCCAATTCCAAATCTTTCGATAAAATGTAGTCTTGTGCTTTTTCAGAAAGAGTGACGTTTACATTGAATTGATCGGACATACGTTTCAATACATTTTGAATGAAATACAAAATACTTTTTTTGTAATTCATACGTAACAATTCCAACTCATCGCTCATTTCACTCATAGACTTTTGTTGCAACAAAATGTTGTTCAATACCATCGTATGTGTTTCCAAATTCTGATACTCTTCTTTGACTCTAAATTTGATGGTTTGATACAATAGTTTTCCGATAATGTTTCGTTGTTGTGCACTCAACCCCACATTGGATTTGGAGATTTCAAACACACCGGAATTTTCAATTTTTATGATGAATACATCGTATAAATTATCGTATGGTGAAAGGAGCTTGATGCAAAGAAAATTACTTTCTTCCTCGTCTTCAATTGAGAGTTGTTTTAATACCTTCACACCACTTTTATAATCCTCCAAAAAAGGCAACATTTCTTCACTCAACCAATTGAACGTAATCTTTTCTTTTCTAAATTTTTGGACTAAATGTACGTTCGACTTAATTTTTAAAGTAGCTACCTCACCTTTGTCGTATTTTATTAAGTTGAGTTCTTTGTCTGATTTTGAGTACAACGCATAGCCTTCACTTACACCGGGAAGTATTGAATTTAAAGAGCTTACAAGCTTTTCAAATGGATGTTTTATGAAGGAATACGTTAGCATTAAATTTTCTTAAGTGACAAAGTTAAGTAAAATAATTAGTGTATACTTAATTTTTTAAGTAAAGTTACTACATTATTTTTAAAGTACTTAACCCAATCATTAAGTAACCGATATTTACTTAATTCGTTTTATATACTCAACTATATGATTGAACTTTGCAAAAGAGAACAATGGAATACGAACAATTAATTAAGTAAATTATGCAGCAAGAAACTCAACAAACAACTTTACAAAAAGTACTCATTTCGATGCTACATGTATTTATTAAAGTAGCTAAGCGAATGCTTTATTATTTAATTGTAGCCGTAGAATTTATTTGCTTAAAAATTCAACACCTATTTATAAAATTAGGAATATTGATACAACCCATTTTTCAACGAGCTGAAAAGAAGTTATTAAAAAGTGCTAACGAATTTTTCGGATTATGAAATTAGCAGGAATATTAATGGTGCTTTTTACCAAAAAAGAACCTCAAGAACCAACAATTGTTACGGAAGAAAAACCCATTCGTCATTCTGAAATTTTACGTCAACGAAGAATGTTGCAGTGTAAGAATAAGATGAAATCAAACTAACTTATTATAAACGTAAAAATTGATTAAATTTACCCGCTCCGCTAGATTTGTAATCCTGCGGAACTAAACACAATAGAAAAGTAATGTCTGTATGATTGTAATTATTCTGAAAAAAGCTATACATTAGTATTTTAGTTTTGAAAATTATAGTTGGATTTGCAATCTAACAAAACAAAAGTTACAATTATTTAGAACAATTCGGTTGAGATATAGTAGTGAAAATATCGTTGAAAACAATAATTTTAGACCGCAGGATTACAAATCCAGCGGAGCGGGTGCAACAAACGTAGGTGTCAACGCTGAAGGATTAACGACATATACATATGATAACGCCTTTACAATTGCAGCAAAAAGAGATGAATCAAGGATTACATTATCAGAGGAACAAAAACAACATCTTTCTGAAAAATTACTAACTACAGCCATTTCATCAATTTCTAATTTAGCTTGGTATGAAAGTGTATGGTATGGTGTAGGATCATTTTTTAACAATGCTGAATTTGTGTCTGAAGGGTCATTCAATGCATCTGTTGGACTTCAAATAGGCGGAAAAGTTAACGCTTGGGGCGTGGTTCATCTGGAAGGAAATCTAGCGGCAGTAAAGGCAGATTTGGTTGACTACAATATTGCCTTTACAAACTTGGATAGTCCAGAAGGAAGGAGTTTTTATCACGCTTGGGACGGTTCTGGAGTAAGAATGACAAGCGAAGTGACTCTAACCGCAGGATTAATGAGTAGTGATGTAGTTGCAATAACAGCTTATCAAAAATTCAAAACACATGGTACTGGTTCATTTGGAATTGAACGAGATGCTTATGCAGACTTAATTATTCCGTTTACAAAAAATAAAAGGAAAAAAGGACCTTTTACTGATATGATAAAGAAACCAGATCTTGACAACCCTAAATTGACAATTGATGATAAAGAATTTTATGGGATAGATATTGGTGCTGGAGCTGCATTAATAATTGGAATTGAATTTGACTTTAAAATAGGATTAAAATGGTAAAATTATTTGAAAAATGGTATGTGTGGTTATTAATTTTAACTACCATAATTGGATGTGGAGAAAATCAAACTAATATAAAAAAAAGTGAAACCCATAATACCAATGAAAATATGACGGAACCGAAAGGATCTTGTTACGTGCAAGAATTATCAACAAATACGAATAAAAAATATTTACTTAATTTAAAATTATTAGGTAAAAATGAAGATAAAAAACACGGTATTTGGAAATATTTTAATACTTCCAATAATCAGTTAGATAGTATTATATTATTCTTTAATGATGAATATATTACTAAATTAGATACGAATGATTATAAAATCTATGAAACTATAAATGAAAAAGGAATAACTTTATCATTACCTAAAGGATGGAAATTGGTAGAAAAAAATGTACCAACAGTTTTATTAGCTTTGAAAAAAGAATGCCCAGAAAAAGATCAATTCTGTTCAACTTTAAGCGTTTCCAAAGAATCAAATAAATACAGTTTGACGTTAAAAGAATATGCTGCAAAAACAAAGGAAATTATGCTTAACGAATATAGTAATTTAGAGTATATTGAAGAATGTGAATTTTATTTTAATGAAAAGAATACTATTTTTTATATTTACAAAATTAATGAAGGAGGGGTAAAGGTAATTTGTTACACATTTATTATATTAATTGATAATAATTTTTTTCTATTAACAAGTCTCGTAGGAGATAATGATAAATACATCAATTTGAAAAATAAAGAGTTAATGTTAAATATATTTAGTACACTTGAAATAAATGAGACTTATAGTTTGTCAAAATGATGAATACTTTTGCTATTTAGTTGCAGAGAAACAAAAGAAATTAATCTTAAAATCTAAAAGAAAGAAAAATAAAGTTTGGAAAAATTTTATGTTAAAAGATTATGTTGAGTTGTTTAATATTACTGATATTAATAATTTTCGATATTTAAAATGTTATCATTACTATGGTTTCTTAAGAAAGCCAAAAATGGGTACTATTATATCAATTGATGGTTTTAATTATACACAGAAATATTCTTTTAAAGGAGGAGTATTTAATCCATTTCCAATTGAATTTGAATTATTAGGAGTGCAATATAACTACCAAAAATTTCGCGGAAATAATTATGTATTATTTGAAAATGGTTTACAGGTAGCATTAATAAAACAAGTCAATTTTTATTATAATAATAGTATATCCTATGAAGTTTTAGCTGAAAGTCATATTAATAAAAGTTTATTATTCTTTTTGTGTATTATTGAAAATGAGTGGTTAGGCGGATCAGACAGTACTGTGAATATTAATATCGGAAATGTGGGGCCTAAATCTAATGAAATAATTAATTGGAAACCTCTGAGCTAAATATACTAAATCTACAACCTAAGATATTAATCAATCCCAGCTCACCCCTCCGCTCCCGCATTCTATCGTAAAAAACAATTATAATCCGTTATTTTTTAAGCTGCATACTTTCTCAAGTTTTCTAGTTATTTGCCTTGTTTATTTTTTCTATAGCTCATTAGGAGTTAACCAGTTATTCTTTTTCGGCAGGGAGAATTTATGGTCACATCAAAATAAAAACGACCCAATAAGATGGGTACTACAATTCCCCCATGGTAACTTCAGATATGAAACCCGCTCCGCTGGATTTGTAATCCTGCGGAACTAAACTATGATTTAAAACAGTAACTAAAAGTCTGTCATGATTCAAAAAAGCTCTATATTAGCTATTTCTTTTTTTAAAAACAAGAGTAGGATTTGTAATCCTACCAAACGCAATTTAATTAACAAGTGATACAAGGCCAAAAGCAAAATATTAAAACAGACAAAGCATATTTCATAACACTAACAGTTGTTGGTTGGATAGATGTATTCACTCGTCAAAATCATAGAGAGGCATTAGTTGAGTCAATCAAATATTGTCAAAAAGAAAAAGGGTTAATTGTATTTGCATATTGTATTATGAGTAATCATTTACATATGATTGTTAATACAAATGAACCGTACTTATTAAAAGATACTATCAGAGATTTAAAAAAGTTTACATCAAAAAAGATACTTTATCAGATAGAAAATGAACCTGAAAGTAGACGAGAATGGATGTTGAAATTGTTTGAAGAAGAAGCTTCAACAAGTACAAAACACAAATACTATAAATTTTGGCAGACCGGAAATCATGCTATTGAGGTGTTTAGTGATAAATTTGTATGGGAAAAGATAGATTATATTCATAATAATCCTGTAGAAGCAGGTTTAGTAAAACAACCGTTTGAATGGATTTATTCTTCAGCTACAAATTATCAGGATATGGAGAGTATTTTGGAAGTAGAAACAATTTCACAAAGATTAATAACTGTATAATGAACTATGTCGTTGATAAAGAATGTTATAGACCGCAGGATTACAAATCCAGCGGAGCGGGAAACTGGAAAAAAGGAGCTGGATCTGAATACAGTGAAACTTTTAAATGGGCACGAAGTCACTTAAAAATGAAAGAATAAATTAAGATGAGATGAAAAAATATTATTATGTACAACAAGAGATTGAAGATGACGAATTTGAAATTGTTAATTCAATAGGCATATTTTCTACAAAGAAAAAAGCTGAGGAGGCAATAAAAAATATCAAATCTAGAATAGATTATAAAAAACAAAAAAAAGAACGGTTTAATATAGACAAAATAATAATAGATCAAATTGATTGGTCTGAAGGATATATAAATGATTAGTTTAATGAAAAAATATACTAAATAATTATGGAAAAAT
>CAYQNU010000032.1:0-19346 GCA_964419055.1 uncultured Flavobacteriales bacterium | reverse complement strand
AAAAATATTATTGTTTAAATAATAGTCATAAATATGAAGGGAATAAAAACACTAGTAATTCAATTCATATTGGTTTCTTTTCAAGTGAGGAAAAAGCTAAAGAAGCAATAGACAAATTAATGTTACAACCCGGATTTAAGGATGGAACTAAGGATTGGTTTGAAATAGATGAATTTGTATTAGATGAAATTTATTGGGAAGATTAAAAGGGGATAGGGTAGTGGTCCCAATTAGGGGCTGCGAAAATAAAATTCAGCTAAAGAGGGTAGTGTTCCAAATGGCACTTTTTGTTCTTTTAAATAGTTATATTATTGATAATCAAAGTTAGTTATAGTTGATTACTGTACTTTTTTAGGGTAGTTGTAACTTAATTTGATGTATGAAAGTTCTTTAGGAAGCTTTAGAATCAATTTTTCAAACCTTGTGTTCAATTTGGCACCTAAAAAAAATTGTAAAATAAGAATGTATAATACTGTATTTTAGTGTTTTGCAGGCTTTTTTTTGGTTGAAAAATTAGAAAAAAAAAAGTAAATTTCAGTAAAAAAAATTTGTTGATTCAACATTATTTTTTACATTTGGTATAAGTTCTTTGAATAAAAGTTGGTTTGTAGAGTAGAAACCACTCTGGTGGTGATTACCGCTATGGCTTTAACGGCATGTCAATCAAAACAAGAATAAGCGAAGCGGTTCGTACGTTTTATTGAACCTCGCTTTAGCGGGTGAAAAAGATGATGAAGTAAGTGGCGAGGGCAACAGCTATTCCCGCTCCGCTGGATTTGTAATCCCGCTCCGCTGGATTTGTAATCCTGCGGAACTAAAACTATAGCCTTAAAACTTATCATTTTCAACCAATGATACAATTCATTACCTTTTAGTTTTCTATTTTATTTCCAAATCAACGTTCTTTTTCCTACTTTTGCCTCAATGATTTCAAAAAAGACCAAATACGCTATTAACGCACTTGTTTACCTTGCCAAAAAAAGGGAGGAAGGTCCTGTTTTGATCAGTGAAATCAGTGATAGCGAACATATTCCTCAAAAATTTTTAGAAGCTATTTTATTAGAATTGAAGAAATCAGGCATTTTAGCCAGTAAAAAAGGAAAGGGTGGGGGATATTACCTCTTGAAATCTCCTGTTGATGTTAATCTTGCAGATGTTATGCGTCTAATTGATGGTCCTATTGCTTTACTTCCTTGTGTTACGCATAAGTTTTACCAACGATGTGACGAATGCAAGGATGAAGAAACATGCGGTATTCGTGATATTTTTTTAGAAGTGCGAAACAAAACAGTTGAACTCCTAAAAGATGCTACTTTACAAAGTATTATTGACAGAGAATCTAAATTATCGGTGCTTCATTAACTTTTTTTTGATTGAATACTATACTAATCCGATAGAGTTTATATATTTGTCGAAAATTTTACATTTTATAGATGTCAACGGAAGCTATTATTACCATTTGCATTATTGTTGGAGCACTTGTTTTGTTCGTTACCGAATGGGTTACTATTGATTTAGTGGCCTTATTAATCATTTCAGCGCTAACCATCTTTGGTATCATTTCTCCTGCCGAAAGTGTAGCCGGTTTTAGCAATAGTGCCACCATTACAGTAGCCTTTATGTTTGTCATCAGTGCGGCACTGCTCAAAACAGGGGCATTGCAATTCGTTGCGCATAAATTATCCAATACGTTTCGTTATAATTTTAATGCGGGAATGATTTATATGATGTTGCTAATTGCCTTTATATCAGCATTTATCAACAACACACCTGTAGTAGCCGTTTTCATACCCGTTATTCTTCAAATAGCCCGTTCGTCAGGTCAAAATCCTGCAAAAATGTTGATACCATTATCCTTTGCTTCCATTTTTGGTGGCACGTGTACCTTGATTGGTACTTCTACCAATATTGTTGTGAGTGGTATAGCTGAAAAACATGGAGAGTCTGCTTTTACTATGTTCGGGCAAACGCCACTTGGTTTAGTTTTTTTGGCAGTGGGAGTGGGGTATATGGTGTTTTTTGGTATTAAATTGTTGCCCAATAGAAAGGAAGAAAAGGATTTGAATGTAAAATTTGGAATGCGTGATTACATAACAGAAATCAAATTGACAGACAATTCCGACTCGGTTGGAAAACCCATTATGGAAACACCCTTGGTTATTGAAATGCAAATGGATATTATCGAAGTGAGAAGGGCAGGGCAACGCATTATTTTACCAGCAGGTGATTTTGTGTTGTATGCGGGTGACGTATTAAAAATAAGATGTGATGTTGAAAAAATCAAAAAATTAAAAGATAGAGCAAAGATCATCGATTCTCCTTCTGTCTTAATCAGTCAAAGTGATTTATCGGCAAAAGATACTACTTGGGTAGAAATAGTGGTAGCTTCCACCTCTGATTTAGAAGGCAAAACGCTCAAGGAAATTGACTTTAGAAGAAAATTTAGAGCCATTCCATTGGCTATTCGTCACAGAGAGGAAGTATTGCACGAGAAGTTATATGATACCGAGCTCAAAGCAGGTGATGTTATTTTGGCTGAAGTAAAATCCCATTACATTAAAGAGCTAAAAAAAATGGAAAACGAACAAGATGCCCCGTTTATCTTGCTTTCGGAAGATGCTCAAACCGATTTTGATCAACGTAAATTCTTTACAGTTTTATCGGTAATTATTGGTGTAGTGGTACTTTCAGCGCTGAATATTTTGGATATTATGATAGGAACCATTTCGGGAGTATCACTATTAGTTCTTCTTAAAATACTCAGTATGAAAGAAGCTTACGAATCCATCAATTGGAAAGTGGTGTTTTTAATGGCAGGCGCATTAGCACTGGGCACCGCTATGACTTCCACCAAATTGGATTTAATGGTAGTCGATGGACTCATCAGTTCATTGGGTGGTTGGGGACCGATCGCTATTTTATCAGGATTATATTTGCTGACCTCTTTACTTACAGAAGTAATGTCCAATACAGCTACAGCAGCATTACTTACACCCATTGCTATTTCCACCGCTCATTCCTTAGGATTGAATCCCATGCCGTTTTTGATGGCCATAACTTTTGCTGCTTCCGCCAGTTTTATGACTCCTGTGGGCTATCAAACCAATACAATGGTCTACAGTGCAGGTCAATATAAATTTATGGATTTTATTAAAGTGGGTACACTATTAAACATCCTTTTTTGGATTGTAGCGACATTTATGATACCCTTGTTTTTTGGGTTTTAAAACAGAGAAATATGATTGTAATTGGAATTTTAGGGAGTGGTTTTTCGGGAATAATGACCGCCATTCAACTCATTCATCAAACCAAACAACCCATTAAAATACTTTTGGTGGATAAACAAAATTTCTTCGTAAAAGGGGTGGCCTACAATAGTTATTCCGACACGCATATATTGAATGTTCCCGCTGCAAAAATGAGTGCTTTTCCCGATGAACCAGATCATTTTTTAAATTGGGTGTTGACCCAACCAGCATATTCAGACAAAAACAAAGAATTATTAGGTGCTGCATTTTTACCCAGAAATGTTTACGGTAATTATTTAGTACATCTTTGGAATGAAACACAACAATTGGCTCAACAAAAAGACGTTATTTTAGAGTATCATGATGCCGAAGTAAACGGTTTGGATGTTTTAGATTCGTCTGTAAACGTTTTATTAGATAATGAAACCACCGTAACCCTTGATAAAGTAGTTATAGCAACGGGTAATCAAACTCCTAGAAATCCAACGATAAAAAATAACGCTTTTTATTCCAGTCCGAATTACTTTAAAAACCCTTGGCAAAAAGAATCCATTGAAAACATCACAACCCAATTACCCGTACTCATTGTTGGAAATGGATTAACCATGGTTGATACCTTATTGGGATTGGAAGAAGTAGGGTATAAGGGTGTTGTCTTTTCACTTTCTCCAAACGGGTACAATATGCTGCCTCATCGCCACAACGGTATCAAATACACGCAATTGGTAGATGAAAAAGATTCCTATACATCTTTAAATGATTGGACTAAAGCTGTTTTCAAACACATTCGCTTAGTTCGTTCTTACGGACATTCTGCTGAGCCTGTAATTGATTCGCTACGCCCATTTACACAAGAAATTTGGAAAAATTTAACGGATGTTGAACGTCAACAATTTATGAGTCGTATTCGACATTTGTGGGGAGTTGCACGGCACCGAATTCCCTTGAATACACACGATAAAATTCAACAATTACGCATTCAAAGACGTTTGAACATCATTGCAGGCCGCTTAATGGATATCAACGAAACAGACAAAGGAATTGAAGTGCAGTTTTACAATAAAAAAACAAGCAATACAGAAACGCTACTGGTAGGAAGAGTTATTAATTGCACTGGTCCCGACAGTGATATAGCCAATTACTCCTCTCATTTTCTTAAAAAATGCTTGGAAAAAGGATATATAAAGCAAGATAATCTAAAATTAGGTTTACGCGCCAATACCCAAACCTTTCAAGTGCTAAATTCATCCTTAGAACCCCAACCAAGATTGTATGCCATTGGGTCACTTCTAAGAGGCGAACTTTGGGAAACAACCGCTGTGAATGAATTAAGAACCCAAGCAAAGTTGGTAGCTAAGGAATTGTTGGGTTAGTAGAAACAAAACGTGATTTTCTCGCTTTTCGTTAATAGTTTAACTTTCCAGTCTACTATTTATCCACTGGTATTTCCTTTCGATTGACGATTGACGAAAGATCGTTTAATTTTCCTTTCGATTGTCGAAAATCGTTTGTCATTAACAAATAACACAATAAACATTGTACTTTGAACTCTTCCAATCTAAACTCTACAATCTAAAATCGTACTTCCTTAAACCCTCAACATCCCTCTAAAACCTCTGGCTCCGTAATACGATTCTGCACCGTTGTGATACACGAAAACAGTTCCATAACGATAATCAGCAAAGATGGCTCCACCTAATTTTCGAATATCGGGTGGGGTAGTGATCCAACTCGAAGTTTTTTGGTCAAATTTACCCAATTGTTGCAGTTTACGATAATGGGTTTCATCCAACAGTTCTATACCCATTTCAAGAGCCATTTGCACAGCACTGTGTGCCGGTTTAAATTCTTTTCGTGAATCTAATGCTTGTTGATCATAACAAATGCTGCGTCTTCCTTTAGGACTTTCAGGTGCACAATCCATAAAAATATATTCCCCGGTTGGTTTATCAAAATCTACCACATCCGGTTCACCTTCGGTGCGTTCCATTTCATTAATAGACCATAATTTTGCAGGATTAGCTTCTAATTTAGCTTGCACAGTTGACCAATCCAAACCTGGATGGCGCTGCATGTTTTTCTCAAAACGCGTTTTCAACGTAACCAAGAGTTCTGGTTGTTGATCGGCAGAAAGTTCTTTTTTCATATCTTAATGGACATTTATAATTCAAAATTACATTTTTCTTAGTGCCCTTTGCGTCTTTGCGGTTTTTTTTTCTAATTTTCAAAGCAATGCCGTAAAGTTTGTAATTGAATAGCCTATTAAAACTCTGTGAAACTCTGCGAAAATAACGCTGTGCAACGCTGTGGTTAAATTGATTCTTTAAATAAATTACCAAAGGATTTAAAATTAGAGTATTTCCACAAAATATATAATTAAATTATTCTCATAATTTATATTATGTTAAATAGATATTTTTAACACGTCATTATACTATGTATTCTCTGTTATTAAATCACTTCTGCTTTAATTAAAAAATCTTTTAAATAATCAGCTTGTGTTCTACCCTGATCATCTCTATTTTCAAAATATTGTTTTTGAAATTCTTCTAATAAATAATTTCGTGTAGTATCCGATGAATCCGTCATATCAGTAAACTGGTCAAGCAAATCTATATTTATGCGCAAATAATTAATTGTTGTAGAAATAATCTTTCCGTTTTCATCAAATCTGTTAAACGTCAAGGCTTCCTTGGTTTGATAATCTGCCGCTGCATTGGGTCCAATCATCATAATGTCTGTTATGGGTTTTACCCAATTCATTTTACCGCCATAATTAATGGCCGCTTTTTCACGTTCTATAGATTTACGCTTGCTTTTCCCGGTTCCAATAGACAAAATGTAAATGTTTTCTTCCTCCAATTTCTCTCCAGGTCTATAGTATTCAAAATATTTCCACATTTCAACTAAAGCGGCCATAGAAGGATTATTCATAAATACGCCACCATCAACACATAATAACGAACGGTTGTCAAAACTAAATTTATAAGCCGGTAAATACGTTGGTGCAGCTGATGTTGCCCTGCATATATCGTAAAAATAAGCATTTGAAGCCTCATTCACTACTCTGTTGCGGTCATAAACGGGAGTTTTTGAAGTATTTCCCTCAATTTGATGTACATAACGTGTTTTAAAAAACTCTGGCCGGTTAGCGTTCAAATCAAACGTAGTAATCAAAAGTGGTTTAAGTCCATCTGATAATCGTACCTTCCCCTCTTTATTAAAAAGGTGTTCCAACTCTTTATCCAATCCATTTGGATTATATTCAGGAAAGAAAATACCTTTTACCCACGTGTGAAAGAATTTACTGAAGGCATTACGTTCTTCAAAAATATGTTTTCCTCGCTGAAGATAGGTGTTTTCTATGTCATTTAAGGTGAATTTTGCACCTCCTGTTTTATTTGGAGTCACTAATCCACAGGCAATTAACGCTCCTGTTGAGGTACCTGCAATAAGATCAAAACAATCTACGGTTTTTCTACCACTCACCTCTTCCAAATGCTTTAATGCTTGAATAGGTATCAATCCTCTAAGTCCACCCCCATCGAGACTTAAAATCACTACGTTTTTATTAGATTTCATGTAATGAAAACGATTTATTAATTATTCTGAACAGACGAACGTAATTGTTCTTGATAATACCTTAATTCTTTCAGCCACTCCTCTCTCGATTGATTGGATAAGTCTTTATTCATCAATAAGGAAGTGATTTTTTGAATTTTTAAAGACCAGGCCGCTTCTTGTCCTTCCAATGTAAGAGATAATTGCGGAGAACTGTGCTCCTCAAAAATGGAAAGTTGCTTTTTGGGTTCTGGTTTCATATTTTTTTGACTGGTGTAAAAGTACCACAACTTTTAGAGCATATTTTAGGTAGTTTTTAACAAATGCTTTTTTTTATCCTCCATAAGGGGGCATTTTAACACCACCTTTTAAATATTTTGTCTAAAATTTCAAATAGAAGGCATCCCCTACCTTAAAGAGTTTAATCTAAAAAATCAAGTGGAATGGAAGGTGGTCTCGATACAACTTTCTATTTTACAATCGATTTTTTCAAAATCAATGTAAAATATACGAAAGTCACTCGACCTGACTGAACTCCGATGGTAACGATGTGTGAGGGGTCACTTAGAGTGATTTTCGTAATGGAATGAAGAAAATTGTATCGAGAAGGTGCGCAGCAGTCACTTCGTAACGATTGCTATTGGTAGATTTTCATAAAAATGTCAAACAAAACAAGAATAAACGAATGTGGTTCAAATGAAGAAAAAATCGTAACTTTGAGACAACAAATTAATTTAATCATTGTAATATCGAGCTCAGTTAATTATGAGAATAGACAAATACATTTGGGCTGTGCGATTAGCAAAAACAAGAAGTATTGCTTCTGATTTATGTGCTTCAGAAAAAATTAAATTGAATAATTCCTTCTGTAAGCCTTCAAAAGAAGTCAAAGTGGGTGATGTAATTGAAGTTAAGAATGTACCCATTTGGAGAACTTACAAAGTAATAGACCTACCCAAATCTAGAATTGGAGCTCCGTTGGTAAAAGTAAACCTCATTGAAACTACCGATCCGTTGGAATTAGAAAAACTACACCTCATTGAGGAAGCCAATCGATTAAATAAAAGCTTGGGTCAAGTAGGTAGACCTACAAAAAAAGATAGACGTGATTTGGATGATATGATGTTGGGGTAAACCCGCATCTACCCTTCTTAGGAGCAAAAATTAAAAAATATTCGAAAACAAATCACTTACATTGGGAACTTCAAAAGAAAAATCTTGCACGCTGGCTTCATTTTCATTGGAAGTATTGGTGTTGGAAGGATTAACGTTTTCTGCATCTGTTTCTTCAATCAATGTTGCTGAATAAGCTCCATCTGCTATAGCATTAACCATATCTATCATGGCTTTACTAGACGTAATCGTTGAATTAAATTTAACTGTGGCTACACTGGTTTCAAAATCAATTTTTGCTACTTCTACCCCTTCCATTTTAGCTAATTTACCTTCAATTGTGCTTTTGCATCCTTTTTCGCACATCATTCCCTCAATTTTCAAGGTGCATACTTTTAAAGTTGGAGCATCTTTTTCACCGGAGCAACCACTAAAAAATATAAATAAGGCAAACAATGGGAATAGAAAGTTTTTCATAGAGACTTCTTTATTTGAACTCAAAATTAGAAAAAAACCGTTACACTAGCACAAAAAACCATTAATGTAATAAAAAAAAGTTTACCCTTTATATTAAACTACCTTTGCATCGGTTGAAAATTACTTATTTTCAGTCGTTTTAAACAAATAAACACTAACACAACATGAGACCATTTTGGAGAAATTTTTGGGCATCGTCTTTAGCCCTATTGATTACAGGAACTATCCTGTTTTTGCTATTCATTGTCATTACCTTTGCTATCATTGGCAGTGCTTTTGAAACCAAACCCTTTACTTATGATGAAAATTCAGTTCTTTTAATCGAGTTTGATGAACCCATTACTGAAAAGTCTTATACTAATTTTGATAAATCTTCTTTTAGTATAGATCAAGGGATGGGCATTAGAGAAATTAAAATTGCTCTCGAAGCCGCCAAAACAGATGATAAAATCAAAGGAATTTTATTAAATATTGAAAGTATTCCAGCAGGTATGGCCTCTACTGAGGAAATCAGAAATGCTTTGATTGATTTTAAAAGTTCTAAAAAATTCATTGTGGCGTACAGTGAAAACTATTCTCAAAAAGGGTACTATTTAAGCTCGGTTGCTGATGAAGTGTATTTATATCCTGAAGGAATGGTTGAATTTAGAGGATTAGGTGCTGAATTAATGTTCTTTAAAGGAATGATTGATAAATTAGGTGTAGACGTTCAAGTAATTCGCGGGAGCAACAACAAATTTAAATCGGCAGTGGAGCCCTTTATGTTAGAAGAAATGAGTGAAGCCAACCGTGAGCAAACAATGACCTATGTTATGGCAATGTGGAATCATATGTTGAAAGGCATTAGCGATTCTAGAAAAATATCCGTTCAGGAGTTGACTACTATGGCCGATTCTGTTTATGTAAGAAATGGTGAAACTTCTAAAAAATATAAATTGGTGGACGACATCATTTATGAAGATCAGTTAACGGAGAAACTTCAAACAAAATTGGGATTAAAAGCCGATGATGATGTAAGCCTTGTAAATTTCAAAAAGTACGTGCGCAGTCAAGCTAAAATACATGATAATGCTATTGAAGAGGATTCTGAAAATATTGCGGTAATTTATGCTGTAGGAAGTATTGAAAGTGGAAAAGGTAATGCCACCACTATGGGTTCTGAAACGATTGCCAAAGCCATCAGAGACGCTCGTTTAGATAAAAACATCAAAGCTATTGTGTTGCGTGTAAATTCTCCAGGTGGAAGTGCATTAGCGTCTGATGTAATGTGGAGAGAGGTGATTTTAGCTAAAAAAGCCAAACCATTCATTGTTTCAATGGGTGATGTAGCGGCATCAGGAGGTTATTACATTGCTTGTGCAGCGGATAGGATTTTTGCTCAACCCAATACGATAACGGGTTCAATTGGTGTATTTGGTGTTATCCCAAATTTTGGCCCTATGCTTAAAGATAAAGTAGGCATTACTACTTCACGAGTAGAAACCAATGAACATGCCATTATTTCTCTTACTCAAGCTTTGACGGATAGTGAACGATTAATTATACAACAAGGAGTTGATGAAATTTATTTAGATTTCATTACAAAAGTTTCGGAGGGAAGAGGAAAATTATCAGTGGCAAATGTAGATAGCATTGGTCAGGGAAGAGTTTGGTCGGGTACAGATGCTTTAAAAATCGGATTGATTGATGAAATCGGAGGCATTGATGCAGCTATAAGTTATGCAGCTCAAATGGCTAAAATTGAAGAAAAAAATGTGGTAATAAAAGTGTCACCTATATCCAAGGATAAATTTTCTGAGCTTATGGAAGCTTTTGGAGGGGAAGATGAGGAAGAGGAAAAAGAGGATAAAGAATCCATTATGCGCACAAAAATGATAGAGATGCTTGAAATGATAGAAAAGGTTGGCTCTATGAAAGGTGTTCAAGCAAGATTACCTTATGAAATAGTTATTGAATAAGTTTTGAGTTAAATTAAATAAAAAAGGTGTTTTGAAATTCAAAACACCTTTTTTTATGGGTTAATGTATAATTTCTTACTCCTTTCCCCCATAAATACTATCAATAATTCTAAGTCCATCAATGGCTGCAGAAACAATACCACCTGCAAAACCTGCCCCTTCTCCACAAGGATACAAACCATTAATTTTTGGATGCTCAAATGTTTCCGGATCTCTTGGTATTCGAACGGGTGAAGACGTGCGTGATTCGGGTGCGTGTAAAACCGCTTCATTGGTCAAATAACCCCTCATTTTATTCCCAAAATTGATGAGCCCTTCCCGCAATGCTTTACTGATAAAAGAAGGTAACAATTCATTTAAATTAACACTCGTTAAACCTGGAAAATAGGATGTTTGAGGCAAAGTGGCCGATTTTTTATTATCAATAAAATCCTTCATTCGTTGCGCAGGAACGTGCTGAGTACTTCCTGCTGCTTTCCAGCATTCATGCTCTACAAATCGTTGAAACTCCATCCCAGCCAACGCACCAAAATGATGAAAACTTGGAATGTCTTCCCAACGTACTTCGGTAACGATTCCTGAATTAGCATAGGGATTATTACGTTTACTGGGCGACCAACCGTTGGTAACCACCTCTCCTTCTTCGGTAGCACAAGGAGCAATAATGCCTCCCGGACACATACAAAATGAATAAACACCTCTATCTTCTGTATTGTGAACCAAACTGTAGGAGGCAGGTGGTAAAAAATCACCTCTTTCTTTACATTTATATTGAGACTGATCAATGATTAATTGTGGATGTTCAATTCTAATTCCTAAAGCATAGGGTTTGAATTCAATTAAAATTTCTTTTTGATGCAATAATCGATAAATATCACGAGCTGAATGCCCTGTAGCCAATACTAATTTGTTACATGAAAATACTCGGTCATTATTTATTTGAACACCCTTTAAAACATTGTTTTCTATCAAAAAATCAGTGACTTTAGATTCAAAATGTACTTCTCCCCCATTTTTAAGAATGGTTTCTCTAATGTGTTCAATAATCTTTGGCAATTTATTAGTACCAATATGCGGATGTGCATCTACCAAGATGGATGGATCAGCTCCATGCCAAACTAAAGCCTTAAGTACTTTTTCGATGCTACCTCTTTTTTTGCTTCGTGTGTATAATTTTCCATCCGAATAAGTACCTGCCCCACCTTCACCAAAACAATAATTGGATTCGGTATTTAAGTGCTCTTCCTTATTTAACTTGGCTAAATCCAGCCTACGTTTACGGATGTCTTTTCCGCGTTCAAAAATAATGGGTTTAACGCCCAATTCTAAACATTCTAAAGCAGCAAACAATCCTGCTGGCCCACTGCCCACAATGACCACTTCATTAGGTGAATGTAGAACATTCTTATACAGCGGAGTCAACGTTTCATTGGAAACGGGTTCATCAATAAAAACGGAATATCGCAACTGATATACTACGGGACTTTTTCGAGCATCAATTGATTTTTTAATCAATTTCACGCCTTGTATAGCCGCTTGTTGTGCCGGTAATTTCTTTTTTATTTGAGCTAGACAAAAACGTTCATCTTCAACAAATTCGGGCAATACACTGATGTCAACTTCTAGTATCAAATGGATGTTTTTTTATTAGCCTTCAAAAGTAAACGATAAGGTCCAAACTTTACTTCTAAGCGCTTCAATAGGATCAATAAAATGAGTATTATCTTGAAGGATGATGTTTTTTAATCCAACACCCAGTTTTAATTCAACACCAAATTTAAAATACTGTAAAAAGAAATCAAACCCTCCACCCACTTCTAATCCGTAATCTGTTTTTTTGATTTTAACAATTTGATCTTTTAAATTGGTACTGTTGTTTTCTACATCTTTATTAGAAGCCATATCTATTCCAAAACGACCCCCAAACAAAGCATACGCAGCAAAGTTCCCAATGCGTTCGGTACGCATTTTCATAACCAACGGAAAATCTAAAAAAGCCGATTCAACGGGTTTGCGCCAAAAAGTAGTGGTATCGGGCATTTTAAAATAGGTATAATCAAAGTTGCGTTCTTGAAAACACAGTGTGGGTAATAATCTAAAACTCAACGTGGGAGTAACATTCCAAGAGGATATAATCCCTAAATTAAATCCTGAAGTACCCGAAACTCTTAAATTCATTAGGGAATCTACTGCAAAACGATTAGGTTTTAAATCTGTGTAAAAATCGGCATAATTATAGGCCAACACAAACCCAAAGTGGAATTTGTGCTTATCAAAATTATTCAAATTCACTATTTTCTTTGATTGAGCCATAGCGGTAATGCTAAGCAGAATCGTAAGTATGAGAATAATGTGTTTTTTCATAAGGTTTGCAAAGTTAGCAAAACGAATTTATTTTGGTATTATTATATAAAGGCAATTTCGTTAAATGAGTTATTTCAGATTTAGTTTAATTTTATGAGGAATGTAAAAATCGGTTCAAAAGATATATCAAAGTTTATTTCTTAAATATTTGTTAAAACATTCTCCATAAAAACATCCTATTTCAATTTGGTTCGTCATTTGTGTATAAATTTACACTTTCAAAAATAAAACTTTATATTTATGTTTAAAAAACTAATTCTTTCAGCATTGCTACTCGGCTTTTTTTCTGCTCAAGCTCAGTATAAATTAGAATTTAAAGTAAACGGATTAAAAGACACCACGGTACTTCTTTTAAAATATTTGGGTGATAAATTATATTATGCCGATACGGCTCAAAGTAAAGGCGGAAAAGCGGTATTTTCCAAACCCTATTACGAAGGTGGTGTTTATGCTTTTTATACAGGCAAAGGTTATTTCGAATTTATTATGTCCGACAAGGAAGTGATAATGGAAACTACCAACGATAATTTCGTTAAGGATATGGTGGTTAAAAAATCAGATGAAAACAAAGTTTTTTATGACTACATAAAATACATTAGCAACAAACGTCCTGTTTCTGATGCTTTAGTAAAGGAACGCGACAAATTAGATAAAGTAAAAGATTCTGCCAAAATTAAAGAAATCAACAACCAATTGGTGAATTTGGATAAAGAGGTAAAACAGTATCAAAAAAATTTAGTAACCAACCATAAAGGGAAATTAGTTGCTAAAATTTTAAATATGTCTATTGATATTGAAATCCCAACTACTCTACCCGATTCCATTAAAGGTCAATATTATAGAGATCATTTCTTTGATAATTTTGATTTTACAGATAAACGTTTAGCACGTAGCTCTGTTTTTGGTGGTAAGTTGGATTATTATTACAAAAACGTTATTTATCAAATCCCCGATTCTATCTTAAAATATACGTACCGAATTGTTGATCAGATTGAAGATAGCACTGATATGATGAAATTTGTGTTAAACTATGTTCACACAAACTATGAGACTTCCAATATTATGGGTATGGATGCCGTTTATGTTGGAATGTCCAGAAGATATTATTGTGCCCCAGCTAAAAATAAAGGTTGGTGGTATCCGGAGCAAAATTTGAAAGACCGTTGCGAACGCACCGATAAACTTGAACCACTATTGCTGGGAAAAATTGCCCCTCCTATTTCGTTGGCCGATACCAGTGAAAAAAAATGGGTAAACATGTATAAAATGCCTGAAAAATACGTGGTTTTAATTTTCTGGGATCCCGAATGTGGCCATTGTAAAAAAGAAATTCCTAAATTGTTGAAAGTTTATAAGGAACTTAAAGATAAAAAAATTGACATTGAATTTGTGGCAGTGGGTACAGAGTTAGAAAATGAAAAATGGAAAAAATTCATTAAAGAAAATAATTTAAATTGGGTGAATCTTTCTGACTTCCCAGATGCCAACAAAAACGCAGGAAAGTATGTTTATGAAATGAAAGTTACGGACTATAAGAGTTTAAATTTTAGAAAAGAATACGATATTTTCAGCACGCCACAAATCTACTTGTTGGATGAAAACAGAAAAATTGTAGCTAAACGTTTAGATGCACACAATTTGGCTCGAATTCTTGAAAATAAACTCAACATTACACTTGAATTCAAGGAAGATCCTAAAGACAAGGAAAAGGATAAAGTTGAAAATCACTAAGAAAATTTAAACGATATCTGATGATTGTGTCAAATAAAATTAAGTGAATATTGAAAGTTGCTATTTACAAAATAATAGCAACTTTTTTTTTGTCCAATCAAATTAGTATAACTACATTTGTGGCACTTCAAAAAACAAAATTATAACCAACATTTATAGATTATTAATATGGCAAAAATTAAAGTAGCAAATCCAATAGTGGAGCTCGATGGGGACGAAATGACACGCATTATTTGGTCATTTATCAAAGAAAAATTAATTCATCCTTACCTTGATTTAGATATCAAATACTACGATTTAGGTATGGAAAACAGAGATGCTACCAATGATCAAGTTACTGTAGATTCGGCACACGCTATTTTAAAATATCAAGTGGGTATCAAATGCGCCACCATTACACCTGATGAACAGCGTGTAAAAGAATTCAATCTTAAAAAAATGTGGAAATCTCCAAATGGTACTATCCGTAACATAGTGGATGGAACCGTTTTTAGAGAGCCAATTATCTGTAAAAACGTACCTCGTTTAGTTACTACTTGGGACAAACCTATTTGTATTGGTCGTCATGCTTTTGGAGATCAATATAAAGCAACTGATGCCGTAGTAAATGGAAAAGGAAAATTAACCATGACTTTTGAAGCTGAAAATGGTGAAACAAAAACGTGGGATGTGTATGAATTTACAGATGCTGCAGGTGGCGTAATTATGGGAATGTACAATACTACAGAATCTATTTATGGTTTTGCTCGTTCTTGTTTCAACAAAGCTTGGGAAAAACAATGGCCTTTGTACCTTTCTACTAAAAATACTATTTTGAAAGCGTATGATGGTAAATTCAAAGATATTTTCGAAGATGTGTACCAATCAGAGTGGAAAGATAAATTCAAAGAAGCAGGGTTGACCTATGAACACCGTTTGATTGATGATATGGTAGCTTCAGCAATGAAATGGAACGGAGGTTTTGTTTGGGCTTGTAAAAACTACGATGGCGATGTTCAATCGGATACGGTTGCACAAGGTTTTGGTTCTTTAGGTTTGATGACTTCTACCCTTCTTACTCCAAATGGATTGGTAATGGAAGCAGAAGCAGCTCATGGAACCGTTACACGTCACTACCGTCAACATCAAGCTGGTAAAAAGACTTCTACAAACCCTATCGCATCTATTTTTGCTTGGACCAGAGGTTTAGAATTCAGAGGTAAATTAGATAACAACCAAGAATTAATTAAATTCTGTCAAACATTAGAACAAGTATGTATTGATGTAGTTGAAAGTGGAGTAATGACAAAAGATTTAGCCGTTTGCGTTCACGGAGAAAACCTTAAAGAAGGTGACTATGTGTACACTGAAGATTTCTTAGATGCTTTAGATCGAGAATTACAAAAAAGAATGGCTTAATGCTTTTATTAGTTTAGTTAAGTTTAAATTCAAACGAAAATGCCTGGTCAAATATTGATTGGGCATTTTTTATAACTACTTTAAATCATTTATTTAATAGATAATAGGTAATATATACAATATCAACTGATTATGAATAAATAATTAGAGCGATTACAAAAAATTATCGATGCGCAAATAGATGCTAAAAAGGTTTTTGGTAGCTCATTTAGTATTCAACACAAAGGAGAATTATTTCATGTACCTTCGGGTAATCTTTCGTTAACTTCACCTTATTTTATTGCAAGCACGACTAAGTTATTCGTCACGGCTGTTATTTTAAAATTAAAAAATTCTGGAAAAGTACAACTCTCCGATAAGCTCACACAATTTTTTGATGATGCTCTTCTTTCTAATTTACACACCTACAAAGGCATTGATTACAGTAAATCCATCACAGTTAAGCAACTTCTAGCGCATACTTCTGGATTGCCCGATTATTTTCAACACAAAAATAAAGAAGGAAGGAGTTTAGAGCAAGATTTACAACAACGCAATGATCAATATTGGACTTTTGAAGACGCGATAAATCGCAGCAAAACTATTCCTTGTCTATTTGCCCCTGGCACACCCAATAAAGCTTCTTATTCTGACACTAATTTTCAATTGTTGGGTAAAATAATAGAAAAAGTAACGGGAAACCAACTGGAACAGGTGTTCCAAGAAATGATCTTTAGCCCTTTGGGTATGAATGCAACTTATTTATATACAGATATTCAAGACAAAACGCCCCTTCATTTATATTATAAAGACCAACCGCTTGAGATTCCTAAGGCAATGACTTCCTTTTGGGCAGATGGTGGTGTGGTATCTACTTCACCTGAAATGCTTACGTTTATTCATGCTTTTTTCAATGGAGTTTTGTTTCCTCAAAACGAATTGACCGCCTTATATCAATGGAACCGCATCTTTTTCCCGATGCGCAGTGGAGTTGGTTTGCATTTATTTAAATTACCTTGGATATTTAATCCTTTTGGTACCGAACCTCCTTTATATGGCCACTCTGGTTTATGAGGCGCGTTTGCCTATGCCAATCCAAAAAAAGATATTTACATTGCTGGAACCGTAAATCACGTGGCATATCCAGAAACTTCTTTTAAATTTGCTATTAAATTAATAAATAAAGTACAAAAATAAAAAGTGAAAAATATGAAAAAGTTAACTTCAATAGTTATGTTTACAAACATTTTGATTTTTACACAATGCGCTTCAAATGAATCAAAAGAGGTCAATGAAAATTCATCTAGCCCTTCCTCAAGTGAAATCGAAGAGCCTGTTGCCAATGTTAAATCGCTTTCTGAAATGTCGATGGATGAAATTCAATCCGACCCAGTACTATTAATGGAATGGGTTTTTTATATTGCCAACAATCATCAATTTGAAAACTTAATTGGTATTTGTGATCCAAATGGCGATGGTGATGTTCAATCTATTTGTAATATAGTTTCGGCCAGTGCAGAAAAACAAGATGAGTTCATCCTTTACTTTGAAAACGGAACGGTTGACGGACAAGCTATAATTACAGGTGAAACCGCAAAAGTGAGCATCCTTTTTGGTCCCAATGGCGGCAAAAGTGAAGAGATGAATTTTGTAAAAATCGATGGCTTGTGGTATTTGTCTAGTTTTTAAGTTCTAAATAAATCAGTCATTAGGTTATTTAACCTCCAAGTCCGCTAAGTTTTTTTTGCTTATCGTACTCTTCGTCTCTGCGGTGAAAAAAAGAAAGCTAACCACAGAGTTTTATAGAGGTTAATTTCACAGAGTTACACAGCGTTTTTCTTTGTGCGCTTTGCGCCTCCTTTGTAGCTCTCTTTGTGGTTAAATAAGAGAAACCACCAAGGCACAGAGTCACTAAGATAGAGAAACTATAAAAATCAAACCTTTGTGTCACCGTGCCTTTGTGGTTAAAATAAAGAATACCTAACCTCTGCAAAAAAATTAGGATTCCAATAATAACCATTTTTGATGGGCAACCATTTTATAATTTCACGTTTTCAATAAAAATTAAAACATCTAGTTATGCGTCACTTTACCTTTTTAGCTTTTGCCTTTTTAATTGCTTCGACTGCTTTTTCACAAAGCAAACGTGTTTTGTTTATCGGAAACAGCTACACCGCATACAATAACTTACCCTTGCTCACTCAAAATATTGCCTTGTCTTTCAATGACACGCTGATTACCGATAGCAATGCACCCGGTGGACAAACGTTTAACAACCACACTACCAACACCACCACTTTGACCAAGATTGCTCAAGGAACTTGGGATTTTGTAGTATTACAAGCCCAAAGTCAAGAACCCAGTTTTTCACCTACACAAGTTGCCGCCCAAACCTTCCCGTATGCAGAAATTTTGGTCGATTCCATACGTTCGGCTAATCCGTGTGCTATACCCTTGTTTTATATGACTTGGGGACGACAAAATGGGGATGCTTCTAACTGTGCCAACTACCCTCCCATTTGTACATTTGATGGAATGAATGCCCGATTGAGAGAAAGTTATATTGAAATGGCTGTTGACAATAAAAGTCAATTGGCACCTGTTGGAGCAGCTTGGAAATATGTGCGAGACACCTACCCTACTATTAATCTTTACAATGCCGACCAAAGTCACCCCAGTGTAGCCGGAAGCTATTTGGCAGCATGTGTTCATTATGCTATGATTTTCAAAAAATCACCTGTTGGATCTTCGTTTATTTCAACACTCAACAGTACCGATGCAGCCAACTTACAATTAGCCGCCAAATTGGTAGTGATGGATAGTTTAGAAAAATGGATTCACACACCCGAGCCACTGTTTGCTGATTTCACAGCGTCACAAACCATCAACACGGTAGATTTTCAATCAACCAGTATCAATGCCACCAGCTATAGTTGGAATTTTGGTGAAGGCACTGTTTCTACCCTCGAAAATCCGCAACACACCTATACCAGCGCAGGAAATTACACCGTGCAACTGATTGCTTCCAATGAATGTGAAACGGACACCGCTACCCTATCTGTGTTGATTTCGGGTTTGTCAAGTATTCAAGAACTGGACGTATTGAGCTCATTGCTCATTACTGAACAACACATTATTGTAGAGCACACTTCAACGGAAACGTTGGTAGTTAAAATGTACAGTTACGAGGGTAAGTTACTCCAAGAACAAACCAGTTCACAACCTACCCTCACACTATCAAAACCTATGAATTCGGGTATTTATTTCATTGAAATCTCTCCTAAAAATGACCCCTCTAAAAAAGTGGTGAAGAAGGTCTTTGTTTTGTAGTTTATCCGGTTCGAATTCATGTTACTTTGTTTTCCATAAATCATTGATTTGGTAAACTTAATAGGCCTTTTAAAGATTGGTAAGATATTTTTACTATTTTTGAAAGGAAATACAACTGATTACTATCAGACCTATACACCTATTTTTGGGTATATAAGTCTGATTTTGTCAGACATATAAATGAGTT
>CAYQNU010000031.1:0-30216 GCA_964419055.1 uncultured Flavobacteriales bacterium | reverse complement strand
CCTTTGAAAGCTGCTCCTGGGTCATCCCCACTCCAGAATCAGTGATTTCAAGGAGAAGGTTTAATCCATTTTCATTTAGCATAGTTGGAGATACTTCAATATTAATACTCCCTTTACTCGTGAATTTAATTGCATTGTTTAAAATATTAAGTAATATTTGTCTTAATCTGAATGGATCTCCTTTTATAAATGTTGGTACGGAGGCATCTATTTTCAACAAGATTTCAATATTTTTTTCTTTTGAAATAGGGAGTATTAATTGATGTAAATCTTCTAATTCATGATAAATATTGAAACTAACCTTTTCTAATTTTAATTTACCATTTTGGAGTTTAGAGTAATCCAGAATATCATTGATAATATACAAAAGATGCTGGGTTGATTTTTGTACAAGAGACATTTGATGACGTTGTTCAGAAGTTAAAGGTCCTTGAGCAATTTGTTCCGAAAAACCAGCAATTGCATTCATAGGAGTCCTTATTTCGTGACTCATATTGGCCAAAAAACGTTCTTTAGTTTTAGCTAATTCTTCGGCTTCTTTTTTTGCTTTTTTGAGAGCAATTCTAAATCGAGTATTGGCTTTTACATAATTGAGAATAATAATGGTCATAATCAAAAGTAAAATACCGATTGCGACACAGAAAAATGCTATAAACCAATTGGTTCTTTCCACCTGATATTCAGCTTCTTCCGCTTTAATAGCAATTTTTTCTAATTCTAAAATTTCATATTGGCTAAATAAATTTCGAATATCATTAGTTACCTTATTGTCAAATTCAATTAATAAACGTTCATTGGCTACCAAAGAATCGTTATATAAATCCTCTTCTTTTTTAATTTCATTTATATTCGTAGTGATTTTAGATAACTCAATTTTGGGTTCAATATCAACTGAAGAAGACGGGTCCACTTTATCTTGCTTTTTAACCCTCTTAAATAATATAAATTTTTCACTATTCTGCTTATTATTTTCATTTGGTTTTGATTTTACAGTAGCCACAGCAACCTTTTCGATTTTTTTTGCTACTTTATTTAAAGCCAACTCGACTCTAAATTGTTCTTGCATAGAAATCAGTTGATTTAAAAATGTCATCTTATCATTGATGAGATTACAAAGAGAATCAATTAATACTTTGTCTTCTTCATTTAAATTGAAATTTGTTCCAATTTCATATAATTTATCATTCACCACTTCTTCAGAAGTATAAAATTGAAATAAATAAGTTGAATCTTTTGTTAAACAATAGGATTTTGCTTGATTTTCGGCATCTGTTATATCTGTAATCAATGTTTTTACATAGATTAATTTCATATCTGGTCTAGCCTCTTCACTTAGTCTTGTAATAATATTGGAAAATCGGTTAAAAGTGTATAAGCCAATAGTTGTAAGTAATGTCATCATTAAAATCATAATGACGACAATTTTATATTCAAATAAAAATTTAGTTTTCATATTTAAAAAAATTAGCAGTTTGTAATTAAATCACTCATCATACATTGCACAATAATTGTTGGAGAGTAATTGTCAACAGGTATAAAGTTAATATTACTTTCCAATGGCAATGTATTCAATATGGTTAATAATTTTTTAATATAATTTCCTTGACTATGATTAATCAATATAACGAATTTAATTCGATTATTGCTATTAAAAAAATGAAAAAACCATTTTGTATTAAATTTAAGTATCCAATCAGTGCTTATAAAAACAATATTAGGTTTTATTTCTGAAAGTTGATTTTCATTTTCGATATGATATGAGTTAAAATTTATAGTACTATATAATTTACTTGCATTTGTGATAGATTGAACAATATACGAATAGTTTTTATTTCCCTCATCAATCAGAACAATATTTAATATTTGAAAGTTTGACATAAAAGTTTTTTAAATTAAGCGTTTCAAAACAAGTGCCAACAGCCCACCAAATATTTAATAACCTATATTAGAGCGAATTAAATAAAATAATTACTATTCCATGAATTATAAAACATTTCAATTTGAAATTAATTTTTTCAAATTGAAAATTTTGCAACTTTGTTTCGAGAATTCTAGTGTATTGGACAAAATTGAGTTTATACTAGAAATTTAGGAAAAAACTATAAACCAACAAATTGACTATTTGGATAAACAATTGTTCACCTTACAATTCGAATATAAAAATTTAAAAGGTAACGCAAGGTTTTTGGCATAAATTAGGTAAATACCGCTTGGTTCGAGTAAATGTTGTTTTACGTAAATGTTGCGTCCAATTTAATGAATGCAAGTTTGAATAAATGTTCCTATTATATCACCAAACTCAATAGATTTATTCTTTAGAGGACTTATTAAAAAGGTAATTTATTTTGCACAAATTTATTATATTATCTTCCAAATTATAAAATAAGCAACACAAAAGATGCAATTACATTCATAACCGTAAGTCCAATTCCCATTAAAAAAACTTCAATAAAAAAAGTACTGCTTTTTTTATTCTTCAAATAATAAAAAGTTAATGCCAATAAGATACACAAAACTGAATAGGACAACAAGTAGAGCAATAGTTGATAAAAATAAAAGGCTTCATCCACTAGCCCTTTTTCATTTATTGTGAATCCAAAAACAGTCATTTGAACATCAAAATAAAAGCTCCAAATAAGTATACCTGATACGTATAAAATTATTGAAAAGATAAAAAGGGAACCGTACTTTTTCATTTTGGAAATTTATTGTAATGAGTATCCACTTTTGCACCATTAAAAATATATTTAAGGCTTTTTCAAGACAAAATACATTTAAGTATTATTTTTTTCTTAACTTTTTTCTTGATAAAAAAGTTACAAAAAATCAAGACGAAAAGATGCTTCTCCCCACTCTGCTAGGTTTGTTTATTTTCTTAAAAATTGGCGGCCTAACACTTTCCCTCACACATTTTTTGAAAATAATATAAACCTAGCATTCACAGCCCTCGCTGGCCCGCCTTTTCGTCAGGCCTGCGCACTTTTGATTTACGTTTCATTCAAATAAATACTCTATATCAAAATTTTACAAAATTGATTTTTTTGATTTTCACATTTCAGAGACATGATTGTGGTTACTTATTTATCGTATTTAAATATAATTATTGGGACTGGCTCAATAACAACTTTGAAAACATTTATTCATAAATTCTATTTTTCAAGTCCATTCGTTCATGAAGAATTCTCGTTATTTCAATTGGCTTATCTGTAAATTTTCTATAGAAAATAATATGTCGGTTTGATTTTAGTCCAAAAAGATCCTTTTTTACTCCTTCATAATTTTTCCCTAAATCTGGTTTATTTGTTTACCGATACTTAGCCATTATTATTGCGTTTGGCTTTTAATGCTTTTAGATGCTTTTGGGGGTCAAAATCCTGAGCAATACCGCTGTCAATCCCTTCTTGAATTGCGGTTCTCAACGCAATAACTTTACTTTCTTCATCTTCTAAAAGTCGAAGGCCTGCACGTATCACTTCGCTAACGTTTTTGTAACGGCCAACCGAAACTTGCCTTTGAACATATTGTTCAAAATAATCACCTAATGATATGGATGTATTTTTCATTTTGTAAAATTCATATCAAAATTACCAATTTTTGGTATAAATTCAAAATTTAACACCCGATTTTTGGTCTACATTAGGGAATTATATTTTGTCTCTTGTAGAAGTGATGAAAAATTTTAGCTCGACACTATCTACTAAAAAAATGATACGATTTGATAAAATTTGATTTAATTGTGATAAGAATGGAGGGAAAAAGAAAACTTCTAGTGGTCATAGAAATGTAATTCCTATCCCCTTTTAGGTTTTGACAAATGCTTTTTCACATCATAATCTTCTAAAACAATCTTACCGTCTTTAAAGTCAAAAATGATGTAATTTGATTTAATACCGTATTGTTTTGTCCATTCGGGATCAATGGGACTCTTTTCTCCGTTATAGGTAGAAATTCCCATAAAAACTTCTGGCAAACCATCGTTGTCATAATCATCTATATCAAAATGATCGTGTTGACTGCCATCAACGATTCCAAATCCGTACCCGCCATCCATCTCAAATGGATACTTGATGGTATCATTGGATGTGGACAGTTTGAAGGCTATTTTGTAGCAACAGTGCGCTCCACCAGTATAACTAAATAATACATAATCATAAATTGAATCACCATCAAAATCCCTGTTCTCCAAATAATTTTTACTTTCTTCAATAAGCGCTTCCACTTCTCTATATCCAGAATTCTCATCTTCGTCCTTCACTTCTACAGGTTTCAATTCGGCTTTTTCTTCGGAAGCAATATTGCTGCAACTCGATAATGCTATAAGTAAAATGCCACTAATTATATGTGTAAAAAGCTGTTTCATAATTGCATTTAGAAATAACTTATAAATCGATATCAAATAACAACCCATTCATCTAACCAATAAAAGTCAACTTGTCTGATAATGAATTGATTTATTTCCTTTCAAAAATAATAAAAAAACGCACCCCTTCAACCATATATTTAAAAAGCTCCATTATAAATTACTCTCCCTAATTCGTTTTCCCTAAACGAAGTGCTTCCATTTAGCTATGGATTCATTACTTTTGCATTCTTAAAGTTGGGTAAAATTCATGAAACGAGTAGTTGTTGGTCTTTCAGGAGGTGTAGATTCAAGTGTGGCGGCATACTTGCTCCAAGAGCAGGGTTATGAAGTCATTGCTTTGTTTATGCGCAATTGGGTAGATGATAGCGTTATCATCAACAACGAATGCCCGTGGATTGATGATAGCAATGATGCATTGCAAGTGGCCGAATTATTAGGCATTCCTTTTCAAGTAATTGATTTTAGTGCCGAATATAAGGAGCGTATCGTTGATTATATGTTCAAAGAATATGAAGCTGGTCGCACACCCAACCCTGATGTGTTGTGCAATAGAGAAGTGAAATTTGACATTTTCCTCAAAAAAGCCCTTTCCATTGGTGCCGACTTTGTTGCTACGGGTCATTATTGTCAAAAAGAAACCATCACTGTTGAAGGTAATGAAGTGCATCGTTTGTTGGCAGGTGCTGACCCTGGTAAAGATCAAAGTTATTTTTTGTGTCAATTGAACCAAGAGCAACTATCAAAAGCGTTGTTTCCAATTGGGCATTTGCAAAAATCAGAAGTACGCGCTATAGCTAAAGAAATAGGTTTGAATACAGCCGAAAAAAAGGATTCTCAAGGATTGTGTTTCATAGGAAAAGTAAAATTACCCGTATTTTTACAACAGCAATTGGCCACCAAAAAAGGTGATATTATAGAACTTCCGAATGATTTGAAAACGTTTGTTTACCAAAATGATACGCTCGAAGAACTCACCCGTGGGTTTGTTTATTCAAAAAAGGATGGTAAAAAAGTGGGCGACCACGAAGGGGCACATTATTACACCATTGGTCAACGAAAAGGCTTGAATGTGGGAGGTAAACCCGAACCACTCTTTGTAATTGGTATTGATACTACTGAAAATGTGGTGTATGTGGGTCAAAGTGAAGACCACAAAGGTTTGCATAGAAAAGGTTTATTCATTCCACAAGTGGATGTGCATTGGCTGAGAGAAGATTTGAAACTTAAGGTTGGTGAAACAGCTGTTTATGAAGGCCGCATACGCTATAGACAACCGTTATCTAAATTGACCCTTTTTCAGCGAGAGGAAGGTATGTATGTAATTTTTGAAGATTTGATGAAAGGTATTACACCGGGTCAGTTTTTGGCTTGGTATAAGGATGAGGAATTAATTGGTTCAGGGACGATTTCGTGATGCTCTTTCATGAAAAGTTTATCATCCGTGGGATTTACTGCATAAACTGACCAAAATCATATTTATTGCTGATTTTTGGTAGACCAAAGTGATTTTGATTGAAGCAACTTTGTAGTGTAAAATAAAACACAACTAAAAACAAACACATTATTATGCACAATCAAGTAGAAGTAAACCCAGGTGAGGTAAAAGTAATTATGAACGAGGCTGTTCAAGGTAAAAAAATATACTTTAAAGAGTTAGGTGTAAGCACTGAACAATTAAACGTTGTTGGAGGTAATTTGAGATTGGTTATTGAAATCCACAATTTAGATGAAAATCATTTTGGAACCGTACCAACCATACATTTGGCTTATTCAGAAGAATTGGGTGAAACGGCATGGCAATGTGAATTTAATGGTCAAGTTGTACTAGACAAAAAAGATCATCACGGTCATTCTACTGTTTTATTATTAAACAAAACAAAATTAAACGCCATTAGTCAACGTCACGATAATACGTTAATTATTCACGGAGATTTTCCAAGCAATACTCATTTGAATGCTGAAGAATCTTATTTATTGTTGTTTTAAGAAGATGCTAAACATTAGAAACTAGATACTAGACGCTAGATGCTAGATTGATGTGTTTTCGAATTCGTTAATTGGTGGTTGAGCCTGTCGAAACCGCCAATAAGATGCTAGACGTTAGCTCCGAAGAATAAGATTTTTCAAAATCTGTAATTCTTCGAGAGTCCTCGTAAAAAGAACAAATTATAAATTTGTGTTTTTACGGGAATGCTAGACGCTAGAAAATTATATTTGAGTCGTGAGATCATCGTTTTAAAAAAACATGGTCTCACGGCTTTTTCTTTATAGCCTTTGATGGTTAGCTAAACGAGTTTAAAACTAACTAAAAGTTATACCTTATAAAATCTCCTTAATGATTCTTTCTATCGTGTACCCTTCTGCTTCAGCCATATAATTGCGCACCAATCTATGTCTTAAAATGGGCTCAGCTACTGCTTTTACATCCTCAATATCCGGTGAATATTTTCCATTTATTGCTGCGTGACATTTTGCACCAATGATTAAATATTGCGAAGCTCTAGGTCCAGCACCCCAAGACACATACTTTGATATAATGGCTGGTGCTGAAGGCGTATTAGGTCGAGTTCTACCGTTCAATTTTACGGCATATTCCACCACATTATCCGCTACAGGTATTCTTCGAATGAGGTTTTGAAAATAGATGATTTGTTCATGTGTTAAAATATGATTCAACGAAACTTTTGAATCGGTAGTAGTAGCTTTGACAATAGCCAATTCTTCTTCATAGGTGGGATAATCTACCCAAACGTTGAACATAAAACGATCCAATTGTGCTTCTGGTAAAGGATAGGTTCCTTCTTGTTCAATTGGGTTTTGAGTAGCCAAAACGAAAAAAGGTGCATCCAATGTATATTTTGTTCCTGCTGCAGTTATTGACCGTTCTTGCATAGCTTCTAAAAGAGCCGCTTGCGTTTTGGGTGGGGTACGATTTATCTCATCGGCCAAAATGATGTTGGCAAACAACGGTCCTTTTATGAATTTAAAATTGCGTGATTCATCCAAAATTTCACTTCCAATGATATCTGATGGCATTAAATCGGGAGTAAATTGAATTCTATTAAAACTCAATCCCAAAACGTCAGCAATAGTATTTACCAACAACGTTTTAGCCAATCCGGGTACCCCAACTAGCAAGCAATGACCCTTACTAAAAATGGAAATTAAAACGTCACGCACCACCTCTTCTTGTCCCACGATGACTTTCCCAATTTCTTTATTGAGTTCTTTATATTTCGCTACTAAAGCGTCTATTCCTTCTGCGTCTGAATTATACATAATTTGGTAGTTGTCTATAAATTAAATACTAAAACTAAAGTTTCTTTAGAATATTTTCCAAAGGTACAAATTCTTCAATTATACCTGCTTGTTTGAGCATAAACATGACATTTTTCAACATTTTGGTGCTAACCGTGTCACTTGTAGCCCATTCAGTTGAATAAAACCATTGTTCAACGTCCTCAATTTGCTGATTGTATCGATTACTTACCAATTCAATAGCTATTGGGCTATTCATAAACTGCTCACAATTGAAATGAATCACGGACAAAATCTTTTTTAACGTTTCTGAATCTTTTTCGATAATGGCATCGGTGGCTGCAATGGCAAAACAAGACCAAGGTGTTACAAATTCACCAATACGTCTAAAAGTTCCATTATCAACTAATGGTTTTGTTGTGTATTTTTCCCAATAAAAAACATCCGTTTCACCATTTCTCAACGAATTAATAGCTCCATCTAAATCTTTAATTTCAACAAACTGATTTTTGTTGATTTTTTTATTATTCATGGTTGCGTCTACAATGGGAATTAAATGGCTTCCCGAACCGTATCTGCTGATGGAATAATTTTTATTATAGGTTTCGCCATAGCGTTCTATGGGATTATTGTAATAGGTATGAATGCCCCAAATAAGTGGCGTATTTACATACATGGCTATTATTTTTGAAGGATTACCATTGATGATATCAGAAATTATTCCTTCAGTGAGCAATAAACAAAGATCGATTTCACCCGCTCTCAAAGCTTTATTCATAGCTCCTGTCCCACCCGGAAAATCAATCCATTCTATTACGATACCTTCCTTTTCAAAATGATGATTTTCGATGGCTAAATGCCAAGGTAAATTAAAATGTTCGGGAACGCCTCCTATTCTTATTTTTTTCAATCTAATTGAGTTTATCTAAAACAAAATTAAACAATTGGTTGTATCAACCTCTAAATCTTTGGATTTTTTTAAATTTCATTCTTAAATTGAATGATTTTGAATGACTTTAATTGATTGTTTTAGGATTAATATAAGAATCCATAGGTTTGACAACTGTATAATGTAGACATAAGGTCTCCATCAATACAAGCACTGCTTCGTCTTGACTAAACAACTGATTAACTGAAAAACTAAATAACCGAACAACCTAACAGCCTACCAGCCTACATATTCCTTCTATACTGGCCACCCACTTCAAACAAAGCATCGGTGATTTGACCCAACGAGCAAAATTTAGTGGCTTCCATCAATTGCTCAAAAATGTTTTTGTTTTGAATGGCAGTAGCTTGAACCGTTTTCAAAATTTCATTCACTTTATCAGCATTTCCATTATGCAATTGCTTCAACATTTCAATTTGATATTGTTTTTCCTCTTCAGTTGCTCTAATTACTTCTTTGGGCAACATGGTAGGCGAACCTTTAGAACTCAAAAAGGTGTTTACTCCAATAATTGGAAATTCACCCGTATGCTTTAACGTTTCGTAATACAACGATTCTTCTTGAATTTTACTGCGTTGATACATGGTTTCCATAGCACCCAACACACCGCCTCTTTCGGTAATTCGATCAAATTCTGCTAATACAGCTTCCTCCACTAAATCGGTCAATTCTTCAATAATGAACGAACCTTGAATAGGATTCTCGTTTTTAGCCAATCCTAATTCTTTATTGATGATTAATTGAATAGCCATTGCACGTCTTACTGATTCCTCCGTTGGAGTAGTAATGGCTTCATCATACGCGTTGGTGTGTAATGAATTACAGTTGTCATAAATAGCATATAACGCTTGCAAAGTGGTGCGAATATCATTAAAATCAATTTCTTGAGCGTGTAGAGAACGTCCTGATGTCTGAATATGATATTTAAGCATTTGCGCACGGGCATTGGCTCCGTATTTTTTTGCTAAAGCTTTTGCCCAAATTCTTCGAGCAACTCTTCCAATTACCGCATATTCTGGATCGATTCCATTAGAGAAAAAGAACGATAAATTGGGACCAAAATCATTGATGTCCATTCCTCTACTCAAGTAGTATTCTACATAGGTAAATCCGTTGGAAAGGGTCAAAGCTAATTGTGTAATAGGGTTAGCTCCCGCCTCCGAAATGTGATATCCAGAAATGGAAACGGAATAAAAATTACGCACATTATTATTGATAAAATATTCTTGCACATCACCCATCAAACGCAACGCAAATTCAGTTGAAAAAATACACGTATTTTGTGCTTGATCTTCTTTCAAGATATCCGCTTGAACGGTTCCTCTTACTTGGGCTAATGTTTCAATTTTTATTTTCTCATACACTTCTCTGGGCAAAACTTGATCACCCGTAACCCCCAACAGCATCAAACCTAACCCGTCATTTCCTTCTGGTAATGCACCTTGATAAGATGGTCGGGTAGAACCTTTAGATTTGTATATTGCTACAATTTTTGCTTCAACTTCTTTTTCTAATCCGTTGGCTTTAATATATTTTTCGCAGTTTTGATCGATAGCCGCATTCATAAAGAACCCTAACAACATAGGTGCAGGTCCATTGATTGTCATCGAAACCGAAGTCAATGGATGCGATAAATCAAATCCTGAGTATAATTTTTTAGCATCATCCAAACAGCAAATTGAAACACCTGAGTTACCAATTTTACCATAAATATCGGGACGTAAATCAGGGTCGTTACCGTATAAGGTAACCGAATCGAAAGCCGTTGATAATCGTTTGGCAGGCATTCCTAAACTAACGTAGTGAAAACGTCTGTTGGTTCGTTCTGGACCTCCTTCACCGGCAAACATTCTAGTAGGATCTTCACCTTCACGTTTGAAAGGGAACAATCCGGCTGTATAAGGAAATTCTCCCGGTACATTTTCTTGCAATGACCATCGCAACACATCACCCCAGCCTTTGTATTTTGGCAAAGAAACTTTAGGTATTTGTAAATGTGAAAGTGACTCTGAATGTGTTTGAATAGATAATTCCTTATCTCGTACTTTAAACGTGTAAACGGGATCTTTGTATTTTTTTACTTTAGCCTCCCATCCTTCAATCAATTGCATATTTTTCGGATCCAAGTTGAGCTTAATTTGCTCATACGAACTTTCCAAACCTTTGATTAAATTATCTTTATCGGCAACGGTAATTCCTTTGATGGATTCGATAGACGTTTTCAGGCCGTATAATTTCTCAGCTACTTCTACTTGTTCGTTTACCCATTTATCGTAAGAACGGTTATTTTCTGAAATCTCTGATAAATAACGTGTACGAGCAGGCGGAATAACAAATATTTTCTCAGACATTTCATCCGTAACCACAAAATTTGACTGCAAGGTAGCATTAGTTTTTTCCACCAATTTATCCATAATCGCTTTGTAAAGCGTATTCATGCCTGGGTCATTGAATTGTGATGCAATGGTTCCAAAAACAGGAATTTCTTCATCTTTAATTTCCCATAAATTATGGTTTCTACGGTATTGCTTTTTTACATCACGAATGGCATCTAATGCACCACGTTTGTCAAATTTATTAAGCGCCACAATATCGGCAAAATCGAGCATGTCGATTTTTTCTAATTGGGTAGCAGCGCCAAATTCAGGTGTCATTACATACAATGAAACATCGCTGTGATCCATAATTTCGGTATCGGATTGACCAATACCTGAAGTTTCAATAATGATTAAATCATACTGAGCGGCTTTTAATATTTCGATGGCTTCGGCAACGTATTTACTCAACGCCAAATTACTTTGACGCGTAGCCAACGAACGCATATACACACGAGGATTATTGATGGCATTCATTCTGATTCTATCACCCAGCAAAGCACCGCCCGTTTTACGTTTTGAAGGGTCAACCGATACAATAGCGATGGTTTTATTGGGGAAATCAATTAAAAATCGTCTTACCAATTCATCTACCAATGAAGATTTACCGGCTCCACCCGTTCCTGTGATTCCCAAAACAGGAATTTTTGTAGCATCTGCTTGTGCTTTTACTTGAGCCAACACCGCTTTACTTTCTTCAGGGAAATTTTCAGCAGCACTGATTAAACGTGCAATAGCAGGAATGTATTTTTCTTTTAGATGATCGATTTCACCATTCAATTTATCGCCAACTTGAAAATCACATTGTTTAACTAAATCGTTAATCATACCTTGCAAACCCATAGCACGACCATCATCAGGGTGATAAATACGTGTAATTCCGTACCCTTGTAATTCTTCAATTTCGGAAGGTAGAATTGTTCCACCACCACCGGCAAATATTTTGATATGACCTGCGCCTCGTTCTTTCAGAAGGTCATACATGTATTTTAAATATTCGGTATGTCCACCTTGATAAGAAGTCATGGCAATAGCTTGCGCATCTTCTTGAATGGCACAATTAACCACCTCATCCACACTTCTATCATGACCCAAGTGAATTACTTCGCAACCTGTACTTTGAATGATTCTTCGCATGATGTTGATAGCAGCATCATGGCCATCAAAAAGCGAAGCAGCGGTTACGATTCGTATTTTGTTTTTAGGGATATAAGGCGTTTGATCAAATTGATTGGACATACTGTATAAGTTTTTTTTCGGAGGGCAAATATAAGGATTATTTGGTACTGAAAAGGGGTTTTTTATCAGTAGTTTTTGGATGAAGCTTTAAGAAAAAAGTGTAGGTATTAATTAGGAGATTATTAAAAGGAATTTTAAACTTGAAATTATTGCCTCTTTTTAAATTGGGTAATTTATTTTAGTATATTTGGTGAAAAATAAATAAACCGAAACAAAACTTCGCCAAGCGTCAGCCTTTATGGTCAGTGCCGTTTGCATTTTTTAGATTATGACAAATAACGATAACGAAAATAAACAATTGAAAATTCTTAAACACAGAAGAAGTGCAAGAATTACACTAATTTTTGGACTTTTTTTACTTTTCATTATCCCAATTGCTTTAACCAGACATTCGTTTTGGTCAATTTTTGATTTTACACAAACAGGCCAAATTGGAGATACTATTGGCGGTATAACAGGTCCTGTAGTTAATTTAATTGCTGCAATTCTTGTTTATCTTTCTTTTCAGCAGCAAATACTTGCTAATGAAATTCAAATAAATTTAATTAATCAAGAAAAAGAAAAAGAACGGGCTAAAGTTGACAAAGAGCTTTTATTGCTTTTCTATAACGAAATTAAAGAAAGTTTAAATAAATTGGAATACAGGTCAGTAAATAAAACCGCTTTGCAAAACGGACGACATGGAATTGCGATTAAAGCAATAGAAGATTATGTAAAAGATTGTGGTACCTATAAGGAATCTATTAGAAACTTGACTGATTTTCACATTCGTCTTATGACAATTTTAGAAGAAATTAACAATTATGTTTCGACTTGTAGAAATTCAAGTCGATTAACGTTGCAAGAAGTAATATTCTTTGACAAACGAATTAAAATTATATTTCTGTACTATTTGAAATTACCATTAGACGGAGTTGAAGAATATGAGATGAAATTAAAAGAGGATGAAAAAATTTCAAAAAAAATCGAGCAAATTGAAGCGCTGCTTAAAACGGGGTTTTTAGCAGCCTAAATCGCAAATAAATATGAACGAATCTAAATTGTATTTGGAACAATTTCCGAGTAGGATTTGTTTTTTTTTAATTATTGGCTACAGCTTTCTTTTAGCATTGACAATTTAATCATGTTCCTTTAATTAAATTTTGTACTTAAAAGCCCGTCCATCGAAAATTTTGAAAATGTTGGCAGAAAACCTATGACACAGCAAGACAACATAAAAACATTTGACGACCTAAGCGAAAAATACTCGACTTGGATAATTAAATACTGCTCTGCAACTTTTGACAGCCCTAAATTTTTAGTTTGGTATTCTGACACTGACGAAAACAGCACAGACAGACTTTTGACCTATATAGGCGGGGAAATTTTTGCTGTTAAATCTTTGACAAACTTAAAGGCCACAATTTTAGCTTCTTTTGACAATTTGGTTGTATATGAAAATCTTAGTTACTGGTTAGACAATTTCAACAATTTAGAAATTATAGAAAATTGTACATATGACCTTGCATCAATTGAAAGTTCAATATATGAGGGCAATTTAAACATTTCGACAATTGAGAGCTTCGCAAACTTCGTCAATTTGTATGGTGACTTTATTAAACAAGATGAAAGAAATGCAAAGCTTCAAGTATATGCAGACAATGGATTAATAAAAGAAGTGTGGAACTATTTCTATGACTTTATCTTTTGGCCAAGGTTCAACAACAAAGAAAAGTTTGAAGCGTGGGACAGACCGCCATTAGTTATTAATACAAAGGAATTATTAATAAAACTCAAAGACATCATAAAAACATTTGACAATAACATTAAACCGACAGAAAAGAATATCTGCTAACAGGCGTTTGGCAAATTGGCGGGTTCGGTGCTAAATTGAATAATTTGAGCTTCACAAAAAAACAAAATTAAAATGGTAATACGAACGATTATATTTATAATTTTAAGCACTTTAATACAAAGTTGCAATACGACTATTGAACAAAAAGAAATTCCGTTAAAAGAAGCTATTTTAGGTGATTGGGAAGAAATTTATGAAGAGGATGAAATTAATAACTATGTTCAATTTTCTGGTTTTGGACTTCCTCAAGGAATGTCAATTTCTAAAGATAGTATAGATTTTTATTTAGGATTTTTTAAAAATAATATTGACAGTATTACAGGAAAGAAAACAAGAAATTATTTAGGCAATAATGTGCCTTATAAAACAAAAAATGAAAGTATTTTTATTAAGAATCCGTTGACAGAATTATGGGAGTTTAAATGGAAATTTGTTAGTTTAAAAAATGACACTTTGGAACTTTATACACATGATTCGACCCAAATCAAATATAAAAAATTGAATTACAACTTAGATGTTTTAGTTGATTTTGATCAAATTATCTTTTCAAGTTCAGGATGTTATGGTACTTGTCCAATTATCGACATATCTATTGATAAAAGCGGACATGTTTTGTTTCAAGGGGAAGGATATGTGAAATCGTTGGGTTTCTACACCACTTTAATTGAAGAAAATATAATGCGAATTATTTTTGATAAGTTCAGAAAAGCAAATCCTTTAGAACTTTTAGACAATTATGAAGCCTCGCATACTGATGACCAATCTTTAACTACTACTTTTATCAAAAATGGGCAAATAATTAAGACAATTCATGACTATGGAATGGTAGCTCCTAAAGAATTAATTTGGGCTTACATTCCAATTTCAAATATTCATAATGGTTATAAACTCGAGAGCATTGAAACTGATGAACCATTTTACCCCAAGCTTCATTATTTCACCTTTAATAAAGATAGTTTAATTTTGACACTTGAAAAGTCTGAAAGTTTTTATTTATGGACCGAACTCAAAAAATCAAAACAGACTTCGGAACTATTTAACTCCAAGTATAACATAACATTTAGTGGTAACTACACCTATTTTGGGCCTGACCCAAACGAAGATCGACAACATAAATATGAAATAAATTCGGTGGTGACAGATGGTCGATTTTTCAAATTTGAATTTAATGGAATTAATCCTATCACCTATGACTTAGGTTATAACTTTATTGAACGTAACTTTAAACCAAACGACTTTAGAAAACCAAACGAATGGGGTTATTAGAATTACATTCCCTAAAATAAGTTCGCACATATCAACAGGAACTATAAAAATCTAGATAAAGCATTTTCTTCAACATAAACCATTTCAAGTTTATTTTTTAATAACTTTGGATTACACGATAAAGTTTAAAAACGATTTGGATTTGGTCCAACATCCAGAACAATTCCACAAAAAAAACGTAACTTTGTTACATAATATAAATTGGCATGAATATTTCTGAAAAAAATCTAACCATTATCAAAAAACTTTGTAGCAAATACAATGTTAAACGGTTTTCGGTTTTTGGTTCTGTATTAAGGGATGATTTCAAAATAGAATCTGATATTGATTTTGTTGTTGATTTTAATGAAAATGATCCAATAAAATATACCGATTTATATTTTCAATTAAAAGAAAGTTTAGAAAAAACGTTAAATCGACAAATAGATTTGATTGAAGAAAGAGGGATCAAAAATTCCTTTTTCAGAAAAGAATTGGATCAATCAAAAGTGATTATTTATGGACAATAAAATTAATGCTTGGCTCGAGGATATAGTGAGGTCGATTGATGAGATTTATGATTTTCTTCCTGAAAAAAAAGATTTTACTGAATTTCAAAAGGACTTAAAAACTAAAAAAGCAGTTGAAAGAAATATAGAAATTATTGGTGAAGCTGTAAATAGAATAACTAATTATAAAAACAGTGAATTGGTTATTAAAAATGCTAGGCAAATTACAGGTACACGAAATAGAATTGCTCACGAATACGACACTATTTCTGACGAAGTAATTTGGACAATAATTATAAGGGAACTTCCTATATTAAAAGAAGAAATCATCAAATTGAAAGGGTAACGTAATTGTTTAAAAGCCATTTTAATTTATAGGCAATCCTTCATTTTTTACTATTTTTTGAAAGAATAAAATCACCTAACCAAGGATACCCAACATTCAAAATCCACAAATGAAAGAAATCATAGAACTTTCGGAAAAAACGTTGACGATTGAAAGAAATCAATTTTTGAGAGCCAAAGGAACTATTGACACCAATATTTATTTCATTGAAAGTGGAAGTTTAAAAGTGTATATTTTGGATGATAAAAACGAACAAATCATTCGGTTTGGCTATAAAAACAATTTAATTGTTTCGTTGGATTCTTACTTAACGGGCAAACCCTCTATATTTTACATTCAAGCAATAAAAAAAACGGTGGTAAAGGTTATTCCAAAACAGCGTTTAGATGAATTTTTGAAGATCGATGACCACAAAAATATTTGGTTGGCCATTCTTGAAAACTTAGTTGTTCAGCAATTGGAACGTGAAATCGATTTATTGACCATCTCGCCTAAAGAACGTTACCTGCGAGTTTTGAGCAGAAGTCCTCACCTATTTCAAGAAATCCCCAATCGCCATATTGCCAATTATTTAAGAATGAGCGCTGAAACCTTATCTCGTTTAAAAAAATCTTGATTTCAATCAATGTTTACCCAAAATACAATGACAACCTTTGCATAAAATTTAATGACTATGCAATCCGATAAACTAATTGACGGTTTAATAAAACAAACCGAACAAATCATCTCTCAAGTTGAAGCCATAAAAAACCAAGATCTCAATTCATTAACTTGGAAACAAAACCCAACTTCTTGGAGCATTCTAGAATGCCTGGAACATTTAAACCTATACGGTCATTTTTACCTCCCGCAAATAACCCAAAAAATAAATCAATCGAAAACCCAACACCAAGTTGACTTTAAAAGTGGATTATTAGGTAATTATTTTGCCCAAAGTATGTTGCCTAAAGAAAAGCTCAACAAAATGAATACTTTTAAAGACAAAAACCCTATAAATTCCAATCTCGACCTGACCGTAATTGACACTTTTTTAAAGCAACAACATACGCTCATAGATTTATTGAACCGTTCTAAAAAAGTAAACCTCAACAAAGTAAAAATAGCCACCACATTATCCCGTTTTTTAAAGCTCAAATTGGGCGATATGTTCGCTTTTCTGATCAATCACAACATTCGCCATTTCAAACAAATTGAACGCATTCAATTGGCAAGGGCTTCTCAATAATGAGGGAAATGTTGCGTTAATTACTATTCTAAACTCAATAAAAGATTTTCATTTTATTTCAATATTTTCCCTTAAACCTAAAATTATTTATACTTTCGTACGTTAGTTATCCCAATTGGGATTTCTGCGTCTGAAGGTGTAATGATGGATAAAAAAAAATATATACTGCTGTGCATTTTTTCTTGGGTGATGCTTGCCGCACCATACGCCCAATTGGGTGGAGGTATAAAAGCCACAGGCAGTTACTTTTTAGCTAAAAAAGATTACAAAATCCCTTCTTTTGGAGCTTTTATATCCTACGATTTTGATATTTCTCAGTCCATTCGAGTAGGTTATATGTACGGTCTCAAATATAACTTTTCTTTGGTTCACAATGCTTATGCAAATGACCCCAGTATTCAACCCAACAAAAGAGAAATAAACCAAGAGGTACAACTTAATAATTTTTCAATTTTTGCTGAATATCAAAAATATTTAAGCGATATGTCGGATAAAGAAAGTGGTTTATATGCCCTAGTTGGATTGGGTATTCTTTCAAGTTCTGCTATCAGTACCTACACCAACACCGATGTTAATTACACCATCCCTGATTATGAATTAATAACCGAAAAAGAACGATTTAACCAGATGGTGATCAGAGCTTCCTTGGGTTTTGATGTAAAAATTTCTGTGATTAAATGGTATCTTGAAGCGGGAATAGGCATGCCCGGTACTACCACCGAACAAAAAACGGTTAATCATGCTTACCTCCCTGGATATTTGGAAATAAGTACTGGTATAAAATTTTAATAGCCCACTTTTATTAGAAAAACTATGAAATTAGCTTTACATTGGAAAATTATTATTGGTTTAATCCTGGGAATTGCTTGGGCATTTTTATCCAGCTATTTAGGTTGGTCAGAATTTACGTTAAATTGGATTGATCCATTTGGAAAAATCTTTATGCGTTTGCTTAAGATGATTTCCGTCCCTTTAGTTCTCTTTTCAATCATTAAAGGAGTAACCGACTTAAAGGATATTTCAAAATTGGGTAACATTGGTATAAAAACAATGGCTTATTACCTCTCCACAACGGTAATTGCTGTGACGATAGGTTTGACTTTAGCCATCACCATAAAACCCGGGGAATATTTATCCGAAAACGATCGCATCAAAAATCGACTCTCCTATGAAATGTGGGTAAACGATTCAAAATTAGAGATGAAAGGAAATTCATTTCTTTTGGATGCCAAATACGAATCATTTGTAGCTCAAGCAGATAGTACTTACAAAGACCTCAACTCTAAATTTGAAAGTGATAGTAAAAATAGTGAACGAATTAAAGACGCCTCAAGCCAATCTGCCTCTCGTCCTTTACAATTTTTGGTAGATGTTATTCCAGATAATTTTTTCGCAAGTCTTTTGGATACAAGTAAAATGCTACAAATCATCTTTTTCGCCATCTTTTTTAGTGTTGCCTTGTTATTGATACCCGAAGCAACTTCTAAACCGGTAACCCAACTCATAACTGGATTTAACGATGTATTTTTAAAAATGATTGACATCATTATGAAAGCCTCTCCCTACCTTGTTTTTGCGTTGATTGCAGGCAATTTTTCGGATTTGGCAAAAGATGATCCTAACGCCCTTTTTGAAACGCTTAAATCATTGGGCATTTACTCGCTGACCGTTGTTTTAGGATTGGTGATAATGGTATTTGTAATTTACCCTTCTTTATTGTTTTATCAAATAAAAAGAAAGGGTATAAAAATGTCGTATGGTAGTTTTTTCAAACGAATTAGTCCAGCACAATTTTTAGCATTTTCTACCAGTTCAAGTGCGGCCACTTTACCCGTAACCATTGACTGCGTGCAAGATAGAATCGGGGTTTCTAAAGAAGTAACTGGGTTTGTGTTGCCTATTGGAGCCACTGTTAACATGGATGGTACTAGCTTATATCAAGCCGTGGCGGCTGTATTTTTAGCTCAATTGTACTTTATCGATTTGAGTGCTTTTGATATAATGAGTATTGGTTTACTTTGTATAATGGCATCCATTGGTTCGGCAGCTGTACCTTCGGCAGGAATTGTAATGCTTATGGTGGTTTTGATCTCTCTTAACCTCAACCCTGCTTGGATTGCAGTGATCCTTCCCGTAGATAGAATTTTGGATATGTGTCGCACGGTTGTCAACGTTACAGGTGATACCGTAGTGGCTACTATTGTTGGAATAACAGAGAATGAAATTGAGGTTGTTAAAGATGATGTGTTGGATAAAATGTAATCTGTAACAAATCTTCTTTTTTTAGTTATTATCTTTGTTTCTATAAAAACCATCATCGACTTTTTTTGGTAAGAAAGTTGTACTGGTTTGAAAGGTTAAATCATAACAACTATGAAGAAATTTCACATCCTCTTTATCTTCTTATTTTCATTAACTGCTTTAGTTGCGCAAGACGAAGAAATTGACGAAAACTGCCTCATTCCCACCGATAAAAAACAACTTAAGCTTTACGAAAAAGGGACAGACAATAAAGAAGAATACAAAGTTAGAATTACCGCTTTAAAAGAACTTTTGGAACTGAATCCAGATTGCGCTCCTGCCCTATTTGCTATGGCCAACGAAACCTATAATGCGGCAAAAATAAACGGTAATTCGTATGAAATTCCCAAAAAATATTATTTAATGCTCATTAAAGCATGTCCAGAATATCATTCAGATGTGTATTACAATATGGGACTCATTTGCTATCAAGAGCAGGACGATTGTGGAGCCCATCAATACTTTAAATCATTTTTGAAATTCCCCATTGATGATGACAAAAAATTGCCCAGTGCTACAAAATATGAAAAACAAGTAACTGATGTGAAGGAAGTATTGCAAGAAGTAGAATTTTATTGTAAGTTTTTTACGGAAGAAAAAGTTTATTTTAGCCCCGTTTTAGTCAAAAATGTATCTTCCTCAGGAAAAGATGAATACTTACCCATCATATCACCTGATAATGAGTTACTCTTTTATACTCGAGAATTTAATCAGCAAAACAAAGGTGATTTTGCCGGTGTGGCAGTGCAGGAATTTACCTCCAGCACACGTCCCAATGCAACTGCAGAGTTCTCAAACGGAACAGCGATGCCAAAACCTTTTAATGTAGGTCCAAAATATGGGGGTGCTACCATTTCTATAGACAATCGTGAAATGTATATCTGTGCTTGTGCCAAAGAAGCCGATTATTGGAATTGTGATATTTTTTTAACGAAATACGACATTCAAATGGTGGAAGGGAAAAAAGAATACATTTGGTCTGATTTAATCAATATTGGTCCTGGTGTTAATGGCCCCAAAACTTGGGAAGCCCAACCCTCTTTAAGTGCCGATGGTAAAACACTTTATTTTGCTAGTGCTCGCCCAGGATCTATGGGTAAAATAGATATATACTATTCAAAAAGACAACCCGATGGATTGTGGGGACCTGCTATAAATATGGGGCCTGAAATAAACACCGCTGGCAGCGACAAATCACCCTTTTTACATTGCGACAGTCGCACCCTTTATTTTGTTTCTGAGCAAAGTTCTGACCGAATGGGCGCCGGTGGGTTTGACATTTATTACAGCAAACAAGACGCTAAAACAGGTAAATGGAGTAAACCAAAAAACATTGGTTATCCCATCAATACAGCTGGTGATGAAGAAGCCTTAATTGTGAGCACCGATGGTAACTACGGTTACTTTTCTTCCGACAAAACTAAAGGTAACATTGGAGGAAAAGATATTTTTTATTTTCAAATGCCCGAACAAGCCAAACCCGATAAGGTGGTGATAATGAAAGGTAAAGTCAACTCCGATAATATCACTGATGTTCAGGATACCAAATTGGAAGTGCGTTTTCAAAATGGCGAGGTAAAAGAACAAGAAATTGTTATTCAAAAAACAGGAGAATATGTGGCCGTTGCAAACGTGGGTGACGGAAAACAAGACGTGCTTTTAGAGATTAAAAAAGAAGGTAAAGCCTACGAATCCAAATTAGTTAAGACAGAAAACATCACCAAAACCTTTTTAAAGGATGAGGCACTCGAAATAAAGACCGTAAAAAAAGGAAGCACGCATACTATAAACGATATTCTTTATAAAACCAACAGCAGTGAAATCGATCCTGATTCAAAATTGGTTTTACAAGGTTTTGCTCAATGGCTGAAAGAAAATCCCACCATTAACATTGAAATTCAAGGACATACAGACGATTTAGGCTCGGATTCTGATAACCTAGCCTTATCGCAAGATAGAGCTTTCTCGGTTATGGTGTATCTCACCAAACAAGGCATTCCTGCCTCAAGAGTGAAATTTAAAGGGTATGGAGAATCAAAACCTAAATTTCCAAACAATTCTGATCAAAATAGAGCTAAAAATAGACGTACCGATTTCTTGATTTTATAGAAAGAGGAGCGTTATTTATAGCTTATCTATTAACTTTGTTTCATTCTTTCATTTTTTTATTAATAGTTATTTCCGTATGTTATTAAAATCAATAGTTACTCTTTTCCTAAGTGGAAGTATTTACACCTTTACTGCTCAAATGGCAGTTCCATCTTCACTCGATTGGAAAAATTTGGATTCCACGGCACAACCTTCAAAAGATTTTTACCAATTTGTTTGTGGCAACTGGTTAAAAAATAATCCCATTCCAGAAGAAGAAAGTAGATGGAGTAATTTTAATTTATTGGAAAAACAAAACAACATTATTTTACGCGAAATTGTTGAAGATGCCGCTTCAAAAACATCTGGCAGAACCCCTGTTGAGGAACGAGTGGGGAATTATTATTTTGCATTTACCGATACCCTAACCCGAAATAAATTAGGTATCACACCTATCTTGGATATCTTAAATAATATTGCCGCCATTCAAACGATTAACGACCTTGAAAATCAAATTATTCAATTGCATAAAATAGGCTATAACGTTGGTTTTAATGCAGGCGTTTCTCCAGATTCTAAAATAAACACCAAACACATTCTTTATTTAAGTCAGGGTGGACAAGGTCTTCCTAATAAAGAGTATTATACAAAAAATGACGATCGTTCAAAGATGATTCGTAAAGAATACCTTCTTTACACGGATCAATTGTTTAACTACTGTATTCCCAAAACGAAGAAACCCAGCAAATCTATTTTTGCTATGGAAGTATTCTTTAGTAACAAGAGTCGATCACCGGTTGAAAATAGAGATTTAGACAAACGATACAATAAAATGACTATGGGAGATTTAGCAAAAATATCGCCCCAATTTAATTGGTCTAAATACTTTGGTGAACGAGGTTTAATGGTTGATTCAATCATTGTTTCTCAACCCGAATACTTCACTAATTTTGGTGTAGCAATTGAAAAATTCAGTCTTGACCAATGGAAAAATTACCTTAAATGGTCAGTAATAAACTCCTCCACCGGTTTTTTGAATATGGATATTGAAAGAGCCAGTTTTGCTTTTTATAGCACAACCTTAAGAGGAACAAAAACCATGAAACCGCTTTATCAAAGAGCTCTTGAAAGTATGTCGAGAGGCATAATGGGTGAATCTTTAGGCCAATTATTTGTAGAACGCAACTTTAGTGTTTCAGCCAAAAATAAGGTCAATGAGATGGTTGACAATATCACTGCCGTATTTGAAGATCGCATCAATAAATTGGATTGGATGAGTGAAGCCACCAAAGCCAAAGCTCAAGAAAAATTAGCTGCCTTTTCGCGCAAATTAGGTTTTCCAGATAAATGGAAAGAATACCCAGGATTTTATGTTACAAAATCTAACTATGGCACTACGGTTATTGACTTAAATACCTTTCGAGTAGCCGAGAATGTGGCTAAATTGGATAAACCCGTAGACAAAAATGAATGGTTTATGGCACCTCAAATTGTAAATGCATATTACAGTCCCACAAACAATGAAATTGTTTTTCCAGCAGGGATTATGCAACAACCATTTTTTAGCGAGCATTATGAAGATGCGGTAAATTATGCCCGTATGGGAGCCGTAATTGGACACGAATTGACTCACGGTTTTGATGATAACGGTTCAAAATTCGATGCTTCAGGTCGTATGCAAAATTGGTGGACTCAAGAAGATAGAGAGAAATTTGACGCAAAAACACAATTATTAATTGACCAATACAGTTCCATTCAAGTCTTGGAAGGAGTTTTTATTAATGGTAAATTGACATTGGGAGAAAATATTGCCGATTTAGGAGGGTTAACTATTGCTTATCATGCTTACATAAAATCCTTAGAAGGAAAAGTTAAAGAAAACATAAATGGCTACACTCCCGAACAACGTTTTTTTATGGCTTTTGGTCAAATTTGGCAAAACAATATTAGAGATGCTGAGTTGGTCAATCGTGTGAACAATGACAGTCATTCACCCGGAAAATATAGAGTAAATGCCACACTTTCTAATATGCCCGAGTTTTTCGAAGCCTTTCAAATAAAAGAAGGTGAACCCATGCGTCAACCTGCTGAAAAAATTGCCCGAATTTGGTAGGTGCAAGAGAACCCATTTTAAAAACACATTATTGATGGTATAACCAACACCAGTTGTTAAATACAATTTAGATTTACCGCTCATAAAAATTAATCGCTGACTACAACTATTTTTGTGTAGTATTGAATTATTAATTCTATTCAGCTATGAAATCTACTTCACTATTTATTGGGCTAATGACCATTGGTTTAACGAGTATTTCTACATCCACTTTTTCACAAAAAGTTGATTTACCTATAAGTCTTACGCCACAAGAAAGAAGCATTATTGACCAAGGAAATTATGTATTTGGTTCTCAAAACAAAGGAATAACTACACCTCCAACGGGACCTTTGAGAACTATGGCTGAATGGGAAGAAATTCAAACGTTAGTGATTACATGGACTGGTTTTCAATCTATATTAGCACAAATTGTTGACCACGCACAAGAAGAATGTAAAGTATTAATAACTTGTACTGATTCAAATGCTGTAAAAACCTATCTTACTGGTCAAAGCGTACCTCATACTAATGTGAAATTTATAGAAGAGCCCTTTAATAGTATTTGGGTTAGAGACTATGGCGCACACACCGTTTACAAAAACGATGTCGAAGATATTTGTTTAGTTGATTGGATTTATAACCGACCAAGACCCAATGATGATATCATGCCTGATGCTCAAGGAGATTTTACAACAGTTCCTGTTTACTCTACATCCCAAGCTCCCAATGATTTGGTAAACACAGGAGGAAATTGGATGGTGGACGGTGCAGGGACAGCTTTTGCCTCGGAATTGATTTTAGAAGAAAATGAACCCGGAAATCCTTACAATGTTACCGCCAAAACTGAAGCACAAATTGACCAAATTGTAGAAGATTTTATGGGAATCAACCGTTACATTAAAATGACGGTTCTTCCTTATGATGACATTCATCATATTGATATGCATATGAAACTGTTGGATGAAGAAACTTTACTCATTGGACAATATCCAACTGGAGTAGCTGATGGTCCGCAAATTGAGGCCAATCTTCAATATGTTTTAAGCAATTATAACTCTGTTTACGGCACTCCTTACAAAGTAATTCGAATTCCTATGCCTCCAAGCACGGGTGGTTTGCATCCTAATAATGGAGGATCTTATAGAACCTATGCAAACAATGTATTTGTTAATAAAACCGTAATCGTTCCAAGTTACCGTACAGAATACGATACTATTGCTCAACGAATATTAGCAGAATCATTGCCGGGTTATAACATAAAATATATTGATGTGGATAATTCAGGTGCTAATTTAATTTCAAATGGTGGCGCTATACACTGTATTACTAACGCTATTGGTGTTTCGGATCCATTATTAATCCGTCATCAATCATTGGTAGATACTTATAATCAAACTACTCCTTATTCAGTGGTTGCATTTATAAAACATGCCAGTGGTATTTCAAACGCAACGCTACACTACAGTTTAGATGGTGGTACAAATTATACTGCCGTGTCCATGACTTCCATTGGAAATGATCAATTTTCTGCAGCAATACCTGCTCAAACTGCGGGTAGTGAAATTTATTATTACATCCACGCAACAGCTGTAAGCGGCAAACAACAAGTGAGACCAATTGTTGCACCCGATGGTTATTTCCACTTTAAAGTATTGGGAAATGCTCCTTCAAGTATTGGAGAAGAAATTTCTGTTTCGGCTCAAATAAATGTATTCCCTAATCCAGCTGGGGCAATTACTTGCATTGATATTACTCCTTTCAAAAAAGAAAAGATTGTAGTATCCTTACAAAATATTCTCAGTCAACAAGGAGATATTTTATTTGAAGGTGAAGTAAATGACCTCAATAAAAAAGTATTTTTTAATGCTGAAAACTATGCATCAGGAACTTATTTGATTCAACTCAAATCAGAAAGTGGAGTGCTCGTTGAAAAAGTTATGATCAAATAAATCTATTCAATAATTCTTCCCTTTCCTACACTTTTTGGCAACGTTTACCTTTTAAAAAGTAAATCATCAAAATTTCTTGTATTTTTGCCGCATAGATACAAGGTCAAAGCTTATGAAAAGGAAATTTAATGGAACGGTGATTTTTACGTTGTTCATGCTTATGCTTCAGGTAATAGCATGTGGTGAAGTGAAAGAAACCAAAAAAGAAGCGAAGGCGGAAGAGTTTGTGACTTCTTATGATGGTTCAGATATTGCAGCTTTAAATGAAGAAATCATTCAAAATCCAGAAAGCCCTAATGTTTATTTAAAAAGAGCCTATTACTACAAAAATATTTTTGATTTTGAGAATGCATTGGCGGATGTTAACCGTGCTCTAAAATTAGCTGGAGATGTAGCAGCAGTTAATTATGCAAAAGCCGATATTTTATTCATTGCAGGAGGGGTTGAACAAAATGTAGAGCGCTATGAACAATCTGAAATTTATTTAAATGAAACCTTAAAATTAGATTCTTCTTTTTTAGAAGCGCATATCCTTATGGCACGACTCAACATTGGAAAGCCCAATCTTGAAAAAGCCATGACCAATGTACAATCTGCTTTGAAAATAAATGAGCAATATGCCCCTGCCTATTTTTGGAAAGGGATGATTTACGAAGACATGGGTAATTTAGAATTGGCCAAACAGAATTATCAAACGTGTATAGAACGTGATGCTAATTTTTTTGATGCTTATCATCATTTGGGTATATTGCAAACCCATACCTTGGACAAAAACGCTCTCATCAATTTTGATAAAGCTTTAGAATTACAACCCAATAGTATTGAAGTTTTAAGAAATAAAGGATTGTTATTAAAAGATTTGAATGAATATGACCAAGCCATAAGTTGTTTCAGAACTATTTTAACCATTGATCAAAAGTTTTCGGAAAGTTATTATAACATTGGTAATGTTTACATTGCCGCGTATAGAGATGACATGCCACAATTATCAAAAGATACCACTATTCAAAAAGCAATGGAAAATTTTGAAAAAGCTGTTGAATTAGACGCTAATTATCCTGATGCATTGTACAATATTGGACATTTGTATAAATTTAAAGGCGATAAAAAAATGGCTAAAAGTTATTTTCTAAAAGTGTTGACGTTGGTTCCACAACATGAATTAGCATTGGATGCTTTGCAAGATTTATAGTCTTTTCTATTTTCAATTTTCCACTTTTGTTTTCAATATTGACAGCATACTTCTTACATCAATCATTCGCGTTGCAAAAGCAATCAATAGCCCAATACTAGTAAAAACTACTAGTGATAGCAATAAATTGGAAATCATTTTTTCCGGTACTATTATCATCAAACAAATAAGCGCTGCACTAAATAGCAAAAGTGCTAAACCGTCTTTTTTTCTTACCGTTAAGTTCAATAATTTATGAGCGAAAAGAATTTGTAAAAATGCCGTTAGTAATTGGGTGACCATACTTGCCCATGATGCTCCAATTATGCCATATTTTGGAATCAAAAAATAATTCAAAATATAATTTAAGAGAACACCACCAAAAGCCATCCAATTTAAATATTTAAGGCTTCCGTTGGCCGTTAACAAGGTTCCATATACATAGGTTAAACTCATTCCAACAAACGAAATCATTAATATCCCGAACGAAAGTGAAGAATTTAACAACTCGTTTTCTACCACGTCATATCGCCACGACATCAATTCAAACTTATGATACCACATGACACAACAAATGATCATTGCTCCTGAAAACAATAATTTCATTGAAAAGGTGGTAATGGGGTTTACGGATTGTTTTTTTGTCAACAACGAAGAAAAAATGGGCAATAATAATCCGGCAAATAAATAACCAATCATAGTAAATGCCTCAAAAAATCGAAATCCCTGTGCGTATAAAGCTGATTGACGCGCACCATCAGGCAACATCCTTTCTACCATCACACTATCCATTCTATAATAAACCATCATCAGCAAAATCAAAAGGGCATAAGGTGCACTCTTTTTGATAATCGATTTTGCCAGGCTAATGTCAAATGTAAATTTAATTTTTGGAGCTTTAAATGCAAAAAGCATACTGGCTATTAACAACGTAAATAAATAGGCTGCCGTTTGAAGCCAAGCAAAAAGTTCAACAGTAATAGGCTGATTATATACATTTCCCCATAGAATGATGGAGCAAATAATTACTAAAACCGTTCTGTCTAAAACACTCACAATGCTGTCTTGCTTGAAAAGCAACAAACCTGATAAATTGGAACGGATGAATAATATAAACGCAACAATGACTTGATTCAACCCCAAAATTCCTAGAAGAAAATAATAATCTGAAGTGTATCCCAAAGAAATTCCAGCTAAAAAGAGTGCTAAAAAATAAACCAAAACAAAAAGAATTCTAATAGAAAGCATGGTTGAAAACTGCTTTACAATCCAATTTTCATTTCGTGCAACTAAGCGAGTATTGTAGTTATTAATGCCCATATCTAAAAAAATATTGAACATAAACGTTAACCCCAATAGAGAAAAATACATACCGTAATCACCAGGAGAATTGGATTCAATTCTTTTCAAAAACTCAGCATCAATTCCTACAATGTAAAATGGTTTGACCAAAACATTGAGTAATACAACTAAAATCAAGTTGGAAAGAAATTTCCTTTGCATAGGTGCAAATGTAAGAAAGGCTTATGAATCTAATTACTTTTTTTTGTTTAACGATTGAGATTTATATTAATCTCAAGAGAAAAAAAGAAGAATACATCTTCTAAAAGTTTGAAATTGTATTCACTAATTTATGCTTGTCAATATTAATCGTTTTATGGTGAATTGATTTATAAAAGTAATATGCCTCCATATTACTACACTATTAAGCAATAATGAAAAATTAAACTAAAAAAGTGGATATTTGAATTTTTATACTAATTTTGTTTATTTAGTCACCAACTTAGCTTAACTATATGAAACCAAACAAAACCTTACTTGTAATTTTGATGTTTATTGCATCTATTACTTCATCCTCCATATTTTCTCAATCGTTGGAGATAGCACTTACAGAAAAAAGCATTAATCAATACCTTACAGATAATGATTTGAAGGCTGGTGAAATTCAAATTATTTTACTGTTAGAAAATGATGGAACACTCATATTATCAAATGGAGAAGCTCTAGGAATACCACAATCCAACTCCAAAAAAGTTGTTGTTTTTATTGGAAACGTTAAAGCAAACATTAATTTATTTGAAGCATTGATTGACGACAAATCTAAAATTTCTATTAAAAAAGATACTACTAATATAGTTGAATATCAAACTAAAATACATTTAGTTTATTTAAATTCTAATATTCTAATTAAACTTTAATTTTAGACAAAATGATACAAAGATTTCTTTTAATCCTAACATTTATAGTATTTGTAGGTTTCAATTCTAATTATTTTACTCAATGTAACTTGGTTAGAAATGGTAATTTTGAGCAATATTCCATCTGCCCATCTGCATTAAGTTACATACATTATGCTACCAATTGGCATGATGCCAATACTGCACCTTTAGCTACTACCTATCCATCATCTGATTATTACAATTGTTCATTTAACGGGAATGGAACAGGAGCAAATGGTGGTGTACCTCCTTCAGGCACTGGTTTTATTGGATTAAATGTTGCCGGAACATTTAGTACAGCAGCCGAAATGGTGGGTACTTGTGTTAATTTAAAAGCAGGTGTTACTTATACTGTGAGTATGTACATGAAAGGTTCGTTTGATTTAAATGGAGGTACAGCCCCATTTTACATTATGGGCGTTCCTGGAACAACTTTTCCAGTTCCTGTAGATGGTTCATATTGTCCTCTTACAATGACTACATTAGTAACTATTCCTAAAGCTCAAGCATATAACGCGAATTGGACTTTAAGAACGTACACTTTTACAAGTCCTGGTAATTTTGGAGGAATTATTATCGGTGGTGTTTGTTCTAGCCCTGACAACTATTACATTTACATAGACGATTTTAGCATAACAACTTCAACAGCTGCAGGTTACGCTTCCATAACAAGCAATGTTTCATCTGTGCCTTGTGGTGGAGGAAATGCAAACATCACTTTCAATTTACCTGGAGGTTGTTTAGGACCCTTTAATGTTACTTACACAGTAAACGGAACTCCTTTTACATTAAACAATATTAACGATGGTCATACCATAACTTTAGCATTATCTACTTCTTCGACTATCGTATTAACCAATGTTACCAACAATACTGGTTGTTCATTCAACCCAAGTGGAACAGTTACCATAACCACTTCAGCAGGCGTCACCGCCAATGCCGGTGGAAACCAAACGGTTAATTGTTCATCCCCTTCGGTTGTGTTGAACGGATCTGCAAGTGGCGGTACTCCTGGTTATTCCTATTCTTGGTCTCCAGCCACAGGGTTGA
>CAYQNU010000030.1:0-30875 GCA_964419055.1 uncultured Flavobacteriales bacterium | reverse complement strand
TAGTAAAATAGAAAATTGTATCGAGAACAAGACTGAAGACGTATCACCCTTTTTTTTCCCTCGCACGTTCTCGATACAATTTCTTTCATTTCATTTCAGAAATCACTCGAACTGACTCCCTGCACAGCGTTACAATCGAAGTTCAGTCAGTTCGAGTGATTTTCGTATATTTTACAGTGATTTTGTTAAAAATCATTAGTAAAATAGAAAATTGTATCGAGAACAAGACTGAAGACGTATCACCCTTTTTTCCCTCGCACGTTCTCGATACGATTTTCATCGCGTTAAAATGTAACTCTGATAAAAAAACATATTTTATGCATTAAATACGTTCTTCTCGAAAATCACTCGAACTGACTGACGCACCAAAGAACAATTACAATCAAATCGTTTCGATAGCTATCGGAAGGCTTTCGTATATTTTACATTGGTTTTGAAAAAATCGATTGTAAAATAGAAAGTTGTATCGAGATCCATTCCACTTGATTTTTTGATTTAAACTCGTTAAAGGTCGAGGGAGCCTTCTAATAGGATTTATGAACCCAAATCAGATGGCTTGGGATAAAGTTATCAAATTCTTATTACTTTTGTGATATGCATATTTATTATCACAAAGGAGTTATCACCCAAGATTTTGAACTGAATGAGGCCGAATCGCATCATGCGGTGAAAGTTATGCGAACTCAAGTTGGCGCATCCATTAGGGTTGTAAATGGCGAAGGTCAGGAATCTGTTTGTGAATTGCTCGACAACCATCCAAAACATTGCCGACTTAAGGTGATTTCAACGCATTTTGAAGCTAAAAAGACCAAAAAAATAGTGATTGCCATTGCGCCCACCAAAACGAATGAGCGCATAGAATGGTTTTTGGAAAAAGCCACTGAAATTGGTGTAGATGAAATCATCCCGCTGGTTTGTAAAAACGGTGAACGGGCAAAAATCAACTACGATCGCTGGGAGAAAACGGTGATAGCTGCGGTAAAACAATCTAAAAGAAAATGGAAACCCCTCATTTATGAAGCCCAATCAATGGGTGAACTGGTGAAGATGAACTTTGGAGGACATAAACTTATTGCCTATTGTGAGCAGTTGCCCGATAAAAAAATTACCGACTTTACGGATGGTACTTCTACCCTATTATTGATTGGTCCTGAAGGTGATTTTACTTTAGATGAAGTACGTTTAGCACAAGAAAATCAATTCGTTGCCATTAGTTTGGGGGATAATCGCCTGCGTACCGAAACGGCAGGAGTTGTGGGAGTGACGGTTTTGTGTTTGGGAACGTAACACGTATTACGTTAATACTTACTTGCAATAATAGGATACTTTCATTGACGATTGACGATTGATGACCTTGAGTACATTTTGAAGCAATAGTTTCAATCTACAATCTAAAGTTGATTGACGATTTTAGAAGTACGATTGACGATTGAAGTTCAGTGTTATAGCAGTAGTTTTCAATCTAAAATCTAACTTTGATTGACGATTTACGATTTTAGATTTACGATTGAAGTTTGGTTGTTATACAAATGCAATAATCTAAAATTAAACTCTAAAAATCAATAATCCATTAAAGGACTTCAGTTCAGTTTTATAGCAGTAGCTTCAATCTAAAATCTACAATCTAAAGTTGATTGACGATTTTAGAAGTACGATTGACGATTGAAAATCAAGTTTTTAGCCGTCAAATAACAGTTGAAATATAAAATCCAACTTCCATTAAAGGACTTGAGCTCAGTTTTATAGCAGTAGCTTCAATCTAAAATCTAAAATCTACAATCTAAAATCAAACTTCCTACTTACAGTCGTTCGCGATTTTCACAATTTCCATAATGGAGATGGATTTGGCGTCTTCGTAGTTGTGGTATTTTTCGGCAACGACATCCACGGCACAGTTGCAGAATTTGGTGGCATTTTCTTCTCCTACAAATTTGGCCGATTTATCTTTACAATTGAGTACAAACTCCTTTACTTGTTTTTTGGACCAATGTTTAAGGGCTGCTTTAGCCAGCGCTTTACAAGAAACAACGGTAGTTAAGGCTATTAAAACGATACCAATGGGTAAGATAATTTTTTTCACTGTATTTTTTTTTGATGTTGTAAAGGTATCACATTCAAATAATTCGAGAAAATAAAGGGACTATTTTTTTAAAATTATAAAAAAATATTTGCAGATTAAATAAAAAGCACTACTTTTGCCCTCGCTTTGTAAGAAAAGCATACACAGTTTTTGAATCTAGCTGTTGCTAGAGACTCTGAAAAGGGTTAAAAAATTTGGTTCGGTAGTTCAGCTGGTTAGAATACCTGCCTGTCACGCAGGGGGTCGCGGGTTCGAGTCCCGTCCGGACCGCTTTCTCGAAGGAGAAAACGGAAGCTCATATGGCTGTGAGATTAGAAAACCCTTAGAAGTATCATATTTCTAAGGGTTTTTGTTTTTTTAGGCAATTTCAAAAAATTAGGTCATTAACATTATTAAAGTACCTTTTTCAAAAACCTAGACACACATTTTTAGATCGTATTAAAGATAACTTTTATAATTATAAAGAAATTAAATAAAGAGTCATTTATGCAATCAAATGAACTAAAACCACCTTCTACCTCCCCTATAATTACCTTTTGATAAAAACGATCGATTGTTGAGTAACGAAAAACGCCTTACTTTCTATAATTTTTCTTTTTTAGAATATAAAAATAACAAAGCTTTTCTAAAATTCAATATTGTGCAATGTTACGCCATTAGGTGTTGGGTAATTTTCGTAATTTGAATCCATTCCTGTTTGCGAAATCTTGATGCTGTATTCCACAGGAGCATTTGAATTAAACAAAACAACAAAATGATTGATATAATGTGACCCCGAATAGCCTACATTACTTCTATCTATAAACACATTTTTAAAGATAGGAATATCACATTGACCATTAACAATAGAAAAATGAAAAGTGTTTAGGTTCCATTTATCTGCATTTGCGTGTTTAGCAAAGGCACAAAAAACTAATGCTGTGGGAGCATCCTCAAAAGAAATCAACTGCACTTTGGCAGAAAGGCCACTCCATAAATAATTTTTCTCTAGTAATACCAATTGTGGTTTTAAATTAGCATACACGAAATGACCCTTATCATCTGTGCAATCACCTATATTCAACTTGCTGATTAATTGATTTTCGTAGATTATGTTCGCATTCATGTTGACTTATTTTTGTTAAAGATACAAGTTTTTTAAGTTACGATCACAAATACCATCATTACCCCTCATTTCTCCAATACTCCAATTACCCCAATAACCGTTGGATAGGTATTCTTGGCGATGTGGTCAAAATTTGGATCTCGGACTACTTTAGTTATAGTGGTGGTTTTTGAGGACGACTGCGTAATATCATCTATATGGTCTATGTTTTGGAGGCTTTTGGCATCCATTTGCATTATTTTGGAGGCTATATTATCTTCGTTGAAAAAGTTGTAAATTTTATTTTGGTCATTTTGGGTGATGCCATTGTTTGCGGTGGTGAGGATGTTCACCGTGTCACCTGTTTGTTGTGATATGGCAATTAGATGCACGTAATATTTTAGCTCCTCATTATTATCGGGACTACCACTGGCGTAGATGATTTTAATGGCTTCTTGGTCAGCCAAAGCCGTGGGGACTATCTTAAACTGTGACAACTCCCAAAATTCATAAGGGCTGTTGCTGCAACGGGTGAGAGCAGTTATAATAAAAAACAAGGCAAAGATAAAGGGTGTTTTCAAAGCATCAAAACATTCTAATTTCTTTAATGGTTGCTCCTTTTTTGATATCCTTAAGATTGAGTATTTCACCTTCAATATCTACATTTTCAAAATCCAACAAATAATCTGTTATGTCTAGTTCAAATTGAATAGATTGTAATTCATTTGTGGAAACATAAACACATTGACATATTTGCCCTCCCCAAATTTCGAAATCTGGATAAGAGGCCATAAAATCTTCAATTGTAGAATTTACACCTATACCCTTTTCAGTTTTGAAAATAGAAGATGTAATATAAATTTGACCTATTGAACCTTCTTCATAAATCATCTCACCATTTTCAGCCCAATCGCCATTCGGTTGCATGTATAACACTTCTTGACCATTTTCTTTCAACACACTCACCATTAAAGTATCCGAACCCTCGTCATGATTAAAAACTTTTTCTTCTTGAAAAATCTCATAAGGCTTAATTAATTGAACATCTGCAATATTTCCTTCAATTTTAAAATCACCTACCGATTTAGATTTAATGATAAAAAAAACCGAATCCACTTTCAAAACGGTATCTTCGATAACAACTGTTTCATCAGCTGTGTTAGCTTTAGAATCTTCTGAAGCGTTAGAACAAGAAACTTCAAATAAAAGAACGCTAGCTACAGCAGCTATAAATAAATGTTTTTTCATATTAGAAATGTTTTTTCAAAAGTACAACTATTTAATTATTAAACAACTATATCAATTAGAAAAAAGAGTTAAGGTTAAATTATAGCACTTTAGTAAAGTAAATTGATATTATGATTGATTTTTGAAGAGTTTAAAACTAACTTGATATCTAAAGAATTCAATATTATTTGTAACAGACAAAGCCCGTTTTAATCTTAAGTCATCTTCCAAAGCAATGATTACACCTTTTACCTCTTGATTGCTTTCAGCGAAAACTTCTTTTACATACCCCATGTAACGTTGAATTTGACCAACAACATTGTCACTTGCCCGCCCCCTTTTTAATTCAACAACCAGTAACGTTTTTTTGTCCTTACTAATAGCGAGCACATCAATAGGGCCTGTATCTGTCATAAATTGTTGACCAACGATTTCACCATCAACTTCGTAAATATCATAATTTTTACCTAACTCTGTTTGATACCAATTTTTCACTAAAAAGTCTTCCAAGTGTTTTTCTAATGCAAAAACAGAAGGGTCTTCGACACTGGGATCGTTTGAAATTATTGTTTGTGGCTTCACATTACCAATGAGTTTGTCAATTTCATTTGCATACTGGCTAATATTGGCAATTGTACCAGTTGAACCTGTAGAGTTTTTTAACTCCTGTGTCATTGCAGATCGTTCTATTTTAACATTAAACCAATTTACATTTCTTCTATGAGGGAAATTGGTGTTGGGAGCAAAAATGTAGTCAGAATCAATCTCCCCGACATAATAGTTACCTTTACCATCAGGAGAAATAACAATATCTCCTTTTTTTATGCCTTTTGAAATTGTCCAAATCATACCGCAAGCTAAACCAGCAGCAACTTTCGTTTTTTCGGGGTGCGATTTTAGCCATATTTCTCGATATTTGTCATTGAAATCACGATAGTTTTCTGTTAGTTCATTTGTTAAGTCTTGCTTAATTCCATAATTTGCACCAACAAATTTACCATCATAGCACTCTTGGGAATAGATGCTTTTAGCTCCTAAAATGACTCTGTAATAATTTATCATATTTATTGTGTTAATTCTTTAATTTATTATTTGTAAATATTATTCGAAACCACTCCTTTTAAACTATTCGTCTTACTAACCTTGTCATGTGGGATTAATACATATTTCCAAGGTTTTCCTCCATATTCTGCGGTATATTCTGTGGCGTAGTTGCAGTATTTTAGAGCTGCTTGTGCTTTTACTTGCACTTCATTGCTTTGTATTTCATCTGCTCGTTTAGTTTCGATAAGATAAATGCAATCTGCTGTTTCTACAACAAAATCGGGTTCGTATATTTTACTGTTGTGATGCCAATAGATTCGGAACTGGTTGGGCGCTGGTCTTAGCCATTTAATTACTTCCTTATCGTTTTCTAATATCATGGAAAGGGTTTGTTCGGTGCGGCTATCAAACTTATATTCGAAATGGCAAGATTTTTCAAAGCCGATGAAAATATATTTTGGGACTTGGACAGCAGGGAAACTATCATCTCGGTAGTCTTTACGCCCTTCATTCTTTATGGAGGTGAAATTCCAATTTTCAATGCGGGTAAATGGCTTAACATTGGGTTTAATATAATCAGGCTCGTGCAATTTAAAATGTTCCATCATTTGGTGATACATTTTATTAGCTATCGCGCCACGCCACTGAAAAACTAATGTATTGAGGTCTTCTCCGTCTTTTAAATTGTTTTGTAGTTCTACAATAGCTTGTTTTGCTAACTTGTGTAATAGGTCGGCATTGGTATCGTAATCAATTTCTGAGAAGTTGATGAGTTCGGATATTAAAAGTTTTTCAGGTTTGCCATAATAAACACCTTTTTTCACCTCAATAATGTCCATCTTACGATCTTTGAGGCCAATCCTTACAATTTCCTCATTAAGTTGATCATAAGTGAAATCTGTACTATTTAAATCAAAATCCTCAAAGGTGGCGGTTATTTCTCCTTGCACCAAGTCCATACGTGGTATTTCGATGATGTTCTTTTTGAAATCAGAAACTAATTTTTCATACATTACAACTGCTTCGGCTGCAATTTGAGGAGCAAACAAATTGCCTTGACCTGAATTGAGTTCTTTGTTTACCGCTTCCATTACCTGTGCTCTTACTTCAGGCTTCATCAAGTCATCTACTTTTTTAACTTGTGAATTGGTATTGAAAAAAGGAATGACATTCACCAATACTTTTTTAGCATCAACAATATTCTGCTGCTTTTGCTTTTGAACAGGTTCTACAATACTGTTTACTTCTTCTTGTTCTTTCTGAATGTTTTGCTGAATGGTGTTTTGAACTATTACAACTTCTACTCTTTGCTTTAGTTGTTCTTCATCTATTTCAATAAATTTGAGTTTGTTTAAAATAGAATTGGGGTCTTGAGCAGCTGCAATTACCGTATCGAAGTTGTCATGTGCAACAACAGTTAATTTATCTACTTTTTCATTGCCTGTTCTTTCTCCGCTAAATGGCAAACGTAAGCCTCTCCCAATGGTTTGTTCTACCAATATGGAAGCATTGGCAGCCCTCAATGGAACGATTGTGTATAGATTGGTTACATCCCAGCCTTCTTTTAGCATGTTTACATGGATTACAATTTCTATTTCGTTGTCTTCATGTTCCAATGAAATAAATTGCTGCTCAAATAATTCTTCATTCCGGGTGGTGCTATCAATTTGTAATACTTTATTAGCAAATGCACCGTCATAAAATTCGTTGGATGAAACCAAGTCATACACTGATTTCGCATGTGTAGTATCTCGACAAACAACCAATATAAAAGGCTTTACCAATCTTTTGCCTGTGTTTAGGGCATAGAGTTTTAATTCCTGTTTGGTGTCTTCGTGAATACTTACTGCATCTTCTAATTTTATCTTTTCAATTTCTTCAATGCTTCTACCGTTGGGGCTAAAATCTCTGCGTTTTGCAATGGTTGGGTTCTTTACATACAAACCATCGGTAAGTGCCTGAGCCAAACTGTATTCATACACCACATTTCTGAATTGATTGCTTTTTTCATCAATGGGTGTTGCTGTTAATTCAATTCCTAAAATGGGTTTTAATTCGTTGATGGCTAATTTGCTTTTATCAGCATGGTAGCGGTGAGCTTCATCCATTAATATTACCAAGTCATTTAAGCCACTTAGATATTCCCAATAACTCTGTCCTAAATATTCTGAAAGCCTTTTGATACGAGGGGCCATATTTCGGCCTCCTTCAACAACAGGCTTGGTTTCTCTTGCAAATTTGGAAACATTAAAAACATTTATTCTTATTTCTTTACTATTTAAGTCGAAAGCAGTTTGTCCTCTAGTTTCGGATGGTTTAACTTGGTTGTAATTATCCCCAGTAATGATAACGGGCTTATTGTGAACAAAATCGGCAATGCCATTGAATACATATTTGGGATTACTGCTATTGCCAAAATCTTCAATAAGTTTGTTGTAAATGGTAAGATTTGGGGCTAATACAAAAAAGTTCTTGATGCCTTTTTCTAAATTCAAATAAGCAATGCAAGCACCCATTAAACGAGTTTTACCTACTCCTGTTGCAATGCTGAAACAAATGGATGGAAACTCTCTTTCAAAGTCACTGCAAGTGGGGTAAAGTGCTTGCACTTTTTCCAATTCAGCCTTTAGGTCTACATCTTTAGATAACTCTAACTCTTCTGACAATTGGGTAAGTATATCCAACGCTTCTTGCAAGGGTCTGCGAAGTGATAAACGTTGTTTTATATTTTCTGCTATTTGGTTCATCTTAGTTTTTACTTGTTACATTAAAATAGTGTAGGTTGTGAATCGTCTTCTTTTGATTTTTTGACCTTGGTTTTCTTTTCGGGATTTGGTTCTATGATATCTTCGCTGTCTTCTATTTCAATATCTGTATCATCATTGTAGGGCAAGTTAACAATATTGAAACTGTAATCATCTTTGCCAAACTCACAACGGCCTAAAAGCATTTGAGGAATTTTTTTGATGGTGATATTGGTGTAGCGGTTGGCGCAACCTTTTGCAAAACTTTTGCAGCATACCAATAAACTTTCACCTGTTTGCAATTCTTCGGTTAACTTATCCAACATAGCAACAGTAACAAATTGAGTGGTGGTGAAAATGAAATCTTTTTCACTGCTCATGCCTTGTTTCCAATAGTTATTGTCATCGGGTTGGTAACGGAAACCTTCTTGCTTTGCCATTGCTGCTGCCAACATATTAGCATTGTATTGTGGGTTGATGATTTCAGTACCGTATTTGTCTTTTTGAACCAATGATGGAGCAAGGGTATAATATTTAAACCCCCCACCACCTTGCCAATTGACTGCTTCTGATATTCCACCATTATCTACACCAGATACAACTTTCTTTAAGCGAGGTAAGCAGTGCGTTGTTGCATGTTCTCCTAATTCAATACCTATCCATCTGCGTTGCATTTTATGTGCCACTGCTCCTGTTGTTCCGCTTCCTAAAAAACTATCCAAAACCAAATCACCTTTTTTTGTGGTTAAATCAATAATTCTGGCTAAAAGAAATTCCGGCTTTTTGCCGTTCCTAAATTCGATGCCCCCTTCATTGAAAAGTTTACCAGTATTAATATCAGACCAAAAATCACCTAATAAAAAACTTGGTAAATCTATATAGCCTTGCTCTGTAAAGCAAGTATGTATTCTATCACTATAAAAATACATTTGCCTTCCTCTATAATAGTAGTTTAGTCCTTTTTCATCTAAAAATATTTTGTTGGGGCTGTTTTGCGATAATTCTTTGTATTCATTTCTAATAAATGCCCTTCTCCAAATTGAACTTGCATTTTTAGAAACAAACTTTTGGAACAGCTCATTTGTTGGATCAAACTCAATTTTGTTTGATTTAAGTATATCCTTTAGACGTTTTACCTCCCAGTCGTCAGGATTGGCCGATGAGTTTTTATCAAGAAAATATTGAAATTCATCATCCCAAACTGTTTTGGGTACATACTGTGGATTAAGCTTTAGACTTGAAGAATTTTTTGCATAGCAAAGAATAAATTCTTTTTCTTTAATCATTGTCTTTTCTCTATGAGATGTCTTAACTCCACTAGCGGTAGACATTTTAACACAAATAGTTGATATGTAATTTTCCCTACCAAATACTTCATCGCATAATATTTTTAAATAATGAACTTCGTTATCATCAATATTTATCCAAATACTGCCATTAGGAGCTAAAAGATTTTTTAGAATTTCTAAGCGAGGTTTCATCAAGTTAAGCCATTGTGAATGCTCTACACCATCGTCATAATGCTCAAAGGCACTACCAGTATTATAAGGAGGGTCAACCGCAACACATTTTATTTTACCTGTAAATTGTTGCTCCAGTGCTTTTAATGCCAAAAGGTTATCGCCTTGTATCAGCATGTTTTCGCTTTTGGGGTCGCCAAAACTTTTGTTGGGGTCTTCTATTAATATACGTGGTTCAAGCTTGGGTTCAGTGCCCTTGCCTATCCATGTGAGTTCTAATTTTTGTAGTTGCTTAGCCATTGTTCTCTGTTTCTTTCTCTTTTAAAAATTGTAATCCCATCAAATCTAATTCATCTTCTAATGTTAAATTGTAAGGTGTGTCTGGGTGGACTTTAAGCCATAAATAATTCAACATTAATTTACCTCTCTCAACGATATTGTTTGGTGTCCAATCAGTAAAATTTGCCACTAACCTTGCACTCATGCTGTCATATTTATACCCTCTATTTTTGTATGCTTCCCCCTTGTTTTGTTGGTCAACTTTATGCAAAAATGGGTCATTACTAAATGAGGAATTGTCACTTGATGAAATTGCTAATAAATTACCAATACTGTTGCAAAATCTTTTTCTTTCGTCTGGTGAAAAGCCGTTAAATGAAATCCAATCATTTTGTATCACATTGTATCTATTTGTTTTTGCTTCTGTAATTTCTCCTTCACAATATTCTTCTAAACTTAAAGTAGCACTTTGAGGTAAAATGTGTTCAATAGAATTTTTATTGTAAAAATCCTCCCAATTAATTTTAGAAGCTAATGTAGAGTTGCTGTTAATGCCCCTTAAATAACAATCGTATTCAAACAGAAAATAAAATCTACCTGACCATCCATAATAACCTTTCCTATTTCCATACTCAAAAAGTTCAATGACTTGATTTTTAAAGAATGAAAAATTATAGTACCAATCAAGATGCTGTTTAATATTGTTATAAGTGTCATCAGCTGACCATTCATTTTGATAAACCTGATAGGCTAACTTATATAACTTGCTATCGCCTGTATTGGATTGGCGGTTTGAAATGTCAAATATCTTAAAACTATACTCTTCAAGCAGGTTAATTACTTTTATAAATTCTTCTTTGTCTTCTCGTAACAAAATCCCCATTACAAGCGGTTTGAATGAAGGCTTTAAACCTGCCCTGTAAAGAGAAAGAATTGCTTCTTTGAACGCTACCTCATCCTCTGAAAAGAACGATGGATTATTTAATTTATTCCATACAATTGAGGCTCTTTGAAGTGACTTTACATACAAGTGAATGGTATCATAATTAACTATATTTGAATAGATGTTTTGAAGAATGAATTCTTCATCAAATAAATAACCAGAGTAGGCTTCTGCTTCTGAACGGTTGTACTTATCAAAGTATGTAATCCAATGATTTTTTAAGAAATCTTCATCACTTAATGGGTTGGATTTATTAGCACCCAATGCATTATAAATTGTAATCCAACTTGTATTAATATCCTTTTCTAAACTTTGATTTTGTTGTGTTAATAAATCTACTTGATTGTCATTTTCTTGTGGTACAGTGCCATCAGGATAGAAAAGAGGAAGTTTGCTATTCAGATACATTAATCTGTTTTTCAATTTCTCTAATTCTGATAATGGTTTACCTCTGTTATTCATTGTTTCAAAAACAACATACTCATCTAACTCAGGCGGTAATATGTATTCATTAAAACGAAGATTAGTTGTAATTTTAGTATATAAATCCTTTAATTTTACAGGTGTTTCTCCAATGTAATTATCAATAACTACATTAAAAAACGTTCTTGCATTTTTTAAATTTTCTGTATAAACACTTTCTTTGCTGTCGTCTTCAACTTCATCCATTTTGAGGATGTGTTTACGAAAATACTTATCACTTGGGTTGTCTTTTTCATAGCCGAATATAAATGCCTTTGCAGTTGCCGCTTCAATGATTAAATACTTGAACTTTTCATCACCTGGTCTTATTTCTAATTGTACATTTAAGGTTTCTGCTTTTTCGATAATTACTGAAAGGGCTATTAAAATTGAAGTTATACGTTGTTGACCATCCACAATTGCAAATTGACTATGGTTTGGAAGCCAATTATACTGTTTATCCGCTTTAACTAAAGTAAGCAAACCTGTATAGTGCCATGCACCATCGGGAATATTCATAAGGTCATCCCATAAATCTTTTAACTGCCCTTTTACTTTGCGTATATCATCACCATTTTCAATAATGTAGTCATTTGCCCAAGTATAACCTCTTTGGTATGAAGGTATCCGAAGGATCCGATTGTTAAATATTTCGTGTACTGATTTTAAGTCCATTTAAATTACTTTAAAACGAATAGTGAATAAATCCAATTCTGATGTTTGTTGTTTCAATCGTTGCTCTACTTCATCCAACAATTTGTCTTTTCGCTCTTCAATATCATCTTCGTTCTGATACTGGTTGTATCGCTTCTCTGCTAATTTCTTTTCTAAATCTTTGATGATGCGTTGCTCCTTTACTTTCTGTTCTAGATTTAATAGTTTTCGAGCTTCTGTTTTTCGGGATTTAATTTCCTTATCCAGTTCCTTAATTTCAAATTTAATACTGTTCCGTACATCCTCACTCCACTTTTCTAACTTATCTACTTCTTCATCAAAAAAGTTGTGGTTGCGTTGGCGGTTTTCTTCAATGATGCCCAACTGATGGGTATGATATATTTCTTTACATTTGATCTTTTCAGTCTCTGTAAATGTTTGATTAGTATTAATAGCAACCGCCTGCAACGAAAATAATCGTTGGCATTGGTCAGGCTCTAAAGAATTACCTTCATCATCAAAAGCGGCAAACAAAATATGGTCTTCGTTCTCAAAACTAGAGATTGTAATTTGTTTAGCTTGCAACCAACCTTGCTTGCCTACTAAACTTTCAAGAATGAATATTTTCTTATCACTGCTCGTATAATCAAACTGTAATTCCTGAATATTGAGGTCTTTGTTTTTGCAGTTAGCAATTACTTCTTGAGCCAAAGGATGTCCAACACGATATAGATTTTCGCTTTGATTTATTTCAATTGTTTCGTGAGTTTCGCCAATGTGTTTTTTACCAACCCTGTAAGGTCCTTTATGAATGGCTTCACCTGCAAATGGATTTTTATTCAGGAAAAAACTATTTTCTGAATGATTGAATGTGGCATAGGGTTCTAAGAAATATTTGGTAAGATGCCATAGCCAATTTTCAAACTTGGTTAGGTATTCGGTACTTTGTTGTAAATTGATTTTAAGTTTTTCGTGTACCTCTTCATCAAAATTTTCTAATAGTTTTTTGCGCGTAAGGTCAATGCCCAGTTCTATTTCGGGTTCCATTTCCTTTTGTAAAAAATCAAATGCCAATTGAATGGCTTCAGTGGTTCGGCAAGTTTGGTAGATTTTTACAATTCGTTTTTCAAAATCAACACCGCTTTCTATTGCTCCTAATACTTCATCACTTGCACCAAATACACCATTAAATAATTGAAACTTTTCATCCAACAATTGATACACTCTTTGGTCGGCAGCATTGGTATTGTTTAGGAAATTTACCACTACTACATCAAATTTTTGTCCGTAACGGTGGCAACGGCCAATTCGCTGTTCAATACGTTGAGGGTTCCAAGGCAAGTCATAGTTTACTACCAATGAACAGAACTGTAAATTAATGCCTTCTGCAGCTGCTTCTGTTGCAATCATAATGGTTGCAGTATCTCGGAAGTAATCAACCAAAGCTGCCCTTTTATCAGCCGTTCTTGAACCTGTAATTCTATCTGTGCCTTCGTGTGTTTTAAGCCAAGCGTTATAAATTTGTCCGCTTTTAGGATCGTTATTGCTTCCGTTGAACAACACAATTTCATCTTTGTAACCTCTTGCTTCTAAAATGTTTTTAAGGTATTCCTGAGTTCGAGTACTCTCTGTAAAAATGATAGCTTTTTTGTTTGCTCCAAGTTCTTGTAGCTTTTCAAAACCTTTGCTTAATGCTGTAAACAGAACCTCTCCTTTGGAATTGACTTTAATGGACTGTGCTAATTTTTTGAATTCATTTAAGGCCTCAATTTCTAAGCGTATTTCAGCTATTTCATCGGATGTGTATACTCTTTCTTCCTTATTGTTTGTGCTGTCAGTATCTTCATCATCATCAATCCACTCATCTTGCTGCTCTTCAAAGGTTTCATAATTAGAAGAAAATACTTCATCTACATTTACCGGTAAATTATTTTGTCTTTCAATTGTAGCTTCTAACTTATCTGCCAATCCTTGTAATGTGCCAGAAATAGCATAAGTAGAAGATGCCAACAATTTGCGAAGTATTAATGTCATTAATGTTCGCTGTCCTGGCGGTAAAGCGTACAAATTAGGACGTTGCAAGTAATCGGATACTAAATCGTACAACTGTTTTTCGTTATCACGTGGTGTAAACTCCTGCAATATGCAAGATCTGTTTGTATAGTTGATGTACTCTAAAACTTGCCTTCTTAATGTTCTTTTGCAAATCGGTTCTAACCTGCGTTTAAGGTCGTCAAAGCTAGTGTTTTCTGTAATTCTAGTGTATTGAGTTTTAAAACTTTTTAAATCTCCAAAAGCATATTCATCAATGATACTAACCAAGCCATATAATTCCAATAAGGAGTTTTGTAATGGCGTTGCTGTTAGCAAAATTTTAGGAGAATGTGCTACAGCTTCTTTTATAGCTTTTGCAATTTTATTTGATGATTTATATACATTACGCAAACGATGTGCTTCATCAATTACCACCAAGTCCCAATCAACTTTAGTAACATAAATAGCTTTGCTCTTGATGAACTGATAGGAGCAAATAACAATATTATCGGTTTGATTGAAAGGATTGAAATTGGCTTTTGAAATTTCTTGATTAAAAGATTTTGCTTCAAGAATAACTGATGGTAAAAAGAATTTATCTGCAATCTCCTGGTTCCACTGCTTGCGGAGGTTGGCAGGTGCTATGATTAAAATTTTTCGTTTTCGTTCAGCCCATTTTTGAGAAATAACAATTCCAGCTTCAATAGTTTTACCCAAACCAACTTCATCAGCCAATAATGCCCCTTTAGACAATGGCGAATGAAAAGCAAACAATGCAGCATCCACTTGATGCGGGTTTAAATCTACCTGTGCATCAGCAAGGGAAGCAGTGAACTTCTGCAAACTGTTTGCAGCATACCGCTTGGTTAGCTCGTAGGCAAAATATTTAGCGTGGTATGGGGTAATGCTCATTAATTCTTTTTTTCCCTCCAAAGATATAAAAAAAGCTTTAGGCTTCTTAAAAAGATAGGTAATGTTTGAAAAAGAGTTTGGAAAAGATAGATAAAATGTGAGTTTGATTTAATCTTAATGTTAGAGAAGCTACTTTTAAAAATACTTCTATTAATATTTTTCTTAAAAAAGCGTATAGCAGCCACTAACTTTATACACTCTCAAAAAATTGAACAGCAAATGAACAAAAATCTATAATTACTTTTTTATCGAGATCGAATTCTTTTCTGTTACCTAAATAATTGTGTGAAGTGGAGGTGATTTCCTTACCTTCTAATAATTCTGTAACAGTAATGCATTTTATGTGCTTTTTTGAAACAAGAACAATATACGCATTCACATATGGGTAGTTTTTAGGCAAATCACTTGCCTTAAATTCGCCACTTGCTCTAAATTTTACTTCTACAAAATAAACCTCTTTTGATTTTGGATTTTGCATAACAAAATCTGGCATTCTTCTGATTTCTTGGGCAACATCTGAGCGCACACCTTTTAAAAGTTCCATAATGCCAGGAATAGTATTTTCCATACCGTAACGAAAAACATTATAACCCAAACTTAGAAAAAGTTCTTGTATCAAAGTTTCTGCTATTCTCCCCTTTATCATTCCATATCGATACTCTTTTTCTTTGTCAGATAGACCATTTAATTCATTTTTTTCGGAATGATGTTCCACTGTTTCAGCAGTTATATTGGTCCCCTGCTTGTTTTTTTTTGTATAACATTTCAAACATAGTCCACCATTAAATTTTGTGTATTCTCCACATTCAATGCATTCTGCCATTTGTTTTAGTTTAATATGGTTTCTTTAAAGATTTATCTAATACAAGACCAACTGAAAATTAAGCCTAAAACCCAAATTGGTTGTAATGTGCATTAGGTGATTTTATTTTATTTAGTTGTTTTCAATTTCAGAAATTAAAGCTTTTAAATCAGGAAGCTTGTTTGGTAAAACTGTAAACAGGTCAAAAATATCCAAAGTGTTTAAAGTCCGACTAATGGACTCTCTAGTTTTATCATACTTTTCACCAGCTTTACTGTAAATTTCATTTAAAGTGTCAGCTGGAGTTGGCAAGGAACTAATGTTTATTGTGTTTAAGTCAATCCCCGTTGAATTTTTAATAAATTCTAAAGTTAATTTATCCGATATTTTTAAAAAGTGATTGTGTTCAGCTATAAACCAAGCTTCAGTCTCCATTATGCATAATAGAAATTTAGTTGGAATTGGCTTTTGAGGAATTCTTAATGGTAATTGCATAATCAATTTAGGAATTTTATCTGCACTTTCAGGATGAACATCTCTGATACCAATAATTTTTTTGAACCCATTTTTGAACAAAGAATCTCGTTGGTGAGAAATCATTGATTTAATAGTAGTTAATCCACCACAATCATAAATAAAAAAAGTTATTTTGGGAGTTCCACTTTTTGCAACATGATTTTCTTGGAGTGATACCGAAACAGGAATTTTATTTCCTCCTTTTAGTTTAAATAAAACGTAAGATAAGTTATCTTCACCGTAATTATACATAGCTAAGTTTTTAATAAGCATAAGCTCTGTATACCCTTCTACAAAAAAGGCTAATTTCATATTTTATCTTTTTACTCTGTTAGTTCTGTAAAACCATTTTTAAAAAAACCTGATGCAAAAAAATCAAAATGATTTAAACCTGTAAACTGATAATTTTCGAAATTTTCAGCTGAATTTATGTGATTGTAATATTTTACTTTGGACCCAATTCTATCTATTATTTGCCAATATTTTAGATCAACACTGTTCATAATAAAACTATCATTAGTTGACATTAATAATTGCATATTTATATTGTTTTCTACTTTTTCTACAATTAATTCAATAAGTTTAGAAGCTCTTTCATAGTCTAATCCTTCACCAATGTCATCAATAATTACTAAACCAGGAATTTTTTCCAACTCATAATAAGCAAAATGTATAATTAATGACAAAGCTCGAAACATTCCATTAGACATTTCCATTTGATCAGTCCAACAATTTAAATCTCTCTCTTTGACTCTTATAGCAGAAATTACGGCATTTGGATTCTCAATAATTTCAAAATTAAAACTTGCTATTGAGCCTAAATCAATATCAACTATATCGAAACCTATAAGATTAAAATCATTTATAATTTTATTTTTGAAAGTATCATTATGTAGTGTTTTTCCACTGCTAAATGTAGGAATAACTCCTCCATCTGTATTTTTTATATTAAATTCTGTTGGTTTTTTTGTAGGGTCTTTAATTGCTAAAGAATGTTTACTTGCTGAACTACTAAATTGAAAAATTCTTGTATGGTTAGCCCAAAAATATAATTCTTCAAGAAAAGGGTAGTTAGTTCTATCTCTTCTATTTGCTATTAATTCATTTGTAGGTATGTCAAAGAGATGTTTTTCTCCCTTATAATTTTTAATTTCACCTTTTCCGTCTTTATTTCTATTAATTAAAATATCGTTATTTAATAATAATTGTTCTTTAAAAACATTTCTATTGTGAAATTCAAGAATGTATTTGTACTCTTTTTCACCACTCACAAATACGATTTCAAAATTACCGTCAGTAAAAGTCAAGGGCTTATTTTCTCCAAGCATCATTGATATTCCATTTATTAATGCAAGTGTTTTAGATTTACCAGATGCGTTTTTACCAACTATTAAATTTATTTTTTCAAAATTTACTTCTTGTAAATCCCAATTATTCTCCAAACCTTCAAATTGGGTGTATTTTATTTTATTAATTTGCATAATTAAATTTTTAAAGTACAAAAGTAATTATATTAAATTAAATTTTTTGTTAAAAATTCAAATGTCAAGTATTATCATACATTTCATCTTTTTGCGTTGCAATAAAGCCTTTTTTAAATTTAAATTCAAAAAAAAAAGTAAAATCGCATTACAGTTTAATAAGGTTTTTAAAGATTTTAGTCACTGCTCTCTCTGCCAATGCCTTCCCCTCCTCTATGCTACTCCACCTTTCATAAAATACTGCATTGGTTTTTAAACACTTTTACGGTATATTTGTTTTTTGGTGATGGAGGCTGTTGGAGCACCTAAACCCTTTTTTTTACTTGTAAAACCTATTTCAAATGAACGAAAATCTATACTCTGACGAAGATAAAAAATCATTGAGGATTATTTTTTTGCCGAAAGAGTGCAATTAATAGATGAAGTGCTTGAACTTATTGAAGGCAACAAACCAATAGTATTAGAACGCCAAAAAGTTGGTGACATAATATTAAAGCGAATTATGGAATTTGTTGAGACTTTTATAAATGGAATGATTAGGAAGTAATTAAAGAGAGAATTTTATTATTCACTTTCTTTAATTATTTTCTATCAATTGACTCTAATACAATAAAATGATTGAAATGGTGAGTACATTTACAATCAAATACTATCAAGCATTTAGTACAAGTTCCGATGCTTGTCTTTGTGATTGAGTTTCCTTTATATCAAATTCTCTTACAACAGTTTTCATTGCTTCCTTCACTCGTTCATTTGTTTTAGCAATTTCACTTCGTTGTATGGTGACAATTTTTCCTTGATTTGAGGAAGAAAATGATATTTTTATTCTTTTAGTTGGCAATTCTATTTCTATTTTAGGTTACTGTAGTAATGATAGTTTTCGAATGTATGTTGCAAAGTAACAAAATTATTTTCATTTACACAAACACATCGATCTGGGTATCCTGCAAAAATAAGTGCATCAATTGATTCTCTATTTGCTTCAGTGGCATCTAGAATAATCAAAGCTAAAGCATTCTTTAATAAGCTTTTATAATCCTTTTTTGTGTAAAATTCATTAATCCAAATAAATTTCGGCATTTTAGTTATTAAAATACTGTTTTTGATATCTTTATTTAAATATTTAAGTTCAGCAATATGTCGTTTAAATGACCGGCTCGATGTTAAATAAAAGCGAAAAACAAATCCATTTGGTAATTGGAATCCAACAGTCTTATCTCTTAATATTTCCAAAGCAAGACTTTTCGCTACAACACTTTCAAGATATATTTTTGGATATAATGGAACTACAACCGAATCAATAGTGTATGACCTACTTTCAGCGTCACTATAATGATCTCCAGGATTCATTAAATCAATAAGCCTATATGGGATTAAATTGTCGTCTTGGATAACATATTTTGATGGAATATCAGAAGTAGAATAATAGTGCAGTTGTTTACCATTAATAATAATTTTTCGTTTTTTGGCATATTTAAAATCAATAGTATCTTCATTTTTCTTTCCAATACAAATCACAACATGACCTAAATTCTTACTTTCTAAACCAATTATAACAGGTATGCCTGACTCTACATAACTATCTACAATACTATATATTTGCTCATCATAAGGATCAAAAGAATAAATTCTAGTCCCAAAACCAAATTCTCTAAGTGCAAATGAAATTTGATCCATAGTAAGACCGTTTGAGGGTAATTGTCTTTGAACTGAAACAGACTTTAATGTATTATGAATAATTCCAGGAAGAGCTGGTTTGTAATCAGGATATTTCGTTCCAAAATATTCCATAATGGCCCAAATTGTAGTTTCAGCACATTTTATAGATTCGCCATCCTGAGAACTATAAGGAAATCCAACAACATCGAGTTTTACCCCATAAACTAGTGTTGTTGACTTACAATTGCAAATACTAACTCCATTATTAATAAAAGCCTTAGGGTCTATTATTGATCGACCTAAAAGCGCATTTATAGTAGGTCTTATGATAAAATATCCTAAATAGTTATCTCTCAATTTCTGATGATTCTGCTCATCAAGGAAATCATCTTGATTAATTTCACATTCAAATAAGGAAACTCTAATGCAATCTCTTTGGTATGTGTAATGTTTTGAAGCATAATAATTATAGTAACTATCTCTATAAACCTTATCTACATATGGGTATTCTATGAAGCAATAGATATTTTCATTTAATTCATCTACTATTTTTGCAATATTTGTTTCAATCAAAGGATTAATAAATTCCTCTGAAGTGTCTTGAAGAAAAAAAGTAAAAGTTGCTTCAAGAATAGCATCAACGGCTTCATCTAAAGGAGTAATCTCAATATGGATGTCACTAATCATTTAAATATTTATAGAATAGGGTTCAAATATAATACTTTCAATTTCATTTAATAAGTTTAAATTAATTAAATGCATTTAGTTAAAGATCTAATGTCTTAAAAGTTATATTATGAAAACAAAACGCAGAGCCTAATTTGAAGAAAAAATCAAAAAATGTCCGCAAAACGCACAAGAATAAACCCAATAAAATAGTAATACTTGATTAAAATGTAGACATCCCCATTCACAGTTATTCTGTACTGCTCTCTCCACCAATACCTTCCCCTCCTCTATGCTACTCCACCTTTCATAAAATACTGCATTTGTTTTTAAACACTTTTAGGGTATGTAACTTAGGCTATGGTTTAGTACAAACTCATTCCATTAAGTTCTTAACCATTAATCATTTTGTTCTTAGCTATTTCTACTGCCTTATGTAATTTTTCCTGCAATACTTTTTGCGAAGGCAGTGCTGTTAGATAATCCGCTACTCTGATATTGCTTTTATCCAGTTGCATTAATTCTACGTGTTCTTCGTTTTTGCCTGTACATAATATCAAGCCTATAGGTGTGTTTTCGCCTTCTACTTGTTCGTGCTTTTCTAAATAGCGTAAATACAATTCCATCTGACCTTTGTAACCGGCTTCAAATTCACCTATTTTAAGGTCAATGGCTACTAAACATTTTAACCTACGATGGTAAAATAGCAAATCAATGTAATAATCTCTGTTGTAAATACTGATTCTTTTTTGACGAGCCATAAATGCAAAATCACTACCTAATTCAATAATAAAGCGTTGCAATTCTGCTATGATACTTGTTTCTAAATCTTTTTCGGAATACATATCTGATAAGCCCAAAAAATCTAAAAAATAGGGGTCTCTAAAAACTAAATCTGGGTTAAGTTTTTGCTCATTTTTAAGTTGTTCTAAATCGTTCTGAATGGTCAATTCAGGCTTTTTGCTGATGGCAGTTCGTTCATACAAAAGCGATTGAATGCGTTCTTGCAATTGGCGAGATGACCATTTTTCGAGTTTACACATTTCTATATAAAACTCCCTTTTTAAAGGGTCTTCCATATAAATTACAGATTTCAAATGTGTCCAGCTCAATTGTCTACGCAGTGCGTATACAATTTGCTCATCTTCAAAAACAGAAGCAAACTGTATCATTCTTCTGATATTTCGTTCTTGAAATCCTTGCTTGCCAAAGGTGTTTTGTAATTGTCTCTGCAGTGCAGAGACAATCTTTCCAACATATACCAAACAATTATTAACTTTTAGATTTTCATGAAAATATTTGAAATTTAAAACTCTTTACGATAAACGTTAACCGTTCTAAGCAATGCGCAGGCAGGTATTTTCACCTTTTCCATGTACTACAACGCTCGAAACCCTTGCTTGCGAATAGATGATATGGGCGGTTTGGCTTTTATTCAAAGTGCTTTTTCATCTCGTCTGACTTAAAGAGTAATTCCATTTCGCACATTGCTTGCTTCGGATTTTTATTGTCAAAATTCCCAAGAGACATTGAGTTTACTATACCTGTTTTTAGATTGGGTTTTAATTTCAAATAAATGTCGTCATTTTGCTTTGTAAAGAATTTTTGTGTCTTTTCATAATTATTCAAGTGTTTTTTTAGTTGTGTTTCTGCACTTGAACAGGTGTTGAAATATTTTGATGTTTTTTCAAAATGAAGTAGAAACCAAAACTCAATACAAGGATTATTTACAATAACAACAACGTTCGGATAGTTTGTATTGAGGTCGGTTCTATATTTTTCGAATGTATTAAGAGGTGATTTTTTTCCCTTTGGAGCTTCATTTTCTTCTTTAATAACAGTATCAAGATCTATAATCCAAAAAACTTTTGTAAATTCTTTGTTTGACAAATCACAAACTAAATTGTATTGTTCTTCTACACTTTTTTTGCTTGGGATTTCGGGTTTTATGCTTACACGAATGTCCCGTTCATTCCTTTTTAACATTTGCAAATACCAAACTTCTGTCTCTCCGTCCACTACTAGAGCGAAAGAAGGATTTGATTTGTGTATAATATTCTTGGGTTTTCTCATAGACTTAAATCAATGAAAGTGTCGCCCAAATTAGGTGTACCACTTAATTTACCGCTTTTGTAAGCGTTTAAAATATTTGTAGTATTTCTTACAATAGAACTATCAAAATCAGCCAATGAATAAAGTTCTGTGGCAGAACTGTCTTGCTTGTCTGTAAACCAAATGGCATCATTTCTAAAAATGTCTTTGTTGTCTAAAATTTCTCGATTATGAGTGGTAGCAATGATTTGAGAGTTTTTAGAATTCAAAAGAAAAGAAAGAATAAAATGCAAATATAAATCAGGGTGTAATGAAGTTTCTAACTCATCAATTGAAAATGCTGTTGAATTTTTAATTACCGTAGCTAATAAGCCAGCAAATCCATAATAACGCCTTGTTCCTTGCGATTCAAGCTCTAATGGTAAGGAATATTTAGTATCATTTACTGTATGCTCAAATTCAACATCTTTAGACATTAATTTATTAAATGTGCCTAAACCTCTAAATGCCTCTCTTTCTTTATTGCTTGAAGTTTTCATTTGCGACAAGTTTTCAATAACATTAAATAGTTGAGAAATTTCGGTTGGCGGAGTGTCTATATCATTGATTATGATATTAGAAATGTTTAAGTCTGCTTTTTTAAGAATTGAAATGATATCTGTTGTAGTGATCTTGTTAGAAGTAATTTGATTAGTAATCAAATCCTCTAAATCAGTTTTAGGATAAATCAATGAATTTAAGTAATTCTCAAACCAATCAATAACTTCTTGTAATTCTTTAAAGTCAATGTTAGTTTTTAAATATCCACCAAGAACGGTGTTGTTCCATAAAGTGTTAGATTCTAATGTTTTTTCAAAAACCTTGTTAATAGAAATTTTACTACCAAACGTTATTTCAGTAAATTGATGAGACAAATTTGTTGTTCTTTTAAAGACATTAGCCTTATTCGGACTATAAAAATACAACTCCTCTGAAACAATCGCTTTTTGAAAAAACGCTACTTCATAAAAGTATTTAATATTATTATGAAAAAACTCAATCGAAATAATAGAGTTCTGTTTGGGTGTTTTTGGGTCAAATAAGAATGGATTAAAGTCTAACTCATTCGTTTTTTTATGCTCTGGCTCAAGAACGATGTCTCTTAAAAAATCAAGAGCTTTCAAAATTGTTGTTTTTCCAGATGCGTTTGCACCATAAATCAAGGCAAGTTTTAAAATTCTTTGCTCACCAAAATTCACGATATAAGCGTCTTCAAGGTGTGACGATTTTTCTGCTTCAAATGAAAGAGTTTGTTTGTCTTTTATTGAACCAAAATTTTGAACACTAAAGTTAATAATCATTTTTACCTTTATTATGTAAGTCGATTGCAAATATAAGGATAAAAATGTGAGAAAAAATGTTTTTTAACTTGAAAAATGTAATCTAATTGCAAATATATGGGATTGATGGGTGTTGGCTGTTTTAAAAGATGTGAAATGAGAGACTCCAACCCCCACCTCCTAAACTGAATTCAGAATGCAATTAACGTTGTTTCCATGTCTTATAGTATTTAATATAACTGCCATTTAATCCTTCTAAGTTTAAACGTCTACAAAATTTCTAATTATGGTCATCCAAGTTCGCAGTTACTCGGTACTGCTCTCTCTGCCAATGCCTTCCCCTCCTCTATAATACTCCACCTTTCATAAAATACTGCATTCGTTTATAAACCCTTTTAGGGTATATTTGTTTTTTGGTGATGGAGGCTGTTGGAGCACCTAAACCCTTTTTTACAAGTAAAACCTATTTCAAATGAATGAAAGATGGGTGTTTTTCTTAGGTATCCTTTTTAATTGGATAGTGAAGTTTAGCTTTTGGTGAAATAGAGTAACTTAGCTATTGAGTTCATTAAATATTAGAGCAGATTTGTTTTAAATTATCTATAATTTTAGTATACCGAAGTTCTTGTTCTTCATAAAAAAGATTCCCCAATATAGCTTCTTGCTTTATAGTATCTTTTAAAATATCTTGAAAGCACTCCACTAAGTATTTTCAAACTTCAACATCGGCTGCGGAAATTAGTTTGACACTATTAGAAGTGTAATTTAGAATATAAACAATGTCCTCAATGTGTATTTAATTTTGTACAATAAAGATAGAAATTAATTCTCAATTCGCGAATCGCGAATTAATATAACCTATATACATACACAACTGTTTTCAAAAAAAAGGAAACATGAACTTAAAGATGTAATCTAATATTATCATCAATGAGTTGGATGGCTTTTTATATGCAATTGAATATAATTATTTAAATTTACGTAAATTTATATGTAATTAGATATAAATGCTGAGAATTAAAACACCCATTTCTTCTGCAATCAAACCTAGATTACGGGTTTAATGATAGATACTCAAAAAAATTAAAAGAGTTTTCTAAGTTTATGAACCTCTCTTTGTATCTTTTTCAACTTATTTCACTTATGAGTGTAACCATCTTTTAAAATTTATATATTTACAAAAAAAACACCCATTATGAAAAAAATTACCCTAATTTTTAGTTTCACACTAACTTCATTACTTGGTTTTGGCCAAGATTTTTCCAATAAAGAACTATCTGAGAAAATAGAAAAGATGACTTCCGAAGAACTTATGAAGTACATAAATGACGGGAATAATATGAACGAAGTGATTGGTAGATACGGTAATCATGAGTACACTGTTTTTACAGAACTTTTTCATGCGTATGGTTTTTATTGCAATGATGACAAAAAAGAGGCATTGTATACCGCATTAAAAATGGCTAAAGAACCCATCAAAAATACGTTGTTTTTCTTAAACGATCCTTGTTTTGGTAGAAGAAACGACATTGGAGAGTATTATTCGTTATTGGTTAAACATAATCATGGAGTTACAGAAAAAGAATTTGATTCGATCATCAATACGTATTTTATATCTTCATTTGGAGAACCCAATCCATCTGACTCAGCTTCTATTGCACGAGTTAACTTTCAGAATGAAAAAGGTAAAACCATTTTAATGTATGCTGCTGAATTTGGTTATACAAAATCAATTAAAAAACTATTGGCTAATAAAGCGGATATTACGCTTAAAGATAAATCAGGAAAAACAGCGTTGGATTACGCCAAATTAAATGGCAATGCTGAAATCATAAAAATGATGACTCCTGCCTCTACACCTCCAACATTACCTGTAGAAGGAAAAGACAAAGCGAAAAAGAAGAAAAGTAAGAAATCGAAGTAAAGTAATTGTTTAATTCAATTGCTATAATAAATTGATTAAAAGAGCAATAAGATTAAAGCACTTTTTAGTTCTGTTTAGTTTTAATTAGCTAACAGCGAATACTTTTTATTTCGACTTTTTAAAATGTACGGTTAAAAAAACGGCAAATAAACCTAAAAATACACCTCCAAAAATCAGCATAGCTAATTGTTCATTACGAACTTTTTGCTTAATGCCGTTGACATCCACAATACTCTGAAATGAAGCATTATGGTGAATTGAATCATTTTGCCATTTCTTATAGTAGTAGGTATCGTAATAATCATAGTAATAGTGATAATAATAATGATAAGGGTAATAATCATACGTAGGTAAAACTTCCACTTTTAAATCATACATTTCTTTTACTAATGGGTCATCGGTATCGATGTAACCAATTTCAACGGGTGCCCCAGTAAAACTTACTTGATAGAACTTTTGTTCGTTAATGGTAGTAATAAAATGAGAACTGCCTTTATAACACGTTTCATCTCCAATCAAGTATATGTCTAATTGATTTTTAAATTCTCTCTTTTTGAGCAATTTTCGTTGCACTTCATATCGAAAAAGTTCCCCTTTAACATAGTTCAACTTTTCTAATTTAGCTATGGTAGAGGATTTATTAACGTAGGTCAATAATAATAGTAATCCGATTACGATACTAACTATAGAAAGGATTATCCATTTGTTTTTTTTCATAAAAAGTGGTTGAATAAGGGTGTTATGAAACAAATTTAAGATTTTTATTTAATAATTTGAGGGAAAGGTATTATCAAATACCAAATTAATTTACAGGAAGCCTTTTGATAGGATGTTAAGAAAGAGGAAAATATAAAAAAGGATTAAGAACCTGAATTAAAATCAAACTTTACCGCAATCAAAAAGGGATTGGCTGCGCCCTTCCCTTTTTGGGGATTTAGAACCTGAATTAGAATCAAACTTTACTGCAATCAAAAAGGGATTGGCTGCGCCTTTCCCTTTTTGGGGGATTAAAAACCTGAATTAAAATCAAACTTTACTGCAATCAAAAAGGGATTGGCTGCGCCTTTCCCTTTTTGGGGGATTAAAAACCTGAATTAAAATCAAACTTTACCGCAATCAAAAAGGGATTGGCTGCGCCCTTCCCTTTTTTTTGGGGGGGCTTCAACCAATCATTAAAAACCCAAAAGCAAAGCTTTTGTTGGTTTTTTGTTTTTCAAAAACATGCAAGCGAGCTTGCTGTTTTTTTAAACAAAAAACCCCGCTAATGCGGGGTTTTTAATAATTGGTTGGCGGAGACTGAGGGATTCGAACCCTCGATACCGTTTCCAGTATACACGCTTTCCAAGCGTGCTCGTTCGGCCGCTCTGACAAGTCTCCCGAATTTCGATGCGCAAAGGTAGATATATTTGTTTTAAAATCAACTTCGTTTAAAAATTAAACTCCAAAAAAAATAATCATTTACATTTTTAACTAATTTTGGCAATGTTTTTGAAACAAATCCTAAAAAATTAAAACAACAATTATGAAGAAAATTATTATCCTCACCCTTTCAAGTGTGCTGTTTTCACTTTCTACTTTTGCACAAAAAGCTCAAAATGAATTGGTGATAACCGGTGGAATTGGATATTCTTTAACAACCACTTTAGTTAAAGGTGTTATTAACACATCGTTAAAAGCAAGTGGATTTCAGCCTGTAAAAGAAATACCTCTTTTGAATGCTCAACTTGATTTTGCAATTGCTGAAAACTTCAGTATTGGTGCCGCTTATTCCTTTAATAAATTCAGTACTGAAGAGACTAAAACCATAAATGATACCATATATAATGCAAATGTTTCTTTATCAAGACAGAATATTGGTATTAGACCTTTATTTCATTTTGGTGCAGATGAAACTTTAGATATGTATGTAGGTGGACGTTTTGGATTTTCTACTTGGAAAGGTGAATATTCAATATTGAATAATTATGGAGATAATAGAGCTAATGAAGCAAAAACTCCAAATGCTTTTACGGTTCAAGTTCTTTTTGGAGCTCGAAAATATTTCAATGATTTTATTGGAATTAATTTTGAAGTTGGACTTGGCACAGCGCCCTATTTTGTTGGTGGTGGACTATCATTTAAAATAGGTTAATATTTTTTCTCAAAAAAATATTTTTAACTTTTTTAAAAATAAATTTGGAAGTTATTTTTTTTTGAGCATAACTTTGTACCCGAAATCAAAAACAGAAAATGAAAAATTTAATGCAAATGTGTTGTTCTATGATGTGTACCTCAAAAAGGTGACAAGAATGACTATTGCATAAAATCAAACAAAATATGTAAAAGCCTTGTCACTCAAACGACAAGGCTATTTTTTTACCCAAAAACCAAAACAAAGAAAATTTTAAAAACCCAAATAAAATGAAAACCAACCAACACTTCGCAACAAAAAGCAGGATTGTTAATCCACACGTGAATGTCATGTGTTGTATGTGTATGTGCATGGTTTTCCACACCACTAGGTATCCGGGAATAGTTGAGTAATTCATATAAATATTACAACAAAAAAAACTAAATAGCCCCTTCGGATACCGCACATCTGAAGGGGCTTTTTTCATTCCACAAAAACAAAAATTAAAAACAAAAAATTAAAATAATACATATTATGAGCACAAAAATTTCAACTCAAGCACTTCACTCAGGACACGATACTTCTAAAACACAAGGTACACGTTCTGTTCCCATTTATCAAACATCATCCTATGTTTTTGATAACACACAACATGCTGCCAACTTGTTTTCCTTAGCTGAATCGGGATACATTTACACCCGTTTGAACAATCCAACCAATGATATTCTCGAGCAACGATTAGCTGCTATTGAAGGAGGTATTGGAGCCGTTAGTTTCGCTTCGGGTACAGCCGCCATTTCCAATGCATTGTTGACCTTACTCAAATCGGGAGATCACATTGTGGCTTCCAATAGTTTATACGGTGGAACCTACAACTTATTAAAAGTTACCTTACCTCGCTTAGGCATTACGACTTCATTTGTTGACCCTTCTAATGTTCATAATTTCTTTGAAGCAAGCCAAGAAAATACGCGTTTGTTTTTTACCGAATCGTTGGGTAATCCTAAATTAGATGTAGTGGACATTGAAGGAATCGCTGCTATTGCCAAAGGACTGAAAATTCCCTTTTTTGTGGATAACACCGTAGCTACTCCTTCCCTACTAAACCCGTTGAAATATGGCGCTAACGTTGTGATTCATTCGCTAACGAAATATATCGGTGGTCAAGGTAATTCGTTGGGTGGAATTGTCATTGACGGAGGTACATTTGATTGGAAAAATAACAAATTCCCCGAATTCAATACGCCTTCTGCAGGTTACCATGGATTAATTTATAGTGAAGCATTGGGTAATGCTTCTTATTTGGCCAAGCTAAGAATAGAAGGTTTGCGTGATTTGGGTGCAGCGTTGAGTCCGTTTAATAGTTTTCAAATAATTCAAGGACTAGAAACGTTGGAAGTGCGCATTAAAAAACACAGCGAAAATGCGTTAAAAGTTGCCCAATGGCTTGAAAAAAATGAAGAAGTAGCTTGGGTAAATTATCCAGGATTGGCCACTTCAAAATATTACGATTTGTCTAAAAAATACCTTCCAACGGGTCAAAGTGGTTTAGTAACCTTTGGTCTAAAAGGTGGTTTTGAGGCAGCAAAAACTTTTGTAGATCATACCAAGTTATTCTCTCTTTTAGCCAATATTGGTGATACCAAATCATTGATTATTCATCCAGCCAGTACTACCCACCAACAATTGACTTTTGAGGAACAAGCGGCTACGGGTGTTACTCCAGATTTAATTAGACTATCAGTGGGTATTGAAGACATCGAAGATATCCTAACAGATATTGAACAAGCCATTCAGCTGGTAAAATCTCCTACAATCGCATAAAATAATATATTTATCATCTAGCAACACATCATTTTATGTCAACACGTTTCAATTTCAATAATCCCCCAAAAGTTTCCTTCGAGACTTTTGGGGTTTCTAAAGACCAAGGTCCAAGTGTTTTAGTGATACACGCGCTAACGGGTAATGCAACCGTAGCTGGTGAAAAAGGTTGGTGGAAAGAACTTTTCGGAGAAAATAAACTATTTGACACCCGAAAATTCCACATCATTGGCATCAACATTCCCGGAAATGGCTATGACGATAATTTTATAGAAAACTATAAAGATTTTGATTCCAGAATTATAGCCGATGCTATTGTGCAGACACTACAAATTAACGGATATGAAACATTAGCATTTGGAATTGGTGGTTCGTTAGGTGGAGGATTACTTTGGGACATCATCATCAACCATCCAACATACATCAAAACAGCTATTCCGATTGCTACAGACTGGAAGTCGAATGACTGGGTAAAAGGGTTTGCACATACGCAAGATATGTTGCTCAACACATCTGATCAACCGTTGGAACTAGCGCGACAAATGGCGATGTTTTTTTACCGTAATCCGAAGGATTTTGCCCATAAGTTTAACAACAGCATCGATACGGATAAAAACGAAGCTAATGTCATCGGATGGCTTAATCATCATGGAAATCGATTGAAAAGCCGATTTACGTTATCAGCCTACAAAATGATGAACCAATTGTTGGGAAACATTTATGCAACGAAAGAATTTGAAACACCTGAACTGGCCTTCAAACAATTGCAAGCCACTATCATACAAGTGGTCATTTGTTCAGACATTTTGTTCAGCAAATTTGAAAATTTAAACACTAAAAAATTATTAGACCAAGCAGGAATAGAAAATCACTACATCGAAATTGAATCCATTCATGGACACGATGCCTTTTTGATTGAATATGAAAAATTGACGAATGTGCTTAAGAAACATGTTTTATGAAAAAGTATAAAGATATGTAATGTGCTTAATAAATAAATTACTTGTTAACCGTCCTTCTCGATACTAAAATCTATTTTTAATCAACCGCTATGCTAATTGATAAAAATGTACGATTTTCACTCGAAGTGACTACTTACTGAAAACTGAATAACTGAACAACTGAATAACTCGTTAACCGTCCTTCTCGATACTAAAATCTATTTTTAATCAATCGCTATGCTTATTGATAAAAATGTACGATTTTCACTCGAAGTGACTACTTACTGAAAACTGAATAATGCAGACGCAAGGTCTGCATCAAGACAAGCTTTGCTTCGTCTTGACTGAACAACTGAATAACTCGTTAACCGTCCTTCTCGATACTAAAATCTATTTTTAATCAACCGCTATGCTAATTGATAAAAATGTACGATTTTCACTCGAAGTGACTACTTACTGAAAACTGAATAACTGAACAACTGAATAACTCGTTAACCGTCCTTCTCGATACTAAAATCTATTTTTAATCAATCGCTATGCTAATTGATAAAAATGTACGATTTTCACTCGAAGTGACTACTTACTGAAAACTGAATAACTGAACAACTGAATAACTCGTTAACCGTCCTTCTCGATACTAAAATCTATTTTTAATCAA
>CAYQNU010000029.1:0-31177 GCA_964419055.1 uncultured Flavobacteriales bacterium | reverse complement strand
ACAGACCTATTAATAATATCAAAAACCAATTAATTTAATTTCACCCAACGGGTTAATTTTATATTTGTAGGATCCCTTGAAAGGATTCGTATGGGAGCTAGGGTAAAAAATATTATGCGTCTATACATTATTTTATTTTTATTTTTTACGTTATTCATTTACTCTTGTGAGAGTAGAGAATCAGTTGAGCTTTCACAATTAAAACAATATTATTATTCGCATAATAATGAACTAGAGACTTTGTTTAAAAAAATTGAATGTACTGATCTTCTTAGCATTGAAATATATCAAACAAATAAAATTGTTATTGTAATTAAAGACATTCCTTATGATAATGTTGAAATAATATCTGATATTAAGTTGAGTAAATATAAAGAAGTGCTGTGGATCTTTAAATGTCTTAACCTTTGTAAACTCACTGTTAGAACAAAATCAATAATTATTGAGCCATGTGATGTAAATTGCCTCTGCTATGGTTTACAATATAATAAAGGCTTCTCAAATGTCTACGATGAAAAATCACTAAATGAGTATTTTCATGTAATTGACTCAAAATGGGGTATTTCTATCATAAATTTAAGAGTTTTAGAATGCCAGGAAGGTATGTTTAAATACAATAGTGGACAGTAATATTCTAAATGACTGCCGCTACCTCGCAAAGATAAATTAAATAAAAAGTTCGTTGGTGCACGTATCCCAAGTGATTAAATAGAAAAGTTCTTTAACCTAATATATTTAATTTTATATTTGTAGAATCACGCGAAAGGATTCGCTCGAGCTGAGGGGAAAAACAGTTCTGAGACAATACCAAACGTCCAAATAACATAAAATCAAATGAAAATAGTTTTATTATTAATAGGAATTTATTTTACACTAACTTCATGTAGTTATTTCAACCAAGATAACTGTATGGAAGAGGATTTTATAGATTATTTAAGTAAAGATTCTTCTTTTAATTTTTCTGATGTAATAAAGAATGGTTATCCTATGCAAATTAAGATATTCAAAGAAGAAATTTGCATTCAAAACAATGAAAATGATTCAATATATTATTATATTTTTAATATTTCAGATAAAAAGTTACTATTGAAAGTTAAAAGTCCATCATATCAAATTACTTCAAATCATTTTTCTTTTGATACCGACTACATTTACACAATGATCAATGATAATGGAAATAAATTCTATCGTTTTGATAGGAATTCATTAGAAATGGAAAGTCTATATTTACCTGGTATTGATGATGTTTTACCTGGTGAATTCGAAGTATATAATCAAACGATAATATTCAAAAATTCTTTAAATGGCGTTGTTATGATTAATACCGTTGATAATAATTATCTTCGAATAGATCATATTGAACACATAGGCTCTGCACAAGAACAAAACTTTGATTCTGAAATGAATAAGTCACCATATGTTTACATTACCAAAGAATCAAATACTAATAAAAAGCATTCTATAGATTTGTTCAAAATTAACTTAAACAAATTAACTATTGAATGGTCAAAAGAACTTGCTATACATATAGGTTCGTCTGACCCTTTAAACCCATTAAAAATTAAATATGATGCAGATGATAGTGTGGTTATTGTAGGATATGATGCCTATTTATATACAATAAACAGCAATACAGGTGATGTGGTAGGTAAATATTATTTAAATTCTGAAATGTCTGATATGCACGTTGATATACAAAACAATTCTATCAAATTGTTTGCTTATCCTTTAGCCAAAAATATATCAAAAATGATCCTATATGATTTTGATTATGCATCTGATACATTAAAGCCAATTTCTAAAATACTTACAGAAAAAGAATACTGGTCAATATTTAATTTCGGTGAAATTACGATTTTCAACCTTGAACCACCCAATTTGGATGCCTACTGTATGGATGGTTCAAAAATAGCCAAAATCATAGAAATAAACTGTAAAGATGCAGAATTGGTAAGACATTACAAAAATCCATTTACTGGACAAAGTTTAATGGAGTTTAAAAAAGTTATTTATTATCGGAATAATTAATTTTGGAAGCACTTGAAAAAATCAGGTTGAAGTAAATTTTTGAAAGAACCATCGTTTCAAATAAATAATAAGTTTTTTTCTATATTTGTTGAGCCACAAGAAAAGATTGATTTCATCAAATGTGTTTTTTGCCTAGCTAAAATTAAATTATTATTGAACAAATTAATTTTAAATATTCTTAAAAAAGATTATCCATACAAAAAGGAATTGTATGACCCTAATGTTTGTTGGGCTGAAATTGAAATGTATATTCATCAAATTGATTTAGATAAAAAACGAATTCTTTTTAAAATAGAATGGGATGTAAATATTTTATTAAGTTGGTTCATTCAAAATAAAAAAAGTATTTTAGAAGTTGACTTTCCTGTCCTTGAGAAAAATTATAAATCAATAGCTGAGAAAGTATTTAATTTCTATAATACAGATGAAGATATTGATGAAGACAAGGTTGATAGCATGTTTGAATACCGTCAATGTCATGGTATTCGATTTGGTCTTAGAGGGACTGATATAAAAGATGTTTATATTGGTAAAAACAATGAAATATATGAAGTCTCTTTTTTTAACGAAATTGAGAATTGGAAATACGAAATTGATTTAATTACATTTTATGAGGAAATCAATTCGAAAATTAAAACTTGTAATTAATAAAAAGTATATTTTTCTATATTTGTTGAGCCACAAGAAAAGATTCATGCGTATGAAGGAGTTGAAGTTTTATTTAATTCAAAGGTGTATTAATGAAAATAGTTTATAAGATTTTTATAGTATTTTTAATAATAGGTTGCAACACTAACTATATAAAAGATGTAGAATATGGCAACCGAGTCTTATATGCGCAATATGATGGAATTGTAAGATTAGATGAATTAATTCTATATGATAATGATGTTTTTCAAATTAGTATCATTGATTTAGAAGCTAACGGGACTTATAAAATAAAAGGAGATACTATTTATTTAGATTACTATCTTTATCAGGGAAATGAATTTAATATATTTTTTAAGTATGGCAATTTATTATATCCAATAAATGAGAAACTAAATCAATTAGATAGTAATTCTTATTTGGGAATACATACTAATATAATTTGGCCAGAAACCTCTGGTTATGTGCAACCAGACACCCTAATCCAAAAATTCTAAATTTTTATTCCAAATATGTTGATGATTGATTGTTCTTGCGTTTTTATAAAAGACTTAGCTCCTGAATAATCAAGAATCCTATAAGAAAGTCATTTGAACAAAAAATCGTTCTTTGTTCTAAAATCAGTAATCCCTTAATTCTTTCCCAACAAAAATCAAAAAATATATCAATGTAAAATAAAATTTGATTAGATTTGTTAGTAGTTAGCAAAAACAACTCTATTTAATGAATTTAACTTTGTATGCAGTGCTTCCAGCAGCTCTTTTTTTGATGATGAGCTGTAGTGATCAAGAAGATATAGTAAGCGCACCGAATAAAGAGGGCTCAATTGAATCTACCTTACACGTAAAACACGAAGCCAATTATGATCTTTTAATCACCACCCACAAGTGTTGGGTAAATAATCATCTTGAAAAAACCATAATTTACACCGATACGCTAAAATCGTTGGGTACTACCACACAAGAGGCAGAATCTTCTGAAGGGGCTATCCAAAAAGTCACTATCCCAAAAGATTATGAATTTTACATCACCGTTAATTAATTCAGCCCGATGAAAAAAAGTAAAATGGTGAGTCTTGTGCTTATTTCAGCAGCTCTAGCTTCTTGCAATAAAACCGATACGGCCAACGAGAACAAAAAAGTATACATGCGATCCGATACCACCGCACCCTATTCAAGAGCCTATACTTCGGGTGGTGGCGGAAGTTCTTTGGCTGCGGGTATGCTTTGGTTTTATGCTTTTAGACCCTATGGTAGTTATAGTGGCGGTAATTACAACCGAGCTGGATATTATAGTTCGGGGTTAAAAGAAAGCTCCAATTTGGGGCACAATACTACCAAAAAAGGAATTGTAAAGGGTGGTTTTGGCCACAGTGGCTATTCTGTTTCTTCTTAATCCGTTAAATAATACATGAAAAGAATTCAAATAAATCCGCGCAACAATTGGCAATCAAAAGTTGAAAAATTAGGATTTGGATTTCACTCAACCGAAGTTGCCTATTGGGATGAAAGCGCCTATTATGAATTAAATATGGAAGAGGTGACCGCCATAGAAAAAGCTACCCAAGAGCTTTGGAACATGTGCCTCGAAGCCGTTGATTTTGTGATGGAAGAAAACTTGTTTCATTTATTTCACATTCCGGATACTTTTATTGAATCCATAAAACGTTCGTGGAACATTGACGCTCCATCTATATATGGAAGATTTGATTTTGCTTATAAAAATGGCCAACTAAAATTACTTGAATTCAATGCCGATACGCCCACATCACTCTATGAAGCAGCCATTGTTCAATATTTTTGGTTGAATGATTTTGACAGCTCAAAAGATCAATTCAATTCCATTCACGAAAAACTAATTGCCTATTGGAGTTATTTAAAATCGTATTTAAACCGAGGACCACTTCATTTCACCTGTGTTTCGGGTAGCTTAGAGGATTTAACCACCGTAGAATATTTGCGCGATTGTGCCATTCAAGCTAAATTAGATACCAAACTGGTTTTCATTGAAGATATTGGCTATAATTACGATACCAACTGTTTCATCGATTTGGAAGAGGAACGCATCAACAATATCTTTAAACTGTACCCATATGAATGGCTAATAAATGAAGAATTTGCTGAAATCCTGCAAAAAGACAAAACTACCATTTGGATAGAACCCAGTTGGAAGATGATTTTATCGAATAAAGCCATTTTACCCGTATTGTGGCAGTTGTTCCCCAACCATCCGCTCCTACTTAAAAGTTATTTCGAACAAAAAGATTTGGTAGATTTTGTGCGCAAACCTCTGTTATCGCGCGAAGGTGCTAACATTAGTGTGCATTCTAAAGGTTCGGTCATCGAACAAACTGAAGGTGAATACGGAGAAGAAGGATTCATCTTTCAGGAATTATTCACGTTACCCAATTTTGATGGAAATTATGCTTTAATTGGCAGTTGGATAATTGGCCAAGAAGCCGCTGGAATCGGAATTCGTGAATCTTCACACCTCATTACCGATAATAAAAGTAGATTTGTACCTCATTTAATAAAATAACTTCCATTTTAATGACGGCTATAAAACACATTAAAATAGGCCTCACCGGTGGCATTGGTAGCGGAAAAACAACCGTTGCCAAACTTTTTGAAAAAGAAGGCTTTCCTGTTTATTATGCTGATGAACGTGCCAAATATCTGATGAATCATGAGGTCGTTTTGAAGCAGAAAATAGTGGAGTTGTTCGGTGAAAATGCTTATCAAAAAGGTGTTTTAAATCGCCCATTTATTGCTGATCAAGTCTTTCAAAATGAAAAATTACTGGCGCAATTAAATGCCCTTGTACATCCTGCAGTGGCACATGATTTTGACAGTTGGGTAGCGAATCAACATTCCAAAATAGTTATTAAAGAGGCTGCCATTCTCATCGAAACAAAGGGTTACGTTGACATGGAAGAAGTAATTGTAGTTACAGCACCCAAAGAACTGAGATTAGCGCGTGTTCTGCAACGTGATGGCACGAATGAAGCAGCTGTTTTGAGTCGTATGAAAAACCAAATTGATGATGACCAACGAATAGCTTATGCTCAATACATTATTGAAAATGTGGATTTAGAGGACACAAAAAAACAAGTGGAAAAATGTATTCAACAATTGAAAACCAAGTACTATTGACCGCCTCCCATCATATCGGTAAACTCCTTCACCGTCATTTGTTTATAGTCTTTGGGTATTTCTGATAATTTTACATCTACTTTTTCACGAGTAACGGTTTTAGCTGTGTAAATCATAGTAATGCCTTGTGAACTCAATTCATATTGTATGGGAAATCCTTTAATCCCTGGAAATTGAGAATTGTATTCTGTACCAATTTCTTCGGTGTAAAAAACTTCCACAGGAACTTCTGGATCGGTGCCCTTTGCTGGAAGGTAAACAATGGCTTTTTTACATTTGAAACCAGCAATTTCTTTGGTCTCTGATTGGACTTCCACCTTTAAATCTTTGGCATCTTTTTCGGGATCTTGTACAATAGCTATTTTTTGTCCAAAAAAGTCAATCAACGAAATGGTTTGTTTTTTCTTAGTCAAATAAATGGTAGATTGATTGCCAATGGAAGAATTTTGGTCAACTCGTGTGAATTTTTTCCCGATGAAATAAGTGGACTCTGTAGGCAACATTGCACGTTGACTTTCAAACTCCTCTGATAATTGATATTCTATTCCAAAAACAATTTTACCTTCAAATCCTTTACTGGATTGGCAACTAACCAAATTCAAGGATGAAATAAAAACAAATAAGGCTAACGTAACTAAATTTTTCATTGGTGTGTACTTAAAAGTATTACTATAAAAAGAAGTGCTTAATTTATTCGAAATAACGCAATTAAAAACAATAAGTTACGCGTGTTTACTCAATCAACGATTTAAAAATTTCTTCCATTTCATAAATCATACGATCTAGGGTAACTTCTTCGAAACCTGCGGGAACCGCAAAACTATCTTTTGGTAGCGGTGCTTCTGTTACTTTAGTTGCTAAAAAACGCATAACCATTCCGTACTGAGCCACTTCATAACCTAATAGAACTTCATCTTTCAACGCGCTGTATTGATTACACCAATTATAATTTTTAATTTCAATAGCTGAAGTGGTCAATACTTCACAATCATATCCATCTTCCAATCCTTTGTATACTGCATTGTATCTTGCTGTTGGCAATCCGGCAATACTATCAAAACTATTTACTTTTATAATATCGGGTATTTTAAACAATTTAGCCACCATAGTATCGGTAAGGTTTTTATCCAAAACACAATACATTTGTTTAGATCCAAAATCCAACATCATGGTAAAAGTCTGTTTATTGCAATCAGAAATCAACGTAGTGGTGAAAAGTCCGCCTTTTGAAACTTCATTTTTATAAACGTTATCCTTAAATGACATCGTCATAACATCTGGTAACAATTTTACCATAAAGTCATCTTCATAATAAGGATAGGTTACTAAATATTCGACTGTTCCTTCTTTAATTTTTTTAGGTTCTTCAACCTTATCTTCACCGCAGTGAATGAATAATAAACTTAATGAGAAGGTAAGAACGTAAAGAATAGTTCTTGAAATAGATAGATTCAAGGGCATTCGGTAATAGGTTAGTCAGTAATTTTCAAAAATTTGAAGTCACAAATATAATTGTTTTTGATATACAACTTGAAAAATTATATCTCTTTACTTAATTTTAGACCTCTTTTTTCCATAGGATAGATATTAAAGGTTCCTAAACCTTTGGATACCAATTCTCCATTGTGTGATTTTATGATTGTTCCACTGGTTGCAACAAGGCTTTTTCCTTGAAATTCAATTTCACCCGTTCCAATGAGAATATCGCCTTTGTGTGTGGGCTTAAAATAATTCACTTTAAATTCAACGGTTGATACCAACAAACCGTCATCATAAACAGCCGTGAGTGCTGTTGTTCCCAACACAGCATCCATCATTGCGGCTACTAATGCGCCATGGCCAACACCAGGCGAACTCAAGTGCTTGTCCGTAATTTCTACTTTATAAATGATTTTCCCTGGAGCATTCACCGTGAGTTCAAACCCCAATTCTTTGTCAAAATTGTTGAATTTATTGTATAAGTCAGATACCGTTTTCATAGTAATTATGTAATGTAGAGAAATTTTGAGGAGGTAAATGTAGGTATATCCTACCAATTAAAACGGGTTTTGAAAAAGGAATAATTAAATAATTGGCTTTAATAACTTTATTAATAAATTGGAGAACACCCCATACTAAAAATGTAAATTCGCCCTCAATTCAATATAAAATATAGCGCACAATGACACTTATAAAATCAATTTCGGGAATCAGAGGTACCATTGGAGGAAAACCAAATGAAGGATTAACACCATTGGATATTGTTAAATTTACTTCGGCTTATGCTACTTGGTTAAAAAGACGCAATGAAGGTCAACAATTGACTGTGGTTGTGGGCAGAGATGCCCGTATTTCTGGTCAAATGGTTAAAAATATTTGCATTGGCACGTTGCAGGGAATTGGCGTTAACGTGATTGATTTGGATTTATCCACTACCCCAACAGTTGAAATAGCGGTTCCTTTAGAAAAGGCACAAGGAGGAATTATATTAACCGCCAGTCACAATCCAAAACAATGGAATGCGTTGAAGTTATTGAATGAAAAAGGTGAATTTATTAGCGATTTGGAAGGAAAAATGATTTTAGAAATTGCCGATAATGATGATTTTGATTTTGCCGATGTAGATTCGTTGGGTTCGGTTACGGTAAACGATACCTATCTTCAAAAACACATCGATATTGTAAAAAATTTACCATTAGTGGATGTTGAAGCCATCAAAAAAGCAAATTTCACTATTGCTGTTGACAGTGTAAACAGTTCAGGGGGAATTTTCATTCCTGCGCTTTTAAAGGAATTAGGAGTAACGAACGTTATTTCACTATTCGGTGAGCCAACAGGACATTTTCCGCACAATCCCGAACCGTTGCCCGAACACCTTGGAGAAATTGCTAAAGTAATCAAAGAAAAAGGTGCCGATTTAGGAATTGTGGTCGATCCAGACGTTGATCGATTAGCTTTTGTTTGCGAAGACGGAAGCATGTTTGGAGAAGAATATACGTTAGTGGCAGTAGCAGATTATGTAGTGTCTAAAACAAAAGGAAATACCGTTTCCAATTTATCAAGTACAAGAGCGCTGCGTGATGTGACCGAAAAATACGGTTGCAGCTACAATGCATCGGCTGTTGGTGAAGTAAATGTGGTGAACATGATGAAAGCAACCAATGCTGTGATTGGAGGTGAAGGTAATGGTGGGATTATTTATCCTGAAGTTCATTATGGAAGAGATGCTTTGGTAGGTGTTGGATTGTTTTTGACACATTTGGCACATTATGGAGGCAAAGTTTCGGCACTAAAAGCCAGCTACCCTCAATATACCATATCAAAAAATAAGATTGAATTAACTCCAAGTATCGATGTAGATGCTGTACTCTTAAAAATCAAAGAAAAATATGCCCACCAACCCATCAATGATGTTGATGGTGTGAAAATAGAATTGGGAAATGAATGGGTTCATTTGAGAAAATCAAACACCGAACCTATCATACGTATATATGCTGAAAGTTCTTCTGAAATTTCGGCAAATGAATTGGGAGAACGTTTTGTAAAGGAATTAAAAGAGATTGCGGGTTAATCTCGATATTAGGTTTTTGTGAATTAATGCTCTTTATGAACGAAGAACATCATTTTTTACCTATATTTGCAGCACATTGTTGGAACCGTTCCAATGCCCAAAACACAAATGCAATAAGAATAAGTCAAAAATGATTGCTTTACAAACCAATACAGACTTGAAAGGCCATTTCTTACTAATCGCAAAAATCAATTTATAACAGATGAAAAATATTACTTTAGGAGTTGGTGTAGAAAACATCAAATTTGGCATGACCAAAGGAGAAATTGAAAAATTATTGGGACAACCTGATGATAAAGAATTGTATTCGTATGATGAGGAAAGCGAAGATGCTGACTTAACGGAAGTTTGGCATTATGACAAACATGAATTTTCATTATCTTTTGATGAGGCCGATGATTGGCGTTTGGTGATGATCGCTGCCAGTGATGAAGAATATACTATTGATGGTAAAACCATTATTGGATTGCCAGAAGAAGAATTGGAAGCTGCTTTAAAATCACTTGGTTTCAACACTATTGAGGTAGAAGAATTGGAAGATGAAGACGAAGGAAAAGTATACAAAGTAGAAGAAAAAAGCTTCAATATTTGGATCGATTTGGGTGTGGCATCAGAAATTCAGTTCGGACCATTTTGGGATGAAAACGAAGAGCCTATTTGGCCATAAATAACCGCAATTTTTATTTTTAATGGCAGGAAACTCATTTGGAACACTTCTAAAACTGACCACTTTTGGGGAATCCCATGGCGAAGCAGTGGGAGGTATTTTAGATGGATTTCCTTCCAATTTTACTATTGATATAAACGCTGTTCAACAACAATTGGATAGGCGAAAACCGGGTCAAAGTGCTATTGTGACCCAACGTAAAGAATCCGATACCGTTCAATTTTTATCGGGTATTTTTGAAGGCAAAACCACGGGTGCACCCATTGCTTTTTTGGTGGTTAATGAAAACCAAAAATCAGCCGATTATGACCATTTGAAAGATACTTACCGACCCTCACATGCCGATTTCACCTACGATCAGAAATATGGTCATCGCGATTACAGAGGTGGCGGAAGAAGCAGTGCTCGTGAAACCGTTGCTCGAGTTATAGCTGGAGCTTTGGCGCAACAATATTTAGCTCAAATAGGCATTCGTGTTCAATCTTTTGTTCAGCAAGTAGGTGCTGTAAAAGTACCTCACCCCTTCTCTCAACTGGATTTATCTTTAATCGATGAAACCATTGTTAGATGTCCGGATTTGGAGACGGCCAAATCAATGATTTCCTTAATTGAATCGATTAGAAAAGAAGGTGATACTATTGGTGGAATTATTCAATGTGTGATTACGGGTTGCCCAATTGGGTTAGGTGAACCTGTTTTTGATAAATTGCACGCTGAATTGGGTAAAGCTATGTTATCCATCAATGCGGTAAAAGGATTTGAAATTGGTTCTGGTTTTTCATCAGTAGATCAAAAAGGAAGTCAGCATAACGATATTTTTGTATCCGATAGTGACCATACAATCAAAACTTCTAGCAATAATAGTGGTGGCATTCAAGGAGGAATATCGAATGGTGAATTACTTTATTTTAATGTTGCTTTTAAACCAGTAGCTACTATCATGCAAGTGCAACCATCCGTAAACTCTGAAGGAGAAGAAGTTTCTTTACAAGGTAAAGGACGACATGATCCTTGTGTGTTACCCCGAGCTGTGCCCATTGTAGATGCTATGGCAGCATTAGTAATTATGGATTTTTATTTGAGAAACCGTATTTATTCCCATGTTCAATAGGTTGTTTGTACATCCCGTTTTTAGTAATCGTTTCCGGTTGAATGGGTATCGTATTATTGTAGTAGTTCTCCTACTCTTCCCTACCCTTTTGTGGGCTCAACGAAAAGACATTGATTCTCTATTGAAAGTAGAATCAAAAATTAAAACAAAAGGTGATACCACGCACATTAAATTGTTGTGCAAAATCTCGGCACTTTACGAAAGCATCAATTTAGATAGTTCGCTATTATTAGGTGAACAAGCGTTGCAATTTTCGAATAAAATTAAGTATCAAAAAGGCATTGCTTTGAGTTACACGTGCATTGGTTATTACTACAATGCAAAAGGGAATTATGAACGATCGCTTGAAAACTTTATTGAATCAAAAAAAATATACGAAGCCACCAAAGATTATTTACCCGCTTGTGAAGCCTTTAATGCCATAGGAAACTGTTATATTGGCTATGGAAAGGTTGAAAAAGCATTAGAAGCCTATTTAGAAGGGTACGAAATGGCACTAAACTATCAATTTGTACAAAAGCAAGGCATTTTAGGTATTGGTGTGGGCAATTGTTATATCGAATTGAAAGATTATCAAAAGGCACTTGAATATTTTTTGGTGACCAACGAAATATTCAAAGCACAACAATCGGATTATTTGGTTTCATTCAGTATGTTGTGTATAGCCAATGCTCTTTCGGGATTGGAACGCTATGATGAAGCCTTTCTGAAGTACGATTCGGCTATTCAAGTACTTGAAAAATTGGACAATCAATACGGTAAAGCTGCTGCTTATCAAGAAGTGGCTACGACTTATCAAAAAATTAAAAACTACGATAAAGCCATTGAGTATTATAAAAAATCAGTCGCCATTTTTGAAGAACGTAAAGCGTATGATAACCTCAAAAAAATATCTTTAGCCCTGGCAGAATGTTTTGCAGGAAAAAACGATTTCCAACAAGCATATGCCTATCACGTGGCTTATTCGGGTTATAATGATTCCATTTTAAATGAAAAAGTCAACAATCAATTGCTGGAAGTGGAAGGAAAATACGAAGCAGAGAAAAAACAGCAAGAAATAGAGTTACAAAATGTGCTGTTGAGCGAAAAAGATGCTAAATTGGCAGAGGAATCGCTGCGCAATAGTTTGCTTTATCTAATCATTGGGATTGTGGTTTTGGTGATGATTATTGTCACCATAGGTTATTGGACCAATCGCAGAAATAATCAAAAACTGAATGCCATAAATCACCATTTGGAACTTAAAAACCAAATTATTGAGGAAAAAACGAAGGAAATTTTGGACAGTATCAATTACGCCAAACACATTCAAAATGCGATTATTCCTCCCATTGAAACGGTGAGAAAGTACTTACCTGAAAGTTTTGTATTGTATTTACCTAAGGATATTGTTGCGGGAGATTTTTATTGGATCGAGACCTCCCCCATACCCCCTCCATTGGAGGGGGCTAAGGGGGTGGTCTCCAATGGAGGGGGAACGGGGGTGGTGTTTTTTGCAGTAGCTGATTGCACAGGACATGGTGTGCCAGGTGCGCTGGTAAGTGTGGTGTGCAGCAACGCTTTGAACAGAGCTATTAAAGAATTTAACCATACTCAAACAGCTGATATTCTCAATAAAACAAGAGAATTAGTGATTGAAACATTCAACACCTCATCCGATACGATAAAAGACGGAATGGACATTTCATTGGCAGCATTGACTGTGCAACCCCATCCTGAAAACCATGAACAGCAAGAAATAAAACTACAATGGTCGGGAGCTAATAATCCGTTGTGGATAGTGCGCAAAGATGCGGCTGTGATTGAAGAACTAAAAGCGGATAAACAACCCATTGGTTTGAGTCATCAAAACAGACCGTTCACACAGCATGAATGTAGGTTGAAGAAAGGAGATACGTTGTATATGTTCACAGATGGTTTTGCCGATCAGTTTGGTGGAATGGAACGAGCAGCAGGCAAAAAATTTATGTACCGTAGATTAAAAGAACTCATTTTATCCATCAAACAATTACCCATTGAGCAACAAGAAAAAGCCCTATTAGCGCAATTCACCAACTGGAAAGGTGATTTTGAACAATTGGATGATGTGTGTATTATGGGCGTGAGGTTTTAGGATTAAATGTTCACGTTTTCTATTACTTCATCCGATTTAACTACTTATTAATCCCTAAAAATTGTTGCGTTAAGGCATTTTTATTATTTTCGCAATCCCTAAAAACTTGAATACACATATTATGACAAAAATAAAATTTGGAACAGACGGTTGGAGAGCTATTATAGCAAAGGAATATACAGTTGAAAACGTAGCTCGAGTAGCCTACTCTACTGCCCAATGGATGAAAAAAAATTGCAAAAATCAAACAATCGTAATTGGTCATGATTGCCGTTTTGCAGGTGAACTATTTGCCGAAACCTGTACCAAAATTATGGCTCACGAAGGCATTAAAGTTTTTTTAGCTAAAGGGTTTGTATCTACACCGATGGTTTCCTTGGGTAACATAAAACTCAATGCTGGATTAGGGATTATTTTAACAGCTAGTCACAATCCGCCTTCTTATGGAGGTTTTAAAATAAAAGCCGATTTTGGAGGCCCTTTGCAACCTGAATTGGTTCAAGAAATTGAAGATGCTATTCCTTCTTCTTGTCCTATCAATACTGATGGGTTGACTATTGAACAATATCTTTCAATAGGAATGGTTGAATACGTTGATTTGGAAACCATGTATGTGAAACAAATTGAAGCTAATTTTGATTTAGAAGCTATCAAAAAATCAGGTTTAGTTTTTGGCTTTGATGCTATGTATGGTTCTGGTCAAAATGTTATGAAACGTGTGCTCCCTGATGTCATTTCTTTGCATTGCGAACACAATCCTTCTTTTTATGGTCAAGCACCAGAGCCCATTGCAAAAAATTTAGTTGAGTTTTCAAACCTCATTAAAAGCAACGGTACCATTGCTGCCGGATTAGCCATTGATGGAGATGCTGATAGAATTGGATTATTCAACAGTAAAGGTGAATTTGTTGACTCGCATCACATCATGTTGCTGTTGATGGCTTACCTTCATAAATACAAAGGTTTGTCAGGAAATGTTGTTGTAGCCGCTTCAACTACTCCTCGAGTGGAGCGTTTGTGTAAACAATGGAATTTACCTTTTGAAATGGTTCAAATTGGTTTCAAACACATTGCTGCTAAAATGGTAACAGAAAACGTTTTGGTGGGCGGAGAAGAAAGTGGTGGAATAGCCATTAACAGTCACATTCCTGAACGCGATGGAATTTGGATGGGATTAGTGATTTTTGAATATATGGCTAAAACGGGAAAAACGTTGGAAGCCTTAGTTCAAGAAATATATGATTTAGTGGGAGAATTTAAATACTGGAGAGATGATTTGCATCTTTCTGAAAGTGTGAAACAAGAGGTTATTGCCAATTGTAAAGCCGATAAATACAAATCGTTTGGTGACTATCAAGTGCAAAAATTAGAGACCATTGATGGTTTTAAATACATTTTCAACGATGACGAATGGCTAATGATACGTCCATCTGGAACTGAACCATTGTTGAGAGCTTATGCTGAATCAAAAACGTTGGAAGGAGCTCAAAAAATATTGGCTGCTGCTAAAAAAGAGTTGGGGATATAGGTTTGATGGTTTAAGGTTGGAGGTTAAAGGTTTTAGGTTGAGGGTTTAAGGTTGGAGGTTGAAGGTTGGAGGTTATTGTAAGTAGTTAAAGAATCAAACTTTTTCTAAAAAAGCTTTAGTGGCTTTATCCAGCATTTGGAAAACATTTTCAAAACCCTCATCCCCTCCATAATAAGGATCGGGAACGTTTATATTTTTGCCCGGTTCAATTTCATTCATAATCATCTTTACTTTGTTACGATGTTCAGTCGATTTTGCTAAAATGAGAATGTCGCTATAATTGGAACTATCCATTACAAAAATGACATCGAAATCATCAAAATCGGTTGTTTTAAATTGTCTTCCTCTCTGTGAGGTTATGTCAATATCATGAAGGAAAGCTGTTGAAATTGACCTTGGATCGGGTTTATCACCAACATGAAAATTTGAAGTGGCGGCTGAATCTACTACTACTTGTTTTCCCATCAATGTTGCATTATATTCCATTATTCCTTGTGCCAATGGAGAACGACAAATATTGCCTAAACAGACCATAAGAATTTTCATAAATTTCAAATAATTAATTGAATTTCAAAGTTAGTTTGTTTAGCTTTGCCCATCTATGGAACCTTCAAAAATATATAAACAACGTTTTTTTATTAATGAGTCGCAAACCGATTCAATAGATATTTATTGGAAATCGGGATTGAAGCATTTTGAAATCAAACACCAAAACCAAGTGATAAAAGAATTTAGCCATTCTGAGCAAATTCAAAAAGGTTATGAGGTGTTTGTTCCCGATTTAGGGAATTTAAAAGTAAAAATGCACAAAGAACCTTTTGGGTTTGAAGTCAAGATTGGTAATCAGTTTTTAACCAATTCAAGAATACCTGCTGAGGCTAAACTGAAACCCGTTGCAAATATTTTTTATTTTCTAGGAATTATGTCCTTTTTACCTTTATTGATTTACTTCATTTATCTTGCCACTGAAATCTCTTTAAAATATATTCCCTTAGAAATAGCACTAAGTATGGGTATTTGGTTTTTAATCTCTTCAATTTATGTTGCTGCGGGTCATTTACTCAAAAAAGGCTATTTATGGGCCTATTTTATGGGATTGACGGTGTTTACCATAATATCGTTGATTTACTTAACCTACTTTTTTATGGATGCCAATATTATCATATTTTTCTTACTGGTTTTACGGATTTTCTTCTTAGTGGTAATGATTACTCACATAAAAAGTATGTTGGATCTTCACAGACATCGAAAAATTATTTCAGCCCTAAAAGAGAAAGGCAAAAACAAAGATATTTTGGATACCTTGTAACTTATGATTTTTGAATATTCAAAAAAGCTGCTCCAAATTTCTCAATTATGTCACTGGCTATTAAGGCATGCTGACCGTGTATTTCGGCTACTAAATCACCCGCCAAACCGTGAAGGAAAACACCTATTCGTGCGGCATCAAAAGGCTCATATCCTTGGGCCAATAGACCTGTGAGGAGACCCGTCAAGACATCACCACTTCCTCCCGTTGCCATGCCGGCATTGCCCGTAGTATTAAAATAAACTTGACCCATGGGATTTGAAATAGTGGTGTGTGCTCCCTTTAGCACCACGATGCATTTATTTTCAACAGAAAACTGTCTTTGAAATTCAATTTTATCATAATCAGAAAGCGGTTGTTGTGCATGAATTAACCTTAAAAATTCTTTTGGATGAGGCGTTAAAATACTATTTTGAGGGATTAAATTTCTCAATGAATCATCCAAGGCAATGCAATTCAAAGCATCGGCATCCAAAACCATTGGATAGTTAATTTGGGCTAACAATTGTTTAAGAAAACCTTGTGTTTGCTCACTTGTTCCAATTCCTGGTCCCACTCCAACAGCGTTGAATACGGAAATAGCTTCTTTAAAATTCGAAAATTCATTTTCATTGTCATCTACAATAGCCATTGCTTCTGGAACGGATTGCTGCACAATGTTGTATCCAATTTTGGGAGTATTTATGGTAACTAATCCTGCTCCCGAGCGCAAACAACTTTTTGTTGCCAGCACGGCCGCCCCTATTTTGCCATATGAACCAGCACAAATTAAAGCGTGCCCATAATTACCTTTATGAGAAAATTTAGTTCTTTCTTTTACAAATGACTTAATCAAACCTTTTTCCAATAGATAATAATCACTGGGTTCATTATCAATAAAATCGGGATGAAGATGAATCGGAATAACAACCCATTTGCCAACAAACATATCATTCTGAGCCAATAACAAAGCCAATTTGGGTTGCTCAAAAGTTAAAGTATAGTTAGCTCTGATTATACCTTTTGAATCACCTTTTGGAGCTTCATCACATGGTAATCCCGATGGCATGTCAACGGCAATAACCTCAGCTTGAGAAGCGTTAATGTGCTGAATCACTTTTTCATAAATCCCTGTCAAAGGTCTATTGATGCCACTTCCAAAGAGTGCGTCAATTACCAAAAAACCCTCCAGTGAAAAGTCAATTTGACTTTCGTTGATAAGATGATGCACCTTTGTGATTTTTTCTAATCGTTTGTAATTTGTTTCAAAATCAACTGATTGAACATTCGATTCTGACACTGCATAACATGTAACGGAATAATTCAAATGAATCAACATTCTGGAGATTGCCAATCCATCTCCCCCATTATTTCCTGGACCACAAAAAACAGCGATCTTTTGAGATGTAGGACAATGATTGAACAACCAATCAACACAACCTTGAGCGGCTCGCTCCATCAAATCAACTGAAGCAATGGGTTCATTTATTATGGTGTAAGCATCGGCTTTTTTAATTTGAGATGCGCTTAAAATTTTCATATTCAAATGTACTTTTTTTTGGATTGAAAATCAAGATAATTTCAGTTTATTTATGCTATTCACTTTAATGGATTCTTGTAAATGATAGCCAAAATTATGTAACATTTTCGCGGGCATAACCTACTACTTTTACCTCATCAAAAATTATTAACTAAAATTAATTCAATTAATCTCATGACAAAATCTCAATCTCTTTTCATATACGGTACTTCAATCATTGCAGCCGGAATTGTATTCTTTATATTTCAAATGAATGCCGAATTCCCCATTTATCCTATTTTAATTATGTTGATGAGCATCGGCTTTGTATTTGCCTTGATAACCTCACTAAAAAATGGCCACCAAATGGTTTCCCGTTTATATCATTTAATACATGCCATAGCCTTTGGATTATACCTAGTATCCTTGATTGTAATTGAAAACACTTTTACCAATATTGTAAATGTTTCGAGTTTATTTTTCTTAATTTACGGACTAACGGAATTAATGTTTTGTTTTCAACTGCTCAATAAAAAATTAAATCTAAAACCTAATATTTTGTTTTTCAGAATTGTGCTGGGTTTCATCATTTCATTAGGTTCTGTAGTATTTGTAAGTGTTTTTGATTCTTATCAAGATTTTTCATTGGTTGGTTACGGTACATTATTCTTAATTACAGGAATCAGCATTTTATTGTTCACCACTATATTCTACAAATGGGATTCAGTAGCACCCAAAGCTATGAATGAAAACATTACTAAAGTAAAATAAGGTAATCTGGTAGTTATCAAACGCCCTTCAAAATAAAACAGTATGTATACCACTCCAACCTACGAAGATTATCTTAAAGAATTGGCCGAAAATCCTACGGTGAATGTTGGGAAAAAGCTGTGTCCAAATTGTTGGGGGTTTCAACAATACAATGGAACAAAACGTATTTTATTCGAAGACGAGCAAATTGATGTTAATAATCATGTTTCAAAATATATGCGACTTAAAAAGTTCGTAGTAAGGCATCTAACAGGTATTCGAATGAAAAAACCTATTGAAATAAAATGTGATTGCGTAAAATGCGCTCATTTTACTGAATAAATAAAATTGAAACAAGTCGGTTCGCAATCTTAGGAATTTACTATGCATTCGAATTTCTTCCATTGGAAAATAAATTTCTTTTTCGCTCTTTATAGTTAGCTTGATTTGATTTCAGCCGTTCCTGTATCACATCTCTTGTTTCATAGCGTAACTTACTTTTAAAGAGTAACACAATTTGACTCATTTTTGAGTAATCTTTTAAATAGCCCAATAGGACATTTTCACCATCTTTATCCGTTAACTGTATCCAATATTCTCTACTCTTGTGATACAATCTTTTTGATCTAAAGACGGCTGTTGCGATATCACTTTTTTGGTAAAGAATACACTTGTTAAAGTTATTTAAATCTATTGATTGAGACGTTCTCTCAGAGGTAAAAAACAAAAAGGATTGATATGTTTTTGCCGTACCCTCTTCAAAATCAATAATTACATATTGTGTAATCGATAAAATAGAAAAACCAACTACTATGAGAATGCTACCCAATAAAATAGAACCGTAATAAAAAGCAAATACGGTAAGTAAAAAAGCAATGTACCCCACAACTTCAAAATTTACATCAAGGGATGCTTCTTTATATATTTTATAGCGTTGGGCTGTTGACATTCGAAATTTATGTTGTACGAGTTGTTTTTAAATTCTTTTCAAATACCTTATTAATAAACTTATGGTTTTCATATTTGATTTTGTGTATCCATTTGGAGAATAATAATTTAATTGGCGTAATTCAAATAGTTTTTCAATATCGGATTTTTCCAAACTAAGAAACAATGTGCCTTTAACAACTTCAAGTCCAAAGCCTTTAACTTCGATTAACTTATTTAAAAGTTCATTCTTTTTTTCTGCACTTATACGTTTTGGATTTTTTACAAACTCTTCGATTAGTAAACCTTGGTTTTCTAACCATTCAGTATATGAGGTTTTAAGAGTTTTATACATTTCAATAGAACTAACATTATTAGTAACTTCGTTTCCAAATTTATTTGATAAACTGGTTTCTTTTTTCAACCAAAAGAGGCTTTCTTTTTTTTCTACCTGAGATTTAAAACCTACTGTTTCTATTTTTTCTATTTCATGGATACCTTCAAACCCAATTAACTCAGCATAAGCAAAAATTGCAATAGATTGTATATAGTCACTTTTAGTTGTATCAATGATACCTTTTATAAATTCATTGGATTGTGATCCTGAAATGTACATCAGTGAATTAATAAGTAAACCTTGTATAATAGTATCTTTGGTGTTGGAAATGACTTTTTTAATTACAGGAATTGAAGAATCGTATGAGCCATTTTCACTTAAATAATGAGCCCAAGTCTTTTGCCAACTTATATTGGTTGATTGTAAACATTCTAAAGCTATTTGTTCACCATATTCTCCCATAAAAATGTATTCTACATACAAATTTCCAATTACATCAATTTTAGAAGTTGGTTTAGTTAAAAGATTTAATAAATCTTTTCCACAAATTGGGCTATGTATTAATAGATTGTGGCAAAGGATAAAAATTATTTCAGTTGGTTCGTTGATTAACTTGGTGTTTTTTATTGATTCATAGAACCTAATTTCTTTCCTTATTTGATTTTTTGTTATTTTATTTACATCAGAATTGAAATTTATGATTGAAGCGAATTTATTATATTCAGGTGTAAATTTTTTAAAATGAAATTCAATTTCCCGTTCAAGTGATTCAATATTTTTTACAGACTGTGCTGCAAAATCAACACAAGTAAAGGATATAAAAAGTAAAAATAGAAAGTAACATTTCTTCTTAATAAGTTCCATATATTCTTATTAAATATCTGTGAATAAATTTGTTATTGTTCCAATATTTAAAAATGAAAGTTGTATATTATACTAAAATGAAATCCAAAAAAAATCTACACTTCGTGTACAAACAGTTTTTCATCAAATCGAATACGTGGACCATAAATACCATTTGGAGCTCTTTTACCTGCCGAAATAATCATACATACTTCTGCTCCTTTGGGTAAATCAATGATTTTTTTAATTCGATTTTCATCCATCCCCTCCATAGGACATGTATCATATCCATGGGCTCTAAAAGCTAACATCAATTGTTGGCAAGCCAATGCGGTTGATTTGTGTGCCCAAACCCGCATATCATTTCGTGAAACGGGACCACGAGGAGTGGGTTTAGATAATCCTCTGAAAAACAAAATCACACTTTTTATGCGACCAAAAATTCCTAAAAAACCTTGATTATAAGCCAAAGGAACCAGTTTGTCATAATAACTCACTGCCGACTTCGGTACTTTTATTTCTGATTGGGAAGAAAAACTCTCGAGCATTAACTTTCTTGAAGTACGCCACATATTAGGATGTGCCACCGCAATGATTAACTCTTGTGCCGTAGCAGCAGCAGGTTGACTCAAACAAGCCTCCACAACTTGTTGTTTTTTATCACTGGATTTTACCCAATAAAATTGCCACGATTGTAGATTGGATGAATTGGGTGCTAATAATGCCATCGAGATGCATTTGCGAACAATCTCTTCAGGAATTTTTTCATCTGTATATACACGGCAACTTCTGCGTGCTTGTATCAGTTGTTCAAAATCATCAGGATTGGAGTAATTTCCGTTAGCCTCTTGATAATTTAGCACGGGTATTTCAGAAAAGATGTCTTTTTCAGCCATTAGTAAGGATATTAATTATTTCATTTCTTCTCGAATCTTGGTAAAATGATTTTTGGTGTCTTGCGCAAAGTCACCGTTCATAATCCAAGAGTAATAACCAGGTTCTTTTTTAAACACATCTTTCACAGGAATACCTTTATGTTTGCCAAAGTTAAAAATAGCTTCTCCACTTTCGTTAACACTGATTCTTCTAGCAAAATCCAATGTTTTTGGTCCAATGGTAGAGAAATCACCTAAAAAAGTAACGTTTTTTTCTAATTGAGGATAGCGTTGCAATTGAGCAACTAACACATCCAACGTAGCTTCGGTATCTCCTAAAGCACGGTGAGCATTTTCTACATCTTTCTGACAGTAAAATTTATATGCAGCTGCTAGGGTACGTTGTTCCATTTTGTGAAAAATGTTTTGCACATCCACAATTTTTTTATCAGAAATGTCCAATTTAAAACCTACTCTATTGAGGTCTTCAATTATAAAGGGGACATCAAATTTGATACAATTATAACCCGATAAATCGGCATCGCCAATAAAATCAATAATTTGTTGTGCTTTTTCGGAAAGTTTCGGTGCTTCAATCAAATCCACATCATAAATACCGGTAAGGTCAGTTATTTCCAACGGAATAGGAATTTCAGGATTGATGAGTGATTCGAAAGTTAAACGCTCACCATTAGGCAACAATTTTATCATCGCTATTTCAATGATTCGGTCTTTACCAATTTGCAACCCCGTAGTTTCTAAATCAAAACAAATAAATGGACGTGTAAGTTCTAAGTTCATAGTGTATTTTTTATAATTGCAAAAGTACGTCAGATTTTCGACTAAAATGAAAGATAATTACGTTATTCAACCGAAAATCTATGTAGTTTTAAACCAAAAGAAATTAGAGCTAAATTAAACCTAACAAAATCATTTTATTTGTTTTTGAAATACTTCTCTTTAATTGACTCATCTATTCCTTCAACAAATTTTTGTTTTGATTCAATTTTACCATTTGGATAATACGTTTTCCATATTCCTATTTTAGCATTGTTCTCATATTTTCCTGTCATCATTAAGGATTTATTTAAATAGTATTTATTAATTGAACCATTGGTATAATATCCTGTTATGACCGAACCTCTATATTCCATAATATTATCTTTTCCTTCTAAATGCAAAATAATGTTTCCAGTTATGAATTCATCATTCAAAATTAATCTGCATTTGTTATGTTCTTTATCTAGTGATTGTAAATAATTGCATTTAACTACAACTTCAAATGAATTAAAAAATAAGGTGTCTTTATTTTCTTGGATAATGTAATTCACATAAGTACTGTCCAATTGAAAATTTGAAATACAACATGGTGTCTTCTTTATATCCTTAATACTTTCTAATGTTTGAGCACAACAGAAACTAAATAAATAGCTAAAAACTAATAAACTAATACTATTTTTCATATCAAATCACAAAACTGGCAATAATCCTTCACTCATACCCTCTCTAATGGTGTCATTTTCGATGTAGTATAACAACTCATTATTTTGAATCAATATGGGAAGCTCATAAGGCATATCTCTTTCAAAAATACGACATGTTTTTTTATCTACGCCCAAAAAAATCACTCTACTGTTTCCTCTTTGTCCATCAGCAACTTGAATGAGATCAAATCGAGTAATTACGTCATAACTCAAACCTACATCAGCACAATAAATTGAGCCTAAATAAATTTTGAAAGATTCATTTTGAAAGGAATCTACAGAATGTTGTTTTTTACCAATCAATTCATTATTAATATATTTAACATAATAATCATATTCCAATGAATCGAGATTTTCATTTTCTTCATAATCATATTCAAACTTAGTATTATCCTCAACTTTGACCATATCTTCTTGTATTTGAGAGCTTAAATCTGTTGAAGAATTTGAACAAGATAAGATGAAAGACAATAAAATAAGTAGTATCGCTAATTTATTCATAGTTAAAAAATAGATTGGTTAATTGAATTCTATGATTATGTTATTTTAATTCAAGTAAATTTAGAAGGCATCCTCGACCTTAAATAGTTTAATCTAAAAAATCAAGAGTAATGTAAGGTGGTCTCGATACTACTTTCTATTTTACAATCGATTTTTTCAAAATCAATGTAAAATATACGAAAGTCACTCGACCGGACTGGACTTCGATGGTAACGTTGCGCGAGGAGTCACTTCGAGTGATTTTCGTAATAAAATGAAGAAAATTGTATCGAGAAGTGGGTGAATGACTGAAATGTTCTTTGATTTTTGATTGAACTATTTCCAGTCTTGATTTTTGCTCCACTGAACTTGTACTGAGCTTGTCGAAGTATCAAGACAAAGTGGAAAAAAGAAAGAATTATAAATAGGTTCAAATTACAACTTTTCACATGAATTCTTGAAATAAGTAGTTACTTTAGAATTAAAAAAAGTGTGTTACTTCCGATTTCTCAAAAATAACACACTTAAATTTTAAAAGCTCACCATTATAATAAATCATTAGCCAGATTGGCCAATTCACTTCGTTCTCCTTTTTCAAGCATAATGTGTGCAAACAATTCTTGACCTTTCAATCGGTCAATGATATAACTCAACCCATTACTTTGATCATCCAAATAAGGTGTATCAATTTGGTGCACATCTCCTGTAAAAATGATTTTTGTGTTTTCTCCAGCACGTGTTACGATGGTTTTTACTTCATGCGGTGTAAGGTTTTGGGCTTCATCCACTATAAAAATCACATTCGATAAACTTCGCCCTCTGATAAATGCCAATGGAATAATTTTGAGGCGTTGCTCTTCTTCCATTTCTTGAATCTTTTTAGCTTTTTTCTCACTTGCACTAAACTGACTTTTGATGAAAGAAAGGTTGTCAAAAAGCGGTTGCATATATGGATTTACTTTATCTTCGGCACTTCCTGGTAAAAAACCGATGTCTTTGTTGCTCAACGGTACAATAGGTCTAGCCAAAATAATTTGGTGATAAATATTGTTTTGTTCCAACGCACAAGCCAACGCTAATAAGGTTTTACCTGTTCCTGCTACTCCTTGCAACGTCACCAATTTTACATCCGGATTCATCAAAGCGTGAATAGCAAATGTTTGTTCTGCATTTTTAGGTTTAATTCCAAATGCGTATTCTTTTTCAACGCGTTCCAAACGCAATTTGGCAGGATTGTAATAAGCCAAAATGGAGTTTTTATTATTTTTTAGAATATAAAAAGCATTATTCACCAAACGGTCTTTCAAAAAGCTAATATTGGTCGTGAATTCATTCTTGTAAATATCTTGAATAATATCGGTATCAACCCCGTCTATAACAATTTGTCCGGTGTAATGGGTACTTTCTTTATTGATTTTACCTGTTTCATAATCTTCCGCTTGCAAATTCAATGCTTTGGCTTTTAATCTAAGATTGATGTCCTTTGAAACCAAAATTACACTTCGAGTGGGCTCTTGCTGTTGCAAGGTCAAAGCAGCATTGATGATTTTATGATCGTTTTTGTTGGGTTTAAAAATGCGTTCTGCATCAAAGTTCAATTCTTCATTGTACATAATGATTTTGAAACGACCTTTATTTGCTTTTCCATTCAACGGCACCCAATCCAACAATGTATGATTCTTACTCAACTTATCCAAAACTCGAATGAACTCTCTGCATGAAAAGTTTTTCGTGTCGTTACCAATTTTAAAATTATCCAACTCTTCCAAAACAGTAATCGGAATAGCCACATCATGTTCTTCAAAACTATTGATGGAGTTGTGGTCGTGCAGAATAACGGAAGTGTCTAATACAAAAATCTTTGTTTTTGCTGCCGATGCTTTAGATTTTGCCATAGGTATAAGTGTTTAGTTTGTATGTCTAAAAGTACATTTTTCTATAACGCAACAACGATAATTTAGTTTGCATTTACTAATACCAAATTGTGTAAAAACTAGTTCAACCACAGCATCGATATGCATTTATGCGATATCAATTCATATTTTGGTAATATTTGGGTTCATTAGATGTCAATTAGAATGTGCAAAATATGAGGGAAACGGCTTTGGCCTGTTCTCGATACAATTTTCTATTTTACAATCGATTTTTTTCAAAATCAATGTAAAATATACGAAAATCTGTCGAACTGACTTGAGGGAATTTCGGCACGAATTGACTCTATAATTTTTATCAGTGCGATAGTCCGTTCGAGTGATTTTCAAGATAACAGTTTTTAGAAACGTGAAGGTTTAAATTTTAAAGAAGTTATTAAATTAAACGAAATGAAAATCTTATCGAGAACGTGCATGGGAAAAGATAATCGTCTTCAAGTCACTTATCGATACAAATTCTTGATTTTGCCAAGAATTATTCCTTTCAAGAATTTCTATGTTAAATATTTCTTTATACCTTTGGGCACAGATTATTTTACAAATAAAAATATGGATAAATTTTCGTATATTGCTAATGCCGATGTAAGCGCTATTGATGCACTTTACAAACAGTATATGCAAGATGCAGCATCGGTTGATGCTAGCTGGGGTAAGTTTTTTGAAGGCTTTGAATTTGCTCGAAAAAACTTCGAAGATGGAGGAGAAATTCCTGAAAATGTTCAAAAGGAGTTCAGAGTTATTAATCTTATAAACGGTTATCGCCAACGAGGTCATTTGTTTACCAAAACAAATCCCGTTCGTGAACGAAGAAAATATGAACCCACATTGGCCATCGAAAACTTTGGTTTAGATGCTAATGATTTAAATACCGTTTTTCACGCAGGTGAAGAAGCAGGTATTGGGGCTGCTACTTTAAAGGAAATTATTGATCACCTTCAATTAACTTATTGTGGTTCAATTGGTATTGAGTATCAATACATCCGTCATCCGGAGAGAGTACAATGGTTACGTAATAAAATTGAACTTAAAAATCGTCCAAAATTAGATGTGAACAGCAAAAAACACCTCATGCATAAATTGAATCAAGCAAGTGTGTTTGAGCAGTTTTTACATAAAAAATTCGTTGGTCAAAAACGTTTCTCTTTGGAAGGTGGAGAATCTTTGATTCCTGCCTTAGACACCTTGATTGAAAAAGGTGCCGATTTGGGCGTTCAAGAATTTGTGGTGGGTATGGCTCATAGAGGGCGTTTGAATGTATTGGCCAATATTTTTAATAAAACGTATGATAAAATCTTCAGTGAGTTTGAAGGAAAAGAATACGATGATGAAGATTTTGATGGTGATGTAAAATACCACCTGGGGAGTACTTCTGTTGCTAAAACAGATGGCGGTAAACAAGTAAAATTGACCTTATTGCCCAATCCTTCTCACTTAGAAACGGTAGGACCTGTAGCTGAAGGCTTGTCAAGAGCAAAAGTAGATTTTGACTTAAAAGGTAATGAAAAAGCCATCGTTCCGATATTAATTCACGGTGATGCCGCCATAGCTGGACAAGGAATTGTGTATGAAGTCATTCAAATGGCTCAATTAGACGGATACAGAACAGGTGGAACGGTTCATATTGTGGTTAACAATCAAGTTGGATTTACAACCAATTATTTAGATGCTCGTTCGAGTACCTACTGTACAGACATTGCTAAAACAACCTTGTGTCCTGTTTTTCACGTAAACGGTGATGATGTAGAGGCAGTTGTTCAAACTATGCAAATTGCGTTGGAATACCGCCAACAATACAACAGAGATGTATTTATTGACTTATTAGGATATAGAAAATACGGTCACAATGAAGGAGATGAACCTAAGTTCACGCAACCTAAATTATATGATATCATTGCTAAACACCCAAGTCCTCGTGAGATTTATTTAGATAAATTGGTGAGCGAAGGAGTTATCACCAAAGAAGAAGGTGCTGGAATGGAAAAAGCTTTTGATGATATGCTCCAAGATCGTTTGGATGAAGCCAAACAAGTTCAAAAAGCGGTCATCACCGATTTTATGCAAGAATATTGGGGTGGTTTTAGAAAGGCAACAGCTATTGATTTCGAAAAATCGCCTAATACCGGTTTTGATAAAGAAAAATTGGTTGCCCTAGGTAAACAATTAGCTACATTACCTGCTGGTAAAAAATTCTTTAGAAAAGTGGTGAAATTATTAGAAGATCGTGTAAGCATGATTGACAATAATAGCCTTGACTGGGGAATGGGTGAAATGTTGGCATACGCCTCATTATTAGTTGAAGGTCACCCTGTTCGTTTATCTGGTCAAGATGTAGAAAGAGGTACGTTCTCACACCGTCATGCAGTGGTTAAAACAGAAGATACAGAAGAAGAATACATTACATTAAATCATTTAGCTGATAAACAAGCGCAATTTCAAGTGTACAACTCGTTATTGTCTGAATATGGAGTCTTAGGATTTGATTACGGTTATGCTTTTGCTACTCCTAATGGACTAACCTTATGGGAAGCTCAGTTTGGAGATTTTAATAATGGTGCACAAATCATGATTGACCAATACATTGCGGCTGCTGAAGATAAATGGCACACTCAAAATGGATTGGTAATGTTGTTACCTCACGGATATGAAGGTCAAGGGTCCGAACACTCTTCGGCACGATTGGAGCGTTTCTTACAATTGTCTGCTGATTTAAACTGGCAAATTACCAATTGTACTACTCCTGCTAATTACTTCCATTTGTTGAGAAGACAATTAAAAAGAGATTTCCGCAAACCATTAGTAGTATTTACGCCTAAAAAATTATTGAGATATCCTAAAGCCGTTTCTACCATTGAAGAATTAGCATCAGGAAGTTTTCAAGAAGTTATTGATGATGCTAAAGCGGTTCCATCAAACGTTGATACAGTGGTGATGTGTTCCGGTAAAGTGTACTACGATTTGTTGGAGGAACTAGAAAAAGCAGGTGGTGCCGATAACTTAGCTATTGTTAGAGTAGAACAACTGTATCCTTTGCCAATTAATCAATTAAACGGAATTGTAGACAAATACGGAAAAGAGAAAAAATACATTTGGATGCAAGAAGAGCCCGAAAATATGGGTGCTTGGTCATACATGTTACGCAAATTCCGTACGGTTGAATTGAATGTGGTTTCACCATCTGAATCTGCTAGCCCTGCTGCAGGATCCTCAAAAGTTCACGAAATTCGTCACAAAAAAATGTTGGGCAAAGTTGTCGCTCACGCCAAAGTAAAAGTAAGTTAATAAAAACCATACAAAATTTAGAATATGTCAGTTCTAGAAATGAAAGTTCCCTCACCGGGAGAGTCGATATCCGAAGTAGAAATAGCCGAATGGTTAGTGTCTGATGGAGATTACGTAGAAAAAGATCAAGCGTTGGCTGAAGTAGATTCAGATAAAGCAACGTTAGAATTACCTGCCGAAGCATCTGGGATAGTTACCTTAAAAGCAGCTGTGGGTGATGTAGTGAAAGTTGGTCAAGTAGTGTGTCATATTGATACCTCTGCTGCCAAACCAGAAGGAGCTCCAAAAGTAGAAGTAAAAGCAGAAACAAAAGTAGAAGCGGCTGTTGTTCCTTCATCCACTCCAGTAGTGAAAGAAGTAGAAAAACCAAAAACAGAAAATTATGCAAGCGGTTCGCCTTCGGTGGCTGCCAGCAAAATAGCTGCTGAGAATAACATTCCTGTACAAAAAATCAACGGAACAGGTAAAGACGGACGCATCACTAAACAAGATGTGTTGGCTGCTTTATCAGCAGGTGTGAGCACAGAAGGAACGCAAGGATGGGGCGGAACACGTGACACTTCTTCTGAGAAAATGTCGATGTTGAGACGTAAAATTGCTTCTCGCTTGGTTGCTGTAAAAAATGAAACGGCTATGTTGACAACATTCAACGAAGTGGATATGAAACCGTTGATGGATTTGCGCAACAAATACAAAGATAAATTTAAAGAAGTTCACGGTGTAAACTTAGGTTTTATGTCATTCTTTACAAAAGCTGTTACGGAAGCCTTGAATTTATTCCCACAAGTAAACTCGATGATTGATGGTGATCAAATGATAGCCCACAATTATGCTGATATAGGTATTGCGGTGAGTTCACCAAAAGGATTGATGGTGCCAGTAGTGCGCAATGCAGAACGTATGTCGTTAGCTGAAATAGAAGCAGAAATTAAACGTTTGGCCATCTTAGCACGTGACGGGAAAATTGCCATTGAAGATATGCAAGGTGGTACATTTACGATTACCAATGGAGGAGTGTTTGGATCGATGTTGAGTACACCGATTATCAACCCTCCACAATCGGCTATTTTAGGTATGCATAACATTGTTGACCGACCTGTAGCCATTAACGGTAAAGTAGAAATCAGACCGATTATGTATTTAGCACTTTCGTATGACCACAGAATCATTGATGGTAAGGAATCGGTTTCTTTCTTAGTAAAAGTTAAAGAAATGTTGGAGAACCCACACAAAATGATTTTTGGTGCTAAAGATCCAGATGAAATTTTATTGAATTTGTAAAAAAAATTAATCCTATATTGAATTAATAAAATCCCGATTTTGAAAGAAGTCGGGATTTTTTGTTAAATACAATTTGATGTTTCCTATAGGGACTAAATCAAAATAGAAAATATAAAGAAATAGTCCAATAAGCCCCGTAGGGGCGAAATAAATCTCTTAAAACAATAATAATGGCAAATACATATTAATTAAGGCTAAACCACAATTATTCAACACTTTTATATTTTATTCAATATAATAAACGACACATCTAAAACCTAACCATGGTGCTGGAATATCACAATTATAATTAATTGTTTCACCAATAAGCGCTTTTATTGCTGCATGGTACCAACTCCCCCCCACAACATATTTGTCCAAAGTCATTTCCGCAGCATTACTAGCCAAACCATAAATCTTGTCATCTTTGCTTCCGTCCTTAAGCTGTACGGGAAATGTTTTATACACATCAAAAAGGTAATCCTTGGAGTATTTAGAATTTATTAGATAACCGTTTTCTTTTAAAAATTTCTGCTCAGATATATTTGTGGGTTTAAGAGTATCGGTAATCGTTCCGTTAAACTTTCCTCCTAAATTTCCCATTCTAGAAATTGAATTCCATTGCTCTAATGTAGGAAGTGTAAATTTAACTACTCTCTTGGTTGCTTTTTTGTGCGAAGAAGCATTAAAATCATTGAGCATTTTTGTTCGCCAATGACAAAAAGCAATAGCTTGATTGTAAGAGATACCAATAACAGGATATAAATCATAAGCAACATGCCAATTGTACAATTGGAATACAAAATTATTCTTGAAACTTTCCCAAACAGTTGTATCGGGATAACAATTAACCACTATTTGTTTGGAGTCTACTAAACTATAATAGGAATAATTAATTTTTTTTGAATCAAATCCTAATTGGTAGTAAAATGCTTTTCTCCCGGGTGGAGAATATAAGGAATCAATAATGTCAAAATATTTTTCAGCATTCCAATCCAGATGTGTTTTAAAATTAAGTTTTATGGAGTCATTTCCATTTTTACCCAAATATTTTGTTCCAAATTCTTTAAAACCATTGTCAAAAAGCTTTCTTCTAGCAATAGAATCTTTTATGTAGTTTATAAATTGTCGATATTCAACATTTGTTATTTCAGAATCATCAACCCAAAGATTTTTATCTACTTTAACCATACCATAAAATCCTTGAGTGAAACAAGCATTTGGTTTAACTAAAATAGCAATCACAACAATTAATATTGTCAAATAGCTTTTCGAAATAAAATTATTGAATTTCATATTTCAAATATATAAACTAAAAATTTCAAATCCAAAATTTATTAATTTGGATTTGCTGTAACCTCCCCTTTTTTAGGACAGGTTGTAAATATACAAATTTTGAATTTAATT
>CAYQNU010000028.1:0-32722 GCA_964419055.1 uncultured Flavobacteriales bacterium | reverse complement strand
AATTTAAAATTAATAATTATATTTTAAAGTTGTCCTATTTTTGGGGGAGGTTACAGTTTTTATCGATTACTTCATGAATTTTATTTTTATATAAGAATTTATAGATTGATCCAAGATTACTATCGAATTTTAGATCGGAGAATAAATTATCTTCTGATGGTTTAGTTTTAAATTCATTTCCGTCATTTATAATTCCCAAAAAGCTATAACTTTCATTTCTATTTGGATCAATATCAAGGTTAGTATATACTATTTTTTTGAATCTAGGTTCATCAACATTAGTATCAAATATTTTTTTAACTTGTATAATTTCTTTGGGTTCTTCAAATTCGGTGAAACAAAACTTTAGTGTTTTCAATTTTTGAAATTCAGGCCCTACTAGTTCATTATATTTTGCATCAAATACGTCAATAATATTTAAGTCTAATAAAGGAAATAATGTAACACTGTTCTTAAAGCCAGTTCTGATTTCTATAGTACCTCGTTTTTCAAAACTTTCATTCAAATTTATTAACGAAATAAAAAATAATCTTTCCCTATATACTATAATACATCCACTACCTTTGTATTCAGAAAAGGAGGAATTATCAATATTAAGTGTTGCCCGTAAAGTTGCGTTTACAATATTATTTTTATATTCATCAAGGGGGTTATTTTCTTTCATTAGTTAGTTTATTTTAATAGCTCCTTTTCATTAGCAAATTTTGTTCGTTTTTTCTATGATACTGACACTGGAAATTTGTCTATAATTTGCAGCTCCCAATTTCTTGTGGAAAAACTCTTCTACCTATCATAGATCTGATCTCTTAGTAGATTTTTATCTTTTTGTGCTTTCATTGAGTTAGGATATTTATAGAAATTACAAGTTTTTTTGAGCCATTTTATGAGCCGTCATTCTTGCTAGTTCATTTGTGGTGGCTCTTAATGTTTTTAGTTCCTCTTTTGTGTTGAATTGCTCCACATGACCGCCCAACGTAAAGAGATCTATTAGTGATCCTACTCCAAAAAAACCTCCCGTAATGATCCAAAGAATTCCTGTGCCTATTTTACCTAAATAGAACAGATGAAAACCCAACCAACCGAAAATACTGATGAGCCATAAAAAATAAGCTGCACTTTTTGATTTCATAATTTTTTGATTTATAACTGAAGAGGATATTTTAGCGTAAAGCTATTTTAAAGGATTCTGTTTGCTTAGGTACTCATTTTTTTGGGCCCTACAAAATGCCCGTATCTAAGGTACAAAATCAATATCAATCAACCAAATTATTTTTTTGTTTACAAATATCATATATCATTTATAATCAGGTTTTTATATTTTTTGTAGGTAAGAATATACCCTAAAATAGGTTAGAATTGACCCATGCAAAAATGGGTTAGAATTGCTCTACCACAGCAATTTTTAATGCTCTACATTTGACATCCCACAAGTATACTGAACATACACTTGTAATAACTAACCATTATTAAACCCAAAATATAACGTATCAAGCAACCAGCTTACATACTATTTTTTCTCTTTACACAGGCATTGTTGATTTTGAATGTATTCAATATTAACGTGCTTGCTCAAACTACTACTGCGCAAGATAAAGGTGAACATGAACTTCATCCAACATCACTAGGAAAAGAAGGTTCTCCCTATAAATTAGATGCTCATGCGCTTCAATTAAATACACAACCTTATATGCCCAATCAAAAATTTGTATTGGATTATGAAGTATTGGGCTGGTTACCTTATTGGGAAGATAAGAAAATTCATCAAAGTCTTAATTATTCACTGCTCACCACACTGGCTTATTTTTCATACGAATTACAACCTTCCACGGGTAAGTATAAAACCATTCATAATTGGAATACAACTCCTGTTATCGATTCAGCACTAGCTCAAGGTACTAAAGTGTTGCTCACAGTTACCAATTTTGGTGATGAAGCCAATAAACGATTTTTGAATGATCCCACAGCTATATCAACCTTTATTACAACTGTTAAAGGATTATTAGCATCACGCAAGGTGCACGGTGTTTGCATCGACTTTGAAGGTGTAGCCAGTGCTGAGCGTAATGCCTATACAACGTTTGTAAAAACACTGAATACCGAACTAAAATCTGGAGATACTCCCTATATGATTTATCTGGCCGTTCCGAAGGTGGATTGGCAAAAGTTTTTGGATTTGCCTACTCTAGCGCCATTAGTGGATCAATTTACTATTATGGGATACTCCTATCATACAACTCACGCAGGACCACTTAGTCCCTTAAAAAGTGATCTAGTTTTAGGAGATGTTAACATTGAAAAAACCATAGATTATTATTTAGCCTCTGTACCCCCTCAAAAGGTTATGCTTGGTCTTCCATTTTATGGTAATATTTGGGAGACAGAAGGAGAATCAATAGCTTCAAAAACAATCAAAACTATCGGAGCTCGCACCTTTAACTATATTAAAACTCATATGATAGGTAAAGTGGGTAAATTGCATTTTGATACAGTAAGTAAAAGTCCTTATCTTTCTTATTCTATGAATGGTGATAACAGTGTTTTTAGACATTGTTGGTTTGAAAATGATTCTTCATTTCAATTGAAATTAAATTATGTAAAAACTAAAAACCTTCATGGAGTAGGTATTTGGGCATTGGGGTTTGATGTTGGGTACCATGATTATTGGGCAGCCATTGCCAAAAGTCTTTGTAATACTGGTAAGCTCCCCGTTTCGGACACTGCCGCAAATGATTCTATTAATAATGATACTATACCACCAAAACCAGGACCTCTTACTCCTGCAGAAGTATTGGCTCAAGAAAAGAAGAGTTTTGAAGAAATTTTGACGACCTATAAAAGTGTTATTATTTTAGGTTTGATATTGGTTATTTTCTTTGGAGGCATTGGTTTTTTGATTGCCTTATTTCAACCCAACAGCAGTTTGGTACTGTTTGCCAAAACGGCTAATCTTATTTATTATTCCTTGGCCGTTCTACTTTTTGTTGTTGTATTGCTGCGCGTGCTGCACGTTTTAGACAATATCTCAGTAGGGGTTATAGTTGGGTTTATACTTGGAGGTTTTAGTGTATACTTTTTGAATAAATGGATTACCAATAGAAAAAATGATTTACCGTAATGAGTGTGCCACCTAACATAGCAAAAACACAGGCAGCAGTTGGTGCTGAAGTGGGAAAACTAGAGAAACTATTTGCTTCCATAAAGAAAGTTGTGGCGGCAGAATTTCTATGGTTAGTGCTTGCGCTTGTTTTGGGTCTACCATTAGCTTTGGTTTTACAATATATTATAAATCAGTATGGTTTTGCAGAATTAATAATTGAATTCAAAAAACTTACGGGTATGGACTCCTTGTTTGTGAATTGTTGCATAGCAACAATGAGTGGAATCTATTTTTCCCGAGCATTGGCGAATTCGCTCATAGGTAAATTTAAAAAAGCAAGTTAGGATATGATAGAAAAAGCGCTCTCTTTTATTGCCGAATATTTGAATAATGAACTCAAATTAACATTTGGATTGGATGATAATGTTGTAGCATTAAGCAGTCTTATAAATCCAGACGGTAGCATCACTGAAAACATTGAAAATAAAATAATCCTTACGGTCATCAATTTAGAACAAGAAACAACTGTTAAATTGAATAGACAATATATTCAAGACCAACAGTCTTTTGCAAAAGTTGCCCCACCTATATATCTGAATGTTTATCTGCTCGTAGCAGCAAATTATAGCTCAGTAAATTATATGGAAGCGCTAAAAATATTGTCGAGAGTAATAGGTGTATTTCAAACAAACACCTATTTCAATGGGCAACAACAAGCAGATTTTCCTCAAGAACTAGAAAAACTTACCTTGGAAATTTTTAATATTCCTATCAATGAGCTAAGCCATATTTGGAGCGGGATAGGCGCTAAATATGTACCATCAATAATCTATAAAGTTCGGATGATAACCATAGATGGAGGTGTAGTGAAGAGCGAAGCAACAGGTATTTCTGGACTCGGAAATTCAACGACTAAATAAAAGTATGGCATCGCAACTTATATATTACAAATGGTTTAGCATTGAAGTAACTCATGATTACTTCCAAAAGTTGGCATACGGTAACTTTAATGTAGTGCCAAACACTCCTACTGCTAAAGCACAGCGTAATTATGAAATTAAAGTAAATCAACAAGGTAATATGCTCACTTTTTATGTGGGGATTAGAAATGCTGTTGCTTTCCAAATAGAAGAAGCCTTAAAAGGGTTAGAATTGTTGACTTATGAGATACAATTCACCAACTTTTTATTTAAAAACTACACAGACATTCTTTGGACTAATGATCCCTTTGTAATGTTATTTACGCCTAATGATCAGCAACGTTTCACGAACCAACCAAAAGTTAGTTCAGCAGATTGTATTGAAAGAAAAACCAATTTTTTTAGTTTTAATGTACCCACTCACTGCAAGAAATTGTTTGTGGAGAATGCTATGGGAGAAAAAATCATTACTTTTCAATTTGATGATAACCTACCCTCTCAAGTGTTTATTAACGTTTCTCAGCAAGATGAGGGTCTATTTACTATTTGGGTGAATGATGAGCTCTTTGAGCAATTTTACGTTTCATCACAACCTACTTTTCATACCATTGGAGTGCTCCATTTGCCCATAAAAAAAATGATTGAGTTTGTCAAAACAGCAAACGAATCTAAGCAATTTACATTGGCATTCTCAGCTAGAAAAAGTTATTGGCAATATCAAGTAGTAATCAACCCAAATAGAAAGATAGAATCTTCCAATTTAACCATAGAAGGTGTGCAATTAGAAACCTATGAAAATCCTTCACCTAAGGTATTACCTGGTGGAAACAAAGCAATGGTCTTTACTTCTTCAAAACCATTAAAGCTAGTAGATCGACTTCAAAACCATCCAAAACTTACCGTGAAATACAAATTTAATTATTCAAATCAAGCCCATGAATTAGAAATCAAATTACCCACACCCGAATTACTTTCAATGCGGAAGTATGAAGATGGAGAAGACGGGATGTCTTTTCTTTCTACAACAATTGTAAATGTTTAATCAAAATAAATAATCTATGTCTACAACAATGAAAACCCCCGGAGTATACATCCAAGAATTGGACGCCTTCGGAAACGCTGTAGTACCGGTTCCAACGGCAGTACCTGCTTTTATTGGATACACAGCACAAACCAATTTCAATGGGCAAAACCTATTGAATAAACCCGTTAAGATTGGTTCTTTAGCCGAATTTCTCTCGATATTTGGCAATACAGCACCACAAGTTCAATACAGCGTAACCGCTTCTATGTTACCTGAACGTATAGAAATATTGCAAAGTGTAGTAGATACGTGTCAAGCAGCAGTAACTAAGGCTGGATCAGGTGTAACACCTGCACAAACAGCAGCACTAACGGCTGCGACCACTGCACTCACAGCTGCTCAAGGAGATGCCAATTATACGGCATTAACGACTGCTCAAGCAGCTTTAACGGCTGCTGGCGATAATCCAACAACAGATGAAATTGCTGCTGTGAAAGCTGCCAATGCCACATTTGCTAATTTAGTTGATAACGCTGATTATTGTGCCAATGGATTTGCATATAACCTAAATAACACCACTATCAATTACAGAATGTATAGTAGCGTTAAGTTCTTTTATGAAAATGGAGGCGGTACGTGTTTCATTATGTCAATCGGAAAATACGATTACAGCAAAAAAGCAATCACAGATACAACCGATTTTATGGGAGCATTGGAATTGCTTAAAAAAGAAGAGGATTTAACAATGATTGTGATACCTGACTTGGTAGAAATTATGGATCCGACAGCTGACCCAACGACCGATACGTATTTACAAGACAAATATGCAAATGCTTATTCATTACAAGGAGCTATGATCAACCATTGTGGAGAGATGATGGACAGAGTTGCCATTTTGGATATACCAGGTGGTTACAGCGAACCAATGGTGGGAACTACTAGTGTAGAGCAATTTAGAAACAGTGTAGAACCGCTAGATCCGAAATTTAATAGTTATGCAGCGGTTTATTATCCTTGGTTACATACCACTGTTTATCAAACTTCTGAAATCAATTACTTGAACATCAATACTGCTTCTTACACAGCGGTTGTTCAAATGTTGACTAATGAATTTACAGATAAAACAGGGGCTGTTAATTCAAATATGGCTGCAATCATAGCTGCATTTACAACACCGACAATACCAGCATTACAAAAAGCAGATTCGATTTTACAAAATTTAAGTAAATCGTATCAATTGTTAATGGCTGCTATTATGAAAAAAATGAACTTAATAGCACCAAGTGCAGGTATGGCAGGAATTTATACTTCAGTTGACAACAATGAAGGAGTATGGATTGCACCAGCAAATGTGGGGATTCAAAGTACCATAATGCCAGCAATAAAAATTGACAATGCTGCTCAAGAAGATTTAAACATGCCAATTGATGGAAAAGCGGTTTGTGCTATTCGTGCATTTACTGGACGTGGAAATTTGGTTTGGGGTGCTCGTACATTAGATGGAAATTCAAATGATTGGAGATACGTTAACGTAAGAAGAACACTAATCTACATTGAACAATCCATCAAAGATGCTTGTAAAGCTTACGTTTTTGCACCGAATGTTGCCAGCACTTGGGTAAATGTTCAAAGTATGTGTAATAGCTTTTTGACCGGTTTATGGAACCAAGGTGGATTAGCAGGACCAAAAGCTGCGGATGCATTTTCTGTAAGTGTTGGTATAGGAAGTACAATGACTGGAGACGATATTCTTATGGGAATTATGCGTGTATCCATTAAAGTAGCCGTTTCACATCCTGCGGAGTTCATTGAATTGACGTTCCAACAAGAAATGCAAAAAGGATAAAATAATAATGTTTAATCAATAAAAAAATAAGATTATGGCAGGAGAAGCCCAAGACACCAACTGGCCTTTACCCAAGTTTTACTTCAAAGTATCGTTAGGGTCACAAGACAGCACTGTTTCATTTCAGGAAGTATCTGGATTGGACACAGAAACACAAGCTATAGAATACCGTCACGGTGATAGCAAAACATTTTCGACAATAAAAATGCCCGGAATTGCAAAATTTGGAAACGTAACACTTAAAAAAGGAATCTTTGCTAAAGATAACAACTTCTTTAAGTGGTACAGTGCCATTAAAATGAACACCATTAAGAGAGAAACCGTTACTATTCAGTTATTAGACGAACAAGGAAACCCAACAATGACTTGGACACTCACCAACGCGTGGCCTTCAAAAATTACGGGTACCGATATGAAATCTGATGCCAACGAGGTAGCTGTAGAAACAATGGAGTTAACTCATGAAGGGTTAGTGATAGCAAATGGATAAGGGTATATGAGTGAATATTATCCACCAGTTGCTTTTTATTTTCAATTGTCTTTTTCAGGAGTCTTAGGAAAAGCCGATGCCTCTTTTAAAGAGGTGTCTGGCATTTCTTTGGAGCGAGGAATAGAGGAAATTACAGAAGGTGGGAACCCATATATACACAGGGTTCCCACAGCTGTAAAATATTCTAATTTGGTTCTAAAAAGAGGGCTTGTAGCAAAGGATTCTGCTGTTGCAAAATGGTGCTTAGATCCTATTGGAGGAATTTCTTTGGGCCCCATTTCATTAACGGAGACTATAACTACTAAAAACATAGTAGTTAAGCTATTAAATGAACAAGGCACACCATTAAAATCGTGGAGTTTTGTGAACGCTTGGCCTGTAAAATGGTCTATTTCTGATTTTAATTCAATGAATAACGAAATAGCTATAGAAACACTAGAGTTTGCATACAGTTACTTTCAAGTTCTATAAATTCTTACAATATGGCAATAGAAATCAGAGAATTAGTAATTAAGGTTAAAATTGAAGAATCCTTAAGGAAAACAGGTGAAAACCTCGATATAGAAAGGATTAAACAAGCCATTTTAAAGGAATGTAAAAAGGAAATTAAAAAGGAAATCAGTAAAAGAAAAGAGCGATAAGGGAATATGCATGATAGACTAAAAATAGCTGCCTTTAAGGATAATAAATATACGTTGCCTCCTACATTAGCCACGGTTGTATTTATTAACCCTGCATCGTATACCCACGAACACAAGGTCAATTACAATGAGGATGTCCCAATAGGAGCTCCCGGTACGCCCTTAATGTTTAAAGGTATGCCGCCAGAAACCATCTCATTTGACATCTATTTTGATGCCACAGGAGCGGTAGAAGCTCCTCCTCTAATGCCTATAAATAAATTACCTATAGGCGCACAAATTACCCTTTTCAAAAAGGTTTGTTTTGATTATAATGGTGATATTCACGAACCCAATTATTTGATTCTCAATTGGGGAACGCTGGTTTTTAAGTGTAAACTGGCATCTTTGAAGATTGAATATACGTTATTTCAAAAAAATGGTATCCCCCTACGCGCCAAAGCTTCATGTTCATTTATCAAATCATTAGATGCTGCAACGATAGCTAAAGAAGCTAATAATAAGTCACCTGATTTAACACATTTAATTGAAATAAAGCAAGGTGATTCGTTGCCTTTAATTTGTAACAAGATTTATGGCGACCCAAGTTATTATTTAGAAGTGGCAAAATTTAATAACCTCACTAATTTCAGAAAATTAACCCCAGGAACAAAATTGTATTTACCCCCAATTAAATAAAAGTTATGCCCGTTTCACCACTCATAGAAGAATCAAATGTGTTTTCATTTAGTATACTTTCAGCAGGAACTGAAATTCCTTCTGCATTTGAAATTATGTCTATGAACATCAGCATTGGTATAGGAAAATTATCGAGTGCTGAAATTACGGTTAGAGACGGAAGCAGCGCCAGCCAAACGTTTGAAGTAACTGATTCAGATACGTTTAAACCAGGTACCGAAATAGAAATTAAATTAGGATATCAGTCAAAAAACGATACCATTTTCAAAGGAATAGTTACCAAAGAAAGCATTAGTGTAAGCGAAGGGAGTTCATCCAGTTTAAAAATAAGCTGCAAGGATAAAGCAGAAGTACTTACTAAAAACAAAGAAAAGGCAACGTATTTAAAGAAAAAAGATAGTGAAATTATTCAAGCCATAATCGAAAATGCATCGGGACTATCTGCAGAGGTTACGGCAACAACGTTAGTAAATGAAGAGATTGTTAAACCCAATGTTTCGGATTGGGATTTTATAAATATGCTTGCTGAAAAAAATGGAATGATAGTGACAACAGATGCGGGCAAAGTGACTGTTGCTGCTCCAAATGTTTCTGCAACGCCTGAATTACAAATCCAATTTGGTTATGATATGATTGAATTTGATTCTGAAATTAATGCTGTAGAACAATATTCCAGTGTGGAATGCAGTGCTTTTGATCCAGCTACTCAAAAAATGATATCTGCCACAGCCAAAGATCCCACTTTGAACAAAGAAGGAGACTTAACCGGTTCAACCTTATCGAGCGTTTTATCCGCAAATCCTCTGAAACTTACCAAATCGGCACCCTTACCCCAAGATGAATTACAGGCTTGGGCGGATTCAATTTTGCTGCGATTAAGATTATCTCAATTTACAGGTACAGTTACATTTCATGGCTCTCCAAAGGCCAAGGTTAATACCTTAATTAAGTTGATTGGTTTGAGTGAACGATTTAATGGAGATTCTTATATATCAGGTGTTACACACAGTATAAGTGGTGGTGGTTGGACTACTACTGCTGAAATTGGAATGTCACCGGAGTCGTTTGCAGAAAAAAATGAGTTATTAAATCCCGGTTCAGAAGGGGTTAGCCCTCCTGTTCACGGTTTACAGACGGGAATTGTAAAAAAAATAAATGAAGACCCAAATAATGAATTCAGAGTTCAAGTGCAAATGCCTATTTTAGGCGAAAACAGTGATCCAATTTGGGCCAGATTATCTACTTTTTATGCTGGAAATACTTTTGGAGCGTTCTTTATGCCTGAAATTGATGATGAAGTTATTCTAGGATTTATGGATGATAATCCGTCTTATCCAGTAATCTTGGGAAGTGTTTTTAGTAGTAAAATACCTGCTCCCCTTACCCCAGATGATAAGAATTCCATCAAAACACTTATAACACAAAGTAAATTACAGTTAAAATTTGATGAAGAAAATAAGATTTTAAGCATTATAACTCCAGGGGGTAATACCATCGTGCTGAGTGATAAAGATAAAGGCATAACCTTAACTGATCAAAACAGTAATGTAATACAAATGAATGACAAAGGTATAACGCTCAATAGTCAATCGAATATATCTATAAAAGCTGCACAAGATGTTAAAATTGAAGGAGTGAATATTTCACTAAGCGGATCACAGTCTATCAAAGAAGAAGGCGGACAAATCACCGTTTCAGGTAATCAAAGTGTAAAAATTGACGGTACAGCAGAATGTGCTATTTCTAGTAATGGACAAATGAGTGTAAAAGGAACTACAGTAATGATAAACTAATTCAAAAGATATGAGTATTAATCAATCATTTTTAGGAAGAGGCTGGAGTTTTCCTCCTACTTTCAACCAGAACAATAATCTCCAAATCAAAATGGTAGAGGCAGCTGAAGACATTCAACAATCTCTTGAAATTTTGTTGAGTACAAGTTTGGGTGAACGCATTATGACTCCAGATTATGGCTGCAATTTAATCGATTTTTTATTTGAGTCTATCAACACCTCAAAACTCAACTTCTTAAAAGAACATATTAGAACAGCTATAATCAATTATGAAACCAGAATAGAACTCAATGAAATAAGTATAGATGGCTCAAATTATCAAAATGGCGAATTGAAAATTTCACTGGATTATAGAATTGAACAATCAAACACACGATTTAATTTGGTTTTCCCTTTTTACAAAGTCGAGGGAACCGATATTCCTCTTTTGTACAATACACAAATCATTCAAATAGCTGAGTAACCATACAACATTAGACGTATGCTAGAAACACGTATAGGAACCCTTTCTACGAAACGAGCTTTAGGACAGTTACTGAATCCTGATTTTGAAATTGACCAACGATCTTTTTCAGAGGTCATAAGCTATATCGTACATTATCTTAAGCATATCAATTTTTATAATATTCAAAACGAAACAACAACAACTTGGCAAGGAATTGAGCAGGGTGATAGTATTCTTTTTATGTCGTCAATTATTGCTTCATCTATTACTTCAATCGAAACAATTGAAAATAATCATGGTTCTAGTTCAGCTATCCAAAGTGAAATATTAGATCAAATAGATGTTCTATTAAACTGGAATGAAACAATTGAAAACTGGAGACAACATCTAGTGAATTTAAATGAAAATGAATTGGCTAGCACATTTTTAAATATGCAGGTAGATGTGCTTTTTGATCAACGCAATGTACTAAATGAACTTAAAAATAGTCTAGAAAATACTACATCACAACACAGAAGAGAACTTACAAAGGAAGAAGTGAAGCGAGTTAAAAACGCTGTACATACGTTTAAATGGGTGATATTAAATATCAAAAAAATTACGGTTGAACATTTACAAACCGCATTTTATACAAATGCCTATCATCCGCCTCAAAGTGCATTATACATTGCTTTTACCTTGTTATTGCAACAACTCCAACATCAAATGAATGGATTAAATCTCCGACATTTAGATTTTTATTACAAAGATATTTTAAACATAAAAGCTAATAAAGGGGACTCTACAAAGTCGGTGGTTTCATTTGACTTGCTACCAAATGTTTCATCGGCTTTTATTGATGTGAATTCAAAACTTTCTGCAGGAAAACTGTTTGGGTCGCAAAGTGAAATCTTATTCTCTACTGACAAACCGATAGTTGCTTATCAGATTGAATTGGCTGAACTACAAACGCTTTACTTACAACAAAACCCTTTTTTGCAATTTGGGACAGAGGAACCGCTTATTTCATCCGTTAGCAAAAATATATTGCTAACAGAAGGTAAGACAGTGACCTCACCTGATGAATGGTACTTATTTGGTGCCAATAAGCAATTAAGTACCCAAACTTCAATAAACGAATCAAAAACAGTCGAATTGGGTTGTATCGTTAGTTCGAAAGTACTCTACTTAAGTGAAGGGAAAAGAACCATACAATTGAAATTTAACTTGAATCGGGAAACTAATTCCGAATTAAATCAAACGGATACTTTTTGGAATCTCATGAATCAAATAGTTGCTTCCAAAAAAATACCATTTAATGTTGTTTTTTCAAGACTTTTTGATGAAGGGCTCCTTATTTCCTACACTACTATAAATGGTTGGGTTAATTTCTCAAATTATGTAATCACTTACGACAATGAAAACACAGCTTTTTGTATCGATTTGCTGTTAGATGAAGCTTCGGATTCATTGACATTACCAAAGAAAAATGAACAAAATCTGACTTTTCCTTCAATAAAAATTAGTTTAAACAATCTTGCTCCTTGTTTTTTATATTCGTTTGTCAATCAGTTAACAATCAGTACTATTGAAATTGATGTTACCGTAAGTGGAATAAAAAACTTGGCTTTATATAATAATATTGGCATCGTTCCACAAGGAAAACCTTTTGATTTATTTGGTCCTTTACCTGCACACAATTCTTATTTATTAATTGGTAAATCTGAATTATTTCAAAAACAAGTTACATCGGTAGCCGTCCAATTTAATTGGGATAATTTGCCGTTAGATTATGGAGGTTTAGAGACCTATTACTCAGGCTATTCTGAAAGTTTTCTGAATAGTTCATTTAAATTAGAAGCACAAGCATTAATCAATTATAATTGGACTGATTTGTCACCCAACCCACAAAAACTGGATTTATTTAAAACACAAGAAATATTGACTCCGGAAGGATACCAAAGTTGTGTTTTAGACAAAAAAACAACCTTGTGTTTGGACAATTTTAATATGTATGTAGATTCCCGAGATAATACTCTTAATGACCCTTTATTATATTCTATTAATTCTAGTGGAGGATTTATTAGATTTAATTTAATAGAGCCATCTTATGGTTTTGGTATGGATTTATACCAAAGAGATTATAGTAATATTGCCATGTATAATGCTAAGAACAAGACACAATTACCTTTTCCAAATAGACCATTTGTACCAAAAGTTGCTTCAATAACCTTAGATTATACAGCTAAAGAAATAATACAATTTGACCCAACAAAGCAACGAAACCAATTGTTGAGTCAACCAACATCAGAATACTTTCATATTTCACCATTTGGATTCGTTCCAATAATTAAAAATGGAGTAGTTTTCGGGGATTCCTTTTTTTACAATCTTAAATATACCGGCTACCTTTATATAGGGTTAAAAGGTATTGACCAACTCATGACGGTAAGTTTATTTTTTGATTTATTACCTTCTAGTACCACCATAACCATTCCAGAGGATGATACTTTACAATTAGAATATTTTCAATTAAACAAATGGATACCTTTCAAAAACGAAGATATTTTGGTTGATAATACCAACAAATTAGTTAAATCAGGAATAATCGAATTAGTACTTCATAAGTTTGATTCGATAGAATCAAACTTATTTTGGATTAGAGTTTCAACAAAATCTAGTCCTGAACATTATCCCAAAATCAAAGGAATCTATTTTAATGCCGTGGAAGTAACATGCACTAGCGAAGACAATAATGTAATTGGGCAAGTTATTCCAATGGGTAGCATATCCAAATTCGTAGGAAAACAACCAAATGTTAAATCAATAATTCAACCGCAAGATTCATTTGGAGGGAAAACACCTGAAAATCAGTCAAACATGTACGTTCGAATAAGTGAGCGGCTTAGACACAAAAATAGAGCTTTATCCATTTGGGATTTTGAACGTATTGTTTTGGAACAATTCAATGACATTAGAGTAGCAAAATGCATAAATCAAGATGTCCACTTTAAAATTACGCCTGGAAGCCTTAAATTGATACTTTTAAGTCAACAATGGAGCATTCAAGAACGGTTTTATTATGGAAGAGAATTTTTAGATCAAGTACACGATTATATAAAACAAAAGGCAAATTCTTTTACAAAAATAGAAGTTATAAACCCAACTATAGAAACACTAATCGTCAACGCCACAATAGAATTTATGCCTGATGATAATGGAGGATACTATCTTGACTTACTAAACAAAAATATTACCGATTTCTTATCCCCAACAGTGGATGTTGAGAATGGGGCTAACGGAATAGGCGATGTAGCTATACCCTCCAAGTTAGAAAATTTTATTGAAAAATTACCTTTTATAAAATCGGTTCAATCGTTATGTATTGAACACATTATTCAAACTACTGAAACCACCTTTGAATTGAAGGTTTATAGGGGATCAAATGTTATTTTTCCATCCACTCCTTGGTCCATGCTAAGTCCAGTTGTAACGCATAAAATTACCATTGTCGATGATCAAATAGTAAAACCCATTGTGGTTGGTTTAGATGATATGGAAATCGGATTAGATTTTATAATTGGAGAAGAAAAAGACTTAACAAAACAAGGGAGATTGACCGATGTGAATGCCCCTTCAGCTCAAGATTCAATTTTATTAATTAACACTAATTTACTATAAATATGGCCGATAAACCTTTAAATAGGGACAGCTTAAAAGCATTTTTCCAAAATGGAAATCGTCCAACCCAAGAGAATTTTGAAAGTTTAATAAATTCTATGTTGAACAAAGTAGATGATGGAATTTCTAAAAATCTTAAAGATGGACTGATACTTTCACCAGAAAGCTCTGACTCAGACAACTTGATAAGTTTTTATGAAAAGATACAAGATGATCTTCCACAATGGTCTATTCAACTTAAAAATGACGAGGCACAAGGTCTTTTGTTTACGCAACCCACAAATGGTAGCACACCATCAGATGTTTTATTTCTTGAGAAAGGCGGAAATGTTGGTATACATACCAATAACCCAAGAACAACTTTAGAGGTAAATGGAACCTTAGGTGTTTCTACCCGAATTGGTACCTACAAAATGGGTACAGTAGCTGCAAATGGTACTTGGCAAACCATATTAACTGACTTGAATGGATGCTGTGCATTTGAAATTATGGCGCAAGTTGGCAAGGAAAAAACAGGAAAATATGCGCTATTACATGCACATGCTTTAAGCACCTTTGGCAAATCAAAAAGTAAAATTGCTTCCACACAAGCACATTATGGTTGGTGGTGGAATAAAATTGCACTGAGATGGGTAGGAAGCACTTATAATTACAGTTTGCAGATTAAAACTCGTTCAAACTATGGCTCCGATCAAACAATCAAATTTTATATCTCAAAATTGTGGGACAACGATGTAATGACATTATTTAACGAACCTGAGGTTTCATGAGTACCGAAATAAGTAAAGGATATATTGAAAAGAAGAAAAAAGGTAGCAGTGAATACGACTCCTTTTATCAAGAAGGCATTGAAATACTTCAAAAGCTTTCGGGAGAAGTGTGGACGGATTACAATATTCACGATCCAGGTGTTACGATTCTTGAAAATCTATCCTATAATTTAACACAACTTTCTTACGTAACACAATTTCCTGTTTTAGACCTTTTGACCAGTTCAAAAGGCTCTGCATTAAATAGTGGTGATCAAAGTATATTTCCTCCATCAGATATTCTAACTACGAATCCTGTTACTGTTAATGATTACAGAAAGCTTCTTATTGATCAAGTAACCAATGTTAAAAACGTATGGTTAATTGTACATGAATCCTCAATTGATAATTCAGTAAATAGGGCAACCAATTCACCTATAATGGGATTGTATGATATTTATGTTGATTTGTATACCTATTTTGATGCACCTTCAAAAATGGAAGAGGAATCAGAACGAATAAAAAAATCGATTAAACACTCCTTTTTTCACGCTCGTAATATTGGGGAAGATATAAATGAAATCCACATTTTACATCCAATAAAAATTGGGGTTTCTCTTCAACTTAAAATACAAGAAAATACCAGAGGTGAAGAAGTTTTTGCAAATGCGCTTTATTTAATTCAAAACTACATTTCTCCAGAAGTCAAGTTCAAATCATTACAAAATCTATTGAATGAAAATGTGTCCATTGAAGATATATTTGACGGTCCTCAACTAGAATTTGGTTTTATTGAAGAGGAGTCCTTGAAAGATAAATTGACAACTATAAAAACGAAAGAAATTAGTAAACGAGTTGCTGTTTTGCCACAAATCATTAATGTGGACAAATTAGAATTATTTATTTTAGAGGATCAAGACCTTCCTGATGAAATTAAAGATTTGAAATTTGAAGAGGGTATGCTCTTACCTCAAAAGAATGCTTGGCAATTGCAATTTCCAAAAGATGCAACACAGCTTCAGTTTGAACAAAAAGGCTTACTTTTTTCTGCTGATTTAGATGAAGTACAACGTCAACTTTCCTTTATTGAAACCAAAAATTATAGTGTTTTTAAGTCCGAAAATTCATTCCAAAATTTTTCCGATTTACCCACGGGAAAAGTATTGGTTATAGGCTCCTATTATCCACTACGAGAACAGTTTCCGTTAGTCTATGGAATTGGTCAATTTGGTCTATCAAGTGGGTTGCCTAATCAACGATATGCACAAGCTAAACAATTAACAGCCTACTTACTGCCTTTTGATCAATTGATGCAAAACTATTTGTCTCAATTGAATAACCTTTTTAATCTCTACAATGTAGGCCCAATAAAAGGTAAATCAATACAACAAAATCCAGCTGTTTCGAGTTATTTTTGTGCTGTTTTAGATGACATGATAAACTTAACTCATTTGATACATATGGAGGAAGGAAAATCTAATTCTGATCCAAGTGAAAAATTGACTTATTGGAAAACGGTATTAGAAAAAATAAATAAACAATTGGATGACAAGGCTTCAGAACGATTGAATGCCATTGCTGACCATTTATTAGCTAGATACAACGAAAATTATCCGACTTATGCTATAACAAAAATAAATACGGCTAGCTTTGGTAAGGATGTTCAACCCGAATTAGAATTGGATATGCTAAACAATAAACGAAAATTGCTGGCCCATTATGCATCCATTAGCTACAACCGAAATAAAGCCTTTAGTATAGACCATATTTCATCAAATTCAAAATTTGCAGCACTTCCAAAAATTATTGAAAAAATGGCTTTAATAATGAACATAACCGATTGTTCAACACGAAAATTATCGCACACTATAACCGATTCAGGGCTAAAAATATATAAGAAAGATGAAGGAATTAATTATGTCAGCCAATCATTAGAAACTATTTTGGGTTCTGAAAAGGGCATTACCAATGCATTTGACTCTATGTATATCATTGATGAACATGTAGAAAGTTTATCTGATTCATTTTACTTTATCGGTAACCATCAATTGATTTTAAAAAAGATATTAAAAGAAGGGATTAAGCGTGAAAATTACCAAATTAAATCCTTATCGGATAAACGAAAATATTTTACGCTTTTTAATCCTCCAAATGAGTCACCTTATATTTCACACATAACCACCACCAAAAATAAAGCAGAAAAAGAAATTCAAAAGACGATTAACTTTTTAAACAATCTCAATAGAAAAAGTGAAGGAATTCATGCTATTGAAAATTTGACTCTTTCCCCACCTTATAGTTCCTCAAGCTTTGGTTTTACCTTTGATTTGAGTTGCCTACCCTTTTTGCCAATATCATTCGAACAAAACATTAAACAAAATTATTCGGACAGAAATAATACAGTTTCAGAGATATGCAGTTTAATTGGATCATTGAATCAAAATTTTTCAATTGAAAAGGTGTTTTTAGGGTCTAATTATGCTATAAAATTGGTTAACTTAAAGGGTGTTACAGTGGCACAATCTTCATCTCGATTTGAATCTCAAGAAGAGGTGGAGCAGAAAATAGAATTGATTAAGAATACGTTTAAAAACGTTACGGTTTCTAAGTTAACATACTTTTCATTTATTGATGATGTGGCTGTTAATGAAGATTTTTTTTCATTTCAGATGAGTGTGTTTATGCCCGCTTGGCCAGCAAGGTTTCAACAAGATAGCTTTAAATCAAAGTTTACCAATTTGCTTTATGAGCAAGCCCCAGCACATATTGCTTTCAACATCATTTGGTTGGAGTTAGAAGATATGATTTACTTTGAAGAAATTTATATGTTGTGGCTGACTTTGCAGGGGAGTTCTTATACTCATGCTGAGAGGAAGGCGCTTTCTATACAACTCATTTCTTTCATTCAGAAAATGACAATATGAGCATTAAGAAAGAGCATTATCATACAATTAAAAGTCAGGAATTCGCCATTACACTTGATGATGATGCGCGTGTGCATGAAGTTCAATCTGAAATCAGTACTATTCACAACGCCCAACTAGAAAGTTTGATAAATAAAGTGTTGAACCAATTTTCTGATGATCGATACATTTTTCGTTTTGATCAAATAGAATTAAACTTAGGAACAATTACTGCCGAAGCAATGAGTAGAGAAATTCCTCTTAGAATAGAAGAAACGTTGACACATTATCTTCAAAATGCCTTGAGTGAATACAGAGCTTCCTCAAAATACGAAAAAATTGAGGTTTATGATACTTTGGTTGAACAGCTGGAGCATTTTTTAATTCATGGATATTTTAGTTGGAATGCCTACACTACCACTTCAGCCACAACTCTTGTTGACCAGTTAAAGTTAATCAATAAACCTGCTTTAAAAGCACTTTTATTGAAGCTAGGGAAAGTTGAAAATATTCGAAAACGAATAATAAATCAATTCTTAGATCCAACAATTGAAGGCATTGTTGAAGTAGTTGCTGAAGATGAAAGTAATTATATTTTGGAGTACAGAGACGCCATAACAAAACACCAACTCAAAGAAAGAATTGTGGAAAGCGAAACCTCTGTTTTTAGAAATGCTCTTTGGGAAATTATATTGGCTTATGTTTTCTTGGAGTCAAAGAGTTTTTATAATAAAAAAAACTACTTGGAATATTTGATAGAAAAAATAGCTAAAAAATATAACCAAACATATGAAAATCTGCTATTAGCTCTTTATCAAGGTGTAGCATCAGCACAAATTCCCTATCGTAGTGGACAAAATGATTTTAAAAAGATTGTAAGTGAACTTAAGGATGAAGTTATTGAAGAAGAAGATTTAACATCTAAAACCAATTACAATAACGTAAATGTAAACGATTTAGAGCAAACGCTCATTACTATTTTTATCAATCGAACAGCATTTGATTCCATCAAGTTTACCAAATTAGAATTGCTTACTATGATTCAATTTTATATTAAGCATAATCCACATTTTGTTCGATTTATTGAGTATAGTTTATTAGCATCTTTTGAAGCAAGAAGTTTGTTTTTATCTTTCATAGATGCAAAAACAGTGGAACTACTATTTGAAAAAATAGGTTCGACCGATATACAAAGAGCGCTTTTTATTTTCGAAAAATTATATACAAATCGAAACCACTTATCATCTCTTTCGCAGGCATCCTTTATGGAGCTGTATCATCAAAGAAAAAAATTTTTGTTACTGCATTTTGAAGATATTAAGGGGTCATCAGAGTCCAAATTTTATTTTACGCTAGATAAAATTATTGTTGAAACAGCTCTCCAACATTCAGAAGTTATCGTTTGGTTGCAGAAGGTATCCGAACAAATGAAAGATACGGATCGGAAAAGAGTAATTAATTATCTAATCAAACACTACAGATATGATCAAATAATAGAACTCAAGCAGGAAATTGTACTTTTTTTAACTTCAAATGAATCCGAGAATTGGCACTATTGGTTAGAAAATAAATTAAAAGACGGGTATTATTCATTGAAACTTAACCTTAGTGATTGGGGATATTTGATTTCTAATGAACTCAAAAAAGCACTTCCGTTATCGATTAATAATTTGTTTCAGCCTTTACTAAAGAAAATATACACCGAAATCTTGAAGTGGCAACCCAATGAGAGTCCAAATAATAAGGCGGAAATAAATTCAGAAGATAATCTTCTAGAAGATAAAAAGTTCTTGAATATTTTAGTCGATAATCTGTCGAATACTATTTTAAAAATTTCGCTAGAAACCCATTACAGTGAAAAATGGTATGTAGAAGTAAATGAATTAATTAATGATAATGCTTCTACTTTTTCAATTCCAATTAAACAGTTGATTGATGCATTATTGGTTTATTATTCAAAAAATAACCCAAACGAATTGATTGTTTGGAGGCTAAAAAAATTAATCGAGAATAACTTTTCAGTTGCGAATACGCTTCTGAGAGAAGATTTGCATCAAATTGAAAAACTAAATTTGGTGCAGTATAGTATTGAAAATGGACATTTACCTTGGTGGATTAATGCTTATTCTTGGAACACATTCAATAATCAATTTAGTAGTGCATTAAAAGAAGAAAAGTCTCGAAATAAACTTATCTATTCTTTAAAAAGATCTTCTTTTGGATTAGTTGTTTTTCACAAACTGAATACAACACAAAAAATATTGGTATTCAATTATTTACTTGAAGGTATTGCCTCTATCAACTCCAAAAAATGGCTTAACGAATTGTATAACTTCATTACTGGAGAAGCAATTTTATCGGGTACAATCTCTTCAACCTATTATCAGGAATTTGAAGGACGACTCATTTCATTATTGTTGAAAGATAAATTATCTGAATCAATGTTGGAAAAAGAGGTTTTAGTGCAAATAACTCAGCTGCTTTCATTTGCAACGATGGCGAATAGTTATGATGCCAAACGAATTTTTCAAATTATTCATACAAATGGAAACAAACAGTTGTTTAAGCGCTGTATAAGTCAAAAAAACATAAAACCTTTTTGGGAATCTTATTTAGTTGAAAATAATGAGGGGAGCTTGTCATCATTGATTGCTTATTTAAGAGTTGCAACTTCAGATGAATTCAAAGCACTATTACATTCTGAGAGAATAATAGCATATGCGCTTCAATCCTCTGAAATAAGAAAATTACTGGTTACAAAATTAACGAGTAACGAATTATTACTACTCCTTTCAATTTGGTCAAAGACTTCTCAATTTGATAGGTTGAGTCGATCAATCATTTTGTTGCAGGTAGCACCAAATTCAGACTGGGTTGCTGGTAAAATGAAACTTTTAGAGGAATTTATTTCCCAAATAAACCAAACTACTACCTTACCGAAGGATCAGCAATTGAATTTGGAATCCAACTCCTATTCTTTACTTTGGTTACAAGTTGTTGCTAAACAAGGCAAATTGGGAAACTACATAACTTCTTTACTTGGTGATAAGGAACGATTTTCACCTTATTTAATTCATATGTTTGAAAATGAACAAACAAGAACTTTTTTGATTCAGGAATTGTCATTAAAAGAAGTAATTACGGTGGTAAAATATAGACTAAGTCCCAATCAACTTATGCTCTTTGATCGTTCAATAAAAGTTTTAGATTATTTCTTTCAGAATATATCCACTCAAGAAAAAAAACAAATAAATAATTTGTTCTTTGGATTACTACTAGGCAAACTAAGCACATCATCTACACTTCAACCTTGGCAAACTCAAAATTGGGTAAGATTCATCAATTATATACTAGAGAAAACATTGGGTATAAGTAAAAAAAATCAACTATTAACTGAAGTAGTTGATTTAAAGTGGAAGCATACAGAAACTAAAGAAGAACTAAAAATACTCTTTGACCTCGCACAAAAAAAAGATACATTAAGCACTTTAGATGTTGAAGTGGTCTCTTCTAATGAAAAACCGTATAAAAAATTGGGAGAAGTAATACCAAAAGAATTACTGAATCCCATATATATAAAGCATGCTGGATTAATTATCCTCGCTCCCTATCTCAAAATGTTATTTGAAAAATGCCAACTCTTTAATACAGGAGGAGAATTTAAGGATAACCAGTCAAGGCAAAAAGCAATTCATTTACTTGAATTTGCTGCTTTTGGACACAATGAATATCAAGAGCACGATTTAGTTATTAATAAGGTGCTTTGCGGAATGGAGCTTTCAGATACAATAGATCGGTCAATTTACCTGTCAGATTCAGAAAAAGATATCGTAAACAGTCTATTGAAAGCAGTTACGCAACAATGGGGTGCATTAAAAGAAACATCAATTTCAGGTCTTAGAGAAACCTTTTTACAACGATTCGGTAGATTAGAGGAAGAAGAGGAACAGTATTATCTAAAAGTTGAAAAAAAGGCATTTGACATGTTACTTGACCAAATTCCTTGGAACATCAGTACAATAAAATTAAGTTGGATGAAAAAAATGCTAGTAGTAGAATGGAGATAAATCAACAAATAATAGCCAAATCAATTGAATTAGAAATGAAATGGCTGGAAGAAGTCATTAATATCGCGTTGACATTACATTTTAAAAATGAATGTACCTATACTTCAGTGCATGAAGTTAATCCTCCCCACTTTGAAAAAAATGAAGCCTATTATCACGTTTTTGAAGCCATAGAACTGAGTTTTAATGAGCGATTGGTTTTAATAATGGCACTTGCACCTCATATTAAACCTCAAAGTTTAGATTTATTGCTAGTTAAAAATCAAAGTTTGAATTGTGAGTTTTCAGAATTTGGTGGTTTTAAAGACACGAATAAATTGGGATTCCAGCCCACTTTAGAAACGGCTTGTTTTTTATTGAGTGGTGGAAATTTAAGTTCTCGATTTCATTTTATAAAGACCTTTGACAAAAACCATTTTTTATATAAAAGAGGTATTTTAGATTATGATTCAGAACAAGAATTTGGACTCCACCAGCGTTTAGTAATATCACATGAGTATTTAGGATTGTTTACAACGGGTCACAAAAACTTGCCAGAATACAGTTCTAAATTTCCAGCAAAGCAAATTCATACCAGTATGAAATGGGAGGACTTGATCATTGATGAAAAAGTTATGCAAGATCTTTCAGAAATCAAAGATTGGTTGTTGTACAGTCAAATCATTTTGGACGATTGGAATTTATCCAAAAATTTGAAACAAGGCTATCGGGTTTTGTTTTATGGACCTCCTGGTACAGGAAAAACGTTAGCTGCAACGTTGTTGGGTAAAGAAACCGAACGGCCAGTATACCGAGTTGATTTATCTTTAGTTGTTTCCAAGTATATTGGAGAAACTGAGAAAAACTTAGGTAAATTATTTGATGAAGCTGAGCACAAAGAGTGGATTTTGTTTTTTGATGAAGCGGATGCATTGTTTGGAAAAAGAACGCAAACCAAGGGGGCAAATGACCGATATGCCAACCAAGAGGTGGCTTACCTTTTGCAACGAATAGAAGATTTTGCAGGATTAGTTATTCTTGCCACCAATATACAAACGAATATTGATGAAGCCTTTTCGCGAAGGTTTCAAAGTATGATTCATTTTCCAAAACCGGGTAAAAATCAACGCAAGCAATTGTGGCAAAAACTGTTTTTTGACAGTTTTTCGGTAGAGGAAACATTATCGGCCAATGATTTAGCTGAAAAATATGAACTAAGTGGTGGAGAAATGATTAACGTACTGAGATTTTGTGCGTTGGAAGCTGCCAAAAGAAATCAGAAACACATTACCGCCACTGATGTTTTGCAAGGAATAAGAAGAGAATATAATAAACAAAATAAAACAATTTAAATTATGCCAGTTCAAGTATGTATGGGAGCAATGATGGCCTGTTCATTTGGAGCAGCACCATCTTCATTAATTGTATTACCACTCAACAGAGTAATGACCAGCAATATGCCTGCTGCAAATATTATGGATAACAAGCCCATAGTTAACATTCCTCCTTTTGCTATGTGCACATCCATGGCAAACCCTACAGTAGCAGCTGCTACCGCAGCAGCTTTGGGAGTGCTTACACCAATGCCTTGTGTTCCAGTCACCGTTGCACCTTGGGCACCTGGTTCTCCCACAGTGATGATTGCCAATATGCCAGCATTGAATAATTCGTGTACATTAAATTGCATGTGGGGAGGTGTGATCACAATATCACAACCCGGACAAACACAATGTCAAGTTGCATAATATTACTTTTTTGAGATGAATCGAGTATTTACCATAACCGAGGCCATTGTTAATAGCCCATATACCAAAATGTTTTTAGGTGTATTGTTTCTGTACAGTAGTATAACAGCTCTCATAAGTGAGTACAGTTCTGACCTAAAAGGTTTTTCCATACATCATGGCATTGCCATTTATGGATTAATTATGTTTTTGCAATCACTCATTAGTGTATTACAAGCTGTCGATGGGTTGAAAAAGGTGAAAGAGGGGTTTAGTGGGAATATTAAAAATTAAACTTTTGAATATGGAGAAAATAAATAAAAATCAAATTATACGAAAAAATGTTATTGGATTCAATAGTCAATCTATTCAATTTAAGGATAATCGTCCAGAATATAGCAGACTATTTGAAGTTCAACAAATGGCTAATCATGCTGTTCAATCGAAAGAAAGCACGTCTAATATTTTCAATAATGAAAAATTATATATACAGAAGCTTGTTTTCTCTGAAAATAATCCTGTACAACTTGTTTCCATAGGAAATACTTATAAAACATCTGAAAATACAAGTTATCGCACGATGAAAGCAGATAGCAATTATCTTGGCGTAAAGTCGTTAGCAATAAAACCAGTTCCTTCAGCATAAATTCAGGCAACTGGTAATAAAACAAGTGGTTTTGATGAATATACATTTAATGGAGGGAATTTTCAAAATGATTGTTTACAATTTGCACAAAGGTTAGGATTAAATGTAGGTGGTAGGCAGGCAGATGAAATACTTCGAGTAAAGGTAGGCGGACTAGCAACAAATGTGGGGTTTGCGATTACAAAACCACCTTCTGGTAATTCACTTATAGGTACTCCAAATACAACAGATATTGCTGATAAACAAGGTTTTGATCAGGGTGAAAATGCAAACCCAAATATTGGTGAAACGTATGCTATTGTACCAAAGACAGGAGCACAAGTCCAGGGATGTTTTTTCCACATATCAACAGTGGTGGCAAAAGATGGTGGAGATAATATTACATGTGAAGCAGATGCCGGCAACCAACAATTAGCGGCCCCTGTTTTTGATATTTATGAAACAGCCGCAGGGAATCAATTAACTTTTCATGCCAGATATAAAGATCAATATGGAGGACAATACGCTGCAACCGGTATATTATCCCCTCCCACTGGCCCAAGATCTTTAGCAGATGCGACTTTCACTTGATTCCAGTCATAAAATATATTAATATCAAACAAGGAAAAAAGTAAAACCTCACATATTTTAATTAATATTACTAAAGTATCTTCATATATTCATTCCAAGTTGAAACTGTTAATTGTTTACGTTGTTTTTTTGCGCCAGTTGCATTAGCGTAATTTTATGGGATAAAAAATGTAATTTATAGGATATTATAAATCAAAAGAAGTGCTTTACCCTCCTTTCCATATCCATTCTTTTTTCATCCAGGCTTTGTTTCCAATATACCCGGATAACCTAAAGTCTCCAGTACTTATTATTTCTACCTGATACCAGGTATTAGGAAACTTATTATATTTTTGGCCTGTAATTTCTACAGATGTTGCTCCCCATCGGAATGTTTCTATGGCGCCAGAATTGATTGCTCCCTTATCCGAACATAGACTTAAACCATAAAAAACAGGACGTTTTCCAGTCTTAAAAGGGCTTACATTATATCCTTTATTATATCCATTTTCATAACCTGTTCTGTAATGTTCATTATGACTCCAGCAAAAATAGTTTTCGTCATTAAAACCAGTCTTGTACCCATTATTGTACCCATTTTTCTCTTGAATACCATCAGCATGACCTTGTTTGTATGAATCATCAAACAAACTACCGTGATAATTATCATTGAAAATCGTGGAATTTTTTCCATCTTCTTTTCCATAATGATATTGTCTGGTTTCTTCATACCCTTTATCATATCCTTTATCATATCCACTGCCATAAGAACCTTCTAATCCAAATTCAAAGTAATCATATCTTAATTTACCATCTTCAAAGGCACTACTCCCGTTAGCATATCCCCAATCGTATCCAGCATCATAAAGTAGATTATTAAGTGTAAATATTTCGCTGCCACTTTCTTCAGCTTGAAGTTCTAATGATTTAATCGTTTTATTTAAATCTGTAACATCACCTCTTAAATCTTTTAAAAGTCCAATTAACCCCTCCCTATTTTCAACAACACTTTTTAGTAATGTACCCGTTGTTAATACGAGTTCTTCGGGTTTGATAGTTGTTTTTGCAGCACTTCCTCTACTAGAAATATCTGGCTGAGTACTAACAGGACCTCCTTTATCGTCTAAATCTGAACCCCCACCAACTAATGGAGATGCCATAGTAATATCTTTTTTATATTCCTCGCTGTATCGGCCACCAGTTGTATTATATTGGTACCAATGAGCTTTAAGTTTCGAAGCATACCGCACTTTTACCGATGTATTACCACCAATTAAATTTTGAACTGTAACTCCTTTGGGTAATGAGAATGGTAACTTAGTTATTTTACTGTCTGTAGATAAATATTTTTTTTGATCATTAGAGTATTCAATACCTATGCTATAGTAGAACCAATTCCCCTCATTATTAACAGGATCGCGAACCTCTTTTTCTATGTTTGAGGCTTCTAGCGTATTGGCACTTCCTGAAAATGCCGTCAAATTTCTGGCATCATTTCCTGGTCCCCCAAGTTTTTCATTGAGAAGATGACCTGAAACGTATGATTTACCTGATAATATTCCAAAAACTTTTACTCTTTCCAATGCATTGGCCACACTGGGGCTTGAACCAAGATTATGATCAGGGCCTATTCTAGCAGACATTCCAATCCCTTCTTTAGAAATATCATCAACAGGTTGCCAAGTTATTTCTGATTCTATTCCGCCACCAAAACCAACATTATCTAATTGTGCTCCTCTACCTTTTTCTTTACCAACTTTACTGGTGTCTACATCATCTCTTTTTCCTCTAAAAGGTGTCCAGTTAAAGGTTGAATCTCTTTGATCTAAGATATCTTGATCTCTGACTAAATTTCTTTGTAATACTCCTTTTGAAAATTGTTTATTCAGATTTATTTTAAATTGTGTAGAATGGCTTGAACCCAGATTTAATGCCTTCCCCCCCATCACATCCGCTTCTTTCTCTAATCCCGCATCATCATTAATGTTAACCTTACCCTTCATTTGCAAGGTGGGTTTTACTCTTCCTTGTTTTTGTTGCACTACATGCCAAGCTTCATGGGGTAGGTGTTTTTCTTGCCCTGAGGCGATATGGATATCTGTTCCTTGTGCGTAGGCATGAGCTTGCAACTGTGCTGGTTTGGGGGAATTATAATGCACTTTTACATCATCCATTGAATAACCTGAAAGATTTTCAATACCTGATTTGAGTTGATTGGGCAAACCAGTGTTATTTACTTTGGGTTGTATTGGCAACTTGCTTTCAATTGAGGTATTGGCTATCTCCTGCATATGCCGTTGAGTTACCGTTTCTGGACGGTTATCAGTAATGGGCTGAGATTCAATTACTCTATTTGCAGAAGATTTAAATGCTACTGCTTTTTCAGTTTTATCTACGGTTACTCTTTCCATGGGCTGCGTTTATATATGACGTAATATTTTGCTTTTTTCTTCTAAAAATTCTTCTTCTGTAAGTACACCTTGGTCTCGCAACTTGGCCAATTTTTCAATGATTTCATACTTATCATTGTTGATTTCATTTTGAGGATTTGAGTGAGTAGAATCAATTTTTTTTTGATACGTAGGCAAGGTTATGATTGAATTTTTTATGATTTTCATTATTCCAAAAAACAACGAAAAACATCCTATTAATAGGGAAGCATAGGCAAAAACAGTTACCCATTCTGCTGATTTTCCCATAGAAAGCGGATATAATAATACTAAAGCTCCAACGGTTATTAACCATCCACCTACGATACAAAATAGTATTCCGAAAACTTTTTTCATTCCATTTGGTTTTACAACCCGTGCCTCATTATTATTTTATCAAATTTACAAAAGCTGATGGTATCAAACAAATTTATTTTTATTTTATATTAATTATAAAATGTTCATATACAATGTTTTGTATTAACATGGGTTAGGATCTACCACAAAATAGGTTAATTCTAACCTATTAATAAATGGGTTAATTCTAACCCATTCATTCAGGTAGATCTATCAAATTGGAAATTATATAAACGTTGTTGGCCATTTCAATTTTCAACCATTATCTATGATTTAAGTTTTCCTTTAATATACGTACATTAATAACCCTAGAAGAAATTATTTTTTCAAGAAATTGGTACTCATTAATTCTTGTCAAAACGCAAAAAACAAAAGTAGAATCTAAAATAGTTCATTGCAAACCTCAAAATCATGGGTAAATATTGACCTATTTTAGGGTGAATATTGACCCATTTTCAATAGGTAACAATTTACCTATTGATAAGAATCTTATATTTGGCAAAAGTAATAATCAAAATATAAAATTATGAGTGTAATTGTAAAAGAAGCAGGAAAACAAATTCCCTTAAGTGAAGGAGCAGCCTTAACTGCAAAGTACAGAGCCAATCATCCCACATGGACTAAGGCACACTTAGTTGGGAAGGATCGTTTCAATGAAATTTTAAGTCAATCAGGCTGTGATGGAATCAGAATCTATTACGGTGAAAAAGAAGATGGAAGCCAAGAGTTGGTATTAGTAGGTGTAGATAGCAGCGGCAATGATATGACAAGTGGTGTAATTGTGGATAGGACTTTTAAATGCCCAACTTATTGTAGCTCTTCAAATCCACTAAATGGATAAATTAATTGATTTAATAGTAATTTTTATCCTTATATTTAAAATAGGGATATTAGTTTATTCAATCTATAAATATAGAATCTTTGATCTCAGTTTAAAGATTCTATATTTTATGTTACTTTTATCCTTTATTACAGATTTAACAGCATATACACTTTTTTGGTTTGGGGTTAAATCCGCATTTATGGTAAATGCATACACCTTAGTTGAGGGGTTATTACTAATATACTATTATAAATCTCAAGGTGAAACAATTAATCAAAATTTACTTTTTCTTAGTTATATTTCTGTTGGTTTAATTGAGTGGATTGTTTTTACTCAAAACAATAAATTCTTAGATATAACAACCGTTTTTGAGTCTTGTTTTTTAATAGTTTTTTCATTGAGATATTTTCATAAGATGCTAGGAGAATTAAAAGTAGGTCGTTTAAGGAACTTTCCATTTTTCTGGATTAACTGTGGGATATTGTTCTATTTTGCAAGTAACTTATTTTTGTTTGCTTTTGGAAACTTAATAATGGAAAATTCGATTGTGTTTTTATGGCATCTTCATAATTTTATACAAATCATTTATTTACTCTTAATAAGCATAGCATTTTGGAAAGTTCGTTCAATTCAAATTTGATCATATTTATATTGTTAGGAACCATGATAGTAATCTTGCTAGTGGCTTCAATTGTATTTTTCATGTTTAAATATCATAATAAAATATTGTTGCAGGCAAATGCTCTACAGGAAGAAAAATATTTGCACCAACAACAACTAATTCAAGCCACTTTATTAGCTGAAGAAAAAGAAAAACAGCGTTTGTCCAAAAATGTGCACGATGAAATGGGCACGTATGCCAGTTTACTAAAAATGAATGCTTCTCGGCTCTCATTACTCCCCAACCAAGAAGTGCGTATACAACTTTTGATAGCTGAACAAAAGGAATTGATTACACAAATGACTTCTTTTGTACGCAACATATCAATGGAACTCTCCTCTCCTACACTTATAGATTTTGGACTCATTGCTGGATTAGAAGAACTGATTGAGGTAATAAAAAAGAATTCTGAAATAGAAATCGCTTTGCATTATTCAGAACCAATAAAGCGTTTTGACCATTCTGTTGAAATACAACTGATGCGCGTTGTAAAGGAGTTGTTCAACAACTTGATTAAGCACGCTCAACCCAATGCCATTCATCTTGACTATGAATACACCGAACAAGACCTAAGTATTTCAATAACTCACAATGGAGCAGGTATTTCTGCTGAGGAATATGAACAACTAAGCCAAAGCAGTGCGGGTTTTGGACTAAAAAGTATTGAAGCACGCATACAATCATTAAAAGGCACTATAAACTACAGCAAAACCAACCCAAATTACCTAATACAACTAAATATACCTCTTAATTATGAAAGAATCAGTTAAAATTGCTATCGTGGATGACCATCGGATGTTTAGAGACGGATTATCTCGATTACTCTCAGATATTAAAGAATATCAGGTAGTCGTTTCGGCCCAAACGGGAAAGGAATTATTACAAAAATTGGACGGCTCCATCAATGCATTGCTGATGGATGTTTCTATGCCTGACATGGATGGTTTTGAGTTGACACCTCTTGTAAGAAAAAGATTCCCCAATGTCAAAATCATAGCTATTTCGATGTATGACAACCCCGAATACATCATTAAATTGTTTAATTTAGGTATAAGTGGTTATTTACTCAAAGATAGTGATGTAAATGAAATACAGGAAGCCATTACCAAGGTGGTAATAGAAGATGATGTGCATTTTACAGATGTGGTATCTAAAGCCTTGCTTAAAAATACCAAACACGCATTAGTAAACAAACCTGCGGGTTTTAAACCTACTTTTTCGGCTAAAGAAATGGTGGTAATACAGTATTTGTGCGAAGGATTAACAGCAGCTGAGGTTGGCATCAAAATGAACATTAGCCCCAACACCGTTAACGGTCATAAAGACCGCATCATGAACAAAATGAACGTAAATAATATTGTTGGCATTGTGACCTATGCTTATAAGAATAACATAGTGGCGTTGTAAGGAGTTTTATTAAGAACTTCCCTTTCTATATTTTAAACAAGAAAGGAATGATTTCATCGAATTCGTAACTAATTTTGGCTTAACTATATGTTAGTTCAAGTAAAAGCTCAAAGAAACACTACCTTAAAAAATTGATTTTAAAGTTTTCTAACGATCTTTCATACTTAAAATTAAGATAAAACTACCTTAAAACAACGCAATAACCAAGTTTTGATTATCAGTCAATTAACTATTTTAAAAAATTAAAAGTGCCATTTGTAACACTACCACTATGAAGAACTCATCAAATCTCACAATGGCTTTGAATTGTTTTGCTCATATCTTCAAAATAGTAAATTCGATTCCCTTCCAGTTTATCAAGGAAAATAAGGCATTTGATTTTGCTTAAATGTTCAACATTAAGAGTAGTTATATTTATCCTTGCTAACTTAAACCCATTTCCCAAAAACTTTTTGACATAAGATGGTACATATAAATTTTCACCATGACAAATAAAAGGGCCACCATAACGCCCCTCTACTATTTTACCATTTATTGATAGGTTTCCAATTTCTGGGCCTCCCTGAGAAATTTCCATTAAATCGGAATATGATATTTCAACATTTCCGATCTTCTTTTTTATATCAAATTCAATTGGATTTTCGAAGCTGCTCATCTTTTGATTATTTTTGAGGATTGATTAATTACGCTGTTAGATGGAACAATAAACTGGAATGAACCTCCAGGGTATCTCCATCCTTGAGGACCTATGATTCCGAACTTAATTGTGGTGCCTTTAGGAATTACTCCTGTTGTATATTGAGTTAGAGAATTCCATTCTGGTTTAATTGCTGCAAAAGTTCTGTTGGAGAACTTGCTTGTTCCAATTCTTAATCCCCAAAAATCTGTTCTTTCGAAGCTCATATTTCCAAATCGCTGGACAGGGATATTAAAAGGAGTTTTTATAGTAAACCCTTTGAATAAGAAACCGTCAGCAGAGGTTATCCCGAAACCCCCAAGCCTTATACTTCTTGCAAGTGGAGAAACAATTTTACCAAAAGCTCCTAAAGGAACAGTTTCCAATCCTATTTTTATAAATCCATAATAATTGCCTAATTGAACGTCCTGTATACCTCTTCCAATATTGTACCACGGTAACAAAGCAAATACGGAGTTATCGTAACGACCATATCCCATTGATGGCCCATAATTGTTATAAGCATTTATATTTTGGTCATACTCTAAATCTGATGCCCATTGTTCTAAAGCATCCATTTTTTGGTAACTATCAGATGCTTGATACCCCTCTTTTGCATATTCATATGGATTATATGCTGTTCCAAAGAATTCCTCATGTGTTTGAGAACACTCAGATTTACTTAGACTTGTACTTGTATTTCCTTTTCCAGCAAAGTCGTCATAAACAGTCATTTCTGTTTGGGTATTAATTATTTCTGTTATGACACCATTTTCAGGATTTAAATAATAATCTGTTGTAGTTGTAGTTACTGTAAATAGAGTTTTCCCTTGTAGAACGCTTGAACGAAATGAAGATATGTTAGTAGTTGTAGTTGAATTGAATTTGATATCACCATCTCCAGGACCTTCACCTTCTAATCCAGTAGGGTCTGCAAAGTAAATTGGGTTATTATTAAATGCAGCATATGGGCTTTGTCCAGGATATTTTGCCATCAACGGGTCTAAGCTCAACCACTTTCCCAATCGTGGATCATACTGTCTAAACATTGTAGTATAAGAGTTTCCTTCCCCTTTAACTTCATCATCCTTTTCCATACCGTTAAAGCCATAACGATACTTTCTACTATTTTCACTTCCGAATCTATTAATGAGCTGC
>CAYQNU010000027.1:25292-33909 GCA_964419055.1 uncultured Flavobacteriales bacterium | reverse complement strand
TTTAAAATTAATAATTATATTTTAAAGTTGTCCTATTTTTGGGGGAGGTTACAAATGTATTCATTTTAGATACAATTTTATCCAATTCACCCTAAAAGGTTATGGTATAATTAACTTTATTACAAAAGTTTCAAAGGCATTTATTAATTTAGATAAATTTTGATTCAGTAAATGTAGAATAAAAAATAATACTTGTCAAGTGGAGAAAGAATAGAATAGACAAAAAGATACACTAGCAATTAAACTTTGGACTTAAGACTTTGTACTTTTTGACCCTCAAACCAACTGAATAACCAACCAACCGAACAACCTATCAACTGAATAATGCAGACGCTTGGTCTGCATCAAGACAAGCTCTGCTTCGTCTTGACCTATCAACTGAATAACCGAATAACCTATCAATGATTACACTCTGGTCGAGCACAATCCGGTTCTCCACTGAGTTTGCCTTCGCTGTTTAAATGGTATTTGCAGCAACTAACAAATTTTTCTTTTAGTAACTCACGACCTCTCACCACTTGTGATTTTATGGCCGATAAAGAAACACCCAATTCATCAGCTATATCTTGATGCTTGTAGCCTTTAATTTCGCTCAAATAAATGGTTCGTTGATATTTTTCCGGCAGTTCATTAATATGAGGTTCCAAACAACAAAAATCATGGGAATCGGAAGTTACATCATCAAAAAGCTCTTTAGAAAGAGATGATTCTATACTTTGATTTGGTTTTTTGCTGCGATAATAATCTGTAATCGTATTACGTGTAATGGCATACAACCAAGCATTCAAATTAGTTCCTTTTTCAAATTTATCAATATTCAAATGTGTTTTAATAAACACTTCTTGCAATAAATCTTCTGCATCTTCTTTAGTGGCAACACGAGCTACTATGAAATAGAATAACTTATCAGAGAATTCATTCCATGTTTTAGTTAAAAATTCGTTGGTTTCTATTTCACTCATGCTATTTGAAATTGCTCATAAGCAAAGTTAAGGATTATTTCTCCTATTGGATGGTATTTTTATAGAACATTAACAAATTTTTGAATGGTACCAAGGAACTTATCTCTAAATATTTATCGTAACTTTGTCAAATGAATGTATTCGGATTTATATCTTGGGATGTTGCGCCAGAGTTGATAACATCACCTATCACACTTAGATATTACAGTTTGTTTTTTGCTATATCATTTTTAGTTGGGTTTTACCTAATGAAAAAAATGATGGCTAAGGAAAAAGCGCCAGAGGGTTGGGATGATAAGATTTTCATTTATGTATTTATCGGCACTATTTTAGGCGCTAGACTGGGTCAAGTATTGTTTTATGATCCAATTTATTATTTTAATAATCCATTAGAAATATTTAAAATTTGGGAAGGTGGCTTGGCCAGTCATGGAGCTGCAATTATGATTTCGTTATTCTTATGGATTTATGCCCGAAAAGTAACAAAAAGATCATTTTTTTACGGAGCGGATAAGGCTGTAGTAACTATTGCTATCGCTTCAGCATTTATAAGAATTGGAAATCTCGCTAATTCAGAAATTATTGGTGAACGAAGCGACTCTTCTACCGCTATATTTTTTGAATATGAAGCCAGAAATAATGCCAATAGCATTTTAAACAATCACATCGATTTAGAAGATCATTTCACCATTAACGATGTAAGTTTTGAACGATCAGAAAATGTGCTTGATACACTTAATTTCTCTTATCCTTTGGCAACCTTAAAAGTGATTTTGTCACCAAAGGAAGGTACTCAAAATAATTTGGAAAAAGCCAATTTTGTTGCTAAATCGTTTCAAAACCTTACGTTAGAACACATCAAAACTGAAGATTACCACTACTTCTCTACAAAACGACCCATTAAAACATATGCCGCTGGAGAATATATGATTTTGGAAGTTCCTGTAGGGTTAATACCGCGATTCCCAACACAAATTTGGGAAGCACTTTCCTATTTTGTATTGTTTATTATTTTGATGATTGGGTATTGGAAAAAACAATGGTTCCGAAGAGAAGGACTTTTGTTTGGTATCTTTCTTACCTTCCTTTTTGGAGCCCGTTTTATTATTGAATTTTGGAAAGAGGAACAAACTGATTTAACGGGTAACTCCATGCTCACTATGGGTCAATGGTTAAGTGTGCCAGCTATATTAATTGGAATCTTTATTATTGTGAGAGCTATTAAAAAAGAGCCTCTTCCTTTGAGTGATTTTCAAAATTTGTCAGAAGATAAAACCCAAGTAAAAAAGTAATGAAAGCAATTTTTAGTTTTATTGTTTTTCCTATTATCGTCTTGATGGCCTGCTCATCCAGTGCATCCCCTGCTACTGTGGGTGGCCCTTCAGATAATTCGACATCCGATGACTCTACTAAAAATAACACTACTGAGAATTTGGCAGTTCAAATCATTCCAATAGACAGTATTTTCAAAGCAATTGATTCCTCTTACACCCACAAAACACTGTTGTTGCCAAAAGGATTTACGGCTACCGTGCTTTTTGCAGAAAAAGATTTAGTGACCAAAGCTGACGGGAGCAAACATCCTGCAAAAGGAAATCATGATATGTTGGAATTTATTCCTAACCCCACAAATCCTAACAAAGGGACGTTATTTGTAAGTCACGAAACTAAATCTAAAGATGTAAATTTGGGAGATGGTGGTGGAGCTACGATGTTTGAAGTAGAGAAAAATGAAAATGGTGTTTGGAAAGTCGTAGGTGATTTTCATCACGTAGATTTTTCAACCGTGAGAGATACCGATCGTAATTGTGGTGGAAGAATGGGTCCCAACGGAATGATATATACGTGTGAAGAAAATTCGCCTAAAAATAATGCTGCTGCTTTTCAATCAGGAAAAGGCCACACAGATACCTCCAATGTCGGCACATTAAAAATGCACGAAAACATTGGTTGGATGGTTGAAGTTGATCCAAAAACGAAAAAAGCTACCCAAAAAATGATCGCGATGGGGCGCTACTTTCACGAAGACATTGAGTTCATGGAGGATTATAAAACGGTTTACTTAAGTGACGATTATGAACCAGGAGTGTTTTTCAAATTTGTAGCCGACAAACCGCTTGAATACTCGAAAGGTCAATTGTATGCCTACAAACAAAGTTCAGATGGTCAATCGGGTGAATGGTTGGCATTGCCCAGAGATACCGCCACAATGATAAGAGCACGAGATGCAGCTATTGAATTAGGAGCTACTATGTTTGTTCGCCACGAATGGTTTGCTCGCATCGGCACAAAAATGTACATTGCAGAAACAGGTCACGATAAAAGCGATTGGTCCAATCGTATGAAACAAGGTGGAGTACCAGCTCAATATCTTTATCCTAATCATATGGATAAAATGAATTCCATGACCGATGTTTTTGGTAGAATTTTAGTTTTTGATACCGAAACCAACAAAATGGAAGTCGTATTGGAAGGCGGAATTTCAAAAGATGGCAAAACCGTGTTTTCCAATCCTGATTGTATCATCAACGTGAACTTAGGAGGAAAAGATTATTTGGTCATTCACGAGGACATTAATTGGTATGATAAAAACCGCGTTCCTACACACATCGAGAAACGAAAACAATTTGTTAATGAATTATTCTTTTTGGATTTAAGTATCAAAAACCCTACGGTGGATGATTTAAAAAGATTTGCCATAGCCCCCATTGGAGCAGAATTAACAGGCGGTATATTCTCTCCAGACGGAAATACATTGTTTTTAAACATTATGCATCCCAACGCAAATAACTCAGCTCCCTACAATAAATCAGTAACCGTTGCAATATCTGGATTTAAGAAAAAATGATAACAGTAAGTAATTTAACCTATCAATACAAAGGAAGCGAAGCTATTTCCTTTCCAGATTTTACTTTTGGCAAAAGTGAACACGCATTGATTTTAGGTCAAAGTGGCTGTGGTAAAACAACTTTACTGCATATGTTATGTGGCATTTTGAAACCAAAAACCGGGAACGTAGTAGTTGACGAACAAGATCTTTCCAAATTGAAAGGAAGTCAAATTGATAAATTTAGAGGGAAAAACATTGGCATCATTTTTCAAACACCTCATTTTGCAGATGCGCTTACCGTTAAGGAAAATCTTAATTTAGCCCAATATTTAGCAGGGCGCCCAAAAAATGATGCAGAAATAAAATCCATATTAGAGGATTTGAGCATTAGCCACAAGTTAAAATCATCTGTCAAAGCATTGAGTCAAGGTGAAAAACAGCGTGTAACTATAGCCCGAGCTTTGATAAATAAACCCACTTTAATCTTAGCAGATGAACCCACTTCTGCCTTGGATGATAAAAATTGTGAAGCCGTTGTCAATCTTCTCAAAAGCCAAGCGCAAAAGCATCAAGCAACTTTGCTTATTGTTACTCACGATAATCGATTGCAAGCCATGTTTAACCAAAAACTTATTCTATCATGAAACTTTTAAGACTAAGTTGGAAAAACATTATTTATAGACCACTTTCAAGTGGATTGTCTGTATTATTATTGGCTGCAGGAATAGCCATCATTTTATTGACTTTACTTACATCAAAACAAATAGATGATAAATTCAAAAATAACATCGAAGATATCGATATTGTTGTTGGGGCAAAAGGTAGCCGATTGCAATTAGTTTTGTGTAATATTTTCCATATTGATAACCCTACTGGAAACATTAAATACGCCAAAACAAAGTTTTTAAATAAACATTTATTTGTAGAAAAAGCCATCCCCATTTCCTTGGGTGATAATTATCAGAGTTATAGAATTGTAGGAACTACGCCTGACTATATCGAACTATTTAACGGAAAATTTGCCACAGGGAAAATATGGGAAAAGCCATTAGAAGCTGTAATCGGTCATAGTATTGCCAAAAAATTCTATTTAAAAATTGGAGATACCTTTGCCGGAGGACACGGGATTGGAGAATCTACACACAGTCATGATGATATGCTTTATACCGTGACAGGGATTTTAGATCAAAGTAATACTGTTTTGGATAACTTGGTTCTTACCTCATTAGAAAGTGTATGGTTAGTGCATTCTGGTGAAAGTCATCAAGCCAAAGGTTCATTTTCGTATAAGACAATAGATGATTTTGGAGGAGATACCTTGGCGTTGAAAAACTATTTGGATAGCGTTCAGAATATTAATGTTGATTCTATCATTGCCGCTCAAGAAATGGCTCAAGTAGCAGAAGAAGAGGTGGTAGATCATAATGACCCTAACCACGATCATAGTAAATGTAATCACATAAGTCATTCACCCGAAAAATACCAACAAGTATTGGATCAAATGGACCCTATGGCATTGGAGGTGACGGCCGTATTAGTAAAAGTAAGATCACCCAAAGGAATGGTAATGTTGCCTTATGCCATTAATAAAATTGACGGACTTATGGCAGCCGATGTAGCCATCGAAATGCAATTGTTAAATCAATTGATGTCACCAGCTATGGGAGTAATGGAATTATTAGCCTACATCATTATGTTTATTGCCGCCATCAGTATGTTTGTTGCCACATTCAATTCTCTAAAAGATCGTCAATATGAAATTGCATTAATGCGTGTATTGGGCTCGTCATCCATCAAGATTTTTATTACCATACTGTTCGAAGGGTTAATTTTAGCTCTGTTAGGTTTTATTACAGGTTGGCTGCTTAGTCACATTGGTATGAGCTTATTTGCAAACTATTTAACCGAACAATATCACTATGATTTTTCGGGCTGGATTTTCCTAAAAGAGGAACTTTATATTTTAATTGGAGCATTGGTTATTGGCATAGTTTCTGCCATATATCCGGCCTACAAAGCCTATAGTGTAGACATTTCAAACACCTTAAGTAAATAAATACTATCAAATGAAAAAAATTGGATTCGTTATCGTTTTGTTTATTGGCATCTTAAACACTGCAAAAGCACAAACCGTCATTACCTGGGAATTATTAAAGGACGTAACTTTTGTTGAAGTTTGGTCAGAAGAATTTCAAGCAGTATATCAAGTACCCAAATTCGGTACTAAAGTAAAATCACTGAACAATAAAAAAATTCAAATACGTGGTTATTTAATTCCTGTGGATGTATTAGCTGATTATTATGTGCTTTCAGCCTTTCCATACAGCAGTTGCTTTTTTTGTGGACAAGCAGGTCCAGAATCGGTTATTGAAATTCAATTTGCCAAACAATACACCGGTCTTCGAATGGATAAAATCATAACGGTAAGAGGTACTTTACGATTGAATGCCGATGACATTCTTCAGTTGAATTATATTTTAGAAGACGTTGAAATTGTAGAGTGATAACAAATTTTTAACATTTCTTAAGAAAACTGTAACTGTTTATATTTGATTACGTTCAAATGGTCATAAACACTTTAGTTATTCATTAGAAATGAAAACGCTTAGATTACCTTTTTTACTTATTGCCTTCAACTTGGCCGTAGTAACCCCTTCTTTAATCGCTCAACAAGTATTAAGTTGGACCGATTTTTCAGAAATTACTTATGAAGAAAAATTTGATTCTTCATCACAAGCAATCTACATGATGCCCATTTTCGACAACAACCTTAAAGCCATTGATGGTAAAGCGGTAAGTATAACCGGTTATCTATTCCCCATTGATCCAGCTTCAGGTTATTATATTTTGAAAGCCGATAATGAACCTTTTGGATGCTGTATGTCACATATTGGTAATCCAAATGAAATTATTGAATTGCGTTTCGAAAACATCAATCCTGCATTGTTGGAAAAATACAGTCATAAACAAATTACGGTAGTTGGTAATTTTGAACTCAATGCCAACGATATGTTTGCTTTGGATTTGATTTTAGATGAGGCTTCTGTTGTAAATAAATAATGGGCTCAAATCATTTATGTTAAAAGCAAGATTCCTTGTTATCCATCTAACCGTATTGCTATCATTGCAACTTTCTACAAGTATTGCTCAAACGACCCTAACTTGGAAGGATTTTGACAGTATTACATACGTGGAGAAATGGGATAGTACGTATCAATCTTTGTATTTAATTCCACTTTTTAGCAAAAAATTAAATGAATTGGATGGAAAAGAAATAATTATTATAGGGTATTTATTTTCTTTTGACATTTTGAATGACTATTATATGTTAAAGTCAAATGAACAAAAATTAAGTTTTGGTTGCGACTATTCCAATACAAATACCAACACTGATGAAATTATTGAGCTAAATTTCAAAAACTTAGATTCAAAATATATTGGTCAATTTATAGATAAAAAAGTAACCATTAAAGGCATTTTAAAGTTGAACGACTCAGATATTCTTTCTTTTCCAATAAACATCGAATCAGCAGAAATAGTAAAATGAAAAACAGAATTTTCATTTAAGTTTTTGAAGAATAACCTTTTTAATCATTATTTGAGCCGTTACAAATTAAACACATCTAAGTTGTTTAAATTAACCAAAAACCAATTACTCAATAATTCATACAAGTTATCTTGATAAATCTACCAATGAGTAATTGACTAAACTTTGCTAAAATCATAGCGTTATATTTGTCATAACCAACCTACAAAAATAACTCACTATGGCTCTAAAAACATTAATAGTTGATGATGAGATGAACGCTCGAATCAACTTAGAAATAATAATCAAAGAATTTTGTCCTCAATTAGAAGTGGTCGCTTTGGCCAGTTCAGTAGCGGAAGCCCGTAAAATGATCGAAGAACACGATCCAGAATTGGTATTCTTGGATATTGCTATGCCTGGTGAAGATGGTTTTGCATTATTAGCTTCCTATGAACACCGTGATTTTTCGGTAGTTTTTACTACGGCTTATAATGATTACGCACTTAAAGCATTTAAAGCGGATGCTATTGATTACCTCGAAAAACCCATAAGCATCGAAGATTTGCACAAAGCCATTGATAAAGTATTGCGCATTCATACGCTTCCCATTACCGATGCATCACTTATTGCTGCGCGCAAGGAAGCCGATAAAACAAATGACAGAATTAGTATTCCAACTAAAGATGGCTACAGCATATTAAAAAATGAAGAAATAGTTTATTTAGAAGCCAGTGATAATTATACCATGATTTACCTTTCAAATGGTACCCGACATTTGAGTAGTAAGAACATTAAAATTTATGAAGACAATCTAAATACTCACGTTTTTTATAGAGTTCACAAATCCTATATCGTAAATGTTGAACATCATCTTAAGGAATTTTCACGCACAGAGGGCAATATGGCTGTGATGAAAAACGGAAAAATGGTACCCGTTTCAAGAAGAAAAGTATCTGATTTTTTAACCCGCATACACACATTTTAATGATTACACCGCTACATTATTTGCTACACATAGCTACATCAGAAATCCCTCTAATTGTAAGAATTAATTCACATTTAGAGGGATTTCTATTGAATTTAGGTGTGCTGCATAATAAAAATAATTTTTTTTGACATTTTATTTTGTGCAAACCAAAAAAGTAATATCTTTGCCGTCCCATTCAGAAAGATGAATGGCACTAATTGAAATAAGTTTAAAAAACGCATACTGAATATCAGTAGTGTACACATTGATAAGCGAAAGTAGCTCAGTTGGTAGAGCGCGACCTTGCCAAGGTCGAGGTCGCGGGTTCG
>CAYQNU010000027.1:0-25282 GCA_964419055.1 uncultured Flavobacteriales bacterium | reverse complement strand
TGTCTTTCGCTCTAGTTTTTTTAAAACTAAAAAAGCCAAACCACAACGTTTTGACATGCGGTCAAAACATCTGTGAGTCCCGATGAAAATCGGGAGATGCTCTGGTGGTGGAATTGGTAGACACGCAGGACTTAAAATCCTGTGGCCGTTAGGCTGTGCGGGTTCAAGTCCCGCCCGGAGTACAAAAACAGAGTGAGAAACAAAGCGAAAGCGAAGTATCTCACTCTGTTTTTTTTATTATAACCTTGTGAGTTGGCTTCCACCTCTCACAAATCTAAATCCTGAGTGTCTCTGATATTCGGGATTTTTTGTTGGTACCAATTTTTTCACTTTATTTGTACTTCAATTCAATAACCCTACACGCGCAATGAGCCTTTCTGTTAAAAAAGAATCGATTCTTCAATTGGCACAACGCCATCCCACACCTTTTTATTGGTATGATATGGATTTGTTAGACGAAACCATCCTAAAAGCCAAAAAATCAGCTAATCGATTTGATTATCACGTTCATTATGCCTTAAAAGCAAACAGTAACATTCCCATACTTAGGAAATTTGTGGAAAATGGATTTGGTGCAGATTGCGTGAGTGGAAATGAAATTTTAAGAGCGTTAGAAGCAGGTTTCCAACCCAATCAAATTGCATTTGCAGGTGTTGGGAAGTCAGATGCAGAAATAATTATTGGATTAGAAAACGATATTTTTGCCTTCAACTGCGAATCAATCGAAGAAATTGAAATCATCAATGAATTAGCTCACCAACGAAACAAAATAGCCCATATTGCGCTTCGAATTAACCCACATGTTAATGCCCATACGCATCATTACATTACCACTGGTTTGGAAGAAAATAAATTTGGTATAGATCGTTGGCAATTGGAAAATGTATTAGAAACATTAAAAAAATGCGAAAACATTAAATTAACTGGTTTACATTTTCATATTGGAAGTCAAATTACAGATCTCGATCCGTTTAAAAATTTATGTATTCGAGTAAACGAAATTCAACGATGGTTTATCGAACGACATATTTTGCTTGATTATATAAATGTAGGTGGCGGTTTGGGAATTGACTATTATCAACCCAATGAAAACCCAATGGTTGATTTTGATGACTTTTTTGATATTTTCAAAACCTTTTTGGAATTACAACCCCATCAACAAGTACATTTTGAATTGGGTAGATCACTTATTGGAAGTGTCGGAAGCTTAATCACCAAGGTTTTGTATGTCAAGAAAGGACAAAAAACAAACTTTGCCATTTTAGATGCTGGTATGACTGAATTAATAAGGCCTGCCTTATATCAAGCTTTTCATAAAATTGAAAATTTGAGTAAAAATCACCTCCCTCATGATGCCTTTTATGACGTGGTGGGACCCATATGTGAGTCATCTGATTGTTTTGGAAAAAAAGTGGCCTTACCGTTCAGTGAAAGAGGAGATGTGTTTGCTATACGCTGCGCAGGTGCCTACGGAGAAGTAATGGCCAACAATTACAACTTAAGACCCTTTGCAAAAGCAGTCTACAGTTAAAATAAGTTACGCATAATTTGTTGAACAACTAAAGTAAATAAAATGAATGTTTTAAAATTTGGTGGTACTTCGGTTGGAAGTGCAGCCCGAATGAAAGAAGTTGCCGAAATCATCAAAGGTGATGATAAAAAAATTGTGGTGTTATCGGCTGTGAGTGGCACCACTAACAAATTGGTTTCAATTGGTCAATCGCTCTATAAACAATTGAAAGAAGAGGCATTAGACAAAATTTATCAGCTCAAAAAGGAATACCAAATTTTGATTGTAGAATTATATCAAAAAGAGGAAAGCTTGGTCATTGCACGTCAGTTGTTACAAGAAAATTTTAATTACTTAGAATCCTTTACTAAGGATTTATTTACCATTTATGAGGAACGTGCCTTATTGGCTCAAGGTGAAATTCTATCGACCAATTTGTTTCAAATTTATTTGCAAGAGCAAGGCGTTTCTTCGATTTTGTTAGATGCATTGGAATTTATGCGCATAGATAAAAACCAAGAACCAGACGAATATTATATTCAATCCAACATCAAAAAAGAATTGGATAAACATTCAACCATTAATTTATTCATCACCCAAGGATATATATGCAGAAATGTGTTTGGAGAAATTGATAACTTAAAAAGAGGTGGAAGCGATTATACAGCTACCATTGTTGGTGCAGCTGTTCGTGCGGAGACCATCCAGATTTGGACGGATATAGACGGAATGCACAATAACGACCCTCGAATAGTGGAAGGAACCAAACCAGTAGAGAATTTATCTTATAATGAAGCAGCTGAGCTCGCTTATTTTGGGGCAAAAATATTGCATCCCACCTGTGTTTGGCCGGCACAAAAATACAACATACCTGTTTGGCTAAAAAATACCATGCAGCCCGCTGCTAAAGGCACTGTCATTTCAGAAGTTTCCGTTTCTAATCGCATCACAGCTATTGCAGCCAAGGATTCGATCACTGCCATAAAAATCCGTTCGGGACGAATGCTAAATGCTTATGGTTTTTTACGAAGTATTTTTGAAGTTTTTGAGCGTTATAAAACGTCCATTGATATGATTACTACTTCAGAAGTTGCGGTTTCTTTAACCATTGATGACGCTTCTCGACTATCAGAAATTCAAGAAGAACTGACAAAATTTGGAACAGTAGAAATTGATTCTAATCAAACCATAATTTGTATTGTAGGAGATTTTTTATCTGAAAACAAGGGGTATGCTCAACAAATTTTTGGAGCTTTAAAAGACATTCCTATTCGAATGATTTCCTATGGAGGTAGTTCAAATAATGTAACCGTTTTGATTAACGAAAATCATAAAAAAGAAGCCTTGATCGCTCTGCATAAAGGATTGTTTTAAAGGAAAAAAAGGTTTAAAATTATCTTTTTATGAACCCAATTTAACTTTGTGTTAAATTTAATTTTACTTTAGTGCTACCAATTAAATCAAATCTATGAAAAATTTATACGTATCTCTTACCCTATTTTTTGCGATAACAACATCCTTGATTCAAGCTCAGTTAACTACCAATTCGTGGAATTTTGGTGGATTAAACAGACAATATTTAACTTATGTGCCCGCAAGTTATGACGGCACAACTCCAGTGCCTATTGTATTTTGTCTACACGGTTTGGGCGATAATATGACCAATTTTTATAACATTGGAATGAAGTTCGTGGCAGATACGGCAAATTTTATTGTGGTGGTTCCGCAAGCTATCATTGATCCATTAGCTCAAGCAACTGCTTGGAATTCAGGCGCAAGTTATTTAGGTTACACATTAAACGGTGGTGTTAATGATGTTGGTTTCATCAATGCCATTATTGACACCTTAATCAATAATTACAATATTGACCAACGAAGAGTGTACTCTTGTGGTTTTTCTATGGGAGGTTTTATGACCAACAGATTGGGGTGCCAATTGAGTCATAGAATTGCCGCCATTGCATCAGTGGCTGGTACCATAGGTGGAGCAGTAACTTGTAACCCAGGTAGAACTGTCCCTGCTTGCCATTTTCATGGAACATTAGATAGTACGGTTTATTATGAAGGAAATTTATACGGAAATGATGCTGAGGAATTGGTGGCTTTTTGGGCTAATAACAACGGATGTAATGCATCTCCAACCGTAACCACTTTACCTGATATTGCTGCTGATGATTTAATCGTTACTCATTGGGAATACAATACTTGTGATAATGATGCCACGGTAGAGTTTTTTAAAGTGGATAGCGCAGAGCATGTTTGGTTAACTCCTGCTAATGATATTTTTTATACCACCGAAATTTGGAAATTTTTTATGAAACATACCCATTCTGAATTTGTAGGTATTGAAACGAATAATCATTTAAATTTAGGTGTTACCATTTATCCTAATCCTACAAACGGAGAAATATTTATTGTAACAGAACATTTCAATTCAAGTTCAACGGTTACTGTTTTTGATGCAATGGGCAAATTGATTATTAATCAAAACCTTTTATCATCTACCAGTAAAATTGATCTCTCCAATTATGAAAAAGGGATTTATTTTATTCAAGTAACTACAGCTGAGAATACGTTTACCAAAAAGGTTATTGTAGAATAGCCAATTATTCTATCGTCCAACGCAAACCCGCATAAAACATGCGACCAAAAATAGGTCCCCAAATTAGTGAACTATCAAAATAGGGACTATTAGGATTCTCAAAAGAGATGATTGGGTGATGCAACATGTAATTGGTTAGGTTTTCACCACCTAAATAAAACTCCCATTTTTTGTTGTGCACATACGTTATTTGTCCACTCATTTGTACAAATGGAGCAGCTTCTAAGGGTTTTTGAAATTCAATAGGATTAGACAAAGTACTCGGTATGCGTTGACTTCCAATAAAATGAGCGGTTAAATCAAACTTCCATTGACTGTCTTTTTTAGTTTTACGCGTTTCGTAACCAATGTTGGCAAAACCTCGGTGTTTGGCTATCAATGGAACAGTATTCATTCCTCCCATATACTGCGTTTTTACATCTAAAAAACGATAAGCTATTCGTGTGCTTAATCGTTTTGTAATGTCAACATTGAGCTCTGCTTGAGCAGAGTTAGAATAGCTTTGCCCGTCTAAATTATACAAGTGAAATTCTTGAGGCGAAGCATCAAAATCAGCAATAATTTGATTGACAAAACGGGTATGATATACATCAATATTTAAGTTAAAAACACTTTTTTTGATTTTCCATTCTTGATTAAAACCTAATCCTACATTTTGGGCTATTTCTTGTTTCAGTCCATATCCTGGCAGGTTATCATCAGAATGAATAATCCATTGACGAGAGGAAGCTAAAACACCTACATTTTCCATAAATACATTAGCAGTTCTTCGCCCCATGCCTGCTGAAAGTTTTATCGTTGATTTTTCAGTAATGCTGTAACGAGCGTTTAATCTAGGTGTAAAAAAAGCACCATATACATTGTGATAATCTGCTCTAGCACCCGCTACAATACTAATGAGTTCTTTATTTAAAGAAAATTCTCCATAAACTCCAGGTACAATTTCCTCTAATTGATAGGAATTGTTCAAGCTTCCTAAATTACTTACTTTTTCATCATAATTATCGTAAACTAAACTAGCACCTACTTTATACGTTTTGGATTCACAACCCAAATCATCTTGAAAAATAAAATTAAAATAACCGCTTTGTTGCTGTCCTTCATAGTTGGCAGCGCCAAACAAAGATTGATGCTGATGAATCATTCCACTCATTTGAATGGCCATACTTTTATAACTTTCATTAGGAAATAAATAACCAATTTTGGCAAATCCTTGAGCTCGTTGCGTGGCGTTATTAACCAAATAAGGGTTTATTTCTGAAAATCTGCCTGATTGTGTATGAATGTTTAAATACCCCAACCCATATTCCATGTGTAATTTTGGTCCTGCATAATTCCATTGATTGTGCACGATGATATTTTTATATAATGGATTTTCGATAAACCCATCATTATTCATATCCAATTTGTAATCGGCATATTTGCCATGCGCCAACAAAGTGGTTTTCCAACGTTTATTGATGCGTTGAGTAGTGGTTAAATTGAGCTCGTTTCGTAAAGCAGAATTAATATAAAAATTCAAATGAAATTTTCCATCATTCTCAGGATTTTTCATGCCAATATTCAATTGTCCGGTCATACTTTCATATCCGTTGACAACTGAGCCAGCGCCTTTGGAAACGTGTATAGAGTTAATCCAAGCACCGGGCACATATTCAAACCCATAAATAGTAGAAAGGCCTCGTATCAATGGAATGTTGTCTTGCATTATTTGCACATACTTACCCGATAAACCCAACATCTGTATTTGTTTGGTACCCGTTACGGCATCTGTATAACTGGCATCTATTGAAGGATTGGTTTCAAAACTTTCGGATAAATTACAACATGCCGCTTTTCGCAATTCAGTTTGGGTTATAATGTGCGCATCTCTAGCATTAAAACGCTCAAAACGATAATTTCCATTGTCAGCAGTAATGGTTACAGCTGTTAAGACTTTTCCTTCCTCAAGGACAATATTTAATGGTTGGGTCTTAACATCACTAATAGCAATGGTATCGTTTTTATATCCAATGAAACTTACAACAATAGATTGACTTGAGTAAACATCTTCCAACGTAAAAAGACCATTAACATCAGTTACAGTCCCTCTAGCAGTTCCTAAAACACCAATATTTACACCTATTAAGGGCTCTAAAGCTCCTGATTCTTTACTTTCAAAAACTTGACCGCGAAGTTGGAAAGACTGACCAAAACCAATTAATTGAATGATGAGCAGTATACCTAAAATAAAAACTAATTTAATGTTTGTGACCTTCATTATGATTGTGTTCTACGTATTTGCAACAATGATGGAGATTTTCATATGCTGTGGGATCAGCTTTGTACAGGGATGTTGTATGACCTATTTTAGCTATAATTCTATGAATTTCATCTAAGGAAATTTTTGACGGATTAAATGAAATGGTTAAGGTTTCCGATTTCTCGTCCCAACTTGCTCTTTTAACACCAACCACATCTACCGCTTCTTCAATTCGATCTTTACACATACCACAATTACCTCTTACTCCAAAGGTTTCGGTGATGAGTTTTGTATCTTGAGCAAATCCAATTGCTGATACAAAAAATAATAATGAGACAATTACAAATGATTTCATAAGACAAAGTTTTTGTTTTTTTGTTGATTTCGGTAATTAAAAATAAAATGGAATTGTATTCCTATTTTTATAGTTACAACTCATTAAACGAGAACAGATCAAAAAAGTCGCAAGTCATTTGAAAAAAATCTTTAAAAAGAAATTCTCATTAAGAATTATTCTAAATCCTTTATTTTGACATTAAACTTCCCTCCTACACTAATCATTGTGACAATAGCATCTTGAATTAGGTAAACATCACTTGTTTCTAACTTATCTAACTTACCGTTTATGGTAACCCCTTGGATAGGTTGATAATTTGTTAGATAAGTTTGTGCATCTTTTTTGGCTAAATCTAATTCTTTTCCGATATCAAAGGTCATATTATCTTGTAGGGTCCTGCATAATTTTCCGTGAGCTAACCAACCAGCTGCTTTTAATAATTTTTGTTTTGAATCAATTTCAAAATCAACATCTTTCATTTTAATGCTGCGTGATGCTGGGTCATAATAAGGTGTGCCCACTAAATAAATGGTACCTTTTACACTTCCTAACAATCCTACTTCAATAATTATTTTTTTGTTTTGTCCATAAATATTCATTTTGGTAAATGTAAGATGATATTTCCCCTCTTTATATTCATACCCGGAGGTAACAAATTCTTTAGACAAAATTTCGGAAATTTCAGTATAAGGCATAACAGCTACTACACCTAGATTGAATCCCTCTTCCAAGGATTTTACCACCTTCATGGGCACACCTTTGGTTAAATCAGCTGTTGGAGGTTTTGGACCGATAAAAGTCTCCGTATGAGCTTTCATTCCAAAAGAAATATTGATATTTTTATTTGCTGTACTTAACTGTGTAAACATAGCTTCTATTGGAGTTATTTTGAACCAAGTTTTAAAAGTCTCTGAAACATTTATAGGGTCGGCTAAAGCAACAAAAGCAGGTTGTGTCAATTCTTTTAAATCAACATATTCTTGTATTGCTTCATCAATAGTTTTATTAATGTAATCGTTTTGACCGCTCATTACAGCATCCACAATCCAAGTCACAGGAAGGTTAAATATACCTAAATCAATTTTTGGTGATTTAATCCAATCATACCCATTTGATTTGGTTAATGTTTTTAATTTCCAATTATCTTCTAATGTTATTGATGTAACGTATTTGACATTGAGGGTGCCTGAAAAATCAACTACTGCGCCTAATTGAGTATAACTCCCTGATAATTCCAAAGGTAATTGTATATAAATTAAATTTGTGTAGGCGTTTATTTTTATGGGCGCATACTTTTTGACAACACATTTCAAATTGTCACCACCATTATCCAAAAAACTTTTATCTTCGTATAAAACCCCAGTGAGGTACTTATTGGCTTGACGCTCTAATTCCAAAATAGGAATTTCGATTGGAATATTAATTACCGAAACTTGTTTATCATAAGAAGTTTTAGGTATATAAACCTCCTCTGGCTTTACTACTTGAACTTTTGTTTTACAAGCAATGAGTAAGAGCAACATTGCCAACAAGATGACATATCGATAAATGATTATTTTCATTTTGCGAAAGTAATGAATTTGTAATTTACCCATTAGCAGTGTTAAAAAAAACAGGGCCTTTGTTAGTATCAAAAATTAACTTTGTATATAATACATGTTTTAAACAAGAGTTAGAGAACATTCCTAACCCATTTTAAAACCCATTTAATGGTTTACTCTAATTATAATTGTGAAATTTTAAGATTTTGAAAACAATAAAAACTATTTTTGCACTTTAGATATTACCTAATAAAACCTTTGCGAAAATGAGCATTCCTTTGATTCTGGTATTCATAATGATACTTTTGTATTTCATTTCACTTCCCAAAATATTTCAAAAAGCAGGTAGAACGGACACTTGGGCGGGTTATGTTCCCGTATACAACATCCTAGTTTGGCTTAAAATTTTAAAAAAACCTTGGTGGTGGATTTTCTTTTTCATCATACCGTTTGTTCAGTTTATAATTGCCATTGCACTAAATGTTGAAACAGGTAGGTTATTTGGAAAATACGATGCTAAAAACACTATTTTAAGCGTACTTTTTCCTTGGTATTACATTCCATTTTTAGCCTTTAAAGCTGAAAATCAAATTGCAGAACCTACCAATTGGGAAAATGAAACCGATGTTAAAAAACGTTCGTTGCACGATCAAATTTCGTTGTTTTTCATAAGTTTAGGTATAGGGAATGTTTTAGTGGCCTTATTATCATTTATTTCACCTAAACCCAAATTGGGAAAAAAGACCTTAGCTTTTGAATGGACCAATGCCTTGGGTTTTGCCATAGTAGCTGCCACCATAATCAGAACTTTTGCCTTTGAAGCCTTTACCATCCCTACTGGTTCGATGGAAAAAACCATGAGAATCGGTGATTACCTTTTTGTAAATAAATGGAAATATGGTGCTCGTTCTCCTATGACCCCGATTTCCTTACCATTTGTGCATAATCGATTACCGGGTTCTTTTACCAAATCATATGTAGAACTATTTGAGATGGATTACTACAGATTACCAGGTTATGGCGAAATGAAAAGAGGTGAAATTATGGTGTTCAATTGGCCAGTGGGCGATAGTGTTTTATTGAATGATGTGATTGTGGCTCACGATTATTATCAAATTTTGAGGGATGAAGCCGTTTTACCTTATTTACAAGAAAAACAGAAAAAAGGTGGAGTAGCTACCAATGAAGAATTTGCCAAAATTTATGCCGATAAAAAAATGGTTGAAAAGAGAGCTCATTTGATTTCGGGAGGCGGTTTATTTAGCAACGGGTTTGGTACTCAAATTTCTGAAACAAAAGGAATTCAAACGTTAACTTTAGATAAAAAAGAAAACTACATTAAACGATGTGTAGCTCAAGGGGGTGATACACTTGAAATTAAAAATGGTGAAATTTTCATAAATGGAGCACTTCAACCTACACCTCCAGAAGCGCAATTTAACTACTACCTTTACAGCAATAGTACCCAACCGGGAGCAGCTTATTTCGATGAAAATTATGATATTTATTTTCAAGATGTACACCCAGTAGGCCCTATTTCTGTATTAAGAGATTCATTAGTCGTACAAACTAATTTGACGGTAATTACGTGCACCAAACAGGTCGCAGAAACCTTGAAAAATGCTAAAATCTACGATAGTGTTGTTTGTGATATTCAGCCAAAAGGCTATGATTATTTGAACAAAGATGGTAGATATGTACCCATTTTCCCAAATCATTACACCTATAATTGGTCGAGAGATAACTTTGGGCCCTTGCACATTCCTGAAAAAGGTTGGAAAATTGAATTAACTCCAGAGAATTGGATTTTATACGGTAGAGCAATTACCGCTTATGAGGGCAATACAGTTGAAGTTACCAAAAACGGTATCCTAATCAATGGAGAAAAGGCGACCCATTATACCTTTAAACAAAATTATTATTGGATGATGGGTGACAATCGTCATGGTTCAGTGGATAGCCGTTATTGGGGATTTGTTGGAGAAGACCACATAGTAGGTACAGCTTCTTTTGTGTGGATGTCTAAACACCCTGAAAAAGGATGGTTTAGTGGAGGCTTGAGATGGGATAGAGTGTTTTCTTTTGTTGAATAATTTAGACTTGAAGATTCAAGACTAGAAGATGAAAGACAAATTCGTTTGTTTAAATCGAAAACCAAAAGTCGTTCGTCCATTCGGACACTGAGCTTGTCGAAGTGGTCGAATAAGCGATGGTCTAATTTAACATCTAGATTCAAAAAGAAAATATGAAAATTATAGTTGGCACACAATACTTTGGTAATATCGAATATTTCACGCACATTAATAGGGCGGATGAAGTATTGATTGAAATTAATGACCATTATGAAAAGCAATCCTTTAGAAACAGAACTACCATTTTGGGTGCAAATGGCCCTTTGAATCTCGTTGTTCCATTACTCAGAAGAGGAATTCGTATGCCAACAAAAAATGTGAACATAGAATATGCTCATAATTGGGATCATTTACATTGGCGCTCTCTTGAATCTGCTTATCGATCTTCCCCTTATTTTGAATTTTACGAGCATAATTTTGAACCCTTTTATACTAGTAATTATAAGAGTTTAGTAGAATTAAATCAAGCCATTTTTGAAAAACTAATTACATTATTGAACATTACAACCCCTTATAAATACACTTCAGAATATCATAAAGAAATAGAAGGATTTGTGGATTTAAGAAAATTAAGTCGTCCGCAAAACGCTCAAAACAAGCCTTTTCCAGAAACACCATACATACAAGTATTTGAAGATAAAACGGGTTTTGTGCCAAATCTATCCATTTTTGACTTGTTGTGTAGTGAGGGTCCTCGAAGTAAGGATTTTCTGTAAGACATCTTTTCAACTCATAATTTTTATACCTTTGCCCAAATTATTACTATGCATACAGAAGCACTCGACATATCTTTAGTAATTCCATTGCTTAATGAAGAAGAATCTCTTCAGGAACTTACCGATTGGATAACAAAAGTATGTGTCGAACATGCCTATTCATATGAAATCTTACTTATAGACGATGGCAGTAAAGACGGCTCTTGGAAAAAAATTCAGGAATTAAGCGCCCTTAACCCTGCCATTAAAGGCATTTCATTCAGACGTAATTACGGTAAGTCTGCTGCGTTGAATGTCGGATTTGAACAAACTCTAGGTAACGTAATCATCACTATGGATGCCGATTTACAAGACAGTCCGGATGAAATTCCGTCACTCTATAAAATGATTATGGAGGAAGGTTATGATTTAGTATCGGGTTGGAAAAAGAAACGATACGATCCACTTTCTAAAACAATTCCCACAAAATTGTTTAACTGGGCTACGCGAAAAATGAGTGGTATTTATCTAAACGATTTTAATTGCGGACTAAAAGCTTATAAAAAAGAGGTAGTCAAAACGATTGAAGTATATGGTGAAATGCACCGTTACATACCTGTAATAGCAAAATGGGCAGGTTTTAGTAAAATTGGTGAAAAACCCGTTCAACACAGAGAACGAAAATATGGTGTTACTAAATTTGGTTTAGAACGTTTTATAAATGGGTTCTTAGATCTTTTTAGCATTACTTTTATCGGCAAATTTGGTAAACGACCTATGCACTTTTTTGGAACAATAGGCACATTAATGTTTATCATTGGTTTTTTGTTTTTCCTTTGGATAGGTATCGACAAATTATTCATCAATACTACTTCACGTTTATTGGCTAGTAGAGCGGAGTTTTATATTGCTTTAGTAGCTATGATTATGGGAGTTCAAATGTTTCTTGCTGGATTTTTAGGTGAAATGATAGCACGTAATAATCCGCAACGCAACCATTATGTAATCAAGGAAAAAACCAACATCGTTGAGTAATTCGAAAAAAAAAATCATTCTGGTTGGACCCGCCTACCCTTTGCGTGGGGGCATTGCTAATTTCAATGAATCATTAGCTTTGGAACTTCAAAAAGCAGGACATTCGGTAGAAATAGTTTCTTTTTATTACCAATACCCTTCCCTACTTTTTCCGGGTAAATCTCAATACGATACTACCGAAAAAGCACCACAAGGAATCACAATAAAATCGTTAATAAGCTCTATTAATCCATTGAGTTGGGGTAAAACGGCCTCATACATTCAGTCTACTCAACCCGATTTGGTAATCATACGATTTTGGATGCCTTTTATGGCACCTTCGTTGGGAACGATTGCCAAAAAATTACGCAAAAAAAGCATTAAAGTCATTGCCATCACTGATAATGTAATTCCCCACGAAAAACGTACAGGAGATAAACAACTTACGCAATACTTTATCAATCAAATAGATGGTTTTGTAGCGATGTCGCATTCTGTTTTGGATGATATTGCCACTTTTACCGACAATTCCAATAAAATAATGCTTCCACACCCTGTGTATAATTTGTTTGGAGAAAAAGTGAGCCGTGAGGAAGGAATTAACTTTTTGAAATTAGACCCTACTTGCTCCTATCTACTCTTTTTTGGACTAATTAGAGGCTATAAAGGATTGGATTTGGCTCTTAAAGCGATGGCGGAAACGTGTGTTATAGAAAAAAATATTCGTTTAATCATTGCGGGTGAATATTACGACAAAAAAGAGAAATACGATGCCATTATAGCCGAATTGGGAATTGCAGAACGCATTCTCCAATTTGACCATTACATTCCAGCAGAAGAGGTAAAATATTATTTCGCAGTTGCGGATTGTGTATTGCAACCCTACAAAACAGCTACACAAAGTGGCATAACTCAAGTAGCTTATAATTTTGATACCCCGATGATTGTGACGAATGTAGGTGGTCTTCCTGAAATAGTAGAAAACGGAAAAGTTGGTTTTGTAGTAGAAGTAAACGAAAAAGCTATTGCTCAAGGTATCTGCACTTTTTATGACGAGCAATTAAAGGATTCCTTTTCACAAAACGTATCCAAAGCTAAAGAAAAATTCTCATGGAAATACTTTGTTGAACAGTTAATTTTATTTTCATCGTTAAAACAATCAAAATCTGAGTGATATCTAGCTACTCCTGTGGCTGCATTTTTGACATTCGTCTAAAATGGTTTTATTCTTGTCTACTTTACTAATTTATTAAGTAATTTAGTCAATCCTTTTCCGTAAAAAGCGGATTTAAAACGAGCATAATAGTGGGTAAATTTCGATATGTATTTTTAATTTTTTCAATACTGCTCATACCAAGTGAGAGTTTAGCCCATGATTTTTACATTAGTATTTCTACTTTAACTTACAACTCAAAAACTAATTCTTTTGAAGTAGAAGTGAAATTAACAGCTCACGATTTAGAAAAAGCCATTTATCAAAAATACAAACAAGAATTAAAACTAGCCAGTGCTAAAGAACATAAAGAAGCAGACAATATTATTAAAAATTATGTCAATTCTCAATTTCTTGTTTGGATGAATGGAGCTAGCATAAAACCTACTTACATTGGAAAAGAAGTGCACTTGGACGAAAATTTATTTATTTTTCTTGAGTTCAAATGCCCTGACATCTTGCACAACATGACCATCAAAAATCTGCTATTATTAGACTATTTCCCTTCACAGGAAAACATAACTCACGTGACGAAAAACGATAAAAAATGGTCGTTTACTTTTTCTAAAAATCAACAAGAAAAGTTATTTACATTTAAATAAACGGTATGAAAAAACAAGTTCTTTCTCTATTTTTATTACTATTCGCAGGCATTTCATCTGCAATTTATTCACAAAACGACAACGTTTGGGTAGATAAATTCAAACAATTAAAAGATGAGTTTGCCACTCCGAATGTTTACCGCACTGCCTCTGGGGCTCCTGGTCATCAGTATTACCAAAATAGAGCCGATTATGTAATGGAAATTACATTGGATGACAACACTCAAAAGTTGACAGGTAAAGAAACCATTACATATTATAATGCTTCTCCTGATGCATTAGAGTATTTATGGTTACAGTTAGATCAAAACTTGTATGCACAAGATAATGCTTTCAAAAATACGCGTACGGGTGACATGAAAGGTCAAAGTTTGAATTCTTTAGTTAGAATGGAAAACAAATATGACGGTGGATTCAAGCTAATGAAAGTTACAGACGCTTCAGGGAAGCCCTTAAAATATACTGTTAACAATACAATGATGCGTATTGATTTACCCACTTCTTTAGCGTCAAAAGGAAGCGTGAAATTTAACATTGAATGGTGGTATAACGTCAACAATAGAGATGAAGTAGGCGGTCGTTCAGGATATGAGCATTTTGAAAAAGATGATAATAACTTGTACACCATTGCTCAATATTTTCCAAGAATGTGTGTATATAATGATGTGGAAGGATGGCAAAACAAACAATTTTTGGGAGCGGGAGAATTTACGTTGCCCTTTGGTGATTACGATGTAAAAATTACTGTTCCAGCTGAACATGTGGTAGCTGCTACAGGCGAATTAGTAAATGCAAATGAAATTCTTTCGGGAGATCAATTAAAACGATTGGAACAAGCTAAAAAATCAGACAAACAACCTGTTTTTATCATTACACCTCAAGAAGCTGAAAAAAACGAAAAACAGCGCACCAAAGTATTAAAGACCTGGCATTTTAAGGCTAAAAACGTTAGAGATTTTGCTTTTGCTTCAAGCCGCAAATTTATGTGGGATGCGATGATTGTTAAACAAGAAAAATCTGAGGTATTAGCTATGTCCTTTTACCCAAAAGAAGGGAATCCACTTTGGGAGCAATACAGTACGAAAGCTGTAGTACAAACCTTGAGAACGTATTCAAAACACACTTTTGATTACCCTTATCCAGTAGCAATAAGTGTTCACACTAAAAATATGGGAATGGAATATCCCATGATTTGTTTTAATGGTGGTCGCCCAGAGGAAGATGGCACCTATTCTGAAAGAACTAAATATGGGATGATTTCGGTAATCATTCACGAAGTTGGACACAACTATTTCCCTATGATTATTAATTCAGATGAACGTCAGTGGACGTGGATGGATGAAGGTTTGAACACGTTCTTGCAGTACTTAGCCGAAAAAGAATGGGATAGAGATTACCCCAGCAGCAGAGGTCCAGCTTATAAAATAGTGGATTACATGAAAGGCGACAAAAACTATATTTCGCCTATTATGACGAATAGTGAATCGGTTTGGCAATTGGGAAACAACGCTTATGGAAAACCTGCAACCGCACTTAACATTTTGCGTGAGACAGTAATGGGAAGAGAATTATTTGATTTTGCTTTTAAAACCTACGCACAACGCTGGATGTTTAAACACCCTTCACCAGAAGATTTCTTTAGAACCATGGAAGATGCCAGTGCAGTTGATTTAGATTGGTTTTGGAGAGGTTGGTTCTACACTACCGACCACGTGGATATCACTATTGATGATGTGAAATGGTATAAATTAAGTACCAAAACGGATTATGATCAAAAGCCTGTTAAAAAAGCTGAAAAAGACGAAATTTACAACAATGATGTTTCAACACAACGCAATAAAACAGACATTCCGGTAAGTTACATTGAGGAAGATAAATCCCTTTTGGATTTTTACAACACTTACGAGCCTTTTAAAATTACACCGGCTGATAAAGCAGACTATGATAAGTTCATGGCTGCTCTCAAACCAGAAGAAAAAGCGGTTTTGGAAGCTAATAAAAATTATTACGAGATCAATTTAAGTAATGTTGGAGGATTGGTAATGCCTGTGATTTTGAATTTTGAATTTCAAGATGGGACAAAAGAATTGATTCGCATTCCTGCCGAAATTTGGAAAACAAATAGTAATACCGTAACCAAAGTGTTTAGTTTTACTAAAGAACTCAAAACGGTAACACTTGATCCTTTTAGAGAAACTGCGGATGTGGATACCTACAACAATCACTTCCCTAGAAGATTTGAACCCTCGCGCTTTGAAACCTTCAAACAAAAACAAAACGAGAAGCAAAATCCGATGCAGAAAACGAAATAAAATAATAAAAAAGGCTGATAAAAATTATCAGCCTTTTTTATCGCCACACTATTTAATTTCTTGAATTACAACACCGTCTTTATCAAAAATGGTAAGATTGTTTTGACTCGTTACACTATAAATCATTTTCACATAAATAGAACTAACTGATTTATTTTCTTTGCTTAATTCGAAAATAATATGATTAATTGGATATTCTATATTACTTGAGTAATACGTTAAAATATCTTTTGAATTTTTACCTTTGAAGACTAAATGTGTTTTATGTTCAATAATTTTTTTAAAATTAGCATCCATCAAACTATAGGTTCCTTTAAAAACAAAAGCAAAATAATTATACTGTGAATTAACACTATGGTGGAATTTTTTTGTTAATTTGACAGATTCTTTTTCATCTTCTACAGACCAAATTCCGTCTTCGGAAACAATAAATCTATTTTCACCGGCTGGACGAATATAAGGGTATGATTTACCAATTTTTTCCCCATTTAAATTCATAATATGCTCATTAATTTCTACTTTCAAAGTACCGAAGTCCAACTTCACAATACGAACATTGTATAATTTTTCCTCATCATAATATTGTAAAATGCCGGGTTCCCATTTTCCTTCCAATATGCCATTTTCATTAATTATACAATAAGTTGGGGTGTTACTAAATAAATTAGATTGTAATAAAAATTTATCTTTCCCAAATGGACCAACTAATCTACTTCTCCATAAGGGATTGTTAGCGCCTAATGAATCTTTTACAGCAAAAGAATCATATTTCAAATCAGAAAACATAATTTGATTTAAAGAATTAATTATCATCGTTTTACCATCTTTCTTTACTAGAGTAAATCCTTTTTCGTTAAAATTAAATGCTTTTTCATAAACAAATGGGATAACTGTTTCTCCTAAATCATTTATAAAACCATATTTCAAAGAAGTTTTATCAATTGAAAGTTTTAAATTCTGAGCTACTAAATTGGATAATCCTGCACCCAATATTATTGCAATTATAAGTAATCTATACGTTTTCATATTTTTATTAATGTATTGTTTCTTTTATCACTTTACCCTCTTTGGAATATTCTTTTTCAAGTCCTTGTTTTTCTCCATCAATAAAATCTACTTCCATTTTTACAATACCATTTTCGTGATATTCTTTATATGTACCCTCAATTTTATCATTCACATATTGGCATTTTGATTTGAGTTTACCTGATTCATAATATTCTTTACACTCACCTTCAATTTTACCATTTACATAATTGGCTTTTGCTCTTAATTTACCTGACTCAAAGTATTCATTAAACTCACCTACTTTTGTACCATTAACATAATTAACTTTAGTTTTTAATTTCCCACTTTTATAAAAACTTTTAAATTCTCCCACCGCTACGTCTTCCACAAAAGTATACTGTGCCTCTAATTCACCAGTTTCATAAAAAAACTTACCTACTCCAGATTTTTTACCCTCAACAAAATTTACCTCGGTTTTTAGTTTTCCTGAAGGATAATAGTTGGTACTAAGACCGACAGATATATTATTATCTTTAATCGATTTGGACTTCATTACTCCATCCTCATAATATTCGATATACTCCCCATGAAATTCTCCATCTTTTACATTAACAGTTACCATTGGTTTTCCATTTTCATAATAACCGATTACTTTTCCATTTATAATACCATTAACATAAGGAACTTCTTCTTTTTTAGTTCCATTTTCAAAATATGTAATTTTCATCCCATTGTTTACCCCATTAAGATAAGTTCCTTTTTCTTTAATGGAGCCAGAAGGATAATTTATAGTATATTCACCATCTTGTTTAACTGGTTCAGCTGTAGTTGCACTCGTCCCAATATTCCCATCTCCCATAATAAGGTAGATAGTGGGTTCGAAATTGAAAATGGCATCAAAGCGATCAATATCTGTTTTTATATCATTTCCTTTAATTTTGGAAACACTTGAGCTCCCTGGGAATGAAAGACCGCAAATGAGCACCGAGTAATTAAAAAAGGTGGTTGTTTCTTGTTTAGCACTGGATTCATTAGCGTATAAAAACTCTACTTTATACTTATCAAAACCTTCCCAAGAAGTAAAGGATTGAGTAACAATTCTTGCCGAAACCTTTACATTTCCATTTTGGCCTAAATAGGTCCAATCACTTGAATTCAATAATATGGCATTAGATGAAGGTGCAGAAAAATCAGCTTTGGTAGCTCCTCCTAAACGACCGGTTTGAGATAATATTTCATTAAAAAAATAAGATCCACTGTCGTTCCCTTTTTTATCTTTCTTTAAGGTGGAGTAGGGTTTCATAAAAACATATGGAAAATCAATATCTTTTGTCTTATTGAATTCACTACCGTTACTCTCTCTAACACATCTAAATTTAACTTTATACTCTGATCTATCAATGATCATGTATTCATCACATTCATTGGAGATGTAGGCATCGTAAGTAGCCCCTTTATTAGTAATTTCGGCATCGCCATACATTTTAACACAGCCATTCATGTCTAAGACACGTTGGCTCTGAGCTTTAAAAAAACAAAAAAGTAAAATGATTAATAAATGAACTGAATTCGATTTCATAAAAATTCGATTTGATTTTAGTTTTAAATATAAATATTTATGGTAATAATTTCCCTTTAATAAGCTTATCTGATGTAGGGGTAAAATTTGTTTTTGTAATTCCCTTTTCTTCAACAATTTTTGGAATAAAATTAGGATTTATCAAGGTTATATAATCATCAAATAATTCCTTCATTGTTCCTGTTAACATATGAGCATGAATGACATAAAAATAGGAATACCCTGTTATAAAATCTATTTCTTTATTAATGTCCGCACTTGAAGCTTTTTTGGTGGTTGTTTTGATGGTTATTTTTTGATTTGAAGCAAATTCAAACTCATAATAATCACCCCTTTTAAATTCCCCAATCAATTCGTTATTAATGTACAATTGATATTTTTTGAGTAATGGTATATCAAACTGTAAGGTCACCTTACCATTTTTTTGATCTAATTTGTCAACGGACTTAAATTTTGCTTTTAAAAAAGCTTCTTTTTTTTCTTTTTCAAAATCAAGTATTGCCAGTTCTTGAGGAGTATAGGGTTTGCTGCAACCTTTATATTCAGCATAATAATTTGATCCTTTACCTATGTTTCTTGATCCTGGAATGAGAAGCGTAACCCCTTTATCGAAGGTCCAGGTTTGTCCTTTGGGAAACACATAGGTCGTATCTTTTCCTTTTATTATTGGTTTTGTAATGATGATATCAATTTCTCTATTACCATCCACAGCTGTGTTAAATAACTTATTATCCCATTCTGCTAAATGCCTTATTGAAATATCTACCGTTTGTTGTTTTGAATAGACTAAATCTCTACCTGTATTATTAGCTATTTCTACTGAAATATTAGACCAAGTTTTTACATTACCATTACTTGCAGTGCTAAAAGTTTGACATTTGGTTGTGTTTACTTTTACATCAATGCTATCAGTTGACCAAGCTTGTTTAAAGTTAGGTTGTAATTCAGCACGTTGATAGATGTCATATTTTGAATAGTCTATCTGTGAAATCAGCTTATTGGAAAAAATAAATAATCCTAATACGAATACTAAACGTACAAATTTTAAAATAGTCATAATACTTTATTAAATAATATTTTAATTGAAAATTAAAAATTCCTCTAAAATAATGAAAGGAAATAATGTAATTAACTTAAGGAGTGTAATCAATAGCACTAGAACAAGTTAACTTTAAACTAAAGGGAACAATTGAAGAAGTTGAATTGTAATTAACTACTTTATCATTTTCTGCATCGGCATCAAATAAATTATTGGGATCAACACCAAAGCCACCCAATGCATTAAGCTCATCCGTTGTGCTATTATATCCAAAAAATGCTACGGTAATCGAATTGTCAAAATCAGTGATTTCAGGACTTCCACAAAGTAATTCTAATGGTAAATCAATAAATGAATCACTGTAATTCCAGCAATTTAAATCAATCATGCTATGAATTGTAACCCCATTTTGTTCTATGACAACCCCAAATTCATCGTAGTTATTATCAGGATCAGAATAATCGTAAGAGGTGAGTTCGATGGATTCAATGGTTAAAATATTTTGACCTTCGTTTTCAGGCAAATCATTAGAGGGTTTGCTACACGATAAAAAAGTTGCCGATAAAATAACTCCTAAAGCTAGTTTAATATTCATCTTTGTTTTCATTTTTGATAGATTTAAATATGGCACAAAATTAAACCCATCAAACGCTTTAAACAATACCCAAAACCGTGAAAATATTGTAGATATTCTACCGAAAACGTATGATTATCCCTATAAATTACTTAGTATAAAACTCATTACCAAAAAAATGAAAACCATTTACGTCTTTCGAAATATTATAATAGGGAATATTAAACTTAAGACCAATTCGATGTCCTCGCAAATCGTTATTGTTGGGTCCAAAAATGAACTGATAACCATATTCTAATTGGAATAGCCAAATACTCAAAGGTAACGTTGGTCTAAGACCGAATGAACGTTGTTGATTACCAGAGAAAACACCTAAATTAAGCATGTATAGATCAAAATTGAATGCATTAACATGGTATTCGGGTTTTAAATAACGCTCATAACCTAATCCATAATGAACCTCTAATAATGGAGGGCTGATTAATCGAAGTGAAACTTGAGCCGCTAAACCAAATCCTTGAATACCATTTTGTAAAAATCCACTTGGAGCCAGAGTTAAATCCATTCTAGAAGGACTCATGTCTTTTTTATAGGGTGATTTCATTAAGGTTTTAAATTCATTTTTACCTTCTTTTCTGCTTCCATCAAATTCATATTCAAAAGCTACGGCTCTCATATCCCAATAAGCTCTTGATACGGTGTCAATAGCGCGCTGATTTGTATAGGCATTTGTAAAGTATTTTAAAGAATCGGTTTCTTCAGATGACCAATAAATGTCTTCTATCGTGCTTGTAAGCTGATAGTCCATCTCATTAGAAATGGCATTATACATCCAAATCACCAATCTTTTGTCCATGCTCGAAACAGTATCAGAATTATTTACTTCACCATACCAATTCTCTAATTCACCGTAATTTATTTTATTGTATTTTCCTACATAAAAAATACTTGGTAAATTGTTCAAAACTGTTCCCATATAATAATCTACAAAAGTATTGTTAGGCGCTAACTTTTTAGCTAAACCATAATAATATTGAGCGCCTGTAAAGTCAAAATGTTCGGTAAGTTTAATGTGCGCTAATTGCAACATTTTTAAATATTCTGGGGTAGCTGTAGTATCCATATTCACATAAAAAGGACACAAATAAAAATCTTCGGGTACACAATCGCAATTTTTATTGACTTTATACATTTGCTCATTTATATAACCGAATTCTTTTAAAAGTTCGTTGGCATAGGTTGATTTTCCCCACCAAATAGGTTCGCTTCCATGCAACGGATAATACATCATGGCATCTTTCATTTTATTGATTGGTGTTAGCGGTTCGTTTTTGGCGTTAACCATATACCAAAAACCATTTTTCTTTACTGGAAACACGTCACCTCTTGAACAAGACACTAAGTCATATATAGCTGGTATAACTTCCTCATTAGTTTCGGAATTCTTAAATCCCCACATACCAGACTCTTTATCTTTAAAGCTCATACATTTAGAAGATTGAGCTTGAAAACTAAATGTAAAAAATACTGTTATTAAGATAGTTAGTGCAACTGTTTTCATTTTTCTTTTATTGTTAATTTAGATTATTCATTATCCGTAGCAAAATTTTGAATATAGTAATACATGGTATAATGTTCTGTTTTTTCAGCTGCATAGCCATAACAACCTACGTATTTCCAATCGGGATTGAGAATATTGTAGCGATGACCTCTTGAACTTATTCCTGAATCAATTAAAAGAGAAATCACCATCGCACGTGCTCCTTTATGAAGTGCCCCACCCACAATATTTTCGTTTCCATTCATATTTTTACATTGTTTTTTGATGCGGTCAAAAGGGCTGGAATCATCAGAACCTGTATGATCCGTAAAACCTCTGTTTTTGCAATCTAGCGCGTGAATTTTAGCAGCTTTATAAACGCATTCAAGGGGTTTGAGGATAGATAAAGGTTGAAGATTTTTTAACTCTGAAATCAATTCCATGGCCGCATCGTACTCTGCTTTTTTTACTCCCCATTTTTTTGATTCTTCAACCAGATATTGCTGAATAATAATTGCGTAAATTTGAGGATAGTGTCTTACAAAATTAATTTCACGAATCATCATAGCGTCCATATTATTCAAATAGGGCACTCCTTTACCCGTGTTTATTTTTGTAAAATCTACTTTTGATGTATCTAATTTATCAGTAAAAACTATTTCTATCTTTTTGGCATCACAACCTGAAGAAAAATAAATAGCATGGGATTTACTATTTGCATAAAAGCCAAAGAATTTGACATCTGGATCAAGCACATTCGTATATAAATCGCAAACAAACTGTATGGCTTCATATTGTGAAAATCCACTTCCATTGCTTGATGACAAACCGCAGGTTGAATTAGAGCCTTTGTATTCGGGATTTAAATTACCGTTAACATGAGCTTTTGCCATATCTTCTAACCCCTTATCCCACACTACTTTTTCCATGGATGTGGTTTTTTCAAGTAACGTAACAAATTTTGGCTCACACTTTTGAATCACCGTTTTATGTTTTGACAAAAACTGTTTGGGATTCGTTCGTGCGTCATTTACTAAATTAATAATTTCAAGCGCTTTACCTGATGGTTGAGCATAACCTTGTAAAGTAAACAAACAGAAAAAAAACGAAATAAAAATTATGGTTCCCTTCATTTTAGATATGATTCATTTTGTTTAAGAGGGTGAAATTATACTTTATTTTTTGATACATCTAATTGAACAACCATTATATTTAGATTGATTACTCAAATAAGCTAATTTATCATTGTAATGTAAAGGTAAAATTACTAAATCATCATAATGGTTATAAACAGAATTGAAATAAACACTTTGACTCCAAATCATTGTTCCATACCCTTTATCCTGAAAAAAACCATTAAAATAAAATCCAGAAGGTAGTGCGTAAAATTCTTTCGAAGTACTTTCTTCATTATGTCCTTCTTCCCATCCCATATTGCTTTTTAGTTTACTACCAGCTTTCTCTTTTCCTCCATAAAAATCAATAAGAATCGTCAAATCTTCATTTGTTGGGATAATAAATCCTTCTGGTGCTAATCCTCTAGAATCTAAAACTGCATAACCGTTATACAACTTACCGTATATTTTGCCATTGGCTGCATCAAAGTCATAATAACACCAAGCGGGTTTGCCTTCATTTCCAAGTTTTTCCCATTCTTCCTTCGTTTTAGCTTCGGGTATAGGGTCTCCGTTTTTAAATTTATCTACATTTAGATTTTCTGCCATCCAGATTTGTTCACCAATGGTAACTGTTGTGAACATTTTACCATCAATTTTAGTTACGGAAGGATTGGTTTGTGATACTTCTTTATTTTTGCTTTGTTGTAACCCAAAAGTTAATAACAGTAATGTGCTGAGTGATAAAAATGTTGTTTTCATAGTTAAATTTATTTGTTTTTTATACATCTTATAGAAAGACCAGTGTCAGAATTTGAAAGATTAGTTTGTTGAAATTTATTGCTATTCAAATCAAATAACCAACCAAAAGATGTTCTATCAGGTGTCAAAGAAGATGGAGTGGATGTCCACCAATAAGCCGATTTACCCAAAGAATAGAACATATTATTTGATTTATTTGATACAGCATATCCTGAGTATAAAATATTAAAGTTTTTAACCTCACTTTGAATACTAAAATTTTCAAAACCACCAATTGATTTGAACAAAATTTTCCAATCATCATTTGAAGGTATTGCCCAATTTTCAGGTGCCAAGCCTCTTTTGTCATTTACAGCGAACCAATTATAGAATTTACCATACTTTTTTCCGTTTTCTGAATCAAATTTATAATAACACCAAATTGGTTGATTTTTTTGACAGGCTTTAGTCCATTCTTTTTTGTTTTTTGCCTCTGGTATAATATCACCATTTTTAAACTTCGAAACATTAAGGTTTTCAGCCATCCACGTTTGTTCGCTAATAGTTACTGTTTTGTAGGTATTGCCATCAATATCGGTTACAGAAGTGTTGGTTTCTGTTGCAATATTACTCTTGCTTTGGTGTATACCAAAAGCCAATAATAGTAAAGTGGTGAGTGATAATAGTGTTGTTTTCATAATTAAAATGATTTGTATGTTTTTTTAAATTAAAATGTAGTGCCGATGCGTAACCCAACAAAAGGAAGCGATTTTCCATCTTGAAACCCCCAAGCTATACGAAAACCAAAATCGTAGCCCATGCTACTTCGATAACCTAGACCGGTTGACACTTCGGGAATAATTTTGGAATCAGTTAATCGTTCACCTAAAATTTTAATGGAGTTGTATTGATATCGGGCTCCGGCATTTACTTCTAGATAAGCCCCTCCCGAACATCCGTGTTTTCCAATGAAGTAATAACGACCGATGGCTAACAATGGCAATGAGAAACTGGTTATACCTTCTCCTGCTCCTACTAAATAGCGCATTGAAAAATTGCCGCCAATTAAAACTTTATCTTGATAATCCAACGTTTTGGGATATTGAAGTCCAGCACCTAGTTCAACACCTTTGGCATTATTAGCAACTGATTTATTGACCTCCACATGACCTGCCAATTGTGCACGAGCGGCAAAACTGATGCTCAAAACCAATATTACGATTAATTTCTTCATATTTTATTTAATTTCATTACCGTTTTTGTCAATGTAAAAAGTGCGCCCGTTGAGGGTGACTTCGGCCTTGCCATCAGAAAAGGAATAGGCTTGATCATATATGATTGGAATTATTTCTTTGCCCGTTTTATCAATAAAGCCCCATTTACCATTGAGTTGAACATGTGCTAAACCTTCATAAAAATAAAATACATATTCACCCGTTGGGTGAAATTAAATTAATTGGTTTTTGATATTATTAATAGGTCTGTC
>CAYQNU010000026.1:0-35576 GCA_964419055.1 uncultured Flavobacteriales bacterium | reverse complement strand
AAACAAGAACAAACGAATGTGGTTCGATAGTTTTGTTGAACCTCGCAAATCGGGTAAAGAAATTGTATCGAGAACGTGCGAGGGAAAGAAATGGTGTTTAGTTTTCAGTCTTGTTCTCGATACTATTTTCTATTTTACTAATGATTTTTAACAAAATCACTATAAAATATACGAAAATCACTCGAACTGACTATCAGATTCTTCATTAGTATGGAAGTTTTTCTTTGACAATTCAATTAAATCATTGTAACGCCCTTCAATTACAGCAATTTTCTTTTTTTGAGACCACTTTTTTATCCTTTTTTCCCAATCAAATGCAGAATACGGATCTGAAAATTCAGTGTACCATAAAAGTTCTACAGGAAGTCTTGAAGAGGTATATGAATCTTTAAAAAACCTTGAATTGTGTTGTTGAATTCTTTGGTCTAAGTTTGAAGTTACACCAGTATATAATGTGTTGTCAGAACATTTGAGTATGTAAAGATAGAATGTTTTCACTGCTGCAAAATTAGAATATTTTTTTTTTCACCGAGCGTCAGTCAGTTCGTACCTATAGCTATCGGTAGGTTTCTGAAATGAAATGAAAGAAATTGTATCGAGAAGGTGTGCAGGATTCACTTCACACTGATAGCTATCTGAGCGAATTAATTGTAATTGTTATTGGTGCGTTAGTCAGTTCGATTGAAATTGTACTTTGGTGCGTCAGTCAGTTCGAGTGATTTCTGAAATGAAATGAAAGAAATTGTATCGAGAACGTGCGAGGGTTTCACTTCACAACAATAGCTATCAGAAAGACCTGATTTAAATTGTTCTTTGGTGCGTCAGTCAGTTCGAGTAATTTTCGCAATGAAATGTCAAACAAAACAAGAACTAACGATAGTGGTTCGATAGTTTTGTTGAACCTCGCAAATCGGGTGAGAAAATTGTATCGAGAACGTGCGAGGGAAAAAGGGGGATACGTCTTCGGTCTTGTTCTCGAGAAGGTGTGCAGGATTCACCTCGTTTTTACAGCTTCCTTTGTGAAAAAGCGAAGCTTCTATCTTAAACTTTTAAGTTTCAAATTCTATGTGCCTATGTCAGCTATGTGGTAATAAAAGAAAGTGAATACGCTATTTACAATAGATTGCGAAATAACTAGTTAATTCAGTTAATTGTATCTTCATCCAATCCTCCCTATCAATCGCACAAAAAAGAATCAAATAAAAAGCCTTTATGAACAACCCATCTTGATTGAATTAAAATCAGTTAAAAATTTAGTTAAATTTATATCCCATATTACTTGACTTGAATACTCGAATTTATATACCTTTGCCACCTCATTCAAAAAATGAGTTTCATTCCATTAAATACTTTTATTAATTTAATAAGCAAATGAGGCAGTTAAAAATTACCAAATCCATTACCAACAGAGAAAGTCAATCATTAGACAAATATTTGCAAGAAATTGGTAGAGAGGATCTTATCACAGCAGAACAAGAAGTAGAGTTAGCACAAAGAATCAAACAAGGCGATCAAGCAGCTTTGGAAAAACTAACTCGAGCCAACTTAAGATTTGTTGTTTCTGTTGCTAAACAATATCAAAATCAAGGTTTAACATTGCCCGATTTGATTAACGAAGGTAATTTAGGATTAATAAAAGCTGCACAACGTTTTGATGAAACACGTGGTTTTAAATTCATCTCCTACGCAGTTTGGTGGATTCGTCAGTCTATTTTACAAGCATTGGCCGAACAGTCAAGAATTGTTCGTTTACCATTGAATCAAGTAGGTTCATTAAATAAAATTAATAAAGCATTTTCTCGCCTTGAGCAAGAATTTGAAAGAGCACCAAGTGCAGAAGAGTTAGCTCAAGCATTGGATTTACCAGAAGATAAAATTAAAGATACCATTAAAGTAAGTGGACGTCACATTTCAGTGGATGCACCTTTTGTAGATGGTGAAGACAACTCCTTATTAGATGTATTGGTCAACGGTGATTCACCAAAAGCCGATAGAGAATTAATGATGGAGTCCTTACAAAGAGAAATCGAACGATCATTGTCTACTTTGACCGAAAGAGAAAGAGATGTGATCAAATTGTTTTTCGGAATTGGAATGCAACACGGTTTAACATTGGAAGAAATAGGAGGGAAGTTCGATTTAACAAGAGAACGTGTACGTCAAATTAAAGAAAAAGCCATTAGAAGATTGAGACATACATCAAGAAGTAAACTTCTTAAATCTTACTTAGGTTAATTCCTCCAGATAAGATTGAACAAACAAAATAGTAATACAAATAATTAAAAAATACATTAAATAATTTAAAATTAGATGGAAACATTATTAGCAAAAGCAGGTTACGAATCAGAGTTAGGAGAATACGTTAAAAGAGAAAGAGCAGCAGTTGATTTAATGAACACAGTGGGCTCTTTAATGTATGACAAAGGAGTTGAGTTGGTAATCTACAGAAACCACTTGGTTAATGTTAGTATTTCAGAAATTTTAAATTTAATCGAATATTCTAAAACGGTTGTAAACAAACCAATTGATATGTATGTAACGGCTGAGTTAGCCAAAGCATTATTATCTATTGATTTAGCTCCATCCAAAATTGATATTGGTGTATTGTCTTACGAATATGCCAACGAAAAATCAAACTTTTCATCGATTAATGATTTCATCAACAATAAGTTGAATAAATTTATTGGTAGTGATAAACATACATTCGAGCCAAAAGATGTAATTCTTTATGGATTCGGACGAATTGGTCGTTTAGTAGTTAGAGAATTAGTTACGCAAGCAGGTAAAGGTCAGCAATTACGTTTAAGAGCCATCGTTTTAAGAAAAGTTACCGAATCAGAGTTGATTAAAAGAGCCGATTTATTGAGAAATGACTCCGTTCACGGTGCTTTCAAAGGTTCAGTTATGGTTGATGCAGCTAATTCTGCCATTATTGTAAACGGACAAATCATTCGTTTTATTGAAGCGGCTAATCCAAATGGAAATGATTACACACAATATGGAATTGAAAATGCCTTACTGATTGACAGTACAGGGGTTTTTGAAACAGCCGAAAAATTAGCTTTACACTTAGAGTCAAAAGGAGTTTCCAAAGTATTGTTAACGGCTCCAGGAAAAGGTATTCCTAATGTTGTTTATGGTATTAATCATAAAACATTGGACCTTGACAACGATAATATTTTCTCTGCCGCTTCGTGTACAACAAATGCTATATCACCCATATTAAAAGTGATTGAAGATAACATCGGTATTGAAAGAGGTCACATTGAAACCGTTCATGCCTACACCAATGATCAAAACTTATTGGATAACTTTCATAAAAAACCAAGAAGAGGAAGATCAGCCGCTGTAAACATGGTAATAACCTCTACAGGAGCTGGAAATGCCGTTACTAAAGTTATCCCTTCATTAGCTGGAAAATTAACAGCCAATGCTGTGAGAGTACCAACTCCAAATGGTTCGTTAGCCATTATGAATTTAACATTAAAAGGAACTACCTCGGTAGAAGCCGTTAATGCAATGGTTAAAAAAGCCGCTTTAGAAGGTGAATTAGTGAATCAAATCAATTACCAAATCAGTGAGGAATTGGTTTCTACCGATATCATCGGAAATACGTGTGCTTCAGTTTACGATAGCAATGCCACTATTGCCAGTGGCGATGGAAAAAATGTAACCTTATATTCATGGTACGACAATGAATTTGGTTACACCAAACAAGTGATTCGTTTGGCAAAACACATTGCTAAAGTAAGACGATTAATTTATTATTAATTGAATAGGCACTTCACTCAATTCAATGGAACATTTAAATAAAACCTTTGATGAAAATGGACAGGTTATCAGTCCAATTTTACCCGATTCAATTAAGAATTACCTAATTGATATTGACGGCACCATTACAGAAGATGTTCCGAATGAAGAGCCCGAAAGAATGGAAACGTGTTTACCTTTTGTAGATGCGCTAGAAACACTCAATAAATGGTATGATCAAGGACATATAGTCACTTTTTTCACCTCTCGTACCGAACAACATCGCACCGTTACCGAAAATTGGTTGAATAAACATGGATTTAAGTACCATGGTATTTTATTCGGAAAACCTCGAGGAGGCAATTATCATTGGATTGATAACCACATGGTAAAGGCCACCCGATATAAAGGTAAGTTTACGGATCTGATTACTCAAAACAGAGAAATTGAAGTTTTTGAAGATGAACTGTAATTTTTTAAATTTATTTACTACTTTTAACGCATAATTCTGATTTATAATGAAAATGAACAAACTTACCCTAGCTTTAGCGATGACATCGCTTGTTGTATTTAACAATTGTGGTCCAACGGAAGAACCAGCAAAACCTCAAGGAACGGTTGAAGTGGAGTTGGAAGATACAGTGGCTCAAGAAAAATATTCTTTTATACCACCATCACCACTTCAAATTGCTTCAATTTTCAAAAAGGCAGGGTTGACGTATGATGCTTCATTAACAAATCCAATTGCCAAATCGGATTCATACAGCAATAAATTTAAACAATCTCTTAATTTCGGAGTGTATTCTTCAGATTTAGCCTACTGTGTAAAAAATGAAAAATATACAGAGGCTGGTGAATACTTAAATACCTTAAAAGGATTAAGTTCAAAAATTGGTTTAGAAACCGTTTTTGCATCAGAAAACTTGGTTGAGCGTTTCAAAAGCAACTTAGGTAACCAAGATTCAATTGTAGAAATTTTAATCTTTGTTCAAGAGAATACCGATGAGTACATCGAACAAAATGGTAAAATAGATTTAGCGGTAGTGTACTATACAGGAGCATGGATTGAAGGAATGTATTTCGGTGCGATGACTTCTTCTCAAAACAAAACCAACAATATTGGTATGATTATTTCTGAGCAAATGAATATGGCTCAGTCATTACACAAAGGATTAATGTCTGTTGATGAAATGACGGTTGAAATAGAAGATTTAGCAGACAGTATTTTAGATATCATAACCACTTATGAAAATTTTGAATCAGTTAAAAACTTAGGTGAAGATTCTGAATTTTTTGATATTGAGTTAACTCCAGAAGAGGTGGCTAATATTTCTACAAAAATTATCGAATTAAGAAACAGTATCGTTCAATAAATTAAAGAACCATGAAAAAGTTAAAAATAGGTATTATTGCATTATCCCTTTTAGTTGCTTACCAATCTATTGCTCAAGTTATTGGAGGTAAAAAAGGTGGAACAGAAGTAGAAGTTGATGAAAAAGCTGCTTTTGATGCCCAAATTCAAAGCAATAGAGAGGCTGCAAGAGCAAAATTGAAGCCTTACAAGTATGATGGTACAAAGACTACCACATATTCTTATAAAACCTATGCCTATGCTAAGGAAGTGGAGATTTTGACCATCGAGAATGTGGACTATATGTTGTCTTTCAATGCAGCGTCTGTAACCAAAGAAAAGATTACGGTAAGAATCTATGACCAACCTGAAACTGCTCCAGGAAGAATTTTATTATATGAAAAAAGTGGTGTTGGTGGAAACGAATTTACAGTGTCATTAGATGAACTAAACAAAACCTTTAGAACTAAAAGAGCTGAGAAAGTAGGAGAGGCAACCGCTCAAAAAATGCGTCTTAAAAAAGTGTATATTTCTTACGTAATACCAGCTATTGATAAAGAAGTAGCCACTGAACAAGTTTCTAAAAACAAAACGGTTTCTACTACGGTAGTTACGTTTAACGCCATTGTTGTAGCCGTTGGTTATAAAACAATCTAAGACCTAATTAATTGAAAAAAATTGGACTTATATCTGATACACACGGATATTACGATCCAAAAATTTCCAAGTATTTCGAATCCTGTGACGAAATTTGGCATGCAGGTGATATTGGTGATTTATCGGTAACAGATGAATTAGCCAAGTTAGCTCCTGTAAGAGGTGTTTATGGAAACATCGACAATCACATCATTCGTACAGAATTTCCGTTACATCAAAAATTTTCAATTGAAAATTGTTCTTTTTGGATGACACATATTGGTGGAAAACCCTATGTATATAGTAACTATGTGATGCCAACGATCACTCAAAACCCTCCAAAAGTTTTTATTTGTGGGCATTCACATATTTGTAAAATTGAATTCGATAAACGGTTGAAAATGCTTTACATAAATCCTGGTGCAGCAGGTATTTCAGGATTTCACAAGGTAAAAACGTTAGTCCGATTTATATTGGAGGAGGGTAATTTACACACCATGGAAGTGATTGAATTAGGTTCAAGATAAACTACCTTATTCTTCCTCTTCTTCTTCTTCTTTTGATGATGAAATATCTACTATTTTATAGCTAATATCAGCTTTTACCATTTCTTCAGCCAAATGTTTGGGTAATTCCTCTCGCAATGCTTCCACAATTTTATTGCACAGCGTAACATTCACTTTTTTCTTTTTTGATTCTTTAGACATAATTACATCGGTCAATAGTCCAATGATTTGTCCTCTGTGTGCTTTAATTACTTCTTCTGCATTAAGAACATCAATATCTATTATTATCCTCATAGTGTTGTCTAAATTAACTTCTGGGTAAAAGTAAAGAGAATACAGTATTCAAATTGACATAAGTAGTTAATGTTCCAATAGATTAATGTTGATAAGTCAAAATTAGAAACAGAAGTTAAACATGCACAGAAATGGTATAGTATTAACCAAAAAAAAAGGACCTATGTATCACATAGGTCCTTTTAAATTATAAACTTAATTTATTTAGTCAATAGAAGGAGCAGTACCATTGTCGCTACCAAAATCAAAACGTAAGGTAAAACGGATGGTATTAGCAATAGGGCTATTTTGAGTAAGGGCTATCAAATAGCTCAAATCTAATTGAAACTTAGAATATTTAACCCCAGCACCTAATGATATAAAACGTCTATTTCCTTTTGTAGGATGTTCATGAAAATAACCACCTCTAACTGCAAGTATATTGTTGTAAACGTATTCGGTTCCCACTGAAAGATTGATTTCGCTCAGTTCTTCTTTAAATTTACTTCCTTGTTCAATACCAACCGTTGATCCATTGTCATCAAGAATCGGAGTTCCTGGAGCATCAGTAAACGATCCGAAAATACCTTGTGCTACTCCAATGTTATTATCTCGACCACTGAAAATTACTTGTTGTCCATCAGCACCGGTAACTGTTGAACCATTTACCAATTGATAAACGGGTCTTGTTGGAACCAATAATTTGTTGGCATCCAATGCAAAAGTTAATTTATTGTAATCATCTAAATTTAAATTGAAAGCCGTACCTAATCTCATGTTGGTCGGTAAAAAATCACGACTGGCATTAGCAGTGTAGGACATTTTCGCTCCAATATTCGAAATATTCATTCCAAATGCTAAATCAGCAGATTTGTCTGATAATTTTATTTCATTGGTTTGATAATAAACCGATAAATCCGCAGCAACAGATTGTCCAGCTTTAGTGTCTACTCCTTGTGATGAAACACCACCAGTAAGGTTTGAATTAATATATCTACCTACAATACCAGCAGAAAAATTATCACTTAATTTTCGGCTATAAGCAACATCAATAGCAAATTCGTTTGGTTTGAAGTCTCTGATGTTATTACCAACAATATCTGTAAAGGTAATGTTACCCAAAGAGAAATAGCGCAATGACATACCTATCGTTGACATTTTATCAATGCGTTTGTAACCACTAATGTAAGCTAAATTTATATCCTTAACAAGATTTCTAAGCCAAGGCGAATAGGACATCGAGAATCCAATGTCATTTTTAGGCTCAATAAAAGCCAGTTTAGCTGGATTCCAATGGATGGAATTTGCATCTCCTGAAAGTGCTACACCTACATCACCCATAGCAGATGAACGTGAATCTGGGGCTATTAATAAAAAAGGCACAGCTGTGGTTATCGTATTAATACGTTGCCCTGCCAATTGGCTACTGCTTATTTGTGCAGTTATCAAACTTGTTGACATACAACCTATTGAAAGTGCTAAAGCTGATAAACCTTTATTTCTGCTAATCTTCATATTGTTAAGTGTAAATATAACGTACAAATATACGCTAAACTTTAAGTTATATTGTTACGAGTTTAAAAAAATTATTTTAGAATAACAAGTTTTTCATATTTTTCAACTTTTTCACCTCTTTCATTGTGAATACTTAATTTATAGATATAGGTGCCAATGGCCAATCGATCACCGTATTCATCTCTACCATCCCAGTTTATTCCAGTTACTCGATATCCATTTTGACTGGAGCGTTCAGAAATGGTTTTGATTAATTTACCCGTAATCGAAAATACCTGAATTTGGATGTCTAAATAATCACAGATTTGATTGGTCTCAAAAGAAAATTCTGTACTGGTTGTAAAGGGGTTTGGGTAGTTTAATAAATTATTAACCGCAATTTCTTGTTCCTCAACAACCGTAAATTCAAGTTCAGAATCAGTTGAATTATTATAAACATCCCAAACTTTCAATTTTAAGATGTGATTACCCGGTGTTAATCCACTCAACGGAAAACTTACCTTTCCACTTTTATAACTATCCAGATCGGCTTCATAATATTCGTTCAAATTAATTGGTTCTGGATTATTGTCAATACGAACTTCTAAATTATGACCTATTCCATTTCCTACGGTATTGATACCGTTTTCATCAAATATTTTTGCCAAAAGCATAGGATTTTCATCGGTTAAACCACCGTTCACAAAATTCAGGTTATTTAAAAATAAACTAACGGTTGGACCAACATTATCAAGCGGAGCATTTGTGTTAATTCCTCCTATTTTAGTTTGATTGGCAAATCCATGTCCATCACTTGATTGATTTTCTGCGTAAAAACTAAAGCGTGCCATACCTACGTTATAAGCTATATCTTGAGGTACAATGAATTCAAAACTAAACTTACCATTCACCACAGTAGCTTTTCCTTTATAAACGATGTTTTTCCACATAGAAAAATTGGTTGCAAAAGACCCCGAACTATTTCCTAGTGTAGTTAATTGTGATTCTTTGTCATAAATAGTAGGGTAAACGATGCCATTGAACGTGTTTAATTCATTACCTAAATGATCCATTACTTGACCTGAAATGCGCACCTTACTAAGTGCTTTTAGGGTATCAGTGAATAAATCAATGGAAATACCATTTACCGAATCGGTTCGAATGATATGTTGCGGTAATCCAAATTGAATAACAGGATCACCCAAAAGAGTAAATTTTCTAAACTCAGTATCACCAAACTGCAATGCATATCTGTTTTTTGTATCGCTATAAATTTGACCCAAGGTTTTCGGAATGCCATCCATTTTGTCAAAAACAGTGTCGTAAAAAATACCGGTTAGACTGGCATTCGAACTGGAAAAAACTAAGCGAGTAGTAGTGAATAGAGCAATCCCTCCACCGTTTTCATTCAGCACAACGTATTCACCCGCAGAAGTTCTATCGTGGTCATCATATCTACTAAATTCACAAGTAGCCGTCATAAAAACAGGCATTTTTACGGCATTGGTCCAACCTTGAATAGTTGGTACCGTTAAAATGCTCTCATGTCCCCAACCTGTTTCACCTCCATGGCCAATGTAGTTAATCATTAGTGCACCATTTTGCACACCATCTTTAATAGCATCTTCCGCATCAAAATTTCGCTCTCCTCCAGGTGTTACCGATTCAACATACGCATCACTATGAATTTTGATTACATTGAGTTCATCATGTTCAGATTCAATCCTATTATGCATATTCTCGATATCATTAAAATAATGATTATTATCGGCATCGTCACTAACCAATAGAACCCTATTTCTCCAATCACCATAAATAGCATTGGTTTCATTTGAATTACACTGAAAACAAGCTGTGTTGGAAGCACTGTTGTTCACTTCATACCTAATTACTTTATTCACCATTCCCATAGCTTCTTCGGCAGTTTTTACGGGAAATCTACCTATGGCCATATCCATCAATTCATTGTTAGCCATAGTGGCATTGTCATTCAGTATGACATAAAAATCATCCGAAGCAAAACTGGTAATAGGATGCAGAGATTCATTGGATTGATAGCTGATTACAAAATTATTATTGGAATTAAATTTATTTCGATAATCATAAGTGGCGTCTCCCATCAAAATCACATATTTTGGAATTAAATTAGGGTCTCCATTGGCTCTATCATAAAACATTTTCAAAAAGTGACGTATAGCAACAGGATCGCGCATCCCAGATGAATATTCATTAAAAATCTCTTGTTGAGTAACAATGTTGCTGGTTAATCCACGGTGTTGAAAATGGTGCAGAGCAAGTTTTTCAGAGGCCATTCTAAAATTAGGTTCGGTAATAATTATGATATCAGAATAGGCCAATCCATGCAGGTTTTGTGGTTGAACTTCACCAAAACTAGTTGGGATAAAATACAAATCATCCGTGAAAGCAATAAAGGAACGTAAACTATCGGTGGCTACGGTAAAAGAAACAGTACTACCATTGTCGGTAAAATTTACCTTTTTTGCGTTTCTAGGATTGGTAACCTCCCATATGTATTCTAAATTTGAAGTATTTGAAACATTAAAGGTGGTTATGTTTCCGGGTCCAATTGTTTTTGTATTCCTAAATTCCATTTGATTACCATCCAAGATCAAATTACGCGTTACATTTATTTCTACCCAATCCAACCAAGCTAAGGAAGAAATAAAACCAGCTTTGTTAAAAGTAAGATTGAATTCTATGGTAGAATTGGTGGTTTTAAATTTTAATGATTCAGTAATCATTCTTCCTTTGCTATTTGTATAACCTTGTCCAGAAGGTGAAAATGTTTGAAGCATTTTTGACGCACCATTTGAAGTAATTACAAAATTGGGTGCTGGTGAAGTACTTTGAATCACCACTCTAGGTTTAATGGATACACTGTCTGCAAGACTAACATTGGCAAAATTGAACGAATAATTTTTTGATAATTGAGTATCAAAAGGATCACCTACCCATTCTTTACCTGATTTGTTTAGATTATATCGATCATCCTCAATAAAAGCATAGTCTTGAAAGGTAGTTGCGGTATGTGTGGCTACACCCGAAGATAAGGAAGCATTTTGAATTCTATTTGGAGTGCCATTGGGATTTATATTGATAAAATAATAAGCAGTATCCGTAAATTTGTTTTGTTGGTGACTGAATGCTCCGTTTTCATAGGTATATTTATGAGGTCCTTTGGCATAAAAAACGATGTAATCAGAAGGGTCAAAACTACCATCTTGATCACCTTTAATAAAAATACTGTTTGGCACTATATCGTCTATTCTTGGAGCACCATTAAATTCATTGAGCATGCCTTGAGCATTTCCATAAATATTGATTGAATTGGGTGTTAAATTGTTGGTGTTGATGCCTAAATTGGATAAAAAATCACGATCAATTTTGTATACACCGTCTTGTGTGACACCGATCTTATACCATTTCCCGTTACCCGAACCAAGAACAGAATTGGCAGCATAAGATTTTTGTTTATATTGTGGAGCATTGAAAACAGTCAAGTTACCTTCAAAAGAAATAAGTTTTTCTAATTGACCTTGGTTATTTTTTCTAATTCCATTAATTTCAACCATCGCATATTTTTCATACCGTTGCTCTTTGATGGAGACAGAAGTTTCAAATTCGGAGGAGATAAATTCTGAATTGACAAGTGCAGATTCTACTGTAGTTAAAGGGGCTGTAACTATCGATGTTAAGACAAATGAGCCTCCTGTGGCTTGAACTTTTTTAGTGTAAGTGATGATTGGAATTGTTTTTTCATAATTCCAATAACCCATATTAGGCAGAATACTAATAGGAATATTTCTTTCATTGGATTTGTGAAATCCTATTGAATAGTTGATGTTTTGAAGGACTGTTTCGCTTTTTTGACCATTTATTAATTGACAACAAAATAATAAAATAACCACAAAAAGCAGTTTATAAGAATGAGTAATAATAGTTGTGGTTTTGGCATTCATTTGCTCAAGAAGGAATTAAAAATTAGTGTTCATTTTACTATTTGTTACAAACTTATCAAATAGAAATTTATTGTGTGCTAAAATTTGAATGGAATTAAAATGTAGAAAAAACAATTTTCTTTTTATGTCAGCTCCCTGTGTAAATAAAAAAACTTTAATTTTTTTAACATATTTAATATTATTGTTATACATTTGTCTTTGGTTAACACTAGTTATGATAAAACAGGTAGCACGTTTTTGTCTATTATTTACAGGGTTTATTGGGGTTTTTGGCGTTCCGACTGTGAAGGCTCAAGATCCTGAGTTTACTCAGTTTTATGCTAACCCGTTATATTTAAATCCAGCTTTTGCAGGTACACATAGATGTCCGCGAGTAGGTATTGGATACAGAAATCAATGGCCAGGAATTTCAGGAACTTATGTCACTACTTTAGCGAGTTATGACCAACATGTTGAGTCTCTTTCTGGTGGATTAGGATTTATGTTTATGAATGATCAAGCGTCAAATACGCTTAAACACACGAGAGCGAGTGTAATGTATTCGTATCAAGCGAAGATCAATAAAAAGTTCTCCATGCGATTTGGTGCTGAAGCAACGTTTTTTCAAAAATCATTAGATTGGTCCAAATTAACTTTTGGTGATCAAATTGATCCAAGAAGAGGGTTTGTATACCAAACAGGAGATTTACCTCGAGGTGGAAATGTAAGTAATGTTGATTTTTCTGCGGGTGTTTTAGGTTTTAGTGAAATGTTTTTCTTTGGTTTTGCTGCACACCATTTAACTCAGCCTAATGAAAGTTTAATATTAGGTGATTCGAAATTACCAATGAAATTAACTGGTCATATTGGTGCCGTTATTCCAGCTTCAGGTAAAGGTTCAATGTATACCACTAATGATGTGAAAATTTCACCGAACATCATGTTTAGAAAACAAGGTACTTTTACTCAGTTGAATATGGGTCTGTATTTAAGAAAGGGATCATTAGTTGGTGGTATCTGGTACAGAAATAAGGATGCATTTATAGTTTTAGTAGGAGTTCAAACCGATGTGTTGAAAATAGGATACAGTTATGATGTTACCGTTTCTAAATTATCACTGGCTTCTGGAGGAGCACATGAAGTAAGTTTAGGAATCAATTTTAATTGTAAACCTAAAAGAAAAACTTTCAGAACAATAAGTTGTCCATCTTTTTAAAAATAAATAATTAACAATTTTTGTAACCTAAACAAAAAAATAAAGTTATAAGCCCAAAATAATCTCATTATGAAGAGAACTAGTTTAAAATTATTAGTAGCAGCATTTGTAGGAACAACATTTATTTCTTGTTCGTATGAGCGCTCAACCGTTTCAGGTTGGGACTATAATAATCCACGAAATGGAGGTTTTGAAAAAAGACCTTATGAAGAACAAGAGACAGGACCAGGGTTAATCCTTATTGAAGGTGGTACCTTTACAATGGGTCAAATTGAACAAGATGTAATGTATGAACACCATAACACTCCGCGAAGAGTAACGGTTTCATCTTTTTATTTAGATCAAACAGAGGTTAAAAATCACCACTGGTGTGAATATTTATATTGGATCGATAGAACCTTTACTGATTTCCCTCAGGTATACAAAAAGGCGCTTCCAGATACACTAGTTTGGAGAAATAAATTGGCCTATAATGAACCTTACGTAGAATATTATTTACGTCACCCTTCTTACAGAGAATATCCTGTTGTGGGAGTTTCTTGGTTGCAAGCAAATAATTTTTGTGCTTGGAGAACGGATCGTGTAAACGAGTATATTTTGATTAGAGAAGGTATTTTAATTGTAAATCCTTTCCAACAAAATGAGCCCTTTACAACAGATGCTTATTTGGCTGGTCAATATGAATTAGGTGTTAACCCAATGGGACAATTACCAGATTACGATCCATCAAAAGGTGGTTTCGATCCTGCTACAGGTAAGTTCAATAAAAAGAACATGGTTACCAGAATTGTTAGAATGGAAGACGGTATTTTATTACCGAGATACCGCCTACCAACAGAAGCAGAATGGGAATTTGCAGCTTATGGATTAATTGGTAACAGCATCGATGAACGTATTGTTGAAAGAAGATATTATCCTTGGAATGGTCACTGGGTTAGAAATCCAGAGGACAAATGGCAAGGGGATATGTTAGCCAACTTCGTAAGAGGGTCAGGAGATTACATGGGAGTTTCTGGTCATTTAAATGATAATGCAGATGTTACTGCTCCAGTATTTTCTTATTGGCCAAATGATTATGGTTTGTACAATATGGCTGGTAACGTTTCTGAATGGGTAATGGATGTGTACCGTCCAAACTCACACGAAGACTTTAACGAATTCAGACCATTTAGAGGTAACGTTTTTACAACAAAAACGCTTAAAGCTGATGGAACTTATTCGAACAAATACGCAGAAAATATCTATGATATTGATGGTATGAAACGATATATGCTTGAATTTGAGCAAGAAAGAATTGATGGTTTTGATAGAACCTATGATCAAAATCCTAATGATCGTTTGGATTCAATCGATGCTAACTTAATTAGAGAAATTAATGCTATCTTAACCACTGCAGATAGTTTGAGATACAGAAAACAAGTAATTGAATCTTCAATGGCCATAAGAGTTATTTTTGATGATTTATTTGAAGATTTTAACACAAGAGTTCAAACAAATGACCCAAGTATTACAGGGGTTGATTGGGGTGATCCAAACATTTACAATTGGGCTGAATTTGAAGTGGAAATTATTCCTATATTAAGAATGGGATTAAGTGAATTCATTTTAAATACACCTGGAAATGTTCAAAATAGACCTGTTCTAGCCGAAGAAAATGTTAATAGACGAAATTACAAGGTTGCCGATAATATCGATTATTTAGACGGTGATTTGAAATCATCTATTTTTTACCCAGGTCACGATTTAAATAGAGTGGATCCTTTTAGAAATGGAAAACAAAATGAAGATTGGGCTATGTATCAAGCAGGTAAAGAAGCAGGATTAAATAATAAATATCCAACAACTTTAATCTCAGATAAGTCAAGAGTATATAAAGGAGCTTCTTGGAAAGACAGAGCCTACTGGATGAATCCAGGAACAAGAAGATACCTTGATGAAGATTTATCTACCGATGCTATTGGATTTAGATGTGCAATGGATAGAGTAGGTAGTCCGGTAGGATTAGGTACAAAAAGAAAATAATATTGAATTATATTAAATAAGGGAAATCCAGAGAGTAATCTCTGGATTTTTTTTATCAAATAAATTTACATTGAAGTGGAAGAAAGAAAACGAATAATTTTAAAAAGAGGAAAGGAAGTATCTATTTTAAGAAGGCATCCTTGGTTATTCTCAGGAGCCATTGATTTAGCTGAGGAAAATTTGGAAGAGGGTGATTTAGTAGATGTTTTTACTGCCGCAAATGAATTCTTAGGAACGGGTCACTTTCAAATTGGATCTATTGCTGTGCGATTATTCGAATTTGAAGAAGTTAAATTCTTAGATTATGGCTATTGGAAGTCGAGGATTTATGAAGCTATCAAAGTACGACAAGATATTGGTTTGATTGGAAACAAAGAAACAACTGTATATCGATTGGTGCACGCAGAAGGAGATGGATTACCTGGACTTGTCATTGATGTCTATAATGACACCGCAATTATTCAATGTCATTCCATTGGGATGTGGTTAAATAGAGAAAACTTAGGGAAGATTATATTAGAGCTATTGCCCCAAAGTGTCTTTAATGTGTATGATAAAAGTGCAGAGACTTTGCCCTTTAAAGCTAATATTAAACCCATAAATGGATATATAATAAAGAATACGGATTCAACTAAACTCGGATATGAATATGGACATCAGTTTTCAATTGATTTTGAGACAGGACAAAAGACTGGTTTTTTTATTGATCAAAGAGAAAATAGGTTGTTATTAGGACAGTATTCAAAAGGAAAAAAAGTATTGAATACCTTTTGTTATTCAGGCGGTTTTTCCATCTACTCACTTATGAACGGAGCAAAGGAAGTACATTCCTTAGATAGCTCGCAAAAAGCTATTGATTTGGTAGAAAAAAATTTAGATTTAATTCCTGAATACAGAAGCAAGCATAAATCAATTGTTGCAGACGCTGTGCCTTACATCAGAAATATGCAGGAGAAGTATGATATCATTGTGCTCGATCCTCCGGCTTTTGCAAAACATAAGGATTCGCGACATAAGGCCATTCAAGCCTATAGAAGATTAAACGAAAGGGCATTAGAACAGTTAAATGATGGTGGTTTGTTATTTACTTTTTCTTGTTCTCAAGTGGTTACAAAGGAGCTTTTCAATACTATGATGCTATCAGCTGCGATAAATGTCAAAAAGAAGGTACGAATATTGCACCAACTTCATCAACCTGCCGACCACCCAATTAATATTTTTCACCCCGAAAGTGAATATTTAAAAGGATTGGTTTTGCAAATAGTTTAAAAATTTGTTTTAACTTAGACCTTTAATTAATACCATACAAAATGAAAACAGTACTTGCATCTATTATGTTTGTTTTAATCACTGTAATTGGAACAGCTCAGTTTGATTATTCAGCAATTTATAAATCAGATTCTAAAGATGGTAAAACTTCTTACTTCAGAATTTATAATGATGGATTAGTCGTAATGATTAACACAACCGATGATTTATCATCCGTAAAAAACTATTTTAACAGAGAGAACAGTGATGTTGTAGTTATCAAAACTCAAAGCAATATTAAAGAAGGTATCAGAGCTTCATTTACCATTGAGATGGATGGTCAGAAATATAACTGCATCGCAATGGTTAATGCTGATGTGGTGTCATTAACTAAAATGGGACCTGGTGCAACTAAATCGCTTACCGAATATAAATTAGTCAAGTAATTATAGATAAATCGTGAAGATTGTTTTTATGGGGACTCCACAATTTGCTGTGGAAAGTTTGAAAGTTTTATCAAAAAGTCATCATCAAATTGTTGGGGTTGTTACTGCAACAGATAAACCAGCTGGAAGGGGACAGAAATTAATGCCGTCTCCCGTGAAGGAGTTTGCATTGGAACAGAATTTTTTCTTGATGCAACCTGATAAGCTGAAATCAAAAGACTTCATTCAACAATTGACGGATTTAAATGCCGATTTATTTGTAGTTGTAGCTTTTCGTATGCTTCCCGAAATGGTTTGGATGATGCCACCTAAAGGCACCATAAATCTTCATTCTTCATTACTCCCTCAATATAGAGGAGCTGCCCCTATAAATTGGGCCATCATCAATGGGGAAACCGAATCCGGTATTACAACCTTTTTTATTGAAAAGGAAATGGATAAAGGAAACATCATCGATCAAGAAAAAGTAACTATAGAACCTGAAATGAATGCAGGGGAGTTGCACGATGTATTAATGGTTAAAGGTTCCCAATTACTTTTGAATACCATTAATAAAATTGAATTAGGTAATGTTGAAAGTATTTCGCAAGATAAGTTAGAAAATACTCAGATTAAAGAAGCCTTTAAAATATTTAAAGAAACGTGTCAAATTAATTGGAGTGAATCCAACGTACGTATTCATAACCTTGTGAGAGGTTTATCACCTTATCCAGCAGCATTTAGTAATTTAATATTGGAAGATAATCAACTATCAGCCAAGATATTTAAGACATCAATGGTTTCATCTTCTGATGCTATAGAGCCAGGAAAAATAATGACAGATGGCAAATCATATCTTCACGTGGGATGTGGAAAGGGTGTTTTAGCAATTGAAGAAATACAAATGCCTGGAAAATCGAGGTTAAAGATAAGAGAGTTCCTTAATGGAGTACGTGGTAAAAACCTCTTTTTTATTTCCTAAAAAGTGATTAAAAATCGCCAAAACCCTTATTTTATGGGCTTTTATAGGGGTCGTTATTAACAAACATTTCATTTTATTAACAAATAAGTAAAATTTTGGCTTGAATCCTTCAAATGGCCAATGAAAGCGTATATATTTGCTCATCAAGAATTAATTATTAACCCAAAAAAACAAACAAAAATGAACAAAGCAGAATTAGTAGATGCTATTGCAACTGAGTCAGGATTAACAAAAGCTGACGCGGAAAGAGCGTTAAAAGGATTTGTAGGAGCTGTAGGAACTGCTCTTAAAAAAGGAGACAAAATTTCTTTAGTAGGTTTTGGATCTTTCGGTGTTAGCAAAAGAGCTGCAAGAGAAGGAAGAAATCCTCAAACTGGTAAAACAATTAAAATCGCGGCTAAAAACGTGGTTAAATTTAAAGCTGGTGCTGAGCTTTCTGACAAAGTAAACTAATTTTTTGGTTGAAATTTAAAAGCCACGTTAACTTGTTAACGTGGCTTTTTTATTTAAATTAGTACTAAACTATGCGTTTGAAATTATTGAGCTAAACGAGCCATCCAAGTATTGGAAAGACTAGTTTCCCATTTAGAATTAAATTCGCCCATAGATGTTATTGTATTGTCAAATACTGTAATGTTAGCATTGTTTGCTATTGTTTTGATATAAGATGAAAATTCATTTATTGGAAGCACTTCAACTTCTCCTTTATCCGTTTTATAGGCAACCAACATACGATTCATTAAACTAACCCCTAAAATGGGCTCTATCTCTTTTATAAACCTTACTTGAGCATCTTGTGCTCTTCCACATAAATGTCCATCACAATCATCCGCATAGATCACTACAAAACGATTATAAAGGATTTCAATACCACCTATTACCGGTGCACCGTGACTTTCCCAAGTGTTGATGAACTGTTGTGCTAATCCATTCAATTGTTCTATTTGGCTAGATTCCAAAGATGAAAGGGAGGTATAAATCCAAACCTTGGTTGAAGGTTTAATCGTTTTATTCAATAATAACATCTACAATTGTTTTTAGGAATTTATCACTGTTTGTATCATTATAGGTAACTACCCACAAATACTTTCCAGCTTCAATATTGTTAAATTCTTGATTGGCTGTAAGCCGAAAGTAGGTGTCTGGCTCTATTTTTCCACTAAATTCATCTGATTGTGAAGCTATTTGTTCACCTTTATCATTAAATACTTGTATGGTATATTTGATGAAAACATTTTCACCGATCATTTTAAACCCCTTCACTTTGTTGAGGTACAATTCTAACGTCTCACCTGAGGCAATAGAAATAGGAACTTCAGTAAATTGTTTGTATCCATTAAATAATTGAGGTAAAATAGAATCAACACCAGGTAAGTTTGATTCAATAAGCATGTTTTCAGTGGTGGGTGGGGCTCTATTTACAATGATAAATTCATCTTTTGTTTCATAAGAAACCGTCCCATATTTATCAAACAAAGTTGTGATAAACGTAATTTTAGAACTCTCTTTAAACGTAGTAGGCACTGCATAATAGACGTGAAATTTATCTAAATCAGCTGCTTGCTGTTCTACATTTGACATTAAATCAGTTATTTCTTCCAAGACGGTTCCTGCTTCATCTAAAATTTTTAAACCCAAACCAACGTGTTGATAGCCATCTTTTAATGTTGCATTTGTAACTCCACCAAAGGTAATCACAAGACATTCACCCGCAATAATTTCATTATTTATAATCGGGAAATTGGTGTTAATAGAAACTGTTTTTTCTTCATAGGAAAAACCATTTTCATTTTTTACGGTCTCAATCTCATTTTTTTCATTTACCGTAACGGTACAAGATGTTATAAAAAAAATAAAAATAAACGGTATTAATAAATAGTTTTTCATTTTTTAAATAGGTCTTACAAATCAGAGGCATTGGCAATTAATTCGGCAATATCCAAGACTTTTATATCATTTTCTTTATTAAAATGTTTAACCCCATCTGTCATCATAGTATTGCAAAATGGACAGCCTGTTGCCACTACTTGAGCTTTTGATTCTAATACATCTTCTGTACGCTCAACATTCACTTCCTTATTACCTTTTTCGGCCTCCTTAAACATCTGAGCACCACCTGCACCACAACACAAACCATTCGATTTGCAACGTTTCATTTCTACTAATTCGTTGTCTAATTTTTCAAGGATTTCGCGAGGAGCTTCGTACACATCATTTGCTCTACCCAAATAACAAGGGTCGTGAAAGGTGATTTTTTTACCTTTAAAATCGCCACCACCTTTAATGGTTAACTTACCTTCTTTAATCAATCCGTTAATTAATTGAGTATGGTGAATCACTTCATAGGTACCACCTAATTCAGGATATTCATTTTTTAAGGTATTAAAACAATGCGGACAAGCCGTAACAATTCGTTTTATTTCGTAACCATTTAAAACTTGGATGTTTTGCATTGCAGCCATCATAAAAGCAAATTCATTTCCGGCTCTTTTAGCTGGATCACCAGTGCAAGACTCCTCTGTACCTAATACAGCAAATTTAATTTGACAATGATTTAAAATTTTAACCAATGCTTTGGTTATTTTTTTTGCTCTATCGTCAAAGCTTCCTGCACAACCTACCCAAAATAATATATCTGGACTTTGGCCTTGTGCCATCATTTCTGCCACAGTTGGCACTTTTAATAATTCGCTCATATTGTTTAATACTCTATAAAATACGTTAATTATGTTTCAATTTCCACTATTCTTTTGCCCAATTTAATCGGTCACTTGTAGAAAATTGCCAAGGAGCACCGTTGTTTTCAATATTGGTTAACATACCCGTTAATTCAGAAGGAACTTTTGATTCTTCCATCACTAAATAGCGTCTCAAATCTATAATAATTGAAAGAGGGTCAATGTTTACAGGACATGCTTGAACACAAGCATTACAACTGGTGCAGGCCCACAACTCCTCTTCAGTAATAAAATCATATAAAAGTGAACGATTGTCAGAAACTTCAGCACCGTTTTTCTTTCTAAATTTGGCTAATTCTTCTGCACGATCTCGAACATTCATTACGATTTTTCGTGGTGATAATTTTTTACCGGTTATGTTTGCAGGACATGAAGATGTACATCTTCCACATTCAGTACACGTAAAACCATCCATGATTTGTTTCCAAGTAAGATCAGTAATGTCTTTTGCTCCAAATCTTTCTGGTGTTGCTGCAACAGTTCCTTCGGCTGGAGCAGCATAAGGATCAAAAGCCGGATCAAACATGCTTTCTACTTCTTTTTTAACAGAAGCTAAGTTGGTTAGTTGCCCCTTTTTATTTAGATTAGAGAAATAGGTATTTGGAAACGCCAAAATAATATGAAAATGTTTGGAGTAAGGTAGATAGTTTAAGAAACTTAATACCATAACAAAATGACCCCACCATCCAATTCTTTCCAATAGTTCTAGAGTATCAACACTCATACCTCCAAAAATAGCAGGTCCAATTAAACTGCTTATGGTAAATCCATAGGAACCTTCACCCGAAAAACCATCGGCATGAGAGTGGCCGGCATTATAAAGCGCTTCATCCGCTCCATTCATAGTGAAAATGCAACAAACTAACAGAAACTCCATGTAAAGGATGATGTTTCCATCAAGTTTGGGCCATCCCGTCATTTCACTCATATGAAAACGGGGTATTTTCAATAAATTTCTTCGTGCTAAAAATGCAAAAGTGGCTACTAAAGCCAATACAGACAATATTTCAATGAAGGATATTACGAAAGTATAAAATCCTCCTAGAGCTGATGCGAAAATACGATGATTGCCCGTAGCCCCATCAACAATAATCTCAATAAGTTCGATTTGAGTAATAACAAAAGCTACGTAAATACATAAATGTAATAAAGCAGGTACTGGACGATAAAACATTTTACTTTGACCAAATGCAACACGGAGCATGGTTTTCAAACGCTCTCCTTTATTGTTCGTTCTGTCAACGGCCTTTCCTAGCCTAATTGAATTAATGATTTCTTTAATTTTTAGTCCAAAGAAAATACCTGAACCTACTAAAAGGATAATGAATACAACACTGGAAATAGTCATTGTTTGTAAAATTTAGATTTCAAAGTACAAAGAAAATAAACTAAAGCTAAGTTAGCAATAAGAAGTTAAGTTTTTATTATGGATAATATAAACGAAGTGAATCCTTAACCCAAACTTTTAATCTTTTTTCATCTTTACTGTCTAGATTAGGGCCTTTGTCTTTAGCTCCAAAAACAGAGAATTGGATGTACCGATTTGGATGATCTTTGATATTGGTTACCAATAAAGTAGCTTCCGTTATCATTTGATTTATATTATTATACAACGCTGGATCTTGCATCAATTTGGTCAACGTACCGTTTCCATTTTTTATTTCATCTAAAATTAAATTGACATTGGTAAGTGCCATATCAACTTTTGAAACGGTGCTTGCAAAATCAATGTTTTTTAAATTAGCCGTAACATCTTTTGTGTTGGCAATGAGTTGTTTAATATCTTCATTGCTTTGTTTAAGATTGTTGGTTATAGAGCTGACATTGTCAAGAATAGTAGTTATTTTATGGCGATTAGTCTTAAGAGTTGAGGTAATGGAATCGATATTTTCGGCTATGTGATCAAACTTTTTTACGGTACTGTTTAAACTTTCAAAACTTTCATTTAAATTACCTGTGTTGTTGCTAAAAATAGTTTTAATGGTAGTAATGGCGCTATCTGCCGTACTCACTAACTCTTGAACCTTTACCATCAAAGGATCAAATCGTTTGGTCAATTCTTGTTTTAAATCCTCCTGAATGGAAGAATTGATAAAATCACCGGGTTTATGATAAGCCAATGGTTTACCCGTAGAATCTTTTTTAAATAATAATACTATGGAAGCTGAACCTAATAAATCGGCACTCATATGAGCTGTACTTCCGATAGGAATTTTAACCAAGGTATCGGTTACACTAAAACCAACTATTATAGTATTAATATCTTTTGGATTGATACCAACTTCGGTTACTTTTCCAACCTGTACTCCATTGTAATAAACCATACTACCGCTGGTCAAACCATCTGCTTTTTCATACACGGCATAATAGGAACGATTATCGTCAAAAAGATTTTGACCTTTTAGGAAGAAAAAACCATAGACCAATGATGCAATTCCTACAGTAGCAAAAATTCCAACAATTATTTCTTTTTTTATTTTCATATTGATAATCTTATCCGAAAGTACTAATTTTATTTTAATTTTTCGATGGCTGTCTTCACATCTATTTTAGTTCCGTTTTCAAAAGCCACAATAAAAGCGGTTTCAAAACCTAATTTTTTGGCCTCTTCTTGATTTTTTTTAGCCTCTTCATACGTACGATAATCACCTAAAGAGTATTTATATAGTGTTCCTGCAGGTGTTTTTTGAACATTCTTAAGTCCTTTAAAATTTTCGGGTTTTAATTCTAAATTTGTAGCTGAAGTGGCTATTTGAACTTTAAAAATAATGTTTTTGGTATTTTTATCCGCAAAAGGATTGGTATTAGTAGGGGGTGATTTTACCGTATCTTTAGAATTTCCTTTATCTCCTGTGCTGGTATTGTTGGTTGTAGGGTTCGAAGAATTATTTTTACGATCTAACGATTCCTTGTATTGTTCAAAAGCTTCAAAAATTTTAAGTGATAATTCATCTTGACCTTTAGTACTGGCCAAATATTTCTCTTCTTCCACATTTGATAAAAATCCCAACTCGATTAATATGGCGGGCATGGCTGCACGATAAAGAACCATAAATCCAGCCTGTTTAACCATTCTGTCATTTCTTTTAAGTTCGTGCACACATTTTCGTTGTATAAAATTGGCTAATTGCATGGATTGATCCAAATGAACATTTTGTCTCATTATCATCGCAATATACGTGTCGGGATCATTTGGATTAAAATCTTGATAGGTTTGTTCGTGCCCATCTTCCATTAAAATGGCCGCATTTTCTTTTTTTGCAATTTCTAAGGCCGCTTCTGTTTTGTGTAATCCCAATACCCAAGTTTCTATTCCATGAGCTGTTTTATTTTCAGCTGCATTGCAATGAAGCGATATAAAAAGATCAGCATTATTTTTATTAGCTAATTGAGCCCGTTCTGCCAAACCAATAAATTCATCTGTGGAGCGGGTATAGATGACCTTAATTTCAGGGTATTTTTTTTTGATATACGTCCCAATTTTAAGTCCCACACTGAGAACCACATCCTTTTCTTGAATTTTGGAAGGACCAATAGCACCTGGATCTTTACCTCCATGCCCTGGATCAATAACAACTGTTTTGATACCTAGTTTTGAAACCGTTTGTGAGTATGCCAAAGAAAAGAAAAACATACCCAGCACAAGAATAATAACATTCTTACGTTTTGGTGCTTGATAAAAGATTAATTTTGCAGTGTTCATAATAATTAAAGTTTGCAGTCACTCGTGAGTTCACAATACTTCAGGTTCAAAATTAACTCCTCCGTTTTTACCATTAAGGTAATTATGAGTAGAGTTATAACCGTTTTATTGTTAATAATGACAAGTTTAATAACTGGTTTTGCTAATAATGATACAATTAAAAAGAGCGATTTAGAATTCCCACTCAATTATTCTGCCGAAGATTCTCTGATACTAAACATGAAGAATCAGAAAGCGTATATGTATTCCAATGCACATATTGATTATGGTGATTATGTTTTAGATGCTTGTTATATAGAATTTGATTTTGAAACGAAAATTGTTTTGGCTCGTTTATGCCTTGATTCGGCAGGAAATAAAATTGGTGTCCCTAAATTATCTGATGGTAATACGGTGACAGAAGCGGATAGTATTCAATTTAATTTTGAGTCAAAAAGGGGTATTACCTATCACGTAAGAATGCAAGAAGGGGAGGGGTATATTTTTGGTAATCAGGTAAAAAGACAAGCTAATGGACAAATTCATATTGACACGGCTTTATACACCACTTGTAATTTAGATCATCCACATTATTATTTTAAATTAAGAAAAGCCATCATTATTCCCGATGATAAAATTGTTTCAGGCCCTATTAATTTATATGTAGCCGATATTCCTACGCCATTAGGGTTGCCTTTTGCATTTTTTCCCAATAAAAATAGAGACAAAGGTGCCAATGGACTCATCATTCCAACTTATGGAGAATCGCAAGCGTTAGGTTTTTTCTTGGCAGGTGGAGGCTATTATCATCAATTCAAAAAACAACGCTTAGCAACGGCAATTACAGGTGATATTTATTCAAAAGGAAGTTGGGCGCTAAAAAACGCTACTTCATATAAAGTGAAATATAAATTTGATGGCAATTTCAGCTTGAGCTATCAGCAAAGTAGATTTGGTGACCCCGAGTTTCCCGATTTTTTGAAAACAAACGACTTTTTCGTTCAATGGAGCCACCGTCAAGATCCTAAAGCAAGACCAAACACCAACTTTAACGTATCCATCAATGCAGGAACTTCCACCAATTTTAGAAATAATTTTGGTACAACAGCTTATAATCCCGCTATGGTGTTGCAAAATCAATTCAATTCAACTATTGCCTACAGTAGAACCTTTAGGAAATTGCCCAGTAACTTAAGTGTAAATTTAAGGCATTCTCAAAACAATGCTGCAGAAAACCCTTTAATCACTTTTACGCTGCCGGATGTAACCTACAGCATAAATCGATTTTACCCAACTAAGTGGATTCAAAACAAAAATGTTACTACAAGTTCCCTACGAAAACAATTGGATAAAATTGGTATCACCTATATTACCAATGTAAAAAATGAAACAACACTTCGTCAACGGGACTTAAGTTTAAATAATTTTGATTCATTGACAACCAATATGAGAAATGGTGCTAAACACAGTTTGAATATTAATACATCATTGCAATTATTAAAACAAAAAGTTACGGTTACTCCAAGTTTTTCTGCAAATGCACTGATGTATTTTAATAGTGTTACCAATTATTGGGATGCCATAAATAACGAAGTGAGACGTGATTCAAGTCAAACATTTACCGTACCCTATTGGTACAGTGCGAATGTAAGTTTTACCACTAAATTGTATGGGTTTTATGAATTTGCTGAGTTTTTACAAGGAAAGAAAAAAACTAAAATTAGGCATGTTATCACCCCAAATGTAGATTTCAGTATCCGACCACCTAATCAATATGAGTATCAATATCAATATACCAATCAACCTACTAATAACCTTCGAAAGGCTACACCCTATGATGGATTTATATTTGGAGCTCCACCTATAGGAAATTCGGGGGCATTGAATTTTAGTTTAATCAATGCTTTTGAAATGAAGCAAATAAACGAAAATGATTCTTTAGGTGATAAACCTTTTGTTTACAAAAACTTGCTGGATAACTTAACCTTATCATCTGGATACGACATCTATCGTGATTCATTAAATTGGAGTAATTTATTGCTTTCTGGGAGAACGAAAATAGGTATGTTCGAAACGCGTTTCCAAGCTGTTTTTAATCCGTATGCTTTTGATTCTTTAGGTAGAAATGTAAATACTTTTGAAAATCAAATTTCGGGCAATGTTTTCAACCTTACCAATGGATCGGGTGCTATTGGTTGGAGTATGAAGAGCAAGGCTAGAACCAAAGCCGAAAAAACATTGGTTGATAACATTGATGAGGAGACGGCCACTCCCGAAGAGGAATACATTAAAAACAATGCAGACGAATTTTCGCCTTTTGGTAATCCCGGTTCATGGAATTTAAATGTAAATTATACCATTAATTATGGCAAAAACTATCGTTATGATGCTGATGAACCGTATTCGTTAATTCAAACGGTTGGTCTGCAAGGTGATTTGAATATTACCAGTTATTGGAAAGTAAGAATGACCACCAACTACGATATCGTAAATAAAGAATTTAGCTTTACTTCTATAGAATTAACCCGTAATTTACATTGTTGGGAAATGTCCTTTAATTGGGTTCCTTTTGGACCTTTGCAGAGCTACAATATAGCCATTTATGCCAAATCGTCTATTCTTCAAGATTTGAAATTGCAACGAAGAAGAACGTGGTATGACAATGGATTTAATTAAACAAACCAGTATTTCATAGTTAAAAACGCTCGCTTTGGAGCGCAGGGTATTCTAAGTTTAAATCTTCCAACGTTTGAATAATAATTTTACTGATTTTATTTACTTTAATTGAATTACTATCAGACGGAATAATGTGCCAAGGAATGGCGTTGCATTTTTCGAAAATGGTTTCATAAACAGACATGTATTCATTCCACTTTTCCCTGGTATCCCAGTCACCGTCATTGTGTTTCCAATTTTTCTCTTTAATTTCAATTCGTTCTAAAAGGCGTTCTTTTTGTCGCTCTTTTGAAATGTGTAAATAGAATTTTAAAATTACGGTACCTTCAGCTGTCAACATTTTCTCAAAATTATTGATGCTGTCATATCTTGATGAGAGAAGATCTTTTGGTAAAAATCCTTCAACTGTTGGAACTAAAATATCTTCATAATGAGAGCGATTGAAAATGTGTATCATTCCTTTTTTGGGACAAACGCGATGAACACGCCACAAAAAGTCGTGCGCTAATTCTACTTCCGTTGGTTTTTTAAAAGAATGAACTTGAATTCCCGAAGGTATGCTGTCTTCAAACACATCTTTCACTGCGCCATCTTTGCCAGATGCATCCATACCTTGGTAAATCACCAAAAGAGCTTTCTTTTCAGAGGCAATAAGTAAATTTTGGAGTTGGCCAATTTTTCTGGCTAACAATTTATTCTCAGCTTTTATTTGATCTTTATCAACCTTTTTTACTGAATTTGTTGGAATAGTAGCCAGTTTAATCATATAAAAATTAGAATTTTTCTTGAGGCGCTTTTCTAATTTCCATTGATTTTTTTGTCCCCCAAAATATGAAGTGGTATTTTATGGCTGCACCAAAATATCTTCCGTTCGCAGTTGCAGTGGATCTTTCATTATTCAATGGATTATTACTGTCTTTATAAAGTAAATCAGTAGTGGCAACGGTATTTAGTCCATAATGATAAAAGGCCGAAAAATCAATCATATTTTTAATTCCTAATCTCAATTGATAACCTATTTCTGGCATCACATACATAGCTGATCCAGAAGGACTTCCCGAATAACTAAAGAATTCATTAGTAACCCCTTCAGCTGATTTAATTAAAAAATTATATCCAAAAGCACCTCTAACAAAAAACGTGTCATCTGGTTTTGTTGGAAATTGTTTTTTGATACCAACTTCACCACCAAAATTAGAATGTCCGGTGTTTACAACTACACCTTGATTTTTATAGGTAAAGCTATTTTTTTCAAAAGTAAATTGAGCATCGAATGTAATGAAGTTTTTAATACTGTAAGTCCAACCCAAGGCAGCGGCATGATTGGTTCCTAATTGAGTGTTCCAATTGTTCGTTGTACTTAATTTAGAAGTAGCCATTCCATATGAATAGCGTGCTGTAGTTGACATAATGCTAATCATTCTCAGAGGAGAATTAATACTTGTTTGGCTGGTACTTTGAGATAATCCAACTAATTGAAATGTGGTTAATGCCGATAAAAGAAGTAATTTTGATGCATTCATAGCAATGGGTTCTTAATTTGCGATAAAATTAAGTTGAATTTTGTTTATACCATTACTAAAACAGAAAGAAAAATGCTAAATTTTGAACAGTTGACTGATTTCCTTGATGAAAAGGCACTTAAGTATAATAAAAATTATTTTATTGATACCGATCCCATTCAAATCCCTCACCAATTTAACGATAAAGAAGATATTGAAATTGCTGCCTTCCTTACGGCAACCATTGCTTGGGGAAGAAGAGATTTGATCATTAAATCAGCTACTAAAATGATGGCGTTAATGGGAGAAAAACCTCACGAATTTGTATTTAATTTTGATTTGGAAAGGGAAGCGCACTTTTTTTCGAATTTTAAGCACAGAACTTTTAATGGTAATGATTTAGCCTATTTTATTCAGAGTCTTCAAGTGTTGATCCTTCAATACGGTTCATTAGAGAGGGCTTTTGCGGCAGGGATTCAACCAACGGACATAAATATGAAGAACAGTTTAGGTAATTTTCATGATTTATTTTTTAATTCGGATCATTCCTTTGCACACCATTCCAAAAAACATGTAGCCAATCCACTTCAAGGAAGTGCCGCAAAAAGGTTAAATATGTTTTTGAGATGGATGGTTAGGAAGGATGAATTTGGTGTTGATTTTGGACTTTGGGATGCTATTTCACCTTCCATTTTATCTTGTCCTTTGGATGTTCACACAGGAAATGTGGGTAGAAAATTGGGATTAATTTCTCGAAATCAGAATGATTGGAAAACGGTTGAGGAATTGGATGGTCATTTGAGACGAATGGATTCAAAGGATCCTGTAAAATATGATTTTGCATTATTTGGGTTAGGAGTATTTGAAGGGTTTTAAAAATCTTTTCATACCTTTGAAGTCATTATGAATGAAGTAGAATCATTAAGAATTAGAAGAGCTACGGTTGTAGACATACCCATTATCCAAGATATTGCCTATAAGGCTTGGCCTAAAGCGTTTGCATCCATTTTAAAACAAGATCAAATTGATTACATGCTTAATTGGATGTATAGTGAAGAGGGTCTTGAGCGACAATTATGGATTCAAAATCACTTATTTGCTTTGGCCTATTTGGATGAAATTCCCGTTGGTTTTGTTGGATATGAACACAATTTGAATAAAACGCAATCTACCAAAATTCATAAATTATATCTTTTGCCAGAAACTATTGGTAAAGGAATTGGCCAAGCTTTGTTGAATTATGTTCAAGAAAAGGCTATAAATGGTGAAAATACCTCTTTGGTTTTAAATGTAAATAAATTCAATAAAGCCGTTGATTTTTATAAAAAAATGGGTTTTGTTATAATCAAAGAAGAGGTTATAGAAATAGGGAAGGGGTATATAATGGATGATTACGTGATGCAAAAGGAACTTAATCAAAACTAATAATTGCTATTTGCAAGGCTTTAACCGTTTCAAAATGGTAAAAAAAAACTCAAACTGAAAAGTTTGAGTTTTTTTTTATTTTATACTAAGCAAATCTTATTTCGCGTAGGCGACTGATCTTTTTTCTCTAATAACGGTCACTTTTACTTGTCCGGGATACGTCATTTCGGTTTGAATTCTATGAGAAATTTCGAAAGATAATTCTTCAGAACGTTGATCAGTAATTTTCTCACTTTCAACAATAACTCTCAATTCTCTACCTGCTTGGATAGCATAGGCAGTATTCACACCATCATAACTTAATGCTAAGTTTTCAAGATCTTTGATCCGTTGAATATAGGATTCAACAACTTCTCTTCTTGCACCTGGTCGAGCACCCGAAATGGCATCACAAACCTGTACAATTGGAGACAACATAGTGGTCATTTCAATTTCATCGTGGTGAGCACCAATAGCATTACAAATATCTGGTTTTTCACCATATTTTTCGGCCAATTTCATACCCAAAATAGCGTGAGGCAATTCGGGTTCATCTTCTGGAACTTTTCCAATATCGTGTAATAATCCAGCACGTTTGGCTACTTTAGGATTTAATCCTAATTCGGATGCCATAGTAGCACATAAATTAGCTACTTCTCTGGAGTGTTGCAATAAGTTTTGACCATAAGAAGAACGGTATTTCATACGTCCCACCATTTTGATCAATTCTGGATGTAAACCATGAATTCCTAAATCAATACACGTACGTTTTCCTGTTTCGATGATTTCTTCCGTCAACGACTTTTTAGTTTTAGCTACCACTTCTTCGATTCTCGCAGGGTGGATTCTTCCATCAGAAACTAACTGATGCAATGAAAGACGAGCGATTTCTCTTCTAATAGGGTCAAAACAAGATAAAATAATAGCCTCTGGGGTGTCGTCTACAATAATAGCCACACCGGTAGCTTCTTCCAATGCACGAATATTTCGTCCTTCACGTCCTATGATTCTACCTTTAAGTTCGTCACTTTCAATGTTAAATACCGATACAGAATTCTCAATAGCTTGTTCAGTAGCTACACGTTGAATAGTTTGAATAACGATTTTTTTGGCTTCTCTGTTGGCGTTAAGTTTAGCCTCATCTTGAATATCTTTGATGTAGGCCATAGCACCCGTTCTTGCTTCGTCTTTCAACGCTTCCACTAATTGTGCTTTAGCATCTTCAACCGAATAACCACTTAATTTTTCTAATTCGGCAACCTGTTTTTGATGAATTTTATCCACTTCTTGTTGGCGAATAGCCACAACCGAAAGTTGCTTTTCTAAATTCTCTTTAAGGTGGTTAATTTCTTTGTCTTTTCGGGTATATTCCTCAATTTGTTGATTGATTGCTTTTTCCTTTTGACTCATTTTATTCTCGCGCTCTTGCATTTTTTGATTGCTTGCGCTTACCACTTTTTCGTGTTCTTCTTTAAGTTGAAGAAACTTCTCTTTGGCTTGTAGAATTTTGTCTTTTTTTACTGTTTCGGCTTCAATTTCCGCTTCCTTCAATGCCAAGGTTTTTTTACCTTTTAATACACTGTTGAAAATAACGAAACCGATCACTCCTCCAACTACAGCACCGATGATGATTCCAATTACGATTTCCATCTTGTTTTACATTAATTAATAAATAACAACTATCAACGTTTGACAGTTGGGTCTAAACAAATCAATAAAAATGTATCTTAAGATTGGATGATTGAGGATAGTTGAGTGTCAATTTTTTCGAGTTCGGCATGAAATTTCATTTGTTCTATTGCTATACTCGATTGATCACCATTGGATGTATTTCCCATTTGTTCAACTAATAATTGCAATGCTGACATTGCTAATAAATCTTGCGCATCTTTAACGGCATAATTTTCTTGTAAGTTTTTTATACTTGCATTAATATTATCTGCGGCACTTTTTACAGCACTTTCCTCACTTACTTCAATTGTAAGGGGGTAAGTTCTTCCTGCAATGGTTACTTTTATAGATACGTTGCTCACGATTATTATATTAATTGTTTAATAATGCTATGCATTTATCAATTTCCTTAATCATTTCTTCCACCTTAATTTTTAACTCCTCATTTGTATCGGTGTTATTAATTGTAGGCTGAGACATTTTTACTGTTTTTAATTCTTCATTCAAATGTACCAATGTAGTGTTTTTCTCTTCAAGTTCTGTTTGTTGCATTTCAATTTGTTTTCGCAAATTGGCAATTTCATTTTTCAAAAGCCTTTTTTCTTCAGCTATTTGATTAATTTTTTGCTGCACACTAGCAATAACTTGTAATGAATTTTCCTGCATTGTTGTTTTTCAAATAAAAAATCAATTACAAAAGTAATATTTATTTAATCTTTTTTGGTGATTTTTATAAATCAATTTATGAAAAAAATAATGTTAAGATAAATGGATTTTTTAAAGGTGATTAAACGAAGGTGTTAAGTGGTTGATGGTTAAAATATTATATCCAAACTGATTTCCTATAAAACAAAAAAAGAGTGCTGAATAGCACTCTTTTTTATTAATATGTAATAAGCTAAAAGTTAATCTTAAGGACAATCGAAAGATGAACCGGTATGGTAAGGTTCATCACTGCAGAATTTAAAAGCACTGGTATATTGACCAATGATTAATTCCTCTAAAGAAGTTTTGTTTAACATTAATTTTTGTCCAGCACCACCTAATTTAAAATTTTCGGTGTAACGAGCAGCAAATAAACCTAAGCCACCGTCAATATTACTGAAAGAGGGTCTTTCTGTTACAATTCCTAAAGAGGGTTGATTTACTTCAACAAAAGTATTTAAATCTTCATCTGCAACTGTTACTACAAATTCAATGCGATCAGGAACTCTTCTAATGATAGAAGCTTCGTCAGGATCATTAGCTAAACGCGATTGAATCATTTGATAAAATCCATCACCGGTGATTTCTTGAAACATAGTAGAACCGCCATCAGTATTGACAACTGTTTGACTACCAAATTTCCATACCAATAACTTTCTTTCGATGGTTGAAGCAGTGTGTTCGAAGTAATAAAAATGTAATGAAAGTTCGTAGTTTTTACCATTTGCAACCGTTGTCCACATAGGAGTTACGTTCAAATATTGATTATTAGTTGAACTGTTGGCAGTTGCAAATTTAATTCCTGAGTTAGAGTTGTTGGTTACGGGTAAAATAGGTGTTACTGTATTTCTAAATGTTGACGTGAAGGTAACTTTTCCAACGGGTGTTACGGTTGATTCAAAAGCTATTTCACCTTCATTGGCTGATCCTGATAAACGGTATTCATAATCTTCATCGATTCCTCCAACAGGCACATAATAATATACTTTTTGAGAATCACCGTAAAATATTCCGTTTTCCAATTCATTTACCCATTTCTCTTGAAGAGGGTAGGTGGCAATTACGTTTCCATTATTCAATACTTCCACCTGAGCTGAAAGGTTGCTAAATAAAACGCTGTCGTTTATGGCGGCATAACTGGCATTGTTGCCATCACCTGCAAATGATTTATTGATTTTTATAAATTGGGTATCAACCGATTGATCTACTAAACCAAATACAATGGGTACTGCTTTGTAGGGTGCATTTAAATCAACATCTGTGGTACATTTGGAGAAAAAACCTACGGTTAACAAACCAATCGTTAAATAAAATATATTTTTTGTCATAGCAGCGTCATTCAAATTTTTCTAATTCGAACGACAAATTTACAATTATATTCCAAATACTAAACGTAAAATAGATAAACGGTTTAATATAATGTAGTTTCGGGAGTGGATGAGTTATATAAATTCATATTTGTGCTAAAAAAAGAAAAGATTGGGGCGTGATAAATTTTGGGAATAAACAATATCCACTTTTTATGATTTGTAAAATATTTTACTACATTTGAAAAATAAATTACCCCTTTATGAGACCTATCTACTACAATTTGGGTGTATATGTCTGATAACGTCAGACATATACATAAGTTGTGCGTAATATTTTGACTATGGACAAGAAACTAAAAATAAAGTATGCCTGTGACCAACAATGGTGTTTAATGGCTAAGTTGGACAATTCAACGCGACACTGTTCTCTTTGTGACAAAAACATTGTTGACTTTTCAACTAAACAAGACTTTGACAGCAATAAAATTCATTGCGGTCATTTTTCTTTAGGACAAGTAAATTCGGTTCAACGACAGTTGACAATTAAGAACGTAGGTGCCTTGACACTTTCGCTTTTAAGCCTTCTTGGGGTAACAGTCGTCCCACAACAAATACACGGACAAACACCTGTTACTAAGACAGTTTTAACACAACAAAAAGAGAATAGAATAAAATTAAGTGGACTTGTGAAGGACAAAGAAACCAACGAACCACTTCCACTTGTTTATGTAATTGCAAATACTTCGGACAGCGTTTTAACAACGACACAAACAGATTTTGATGGAAAGTTTACTCTAATTATCGACACTTCTTTCATAAAACTTGACCAAATTCAAATGGTGTTTTCTTATGTTGGTTACAGTCAAGACAGCATAAGGACTGTAAATATTCCCAAAGACCTTCTTGACAAAGAAATAACTATTAGTTTGGAAGCATTAATAAACCTTCCTGAAATTGAGATAATAGAATATAGACTGACAGGGCTAATTGATATTGAACCGACAGACAAGAAAAATGAACCAAAGAAAAAATAATACTACGCACAACAGCACCTACCCAAAAGTGGCGGTTCAGTGGTTAAATCAAGCTTTGTGCTTCTATCAAAGTGTGTGCTTGGCTGACAGTGAATCGCTTCGAAATCACCACCTTCGGGTAGCTGCAAACCGTTAGCAGAAATATTAAAAAAATGCCTATAGCAAATAACAATTTCAGTTTTGCGACATTTTTAAGTGTTGATTTTGGAGCCTCTTCAGGTTCAGGATTCCGAATTATACATAATGAAATTAACTATATAGTGACTGCAAAACATGTCGTATTTAACAAAGATGTTTTGCGAACTGAACTATGGATAAAATCTCGAAATTATTTCGGAGAGCCCGAGGATGGATATAGTGCAAAGGTAATGCTTTCACAAGATAACGTGTTTACTTTTGAAAATTTGGATATCGTTTTAATTAAACTTCTACCAGAATTCGATTATGAAGTAGAGTTTCCTGGTGTAGACATTTCACATGCATCTGAGGATGATATTGATACTTATGCTAATGTATTAATCGGGAAAAGTATTTTCCTAATAGGCTTCCCATCCTCACTAACTGTGGACGATTTTTACGAAGTTGACAGACCTTTGCTTAGGACAGGAATTATTGCGGGTAAAAATGTAACGAATAACACATTCGTAATTGACGCCATGGCATATTATGGAGTTAGTGGAGGGCCAGTTGTTCAGGTTGACGAAGAAAACAACATTAAAATTGTTGGAATTGTTTCAAGGTATGTCCCTTTTATTACTGAATGGCGCAATCGACACGAAACTAGTTTTTCAAGACAAGACTTCTTTAATTCAGGTTATGCTGTTTGCATCCCTTTAGACAAAATTATGGACAAAATTAGAGGAAATTAACCATGAGAATTTCAAATACAAAGAATCCAATTTATAATAGAACTATAAATCCGATTTATAATCACAACATAAATCCGATTTATAATCACAACATAAATCCGATTTATAATCACAACATAAATC
>CAYQNU010000025.1:0-35975 GCA_964419055.1 uncultured Flavobacteriales bacterium | reverse complement strand
ATTAAATTCAAAATTTGTATATTTACAACCTGTCCTAAAAAAGGGGAGGTTACACTAATAGACTCGTAAAACAAAAAATTAAAACATAAATCTTTATATCGTTACCTTTAAAAACATCTGAATTAAATATTTCATATTTTAATAGCCTTAACATTAGTATTAACATTGAAAATATAGCCATTAATGGTGCAATTAAAGGACCCGAAAATGGAATTGTGAGCACTAAAATTACAAGTATTCCTATGACAATGTTTTTATATTTATTGTGAAAATTATTTAATACCCAAAAAAATAAAATCACATAGATTAAAAAAAATAAAAGTGGTAAACTGTAAAAGAAATTATAGGTAATTGAAGGATCAATAATCCCAATTGTTTCAACAGCTCCATTCGTTTGAAAAAATGGAATAATTAAAATAGGAATAGTCAAATACATTATATCAAATACTCCTAAAATTTTTATAACCGAAACAGTCAGAACAAGAATAAATATAAATTGAATAACAATTTTTGCAATTGCTGCTGACACATATATACTATCTATAGGATTTGTAAATTTCTGAACCAAAAAGGGAACATTTCTGAAATAACTTCTAAATGCTAAATGAGAATAGTATCTATTAGGATTTTCTACTTTTACGTTTTGAGAAACAACTTTAATTCCATAAGGATCATTGAAAATCAATAAACCTTTTTCGTCTTGAACAATACCTCCAGCCATGTCACCATCTAATGGCGAAAGTTTAAATTGATAAAAACTGTAAAATAAATCAATGAACACTATTGTTATTGAAATAACAACCAATAATTTTTTGAAAATAATAGACATTTTTAGATTTATCTCAATCGCTCCACTGATTTCACTAAATCCTCATCTTTTTTAATACTTCTGTTAGCCAAAAATGTAAATGCTAATGCTACAACCGGTAAATACATTCCAAAACCATATTGTATTTTTTCAATGGCTAATTTTTGACCTATATTATCTGAATCTAAAAACAACATAACAATAGTTGTCAAAAGCAGTAAATAATTTATTTTTCCCAGATTAAGTTGTCTTTTTCTTTTTTTAAATTGTGTTATGGCAAATAATGACAACGCTACACTCAAGCCTATCACAATATAATATGGGAACCAAGAATTAAGATCTTGTTGAGTAGTACTCAAACCAAATATAGTAAAAGTGCTTACAGAACCATTTTTATCAAAGGCAGCAAATGGCATCCAAATGGTTAACGTTAACGCAATAGCTGATAATAAAAGATATACTGTTTGAATTCGTTGTAACATAATAATACTATTTTTTGAAGTTGTAATTGATTACAAAGTTAAACAACATAACTTCATTTTTATTTGAATTTAAAGAAAATCTAAAAAAAGTTTGAGATTAATGGAATATCTGTATATTTGCATTCAAATTAAGAAGGTCAAAGGAATTGCTTAATTTCTTTTCAATTATTTTATTATTTTAATTATTAGTAAAGTTATTCAACTTTTACTTAAACACAACAACAACATTTTTTCGAATTTTTCACTTTTAATAGTATAACAATATATATGTTTAGCAGCTCAGAATTAAATGGCATGAAGATTGCCGAACTCAAAGATCTTGCAGAAGGATTAAAAATTAAAGACGCAAAAAAATTAATCAAACAAGACCTCATCTACAAAATTCTTGATTTACAAGCTGAAAAGCCAGAAGCAGTAAAACCTGTAGAAAAGAAAACGCGTACTTCTGTTCAAAAGGAAACCAAATCTGAGGAGGCCACCGAAATCGTGGTACCTGTTATTGAAACTACTAAGGAAAAGCCGGTTAAACAAGGTGATGCTAACAATAATAAGCGTCCACGTAAACCCAAAGAAGTTGAGGCGGCTATTGTTGCAAAATCAGATTTATTTAGTGAGGTAGAACCTGCTGCTCCAGAAGCTAAACAAGAAAAAAACAAGCCTAATGCACCAAAATCCGTTAATGATAACGAAACGAAAACGGAAGCAGAACAACCTCAGAAAAAAAAGAAACGTTTTGAAGTAATTAAAAAAGCCGATCGCATTGCAATGGAAGGCCAAATAACTGAAAACGGAGCTGAGGCAGAACCATCGGTTCGACTTATACCTGAGACTGTAAATTATATAGAAGAAAGTGAAATTGAGGTTAAATCAATAACCGAACTTCCTCAAGAAAACAGTAACCATCAGCCAGCTCGCCCTGTTCATCATAAAAAGCCTGTTCATCCTCAACACGAGAAAAAACAAGATCCAGCTGTTGAACATGGTTATAATTTTGATGGTTTGGTTTATGCCGAAGGAGTTCTTGAATTAATGCCTGAAGGATATGGTTTTTTGAGATCTTCAGATTACAATTATTTATCATCACCAGATGATGTTTATGTATCTCAATCTCAAATTAAAACATATGGTTTAAAAACAGGTGATACTGTAAAAGCTATGATTCGCCCACCAAAAGAAGGTGAACGATATTTTCCTCTTATCAAAGTAGAAATGGTAAATGGAAGAAGTTTGGATTACATAAAAGATCGTGTATCCTTCCAGTACTTAACTCCAATGTTTCCAGATGAAAAAATAAAATTGACTGGGCACGATAAAGATAATTTATCAACCCGTATTATGGATATGTTTGCACCAATTGGTAAAGGCCAACGTGGAATGATTGTGGCTCAGCCAAAAACAGGTAAAACCGTTCTTTTAAAAGATGTCGCCAATGCAATTGCTGCCAATCATCCAGAAATCTATCTAATTGTTTTATTAATTGATGAGCGCCCTGAAGAGGTTACGGATATGCAACGTAGTGTACGTGCAGAAGTTGTAGCTTCGACATTTGATGAACCTGCAGAACGCCATGTGAAAGTAGCCAACATTGTTTTGGAAAAAGCCAAACGTATGACTGAGTGCGGTCATGATGTATGCATTTTATTAGATTCCATTACGCGATTAGCTCGCGCTTATAATACGGTGATGCCTGCTTCTGGAAAAGTATTATCGGGTGGTGTTGACGCGAATGCATTACACAAACCTAAACGATTTTTTGGTGCCGCTCGTAAAATTGAAAATGGTGGATCATTAACAATTATAGCAACTGCACTTACGGATACCGGTTCGAAAATGGACGAGGTTATTTTTGAGGAATTCAAAGGAACTGGAAACATGGAACTTCAGTTAGATAGAAAAATTGCCAATAGACGTATCTTTCCGGCTATTGATATTTTAGCATCAGGAACCAGACGTGAAGATTTATTATTGGATAGAGAGACTCTTCAGCGCGTTTGGTTATTACGTAAATATCTTGCCGACATGAATCCAATTGAAGCTATGGAATTCTTAAAAGATCGATTAGCAGCGACAAAATCAAACGAAGAGTTTTTGGTTTCTATGAATGGATAATTACTCCAAAAAGGTTAATTCATCATCACAAAATACCTTCATCACTAAAGCTGAAAAAGCTTTTATCGGTCACTATTAAATGATCCAGTAAAGGCATTTCGATTAATTTACAAGCATTTTTAATTTTGTGAGTGATTTCTTTATCTGAATCACTCGGTGTAAGATTTCCGGATGGATGATTGTGCGCTATTATAATAGAACTTGCCAATTTTTCTATTCCCAATTTTAGAATTATTTTGACATCTACAATGGTTGCGCTTACACCACCACTTGCCACCATTCTAATATCAATTGGTTTGTTTGCCCGATTAAGAAGTAACACCCAAAATTCTTCATGGGCCAAATCCTGCATATGACTTATAAAATAGTTATAGGCTGCTTTGCTTGAACTAATTGGCTCAAGTATCTCAGGAGCTTCATCTTTTCTTCTTCTACCTAATTCAAGAGCTGCAATAATTGAAATAGCTTTAGCTTCACCAATTCCTTTATATTTTACCAACTCATTAACTTCTATTTTCCCTAGTTTATTGAGGTCATTTTTAAGTTCTATCAAGATGCGTTGACAAAGCTGTACTGCTGATTCTGTTCTATTTCCAGAACCAATTAAAATTGCTAACAATTCGGCATCGGTAAGAGCTCGCCTTCCTTTAATTATTAGTTTTTCACGAGGTCTATCGTCCTCTGAAAGATCTTTTATCGATATTTTTTTATTTTGATTCATTCTTGTACAAAAAAAAAGTCTTCTATTTTAGTAGAAGACTTTTTCAAATCAATATAAATAAACGAGTAATAACTATCGTATTATCCTAATTTATTAACGTGAATAGTTAATTTTGACTTTAAATTAGCAGCTTTATTTTTATGAATAATGTTTTTCTTAGCTAATTTGTCAACCATACTAATTACAGCAGGATATAAAGCAGCAGCTTCTTTTTTATCAGCTATAGCACGCAATTTTTTAATCGCATTTCTAGTTGTTTTATGCTGATATTTATTTCTAATTCTTTTAGCTTCGTTAGATCTAATTCTTTTTAAAGCTGACTTATGATTTGCCATAATTATTTAATTCTTTTTTTAGTAGCCCGTAGGGGAATCGAACCCCTGTTTCCAGGATGAAAACCTGGCGTCCTAACCCCTAGACGAACGGGCCAAAACTTATTTTCTTTTGTTTTGGGAGTGCAAATGTATTATCTTTTTTTTTAACTACAAATATTTTTAGCTAAAATTTTACAATTATTTTTAATCTTCTGCACTATCAGCTGAAAACCTAAACCCTAACCTTTTCCCCGTACCTATCTTAAGCCCTTGACTTACAGCCTGTATCTCTGAAACAGAAACCTCTTTCACTAAATCATAAGGTGGAACAAATAAATCAAAATCTAGGGCATAAAGCACAGAGGATTGAACAATAGCCTTCATTTGATCTCGATCAATTATTGCATTTTGTAAATCATTATATAAAAAGCCCAATTGTCTTTTACCTTGAACCATAAAATGGTTTTCGCTATTAATAAAAATTCTAGCGATTAGATATCCCAAATCATTCGTTCTATTATACTTAAATGAATCATTTAAAAAATTGTAAATATTGATTACACCACAAAATCCTCTATTAGGATTTTCTCGAAGATAAGATGTTTTCCAAAGAGAATGATTATCATCAAATTTAAAAACATTGGTATGCATATTAAATATCAAGATATCCCCTCCTACTCTAAAATGTGCTTCATACTCATCAATATCTTTATAATCAATAATGACTCTCTCATCTATAGCCGAAATCCTGCTTTTTAAATCATCGGCTATTTCCTTTAATACACTTTTAAGCGTTTTGAAATTCAAAATAATATTCGCAAACACATCTTGTTTAAGTGTAGCCTTGTCTTTAACCAAAGTGAAAATAAGGTCTTGGCTTTCGGAATGGTTCATCATAGGGGGCAAGTTTAATTAATTTAATTACGGATAAAAGTTTGAGAACATTTTTAATAAGCTTTGGCAAATAACACCCGTTGTGTAGAGGGCTTACCTGAATAAACACACACTCCTTGCTCTTGTTTTGAATCGTAAGGAATGCATCTTATAGTTGCTTTAGTTTCTTCTTTTATTTTAAGTTCAGTCTCCGAAGTGCCATCCCAATGAGCGAATATAAATCCTCCCTTAGAGTTCAACACATCTTTAAATTGAGTCCAATTATCAACAGAGGTTGTTTTATCTATTACTGCCTTTTTTGAACGGTCAAATAAATTGTCTTGTATTTCATTTAATAATTGCTCCACATAACCTGCAATGCCTTCTCTTTTTACGCTTGTTTTTTCCAAGGTATCTCTGCGAGCCAACTCAACAACTCCATTCTCAATATCTCTTTGTCCTATTGCAATTCTTACGGGAACACCTTTCACTTCATATTCAGCAAATTTCCAACCTGGTTTACGATTATCATCATCATCGTATTTTACAGAAATACCTTTTGCTAAAAGTTCACTTTTAATTTCATTGGCAATTGCTGATACTTGCGCAAGTTGTTCATCGCCTTTAAAAATTGGAACTATTGCCACCTGTATGGGTGCCAATTTAGGAGGTAATACCAATCCTAAATCATCACTGTGAGTCATTATCAAAGCTCCTATTAAACGAGTACTTACACCCCAAGATGTAGCCCAAACAAAGTCTTGCTTTCCTTCTTTATCGGCAAATTTAACATCAAATGCTTTAGCAAAATTCTGACCTAAAAAATGAGAAGTTCCTGCTTGTAACGCTTTACCATCCTGCATCAAAGCTTCAATACAATGTGTTTCATCAGCACCAGCAAATCGTTCATTTTCACTTTTAACACCTTTAATTACAGGCATTGCCATAAACTCTTCGGCAAATTTTGCATAAACTAGCAACATTTTAGAAGTTTCTTCTAAAGCTTCTGCCTTTGATGCGTGAGCTGTGTGACCTTCCTGCCACAAAAACTCAGCAGTTCTTAAAAACAAACGAGTTCTCATTTCCCAGCGCACCACATTAGCCCATTGATTAATCAGAATAGGCAAATCCCTGTAAGATTGAATCCAACCTTTATAAGTATTCCAAATAATTGCTTCACTCGTAGGCCTTACAATAAGTTCTTCCTCTAATTTAGCTTCAGGATCTACAATAAGTTTACCAGGGTTATTCGGATCTGTTTTTAAACGGTAGTGCGTAACTACAGCACATTCCTTAGCAAATCCTTCAGCATTTTTTTCTTCTGCTTCAAACAAACTCTTAGGAACGAAAAGAGGAAAATAGGCGTTTTGATGACCTGTTTCCTTAAACATTTTATCCAATTGAGCCTGCATTTTTTCCCAAATGGCATAACCATAAGGTTTGATAACCATGCAACCTCTTACCCCTGAATTTTCAGCTAAATCTGCCAGTGAAACTACTTCGTTGTACCAAGCTGAAAAATCTTCACTTCTTGTAGACAATCCTTTTGCCATTTTATGGTATAGTTTTTGTTATTTTTTTGTTAATCTTAGTAATTCGAAATTTTCGAAATATTAATTGCAAAGTTACGTTTAATATAATTAAATTTACAAGGATTTTTTACTGAATCAAAATATTCAAATATGAAAACTTTCAAATACCTCCTTATTTGCTCAATGATTGTTTCATTAGCATCTTGCGCATCTTCAAAAGATTTAAGCTATGAAGATGATGTTTATGGTGATTTTAATCGTCCAATTTTACCCGGAAAAGCTACATCCGATGAGTTCTTTGAAAATGAAGACTATTACGATGAACAGTATGCTCAATCAAACAAATCAGAAACCCAGTATTATTCTAATAACACCATCCCCAACAATCAGTATAATAACAACTACTATGGTGGTGGTGGATATTCCAACAATAATTGCGGATGTAATACTAATTACAATTACTATGGCAGTAATTCACCTTATTACAACAACAATAATTGGAATAACAATGGCTTTAATAATTGGGGAAATTGCCCAGGTAACAACTACGGCTACTACAACCCTGGATTTAATGCCGGTTGGGGAATGAGTCCTTATTATGGCAATAATGGTTGGGGTAATTCATATTACTCGAATAATTACTATGGTAACCCTTACTACACTAACAATGGTTGGGGTAATTATTATGGAAATAATTACAATCCTTATGGATACAATTATGGAAATGGCTATTATTATGGTAACAACAGCAACTGGAACAACAATGGTAATTGGAACAATTCAAACAATTGGGGTGAAGGAAACGCAAACACTTACACGGGTCATCAAGGAGGTGGTATAGGTTCTGGTTCGGCTAGCACTGGTGGGCTTGGATCAAATGGTGGAAATTCGAATAGCAATGGAGATTTATACAACTTAACAACTATTAATATCAAATCAAAACCGATTAACAACGGTGGTAATTCAAATGATGATGGAGAAGTGGTGGATGGTTTTACATTTTCCAAAGACCCTATAGAAGCTACAACTCCTGCTCCAACTCAAATTTATACAAATACCCTGTCAAATGTTACCAGCCAAAAACCAATTGGACATGTGGTTACTTCAAAGCCTACTTCTAACACCTATCCTGTTTCAAATTTTAATAGTACAGGTTCTAAGGAAGTAGTGAACAAGCCAACTTCAAATACTACTTATTCTACATCGAATAATTCAACTTCTAAACCTTCATCAACGGGTTCAGGTTCAGTTTGGACCACTAGTAAAACTGAAGTTCCTAACAAGACCTATTCCAACTCGAATGCTTCTACAACAACTGGTGGAGGTTCAAATTATTATACTCCGTCTAACTCAAATAACACCTATTATAATGATGACAAACATAATGGCAATTATAATTCTGGTGGCACAACACCTGCAACTAATTATTCGACTGGTACTAAACCATCTACTGGAAATACAGGTACAACAAAACCTTACAACAATTCAGGCACTACAAGTCCAAGAGGAACGGGTATTGGTGGAGGATCATTTAACACTCCTTCATCTACACCAAGTAGCCCTTCAAAACCAAGTGGAGTTAGTCCTTCCAAACCCGCGGGAGGTTCGATAGGCACCATTAAAGGAAGATAATTAAACGAAAATTAATTTGTTTCCTTTTTTGTCAAAACGATTAAAAGCCCAATGAAGAAAATTAATAATCTATATACTTTGATTGGCATCATCTTTTTTTTGACCTCAACTATTTTGGGCCAAAATGAAGAAGATGTATATCGATATAGCCAAATACAGTATGGTGGCTCTGCTCGTTATCATGGAGTTGGAGGCGCTTTTGGAGCAGTGGGTGCAGACTTCTCTGTATTAAGCACAAATCCTGCTGGAATGGGGAGATTTCGTGAATCCGATTTTTCTTTCACACCAACTATTAATTTCTCATCAAGTGAAACCAGTTTTAATGGTAATGTTGTATTAGACTCTAAACAAAACATAAACATAAATAGTATTGGAATAGTAGCCGTTTCAAAAGCTGCACCCGAGTCGCCTTCACTTTGGAGAGCCGTTCAATTTGGGTTTGGATATAATAAATTAGCTAATTTTTCAAATCAATATTCTATAGAAGGAGTAAGTAACAATTCTCTTTCAAAACAATTAGCTGTTGACGGCTTTTATATTGAGCCATTAGATTTGCAAAGTCAACGTCCTTTTAGCGCAGGACCTGCTTATAGCGCGTGGTTGATTGACCCCTATGACGCAAGTGGCAAAACTATATATACCACCCAAATGTATGTTGATTCTGTATCACATTTCCACACAGTTTCGACCAAAGGAGGTATGGGAGAATGGCTTGTTAGTCTATCTGGTAATTATAATGAAAAATTGTACCTTGGAGGCAGCATAGGTTTTCAAAGAATCAATTATCAACGTGTAACAGGACACAGTGAAACTTCATTAATTGACACAACAAGTCTTCAAAGCTTTACGTACACAGAAACGTTAAAAACAAATGGCAATGGTATAAATTTAAAACTTGGAGCTATTTTTTTACCCGTCAAATTCATTCGTATAGGAGTAGCTTATCATACTCGAAGTAATTTTTACAATATGGAGAATAGCTTTAAAACAAAGATTCAAACTAATTTTAGAGACGTAACGTTTGACCGATCAGAATATAGCTATGAAGCTGAGTCTTTAGCTGGTTTATATCGCTACAAAATGAGAACTCCAAGTCGCCTTATGGGAAGTTTAGCCGTTGTTGTTAGAAAAAAAGGATTAATTAGTTTTGATATTGAATACCTTGATTATGGCAAAGGATTATTATCTAATCATAAATTTTCGGGTGATAATTATACATTTACAGCAGAAAATGAAAAGCTACGAACATCTTTTGGAAAATCTACCAATCTAAAATTAGGAATGGAGTATCGAGTTACCAACCTTTGGATGGCTCGCGCTGGAGTTAGTAGGAATCAAAACGGCTATAATGAAGGTTTAACCACTGAAACAAAACCAGTAATGCTTTATGGAGTTGGATTAGGTTATCGCTCGGCCGATTTCTATTTAGATTTAGCTTATACTATTACACAAACAAGAAAAGATTATTACATGTATGATCCAGCATTAGTTAGTAACACTAGTGTTTCGACTAGCATCAATAATATACATGCCACATTAGGGTTTAAATTTTAGTTTTTTATTATCAAATTTGTTTTTGTGTCTTTGATAAATTGAACTAACTACTTTAATTCAATATATAATTATTCAAAAATTACCCTCTGCGATAACATCAGATCACGATAAAATTGGGCGTTCCAAAAAATCATTAAAGGGCTTGGCCAAAATGTAATGCTGGGTTAGGAAGTCTGCGGCATCCACTTTATTTAATACCTCTACTGGATATTGAGCCATAACATAAAAATTCTTATTTAAAACATAGGGAATTGATTCTACATAACTTTTAAATTCATGAGAAACTCGGGTATTGCGTTCGCCTCTAATTGCTCCAAAAGTTTTCTTAAATTCCTTATTCTCTATAATTGACATAAAACTTTGGTAATAATCCACAATCTCTTCTCTTACACGTTGAATTTGAGCAGAATCTAAACTATATGCACCAGCATAAATGGATATTTTGGATGTGTTTATTTCAAAATAAAGTCCCGGAAAAACTTTATCTTTTGTTCCGAAAGGTAAAATTAAAGCAGAACGATTGATTTTGTAGGGTGATTTGTCTTTCGAAAATCGAACATCTTTATTGATACGAAAAATAGCCTGGGAGGCAGAAATTTGAATTCTGTCATCATTTTTTTGAATTTTAGATAGGATAGCTGCCACAAAGTTTTCGAAGGGTTTCTTTACACTTTCTTCATATCTTTTCCTATTTACATCAAACCAATCTTTATGGTTATTATATTCCAATTCTTTAAAGAATTCAAAAAAATCTTCGGATAAATAATTCATATATATTTAATTACCAAGTTAAACATTCATCTTTTTTGTAATTTCCAAAGCTACTTGTAGTGCTTTATGTGCATCATAAATAGTCACTTTAGGGGTGCTGTCTTTTTCTATGCTTTCAATAAAAGTTCGCAATTCTTCCTCAATTGCATTTATTGGACTAGCCTGCTCCTTTATAACGTTGATTTGTTTTTTACCCTTTTCACCTAAATCCAAAATGACATCAAATGGATTTTCCTCACCGACCACTTCATTCAATTTTATTATTTCATAATTCTTCTCCAAAAAATCAACAGCTATGTAGGCATCCTTTTGAAAGAATCTCGACTTTCTCATATTTTTCATTGAAATTCTACTTGCGGTAAGGTTAGCAACACAGCCGTTATCAAATTCAATTCGAGCATTTGCAATATCCGGTGTTTCACTCACCACTGCTACTCCACTTGCGCTTATATTCTTAACATTTGATTTAACCACGCTAAGTACCACGTCTAAATCATGAATCATTAAATCTAACACAACGGATACATCTGTTCCTCTAGGATTAAACTGAGCCAAACGGTGAGTTTCAATAAACATAGGGTTATCAAAATAAGGCAAAGAATCTTGAAATGCTGGATTAAAACGTTCTACGTGACCGACTTGAAATTTCACATTCGCTTCTTCCAACAGACTGATTAATTTTTGAGATTCCTGAATAGTGGAAGCGATGGGTTTCTCTACAAAAACATGTTTAAATTTTCGCAAAGCTTCAGAACAAGCTTCAAAGTGATAAGAAGTCGGAGTTACTACATCAATTACATCGACAGCATTCAGTAATTGTTCATATGAGTCGAATGATTTGACAGAAAAATCACTTTCTACTTTGTCTCTCACTTCTTTATCTGCATCAAAAAAACCAACCAATTCGACAAAACTTGCGCTTTTTAAAATCTTAATATGTATTTTACCGAGATGACCAGCACCTATTACACCAATTTTCAACATAATTTTTAACTTAGACATTTAATATAACAAAACTACTCAACGAAAATCGTTAAGATTAAATGAACCATTTTTAATTTTCAACACAACAATGTAATAATTAAAATTAAATATTGAAAAAATAACCCAACGTAGCTATTATTTTTGTGCTATGTTAATTAAAGGAGATACATTAAAATATCAGGGTTTAAGAAAAGAACTTGTTCAAGTATTAAAGGATAAAGGAATTTCTGATGAATTAGTATTAAACGCTATAAACCATGTGCCTCGTCATTTGTTTTTTGACAAGGTTTTTCATGATAATTTCGCTTATAACGATGTTGCTTTTCCTATAGGAGCAGGACAAACCATATCACAGCCTTATACAGTTGCTTTCCAAACGGCACTATTGGAGGTGAAAAAAGGCATGAAAGTATTAGAAATCGGCACAGGTTCAGGATATCAGACAGCCATTTTGATAAAACTAGGTTGTAAAGTTTTTACAATCGAACGTCAACGAGAATTATTTAATAAGACAAAACCTTTCTTAGAAGAAATGGGATATAGGGCATCTGTTTTTTTTGGAGATGGTTTTGAAGGTAAAGAAGCTTTTGCACCTTTTGATAGGATTTTGGTAACTTGCGGAGCCCCTTTTATTCCCGAAAAATTAATTGAGCAATTAGCACCGAATGGAAGAATGGTCATTCCTATTGGGGATGGAAAAGATCAAATCATGACGCTCTTAACAAAAGATGAACATGGGAATCAAAGAAAAGCTACCTACGGATCTTTTAGTTTTGTTCCTATGTTATTAAACAAACAATATTAATTTTCTGGATACGTTAACAAAACAAAATTTAATTTCAAATACTATGAAAAACAAAGCAATCACCCTTCTAGTCATTTTAACCCTTAGTATAACATCAAAAGCACAATCAACTGATAAACAACACTCTTTAGAAACTCAATTTGATATATTCACCAAATCAGGAGCGATTACACCTTATTTAAAATATAGATATTTCATCAATAAAAATTCCGTTTTAAGATCTACTTTATTGATTGACTACTCCTCTAAAACAGAATCAATTCTGCAATCAAATGATGTAGGAGTTGGAAGCATACAACGCATTAATAGCATGACAAATTTTGCATTGGGATATGAACATCATCTTTCTGATGAACGATTATCACCCTACATTGGTGTTGAATTAATGGTTGGAACAGGTAAAAATGATGTTTTTGGTTTACGAACAGATTCACTTGTTTTCGTTAATACATTAAATTATTCCTCAAAAAGACGGATTAATCAATTTGGTGTTGGGATATTCACAGGCGTAGATTTTGAACTATACAAAGGTTTATTCATAGGAACTGAAATTGGTTTTAGCTTTATTAACACCAACTATAAAGAGGGCGAATTTAGAGTTGATGACAGCGCTTCTTCTACAGCTGCGACTACAACAACTAAAATTCCAGGAATAAAATCCAACATCTTTTCCCTAGTAAATATAGGGACTGTAAGGGTAGGATGGAAATTTTAAAAACTTTTTTGTAACCTTGGCAACAAATTTGCGTTCAAAAGCCTCGAAATCAAAAATAGATGAAATAAAATTTCACAATTAACAATTTTAGGTTAATAAAACGTTAGCAACTTGTTTAGAACCGAAATTTTATAAATCTACTTTTGTTTCGTAAACTTTAAAAATTTAAAAAAATGAAAAGAAAATCGATTTTAGTAGCGGCAATGATGGGAGCAATGACTCTTGTAAACGCTCAAACAACTGAAGTAACTTCAGAAGGTGGAAATGTGGTAACTCCACAAGCTGGTGACATTGCATTAGGTTTTAATGCTGCACCATTATTAAACTATGCTGGTAACATGTTCAATGGTACAGTTGGTAACTCTTTAAACATGGGTTGGGCAAATGGAAACAACGCTATCTATGGAAAATATTTCATGGATGAGAACACTGCATTAAGAGGTTCTTTACGTTTAGGATTTGGTTCAACTACTAACAATTTCCTTTATGGAGGTTCTACTGGTGATTCATTAACAGATGTAGTTAAAAACAGCTACAATGCTATTGTTTTAGGTGCAGGTATGGAAAAAAGAAGAGGTCACAACAGACTTCAAGGTTATTACGGTGGAGAAGTGATGATTGGTTTTGGAGGTACAAAAACAACAAACACTTATGCTGAAGTATTAAGCGCTACAAATCCTGGTTCACGTGTTTTAACTTCTAAATCTGGTTCAGGTATTATGTTTGGTTTAAGAGGTTTTATTGGTGCTGAGTATTTCTTCGCTCCTAAAATTTCTATCGCTGCTGAATACGGATGGGGATTAGCTTTCAACACTTCAGGTAAAGGTTCTACTGAAACTGAAACTTGGAATGGTACAGCTGTTGAAACTACAACTTCTAATGCTAATAGCTCTTCTTCTTTCGGAATTGACACTGACAACTTAGGTGGTGCAATCCGTTTAATGTTTCACTTCTAATCTTAAAATTAGATTAATCATTATAAAAACCCTCGGCAAATTTGTCGGGGGTTTTTTTATTAATACAATGTAACTATTATGAGTTGGTTTTCAAGAGATAACAAAGAAAAAAACACTATCGGTATTAAATGGATTGAATTAAAAAGTATCGAGCAGGCAAAATCGTATATTGATTCCAGCGAGATTCCTCTCGTTTTTTTTAAACACAGCACACAATGCAGTATCAGTGCTATGGCAATAAATAGATTAGAACGTGACTGGAAAATTGACCCTTCAAAAGTAACCCCCGTATATCTTGATTTAATTTCGTATCGATCTGTTTCAAATTTTTTAGCTGATTATTTAAATGTGCCACATCAATCACCCCAAGTATTAATAGTGTTCAATAAAAAATGTGTTTTCAGTTCTTCGCACAACTCCATTACAGCCTCTTCAATTGAATCGGTAATCAAAACCTTGGAATAATTACATTATTATTCAATTAAAAAGACCATTCTTCAATATAAAAAGAAGTTTTCAAAAATTGAATTCAATTTATATGGTTAGAATATTTGCCACTACATTGGGTCTGTTTATATCGTTAGTTTTTGGCCATGTTTTCGGACAATTGTTTTTTTCACCTCCTCCGTCCGGAAAATATTCCAGTCCATTTATTTTAAAACCTTCTACTGAAAAAGAGGTTATTCTTTATACCACTAAAGGAGTTTTACCTAAGTCAAAATTATCCCAAGAGTTGCCGATTGAAAATTCGGTTCATATTGTTTTTAAGGTTTCTTTTTGGGAGGATACTCAAAAGAAAGATACACTTTTTAGCCGATCCTATATTTTTGGTTCTATTTCAAAATTTCCCATTATCAGTTTCGCTATTGAGCACGAAGATTTGTGGAATGATACCACTGGTATTTACGTAAGAGGCAAGTATGCACAATTTAATGATACAACTGGACATTGGGATAGTTGCAATTATCAAAAAAATTGGGAAAAGGTTATTTTCATAACCTATATTGAACCTGATAATAATGTTGGATTTGAACAACGAGCAGGAGTGAAAATTTTTGGAGAAAGCACCCGTAGACAACCCGATAAATCATTGAAAATAATCGCACGAAAATCATACGGTAAAGGGAAGTTTAAACACAAAGTTTTTACTCAAAAATTGATTTCAAAACATGACCAATTGGTTATTCGAACTTCAGGTAATGACTTTAACAAGACTCGATTTAAAGATGTTTTGAGCACTCATTTAGTCGAACATCTTGGATTAGATTATATGGCCTATCAGCCTATACAACTTTATGTAAATGGTCAACATTGGGGGTTATATAACTTAAGGGAAAAGATAAATGAACATTTCATTTCAGAAAATTATCACATACCTAAAGATAGTGTAAACATTATTATGGGCAAATGGATTAGACAATCGGGTAGATCTTCAAGATATATGGCTATGTATCGATTTTTTGAAAATGTGCAAGTAATGACTGACCAACAATATACAATTGCGCAAGAATTTTTGGACATACGCAATTATATCAATTACAGGGTTTTTCAAATATTCATCAACAATAAAGACTCTAGAGGAAATATTCGATATTGGAATGCTAATGGTTTTCAAGAGCCTTTCAAAATGATTGTTTATGATACCGATTTAGGTTACAGTAATCCCGAATACAATTACCTAGCAGCTTGTTTATCACCCATCGAAACAAACTGGCACAACCCGACTTGGGCTACCCTTTATTTAAGAAAGTTGATGACCAATGGTGAATTTAAAAATGAGTTCATAAATCAATTTGCTCATCTAATGAATACAACTTTACATAAAGACAGCATCATTAGTCAAATTGATTATTTACAAGCCTTATATTATGGAGAATTACCTCAAGACAAATCAACCCGACCCTCGCATTTGAAATCAGTTATATTTCCGATGGAACAATGGAATTCTGACGTAGAAGAACTACGTACTTTTGCGAGTGATCGGGGTGAATATATTAAACAGCATTTAATCAATGTATTTGAATTAAAAGGTACGTTCCAATTAAATTTAATGGGTGAAAAAGGTCGAATTAGTATTTCTAAAAATGCACCGCTAAACACTCCCTTTTCTGGAACTTATTTTAAAGATATTCCCATCCAATTGATGGCTCTAAATAACGATGGTTATAAATTCAGTCATTGGTCTGATGGAGATACTAATAAAATAAAAATAATTAACGTAACCAGTGATAGTTTAACTTTAACAATGAAGTACATTGCAGATTCATCTATCGTTGCAGAAGAACATCCCATTAATCAATCAGCCACACCTATTTCTGAGAAAAACCTAAATGATACATCAGAAAGTTATTATTCCCAACTATTCAATAAAGTTCTTTCATTTGAAAACCTTTCTTATTTGTTGCTAAGCGTTGGTTTTTTATTGCTAATAATCTATTTTATTTGGAGATAAAAAGATTCAATATTATTAATCATTGATTATTGTAATACCTTTTAAATTGGCTTTATTGCTTTTTAAAAAAGCATAGGTTATTCTATCTACCTTACATTCAATAAATTCAACTTTATTCATTCTTCGGTTGTTCTTAAAAAAAGTATTGAGTAGGGTTGCTTGTTGAAATTTTACACCATAAAAGGAACAGTTTTCAAAGAAACAACTATCCAATCTACCCTCAAAAATCACCTCCTGTAAATTCATATCTACAAATGAGGTATTTTGAAATGTTACACCTTCAAGTTTGTTTTTTTCAAAATTACTGTATTGCAAGCTAGCATTGGTTAAATCAACCTCTGTAAGATCACAAGAAGCGATATTACTTTTATGAAATTCTGTTGCCAAAAGAGAACCCTTATTAAAAGTGCAATGACTAATATTTGAATTTTTTAGCGTACTCTTACTCCAATCGGCAGCGATAAAATCACAATGTTCAATATTGTTGCTACTCAACTGTAAATTAGCCAAATTTGATCCAATAAATAGGCAGCGCTGCATATTGGTTGAACTAAACTTTTCATGCAAATTAGACAGCCCAGAAAAATCACTATCAATTAAGTTCAACTTTGACATATCCCAAGTGCGTTTGCTCTTCTCCTCACTTATGACTTCATCTGAAAGTTGAGGTGACTTATTTTCTGCTGTTGATTGAGTATTGGTGTTCGATTGAAAGCTTTCCGAAAAATAGTTCAAGTCCACTTCTAATATTTCAGCAAGTCTATTTAATGTCGTAATATCGGGCAGAGATTCACCTCGTTCCCATTTTCCAACTGCTTGAGAGCTGAGAAAAATTTGCTGAGCAAGTTCGGATTGTGAAAGATTGATTTTCTTTCTAGCTGAGGCAATTTTATTGCCAATTGAATTTGAATTTAGCATCTTATTGTTTTTAAATTGTTTGATGCTGCAAAGTTATTTTGTCCATTTTCGATTCTAAAAAAATACCTGCTACTTATAGTTGTTTTTACACTACCATTAGTTGTTTTTTGACCACCAAAGGTAGTTATTTTGAAATATCCATATTTTATAATGATTTTGCCTTTAACACTTAAAAAATGGAGAAAAAAATACCTCATTTCAAACCAATGAAATGAGGCACCTTATGAATTTAGACATTTCCTATTAAAACTTCCAATTTAGGCCAACACTAGGAAGTATTGGCAATTGATTGACACGTGCATTGGTAATTCTATCTACATAAAATACGTTGGCACGGTTGTAAACGTTAGTAACACTTGCATTAACTTCCATTTTTGATCCTCCTTTGAATTTAAATGTACGTTTAACCGATAAATCTAAGCGGTGGTAAGTAGGAAGTCTTCCACCATTTAATTGACCAAATATTAAAGACAAATCGTCTGTGTTGGCTGTCGTTACATTACTACTTGTTCCACCTTCAAAACCTATATTATGATAGTATCCTTGAGTTTGAGTAAAAGGCAGACCACTTCCGAAGTTCCAACGAGCATCTACTTCCCAATTTTTATCTTTATCTAAATAATAAGTTACCACTGCATTTATGTTATGACGTCTGTCAAATACGGGAGCATAAGTTTGAGTGCCATCCCAACGATCAACTTTGCCTAAAGAATACACAAACCAAACATAAAAACGATCTCTCGAATATTTAAACACCATATCTACACCTTTTGCTGTACCTGTTTCGATAACAAAATCTTTTTTCAAAGCATCAGGTTTGTCAAAATTATCACCATTATCGTCATAGATTTTGTTTCGATTCATATTGGTTAATTGATTAAACCATTTAAAATATCCTTCCACATTTATTGAAATATGTTTTCCTAAATCTTTTTCAAAACCTGCAATCAAGTGAGTTGATTTCTGCAATAAGTGTTTACGATCTCTAACATTACCATTTTCGTCAATAATAGTCGATTGTAAATTATCAGAGCCTGATAAAAATCCATAAAACAAATTCACTACATCTCTATCAGAGTTGGAAGCAATTAAGTTTTGACTAAAAATACCTGATGCCATTTTGAAACGCAATTTCTCGTTGATGTTGTATTTTATCCCTAAACGAGGTTCAGGTGAAATGTTACCTAAAGAAGGATAAGCTTGCAATCTAAAACCAGGATTAATAACAATAAGTCCTCTTGAAATTTTATAATCTATATAACCGCCAATTTCAGTTGTATTAGCTGTTTGAGAAATCTCTCTTCCCACAGAATTTGTAAATCCGTAATCTGTTGAGAAGCCACCCACCTCTACTCCATATTTTATTACATCATCATTTTTAAAGTATTTAAAATCAAAACCAAAATTAAAATTGGTAATGGCACTGGTTCTAGGATCTAACTCTTCACCAGAAATAGGGTCTTTTTCCGCTAAACTAATATCATATTTAGAAAAATTGAACTTTCCACCAATTTGAACAGGAGAACCTGATGGCAATAAAACAAAATTACTACCTACACCATAAGAATTCCAATTTAAATCAGATAGAGCTTGCCATTTAACGTTGTCTCTAAAATTATAACCAAAAACATTAAATTTACTACCTGTTGGACTGTTTATAGCTACTTTACCGAAAATATCTGTAAAATTGAATGGTAATCCATTTTCATCAACATATTGGTAAAATATTTTTGAAGACTGCTCTAAATAAGATGTTTTAGCCGAAAAAATATACGAAACCGTTGCAGCATTAACGTCATCTTTCAACCTTACGATTGGCCCTTCAAGTGTCAATTTAGCTCCAAATGGATTAACTGATATTTTACCTCCTAGTTTCTTTTTGTTTCCATCAATTGTTGTTACATCCATTACTGAAGAAATTCTTCCGCCATATTCTGATCCAAATCCACCTGTATAGATGTCTGCATTTTTTATTAACTCAGTATCAAACACAGAGAAAAAACCAATTGAATGGAAAGGGTTATAAACTACCATACCATCTAAAAGAACTTTATTTTGGATGGGACTTCCTCCTCTAATATACATCTGTCCGCCTTGGTCACCGGTTGTAACAACACCTGGTATAGTTTGAATATAAGTAGCCAAATCAGGCTCACCTCCAGTTGCAACAACTCTCGAAATATCTGCTTTTGTAGCTTTAATTGTGGATGGATTAACGTTAGTTTTAGCCTCTTTTGAAGCTGCACTTACATTGAAAGTATCCATAACTTTTCCTTTTACCAAATATATGTTTTGAACGGCAATTTTTCCACTCGCAACACTTACTGTTACTGTATAAGGCTCAAATTCAACATGACTAATTTCTAAAACATAAGTTCCTTCTTCCAATTGACCAATTTGATAAACACCGTTAACATCTGATGCTCCTCCTTTTGAGGTACCTTGAATCTTAACATTGGTAAAGATAACTGGTTCACCAGATTCTTTATTATAAATTGTCCCTCTTATGGTAGATGTTTGAGCATAAAAAAAAACGGGAAACACCAAAAAAAGTAATAGAACTAAGGAGAAAGTTTTACTGAATAATTTCATAAAATGGAATGTCTTGTTAAATGAAGTTTCAAAAGTATGAATTCTCATCTACAAATTATGAATTTAAAGCTAATAATATACGAAAGGTTAAAAATAATCAAGGAAAGGAAAAACTATGTTTCAATTATTAGTTAACTAATCATAAAAAAGTTTAATTTTAAAGGGATTCTTCTTTAATAATCCACTCTATGAAAAATCGATTTTTCATCTACTTTCATGGGATTGGCTAAAAACCATTCTAAAAACATAGTCCAAGCGTCTTCATTTTTAGATTTCCATTCATCAAAAGCTTTTTCGTCACCCATATTCAAAACCCAATAATTATATGCTTCTAAATGGCCATATTCTTGCATTTTAAGCTGATGATCGAATAAAGCGTTTGGATAGTTTTTTCTATTTTCTGGAGTGTTGTATAAATTCAAAAATTGTGTTCTAATTTTATTCAATTCCTCTAAATCCAATTTGGATGAATTGGAAATTGACAGTAACATGGTAGGTTCATAAAGACCTATATTAAAGGGTAGTTTGAATTTTTCTACATCAAAATTATCTGGATTGATGTAAATCGTGGTATTTTTTGAAAAAGATACTGTTTTTGTATCACCTTCCACTGACATTTTATTTAAATATGTGTTGTACAGAACCTTGCTCATTTCATCCGTTCTGCGAGTACCTCTTTCTAAATTAATGAAAATTTCGCCATATATCATACCCCAAATTGACTCAGAAGAACTGCAATAAATTAAGGCCGCTCGATAATAATTTGATGGATAGTTTGGATCGGCTTTAATTCCAATTTCAAATTGCGATAGAGCTTCGTTGTATTTTTTAACAACTAAATAAACAACACCTTTTTCCAAAAACAAACGACCCGACTTTGGAAATTTCTTTAATCCCTCATCATAAATTTCTAGAGCTTTTTTTGGTTTTCCATTTATGTCATACAAATTACCTAACATTTGATAACATTGATCAGTAATATTATCATAAGAATACACTACATATTTATAGGTTTTTAAGGCTTCTTTAAAATCTCTTTTAATATATTGTGCATAGCCTATTTCATAATCATAAATATAATTTTTATTGTCCAAAACCCGGGCTTCTTTAAGCATTTCAATTGCTTTATCTGGATTACCATTATCCATAACTTCAATGGCTTCAATCAATATTTTTTGCGCTTTCTCAAAATTTGATTGCGCATTCATTCCGATTGCATTTATGATAAAAGCAGTTAATAAAATAACATTAATTATAAGGATTTTCATAGATTAGAAATTTTTATTTATGGGTGCAAACGTATTTAAATCTGATTTATTGGTTATTGATTCTAAATTAGTTAGTTTACCATATAATTGTAAATAAACATCCTTATATGCATCAAAAGAAAATCGCTCTTCAATTGTTTTTCTCCCTCTTGCTCCAATTTCATTTCGCAAAGCAGGATCTTCAATTAATAAAGACAAGACATCAAACCATTCTTTTTCACCAACGGGTATAAATCCATTTACACCATGTTCTATAATTTCGGTATTCATTCCTACAGCACTCATAACTGCTGGTTTCCCCACCGACATATAGAGTAGACCCTTCATACCACATTTACCTTTTGTCCAAGGATCTTCATCGAGGGGCATTACTCCAATGTCTATGCTATTGAATAATTCTACCTCACGTTCGTTACTCCATTTTTCACCAACAATACCCAGTTCTTCATTTCGGTAGTCTGGATCTCCAATTACTTTAAAAGCTATAGCATTGCCGTATTTTTGTTTTAAACTTTTATATACATTAATTACCAACTCAAAGTGTTTCACTGTAGTATGACTTCCAACCCATCCAATGGAAACTACCTCATTGGTTTTTACCAAAGGAACATACTTTTCCGTATCAATGGTAGAAGGAATTACAGTAACGTTATTGTTATATTGACGAGCGAAATCAGCAAGATAATTATTTCCAGCAGTTACGTGAGCACAAAACGGGAGAATGCCTTTTATTTTGTTAGAGCTCTTCATAAACGAAAGCCACTTATTCCCTGCTGAAACATCTTTCACCCAAATGGCATCGTCAAAATCAAAAATAATGGGAATACCTGATTTAGCTATTTGTTTTTCAAAATAAATAGACCTTGTCAAAATGGCCTCTCGATAGATTACTACTATATCATATTGGTGTATCTTTTCTAAATTTTGACTTCGTTTTTTGTAGGCGTTTAAAGCTATCGCCAATTTCTTTAAATAATTCCCTTTTGAATAGAGAATTTTATCGTCAGCTTCATCCAATATGTTTGATAAATGACAATGAAAGCCATTTTCAGTAAAATAATTAAAATACTGCTCAAATCGGTAACGTTGCCCTGGAGATCTATCTAATCTATGATGAGCAATAAATAAAATTTTTTTCAAATGAATGAATTTTTCTTCTTTAAGAAAGCGAAAGTACAAAAAAATAAGTGTTTGTTTACTGAACTTATTATAAACTTAACTTATAGCGTGATAAAAATAGCTCTAAAGTAAGCAAGAATGCAAAAACCTTCTACCTTTGCATCAATTAATTTTATCAATTCTAAAAAATTATTTTATGACTCAATTTAAAGGATTAGGGGTAGCTTTAGTAACACCATTTTTGGAAAATGGTAATGTTGATATGGCAGGCTTACAAAGACTAGTTGAATACAACATTTCTAATGGTGTAAATTATCTTGTAGTTCAAGGAACAACAGGTGAATCGGTAACACTAAATAAAGAGGAAAAACAACGAATTTTAGAATTTATAATTGAAATAAATAATAAACGATTACCTATTGTTTTAGGAATGGGCGGCAATAATACTGCTGAAATCATTTATTCCGTACAACATACTGACTTAACAGGAGTTGATGGAATTTTATCTGTTAGTCCATATTATAATAAACCTTCACAAGAAGGTATTTATCAGCATTATAAAGCGATTGCTCAAGCTACAGAAAAACCAATCATTTTATATAATGTTCCTGGTAGAACCATGAGTAATGTATTGCCAGAAACTACTTTGAGAATTGCACGTGAATTTAAAAATGTAGTGGGGATTAAAGAAGCTTGCGGCAATTTGGAGCAAATTATGAAAATAATTCAAAACAAACCTAAGGATTTTTTGGTAATTTCGGGAGATGATGCGCTTACATTACCACATATTGCCATTGGAGGTGATGGTGTAATATCTGTGGTAGGAAATGCTTTTCCTAAGAAATTTTCTAATCTAGTGCACAGTGCATTAAAAGGCGATTTTGCCACAGCAAATAAAGAGCATTACGACTTATTTGAATTGATTCAGCAATTGTTTGCTGATGGTAATCCTGGAGGTGTAAAACACGTATTGAAAGAAATAGGGATTTGTGGTGATCATTTGCGATTACCTTTAGTGAAAGTCAACAAAAACGTTGCGGAACAATTGACCCGATTGACCTTGGCTTTGAAGTAATACATTTTTATATCTAAACCGAAAACATATCACTTTTTTCAAATGGGTAAGCATTCAATGTCGCTATACACGTGCACAATAAATCTCCTTTTTGATTGAATATTTCTCCTTGAGTTACAATAATACGATTGCCTTTTTGAATTACTTTACCTTTACCCAAAAGGGTATCGTTTAAAAATGCTGCTTTTAGAAAATTGATTTTGAATTCAATAGTAGAAACAACTTTTCCTTCTTGGTACACTGAAGATAATGAAGCCACTCCCACAATGGCATCCATAAATGCAGCTAATATACCTCCATGTGCAGCAGTTTTTGTAGCCAACATGTGCGGTTCAACTTTCATGGTGTAGTTGATTTCTCCGGGAGATTTAATTAAATATTCTAGATTTAACCATTTTCCAAACTCGTTAAACTCATTATATATTTCAATGATTGAATTTTCTTTCTGCATTTTTATCTGGAGATTATTTTATTGATTTTTTTTAGCCATTCTTCTAGCATTGAATTCTTTTTCATACAATTGCCAACTCAGCAAATGACGTTTTGTCCACTCAAATTTAAGCATCTGCTGTTCCTCTTCTGTAAATTGCCAATTAATGTTTAGTTCTCTAATTTTTCTGGATAACACATTTAAACATAAAGCAACTGAAACGGATATGTTAAAACTTTCAGTAAAACCATACATGGGTATGGTCATATATTCATCAGCATTATCAATAACATCTTTTGAAAGTCCTAATTTTTCTGTACCAAAAAAGAGTGCAATAGGCTTATCTAAAGGCAAATCATATAACGTATGATTTTTGCCATGTGGGGTTGTTGCAACAATCGTATATCCCTTATCTTTTAGTGATTGAATACACCTCAACGTGTTGTTTTCCTCTCCGTTGTATTTATACATATCAATCCATTTTGTAGCTCCCATAACAACATTAGGATTAATCTCATAGGTATTCCTATTCTCGATAATGTGAACATCCTGAATTCCAAAACAATCACAACTGCGAATAACTGCAGATGCGTTTTGTGGCTGAAAAACATCCTCCAAAACCACCGTAATATGACGTGTTCGGTCAGAGGCTACCTTATCAAATAGTGCCCGTTTGTTATCCGTCAAGAAATGACTTAAATAGGTTTCAAAATTATCTGGAAAATCCTCTGAATTGATTGACATAAGGACAAAGTTAATGAAATTGAATCAACAAAAAGCCCCGACAACAACTATTATCAGGGCTTGTATAAAAAAGCTGTAATCCAATAGATTACTTTAATTTATCGTAATATTCTTTAAAATCGGTAGTATATTCATATTTCTGATCTTCTCTTGGCTCATAAAAATATTGAACTCCTTTACCCATAATATCTTTTGCTTGACTTTTACTTGATGATTGAATCAACTTTGCTTTTGTCATGAGAGCAAATTTCAAATACAATTGTTGTGTTTCAGACAAGTTTGAAAATTCAATTTCTTTACCTACTGAATTTACTTTCTTCATTGCTTCATTCACAAATTTTGTTCCTTCAGCTTTATTCTTTAAAAGAATTTCTAATTCGCCTCTTAACAATTCGGCACCAATACATGAGGGGTCAAAAACAATAACTTTTTTCAAAGATCCCAAAGCTTTCTTGTAACTTTTTTCCGTTCCTTCAAGAAAAGCATTGTCTACTTCTTCCATTATTTCTTTCTTCAATTTCTCAATATGAGGCTCTGCTTCAATTTTATAAGCATACGACTTATCTTTTTTTCTATATTTTCCCGCCCAAGCTAAAGATTCTGCATATGCAGTTGGGAAATCAGTAATATACTTGTGATCTTTACTCATTTCATAATAGGCCTTTGAAGCATATAAAAAAGGTAATGGATCATTTTTAGTTTTTTCATCTTCAGTATACTTCAAACTTTTTTCTAGAAGTTTTTCGTATTTTTCATCTACATACAAAACCAATAAATCTTGATATTCTTGAGCAAGAACTTTGAATGGATTCGCGAAGTAGGTTAAAAGTAAGGTAAAAAATAGTGCTTTTTTCATGAGACTTATTTTAATATTTTGAATGCGCATTTACAAATGACGTGCCTAAATTACAAAAATGAACTTTATGTAACACAACAATTTAAAATAATTTTAAAAAAATGAATTGTTTAAAAGCTCACAAATTTTAAAAAACGAAAAGTATCTTTGCATTTTTAAAACAATTATTTTGGCTAAAATAAAAACATTAAATTCAAAGATTTCCTTTCAAGACCACAATGATTACACAACTGTAGTTATTTCACCACGTATTGAAAGATGGCAACTTAACTCGCTATTAGTTTGGCTTATTGCCTGGACGGCTTGTGGAGTATATTTCGCTTATTATTTATTAATAGAAAGTGCTTCTTTAAAAGAAAGTTTTGTAATGCTTGTTTTGCTTGTTTTTTGGCTGTATTTTGAAATCAGAATTACACGCGCTTTTCTATGGAGAAAGCACGGTCTTGAAATTATTACAATTAATAAGGAAACGTTGTCAATTAAAGACAGTATTTTTTTGCACGGAAAACCTGCCGTTTATTCATTGCATGATATTGAATTGAGTACTATTGAAAACATCCATTTAAACCCCAAATCATATGGCAAAGTTATGAATGATTCATTTTGGCAAATTGGACAAGGTACCTGCACTTTTAAATACAATGAAAATAATATTTTCTTTGGAACTCAACTTGAAAACGATGAATCACAACAGTTAGTAAAGCTAATTAAAAAAATTGTTCAGCAATACAAATCTGAATAACTCTGCACCTTATCGATTAAATATTAACACTCACCCTTAAAAACCTTACTTCTACATAAGATTTTTAACATTTCGCCAAATGTTAGTTTATCTTTTGTCGACAAACAAAAAATAGTTGTACGTTTGACAAACTAAAAAACTAAAAACTATAAATTATGAGATTTTTTATCAGACATCAAGAAAGTTACTCAAGAGGAGAACTGTTGTTAAGAGCATTTTTTGGAGCATTTTACATCCAACTGCCACATATGATTGTTCAATTATTTTTAATTATTGGACTTATGTTTATAAACATTTTTCGTTTTTGGATTATATTGTTTACCGGTAAATGGCCAAAAGGTATGTTTGACTATGCTGTAAAAATGCAACGTTATCAAATAAGAGTTCAAGCTAGAACAATGAATTTAGTTGATGGCTATCCTGCATTTGGTTTAAATGGTACAGATACAAACACAGACTTTGATATGCCTTATCAAGAAAGTTACAATAGAGTTACATTAATAGTAAGAGCTTTATTTGGTGCATTCATGGTAATACCTCATATTTTTGTATTGATTTTCAGATCAATAGGGATGATGTTTGTACTTTTTATAGCTTGGCTGATTGTTCTTTTTACAGGTAAATATCCTAAAGGAATGCATGATTTTGTAGTAGGTACATTAAGGATACAAATGAGAGTAAATGGTTATTTATATTATTTAACACCAACTTACCCTTCATTTTCTGGTGATGTTCAACCAGGAGAAGATAGTGGTGAAGGCTCTAAAGCATCTAATCCAAATTTATTAGACGATTCTTTATAATCTCGCTTTCTTATTTACTAATTAAAGACTATCCTATTTGGGTAGTCTTTTTTTTTTACTTTAAATAATATTTTCAAAAGTGGGGTTACTATAAAAAATTTAGGGCAATCTTTGCAGATTGCCCTAAATCACTAACTAAAACTAACCATGAAAAAAATATTTACCCCTAAATATTCTGATACAAAATTGATACTTTTCTAAATACTATGCAACTTTTTTCGGCATACCAAAGTATTTTAGCGACCAATTGCAACATTACTTCGAAATATTAAAAATAGCTGTAATAAGTATCAAAACCTCCTACCTTTTCTTCACTTTTCGGTTTGTCGAATATTTTCACAACTACATCGACCGGAGTTGTTTTTTCATCCAATCTTTGATTATTGTATCACATATCCTTTTGATGAAATAGCAACAGAAGGAACTTTTTTATGCGTTTCAAAATAATCGTAAATGGGGGTAAGCATTTGCCAAAAACTTTTGTTTTTATCATTGGCATATATGAAGCTGGCAAATTTTTCCATTTTGTAAGGAAATATATGAACGGGAATAGTATTTTGACCTCCGTTTTGTGCTTCCAGACACATTAAATAAAGCTCTTTGATGTATTGGTCGGTTATTGGTATACACCCTACTGATACGCAATTCCCATGAATAAATATATCTCCACCCGGATTTCCTTTGGTGGCTTTGGATTTGTCATAAGCATTGGGATAATTTAATCCCAATGATAAATAAAAAGTACTCCAAGGATTAAAACGGTCTATAAAATATACCCCTTCTGGCACTTGATTATCACCTTGCATTCGCTTGGGTCCTAATTGACCACTTAAAACACAAAAATCATATGAAACCACCTCAATAAATTTTTCATCGGTTTTATTTTTTGCAAATACTTGCAATTTCTTTTCTTGCTTAAAGGCTCTTAAAAATAGATCACATTTGGCTAGCGTTATATTTTTAGAATTAAACAATGTGTTCACTTTTTCAAAAGCTTCGGCATAAGCCACCTTCACCCGTTCTAATTTTTTTTGTTCACTCAAAATTGAAGATTGGCCAGATATATCCATAAAATTTGCTAAAAATGTTAAACAAGCCAAAAATATGATTTTTTTTGGACTAAATATTGTAACAGTATCTCCTAAAAATGTTTTACTTTGTATATACATAATCTTGATTATTTATGAATAGCTCAAATCAGCAACACTATAATTCTCTTTTACCAAAAGGGAACACAATTATTATCAAAACGGTTACATTTTTAACACTTTTTGTTAGTTTTCCTTTTTTAAAAACAGCAACAAGTCAAACAAAAGAAGAATTACAAACTACCGTAAAAGTTCCCGAATTATTAAATTCTATCTTCAATATGTACGTTGAAGAAATTGATAAGTCTGTTTTAGAACACAATATTATTAAAGGTATGAATAATGGAATATTTCCTTATTGTGAATACCAACCGGCTGACATTGTTAAAAAAGTGCTACCCTCGCACAAAGATACCTATCAATCATTAGGAATTCAATATAAATTTAAGGGTGATACACTGGAAGTAACCAAGGTTTTACCTGGAAGTGGTGCAGAAAGTGCCAACATTTTGGTAGGCGACAAGATTTATTCAATAGACGGAAGCAAGTTTGAAGAAGTGTATTATTTAAATGAAATTGCTGAAAAATTGATTGGTGCACCAGGATCTACTTGCAGAATTGGACTAAAAAGAGGTAAAGAATCGATTGATGTGAGTGTTACTCGTAAATCTATATCGGGATACAATTTGGTTATTTTAGGTAATAAATCCATCACCGAATCAATAAATGATTACCCCACAGCACTTAAATATTTTGATGCCGTTTATCCAGATTCTATATCCAATGGTGAAATTACCGAATACGGTATTCGTTATATGTTGGATTATCTTGACCCACACTCTAGTTACATTTCTCTAGAAGACTTACATGACATGGAAACCCCTTTAAAAGGTTCGTTTTCTGGTGTTGGAGTTCGTTTTCAAATTGAAAAAGATACCATAAATATTACGGAAACCATACCAACAGGTCCGTCTGAGAAAGTGGGTGTTATGGCAGGAGACAAAATCATTTACATTAACGATGAGTTAGTAGCCGGAGTAGGCATTAAAAACAGCGGTGTGAGAGATCGATTATTAGGTGATAAAGGAACTTCTGTTAAAGTTAAAATGTATAGAAAAGGTTCCCGTCAATTAATAGAATTTAGCATCATAAGAGACGCTATACCTATCCACAGTTTGGATGCATCTTATATGGCCAATGCAACAACGGGGTATGTTAAGTTAAATAATTTTTCAGCGACAACGGTTGACGAATTTAGAGAAGCAGTTAAAAAGCTCCAATACGAAGGGATGAAGGATTTGGTAATTGATCTTCAAGGAAATGGTGGAGGCTATTTGATGACAGCCGTAAATTTGAGTGACGAATTATTGGATGGCAGAAAATTAGTGACTTATACGGAAGGCAGAAAATCTCCTTATAGTTCATACAATACCAAATATACTGGTTTGATGGAAACAGGAAGAGTTATCATTTTGGTTGACGAAAGTAGCGCATCGGCCAGTGAAATCGTATCTGGAGCTATTCAAGATTGGGATCGTGGATTAATCGTTGGTCGAAGAACATTTTCAAAAGGATTGGTTCAAAAACCAGTAAGTTTGCCAGATGGAACCAGTGTTCGTATTACCACTTCAAGATATTACACACCAAGTGGAAGATGCATCCAAAAGCCTTATGATCACGGTTCAGTTGAGTATCGAAGAGAAAAATATGAGCGATATGGAAGTGGTGAATCGTTTCACAGAGATTCAGTTAAATTAGATACCACAGTTAAATACCAAACACAAGTAGTAAAAAGAACCGTTTATGGAGGTGGTGGAATAATGCCCGATGTATTTGTTCCATTAGACACAACTGGAACCAGTGAATATTTTTCTAAGCTCATTCGTAAAGGGATTTTCAGTAGTTTTGCTTTAAATTATGTAAATGATAATCGTGAGGATATCAAAAAGAAATACCCTACTTTGTCAAAATACAAAAAAGAATTTAAGACGGATAAAGTAGTTAAAGAATTAATTGATAAAGCTACAGCTGAAGGGGTTGAATTTGATAAGGTCGGTTTTACAAATGCTGAACAAACCATAAATATCCGTTTGAAAGCTAATATTGCTCAATATGTTTATGGTCCAGAATCATTTTATGAAATCATTAATGATTTAAATGAATCACTTCAAGTAGCTCTTAAAGTATTGGAAGAAGGAAAAGAATTTAAAATCTTATCACCTGCCAAATAAAATAATGACGGTAAAAAAGCGCAATACAAAAAACAAAACAAGAATACTTGAATTATTGGGAGAAAATGAACATCCCATGGCTCAAGCTGAAATTGAGCGTTTACTTAAAGAAGATGCCGATCGAGTAACCATTTACCGGATATTAAGAAGCTATTGCACAGATGGTCTCATTCATAAAATAATTGGCGATGATGGCAAGACCTATTTTGCTCTTTGTAAGGAAGTTTGTGCCGACCATCATCATCATGAAGATCATCACGTACATTTTAGATGCACTTCTTGTGATGTGGTTGAATGTTTGGAAGATGAAGTAAAAGTGAATCTACCTCAAGGTTATAAGCTGGTTCAGACAAATTATGTGATATCAGGTGTTTGTGCTAAATGCAATTAGATATTAGACGCTAGATTCTAGACGCTAGATGTTAGATTAACGATTTCTTTTTGAACAACTAATCGGTGGTTGAGCTTGTCGAAACCGCCATTTAGACGTTAGACACTAAATGTTTAGAACTATTCACAAGTTAAAATACTCTTTACTCCTAAACGATTTCTCTATCTTACTACTTGACTATCTTACTATTTTACTAACCCATCAAAACCCATTAACACCATTAACAGTAGTATATTTCAATACATTTTTTTTGTCGGGATAAATACGCTTAAAAGCAGATTGAACCATTATAGTTGCTTCATGAAAACCGCATAAAATAAGTTTCAATTTTCCGGGATAGGTATTTACATCTCCTATAGCAAAAATCCCTTCAATATTGGTGCGATAATCGGTTGCATTATCGACTTTAATAGCGTTATCAACTATTTCCAATCCCCAATCGGCAATTGGGCCTAGTTTTGGTGTGAGCCCAAATAAGGGCAACCAATAATCAGGTTCCAAAACTTTGTATTCATCTTTTCCAATTAATACTCTTATTTTTTCAAGCTTGCCTTCTCCTTTTAACCCTACAACTTCCCCATCCATAATCATATTGATTTTTCCTTCAGCTGCTTTATCCAAAGCACGTTGAACCGAATCGGGATGCGCTCTAAAACTCTGACTTCTATGAATTAATGTAACTTCCGAAGCGACACCATCCGCCAAATAAATAGCCCAATCCAATGCACTATCACCTCCCCCACTTATGACCACTTTTTTGTTCCTATATATTTCAGGATCTTTAATCATATAAGCAATCCCTTTATCTTCAAAATCTTCAATATTGGCTATTGGCGGTTTTCTTGGAATAAAAACGCCTAAACCTCCTGCAATAGCTACGTTGGGCGCTTTGTGTTGAATTCCACTTTTTGTGGTAACAATAAATTGATTATCTTCTGTTTTTTCAATAGTTAAAGCAGGGTCAGCTAATGTAAAACCTGGTTTGAAAGGTTCAATTTGTTTCATCAAATTGGTTACTAAATCACCTGCCAACACTTCGGGATATCCGGGAATATCATAAATAGGTTTTTTAGGATAAATCTCTGTTAACTGACCTCCGGGTTGAGCAAGCGCATCAATTAAATGGCAACGTAATTTTAATAAACCCGCTTCAAAAACGGTAAACAACCCTACTGGCCCAGCACCAATTATAATAATATCTGTAGAAATCATGAAATCTTGTGTTAAGTAATTCGGACGCGAAATTACTTTATTAAGCAGAATAAAGGCTGACTAAAATCAGTTTTTTGAAAAAGTGAAAACAAAAAAAAATCCAAACAAATCAATGCTCGGATTTTTTATATCGAATTTTAAGGGTATTTTATCCTAATGTAATACAACCATCTTTAATGGTAACTTTTTGACCATTTTTAACTTTCACCCATCCACAGTCTGTTTTTACTTCAATAACATCAGAACTGGTTTGAACACTTGTAGTACCAGAGGTGCTACCATTAAAACTAATTGTTGTTGTACTTCCATTAACCTTAACTTCCATTTTATAGGCTTTTGAATCTTTGTTATAATAAGGAACAGAGAAGGCTAAAGCTGTGTTGATAGTTAAAAACAAAGAAGCCATAATAAGCATTAATTTTGATTTCATAGTTGTGTAATTTTTTAATTTTGATGTGAAGCTATTCTTTTTTTGTATTCCCTTTTTTAAAAACTATTCCAACGGGTGATTTTGAATGATGATTCTACAATTTTATGCTTTTTTTATAACGGAATATGAAAATGAAAAATAAGACCCTTCTAAATTTAAAATTTTTCGCTTAAAAGTCTTACTTTTGTGCCCTCAAACAAAGTGATTTACAAATTATTCTAGATTTTTCGATATGATATCTACCACAAACCTCTCTTTACAATATGGTAAACGTGTTCTTTTTGATGAAGTAAACATAAAATTTACAGATGGCAATTGCTACGGTGTGATAGGTGCCAACGGTGCAGGAAAATCTACATTTCTGAAAATTTTGGCGGGTGATATTGACCCTACTAGTGGACATGTAAAATTGGAGAATGGAAAAAGAATGGCTGTACTGCGTCAAAATCACTATGAGTTTGATGAGTTCACCACCTTACAAACTGTATTGATGGGTCATAGCAAATTATGGGCTGTGATGCAAGAAAAAGATGCTATCTATGCGAAAGAAGATTTTTCGGATGCTGATGGTGTAAGAGCTTCAGAATTGGAAGCTGAATTTGCAGAAATGGACGGCTGGAATGCAGAAAGTGATGCGGCTTCCATGTTAAGTGGATTGGGAATCACTGAAGATCAACATGATACTTTGTTAAAAGATTTAAATGGTAATCAGAAAGTCAGAATATTATTAGCTCAAGCTTTATTCGGTAATCCTGATTTGTTGATTCTTGATGAGCCTACCAACGATTTGGATTTACATACAGTAGCTTGGTTAGAAGATTTTTTAATGGATTTTAAAAATACCGTGATTGTTGTTTCTCACGATAGACACTTTTTAGATACGGTATGTACGCATATAGCTGATATTGATTTTGGAAAAATTCGATTGTACTCGGGTAACTATACTTTTTGGTATGAATCCAGTCAATTGGCTTTGCGTCAACGTCAGCAACAAAACAAAAAAGCTGAGGATAAAAAGAAAGAGTTACAAGACTTTATCGCTCGATTTAGTGCCAACGCATCTAAATCTAAACAAGCATCGAGTAGAAAGAAAATATTGGAGAAAATCAATATTGATGATATACAACCTTCTAACAGAAAATATCCAGCTATTATTTTCAAACAAAGTAGAGAAGCTGGAGATCAAATTTTGCAAATAGAAAACTTATCGTGCAAACAAGATGGTAATTTCTTGTTCAAAGATTTGAATTTGAATATGCGTAAAGGCGATAAAATTACGGTTATTGGCAAAAACTCAATGGCCATCACTGCTTTATTTGAAATATTAAATGGCAACAGACAACCCGATGGAGGGTCATTTACTTTTGGACAAACCATTACCACAGCCTACTTACCAGGTGATAACAGTGAGTTTTTTAAAGGTGATTACAATCTAATTGATTGGTTGAGACAATTTTCAACTGAGAAAGACGAAGTATATATCCGAGGTTTTTTAGGTAAAATGTTGTTCACTGGTGAAGAAACCTTGAAAAAATCATCTGTGTTGTCAGGAGGTGAAAAAGTACGTTGTATGGTTTCGAGAATGATGTTGCGTGAAGGTAATTTCTTGATTTTGGATGAACCTACTAATCACCTTGATTTGGAATCCATTCAGGCGTTTAACAACTCATTAAAAGATTTCACAGGAAGCGTTATGTTCACTTCTCACGATCATCAATTCACTCAAACAGTTGCCAATAGAATTATCGAACTAACTCCAAATGGATGCATCGATAAAGAATTGACCTATGATGAATACATTGAAAGCGACAAAGTGAATGAAATGAGAGCTAGTTTGGTGTAGTTTGCACCTCGACTCCGCTCAGTGCGCTTAAAAGTATGGTTTTTAGAATTTCATGTTTTGACATTAAATTCAATTTAAAAAAAGAATATGTCTGAAAACAGAAAAGCAATTCAACAATTCATCTTGATTATTGGATTAATAATCAATTTAATTTCTTTTGGATTATATAATAGTACTCCGGGATTGCATCTCATATTATTGGGAATGGTGATTCCAATTTTCTTTTTATTAAGTTTAGGATTTTATTTTTTGGGGTTAAAGACATCCTATCGACAAAAATCAACCGATATTGCCTTTAAATTTATGTTACTTGGCATTTTACAATCTTGGACCGTTTTCATTTTGAATGATTCAGTTCAGGTAGCAGTCTATATTGGTCTTATATCTTCAGTAATTACATTTATTCTCAATGTATTAATGATACGTTACCACCAGAAACTAATTAAAATTAATTAAAAAATAGAAACGTATAAAACAACTTAGGGATTCAATTGTTAGTGAATCATGTAAATTATGAAACCCTTCTTCACAGTTATTATTCCTACATTTAATAGAAAAGCTATTTTGACTCGGGCTTTGGATTCTTTAATTGTACAAACCGAACAAAATTGGGAAGCTATTATCATTGATGATGGAAGTACGGACGAAACATTGCAGTACATTTCCAATTTTTTGAAAGAAGACAATCGAATACAGTATCAGCCTCAAAAAAATACGGGTGCAGCACTTGCCAAAAATGTAGGAATAGAAAGGGCAAAAGGTAAATTTATCACTTTTTTAGATTCAGATGATGCATACACTCCCAACCACTTAGCTATTAGATTTGCTATTTTACAAGAATTTCCCGATATTCAATTTTTATATGGAGGCGCTCAAATTATAGGAAATCAATATGTACCGAATCGTTTTGATGTGTCCGAAAACATTCATTTAGACGATTGTGTTATCGGTGGAACGTTTTTCATCGAACGTCAACTCTTACTCTCATTGAATGGTTTTAACGACATTAGAATTGGCGAAGACGCTGATTTATATGAGCGATTGATGTTACATAAGGTAAAATCAAAAGAAGTAAAAGAGCCTACTTATTTGTATTACCGAGATAGAATAGATTCAGTGACATACATCGAATAAAACTACTGCATTACCTAGTTATTTCACAAACTATTATGATTAATTCATTCCCTCTCTATTTTAACCACACAAATCATAGATACAAAGAATTAAAAATTAAAACCTTAAGATAGAAGTTGTGCTTTTGCATAGTTGGGTTCTATGTGAAAATACAATTTTCCTATCCCCAAACTAGGTTAAATCTAAACAATTCTATTTGCCTTTGTAGTTTTTTTACCACATAGGCACATAGAAAAACAAGGAAGAAAAAAGCTAAGGATAGGAGCTTTGCTTTTCACATAGAAGTCTCTGTAAAAACGAAGTTTTCTATGAAAAAACTTTAAAAAGCAACAAATCCTATGTGCCTCCTATGTTTGCATAAATTAAAACAATCGAATTGTTTGATAAATTA
>CAYQNU010000024.1:0-38035 GCA_964419055.1 uncultured Flavobacteriales bacterium | reverse complement strand
TTGTAGAACTGGCACATTGACCAGCAGTTGGTGTAAATGTATACAATGTAGTTGCGGTATTATTTATGGCTGGACTCCAAGTCCCTGTTATACTATTAATACTTATTGTTGGTAAAGCTGGAATGGACGCCCCTGAACAATATGGACCTACTGCAGCAAAATTTGGTGTTACTGGAGTATTTACAGTAATTGTTTGCGTTGTAGAACTGGCACATTGACCAGCAGTTGGTGTAAATGTATACAATGTAGTTGCGGTATTATTTATTGCTGGACTCCAGGTTCCTGTTATACTATTAGTACTTGTAGTTGGTAAAGCTGGTATTGACGCTCCTGAGCAATAAGGACCCACGGCAGCAAAATTTGGTGTTACTGGAGTATTTACAGTAATTGTTTGCGTTGTAGAACTGGCACATTGACCAGCAGTTGGTGTAAATGTATACAATGTAGTTGCGGTATTATTTATTGCTGGACTCCAGGTTCCTGTTATACTATTAGTACTTGTAGTTGGTAAAGCTGGAATTGACGTACCTGAGCAATAAGGACCCACGGCAGCAAACGTTGGTGTGGTTCCAGTATTTACTGTCACTGACATTGTTGTATTTACAGCACATTGACCCGCATCAGGTGTAAAAGTATATACTGTAGTTGCTGTGTTATTAACAGCTGGACTCCAAGATCCAGAAATTCCATTGTTACTTGTGGTGGGGAGTGCAGCTAATGGTTCCCCAACACAAATTGGAGCTACTGCAGTAAAGGTAGGAGTAATGTTAGGTGCTCCGGTAGTTATTCTTGAAATAATGATGTATTGAGATGATGGATTTGAACTGTAGGTAGCACCCCCATTACGATATCTTATTGTAATTGTTTTTACTGGACCTGCATTAATAGTAACGCCATGAGCTCCACAAGCACAGCTATTTCCAACTGCGGTAATGGTTTTTGTGTTACCAGAGGTAGAAACGACATTACTTCCACAACCCGTAATTACAATATTTGCAGCTGGAATTGGATTTCCTAAATAATCCGTTGCAGAAATATCGACTACATCTGTAAAATAATGAGATCCATCTCCGGAATATATCGATTGATTAATTTCCCATATATCGAAAGTTACAGGGGTGCAGACAGGGTTTGTAAATGTTGCAACAATTTGTTCAAATCGTGAAGCATTATTATCTGGATAATTTGCTGCTAAAATTAAACCGCTTTGAGCAGAACTACTAGAGCAATAACACGTACCCGATGAATAATCTTGCGCATACATAGTTGACGCATTATAAAAAAATGGAACCGAATATATTGTTGGTGTAGTACCAAAGCAATCAAAAGAATTTCCTAAGGTTTGAGCTCTACTGTTTGCAAATTCGGTATAAGCGACAGACATGGTATTACCGCCTGCATTAATATTTTGTAAAAATCCTCCTGCGGGCCAAGTATTCCATGGGAAGATTGTTTGCGCTCTTGAAATTAGAGATATTATAGAAAAGGTAACTAATAAAAGTAAAAGTCGAACTATTGAATTAATTGTTCTCATAAATTATATTTAATGTGTTAAACAGAAAATACAAATCTAGGAATAAAGAATCTTAAAAATAAGAGGGCTACCACCTCAATTTTATATACTATGCAATCATTTTTAAATTGGATAAAGTACTTTACAAAACTCTGAAAATTAAATGCTGTTAGGTTAAAATTAATTAAAAAGTAAAGCCCAACGAAAAACGATCCATTGGGCTTACTAAATGAAAATTGTGATTCGAGTTATCTATTTAAAAATATAAATCCTTTATAATAACGTTCCATACCTTCAATGTCTTCTCCCAAGTCTAAGATATAAAAATAAGTTCCGGTTGGTAAATCTTCACCCCCAATTTTTAAATTCGCTTGACTGGTTCCATCCCAAGTATTTAAATACCCATCTGTTTCGTAAACAATGTTACCCCAACGGTTTAATACAGTGAAATGATTCTTTGGATAATATTCAATATTATCAATCACAAATACATCATTCACTAAATCGCCATTTGGTGAGAATCCATCGGGAATATCAATGGTTACATCACAATCAGTAGTATCCGTTACAGGAAGTGTAATGGATAACTCATCCAAACTACAAGGATCATAAGGATCTGTTCCGTCTGCAAGTTCATCCCCATTAGTTACACCGTCTCCATCACAATCCGCATCATTCCATAAACCTCCAGGTGTTAACGTTATACTTCCATCTTCAAAACTACAAGGGTCAAAAGGATCTGTACCATCAACAATTTCATCACCATTGGTTACACCATCACCATCACAATCAGTTGTTAAGAATACGCCTGAGGGTGTTAATGTAATTGAGCCAGCCAAATAATCACACGGATCTTCTGGGTCTGTTCCATCAGCTAATTCATCACCATTGGTTACACCATCACCATCACAATCTTCTGTCAAATAATCACCAGAAGGAGTCAAGGTAATTGAGCCAGATAAATAATCACAAGGATCTTCTGGGTCGGTACCGTCTGCTATTTCATCGCCATTAGTTACTCCATCTCCATCACAATCAGCATCTAAATAATCACCGGATGGAGTTAATGTAATTGAACCAGCTAAATAATCACAAGGATCATTTGGATCGGTTCCATCAGCTACCTCATCTTCAGTCGTCACTCCATCTCCATCACAATCTAATAAATCATCATTCAAAATAGTCACAGTAATAGCAACAGAAGAACAACTATTCGCATCAATTACAAAAACACTGTAATCTCCAGGAATTAAATTGGTGAATACACCTGTAGCATTGGAAACCAATGGTTGAACAGGATTTATACCAGTTAATTCATAAGAAGTAAAGCCACCACTAAGCGTAATACTACCTGTTGATTGTGTACAAGTTTGGTTAACAACAATTGGTGTTGGAGTAGTTGGTGCATTCGGATTAATTATTGAATACGGGCCAAACTGACTTTCACAACCGTTACCATCTGTTACCGTCAACGTATAATTTCCTGCAGGCTGATTTATTAAATCAGAACTTGACCCTACACTGTTACCACTTGAATTGGTCCAATCATAAATCAAAACAGGGCTTCCCGTTACATTGACACTCGTCAATGAACCATTGGATAAATTACATCCACTTGGTGATGAAACTGGTGTTCCTGTAATTTGAGGTAAGGAAGTTATGGTAACATTAAAATTAGTTGAAAGAGCACAAACTCCCGCAACTGGTGTAAAAACATAATTATTACTAGAAGTATTACTTACTGATGAAGGCGACCAAACACCATTTATACCATTTGTAGAAGTTGAAAGTAATGTAGGTACGGAAGCTCCTGAGCAAATACTTGCAGTCGTTCCAAATGTAAATAGAGGAATTTCATTAGGTACTACTGTTACCGTTGTTGTGGCTGTATTCGAACAATTATTAGCACTCAATCCAGTTACAGTATAGGTTAAAGTGCTCGTTGGTGTAAAAGTAACTCCATTAGAAACACCATTATTCCAAGTGTAACTTACCGCATTTCCAGCACCACTCAATGTTACTGGTGTTCCATCACAAACTGAGCTACTAACAGGTGCAGTTACTGTTGGTGTTTCAAATATTGTAACATCAAAAGTTGAAGTTGAAGGAGCACATCCTCCAGAAGGTGCAATAAAATTAGTAACGGTGTAGGTGTTAGGTGTACTTGCTGATAAATCTATTTGACCTGTAATTGTATTTATACTAAGCCCAGCAGGTGTCGCACTAAAAACTCCCCCACTGGCTCCAGCCACATATATAACAGACGGATCAGCTGATTCCTGACAATAAGTAGGTTGACTGTATGAAAAACCGGAAGTTGGAGCAGTTGTTACTGTAAAATTAAATGTACTGCTTGTAGGACAACTTCCAATTGTGGTATACGTTACCACGTGTGAAGTCAACGTACTCGCTGCTAAATTAATAAGTCCCGTAGTTGGATTGATAGATAAACCAGCTGTTCCTGAAAAAGTACCTCCGGCTACGCCTGTAATATTTGGAGAGGGGTTAGTTCCTGATTGACAATAGGTATTACCTGGGTATGTAAATGTTGAATTCAATAGCGGATTAACGGAGATAGTAAATGAAACTGGACTTCCAACACAACCATTATCAGTTGTAGTTGGTGTAACCGTAATGGTTGAGGAAATGGCAGAAGCTCCTCCATTTTGTGCAGCAAATGAAGCAATATTTCCTGAACCAGTTGCACCTAAACCAATTAATGGATTACTATTGGTCCAATTATAAACGACACCTGAAGCTGGTGTTCCCGTAAAATTAACAGCAGTTGTATTGGCGCCATCACATAATGTTTGATTTGAAATTGTATTACCTACTGGAAGCGTTGTATTTACCGTTACTGTAACATTGCTTGTTGCAGTACAACCACTTGAGGAATTAGTGGCTGTAACAGTGTAAGAAGTTGTAGAAGTTGGATTAGCTGTAGGATTAGATACGGTACTCGAACTTAAACCTGTTGCTGGCGACCAAGAATAAGTAGTTCCTGCTACAGGTGCTACTCCAATTGTGGCTCCAGTAGGATTGGTTACACATGTTTTAGTAAAAGCTGTTCCAGCATTTGCCACTGGAAGAGTTGTATTTACTGTTACAGTCATATTACTGGTTGCTGTACATCCACTAGCTGTATTAATAGCAGTCAACGTGTAAACCGTAGTTGACGTTGGATTAGCCGTTGGGTTGGAAACAGTACTAGAACTTAATCCTGTTGTTGGTGTCCATGAATAGGTAACTCCTACAACGGGTGCAACTCCAATTGTTGCTCCAGATGGATTGGTAACACATGTTTTTGTAAAATCTGTTCCTGCATTAGCAACTGGAACCGTTGTATTAACTGTTACACTAACGTTACTTGTTGCTGTACAGCCACTTGATGTATTCGTTGCAATTAATGTATAAGCAGTAGTAGTAGTTGGATTAGCAGTTGGATTGGAAACAGTACTTGAACTCAATCCAGTTGCAGGTGACCAAGAATACGTTACTCCTGCAACGGGTGCAACTCCGATTGTAGCTCCTGATGGGTTGGAGACACATGTTTTCGTGAAAGCACTTCCTGCGTTAGCGACTGGTACGGTTGTATTTACAGTAACAGTTACAGTACTTGAAGCCGTGCATCCCGTAGAAGTTTGCGTAGCTGTTAGCGTATAAGTTGTAGTGGAAGTTGGGTTAGCAGTTGGATTGGAAACAGTACTTGAACTCAATCCAGTTGTGGGAGACCAAGAATAAGTAACTCCAGCAACAGCAGTCATTCCTATTGATGCCCCTGTTGGATTAGTAACACACGTTTTGGTAAATGGAGATCCTGCATCAGCTACAGGTCTAGGATTCACGGTAACAGCTATAGTTTGATTTGAAATACATCCTGAGCTAATTGCTGTAGAAGTTATATTATAATTAACTATCTGAGAAGATCCTACTGATAAATTCAATGTATTATTAATTGTTGAAGAAGATTGAGTTGTAGTAGTTTCTCCTGTTACGTTTCCATTTGGAGTTGCTGACCAAGAATAGGTAGATGGAATATCCGATGTTAACGTAGTATTAAATGCAGTTCCCGTACAGATACTTACAGCGGTACTATTTAATAATGTTGGTAGTTGATTAACATTTACCGTTTTAGTCAACGTTTGTTTGTAACCACAAACACCTTCAACTACACAAGTGTAAGTAGTAGTTGAACTGGGAGAAACATTTATTGTTGAAGTAGTTTGACCTCCAGGAGACCATAAATAACTTGTTGCGCCAGCTGGTGCAGTTAAAGTAACAGATGTTCCTGTACAAATAGGGTTTGCTGAAGCAATAATTTCAGGAAAAGCTACTCCAGTATTTGCTGTAATCGTATAATTACAAATATCACCGGCATAACCGTCTACCATTAAATAATAATCTTGTCCAATGGTGAGACCTGTAGCTGTAATTACAAATCCTGTAGAACTTTCTTCAAAATTGGAAACTGAAACAAAGTTATTGCAATTGGTTCCTGAAAAAATCTCCATTTGTATTCCGCCTGAAGGAAAGTTCCCTACCCAACAATTATATATTGAAACAGTTAATGTTGCAGTAGTAGCTGCAGCAGTGAACGTAATCCAAGAGTTGTTTTCAATATTTACATCATAGGTAGTTCCACCAAAAGGACCTCCAGAATTAGTTCCATCAACTAAGTTAACCCCTGCTGAAGTTTCATTATTCCCGAACATTTGCCCAGCTCCTGTACCTGGTCTGTCAGGCGTATAAGCAGCACTTGTTGAAGCACTGTAACCATTCAAATCGCAAATATAAAGTGCATTAGCACAGTTATCATTTGTTGGTGAAGAAACACAAATTCCAAAAACACCGGTATTAGTATTGTATCTCCAATATCTTATATAAACTGTTGATCCTGGGGTTAAACCTGTTTGTAAAATATAGGGTTTAAAATCATTAGTAGCACCCGGAAAATTGTAATCGTCAGAACAAGCTATTTGGGTTAATGCTCCACAAGTCCCTGAATATAATGCCATTGCCGCATCATTTATACCATATCCTGGCTGCGGTGTAATGGATAAAATACCTGAAGCCGGAACAACAACTGAAAACCAAACATCGGCTGTTGTAGCGTTAAAACCTCCTTGAAATGGTGCCGAACCTCCAGCACAGGAAGCGGGAGTTGGAGCCCCCAATGAAGCCGTTGCTCCAACCGTTGTAAAATTCAAATAGGAACATTCAGCTGTAACGGCTGGCAAAGGAATAGCGTTGCACGGCTCATCATTTGTAGGAGCTGAAGTGGCTGTTCCTGTTACACAAATTTGAAAAGGTGCTCCACCCGTAGATGTATAATAATCATAAACTCTTACGTAATAAGTATTCCCTGGAATTAACCCAACTGCGCTAATTACTTCATTTCCATTAGTGAACGTATTATCAACACAATATAAGGAGTTTAATGTGGCACACGTTCCAGAAAACAGTTCAATTACTGGGTCCATGTATGCTGATGGATCGACCGTAATTGTTTGCACTGAGTTGGTAGCAACAAAACGAAACCAAACATCATCGTCAGCATTACCAGCACATCCAACCATGGATTGTGTAGCACTAGCTGAAGTAGAATTGGTATAGGTACAAGCTAAATTTACACCCAATAAAGTTGCTCCGGCACAATTGTCATTTGCGGGAGCTGAAGGTGGAGTGGTAACACAAATAGTAAATGTGTTTGATCCAGAACCAGCGCTGTAATGATAAACTCTTATTTTATAAACTGCTCCAATCGTTAACCCGGTAGCATAAATGGTCTCTGTACCTCCATTAAAGGTTTGATCCATACAGCTTACTGTGTTTAAAACTGAACATCCACCTGAAAACAATTGCAAAACGGGGTCAAAGGATGCTGACCCTACCACAGTAATTTGATGGGTTGTAGCAGTTGCTGTAAATTGATACCAAACATCATCATCGGCATTACCAACGCAACCAATAATGGTTTGAGTAGCACCAGCAGTTGTACCATTCGTTGGTGAAGCACAAGTAGCAGTTACGGGTATGGTTGGCGAAGCTGAACAACCATCGGTTTGTGCATTAGAATTTAGAGTAAAAATTAAGGCGCAACACGCACCCGCTAATTTCAAGAACAATTTCATATTAAGAGTAAGTTAGTTAAGTTTTGAAAAAGGAATTAATCTATAAATTCCTCTGAAATGGTTACATCCAAAGGAGATAATCCCTGGTTAATGATTGCTTTTTTGATTTGAGTAATGTCAAACATTACTTGACCCTCTGAGGATCTTTTAGGTTCAATAATAATCACCGTAATTTGACCTCTTTTTTTCTCTGGTTTGTAAACGGATTTAATTTCCGAAACCCCTTTCAATAAAGATATTTCAGCCTTTAGCTGTTCTATTTGCATTTCATCCGTTACATTTTCAAATGAGTAATTACAAATTGTTTTAACGTTGGAAATCATTTGATTTTTTGTAGGTTTTTCCATTCTATTTTTAGAAGTCGAAAAAGCAGAAGTGACAAGCAAAAAACAAGATGCTGCAAGTATTAGGGGTAATTTTGTTTTCATAATTTGGGCATATTAAAATAGATGATGCGAAATTAAGACATTTGGTTGTATTTCAATATAAAAAGAATCAAAATATTTACTGAATTGTATCAGTTAGTTTATTTCTTTGACGAAACAATGCATTTTGATGTTGCAAACAAACCAAGAAAAGATTTAACAAAAAAAGAAATAATCTCGTTGATGTTGATGACCTAAATCATTCATAAATTCATGAATAGCCATTTGATCTTGTGTATTTGCCACTAAAACAATGCTTTGAAAATTTTGGAGCGATTTAATCAATTCAAAAGGTTGTAACTTTCGGTCATAAATTACCTGACCAATTTTATTATTATTGTCACAAATCCATTGAAAATTAACGTTCTTTTGAATTAATGTTTTGGCAATTTGTTTACCTTTTTTACTCGCACCCCAAAGTACCAATGGTTTCTTGTTGTTGTAATCGATTTCTAAAAAATAGTGTAATCTTAAATCTAATAATTTTGCTTGGGTATATTTTTCATCAACTCTTGAAGTACGTATACCGTAATCTCTCCATCGCAGCAATACCGTATCACAAGGTAAAACCTTTAATTTGTTTTTATACATTCTAAAAGCCAAATCATAATCTTCTGGATATAAAACGCTATCAAATCTTCCGCACTTTTCAAAATCTTCTTTGTGTATCATAAATCCAGGTGATGGAATAACACATTCTTTGTAAATATCTTTAAAATTTTCCCCTTTTAATGTTAGTTCATTAAGCCAACTTTCATATTTTTTGAAACCTTCTGCTAGTTCACCCGAGTCACAAAAATAATCTATCAATCCTACGCTTACAAACCCTCTCCCACTTTGTGTCAATGCATTTACTTGATAGGAAATTCTATTGGGAGGCATACTGTCATCGCTGTCCATTCGTGTGACGAATTCTCCTTTTGAAAGAGGATATGCCTTCTGAATTGCTGGTATAATTCCATGTCCATCGCTATGAATTAATGTTATGCGGGAATCTTTTTTAACGTACTCATTTACAATCTCTACGCTGTTATCTTCCGAATGATCGTTAATACAAATCAATTCCCAATTTTGGTAGTCTTGTGTCAAAATAGAATCAATACACTCCCTAAGGTAAGGAGAGGTATTTTTAAACGGTGTAATTATAGAAACTAATGGAGGATTCATATCGGTTTATACCATCAAATTTTCATTTTCTTGTGAAACTTTATACCGATTTATAAAAACATAAGAAACGACAATGGCAATAACATATACAATTATTTTGGCACCCGTAAACCAATACAAGGAGGTATAAAAATCGTGGTATAAAAAATGAGAAACAGTAATGCTTAAAATAATCAACGTTAAATGAATAATATCAAAATATATAACTGAACGTTGCCTATTTAATTTAATATAAATATATGAAAGAGAGGATGATACAAACATCACTGCCATCCACAGTGTCATAATCCTCATTACTGGTAATAATTCATCCCAATTTTTAACTTTACCAAAGAATAACTCTACCCAATTTGAAGGTATTAAGTATACCACAATAACAGCTAAAAGGGCTATTGCACTCAGTCTAATTACCCAATATGTATAAAAATCACGCAATATTTTTTTATCGTGGATACCCGCAATTTTACTATAAAAAACTTGTGCAAACGATGTAGAAAGTACTGAAAAAGCCATTCCAACATAAATCTTAGATGCACCTAATTGTCCTGTAAAAGACTCTCCATAGTAATGTAAAAATAAATCGATAAAAATAAAATTAGTAAACATCCCTATGAATGTACTGGGGGTAGTATATAAAATGAAATCTTTGTTTCTTTTAAATAATAATTTTCGTTCGCTTTTTGTAGGAAAACTTACTTCTTTTAAATCTTTATAAATGCGTCCAAACAAAGCAAAAAAGGAGAATAAACCACCAATAATTTTACCCATAACCAGTCCCACGGAATGTCCTTTAAAAACTGCGAATAAAATTTGTGGAATTAGTGTTCCTGTTGTTTGAATAACTTTATTACTAGCCAATTCTTTAAATTTTTGTTGTCGGGTATAATATGCAGTAAGTATTTGTATTCCACCCAATAAAAAGATAGTTATTGGCACCAATAATAACCAAAGAATGTTATTGGTGAACAATTCAAAGTTTTCATAAAAAAAGGACAACAGTATAAAGCAAACTGCAGAAAAAAGTGATAAGAAAAATGCAATTCGTAAACACAATCGCACCAATTTTAATGCAATAATAGGATCTTTTTCGAGAACTATTCCCGTTTCAATTCTCAATGCACTAATACCAACAAAAATGGCGGTTAATTCAAAAAACCAAGTGAATAAGGCAAAATCTTCTGGTGTGTAAAAATACTTTTGTAAAAAGGGTAAAGCAATCAATGAAAGCAATTGAGCAATCATGGTACCACCCAATATGATACTTACATTACTTAAAAAAGTTTTATTATCAGATTTCAATTACCTTACTATTTGTTGCAAAAATACAACTTTATTATTCATTGTGCTATTATTCTCCTGTTAGTGCTTTTGCATCAGACAAGGGAATCTCAACACCATTTTGAAAAGCTTTTATCTCAGCAATAGAGATGCCTTTTTCCGTAAATTTAGTCAACAACTGCTGCGCAGAACTGAATAAACCTTCATTTCCGCAATAATACGTTTCTCCAGTTGTATCTTGGATTTTAACTATTCCTAATTCGGCCAATTCAATAAAAGTATTTGCTCTAGTTTGCGGCACATTTCCATCAACGTAGGTCCCTAAAAACACTCTATAAGAAACTCCCGAAACAGGTGCTGGACCTTTTGGTTGTTCAATTACGGGCTCATCTAAATTAATGATTTTAATGGTTTCTACCCCATTTTCTTTATATAGATCAATAACTTTTTGAGCATCTGATGGAGTAGCAAAATTTCCTACATAATATCTCTTTGAGGCATCTTTTGATTCGGTTTTAATTTCATATTGTTGAATAATCAACATAGCATTAGCTATATCCACCGGAGCTTCTCCGCTATAAGTACCTAGGTCAATCTGAAATTTACCATTTGAGGTAACTTCGACTACAGGAACGGAGGTAGTATTGACAGCTGATGAGTTTGTTACACTTGTTGAAGCATTGGGTTGTAATTGTTTCAATCCTCCCGAGCTATCTGTAGCAAATATACTTTCACCTTTTTCAGCTATTAATTGATTAGCTCTTTCAATCGTAATTCTCTCCCCATTGTAATAAACCGTAACAAAAGCGTCTGCCATTCCTAATGCATTCACTTGGTTTTTGCGAACCACAGCATCATCAATATTTCTATAAATCCCTGTAGAGTATTTATACAATTGGCCCACAAATTTTGTAACCAAAGGAGAAATATTATAAACACTGGTTGCATCAATTGGTTTGCTATATGCCCCTAATTGAACGGTGTAGAAAAGCCCTTCAATTTTATCGGCATCGTTCGTTTTTGCTGCATTGGCCCCCAAATCTACTTCAGTGGTTCGTATAATGTTTGAAGCAGTAGTTGAAGTATTGTTGTTACCGTTATTTGTTGAATTAGAAGCTGTGCTATTTGTACCCGCAGAATTGTTCGCAGCAGTATTAGTAGTTGTCGTAGAAGCGGTGTTGGTGTTGGTGTTGGTAGTGTTATTCGAATTTGATGCGTTAGTTGATGTGGTATTTGATGCCGTATTGCTTGAATTATTAGTAGTATTAGTAGTTGTATTAGTTGACGTATTGGTGGTATTAGCAGTAGTATTTGTATTGGTTGTATTTGATGCAACTAAACCTTCTGGTATTTCACCTCTTTCAATACTTCTAGCCTGGCTCAAGGTTATAGGTTGACCATCATAAATGGCTACTACAAATGCATCACTATACCCCATTTGTCTTATTTGATTTTTTGCATCGTTGGCAATGGTGTATCCATTAAAATATCCTACTCGATATCTAATCAAATTGCTATTAGGTAATTTATCAGCAGTTATAGGAGCAAAACCTTTAAACACATCATTTGGAATGGGTTTATTAAAAGCACCTACTTGTACTTTATAAAATAAACCATCAGGAAATCCAGGATTAATTGGAATTGGATTGGCATCAGAATAAACAATTTTTTCATCAAACAAGACGATGGTATTTTCAACTTTTTCGGGTTTATAGGTACTTGAAATCAAGTCTCCAAAACTAATCGAGGCTGTTTTCTTAATCGGTTCTTTATTTTCATTAGAAAGTGCTAATGCTTCAAAATCGTTCTTTTCTTTTTCGGTTAAATTAAATACTACTCCATTTTGATTTACTTGCAAAGCAGCTATTTCTTCATCTAATTTTTCAATTTGATTATCCAATTCTGAAGCCTTTTCTCTGTTTGCACGAGCAAATTCATTTAATTCATTCACTTGGTTATTTAGCTCTACCTTTTCAGCTTCATTTGTTGAAGATGTGATTTTATTTTCAATATCTTTTGCTTTTATTTCTTGTTGTTGCGCTAAATTTTCATACCCCTTTTTTTGTCCTTCCAAAGATGACTTTTCTAAAGTTTTTGTATCAATTTCCTTTTGAACCTCATTAAACTTCGCATACGTTTCGTTTGATCGAATTTCTTCAATATTCGCTGTTTTCAATGTAGCTAACAACTCATTTTTAGCTAAAATTTCTGATTCTTTTTCTGCTGCCTGTTGCGATTGATTGGTTAATTGAGTAGCAAAATTTTCTAATCTAGAAGCTGATTTATTTAATGTTTCTGCTTGATTCTCTAAGTTAAATTTATCCTCACCCTTGGCCGTTTCAGATTGAGTATATAAATCAGCAGCTTTTTGTCGCATTTGTGCTGCCTCTCTTCTTACATCCTCAGCTTGTTGATTTAATTTTGTGGAAAGACGTTCTTCAAGGTTTTCAGAAACATCAATTAATTCATTTATACTTATTTCGTTTTCTTTTAATTCGGCTTGTAATTTCAAATCAGCTGCTTTTTCAATATAATTGGCTGCTTCCATTTCTTTTGAAAAAGCCACTTTGAGCATTTCGGCTTTTTCTTGTTTGTCTTTTTCTTTTTCCGCCTCAGATCTTAACTTAGTAGCATCTGCAATCAATTGATTAGCCGAATTTTCATATTCGGTTGCTTGATTTTCTAAATACGTATTTTCAATATTATTTTTAATCACGTCTTTAGAAGTAGTTACTTGCGCTGTTGCATTACCTAATTCAATAGATGCAGCTTTTTGATAATCATCAGATACTTTTAGTTCTTCTTTGGCTCTATTCTTCTCTAAATTCTCTACTTCCTTCGTTATTTTTGCTTTTTCTTTATCGCTGGTTGCAGCATCCAATTCTTTTCTTTTGGCATCAATTTGAGTAGTTAAATCATCCAATTTGGCAACAGTTTTGACGTCTGTTTGAGCAATTTTCTGAGCAGTCTCCGACTCAAACTCTGTATTGCGATTCATTTCAACAACAGGAACTTCGGTGGTAACTGTATGTGCTTCTTTTACTGTTTCAGTAGGAGAAAAAACAACATTAGCCACTTCTTGTTTCTCAATAGTTGATTGAGCATTTTTTTCAGCCATTTTCGTGGCATTTTCTATGGATACTTTTCCACTATTGATATCATCAGAAGTTGGATTCGTTATTACTGCATTTGAAGTGGTAGAAGTTGTTGATGTAATTGTTGCGTTGCTCGAATTGTTATCACTAGTTGTAGTGTTATTACCCGAATTATTAGTGGTAGCTGAATTGTTATTAGCGGTATTTGTAGTATTGGTATTGGTATTGGTAGCAGTGTTGGTATTTGTTGATGTACTCGTGTTATTATCTGCCGTTGAATTATTGGTACTTGTGGAATTCGTAGTATTAGATGAAGTAGTATTATTGTTTGAATTATTGGTATCCGATGATGCAGTATTGGTTGAAGAAGTGTTGGTATTGGAATTAGTATTCGTATTAGAATTTGTATTATTTGAAGAAGCATTGTTTACATCAGAAGTTGTATTATTTGCTGTTGTATTTGTATTGTTAGATGCGGTATTCGTATTTGTACTGGTTGTATTGGAATTTGTATTTGTATTATTTGACGTAGTATTGTTTACATCAGAAGTAGTATTGTTTGCTGTTGTATTTGTGTTGTTAGATGTGGTATTCGTATTGGCACTAGTTGTATTGGAATTTGTGTTTGTAGTATTCCCATCTTCAAAAACCGTTGTATTTACGGTTTTGGTATTTCCATTTTTATTTAACGAAGGATCAACAAATTCTGCTACATAATTACTAGAATTAACCTGTACTAATAGCGTTGTGGCGGCATTTTGATTTTGAAGCGCAGCCTGATTCAGTTTATGAGCTTCTATTAATAATGTAGACTTTTGTTCTGACGTTTCAGCTGAATTTGCTTTTTTATAAAGCACTTCTGCATCACGTCTTTGACTTTCTGCCTCCTGCAATAATAAATTAGCCTTTATATAATTTTTGTCTGTATCGTAATTGGCCACTTCAATTTTGATATTTTCTACAAGTGCAGCAAGTGCAACATCATTTGCTTTTAATTCAATTTGATCTGCTTCAAATACTTTTGTCCCTAATTGAATTTCAGAAAGATTTTTTTCGTTTTCTTTTGCATCAATTTCTTTTGAGATAGCTTCCTTCTTTTTAGCTTTTTTCTCATTTTCTAAATTCGTGTTTAAAGCAGCTATTTCATTTTCAATCATGATTATTTTATCACGATCAGATTCTGCTTCATTCACTTTATTTTTTGCCTCTTCGTTGGCATAGATATCCTTAGGTATAACCGTATTTTCAAAATCATCGGCAACAGCTTTTTCATTGGTTACCTCATTTTTTAAGGACTTAAATCCTTCGGTATTTTTTACATTATTTGGTTCGTTATCAATATAGGTTCGAGTAGAACTTGCGTTATCAGGTGTATTGGTTGAGGCAACTGTAGTGGCATTTTCTATCAACGTGTTGTTGGCACTAATATTTCGCTCAATTTCGGTTTTAGAATTGTTCAACGTATTTTTTGCCTCTACCCAATTTTTCTTATCTTCTTCTGAAGTCAATAATGGGATTTGAGCCTCAATTTCTTGTAATTTTTCGTTTATTTCATTTACCCAATTTTCATAAATTACATTTTCCTTTTCAGCTTTTATTTTAGGATCTTTCTCAGAACTTACCGTCTCCAACTCATTTTTTTTGGTTGAAAAATCAGTAGATGGAATCGTTGGTGTTGCGTTTGTAGTAGCGGTTACGTTCGTATTGGAATTCGCATTGTTTGCAATTACATCAAGGTTTGCCGCAGATTTTGATTCAACTTCTCTTTTAGTATTTTCCAACGTATTCTTTGCTGACGTCAACTTATCTTTATCTTCTTGAGTCGTAGCTGTTGGAATAAGAGCATCTATTTCTTGAATTTTTTCGTTGATATCATTCAACCAATTTTCATACACTTCATTTTCCTTTTGAGCTTTAACAACTGGATCTTTTTCAGTTTCAAATCTTGCTAATTCTGTTTTATTAGACTCAAAATCAATTGTAGGAACAGAAATAGCTGTCGAAGTATTGGAAGTATTATTTGTGGTGTTTGAGCCGTTGCTATTTGTGGTATTATTTGTTGAGTTCGGGGTATTTGAACCATTGTCATTCGTGGTGTTATTGGTAGTATTATTTGTATTACTACCATTGTCATTTGTAGTGTTGGTGGTATTATTAGAATTGTTATTAGTATCTGAGGTAGAATTATTATTTACATTAGAATTTGTAGTATTAGTTGTAACTGTTGAATTATTTAAAACAGACATATCAATGGGCTCAAATTCAGACAGAGAGTTCTCATTAGTTCCAATTTTTTCTTCAACCGAACTATTTCTGATGTTTTGATTTAAAATCTCTCGTTCCTGCTGAGATAAAACGGGTGAGGTTGAATTTTCAATTTCATAAAGTAAATCATCCATCAGTTCCGCCTCTTTTGATAATTTTTCAGCTTCCTTGTCTAGTTTTTCGGCTTTTGAATAGGCCTGCTCAGCCCATTTTTTATTTTGCTCTATTTGTTCTTTAATCTCTTCAATTTGACGATCAAAACCTGCCTTATCCTTTTCCTTCGCCTTTTCCTGTTCAGCAATTAAATTATTTAAACGTAAATTAAGTTTAGACTCTTCATCTCTGAATTCTTTAGCTTTTTCAAATTCACGATTTGCTTCTTCCTTTTTTTCATTTGCTTGAGCGGCAATCACTTGAACAACATCAATACTGGAAGCGGCATCTGCACTTATGATTTCTTTAAGCCTATCTTTTACAATTTCTAATTGTTGTTGCGCTTTTGCGGGATCTTTTTCATTTAAAGCCGCAACAATATCGTCATTTGTTTTTTTAGATTCTGCCGCTTCTTTTTGTGCATTTTCCGTTTCCACAGTCAATCTATTGCCTAAATTAAGAGCCGTGGTAGCCATCATGCTGGCTTCTTTTGCCTTTTCATTATATTCCTTTGCTTGAGCCGCTTGCTTTTGTTTATCCAAAGGATTTTCAATTCCATCTATCGTTTTTAAGATATCTTCGGCTGCTTTGGCGTATTCTTGACTTTCTTTGGCTTTAATACTGGCTACTGCATAAGCACCATCCGTTTTTTCTTTTAATTCAAGCGCCTCCTTTTCGGCTTCCAAGTACATTTCCTCGCTCATTTTTTTCAAATCAGCATCCGTCCAATTTCCTTCATTTTCTTTACTGTTTGAATAGATTTCTGGATCTTTGTCTATCAATAGTGAATCGTCAAATTGATCAATATTTATATTTGGATTGGCCAACTGTTGCATAACGTCTGCCATAATACCCTCAGCATCTTCTACCTCTTCATCAAATAAATTTTGAATGATTAATTTTTCATTACCCTCATTTTGAACCAACATAATTTTTTGTTTCAGAGGTTTCATTACCATTTGAGGCGGAATGGTTACTGGACTTGTATGTATTTTATTGCTTTTTTTGGTTTCGACAATAAAATTGTAAGTACCACTTTTTGGCAGTATAATCACGTATTTACCTTGCGCATTGGGGCTGTACATTCCAATAATCTCATCATTTCTTGGATCTTCGATTTTTATGGTTGCTTCATCACCCGGATTAACATCATTTAAAAAATTACCCGCTAAAATAACATTTAACATTGGGTACGTTTCTACACGCACTTTATATACATCTACATAACCATACTTTGAAGACCTTGAAGAAGCGAAATAAGCATTTCTTTCTAATGAATCGACCACATACATCAAATCGTCATCTGGTGTATTAATTTTATAATCTAGATTTTGAGCAGGGCCGTAGGAATTGGTCTCTTTATCATAGGCACATTTAAAAACGTCAAATCCTCCCATACTGTTATGACCTTTAGAGCAAAAATAAAAGGTTGTTTGATCAGCATGTAAAAAACCATAGGCCTCATCATAAGGCGTATTAATTTGAGGTGGCAACAATTGTTCTACACCCCATTCACCATTAGGTAGTCTTTTCTTAGCGTATAAATCGAGACCGGTTGCTCCATCTTTTCCGTAACTTGAATAATAGATAACATCTTGATTGGTAGGTGGAAAATAAATTAAGGATCGATATCCTAATTTTTTATCGTGTTTAGATTGAAACTCTTCAGATACAATAATTCTACCCCCTATTTGCGATAAATCATACGAAACATAAAATTTTTCTAAACTTGCGCGCTGCTTATTCTCTACAACCAATTCTGTCAGTTGATTCATCAATTTTCGACCATTTTCACACATTCTTATGTGAAGGTCCACTTCTAATTTTACATGATCAGCAGCCGAAGATTTCGTTTTGTAAATTTTAAATTGATCACTAGCTTCTTTGAACCGATAGTTTAAGAGCAATGCCTTTCCTAAATAAAAATGAGCTCTTGGATCAGCATTTTTAGAAACAGCATATTTTAAAAACCGTAGGCTTTCGTCCTTTTTCTCACTGGCATAAATAAGACATGTTCCGTATTTAAAATTTAAATCAGGATCGGTTTGATTTAATGATAAGCTTTCTAAAAATAATCGTTCGGCTTCAACAAACTTACCTTTTTCAAACAATTCATTGGCATAAGACAAACGCTCGGCATCTGTTTTAAACGTTTGGCCATAAAGGCCAGCATTTAAAAAAATAACAAAACAATAAAATATTATATTTTTGAATGACAAATTAGAGGAGTTTGGAGGGGTTATACAACCGTATATCTTAATGGTTCAGATTTATTTTTTACTTCTAAAGTGTAATGGCATTTTACTTTCTTCACGTTTTAATAATCGTTCAATATTTTTACGATGGGTTAAAACTACCATGATGGATATGGCAATTGAAAAAATTATCAAAGAAACAGATTGAGTTTTGAATACAAAAACAGTAACCAAAGGAAAACAAACCGCTGCTGTGATAGCACCTAAAGAAACATATTGACTAATAATAAAAGTTAAAAGAAAAATCAAAAAGCAAATTCCTGCTGCCGGAAAATTAATGGCTAAAATTATTCCTAATAAAGTTGCTACACCTTTACCTCCTTTGAAACGCTCATAAATAGGAAAAACATGCCCAAAAACGGCAGCAATTCCAAGAGCTAATTGCAAATTGATGTATTGATTGGTATCCGGTTGATATGCTGATAATTTGGTAAAAAAATAGACGGCTGCCCACCCTTTTAATATATCAAAAAACAGAACAGGAAAACCTGCTTTTTTACCAATCACTCTAAAGGTATTTGTAGCACCTGCATTTTTACTTCCGTAATCCCTTACGTCTATTCCAAAAAACCATTTACTCACCCAGATAGCAGAAGGAATAGAGCCTAATAAATAGGCTAAAACTACTGCTAATATATTATTTAATTCAAGTACATCTTTCATATTCATTCTTTTTATTCGGCTTCAAACTCTCTTAAAAATGCTGCTGCCTTAGTTTTGGCACCCAACATAAATTCTAAGTCGTCTTTACCCTTGGGGGCTTTAAACTTCGTTTTATCCTTTTTGGTTTCAGTTATTGCTTTATTAAAATCTTCATTAGTTGAATAGGCCTGTAATAGTCCACGTTTATAATTGAAGAAGTAATAGTTACTTCCCGTTATGTTCAAATAGATACTGATTTCATCTCCTGTTCTTCTCTTATAAATGGCTATTTTACCTTCTACACTTTTAAAAATTTGTTTCTTTTGAATGGTAGCCACACCTATTTTACCTTCAGAAACAAAGGCTCCTTTATCTTTATCCCAAATAAAATCAATGTCAACTAAAAAAAGCTGTACTTCCAATTCATCCGGTAATTTACCTTTTACTTTGCCATAAATATTTAAATCAGACATGATTTTATCAGAACGCTCTAATCCAACTAATTCACGTAATGATTTTTCATAAGTAGAATTATTAAAGTTGACAGCTGTATCGGCTTTTTCTTCAAAGTTTTTCCCCATTTTATCAATTGCATCATAATTGAATGGGAATTTTATAGCCACAGAGGCTCTCATTCTTAATTCATTTTTAACTGGATCATATCTTAATTCTCCAGTTGGGGCTGTTTCAAACAAACCTAATTCTACTCCAAAATCAAATCTACCATCCCCTTTCATTTCACAACTTTGCGTATTGAGGGCTAAATATTGTCCAGGTAAGTTAATTTCTTGTAATTTCTCTTTAGATGAAACTCGATATTCTTTAGAATCTTTATCATATCTTAAAAATCCATCGGCAGACATTACATTTATGTGGTTTTTTGCTAACTTGTTACTTAAAAAAGTAGAATAAATACTAATGGAATCTGGATTCAAGATCATTCCTGTTCCTACGGGATTGCCTGCTACATCAAATTGTTCTTTAGATACTGGAATAAAAATATTTTCTGGATCAATGGCAGCGGTAAAGGCCATCCAATTTCGATCAATACCCGAACAATTATGAGCCGATAATTTTACCTCACCTTTAAAGGTCAACGCTTTACTTGAAGCGAACATTTCTATTTCACCTTTGTAATCAAATTGATCACTCAACTTAAAGTTGTCTTCACCTTTTACTTCACCCTTTGCTGTTGTTTGAAATGTAGTATCGGGACGAATATTCGAGAAGAAGAATTTTTGTTGATTCTTTGATTCATCTACATAATTGTAATACCCTGATGCCTTATATTCTTTTTTGGCAGATATTTCCACTTCAGCATCAAATATTTTGTGGTATTTTGTAACAGCGTTGGCCAATATATTGGCATTTTTTAATGTTTGTATTTTGGCTTTTTTCTCAATGGTCATTTTACCACTATCAGGAAATATTCGTGCATCGGCAACCAATACATATTCAACACCGGTGCAATACAACATTTTCTTACGTACATCAAATTTTGCCTTAGGAGATCTGAAATTTAACGAATCTTGTTTAGGATGTGTGGAGAAAAAGTTAGAACCTGTTAAATCCAACGCAGCCTCAAGATTCATATCTTGTGGTTTTTTCTTAGCCTCCATTTCCAAATCATCATCATCTATCAACCAATTAAAGTTGTCCATGTAACAGATGTATTGATTTTCGGGAAACTCCACAAATGACTCTCCACTATTTGATTTAAACTCACCTTTTCTTTTACTAAAATCTACATGAGCTTTAACATTTTCAGTTCGGAATCCCATTTCATTTAAATCTACAGTACGCAGTTTAAACTCCGCTGTATCCGCATCGATTGTATGATGTTTTAATAAATAATTATAGGACAACAATTCTCCATTGGCAATATAAATTTTACCAATGGCTGTCATTCCCTCAGGTCGCAATGATAACCTTCCTTCTAATTTTGCCTCACCTTTATCAAACATTACCAAATCACTTTTGATCTGAGAAGCGTACAACACCTTTTCTTTTGGAATATAGGAAACATATACCTCAGTGCCGACTACCAGAGGAACTTCGGGCTTTTTATCTCTGGCCTCATTTTTATAGGTTTGAGCAATAGCCGTTAAAGAATCTACAAAAAACGTAATTTCATTAGAAACCGCATGTGAAGTAAGGAAATCTATTGCCCCTGTTCCTTGCAACCCTTTATTACTTAATCTAATTTCGTTGTCAAACAAGGCCTTATCACCATAAATTCCAATACCTTCCTTAGGAGCTTTTCGCTTAAATCCTAACGAATAATCTTCCTGAATGGTCAAGGTTTCTTTCATATTTGGAAAAATACCGGCAGAAATAAATTCACCCTTAAAACCTACACCAGCATTGGTAAACGTATTCAAAGAATCCATTTCAAAGGGTTCTACTATGAACTTAAAATTATCTCGTTTATAAGCACCTTTTTGTGTCTTTTTTGAATCATAGTAAACATACGTTTTTTTGGTAGACGTTAACTTAGGATACATTTTTTTAGTAGAGTCTTTTCCCGATTTATTGTTAGGATCATCGATAACAATGTTTCCACTAACTCCTTCAAAAATACTTCCCAATCTAATTTGAGGTGGACCGTTTTGATCTTTATTGTTGGCTCTCAATCGCATTGAATCACATTCAATCAAATTAATCTTGAAATCACGATAATCAAATGTAAATTGTTTTCCAAAATATTCGGTTTTACCCGCATTAATAATCCCTGCAAACAATAAATCTCGATTTTTCTTTATGATTATTTCTTTCTTGTCGGGATATATTTTCACAAACTTGGAACTGCTCAAAGTGACATCACGAACCCCTTTTACTTTTAAATCAAGTGTAACCAGACTTAATTCAGCATTGGTTTGTTTTGTGGAGGAAATAACTTCAATTACATCATAATCTCTTTTACCACTCCGAGATTCGATGTAATTGAATAATTTGTCATGTAATTTTACTAATCCTAATTCACTATCATAGGTCAAAAAACCACCTACCATTAAATCATATAATATAGACTCACCGCCTTCTTTATCGGTTCGTAATGCAGAAAGGGCTTCATTCAATGTTAGGGTCTCATTCCCTATTTTCTTTGAAAAATTCCGCAAACTAACCATCGGATTTACACCACCTAGACCGGCATATTTATCAAATGTATTGGTGCTAAAAAAATCTTGTGAAATAAAACGTGCTGTTGTATCCGAACTTTGAAAAAGCGGTGCAAATTGAATTACAGGATCACCCATTTTCCAAAAAAGCGCTTCGGAATACATATCCATTTTATGATACGAATTCACGAATGGTGTGGAGGAAATTCCTTGGCCTCTTGTCAAGGTGATGGCTTGTTCATTGTTTTTATTTTTATACTGGAAAGTCAAACCCGAATGCGTTATGGAATCGGTTTCTATATAAAATTTTGACTTCGCTCTTTCCGAACTTGCTTCTGTTTTGGTGATAATAAACACCAGAGACTCAGCTATAAGAAATTTTTTGTCTTTATAATAAAAAATAAGTTTGGCCAGATTATTCGAAACCCCATTTCCCAATAGTTGTCCTCCCTCCATAGTAAAACCACCATCATAATCCACATTAGGAAAAATGTTTTTAATGAATAAACGTTGGTTGTATGAAGAAAATTTAGGAAATGAAACCGTACTGGCGCCTCGATTAGAGACTACTCTTTCTTGAACGGTTCCAAGAATTGGTTTTGCAAAATATTCGCTATAAAACAACGCTGAATCTGCAGTAAATCCTGCACTTTTCAAACTTATTTTATATTTCTTAATCTCAGCATAAACTTTATCTTTTGCCAATTCAGCTCTCTCCCATGTTATGGTACCTTTATTCCCCTCCCAAGTAGCAGAATATGGATAAAAAACGCCTTTTGTTTTATATAAAACGGAACTGTCATTTTTAGCAATACACTTTAAATCAAATTCTTCAAAAACAACTTTAGGTTCTCCTTCATATACAAAAGTATACTTGTTATTATTAGCTCTCCAAACGGTACTTGAAGATTCAAAAAGTGTATTATCTCTAAACAATTTTGAACTGGCTTCAATGAAATCTTCAAATCGAGTTTTATTCTTTTCGGCTAAGGTTTTATCAACAATGGAGTGCCAATCGTCAAACTTTTTGCCCGTATACCCTTTGTCAACAGCATACATTACTGCCAACATATAATTTTTAAACTCTGGATAGGGTTTTAATCTCTTTACCGCCATGGCATTCGTGGTAGTATACACGGTAGCCCGTATGGCCGGTGTAAATTTACCTCCAAACCATATTTTCTCAAATTCCTTTTCAAAAATTTTGGCGTCCTCTTTATTTACTTGACCAAAATAATTGACGATCTCTTTCAAAAATTTTGTGGAATCGGGCGTAAACATTTGTTGTGAAAATGCGCTTTTACCAATCACTAAAAAAGTAAACACAGAAATAGTCGTTATTAAATTTCTCATAATTAGTTGCGATTAAAATGTAACAAAGTCCAATTATTTTTCACTTCACTCTTAACAAATACCAATCCACAAGATTCAGCTCTTTCTTTCAAAACAGGGATATCCGTGCTGTAAAAACCGCTCAGTAACAATTGCCCTTTTGGCAATAAGCTATCGAAATATTTGTCCATATCTTGAATTAATATATTTCGATTAATATTGGCTAAAACGATATCAAACTTGCGATCTTTTATTAGCGTTGCGTCACCCAATTCAATTTTTATATCCGAAATATTATTTAAAGCACAATTATCAATTGAATTCTGATAAGCCCAGTCTTCAATGTCAATGGCTACTATTGGATTTGCACCTAATTTGCGAGCTATAATAGCTAAAACGGCCGTTCCACAGCCCATATCAAGTAAACTTTTGGCTTTTAAATCAAGGTTAAAAAGTTCTTGACTCATTAGAAAAGTTGTCTCGTGATGCCCAGTCCCAAATGACATTTGAGGAGAAATCACGATATCAAAAGTTTTATGGGTGTGCTCGTGAAAAGGGGCTCTAATGGCACAATCAGCATTGATTTCAATTACTTCAAAGTGACTTTCCCAAGTAGCGTTCCAATTTTGTTTTTCAATGGTTTCAATAGCTATTTCCACCGATTGTTCGGGCATTGCTTTGACCATCATTTCGTCCAACATTTCAGGAGTAAATTGTTCTTCTTGAATATAGGCATCTACTCCACTATCGGTATCTACTATCGATTCAAAGCCCAAAATATCTAAATCTGCATACAGTACTTCTCTAGCAGGTAAAAGGGGATTTAGGGTAATATTTACTTTTATATAGTTCAAGTTAGTTTTATTTTGAATGTTAAGATTTTTCTAGGGCTCCTATAATGGCTTCAAAGGAATCAACTTGTAAGGAAGCTCCACCAATCAAGCCACCATCAACGTCTTTATTTGAAAAAAGTTCAGCAGCATTAGCGGCATTGCAACTACCTCCATATAATATATTGATTTTTTGCGAAACCGTTACTGAATATTTATTTTCCAATTCTTTTCTAATGAATGCATGCATTTCTTGAGCTTGTTCTGAGGAGGCCGTTTTTCCTGTCCCAATAGCCCAAACTGGCTCATAAGCAATGATCACTTTTGCAATATCATCAAGTGAAAGGTGAAAAAGAGCACTTTCTAATTGATGTAAAATCACCTTATTTTCTTGTCCGCTTTCACGTTCTTCCAAACTTTCACCACAACAAAATATAGGTATCAATCCATTTGAAAGTAATTGATTGACTTTTAGTTTTAATTGTTCATCCGATTCTTTATAATAGCTTCTTCGTTCTGAATGCCCCACTAAACAATAGGAAACTGTTAAAGAAGCTAACATTTCGGCCGAAACTTCTCCGGTAAATGCGCCATTATTTGTTGCAGCACAATTTTGAGCACACAATTGAACCCCCGCTTTTACTTTTGAAAAGGATTCCAAATATAAAAATGGAGGAGCAATTACTACTTCAACAGAGGGAGATTGAATAGCATTAATATTGGAAAACAATTCGTGAGCCTCACGAACATTTTTGTTCATTTTCCAATTTCCTACAACAAATTTTCTTCTCAATTCCGTCATTTCAACTTATTTTACTCGTACTCTTGGATCCAAAAATCCATAAATGATATCAACCATAATATTTATGATAATGAACATGGTAGAAATTACCAACGTGGTTCCAATTATTAATGGTAAATCACTATTGGTAACCGCACTTAATAATTCATACCCAATACCCTTCCAATCAAAAATTATTTCAACGAAAATAGCTCCAGCCAATAAGGAAGCAAACGAACCAGAAGTAGCCGTAACCACCGGATTCATAGCGTTTTTAATACCATGTCTTAATATTACGCGGTTCTCTGATAAACCTTTTGCTCGAGCCGTTCTGATATAATCTTCAGACATTACTTCAAGCATAGAACTTCTCATCAATTGAGAAACTAATGCCAAAGGACGTATACCTAACGTTATGGCAGGTAAAATAATATTTTCCCAATGGTATTCATCCTCTCCTGTGTAATCATTGGTTTGTATAAGCTGACCTGTTGGAGAAAGGCCGGTACCTGGACCAACAAATGTTTCTCCAATTAAAGGTAAATTTTCAAATCCGAAAATACTGTATCCTACAATGTAAATCAACCATAATGACAAGCCAATAACAAAACCTTGTGCTGCCCACAAACCAACTTTTGCCAGCGTAATTTTGGGGAGTACATCGCTTCCTTTTGATTTGCTCTTTTTTACAAAAAAGGTTATTAAGCCAATTATTAAAGCAAAAAGCATAGCTACTAAAGGAAATATAGGCAAATTAGATTCCTCTGCCCATAAAAACCCAAAAACATTAGCAATAATAGCTGCCGAAAAGAAGGAGGGTGCCGACATTCCGGTTACACTGACCAAAAAGGCTGTTTTATCAAAAAAACTGTTTTTATATCGAGCCGATATTACTCCTAAAAACACTCCCAATACAAAAGCAATCATAATGGAAGAAAAAGCCAATATAATGGTAAACGGCAACTTATCAAAAATAATGTCGGCCACATTTCGATTGGTATTGTAAGACCTTCTCAAATAAGGGAATTTTACTACCAACGTATTACTGCCCACATCAAATAACTCTTGCCCTGAATACTTGGAAGTATCTAAATATAAATGACTTTCAGATATGGAATTATGCAACGACAAAGGCGACAAATCATTTAAGAACAAAAGATACCTTTTGAAAATTGGTAAGTCTAATCCTAAATCTTTTTCAATGTTTTGAATAATTTCTTCTGTAGCGTGATTTCCTCCTGCCATTAAAGCAGGATTTCCTCCAGAAAATTCTTGTAAGAAAAATACAATAGTTACTACTCCAAAAAGGACTAGAAAACCATACATTATCTTTTTAAATATAAACTTTATCAAAATTTCAATGGGTTTAAATGGGAAGAATTATTTTAAATCGCTCACTTTTGGGACTCTGTTATAATCCCATTTACCTTTAACCACAGCTTTTTCCATGTAAACAATTCCAGGATTAGATCGAATGATGATTTTAATTTCTATAGGATCCATCACTAAAAATTCAGCTGTAAAGCCTAATTTAGAAGAAAACTCATCTGTTTTATCCTTCGGTGCGTTACTGATAATATATACAGGAATTTGAGCTGCCTTAGCTTCATTAATCAACGGTACAATAGAATGCCATTTATCTTCGTTTTTAAACTCCCATTCCTTTTTACCAGGAGATACTTCAACATATTCACCCAATTGGTAAGAAGTAATGATCAAACATTTTTCTAATGAAAAAAGATAATTTGTAAAATTAACTTCCATTCCAGAAGTTGGCTGAATTTGACGACTGGCTTTTCCTAGATAGGCATAAACTGAATCAGGATAATATTCTGGATCATATTCAGCCTCTGGCAGAGAATCAACGGCTCCGTATTTTAAATCTTTGACTACATGTACGGTTTCAAAATATTGAGAATAAACCTTGTTGATTTCTGATTTAATACTGTCTGAATTCAATTCAATTGGTGACAAATCTGGGTAAAGCTTTGTAGGTCGAAAATCTTGAATAGATGCCGGAATTCCAAATTTAATCGTTTTGGTTATTTTTTTAATAAATGTATTTTCTGCATCTATTTTTTCCCAATTTTTCATGTATTCATCTTGCGAGAACTCAACCATTTCACCAGTTTTATTGTTTTTATAAACAAAAACGTTATCAAATTCTCCTTCAACAGCATCATTCATTTTCTCTAAAAGATTATTTCCTATTGCATAAGGTCTATAATCTTTCAATGGCAAATATTTGTAGGTGTACAGTACAAAACCAAATGACATAATTAGCGCAGTAATGGCACTCCACCAAATTTTTACAGCCTCTCGTTGAATCAGTTTTTTGAGCAGCAAGTATAAACCAAAGAATACCAATAAGAAAACAACTGGGAACCACCATCCAAAAAGTAAATACCCCACAACAAATCCAAAAAGGAGTGAACCAGAAATGATTAACACATCATCGTTTTGAACATTAAAACGGATGTGTTTTTGAATCAATAAAATGGGAATAACCAAAATTAACAAAATCAAATCTTTGAAAAAAGATTCCCAAGGTGTTAATGATCTTCCTATACTTCCCTTAAGTGCATCACCAAAACATCCACAATCCAATACACACTGACGATAAGTTGAAGTAACAACAGGTAGGTCAATACGTTTGCCATCCGCTTCATAGTAATAAATACTGTCCATCAAAACGGTTGCTTTATTAGCTTTGGCTAATTCCAACGCTTTAAGTCTTGCTTCAATTGGTTCTTTCGGTCCATTTTTGAGAGCCTCTTCATAATTTACTTCGGCTTTAACAAACTCTTTGTTGGCCAAACCTGCATCGCCTTCACTAATTGACGAAATATAAGCTGTTTCGAAACGCACGCTGTCATTACAACTAGCAGTGAAATAAGTTAACCAAGCAAAAAACAATATCATACTAAACAATAGCCAAGAAGTCAACCGTGCTAAAGCACCCAATAATAAGGCCAGTCCTAATACAATTTCGGCACCTGCAATAAATATTGATAACTGAAGTGCGTATGGAGCAAAAACAGTCCAACCTAAAGCTGCTGGTTCAAAATACTCCTCTAGTTTGAACGAAAAGCCTAAAGGGTCATTTGCTTTGATAATCCCTGATACCACAAACAATGAACCCACAATAATTCTAGAAATATAAGCCGAATTGACAATACCATCTTTGGTGAAAATAGATACCAAACCAATTAGGAATGCAGCTCCTGTTGCCAACCAATATAAATTGAAATCATCTGGTATGCCTTCATAACCTTTTGATTTTAGTATAATACCTAATACGCCAAGCACAGCACCTATCACTAAAAAGGCTATTCCGCTTTTTAATGAAATGCTTCTAAAATCTTTCTTTTTCGCCATAAATATTCCTAAATTACTAAGCGCAAATTTAAAATTTATTTTGACAATATCATTGTTTTTTTTGGTATTGGTTAGCAACAAAGAAGATTCTTTGTTATAAATTTCTTAAAATAACCTAATTGGGTTTTTAGTGAACAAAAAAAAGACCCAAATTTCAGTTTAGGTCTTTTTATATTCAAAAAATGAAAATGTTAATTCGCGTTGATGGCATGGTCTTTATTAAACTCTTCGACCATTAATTTAAATAAAATGGCACTGTCTAAATCATCCAATTTTACTTCAACTTGTGGTGGATTTTTAGCCAATTCACTTTCGTTGTATCTAAAAATAGTCCATTCACCTTGATTAAACTCTAAAGAGGTCAAATTTTCAATCCAATCACCTGAATTCAAATAGGTAACCTTACCTTTTTTGGTTTCAATTTCTTTAATGATGGGTTGGTGAATATGACCACAAATTACAAAATGATATCCATTATGAGCAGCAATTTCAGCAGCTGTTAATTCAAAATTATTGGCTTTTTTTATGGCACTTTTCACTCCATCTTTAATGCTTTTTGAAAAGGAAACCTTTTTCTTAGTCAATTTCAACGAAAACCAATTGATGATTCTATTGATAAAGATGAGGATATTGTATCCTGTTCCACCCAATTTAGCTAACCATTTTGAACCCTTCATTGTTACGTCAAAAACGTCACCATGGAAAATCCAAGCTTGGCGACCATCTTCCAATGTTTCAACTGTTTTGTTGGCGATTTCAAAATTATTTACCGAAAAACCATTAAATCTTCTCATTGCTTCATCATGATTTCCGGGCAAATACTTAACGATTTTTCCTTCACTGATCCAATTGATGAAATGTTGCACTACTTTAGTGTGATATTTTGGCCAAGAACGTTTACTAAAATGCCAAATATCAATAATATCTCCATTTAAAATAACTGTTTTTGGGTCAATAGACTCCAAATAATGAAGTAATTCTTTGGCATTGGAACCGTATGTTCCCAAATGCAAATCGGATAATACTAAAATATCAACTGAACGTTTCATGGTAGGGGTGTTAAATTCAGTGCAAAAGTAGCTCAAAAAACACTCGAATTCAATAGGTTAGATTAAATAATTTCAAAATAAATGTTAAATTAAGGTTACGGAGGTTCGGACAATCGACAATCGATTATTCGACATACGATAAGAGGTTACTATTTATTAGACGCCAGATTTAGATATTAGATTTATAATTGTTATCGTCTTCAGGTCTGTTCTCGATACAAATTTTTGATTTTGTAAACCCTTTTCTACCGAAAAGTGAACAAAATACTAAAAATTTACTCGAACTGACTAGTGATTTTATAGAAACGACCTAACTAACTTAATAACGAAAACAAAACGTATTACCTATTACATGCTACGAAGTACAAAAAAACAAATTCAACCTTACTTTCCTACTTTGGACTTTGTACTCAAGACTTTTTATCCATCGGGATTGTGCTTTTCTGCCTTCCGTCTTTAAGTCTTATATCTTTCAGTCTAACTTTCTATAGCTCCACTCCCAATCGATATCCTTGTTCTATAGCTCGTTTGGCGTCCAATTCGCCCGCCATAAATGCTCCACCGATAACGTGAACGGATTTACCCATTTTTTGAAGCGGTTCTACTAACTCATTTTTGCACACTTGACCGGCACAAATCACCACATTATCAACCGCTAACAATTGTGATTGGCCTTTTATAGTAACGTGCAATCCGGCATCATCAATTTTATCGTATTGCACCGAATTGAGCATTTTTACGGCTTTATTTTTTAACGAAATACGGTGCACCCAACCTGTTGTTTTACCTAAGCCCTCTCCTATTTTGGTTTCTTTACGTTGCAATAAATACACTTCACGAGGCGATGGCTCCGGATGTGCTTTTATCCCTTCAATTCCTGATCTAACTTCATTAGTTGGGTCGATACCCCATTCACGTAAAAACGCTTGAATGTCTTGAGAAGTTGAGGGTCCTGAATGGGTTAAATACTCGGCCGTATCAAATCCAATTCCTCCTGCGCCAATAATGGCTACACGTTTACCTACTTCTTTTTTATGTTTCAACACATCAATATACGACAACACCATTGGATGCTCAATTCCTGGAATGGGTGGTTTTCGAGGTGTAATTCCAGAAGCCACAATAACCTCATCAAAATCTTTTAAATCGTTTTCAGTAACCGTTTTATTTAACTGAATAGTTACCTTGTGTAATTCCAATTGTCGGTTGAAATAACGAATGGTTTCGTAAAATTCTTCCTTACCGGGAATTTGTTTGGCAATGTTGAATTGCCCACCTATTTCTGAAGCACTATCAAATAACGTAACTAAATGACCTCTTTCTGCTGCAACAGAAGCAAAAGATAATCCAGCAGGACCGGCTCCTACCACAGCAATACGTTTTGGTTTAGCCACTTTTGTTGGTGTCAATTCCGTTTCTCTACATGCTCTTGGATTCACCAAACAACTGGCATGTTTTCTACTAAAAATATGATCTAAACATGCTTGATTACAACCAATACACGTATTGATTTCATCGGCTTTGTTTTCCATTGCTTTATTGACAAAAAAGGCATCGGCCAAAAACGGACGGGCCATAGAAACCATATCTGCGTTGCCATCTTGTAAGATTTGCTCAGCTACTTCAGGTGTATTTATTCTATTGGTGGTAATGAGAGGAATCGAGATTTCGCTTTTCATCTTTTTGGTAACCCATGCAAATGCGCCTCTTGGAACCATTGTAGCGATGGTAGGTATACGTGCTTCATGCCAACCAATTCCAGTGTTGATGATGGTTACACCAGCTTTTTCTAATTCTTTGGCCAATTGAACCACTTCTTGCCAAGAACTTCCTCCCTCCACTAAATCGAGCATGGATAAACGAAAAATGATGATGAAATTTTCACCAACTTCTTTTCTTATTTTTCGAACTATTTCGATTGGAAATTTGATTCTGTTTTCATAACTCCCTCCCCATTCATCGGTTCTTTTGTTGGTTTTTGTGGCTATAAATTGATTGATCAAATAGCCTTCTGAACCCATCACTTCAACTCCATCATAACCTGCGTGTTGGGCTAATTTAGCACAATTCACATAATCATTAATGGTTTTTCTAACACCCATTCTGCTCAATGCCCAAGGCTTGAAAGGAGAAATGGGGGATTTTATAGAACTTGGAGCTACAGCAAAGGGATGGTAACCATATCTTCCTGTGTGCAATATTTGAAGACAAATTTTACCACCGTTTTCGTGAACGGATTGGGTAATAATTTTGTGTTTATCGGCTGTACGTGTATTGGTCAATTTACTTGAAAAAGGCCCTACCCAACCTGCGATGTTTGGAGAAATACCACCCGTAACAATTAAGCCAACTCCTCCTTTAGCGCGTTCGGCATAAAAGGCGGCCATTTTTTCGTAACCTCCTTTTAGTTCTTCCAATCCCGTGTGCATGGATCCCATCAACACTCTGTTTTTAAGCGTAGTAAAACCTAAATCTAATGGTTCAAATAGTTTGGTATATTGAGTTGACATTTTTTTTATTCTATTTTTTGTGTGGTAAAGATAGATAAAGAACTTATTATTTTAGTTGAATTTATAACACAATTCCAACGGGACAATGGTCTGAGCCTTCTACTTCATTGAGTATGAAAGCATCTTTAACGTTGGGCATAAAACGGTCGCTCACTAAAAAGTAATCTATTCTCCATCCAATGTTTTTGGCACGTGCACTAAAACGGTAACTCCACCATGAATACTTAATTTCGGAAGGATAAAAGGCTCTGAAGGAATCTGTTAATCCTGCTTTGATAAAGTTATCCATTCCCATTATTTCTTGTTCGGTATACCCCGCAGTTTTATTAAAATTAGCCTTTGGATTAGCCAAATCAATGGGTTGATGCGCCACATTCATATCACCACAAATAATGACCGGTTTTTTGGCATCCAATTGCTGAATGTGTTTTAATAAATCAGCATCCCATTGCATACGATAATCCAATCGAGCCAATTCATTTTGGCTATTGGGAACGTATACCGTTAGTAAATAATAGTTTTCAAACTCAGCCGTTATCAATCGACCTTCGTTATCGTGATGTGCCATACCTAAACCATATGAAACTGAAATGGGCTTGGATTTACTCAAAATGGCGGTTCCTGAATAGCCTTTTTTCTCGGCACTGTACACCGATAAGTGGTAGCCTTTAAGATCGGCCAAAACTTCCAACACTTGATCTTCTTGTGCTTTGGTTTCTTGAAAACAAATGGCTTCGGCATCAAAAGAATGGATGATATCTATCAATCCTTTTTGAGCAACGGCTCTTATTCCATTAAGATTCCACGATATTAATTTCATAAAATGGGTAATTTTTATAATTTGTAAAGTTAGTTGATAACAGTGTCAGCTTTAGGTTTGTGTTTCCAACGTTTGTGGGTCCACAACCAGTATTGAGGTAAATGATTGATGTCTTTTTCGAGTAATTGGACGTGTTTTTTGGTTATAAAACCGTATTCAGTATCCGCACTGTTTTCACAAATCACTTCGTGTTGAACTTCATAATGGCCTCTTTTTACTTTGTGAATAGTCGTAAAAATAACGGGTAAGTTAAACTCTTTGGCAAATTTTTCAGGGCCGTAAAAAACGGGTGTTGGCTGGTTCAAAAAATTAGTCCAATAGGCTCTTTCGGGGTTGGAAGGACTTTGGTCGGCTCCAAAAATAACAGCTTTGGGTTTTTCCCATTTTGCCGCAATGGTTTCAGCAGTTTGTTTCATGGGAGTAAGTCGGAGTCCATATTTCCCTCTTGATTTTCGCATTTTTTCATCAAAAAATTCACTGGTCAATGGCTTGTAAATTCCTACGGGAATGAACTCAAAACTTAACCCAACTGCTACGGCAATGTATTCCCAATTGTTGTAATGACCGCCAATCATAATCACATCTTTTCCTGCATCATAAAAAGGTTTGAGCACCTCATTATTACGAAATTTCATTCGTTTGGTAATCTGTTTTTCGCTTATGGTAAATCCTTTTATACTTTCTACAATTAAATCACACAAATGGCGGTAAAATTGTTTCATGATTACCTGATGTTCAACTGCTGATTTCTCAGGGTAGGAATTCTGAATGTTTCTCAAAACAACTTTTTTACGATAGCCAAAAACACGGTACATCCAAAAAAACGCACAATTGCTTAATAAATACAGCAATGGAAAAGGTAAATAGGAAATGGGTAATAAAACACCATAATAAACAATTCTACTTCCCATTGCTATGAATTTAAAAGGTAAATAAGTCCGATGAGCATGATGACAATAATGATTAAATATTGCCAAATATCCACAAAATAAGGGTATAATTTATTCCAATTTTCTTTGAATTTGCTCATAGTGGGCAAAATTAACAAAATGATTGGTACAGTTAATTAAAATTGTGGTTATTCTCATAGCGAAGTTAATTAATATTTTTTCAATTATACTGTGTATCTATCTATGGATTAAACTAATATTTAAAATATAAAATAATTTTTATTTCAGCGACTTCAACAAATCAAAAGATTTGGTTATTAAAAAATACGCCAATTTAATCTATAAAAAAAGTAAAGTTAAAATGGTATTATTTTCAGCAATTGTGGCAGAAATAACATGATTAGAAGAATTAAAGAAAATGGATTCAACCAAATGTTTTACCAATTGATTGAATCCATTATAAAAAGCCATTTCAACCGTTAAATACTATATTACTTTTTGTTTTTTTTGTGTTTACCCGGATTTGAATTACTCGGATGATATGGGGAAATTGGCGAATTATGTGCTTTAGATTTGTACCATCCTTTGTGCTTTCCATTATCGGTTTTTACTAAAACGACACACGATTGTGTAATTAACATAGTCAATTGGAGTAGCGATAATATTAAAATTAATTTTTTCATCTTTTTGGATTTTATATTTTTAAAAAGTTACTTTTATTCCAAACCCAGGATCTAATCCTGTCCAAATGTTTCCGTTAGAAATTACTTCAATATAGGGTTTTACATCCAGACTTACAGAAAATGGAGCTTTTGGTATTTTATATTCTATGCCGATAATACCATCAATTCCTAAAGCTAAGTTTTGGTCATAATAGCGAACATAACGATCGCCCCTGTAATTATACCATACCCTATTTCTATTTACAACTGAAACATGACCACCGCCTCCATAATACCAATTTAGACCACTCACACTAAATGCAGATTGATGTTGTTCGAAAAGAATTGTTGCATTAAATCCGTGATGCCATACTCCGAGTATCCCTTCAATAGCAGTACGATTAGAGATAAAATGTTTGATAGTCAGTCCAGAAGTTTCGCCTGCTCTCAATCCTATTGCAGTATTGTAGCTGTCTCCATCTGTCGCAAGAGAAACTTTTTTAGAATATTGCCCAATAGCGTTTGATGATACGATAAGTGTAAAGATTATTGATAATGCGACTAATTTGGTTTTCATAATTTTTTGTTTTTAATGGTTATTTAATTATTGTTCTTTACATTAATTATTTATGCTTGAAATTCATGTTTAAGTAATGTTTGTATTACCGCTCCGATTCTATCTTTAGAATTGACATTTTTATCAATATATTCATAGACTCCTTTTTTCATCATTTCAGCAGTATTATGTGAATTTTGCTGCCCACTTACCATGATTATTTTGCAATTTGGACAGAATTTAAAAGCCTCACTAATAACTTGATCACCATTGATAATCTCATCATCATCTTCATTTATCAAGAGGTAATCTAAAATGATTATATTGGTGTCATTTTCCATTTCCTCGATAAATTCATGGGCATTGAGATAGGATTTTATGTAGAAATGAAAGTTTGGATAGGTTTTTTCGTTACAAATTGTTTCCACATATTTAGTAAGTGTTTTGTTATAGTAAAGATCATCTTCGACTATTACAATTTTTAGGTCTTTAATGAGTTTCATAATGAAATATTTTAGAGATTCACAATTAGAAAGTCTAATAATATGCCATTTGCTATTTTTTCATTAAAATCAAGTAAATCAATGATTTAATTCAGAAACGTGAATACCATATTTTTTCAATTTGAAAAAATAAAATTCAAATTGAAAACGTAATAAGTAAAAAAATGTAATTTATTTTAGGAAAAAGCAGGTTTACTTAAATATCTTGTTCTCCATCTTCAAAATCTTCTTTTAAAAGTCGGTAAACTGTGGTTTGACCAATACCCAATTTATCTGCTACAATTTTGGTATTGCGATTATATTTTTGCATATACAGATTAACTATTTTTCTATTATATTCTCTCAGTGTGAGGTTTTCAAATAAATAATCGTTATTTGGTGTATTTAACGAGTTTGTGGTTATATTTCCAGATTCAATTCTTTGATCATTAGCTAATACAAAGGCTAACTCAACGATAGATTTAAGTTCTCTGATATTTCCTGGCCAATTATACTGCATTAGTTTATTTATGGCTTCTTCTGAAAATGATTTTGATGGAAGTTGATTTTCTTTAGCAAATTGCTCAACGAAATGTTTCGCCAATAGCAAAATATCAGAACCTCTTTCTCTTAATGGAGGTAAATGTATGGGTAATCCAAAAAGTCGGTAATATAAATCTTCCCTAAAATTTCCTTTTTTAACTTCTTCCAATAAATCTTTATTGGTTGCTATTATAATTCTACAGTTTATTTTAACTATTTGATTGCTTCCTACTCGAGTAATTTCCCTTTCTTGTAAAGCTCTTAATAATTTAGCCTGGGAATTCATATCCATTTCTCCCATTTCATCGAGAAATAGTGTACCATCTGCTGCTTCTTCGAATTTGCCAATTCTTCGGGTTAGCGCTCCTGTGAACGAACCTTTTTCATGTCCAAACAATTCGCTTTCTACTAATTCGCTGGGAATAGCAGCCATATTTATCGCAATAAATGGCTTATTTTTCCTATTTGAATTAAAATGAATTGCTTTTGCTGCAACTTCTTTTCCTGTTCCAGTTTCTCCAGTTATAGATACGGTTATATTTGTATTAAGTGCTTTTGACATCAACTCAAAAATTTGTTTTATGGCCGCACTGTTGCCTAAAACTGTATTTTCAAAATTATACTTAGATATGACTTCTTTTTTTAGAAGCACTACTTCATTCTGCAAACGAATATTTTGAACAATATGATGAATCGAATTTAATAATCGGTCTCTAATGTCTTTAGATTTAACCAAATAATCATAAGCCCCAATTTTAAGTAAATCAATCGCAGTTTCTATATCCTCTTGTTCAGATATAATAATTATTTCAGCATTAGGATACTCCTCTTTAATTTTAGGAATAAGTACATCACCCGTTGCATCTGGCAAACGATAATCCAGTGTAATTATTTGTGGGATATATTCTCGATCGTAAAAAAAATCAGCAGCCGTTAAATAAGATTTGATTTCAAATTCAGGGTTCAAAGATAAAGTATGTACAAGTAGCTTGTTGTACCAATCGTTATCTTCAATAACACTAATTTTTAAATTTGTATTTTTTTTTGGCATATTTGAATCCACAAATCTAATTAATTTTTGATTTCGGGTTCATTTTTTTATCACGTTATTTGAGTTTAAATAGCTTGCTTGTTTATTATATGATTTATAAGATTAATTTCTTTGTAAATTTCTTTAATTATTTCATCTATTTCATATTCACAATCTAGGTATAAATCATTTAATTCTTCTATTTTGTTATTTCGGCAATCATGTTCGATTTTTTTTAAATTCTGATACAACTTTAGGGCTCCAATATGACGGCTGGGAGCACTAATTTTATGAGCATAATTAGCCATTTTATGGTAATCTTTTTCTAAAAAAGCTTTCTTTAGATGACTGAAGTCTTCCTTTGTACTGAATATGTAGGTGTCTAACATTTCAGCATAGAACTTATTATCACCAGCACTTAAATCGAATAATTCATTTAAATTAATATGCTTATAAGAATCAAATTCATTAATATTGAGTCCATTTTCAATTTCTGTATCAGTTTGTTCAATTTGCAAAACTCTTTGTACTTCTAAAATCAATTCGTTTTCAGAAAATGGTTTTGGTAAAAAGCCATTCATACCTGATTTGAAATAGATCAGTTTATCATCTTCTGTAACTGCTGCACTTATTGCAACTATTGGAATATTATTTTTACGATTATCTTTAAGTGCTCTTATTTTTTTTGTAGATTCTACTCCATTCCATTCGGGCATTCTCATATCCATCAAAATTAAGTCGTAGTTGTTTCGTTTAATTTCCTCAAATGCTTTTTTTCCATTTTCACATTCTGTAAATGTGATATGATATTTTTTTAGAATCGCAGCCAATAAAAAGCGGTTATATGGCTCATCGTCTACAATTAATATTTTTAAATTTTTTAATAGTTTATGGTCTATTCGTTTGATTTCATTGCTATCTATTAAATCCAATTCATTTCCAATTTCAAATGGAATTTCAATAATTACGGTAGTTCCAATTTCAATATCGCTTTTTATATTGATTGATCCTTCAAATAAATCAATTAGTTTTTTAGTTATGGTTAATCCCAATCCAGTTCCACCATACAATCTTGTTGTACTAACTTCTGCTTGTTCAAATTCTAAAAAGACCTTTGAAAGCTGCTCCT
>CAYQNU010000023.1:0-43127 GCA_964419055.1 uncultured Flavobacteriales bacterium | reverse complement strand
TTGAACAATATCCAAGAAGTTTTTTTTAAAAAAATCTATTTCACCCAACGGGTTACATATTCATATTTAAACGGAATTACTTCATTTCCTGTTTTGTCAATGAAGCCCCATTTGTTATTTTGGCTAACAGCTGCAATGCCGTTATTAAACCCACCATCATAATCACAACCATAATTAATATTTTCAAAATTAAAAGGTATAACCGTTTTACCATTCAAATCAATAAATCCATATTTACTATTATAATAACGTGCATAACTTCCTGAAGTATCCAAATCACCACCTTTGCCTACACAAGCAACACCTTCTTTAAATTCGAAAACTCTATCATAAATTAGTGGTATTATTACTTTCCCGTTATTTTTGATGAATCCCCACTTATAATTTTGACAAACTGCCATTGTACCGTCATCAAAAAAATCACTTTCACCATTATTGCAATTGTAAGAAACCTCATCATAAATAGCCAAAACAACTACTTTACCGCTCTTATCCTTATATCCCCATTTCCCATTTTCATCTTCAAATGGAATTAAATCCTGTGCATAGCTATTAATACTTCCTAAGCAAATAGCCAATGTTAAAAATGTTGTTTTCATAATTTTTGTTTTTTATTTTACTTAATTTCATTACCGTTTGTATCAATATAAAAAGTGCGCCTGTTGAGGGTGACTTCGGCTTTTCCATCCGAGAAAGGCCCTGCATATTCATAAATTATTGGAATAGCCTGATTTCCTTTTTGATCTATAAAACCTTCTTTACCATTTAATTGAACCCAAGCTAAACCATCATTAAAATCTTTTGCCCAATCATATTTTAGTGGAATGATTACTTCACCTTTTTTATTTATAAATCCAAATTTTTCATTGAGATAAATACCAGCTAACCCCTCTGAGAATTTAACGGAATAATCATATATAGGAGGAATCACTTCTTTACCTTCCTTATCAATAAAACCATACTTTTTATTTATCCCTACAGCTGCTAATCCTTCAGAGAAACTTCCATGAGAATCATAGTCTAATAAAAGTACCTCTTTTCCTTTTTTATCAATATAACTGCATTTTCCATTTGTTTTTACAGCAGCTAGTCCTTCAGAAAAAGGAAGAGCAATAAGGTATATAAAAGGAGTTATTTCTATTCCTTTATGATCAATATAACCCCACGCTCCATTTAACATTACGGCTGCCATTCCTTCTGAAAAATCCTCAATAAATTCATATTTTAACGGTACAACAATTTTACCCGTTTTATCAATAAACCCAAATTTCTTATTTATGCCTACTGCTGCTAATCCTTCCTTAAATTCCATAGCATAGTCATACTTTCCTTCTATTACTTCATTTCCTGTATTGTCGATGTAACCATATTTTTCTGAAATCACATTATAACTTAACTTTAGGTCCTGTGCAAATAAATTATACGTTAATATAGATGATAAATAGATTAGTGTTACAATAGTTGATTTCATATTTTCTATCAATTATTTTAATATTTCAAAAAAGGTTATTTCAGTATCCCAAGGATAATAAAAGGGCATTATGATTCGTTTTTCTTCTATAAGGAAATCAGAAAAAAAGATTGAAAAATTTTCTAATAAGTCGTTCAAATAATCATTTGGCGCTGCCACATCCTTTATAACTATATTGATATTTAAATCCACTACTGTTGGTTTTGAGACAAACTCCCCTTTTTTATTGATAAAGGCTACTTTTACTTTTTGTTTGGCATCCAATTCTTTAAACAACAACACATCTTGAATGGCTTCGTTTTCTAATTTGTCACTATAAGTCTCATTTTCAGATTCAGTCATTGTGAATTGATATTCTTTCCAAATCAACAAATAAGTATCTTGCTTATAGGGAAACATTCTCACTGAATGCTCTTCTACAGAAGCAGTATTGGTAAGCCAAATTATTTCTGGTTTATTGTTTTTACCATCGAAATCTTGATTGACGTAGAATATATCCGCAGATTTTCGTTTATCTCGAGTAGTGCCTACTATATTTACTTTCTTTGATGCTTCGTTAATGTAAACATCCCCCAAAACTAAATCAACATCATTATCGCCAGAAGTTCCTGAAATAAGCATAGGAACACCACTTTCATAATATTCTGGAGAATACTCAAGGTCATCTTCGTCTTGCTCTAATATATGGTTTTGAACAGAAAAGTGAATACCTCTTGGATACGCATCCCCTTTAGCCACTTTTAACGTATAATTTTGAGTTACATCTATTCTTTGTTCAAAACTGTGACTCACACCCCAATCAATTTCCTTAGTTAGTACATTTAAATTTTTATCAATGTAAATTTCTGTTTGTCCTTGATGTACGTCAGGCTTTTCTGTAGATTTTTCGGCAAAATTATGGCTAATAGCAAAAAAGGCTACATACTGATTATTTTCCCATCTTAGGTATCGAGAACCAATATTATCAATACAATACGCAAGAGGTTTGTTCATATCTGCATCCCCTAAAATTTTAGTTTTTTTGATTATAGCACCCTTTTCATCTATTGTTTTGACAAATACATCATTATAGTTTTGTCGGTTTTTAACGTTAATTGTTGGAGAATAAAGTATAGCAATTTGATTGCCGTTGGTCTCAATGTCCCAAATAATTTCGTTGGAATAGGTTATTGTTTTTGTATAGGTTTTAAAGTCAGTAGTTGAATATACATGTGTATTATAATTTTCATCTACGTAACTTATCAAATAATTGTTTTTCCATTGAGCTATCTGAACATAAGGAAAATTACTGTGCAATCTCTTTTCAAATTTAAATGAATGTTTGGCAAACTTAATTTGTGTTTCAGGCAATTGAGCAAAAGCATTTACAAAAGAAAGCAATAGAATAAGTAAAAGAATAGTTGCTTTCATAGTTGTCAATAATTGAGAACATTATAAACTAAATTATATCTCTGCTCACTTAGTTTTTGAATCTCAACTATTTTTTTCATACTATTAAAAAGTTCATTTATGTTACATTCAGACAAATTATTGAAATCCTTAAATAACTATTATTTTGAAGCTTCAAATGTTACTGTTGGAATAAATTCTAATTTTTCGTTATATAAAAAAGCTTTAATCATGGCAGCATGTTTACCATTTAAAAATGCTTTCATTATGGTGTCAAAATTATCACGATGAATTATAAACTTACTATTTGTACCTATGTTGACACTCACATATTTTCTAGTAACATTTTCGCAGTGATTGAATCCTTCATAAGTAACAAATTCCAGCGTAATAGATTTTGGAACTAGTTCTAAGCTTTCTTTTTGTGGTATTTTATAGGGTTTAATCTTGTTTTCTTTGATATATCCTGCAATAAAAACATACAAATTATCTGGTTCTGAAATGGTCATTTTTTGAAATGTTGATTTACCATCATGAGATTTACTAGATGAAACAGTATATGTTTGTTTACCGTAGGTTACTTTTTTGTCTTGAGCATTGAAATGAGAACTTACAAAAAGTAAAAGGAATACAATTAGAAACTTATTCATGACTTTATTTTTATTATTTACAATCTTACATCTCATCAATCGAAGTTTGAATTAAACTATATCAATTTTCTTCTCTAAATGATGTATTATATAAACGGTAAAAATAATTCAACATATAGTTTGAAACAATACCCAAAACCGTGATTTTAAATAACTTTAATCACTCTAAAAAATTAAATTGGACTGCAGCTTTATAAAAAGCTAAAAATATAAAAATTACAGTTGTTTACTAATAAAATCTATTATTTCCACTGCAGTGTTTTTAGCATCTTCGATCTGAGATTTGAAAGATGTGCTGGTATCCATAATTAAGATAATGTAAGCATTTTTAGTATTGACAGATTTTGAACTATATTCTGAGTTCCATCTTAATTTACCTGACTCATAGAACCATTGACTAACTTCATCTTTTTTTACTGAATATATTGCTTCATTATATCTAAGCTCATTAAAAGTAAAGGGTACTGTATTTGAGTTTTTATCATACCTAACGTCCATATTGATTACTCCATTTATTGATTTAACAGACAATCCATTACTTGTAACAATATTTTCTAAGGTGTAATGCTCTACATTTAAAAACCCGAACTTTTTCTTTTTGCCTTTTTTAAAATCCGCTTCAATATAAATTTTTTGTTCTTCTTTATCGGTTTTATTTAACTGCATTCTAATTTTTTGACCAGCATAACCCTTTGGAATTATGAAAGATAAAGAAGAAACCGTAAACGCCTTTTTAAAGTCAGCAAGTAATTTTTGTAAATTATTCCCTTGAATAACGGGTTGTTTAGCTTCATTTTGAGCACCGGCAAAAGGAAGCAATCTATTATTTAATTCTTCTTCAGTATATCCACTTTTCTCAATATCTTCACCTCTATATAAAAGAACGTATGATTGAAATGTGTTGGTAGTATTTTTTTTCTTAATCATATTAAACCATGAATACGTTTTTAAAATGTCTTCCATTCTAATTTGCATAGCGTTTCCATATTCTGTGGCATTATCGTATTTCCCCTTTGAAAACATTAAAAACTTTTTATCTCTTTTTGCTAATTCTGGTGAAACGTTATCCAATCCATCAGTTAAAAAAACAATGTAATACTTGGTATTAGGATCGCGCTCCATTAGCGCACTTTTTTGCATTTTCACTATACGGTCTAATCCTATATCTAGAGCATAATAAGCTGCGGTATTTTCACCACTAGGAAGATCTCGAATATTTTGATTCATCGAGGTCACATCCTCAGTTTTAGTTAAATCATAAGGCTTGTATTTTGTTATTACTTTATCATTGAAACCAATAACATCAGCATATAGTTTTTCTGAATAAACTGCTTTACATTTGTTGAAAAGAATAACACTTAATAGCCCAAATAAAGCTATAAATAAACTGAATTTTTTGGCAGGTTTCATTTTTAGTTTAACTAATTTATTAATAATCAACAAGTTTAGACCTACTTCGTTTTATCAATGCTATTTTCATTAAAAATAACGGTTTTGGTTAGCACGAAATAGGCTGCGAAATTACAGTGTTATAAATCGTTAAACAATACCCAAAACCGTGATTTTTACCTCGTTAAAAAAACAATTTATTTAACCAAATAATACGCTAATCCAAAGCCAAAAGATCGGTATTTGTGGTAAAAGAAAGTAGGTTGTCCAATACCAATTTCACCGTATAAACTCACTCTTAACTTTTCGAAATAGGCATCCACACCGAAGTTAAACGAACCATTAAAGCGATCTAATCCAGTGTGATTAAACATTTCTAAATAGGTTATGTAATCATCTGTTTTTCCATCAAACCAAGCATATAAATCAGTCAATTTAAAATAATCAACATCAATATTGGGATTATAGGCATCTGTGTGCCAAAATTGATTAAAATACTCGTCAAATTTTCCATCATTGTATCCATTTTTCATTTTTTTGAATTTGCCAGGTGCCCAATAATTGAGTGTTGCACCAAGGTGACCTCCTATCTCAAAAAATTGTTTGACCTTAAATTTATATACTAAATTTTGGTTGATACTTATGTTGTGATAGGAATTTCTCATAATGGCTGCTTCAGTGCTAAAATCTTCAAACATCCAGTCAAAGTAACCTGGTTTGGGATTTCCTTCCTCATCAAAAAGTTCAGAATAGAGAACAGCTTCTCTGTTTTCTCGCTCCATTAACATATCAATTTCAAAATAACTGTATCTCAAACGTGTTTCAAGATTAAAATTTTTACTGAGATTAAAAACGCCTCCAACATAAAAATCAGGCGTTTTGAATACGCGAGAAATCTGCTTTAGAGAATTACTCTCCATTTTAATCAATAAATCCGCTTCTCCATTTGAGTTAATAGTGTCTTGATATTCATAAAACTCTATGTAATTATAGGCATTAAAAACTGTATCTGTACCAAAAACCTGATAACCAGAAGGTCTGCCCTCTGAAAAAACGCCTAACTTAATTGAGTTCAATTCAAAATGTGATTTAAGTTGATTGAAATTTGGTATTTGAATTCCAACTACCACATTAAACTTTCGAATACTTTCTTCATATTTCCCAATTGAAATCAGTTCAGCTTTATGCAATTTTTCTTGTAATAGTTTATCTTTCTTTTCTCCATCCATTATATTAATTGCACCCCCAATTCGAATTTGAGATAAACTACTATAGGGATTCCAACTTCCTGATATACGATTAGAATTTACTGGATCTAAAATTTTTAAATTGAGTTTAGTTAAAAAAGGTCCATTGGAAAAATGAAAAGAAGTAAACAAACGCATTTTGTAAAACTCTACACCGATGCCTGCATTCCAAATTAATGCAAAATTGGTAAACTCAGGCATTTTATTAAATAATTGATAATTATTGTCTGAAAAAGGGTTGTTGTAATCCAATTTTTTAAAGGATGATTTTGGGTTTTCAAGAAAAATACCCATTCCAAAATTTACGTAAGGCTTATATTCATTTCTTTGCGAAAAAGTATAGCCTCCATTTAAATGTATTGAATGAACCGAAAACTGTTGTGAATAGGTTACATCTTCTCTCCAATACTCCTTTTCTCGTTGGAAGAATGGATAATAAAATTGCGTATAAAACTCATCATAACTTAATGGTCCAGTATAGTCATCAAATGCCATTAGTATTTGATATTCGGTTAATTTATGCAAACTTCCATCAGAGTAGGTGCTATTCCCTTCGATTTCCAACTCCATTCTTTTGGTTTCGAAAGAAAGTTCCGTAAAAAAACCATTTTTAAAACGGTATCTAAAATATACGGGAAATACAATTGAGGGTCTAATATTAATTTGGTCAAACCTAATTTGCAAGGTATCTTTATCAACATCTAAATGATTGTGATAAAATTTATTATTTAATTTAATGCTATTAAAATCGTAGTTAAGACCAATGCCCATTTCGAATTTTTGGCTGAAATATTTGGGGACTAATAACATTTGAAAAATACAGATCAATAAAATTAAAACTCTCATTATCTATCATTTGAATTAATATAATACGAAATCATTTTTAACATTTTCGACTCTTGAAGAAGGGTTTTGTTTACCGTTTGATAATTCTTGAACCCTGTTATTTACATATCTTCTCAACTCACTTACCGTTATTTTTTTATCTTGATTAAGATCTGCTTTTTTGGTTCTTATACCTTCAATGCAACAATAGGTAAACAATCCATTACCCCACTTTGAACTTTCCATAGCATATTCAGTTCCAGAAGCTGATGAAATAACTGTAGAACCATCCGAATCAGACACATCTGCAAATAACATTTTTGATAAATCCAAAGCACTTTTACCTGATTTTGAATTTTTCACATTAATTCCTGCTGCTCTAAATTCTACATCTTCGTTTTCAGCAGTATCATCTACATTATTTGACACCACTGTTTCGGTTGTATCCAATTCTCCTGAATGACATGCATCTAATAATATGACTTTATTTCGGGATTGTACATTATTATAGATTTCGGATATTTTTGAATAAGGAATACCTCTATTTTCTGGAGCATAAAAATCCATATCATAAGTAGCAATATAATAGTTAAAATTAGCATCTAATACTCCGTGACCGGCTATAAATAAAATGATTACATCTTGTTGTTGAGCTAAGGCAAAAAACGATTTAATCTTCTGAAGACTTTCAATCGTAACTTCTTCATTTAAAAGAACTAGGCTGTTTGTTTTTTTAAAATAATTATTTTCTACAAATAATTTATTAAAATCTACAGCGTCTTTTTCAGCATACCTTAAATTGTAATCGACTTGTTGATATTTTGATACACCTATTGTTGCAATATATAATTCTGGAGGTCGAATTTTGAAAACACCTTCCACATCAAACGAAAGCAATAAAGATCGAAAGCCCTGTTTGTCTTCAACATAAACTTCTATTGAATTCAACCCATTATTCAATTGAATGGCAATGGTGTCTTTAAATACATTTCCAGACAAAACTTTACCTCCTATTTCATTTTCAGGAACGCCATTAATGAGAACATTTAATTGAGAAAGTTGATTATTAGAAGAGGCTTCCAACTGAAACGTATATATTGGAGAAAGTGATTTTCGTTCTTCTGGTAAATGCAATTTGATTTGAGGTAATTTATCCAAAGTAGGGATTTCTTTACTTGATTCTTTTAATTTTAAATGTCTTTTAGCAACTGCTTTTGAAAGTTGCTCCACAAATTCATTACTCACGAATGGTAATTTAGAAAGCACAAAATCAGGTCGATTAAAATAGAGATCAAACTGTTGAAAACCAACCATTTTATTTTCTGCTAAAAAACCTACAAAATTTAATGCTCCTTTTGAAGTAAAGTAATAATTTTCGGAATTAATATATAAAAAGTCATTGTATCCTAACAATACAGATGAACAGATAAATTCTTTAGTTTCTAAATTATAAAAATCAATAAATCCTTCTTCGGAAGCAACAGAAAGCACTCCTAATCGGTCATCAATGCAATAATCCGTTGGATGATGATTTGCTTTATTGTTTGATTCCAGTAGAATAGATGCCAATTGTTTTCTTTTTGAAAAAAGTTTAGCCTCTAATAAATAAGATTTCCAGTTTGTGCCTGTTGGATTATTTTGGACACGTTGATTCAATTTTGCAATCACCAACTCTTGTGACATATAATCCCATACAGCTTCCCATTTTTCAATTTTTACTGCTTGGTTATAATTGTTTTCAGCAGATTTAATTTTATAAAAATTTATTTTCATTTTTAACTGATCAACCGAGACAATTTCATCTATTAAAAAGTGCCAATTGTTTTTTTGCATCAGTGCTGTTGGAGAAATTTTTTTGGAAAACACTGTATTGGTAATTACATTCCAAACGCGCATACTTCCATCATCATAGACCACTGCATAACTACCTTCATCAAAACTTTTGAATGAAATAATTGGAGCACAAGTGCTCATAAATGATTGCAAGAGCCATCCAGATTGTAACTCTCTCAAGAATATTTTACCATCACTACCAACAGTTACAATACTTTTATTATCGGGAGAAACTGCAAATCCTTCTATTGATCCGTTGTGAATTTTGGAAGTATAGATGGGTTTAAAGTTAGCTTCATTTCTAACATGTAAATTACCTTCATCATCTGCTATTATTAATACATCCTCAATTACGGCAATTTTATTGATTTTTGTGAAAGAGGATTGTAGTGAAAGAGATTTTGAAGTCTTGGTAACTAAATCAAAACATCTTAAATTTCCATATTTTCCACCTAAATACACTTTATTATTGGTTGAAAAACCAGCAGAAGTAATTTGCTTAAACAACCCTATTTGTTTTAACTCTTTGACATCTATCAAAAACCCATGTTCATCATACCCTCCACCAACAAGAACCGTGTTATTATGTGTGTAAACAGACTCAAATTGATAGGAAGAAATAACACGTAATGTGTCTAATTTTTTAATCTCATTTTTATACCGATACAAATAATCTCCCCCGATAAAAATCTCATTTAATTCATCTAAAACATCAAAACTATTTATTCCAGTACTAAATGGTCCAATTTTGTCGAGTAAATTAAAATTTAAATCCCAAACTTTAATTAAGTTATCCCCTGAAGAAGAAGTTAAAATTGTGTTGTTTTTGAATTTGATTTCTTCAATATTTGAGGAATGTGCTTGCCAAGATAATTTTTGCCGACCTGTAAGAATATCCCAAACAATTAACTTACCATCTTCACCGCCAGTTATAAATTCCGAATGGTTTAAGAAACAAACTGAAAGAACTGCCCCAGAATGACCTGTCTGAATAACAGGTACTTGCGCAAAAAAAATGGTGATTTTCAAAAAAAAAATGAAGCTTACAAGTATTTTAAAAATTAAATTCACAAGAAATTAGTTAACTATTTTATTATTTACTCAAAAATCTTATTATCCAAAGAATATTTAACCAACCCAATAGAGGATTTTACTCCTAATTTTTTTATTAGATTTTTTTTATGTGTTTCAACGGTAGAAACAGTAATATTTAATAACTCAGCAATATCTTGATTTTTTCTTTCTTGAACTACCAATTTCAAAATTTCTAACTCTCGTTTAGATAGAAATTTATTATCTGAATGCGTAGCTTTGAAATTTTTTAATGATTTTCTTGAGAGTTCACACAGGTATTTATTTCCTTGAATTATTTGAGTAATCCCATTAATAATTTCACTTTTTGAAGATTCTTTATTTATATAACCATCAACACCCTCATTATAGAGCATATTTATAAGTGCCCCTTCATCAATCATCGAAATAATTAAGAACTTACAATAAATACCTTTAGATCGTAATTCATTAAAAAGTTCTAATCCATTTCCGTTACCCATTTTATAGTCACTTATAATTAAATTGGGCTTTAACTCTATTGCTTTTTCAACTCCTTCTGTAACATTCCCAGCTGTAAGAATTTCACTGGCTATATTCTCCTCCTTTAACATTTGAGTTAAACTATGTAAAATTAAATCATGATTATCAACCACTAATACTTTCATCTTTCTCATTTAAATTAACATTTTGCAATATTATAGATAAAAAAGTTGTCAAAAAATACCCAAAACCACGATTTAATAAGGTATTGAAATATTAATTAAAAGCCCTTTATTTACTTCAGATTCAACAGATATATTTCCTTTTAACAGATTAACACGATAGTTAATACTTTTGAATCCCAAGCCGATATTTTTACTACTTTTTGTAAAACCTACACCATCATCTTCATATTGTATTTCTAGAGAATCTGTTTCTCCAAAAAGTTGTACATACACATTCTTGGCATTGGCATGCTTTGCAGCATTTTTAAGCAATTCTTGAAAAATACGATAAATATGTATGCTCATATTTTTTGAAATATTTTTCGGTAAGTCCTGACAATGAAGGTGAACAACAAAAAAAGAAGAAAAATTTTGGAGTAAATCATTTAAAGCACTTTCAAGTCCTAAATCCTCTAATGTAGCTGGCAATAATTCGTGACTGATATCCCTAAGTTCTTTTGAAATAATATCAATATCATTATTTAATAATTCCACTTCGCTGATAGGTATTAAGTTAATTTTATTTTTTAGGGCAAATAAATTAGATGAAATGTTATCGTGAATATTTAAGGCTATTTCTCGTTTTTCCTTTTCTTGACCATCTATAAATGCTTGTTGATTTAGTTTTTGACTTTCAAATAACTGATTTTCTGCAACAATTTTTTGTTGTAAAATAGACCGGTAATTAAAAACCATATACAACAAAAGAGAAATCATTTCAATGAATAAAGCGAAGTTCAATGTAGTCATCATTGGCACATAAGGTAGGTCTTCAATCAAAAAAGATAAAATAGCATAAAACAATGACACCCCTACAAATGCATAGGATAGAAAAAAAACTAACGCTTCCTTTTTCTTATGTTTAACATAAATAAATAGAGGTATAAGCAGAAGTGAGGTAAAGTTTAAAAACTCAAAAATGTATAGGATAATTGCTAAAGGCTTCTGATTAGTAAATGGAAACCAAATTGATAAAAAGGCCAACAAAATAAAGAAGGAATACAATCCAACAAGGAAATATTTAATCTTTGCATAAACTTTATTATACAAATTGAATTGAACAAACTTGAAAGCATAAAGATTTAGAAAAATTAATCCTGCAATTTGAATGATAATTGTTGATTGTTGTTGGACAATTGGGTGGTTAGGATAAATATATTGAAATGAATATCCATTTATGGTGAATAGAAGAAAAAAAACCATTAAAGCATATAAACCATAATACAAAAAAATAATCTGTTTTAAAAAAACAAACATAATAATCCCAATCAAAATAAAAGAAATAAATAATCCTTGAAAAACACCATTAAAAAGGGCGTCACCTTGAATTTTAATATCCCAATTTTCTTTACTAAAAACAAATATATTGGATGTTAATGTTCGGTCTTTTTTATTTACTGCTAGTACTAGTTGATATTTGCTATTGGGTTGAAGATTTAATTCAAATGCAAAAAACCTATGATTTATTTCTCTTGAATTAAACACATATTTATCACCTGTTTTTTCTGAAATCCAAAAGATTGAATCATTTTGAAATAGCATTATCTGAATATCATCAACTTCTGAATTAGTAAACTCCAAAACGTAATTTTGAGCAAATGATGCATTTGTTTTCAAAAAAAATGTAAATATTGCTGAAAAGGAATTTCTATACTTGAACACATTCTTTCTATACCTCTTAAAAGAAACAATAGTATCTCTAAATGTCTCCAGACCATTATTTTCCCATATTTCTGTACTGTCTATAAAAATAAATCCCCTATTTGTTAGGTTGACTGGTTTTTCAGTATTCGGACTCAAAAAAATGGTATCCACTTCTTCATTCCCTATGTATACATTAATGAAAACCAAATGTGTCAAAAGGATTAAAAAGTAGCGTTTTCTATGCAGTTTCATTAGGATACAATTATACTTCTAATGATTAAAATAGAGCAAAATTATTAGCTTAATAAGCTATAATTGTCACCCAATAACAAAAATACTAAGACCAATTATTTTACTTCATTAAAAACTAACTGCTTGACCTGTAATACTAATTTCCGTTCGTCTATTTAATGCGTGATCATCTTCACTGCATTCGCTTCCATTTGAACACTTATTGAGCAATTTGGTTTCACCATATCCTTTTGCCATTAAACGTTCTTTAGGTATTCCTTTTTTCTCTAAATAGTTCACAGCGCTTTCGGCTCTTTTTTCAGAAAGTTTTAGGTTATAATCATCTTTACCTCTACTATCTGTATGTGATTCAAAAACTACTTGAACATGGGGATTTTTTTTCATTAAAATGAATAATTTATCCAATTCTTCTGCTGATTGAGCATTTATTTCAGAGCTGTTATAATCATAATAAATACTGGGTAAACCAAACTTTTCATTTTTCCTAATCTGGATGATCACATTTTCCTCATTAATGATTTTCAAACCTACCTCATCATACTTTAATCTTCTAAAAATAAACTCGGAGGCACTCAATTTATCAATATCTTCATACTTTTCGCCTCGATTGTTCATTAACACAATTTGAACATCCGCTTCAGTAATTACCTTAATTTGATAATACTCATCTGGCACTAAATTTCTAAAGAAAAAATTCCCTTCTTTATCCGTATATGTTCGCGCTATTAACTCGTTATTTTTATCATAAATCAACACTTCCGTTTTGTAACCTAAGTCGCCCTTTAACGATTTGTATGCATAACCTGTAATGGGAATAGTCAAGAAAGTTGGAACTTCTTCAATAATGGGAATCATTAACTCTGTTTCCGAAGATTTCAAAGGTCTAAAGGTAAATTCACCTCCTTCACCATTACGCATCATCACTAATTTTTCACCATTGGCATTAGTAATAAATAATTCTGCATCTTCAAAATCACCATCCGCTTTAATACTAAACTTTTTCTCTGGATTTAAATTTCTAAATTCGAACCTACCAAATTCGTCTGTTTTAACTCTCGACATTTCATTACCTTCTTCATCAAAAAGTATTAACGTAACGTTTTCTTTAGTCAATTGCTTAAATTCAAAAACTCCCATCAACGTTGGAAATTCATCTTGAACTATTTTATCCAAATGTTTAAAGTAGTAAATATCGTCTCCACCTTTACCTCCTACTCTATTGGAAGAAAAATAGCCTGTTTTATCAGAAGTAAAATCTAGCGAAAAATCATCATAAGCTGAATTTAAAGGAGCTTTGAGGTTATGAATTACTTTAAATTGTTCATTTTCATTGGCAACAAACACGTCTAAACCACCGTAACCATAATGTCCATCAGAGGAGAAATATAAATGACCATTATGGTAGGTTGGAAACACTTCATTTCCAATAGTGTTTATCAAGCCTGGAATTGGTCTTGGTGCGCTCCATCCGTATTTTTTTTGTTTACGGCAAACAAAAATATCAAAACCACCTAAACTTCCACTTTTATCGGATGCAAAGAACAAAAAATTACCATCTGAACTTATGGTTGGATGCATTATAGAGTATTCATTATTATTGTAATCAAACTCTTGTGGTTTTTGAATTTCACCATTTATAATATCTGCAAAGTACAGATGCATTTTTTCAGCTTTCCCATTGCGAATTAACCTACAAAAATATACTTGAGAAGAATCGGGCATGAATGCTACAGGACCATCATGATAATCTGAAGTTAGCAAAGGTGAAAATAGATTACCTTTATTAAATGTTAAGTTATTCGATTTACTTTGAGCATAATAAATATCTGTGAAATTGGAATGTAGAGCTTCGAATTCAATATAATTCACCCAATCTGGTTGACCTTCGGTTACATATATCAATCCATTTAAATATCTTTTTGGACAATATTCATTAGCTGAGGTATTGATACCTTCTACCGTATTGATTTCCCAAGCATTTGATTCCTTTTTCCAACCAACAATATCGTTTATTGATTTAACATATAATTCTGCTCTATAATCTCCTTTAGATTCCTTTTCATATAATTCAAAATACTTTTTTGCTTCATCAAAATCTTCGGTTTGTAAGCAAATCTTTGCATAATCTATGTATCTGGTTTCTGTCAATTCACTAAATGTCAATGCCTTTGAAAAAGCTTCTTTCGCTTTAGCATATTGTTTTGTTTTTTGATATAAATTACCAAGAGCGTTGTAATTGAATCCTGTAGGGGATTTTTTAATTGCCTTTTCGTACACTTCAATAGCATCCAAATAACGTTTTTCTTCCGCTAATTTTTCGGCCTTTTTTACTTGAGCCATCAAACCCAAAGGAAGCAGTAGAATAATCAGTAAAACTCTATAATATCGTACTTTTTTCGTCATTTAAAATAAGCGAGGTGAAAGGTTATTCGTTTTAAATATTTTAAAATCATATCCTAAAAAAACTTCGTGCGAACCACTTTGATGTGTAGCCAATCCATTTAACTGGTAATCATAGCTGTAGGCGATTCTAAACTGAGGTTTAAAATAATATTCAGCAATGAAAACAGCTGAACCACTAGTACGATAAGTCAATCCTACCCAAAAAGTTTGCCTAATAAATGCACTAACATTGATATCAGCAAAATTACTTGCTTTGCTTCCTCTAAAAAGCAATGAAGCTTTTAACGCAGTTTTTTCCTTAATCTCAAAAGCTCTTCCATAAAAAGCGGATAAATGCGGAATTAATTTACCTTCTATACTAGTTGATGAAATCATAGTTTGTGCTAAATGCGCCAATTCAAATCCTGCAAATTGCAGACGATCTTTGTAGTACATTCCGTAATCAAAGTTGATGGATAATGCCGATTGATTTCCTTGACCGATTACCACATCTTGGTTGTTTTGATAATTCAATTCGTCCCAACGATACATATAATTAAGCGCACTGGCACGTAATCCAAAACCTAACTTTCCTTTTCCTAAACGAATATGATAAGCGTATGCAGTATTAAGACCCGTGACTTGACGTGGCCCAATTTTATCATTAAATAATTGTAATCCAAAACCGATTTTCTTTTTAGTCAATGGTGCGTGAATACTCAACACTTGTGTCTGTGGCGCACCTTCAAACCCTACCCATTGCGAACGGTGTGATAAAGATACTTCCATCACATCTCTGCTCCCAGCATAAGCAGGGTTGATACTAAACAAATTGAACATATACTGGCTCTTCAAGAAATCTTGTTGAGCATGCATTGCTATTATGCTTAGAATGGATATGATGAGAACTATTACTTTCATTTTATTTAAGACAATTGATTATTCGATTCTCGACAATCGATTTTTTTTATTTTTTATTTTTTATTTCAAACCAACAAACTGAACAACTGAAAAACTGTTCAACCTGTCAACTTACTTCGTTATTTCCACATACCCTTTATAAACCGCCTCTCCCGATTGAAAAATATAAAAATAGGTTCCATTCGGCATTTCAACACCACTTTTATTTTTTCCTTCCCAAACACGGTCACTGTTATTGTATCCTTCTATGCTCCAAATTTTATTACCCCAACGGTCAAATATTTGAACATTATTATCGGGATACGCTTCGGCATGTTCAATAACCCAACTATCGTTCATTAAATCATTATTAGGTGAGAAAGCATTGTAAAATAACAAATCACAGTCAACACCAGTTGCTGGGATTATTATATCTTCTTCCCAAGTACATCCATCATCAGACGCTATAATTAATGTGTACGTTGTTGCCGTCAACGAATCAAATTGAGTCTCTGTAGTATCAAATCCATTGAAAGTTATTGTATAATTGCCACTGCAACCAACAATACTATCGATAACAATAGCTCCGTTATATATTCCAAAACAATTAGCCGCAGTTACAGAATAATAAACATCCAAAGGATTGTTATCAATCAATGTTTTGGGTTGATTAAACCCTTGAGTAAGAATATGACTACTACTTTGAGTGGTAATAATAATGGCTTCACCGAGTGTATACTGCACAGAATTTCCTGTACCACTTGACAAAGTGTTCCCTTGACTTCCTATTACTTGTGGTGAAAGGGAGTTTTGGGCAAAAGAAATTAGATTACTTAAGCATAAAATAAAAAATATGTACGTTTTATTTCTCAATTGAATCTATTAGTTTTGTTTCGTTGATGGATCAAAATCTACCCCTTTTTCAATTGGAACGCCATATTCTAAAGGGTGAATATATTTACCTTTATCCTCAGGTTTTTTATCGACTTCTGGAATCACTCTATTCTTTTCTGCCCAAGGATCTTTTCGAACACCTGTAACTTGCCAACTAACTTCAATATTTGGTTGGTTAGTTTGGATAATAAATACATTACCCTCAACTTTTTTGAACACAATAGCTTGAGCAAAACTTCCAATTACCGTTAATTGATATCTAAAATCTTTATTTAAAACATCAAAATACTCAGGTAAGTAAACAGTTGCAAAACCGCTTGAATCTGTTGTAATGTTTCCATTATAAATATTCATCATATCTGGACTTTCGACAAAACTGTGGTATAAAATTTTATTTTCAGGATCTAATGGGTGGTCAATTTTAAACGTACCCCCACCTTTTGAAAGGGTTCCTGTTACGTTTACATTCCCAGCAAAATATCCCGCCCAATTAGTTGTAGCACCACCTGATTGACCATACACACCATAAGAAGTTGTTCCACCAAATCCATAACCATAAACGCCATAATTTGAAGCTTGACCATACCAAGCAGTTGCATAAACCCCATATCTAGTTCCCGATGCTGGTGAATTATTTAAAGAAGCTGTAGCAGTTATACCACGACCTCCTGTTGTTGTTTCATTTACAAAACTACCTACACTTGCAGTGGTTGCTTTTGCAGATGTGACTGCATTTGTATTCGTTGTATTCGAGATTCTCATAACCTCATCAGAAACATTTACATTATTTACATTTGCGCCATTATTAATAGCAAAAATTAAATCTCCTCTTCCGTAGGTTGCATTTCTTTGATAAAACATGGCCGCTTTACTCATTCCGTTAGGCACATAACTTCCCACTTTAAATCGAATTCCTGCCATTTCACTAGTTGAAGCCGTAGTATATGAACCAGAAGCATTTTGTACATTAATTATTGATCCATTTTCTCCATCGACAGCGGCATCGTTTTCATAAACATTGAAGATATCATTTAAGTTTGAATAAGAATTGGTACCTACACCTACTTTACCTTGATTCATAGTAAGAATACGACTCATAGAACCTGCATTAGCAACAGATATATCATAAAAGCCGGTATTATTTGCGCCAAATGTACCAGCTGATAAACGAACAATATGATTATTAGTGGTACCATCATTTTTATAATGATCTACATAGGTAGCTGGTGATGAAGTTCCTACGCCATAACCATTCATTTCTAATATAGGGAATCCATTTGTTTCAGTAATAGACACAACTTGTGAAGTACTATTACTATAATTGTGTGTTGTGCTACCAATAGCAACATTATTAGCTATATGGACATTTCCTTGATTAAAATAACCAGCCCAATTAGTTGTTGCGCCTGAGGCATCAGCAAATAAACCAATATTAGTAGATCCAACTCCAGAAGAACTAAAATCAGCTGCTCTTTTTTCGCCATTTGCATTTGTTCCACTAATATAAGCACCTATACCTATAGTTGATGCGTTGGCTCCAGTAGAATTGTTGGCTCCAGTCAAATAAATTCCGTGTGTATTTAAATTTCCTGTGGCAGTTGTACTGGTAATAGCCATATTCAATCCTGCATTTACTCCAAGTCCAGTTCCTGAATAGGTATAGTTTATTTGTTGAGCAGAGCTTCCTGCAAAAGCAGTATTGTGTTGAATTAAAAAATTCTCATTTCCACCAATTGAGGTATAACTATTTGGGTGATATGAATTTTCAAAAAGTCCTGCACGTGTACTATTATTTTCCCCTTTAGCATATATCCCATAGTCAACATTACCCGCCACTGTACCTGATTGATAACCTGCAAGATTAACCGATGTATAGATCGTACCTGAAGGAGTTAATTGGCCTGTAGAGTTTGAAATCGCTTTAAATGCCGAACCTAAACCACTTGAATTGTGTAATGCTGTAATATTTCCTTCTCCATTTCCAACATTAGTAGTGTTTTCTACTTGTAATTTTCTTACTGGTGAATTCGTACCTATACCAACATTATCTGTTAAAACTGTAGGATAAATTGATGTCCCCATTTTAGACCAAGGCCCTGAAGAAACCAATGTGCTAGGATCGGTCCAAGTCATTGTTCCTGAAGCGTTTGAAACAGGTACATATCCCGCTACAGCTCCTGTACGCATAGTAATTTGACCATCAACATCTAGTCTACTGGTTACTCCAACAAAATTTCCAATTCCTACATTACCTAAAGGATCTATTTGAATTCTATTAAATGCATTTAAATTTGTTGAAGAATTTGAAATTTTAAAAATTCCTGAAGTGTTATCTATACCTATCATATAACCTTGACCAGGAACACTATTGGTAAAAGCTAAAGCAGATGAAGAATTGACTGAATTAGCAGGATTTGTAATAAATTGTTGAGCTCCTGCACCTGTGTTGTTTTCATAAACTTGAAACTTAGCACTTGGAGAAGTAGTACCTATGGCTACATTTGAACCATTATGAAATAAATTACTATTCGCAACCCAATTTGTGCCATCATGATACAATGTTTGTCCACTTGTACCAGCTGGTAAAGAAGGGATGGTTATGCTATTTCCATTACTAATAGATATTACATTCCCTCCTATTGTCAATGTTTGAGCATCGGTTGAAGAAACCGTTAAATTTGGATACGTCCCTGAAACACTTGTTCCTCCTGCTCCTGTTAATGTCAAAACCTGATTAGGTGAAGAATTTGTAACTGTAAAGTTTGGGTATGTCCCTGTAATTGATATTCCGGTACCTGCTGTCATTACAACCGTTTGATCAGGCGCAGTATTTGAAATCACGTTAGAACCATTTATATTGACACCTGTACCAGCAGTGTACGTTGGAGCAGAAGCAGGAGTAGCGGCAATCCAATTAGTCCCATTCCAAGTCAATACTTGATTGGTTGTGGGAGCTGTATTAGAAATGTTTATTGAATTTCCACCTGATATGGATAATGCATTACCCGTTTTTGTTAATGTTTGATTATCTGTAGATGCAACACTGAAATTGGGGTACGTTCCTGTAACAGTAGTAGCACCAGTTCCTGAAATGGCTACTGTTTGGTCAGGAGCGGTATTATTAATTGTAAAATTAGGAGATGTACCGGTAATGGAAACACCAGTTCCTGCTGCATAAGTAGGCACAACGGCAACATTACTTGCCACCCAAGATGTTCCATTCCAAGTTATTGTTTGACCAGTTGTAGCTGTGTTAGGTAATGGTTGAGCGACCAATAATGGGTTTCCAGCGGTTCCATTTCCAGATATTGTTGTTCCATCAGTAACAGCTACTTGAGAACCCCAGTTATCAGCTCCTGAACCAGCATTTTGCGCTACCCAAGCCGTTCCGTTCCAAGTCAATACTTGGTTAGTCGAAGGTGCATTAGTTGAAATTGTTGTTCCTGTGCCTCCCCCTGAAATATTCAATGCATTTCCTGAAATGGATACATTTTGTATTTCATTAGTCACACTTCCATCAACTTCTGTAGTAATGAATCCACTATTATTGGTTAATTGACTTGTTTGTGTGGGAATTGTTGGTGTTCCTATTAGAGATGAGTATTGTCCATCAAAACCAACCAATGGATTTCCAGCTACACCTGTTCCAGTAATAGTTGTTCCATCCGTTGCAACCACTTGAGAACCCCAGTTATCAGCTCCCGAACCAGCATTTTGTGCTATCCATGCTGAACCATTCCAAGTTAATACTTGATTAGTCGAAGGTGCATTAGTTGAAATTGTTGTTCCTGTGCCTCCCCCTGAAATATTCAATGCATTTCCTGAAACAGTTACATTTTGAATCTCATTAGTTGGACTGCTATCAGCATCGTTAATAGAAACCGTTCCGCCACCATTTGATAATGTTAAATTTGAACCAGCAAGAGAAATTGTTTGTAACTCATTAGTTACACTTCCATCAACTTCAGTAGTAATAAATCCACTATTGTTAGTCAATTGACTGGTTTGAGTAGGTATCGTTGGTGTTCCTGTTAAAGATGAATATTGTCCATCAAAACCAACTAATGGATTTCCAGCTACACCTGTTCCTGTAATAGTTGTTCCATCAGTTGCAACCACTTGAGAGCCCCAGTTATCAGCACCAGAACCTGAATTTTGAGCTACCCATGTAGTTCCGTTCCAAGTGAGAACTTGACCAACAACGGCTGTTGCAGGTAATTCGTTGTAAATCGATAAATCAACAGGTGTCGCTGAACCATTATTGGTTATCGTTAAAATATTGCCCACTAGCTGTAAGTCTTGAATTTCATTGGTAATATCAGCATCAGTATCATCAATATTGGCATCAAACGTAATAGCATTTCCTAATTCATTTGTGTAGGTAAACGTGCCGTCTCCATTATCAACAAGGGTTGTAGTTGTTTCAGAAACTGAACCTGGAGCAGTTGCTACCCAAGCTGAGCCATTCCAAGATAAAACATCATTGTTGCTTGCTGTTGCTGGTAATTCTTTGTTGACAACATCTTGAGCTAAAATAGCATAAGGAACGGTAACAAAAGGCTGCGCAACCCCCATTTGTTCAAATCCACTTCCAAAATTCACCTCAACTAATAAAAATCGTTGTGTATTCCAATTTATAGCTGAAATGGCTGGACCCGTTGGAGTTCCTTGCCCCATTCTAACGTTAAACAAACCAAAATCGTTAGTAGATGTAGTATGTGTTTCCTGATAATCAAACGTACCGCTTGAAACACCTGCTCCTCCTATACTGAATCGAACAGTTATGGGTGTATTTACGATTTCTAATCCTGCATTATCTCTTGCAACTGCTTGGTAATTGATAGCTTGAGGAACTTGTGCGATGAGTACATTGGAGTAAATAACAACCAACAACCCTATTAAACTCAGTTTTTTCATAATGAACGAGGTATTTGAATCGACAAAATTAAACATTTAATATTTTGATTACAAACTTTTGGTCATTGAATTCAAAACATCTGAATAAATATGCCTTCTTCTATTTTTGAAATTAAACTCAATATTTAATTGTGTAACTCTTCCTAATAATTGTGTAATCATTCTCGATTTTATTGCTCGCAACTTTGTGCCGTGAAAAAGAATTCACAATTAAACAAATATTAAAAATGAAAACAAAATTACTACAACTCATTGTAATTGTTACCCATATGATGATTCTCCCGAATCTATCTTTTGGACAAATAATTCCATTGGGAACAGCTGAAAACTTCGTGCTTTTCTCTACAGCTGGAGCTGTTTCTAATACAGGCATAACGCATTTAACGGGTAACGTGGGAACCAACAGTGGTTCAAGCACAGGATTTGGAAATGTAAATGGTACTATGAATGATGGTGATGGTGTCAGCGCACAATGTGCAGTAGATGTCCAACTTGCATATAATACATTAAATAGTACCATCCCAACTTTTTTCCCTGCTCCTTTATTAGGAAATGGTCAAATTCTAGTTCCAGGTGTATATTCGATTGGTGGTCCAGCTACTCTAAACCTTGGTTTAACCCTAGATGCTCAAAACAATCCAAATGCTGTATTCATTATACAAATTGCAGGTGCTTTTTCGACCAATGCAGCTTCTAAGGTTTATTTAGTAAATGGAGCTCAAGCTTGTAATGTTTTTTGGAAAGTAGAAGGTTTGGTTGATATGGCTGTTGGAACGACCATGAGAGGTACCATAATCGCCAATAATGCCGCTATTAACATTAATGCCGGAGATACACTAGAAGGTAGAGCTTTATCTATAGCTGGTGCTATTACGGTAAACAATGTGTTGGCTTATAAACCCATTGGATGTGGTAGTCCTGTACTTTTAGGACCCATTGCTCCTCAATTAGGAAACGTGGAATGTTTTACTATTTTCTCTTCTGACGGACCTGTTACTAATGTTGGTGTAACCAACGTGGTAGGTGATGTTGGAACAAATTTAGGATCAACTTTAGGTTTTAATCCTTTGTTTGTAGTTGGTACGGTTCACCCTATCCCTGATGGCGCTACTGCCGCTGCTGCAACAGATTTGTTAGGTGTTTATACGTATTTAAACACATTGCTTTTTGATATTGAATTATTATATCCTGCGCAATTTGGCAACAATTTAGTGCTTACTCCTCATGTGTATTTAATGAATGGTGCCGTAACGTTTACAGATACATTATATTTAGATGCGCAAGGTAACTCCAATGCTGTTTTTGTTATTCAGGTAAATGGAGCTTTTTCTACCAGTACTTTTTCAAAAGTGAATCTAATAAATGGTACATTGGCCAAAAACGTTTTTTGGAAAATAGATGGCGCAGTTTCAATCAATGATTTATCTATTTTTAAAGGAACTATCGTTGCCAATAATGGGGCAGTAGATTTAAACACGGGTGTAAATATTGAAGGAAGAGCTTTAACAACAACAGGAGCTTTACAAACGGCTGCTATTACTGCAACTATGCCTCCAGGATGTGGTGGCACAACTTCACCAATTATTATAACAGATCCAACTGACCAAACGGTTTGTATTGGAAATTCTGTGAGTTTTGTTGTATCTGCAACAGGTACAAATTTAACATACCAGTGGAGATTAGGAACTACAAACTTAGTAGATGGTGGTTCTATTTCAGGTTCACAAACCAACACATTAACTATTAATCCTGCTGCTCTATCAGATGCTGCTAATAATTATAACGTGGTTGTAAGTGGAACGTTTTTACCTTCAGTTACTTCAAGTAATGTAACCCTAACGGTAACAGGAGCGCCTGTGATTACGTTACAACCTACCGATCAAATTGGATGTGTGGGTGATTCTTTAAGCCTAGTTGTTGCTGCTACAGGAAGTGGATTATCTTACCAATGGGCAATTGGAACAAATGATATATTAGGTGCAACAAATGATACCTTAACATTTGATCCTGCGAATATCTTAGACAATGCATTGGATTACAATGTTACCGTTTCTATAGGTAACTGTACAGTTACTTCAAACGATGCTTCCGTAACTATAAATACAGTTCCAAACATCACGCTTCAACCAGCTAATCAAACGGCTTGTATTGGTGATTCAGTTAGTTTCACCATTGCTGCAACTGGAACAGGTTTAACCTACCAATGGAATATTGGAACAAACGCTATACTTGGTGCTACTAATGATACATTAACTATCGATCCAGTAATTGCATTGAGTGCTTTGAATAATTACAACGTTACCGTTTCAAATGGTATCTGTTCAACAACTTCAAACAACGCTTCTTTAATTCTAAATACTGCTCCAAATATTACTTTACAACCTATTAGCCAAACAATTTGTGAGGGCGATTCAGTTAGTTTAGTAGTTTCTGCAACAGGTTCAGGATTGTCATACCAATGGAGAATTGGTTCGGTTAACATTACAGGAGCAACGAATGATACCTTGACTTTTGACCCTGCAACTATTGCTGATGGCGTTGCTAACTACAATGTTGTTGTTAGTGGAACTTGTTCACCTTCAGTGACCTCAATTAATGTTTCATTGACATTAAACCCAACTCCAATTGCTATAGCTACCACAACTAGCCCAGTGTGTGTTGGAGATACAGTTTTTCTTTTTGCACAACAAACACCTTTAACTACTTACAATTGGTCAGGGCCTAATGGTTTTGTTTCTGCTATTCAAAATCCATTTATCGCTAATGCAACGTTGGCTAATAGTGGAAACTATGTTTTAACTACTATGGCAAATGGTTGTACTTCACAACCTGACATTGTTTCTGTATCAGTAATAATCTGTACAGTTGATTTAAGTGTCGTAAAAACAGTTGACAATATGACTCCTGTAGTTGGAAGTATTGTAACTTTTACCATCATTGCTGAGAACAATGGTTCGGCTGATGCAACAGGTGTATCGGTTTCAGAAATTATACAATCAGGATATACTTTTGTGTCGTCTTCTGCTACTACGGGAACCTATAATGATGCTTCGGGTATTTGGACCATTGGGAATTTAAACAGTGGTGATGCAGATACATTAACGATTATTGTTACCGTGAATGCTTCAGGTGATTATAGCAATTCAGTTACTATTTCAGGTAATGAAGCTGATGTAAATCCAGCAGATAATCTTGCTACTGTTGAAACAATTCCAACAGATTTTCATATCCCAGAAGGATTTTCACCTAATGGAGATGTAATCAATGATTTATTTGTCATCAGAGGAATAGCAAGTTACCCAGAAAACAACTTTGTCATCTTTAACCGTTGGGGAAATAAAGTATTTGAAGCTACACCATACCAAAACACTTGGGATGGCACTTCAACTCTAGGAATTACCATAGGTGATGACAAATTACCAACAGGAACTTATTTCTACATAATTGATTTAGGTGATGGCACGGACGCTATCAAAGGAACTATCTATTTAACCAGATAATTTATCCAAATAACTAATAAACAATATAATTTTATATGAAAACATTTATAAAAACAACCACTTTACTTGTGTGCCTAAGCAGTCTCTCTGCTGTGGCACAACAAGCACCGATGTACACGCATTACATGTACAATACATTGGTCATAAATCCTGGATATGCAGGTAGCCGTGATGCACTTACAGTAACAGCTTTACATCGTTCTCAATGGGTTGATTACAAAGGAGCTCCAATGACTCAAACTATCACCTTACATTCACCTTTGAAAAATGATAAAATAGGATTAGGTCTTTCTATCATGAATGATAAAATAGGTCCAACTAATAACACCTCTGCTTTTGTAGATTTTGCTTACAGAATCAAACTAAATGATAAGTCAAAATTAGCCTTAGGCTTAAGTGCTGGAGCTAATATGTTTCAAGCTAATTTGAATACTTTATCATTAGACGAACAAGTAGATCCTGCTTTTCAAAATAATATCAAAAATGATATTACACCCAATTTTGGTTTTGGAGCGTATTATTCTAGAGAGCATTTTTATGCTGGTATTTCGGCACCTAGTTTACTTGAAAACAGCTATTCTGATAATAATCCTGTTGTGGGGAGTAACATTTTGGGAACTGAACAACGCCATTATTTTTTAATCTTAGGTGGAGTTGTGAAACTTTCTGAAAATGTAGACTTTAAACCAACCACTTTGGTAAAATTAACACCAGCAGCTCCTATTCAAGGAGACGTTACGGCTTCCTTCATTTTTGCTAGGAAATTAGTTGTTGGAGCCATGTTTAGAACGGGTGATGCTTTTGGCGCATTGGTAGGTATTAACTTATTTGAGCATTTGAGATTGGGCTATTCGTATGATTGGTCTTATGGCAATCAAACAGGAAAATACAATAAAGGCAGCCATGAAATCATGTTAAGATATGATTTCATTAAAAACAGCAATAAACAAATACACTCACCAAGATATTTTTAATAGCAAACAATACAATAAATAATGAAAACAATATACATAACCTTTTTAGTTTTTTTCGCATTAACCCTAACGGTTAGTGGCCAAGAAAAATCCAAAAGGGAAAAACAAGGCGATAAATACGCTTTTAAATACGATTTCCAAAAAGCAATAGACAAATACGTTTCTGTAAAAGAATTAACTCCCGAAGGGAAACGAAGTTTAGCTGAAAGCTACAAAATAATTGAGCAAAACAAAATGGCAGAAACCATTTACGCTGAATTAATTGCTTCTAAAAATGGGGTTATCAACGAAGATTACTACAGTTATGCCACCATTTTGAAATCTAATGGGAAAATAAAAGAGTCCAATGCAATAATGGATCAATTTGTACAATTAGCACCTAATGATTTAAGAGGTAAAAGTTATGTTGCCAACAAAGAAACTTTAGGTACGTTGCAAAGTGACATAGGTAATTACACGATTTCAAAATTAGACATCAATACGGATGAAAGTGATTTTGGAACTACCTACTACAAAGACAAAATTGTTTACTCTTCAAACAATAGAACATCTGTTGTACCAAAAAGAACCTACAATTGGACAGGAAAACCATTTTTGAATCTATATGTGGCCGATGTGAAAGACGGTCAATTGGAAAAACCAGAGATTTTTGACAAAAACATGAAATGTAAAATGCACGATGGTTTGGCAAGTTTTAGCAATGGTGGTAACCACATGGCATTTACTAGAAACAACCCAAAAGATAAAACCAAAGACAATGTAGTAGAATTACAACTATATTTCAGTGATTTTAAAGACGAAAAATGGTCAACACCTGAAAGTTTTATCTTAAATGATAAAGGCTATTCTGTAGGTCACCCTTCCTTAACAGAAGATGGTAACACGATGTATTTTGTTAGCGATATGCCAGGTGGATTTGGCGGAACAGATATTTACAAAATCACCAAAACAGGTAGCGCTTGGGGAACACCAATTAACTTAGGAAACGAAGTAAATACAGAAGGAGATGAGTTATTTCCCTTCTTTGATGAAAAAAGCAATTTATTGTTTTTTGCTTCGGATGGTCATTTTGGATTATGTGGTTTAGATATTTTTATAGCTGAAGTAATCGGTGATAAAGGCACTAATGTAAAAAATGCTGGTTCACCAATCAATTCTAGTGAAGATGATTTTGCGTTTATCACTACTAAAGAATTGAAAGATGGTTATTTTTCATCTAATAGAGCTGGAGGCATTGGTAATGATGATATTTACAGCACAAAGATTCTTATTGATTTAACCAATAAAAAAGAACTTATTGGCATCACGATAAGCAAAACTGAAACCTTTATTACATATGCTAAAGTAGATTTATATGATGAAAATAATGTACTCATTTCATCCGTAGTTTCTGATGAATACGGTGCTTATAAATTTATTGTTGAATCCGACAAAAATTACACATTGAAAGGTAATAAAGAAGATTATCTTGAAGGCACAACTGCTGTAAATACAGGTGGTGAAGAGTTGATTATTGTTGCAGATGTGACCCTACTAAGAAAAGAAAAAGAAGTGGTTGTAATCGAAATCAAAGAAAATGATGATTTGGCTGTTATTGTTAATCTTAACACCATCTATTTTGATTTTAATAAATCAGACATTCGCCCAGATGCAGAAACAGAATTATTGAAAATTGTAGATATTATGAATAATCATCCAACGATGGTAGTGAAATTAAACGCTTATACAGATAGTAGAGCATCAGAATCTTATAATCAAACATTATCCAATAATAGAGCTGAATCAACTGTTGAATTTATAAAAACACGTATTACTAATCCAACCAGAATTACGGGTAAAGGTTTTGGTGAATCCAACCTTACCAATGAATGTTCGGGAGATAAGGATAGTTCGGTTGAATGTACCGAAGATCAACATCAAAAAAATAGACGATCAGAATTTATTGTTGTAAAAAAATAATAAAAAACGTTCGATTTCAAAGAATGCCTGATAAGAAATTATTAGGCATTTTTTTTGACTTAACTTCATCTAAAGCCAACATATGAGTCTTTATAATCGAGCGCCAACTTGTCATTCGTAGTAAAACAAAGACTGATAACGCAGATAAATTTTATGGTATTCGCTTCGCTCATTATTTAATAGTGATCATCATCCCGCTTCGCAATGCTTCGCGTGGATCGTGATAAAGGGACGCTAAAGGTCACTTTTTCACAATCTAACATTCTAGTCTGTTCGCTTTACAAGCGAACGCCTATAACGCAGATATCATCGATCTGGTCGATGTCTCCCATCCAATCAATGATATGTTTGCGTAATATTTCACGCTGCTCTTCCATTGGTTTTTGATGTATCTTAAGTAGAAGTTCTTTTAAGACAGCAATCTTCAATTTTTTGCCTTTTTCACCTCCAAACTGATCGGGGTAACCGTCAGTGGTCATATAATAACAATCGCCTGGTTGAATTTCCAACTCCGTTAATTCATAAACTTGATCTAATGGCGTAAACCCTCCTACCGCTTTTTTAGTCGCTTTAAAATCCTCAATTTCATTGTTTCGGATTCTTAATAATGAATTATTGGCCGCAGCAACTTTCAATTTTTCTTTTTTATCATCAATAGAAATGATGGTAATGTCCATTCCATCACGGGAAGAAGTTTCTAATGTTTCATCTTGTTTTAAGGATGTTTTAATTCCCACATTTAAGAAGCTAATGATATCCGCTGGATTAACGTGGCCTTTTTCTAAAACTGCTTGATTCAATTTATCGGAACCAATCATACTCATGAATGCGCCTGGCACACCGTGTCCTGTGCAATCCGCACAAACAAAAATAGTATGTTCATGGGAATGTGCAAACCAATAAAAATCGCCACTTACAATATCTTTAGGCATAAACAAAACGAAGTAATCATCTATGTGTTTTGCAATGTTTTCTTGAACTGGCAAAATAGCTTGTTGAATGCGTTGCGCATAGTTGATACTGTCAGTTATCTCCTGTTTTTGCTCAGATATTTCGTGATAACTATGCTCCAACGCTTCATTTTTTACCCGTATCTCCGCAGTTCTTTCTTCAACAACTCCTTCCAACCAAAGGTTTTGGGCTTTTAATCGTTTTCTACCAAAATAAATAGCTACATAAACAATCAAACCAAAAACCAAAATATACCCAATGTAAGCCCAAATAGTTCTATACCAAGGTGCTGAAATGGTAAATGTAAATTGTTCAACCGCGCTTTCTTCACCAAAAACATTGATGGATTTTACTTCAAATGTATAGGTCCCTTCATGCAAATTCCTAAAGTCAAATGTTTTTGTATTGGTCCATTCCGACCAATTATCATCATCGCCAACCAATCGCCAACTGTAAAGAGCTTGTGTTCTATTTTCATTTCCTGTAGAGGCCACTGTAAATGAAATAGCATTTCGATAATAAGGAATTATGAGCTCTTCATCTGTAAATAAATGATTGCCAAAAAACAAACTATCGTTGTATTTTATACTTCTAATATTGGTTATAATTTCGTTTTTAAAGGTTTGATGTTTTTCAGATAAAAAACTTTCCATTTCAACAATTGCAATACCTTCTGCACCTCCAACAAACAAATAATCGGCATCTAAATGCATGGTATTGATTCGCCCTATTTCTATGGAGTTAAATAACCTCGAGTGGAATGTATTGCCTTCAAAATAACCAATTTTGTTATCAATAGATGCCATCACAATATCACCTGCGTCTAACAAAAACTGATAATTATTCGAGGAACCTATATTAAGTTGCTCAGACTCCGTGAACGAACCTCCATAAAATTTAGGGTATTTGATGAGTGTATCATTCCACTCACCAATATCTTTTAACTGCTGAATGGCTTCTTCTTCATTAACAAATCTCAAAATATTGTAATTAGTTCCAAACAAAACTGATTTTCCAATTTTAAAGGGTGCTATTAATTCTTTATACCGCAATCCTTGCTCCTCATTTTCTGTTCCGCCATATTGATCAAAAACGTATTCAAACCCATCAAATTTTGCTCGATAAACACCTCCATAAAAGGTTCCAATCCAAACACATTTATTGTTTTCATCACCTGTTATATTGGTTATTTGCTGACCAGTATGTTCAAAAATTTGAAATGCTTGCCAATCACTAAAGGCGTCTAAGCAAAAAATTCTGGATTTATCTCCAGCCAATAAAAACATATTTTCTTCATCATAATACACTGATTGAAAATTACCTGAATATCTTTTCACAAAGGTTTGCCCATCATTGGTCAAAAACAATCCTTTATCATTAGCTACAAATAACTGTTCATCGTTATGATTATACAACTGCCAAGTTTGGCCTTTAATCTCCGAATACTGGAATCGATAGGTGTTGGAATCAATTTCTACAAATAATCCAACAGAGGTGCTCACAAAATATTTACCTTTAAATCGTTCTATCGATTGAACATTACCTATAATTCCACTTTGCTCATTCAAAAAATGGATTGGTTGTCGGGTTTCAATCTTTGCAATACCATAGCCAGTCGCTAACCAAAGTTTACCATTTCTATCCTCAAACTGAGCTTTTATTTCATCTGAGGGTAATCCGTTTCGTGAATTAAGATGTCCTGTTAATTTGAAATTTTTGTCTGCAAAATATAAACCTGAATTAATAGAATTAAATGCGTAAGTACCATTTTTTAATCGTGCAGCTCCAATAATTCCCTTATTGAAATAAGTAGCGCAACTATCCGGACAAATCGTTGAAATGTATTGTTGATCATTGATATCATTCTTCCACATACCAATTTCAAATGAGATGAATGCTTTCTCATTGGCACCAAAAGGCACAATCCCCATCAGACCATATTCAGAAAAAACAGCACCTCCATTGATAAGTTTCAAATCATTTCCAACCACTTTTTTAACCCCCACTTTCTTCTCTCTTACATAGATTTCGTCTCCAACTTGAAACGACAATTGAAAGGGATTTTGACCTTTTATAATGTTGAGTTTATCGTTTTCCAATACAAATAGAGTGGAATAACTTTGAAAATAAATGGTTTGTTCAACCGCATGAATTTTCCAAATATTATCAAAAGCAAAATTAACCGAAGTTGAAAGGTTGTTGGCCGAAAGCTTTCCTTTTTTATCATAAACCAATTCACCAAATTGACCATACCCCCCATAATACATCCTTCCATTGACCCACAACAAAGACGTTATGTTCATGGCTTTTGGCACTTCAATAAAATTCCAATTTACTCCGTCAAAAATAGCTATCTCATTAGCCATACCAAAATACATCAAACCTCTATCATCTTGGGCTATTGACCATACTTCTGGTGCTTTTAATGCTCCATAGTCTTTAGGTGTGTATGTAGTTATATGTGGAGCTATCAGTTGGCCATAGGTCACTGAAAAAAAACAAATCAAAAAGGAGATTAAAGCTAAACGCATTTACGTTGTAGATATTTATATTTACTTATTTGAAATTAATGTATTGTAAAGGGATCTCAAAATTACTTTGACGACAAAAAGCAATAACCGCTTGTAGATCATCAATCTTTTTACTATCTACTCTAATTTGATCCTCCATAATCGATGTATTTACTTTAAATTTAGCATCTTTAATGGCTTTAATGATCTTTTTGGCCGATTCTTTATCAATACCATGTTTAATGGTGACATCTTTGCGCAACATATTGCCTGATGCATAATGTTCTTTACCAAAATCCAAACTCTCATGAGCCAATTTATTTTTTACAAATTGACCAATGATTATCTTTTCAATTTGATCCATACGCATATCATTCTCAGTATGAATGGTCAACGAAAATTTCTTTTTATCTAACTCTACCTCTGTTTTACTTGCTTTAAAATCAAATCGAGTTGTAATCTCTCTTTTTACCGAGTTGATGGCATTGTCTAAAGTTTGCACATCTATTTTACTTACAATATCAAAAGTTGGCATAATGGATAAAATTTATTTTACTTCAAAAGTAAAAATTATTATTGAACTACTTATACATTTGTATCATGAAAGATAGTTTTATCCTATTTGTTTTAATCATTTTGGTGGTGGGTTGTAAAACTAAAAACGACCACAGCCAGCTTGATGAATCAAAAAAAATAGTTGCTGTGACAAACACATCACAAACTACCTCTCCTTTAGCAGCTGAATTATTAGATACCTGCTATTGGTACGACTATTTAGAAGGATTAGGTTTGGTAGATGTGCAACAAATTGATTCAACCGTTCTGGTTGATTTGAAATATGCCTCTGAAGATAATTTCATGAAAAAAGATGTGTATGGATGTCTTAATAGATGTTATTTACAACCAGATGTGGCACAACGTATCAAGGAGTCACAAAGCTTTTTAAAAACGATTGATAGCTCGCTCTCACTAAAAATATTTGATGGATTGCGACCACGATCAGTTCAACAAATTATGTGGGATATTTTAGATATGCCCATTACCGAAAAAACAAAATTTGTTTCCAACCCAAAAAATGGTTCATTGCATAATTTTGGTGCAGCAGTAGACATTACCCTTATCAATTTGGAAACAGGAGAAGAATTGGATATGGGAACTCCTTATGACTACATTGGAATCAATGCTTGGCCTTCAAAAGAACCCATGTTGTTAGCTGATAGCGTACTTACTCAACAACAAGTTGATAACAGGAAATTATTGAGAAAAGTAATGAAGCACAGCAGCTTTATAAATATTCAAACGGAATGGTGGCATTTTAATGCCTGCAGTAGGACAAAAGCCTATGAAATTTATACAATTGTTGAATAAAGTGAGAACTTGTTTTTCATTTCAGCATAATTTTTGCTAACTTTGGTTCTCTGTATTTGTATTGAATCAACAAAATCAGTCTACTCCTTATGAAAACAATTTGTATTTGGTTAACAACAATCCTAATAATAAGCTTTCAAAGCACATCTTGGGGAAGTTATCTTATGATTCCGATGGATGCAGGGAAACAAACTAACCATTTAAAAGCCTACGGAATAGCCTATTGGATTCTTCAAAACGACCTCGAAATAGAATGGCTTTTGAACTACAGGGGCGGTAGTTTTTTGGTCAAACACTACAAAACCATTGAAGAAGAATGTATTATAAGAGGTGTATCATATGAAATTGTGGCAGATGTGCAGGCTGGACAAATCAAAACACAAATTTCGAGTCCTGAGATGAACCAAGAAATTGTGAAATTAGAAAAAGCACCTAAAATTGCTGTTTATACACCCGAAGGCAAACAGCCTTGGGACGATGCAGTAACGTTGGTTTTAACGTATGCTGAAATACCTTATGAAAAAATCTACGACAAAGAAATCATCTCTGGTGATTTGCACAAATACGATTGGTTGCACTTACATCACGAGGATTTTACAGGTCAATATGGTAAATTTTACGCCTCATACAGAGGGCAAGCTTGGTATAAAAAACAACAATCAGATGCTGAAGCCTTGGCATCTTCGCTTGGATTTAGCAAAGTATCTCAAATGAAATTGTCTGTAGCCAAAAACATTCAAAATTTTGTTGCAGGTGGAGGTTTCCTATTTACCATGTGTAGCGGTACAGATTCGTTTGACATTGCTCTTTCTGCAGAAGGTACCGACATTTGTGAATCTATGTATGATGGCGATCCGGCCGATCCCGCTGCGCAATCAAAATTAGACTATACAAAAACATTTGCCTTTAAAGATTTTACTTTAGTCAAAAACCCAATGGAATACGAATATTCCAATATTGACGCTACCAACAAACACAATTCGTTACCTGAAAGTCAAGATAAATTTTCGTTATTTGAATTCTCCGCCAAATGGGATATTGTACCTACCATGTTGTGTCAAAACCACACCAATGTAATCAATGGATTCTTTGGTCAAACTACTGATTTTTACACTAATTTAATTAAATCAAATGTGCTGATAATGGGCGAAAATAAAGCCTTGGGAACGGCTCGTTATATTCATGGGGAATTTGGTAAAGGACAATGGACGTATTATGGTGGACACGACCCAGAAGATTATCGCCATTTTGTAGGTGATCCTGTTACCGATTTAAGTTTGTTTCCAAATTCACCTGGTTATAGACTGATATTGAATAATATTCTATTTCCTGCAGCTAAAAAGAAAAGTCAAAAGACATAAGGTATCTTTTCAAAAACAAAACCTTTGGCTTTTAATTGATGAATAATTTGTGGCAAAGCCTCCAACATTTTTTCTCCACATTTACTATTATCGTGCAACACTACAACCGAACCAGATTCTGTATTTTGTACCACGTTTGACACTATTTTTTCAACGGATGTTTTAGGGTCAAAATCACCTGAAAGCACATCCCACATAACGATTGTATAGTTTTCTTTCAGATGAACGATTTGTTCTCGTTTGATTTTTCCATAAGGAGGCCTCAAAAGACTCGTCTTTGTTAAAGATTGACATTTTTCAATATTTTGGTAATACACTTCATTTTCTGTTTTCCACCCATTTAGGTGCTGATGACTATGATTACCTACATGATGTCCGTCATTTATAATTTGGTCAAAAATAGCACTATGGCGCATTACATTTTCACCTACACAAAAAAAAGTAGCTTTTACATTGTGCTCTTTTAAAATAGCCAGTGTTCTTTCAGTAATTGAGGGTATTGGCCCATCATCAAATGTAAGGTAAATAGCACCTCGGTCATTAGGCAATTTCCAAGTTACGTGCTTGTATAATTGTCTAATGACCGAAGGAGTTTTTACAAAGTAAAACACTTAGTAGATTTTATAAATCCCAAATAACCAAATAATCCTGAGGGAAATATTGAGGATCTTCAAATATTGCTCTTACTTTATTGTTATTTTTGTTATTGAGGTATACTTCTTTTGATTTTGTAATAACCTCAATGTAATTCGTTTTTTCTAGAGGGCCCATTACATTAAAATAGGTCTTAGATGCATCAGCCAATTGATTGAAGTATGAATCATATAAAGTAGTTTGTTTGGCTTCAAATTCACCTTCAAAAGTGGTTTGCATAGCTGTGGCAGCAGTCATATCTAATTGTCCTGTTTTCACTTGTTCGTTCAAGCCTTCCATTTTCAATTGATATTCTTGTTGCAGCGCTTGCAATTGCATATTAAGAGCAGCTCTAGAACCTTGAGCTTCTTCTCTTGAAGATTGTCTCAACATTTCTAACATATTTAAGGCTCTTCCCCACTCAGAGTGCATAGATTCAAAGAAACGATCCGACTGAGATTGGTAATAACTGATTTCATCCAATTTAATTTGAGCCAATTTTACCGCTAAGGCATCCCCTTTGTCAGCTGCGCCAGCATCATAATAATTTGCACATAAATAATAACATATATCATCAGCCATTACTTGGCTGTTTTCGACAGGCATTTCTTCAAATACTTTATCCAACACCGCGATGGCCATTTCATTTTTACCAGCTTTTATTAATTCATCAGTGAATTTCATTGCGGTAGCTCTCATGTTATAAACCATTCTTAAGGTATAATAGTCAACCAAAACTCCTTTGGTTTTCATGTTACCCCATTTGAACCCTTTCTCTGGATCCATAAATAATTCATAGTTTTTCTCTATATTAACACCGCCATTTTGACCATAATTAATTGGTACTAATTTAAATGCTAAACCTTCAGCTGACAAATAATTTTTAAGTCCGCTATTGGCTTGTAGTCCGTGTAAACTAGCAAAATAAATAGAACGATCCCACTTATAATTGGCCAACAAATCCAATACGGCCAAATCTGACTTATAAATAACCCCACCACTCAAGGTCCATTTTAGGGTATCAACCATTTGGGCTGCTTCAGCGGGAGTTACAATACCATTGTCAACAGCAGCTTTTTTATCAACTTTAATATAGATACCTTTTACATTTAAGAAACTTTCCAATTGACAAGTTGAAAAACCATCCGAACGATTGTTATCATCCAAAATAAAGGCTACCGCTTCAGATGCCGAAATGAACTTACCTGCATTGGCTTCTTCTTCTTTTATGATAACGTAATCACGAATTCCATTTCTAAACGCAAACTCAGGCATCATAATTTCCAATGGTTCCGATTCATAGGCTTTACGTTTCATTTGATTGATGTGCCAATCCGTTCCCAATAAACTCATGTTGGCCACACGAACATCTGTTCTCACTCCTTCCACCTCTTGAATATACCACAGAGGGAACGTGTCGTTATCACCATTAGTAAACAAAATAGATCCCTTTTTACCCGCTTCTTGCTTATCACACGAAACTAAATAATTGTAGGCAAAATCTCTTGCTGTAGTACGGTTATCACGATTGTGATCGTCCCAGTTTTGAATCGCTAAGATAACGGGAATAGATAACGATAACATAGTAGCTACTCCAGCTGTTAGCACTCCATTTTTAGCTGCATTTCCTAAAACACCCATGGCCGTGTAAACGCCTACTCCAATAGCTGCCATAAATAAAAGTGAATAAGAGAAAGAGTGATCTCTTTCTTGCATAGATTCTATTAAAAATACTGCTACTCCAATTCCAAAAGAATAGGCTGCAATGATTCCAATATTTGTCCATTTGAAGTTTTTCATAGATTCATATAAAGCATAAACTCCCAAACCAATCCAAATAGCAAACGCATAGAATGAAGCTGCATAAGCGTAATCACGCTCTCTAGGCTCCATCGGTTTTTGATTCAAATAGATCACAATGGCTAAACCGGTCATTAAGAATAACAACAGTATAGTAAACCAATCTTTTGGAGCTCTAATTACATGAAAAATGAATCCTATTAGTCCTAAAATTAAAGGTAAAAAGAAATAAGTATTGTAACCTGTATTTTCAGCGGTGAAAGCAGGAAGATTCTCTTGACTACCTAATCTTTCTTGATCAATAAAGTCAACTCCTGAAAGCCAGTTTCCTTCGAGTAATTGTTTACCACCGTTATTTTGTCCATACCCTTGAATATCATTTTGACGACCCACAAAATTCCAAAAGAAATAGCGCATGTACATGTACCCTATTTGATAATTAAACAAGAAGGTAATATTCTCTCCCATCGTTGGTTTAAACAAACCTTCAGCATACATTTGTTGAGCTATTTCAGGTTGTTGTTCTAACAAGGCTTTATATTGCTCATATTTATTGCCACCCGGAACACCATATTGCGCCAATTGCCCATCAGCAGGAAGAGGTATAACGTGATCGTTTTCTAAATAATTAATCCAAGCCATATAATTTTCACCTTGATCGGTTCTATACATTCTTGGAAAAATAGTTCCATAATCCACATTTCTTACTTCACCGTCAGTACACATAACCTCATAACTGGAAAGGTGTTTACGTTCACCTTTTTTACCAGCAAAAGTGTTTACATATTTTGAAACGGCTTTATTATCAATGTCAATTTTAAATTTCAATCCGTTGGCGGCTAACTCTTTGTTTACCGCCTCCACTTTTTTCATATATTCATCAAATTCGAACATATTCATAAAAGTAACCTCATAATAGACTTGATCACCAAACTCAGCCATATTTGCCGAATTAGGAGCCACATATTCACCATCAACCAAAACAAAATCTGGATATAAAGGAGTGCTAACTCTAATTTGACCCTTTACTTCCTTCGTTTCTAATTTAAGATACAATGGAGCAACTATCAACTTTATTTTTTGAGCAGTAACGGGATCTGTAACAATATTAGTAGCATTTACTTTGGCCGAATAGACCTTCATAAAACTCGTTTTTGGATCTTCATAATTTTCTGGCTCACAACCTCCAAAAGTAGAAGGGGTATTCCAATGTGGTCCATATAATATTGGCCAAGAACCGTATTGATCTCTTTTTAAGTAAGAATATAACAATGGTAAAGATTCAGGATTGTTTTCATCTAATGGAGGGTTAGCATTAGAACGCACCACAATCATAGCAAACGAGGTCAATCCAATAATAATAACTGTTAGCGCAACATAAACATTATTAAATAAAAATTTCTTTTTGGTGGAGGTATAATAAATTGCATAAGTCAACAAACCACCTAAGAATAAAGAGAAGAAAATAAACCCAGTATTAAAAGGTAATCCCATTGAATTGGTAAATATACGGTCAAACCAAGCTCCAATATTAGGGATTTGAGGAATTAAAATTTCTTGAATAAAGACCAAGGTAACTAAAGAAATAATTCCAGCTAATAAAATACCTTTCAAATCGGGTTTGTATAATCTGAAATAGACCACAAAACCGATAGTTGGAATAGCTAATAAATTTAATAAATGGACTCCTGTAGAAAGCCCAATCATATAGGCAATAAAAATCAACCATCTATTGGGATTAGGCAATTTACCATCTATGATTTCTCCTTTTTCATGTTGATCTAACTCTACTTCCCACTTGAAGATAGCCCAAACAACTAAAGCTGTAAAAAAGGAAGACATGGCATATACCTCACCTTCAACGGCCGAAAACCAAAATGAGTCTGTAAAAGTATAAGCCAAACCACCGATAAGTCCCGAACCTAAAATAGCGACAGTGTTTTCTTTTGTGATTGACCCACCTTTGCTCAAGGCTATCTTACGTCCCAACATGGTTATGGTCCAGAACAAAAACAGAATGGTAAAAGCACTGCTCAAAGCACTCATAGCATTGATGCTTGCTGCGGCATTTTCAGGACTTACAAAAGCGGAAAACAACCTTCCTAACATCATAAAAAAGGGTGCCCCTGGAGGGTGACCTACTTCCAATTTGTTAGCTGTAGTAATATACTCACCACAATCCCATAAACTGGTGGTTTTTTCCATAGTGATTAAATAAACTATGGCTGCGATCAAAAAAACTCCCCATCCAAGGTAGTTGTTTAACTTTTTGTAATTCATCATCTAATTTTTTGTTACCAATATAGGATACTTGGCTGCGAAGTTAAAAAAAAATATATGTGTTGTAGTAAATAATCACACTCACTAACTTTTTTTGCAAATAAATCACAAATTTTGTTAGTGATGCAACCCTTCTTTATTTGTTTAAATTGAGAACATGTCCCATTTTATCTTTTTTGGTTTTCATATAGGCTTCATTATGGGTATTACATACGATTTCAATAGCAACATTTTCGACTATTTCAATACCGTAACCAATTAAACCCTTTCTTTTTGTAGGATTATTGCTCATCAAACGCATTTTGCGAACACCCAAGTCTCTTAAAATTTGAGCACCGATGCCATAATCTCGTTGATCAGCTTGAAAACCTAATTTTAAATTGGCTTCAACTGTATCGTATCCTTCTTCTTGTAATTTGTAGGCTCTCAATTTATTTACCAATCCAATTCCTCTTCCTTCTTGATTCATGTATAGTACTACCCCTTTGCCCTCTTGTTCTATTTTTTGTAGCGCATGTGCCAATTGAGGTCCACAATCACAACGAAGTGAATCTAAAATATCTCCGGTAAAACAGGAACTGTGTACACGCACCAAAACCGGTTCATCAGCTGTCCATTCGCCTTTATAAATAGCCAAATGTTCTTCTCCTGTAGTAGTTTGACGGTAAGCAGCTAATTTAAAATCACCATGTTTGGTGGGCATATTTACTTCAACCAATTTTTCAATCAATGACTCGTTTTTAAGTCTAAAATTGATTAAATCTTCGATGCTTACAATTTTTAAATCAAATCGTTTGGCGATGTCTACCAATTGTGGTAAGCGTGCCATGGTACCGTCTTCATTCAAAATCTCAACAATAAGACCTGCTGGCTCAAAACCTGCTAAACGCGCTAAATCAATTGCCGCTTCGGTGTGTCCGGCTCTTCTCAAAACGCCACCACGTTTGGCTCTTAACGGAAAAATATGACCCGGTTTGCCCAATTCTTCTGGACGAATAGATGGGTCAATTAATGCTTTGACTGTTTTTGAACGATCGCTAGCAGAAATACCGGTTGAAGTGCCATGACCAATTAAATCAATGGACACGGTGAAAGGTGTTTCAAACTGAGCACTGTTATGTTGTACCATAAGAGTAAGCCCTAATTCATCACAACGATCTTCAATAAGTGGAGCACAAACCAAACCTCTTCCATGCGTCACCATAAAATTGATAATTTCTGGTGTAACATTGCGCGCTGCAGTTAAAAAATCTCCTTCATTTTCGCGATCTTCATCATCAACAACGATGATTACTTTACCATTTTTTATATCTTCGATAGCTTCTTCTATCGTATTGAGTGTAAATTCCATTAAAAAGCTTATTTTTTGAAAGCAGATGCAAAGATAAATAAACAAAATATACTATGAGTTAATTTTAATTGAATTGATTGCGGATTAACCAAATCAAAAAGTACTAAAATGATTTCCACCTTTTGCATATTTAAAATAAAATCAACCATTGATGATTTAATTGATTTCCATTGTGGTTGCTAATCAAAATATTTGCAATAAATAAAAGCATACGAAAAAAAAGAGCCCATCTGCATAAGCTGATGAACTCTTTCCTTTTGTTTCTATGAAAAAACGCCTTATAATTATTCTTTAATTATTCTCACTGAATTCATTCCATTTTCGGTAATTACCTGAAGTAAATAAATCCCATTTGGTAAGTTAGCTATAGAAAAGTTTGTTACCATTTCTGTTTGAACTAATTCTCCTAAAAGATTGAAAATTTTAATTTCATTGATTAATTCTTTTGTTTGAACGGTTATTTGGTCAGAGGATGGATTTGGGTAAACATCAAATTGTGTGGATTCATTTTCATTAATCTGAGATGTATTAAAACATTCAAAAACTCCAGGTCCATATGGGCTTGAATTAGAAACGATAGTTCCATTATTTCCGTTTGTGGTGCGATCCGTTACCGTTGCACTAACCGTTTCATTTTCAAAATCATAATACAACACTAGTCCCGATTCATTTCCTGTTAAACAATTATACATACTGTTGGCTAGTTGTGTTTCACTGCGAGCTACATTCCATAATCTCACTTCATCCATTAAAATAGCGTCATTTACATCACTATCATCACCTCTAGAGCCTATTTTCAAGGTAGCCGTATTAGTATAAATAGCACTGTTAGGAGTAGTGGTACCATCTAATATTCCATTTAAATACACTTTCAAATCACCGGTTGTTGTCGAATAAGTAACAGCAACATGATTCCAAGTATTCGTAGATACAGTTGTAGCTCCCGTTGTCACAGGTTGTGAAGCCCCCATTGCAAATCCTTTTACTTTATTTGTTTGGGTTAGACGCAGCGCATATCCACCATTATTTCCAAAATAGGTCTCAATTAAATGAATTTCCTGAGATGAGGAATTGGGAACAAAAACCCAACATTCCAATGTAAATTCATCTGTAAATTGAAGAGTAGAGTTAATAGGCACCGTAATGTATTGTGCTTGTGCCATTCCAACGGCTGGCAAAACCGAAAAGGAAGTGCTATCGAATTGAGCTTGGTAAGTTGATAAGGCTGTTAGGACGGAAAATGCTGTGAGTAAATGTTTTTTCATCATGTTGAATTTCTGATTAGTTATTTCGAATTCAAAAATAAATCAACCACAGTAACTTATGTATACAAATTCAGCAACAGCCAATATTCTTTAGGAATGGAATTTAAACAAAAAAGCCCAAGAACTACTCTTGAGCTTTTTGAAAACAATTAACTTACGATTATTTAACGTATTGAGACAACTTTATGGTTGTTCCACACATGTCTTCAGTAACTTTAAAAGCAACAACACCATCACATTTGACTTGTTTACCAGGGTTGCAAGAGAAAGAAGTTTTTCCACCCTTTGGGTTTAGTGTAACTTCACCTGAACCTGTGTGTACTTTTATTGCATTTGGAGTATCGTTTATTAAAGTGATGTTATCACCAACTACATTTGTAGAAATCAATTCAATTGGATTAACAGAAAATCCATAATTTCCAATTACATTACCGCCAATAGCAAGAAGTAATAGTGAGCTTAAAATTAATTTTTTCATTTTGTTTGATTTTAATGATGAGCAAATTTAAAATTATAATGAATTCAAGTAAATAAAAAGAGAAAAACTTATATATATCAGTAAATAAGTCTGTTGTGTTTCTTTAAAATGCTATTCCTTGATAAATTTTATTGTTGTTCCATGTTCGGTTTGAAGAAAGTAAACTCCGGCTTTTAAATCGTTTAGATCTAATGTATTTTTTCCAGCAGCCATTTGTTGATGTGAAAGTGTTTCACCAAGCAAATTGATAATTTTAATGGTTGAATTTTCTTTCATTTCTATGTTTAATATTGATGAAGTTGGATTGGGGTATAATATGATGCTGGTTAACTCATTGTCTTCTACTGAAAGGAATGTCGCACAATCCTCGCTGAAACTGATATCAAAATTAAAATTAAAATTTGCTCCTGTCCAATTTGAATAACTATAGGCAGCATTATCAACTTCAATACAGTCTAAATTTGGATTTGCTTGGGCAATTACTTGTATGAAATTAGTGTTGTTTCCATTGTCAATTTTTAGTGAAGTCAATGTATTATTGTTGCAATGTAATTTTACTAGCGAAGTATTTGGACTTAAGTCTAACATCGTTAATTGATTATTGAAACAATAAAATTCTACTAATGCAGTATTTGCAGTAACATCAATACTTGATAAATTGTTTTCATTACAATACAAAATCGTTAATCCAGTATTCGCGCTAACATCTAATGAAGCAATTTGATTATCATAGCACCATAGTTCTGTTAATGCGGTATTTGAACCTAAAATTAATGACGTTATTTGATTTGCATGACATCTTACCGAAGTTAAAGCCAAATTAGCACTCAAATCCAAAGTGGTTAACTGATTAGTGTGACAAATTAAACCTGTTAAAGCAGTAAACGCCTCTATTCCAGTTAAATCATTAATAGAAAAGAAACCACAGTTAATTGTTCCCGAAAAAGCTTGTGCCTCACTTACCTGTATCTCAGTATCACTATTTGTATTAATCGCTGAGTTACCTACTAAGTAGTTTTTAAAAGTTGAATTGGGAATGTTAACGTTTTGCCCAAATGAAATTGAACTAAAAGCTAAAGTAGATAGGGTTAAAACCCGTTGGGTGAAATAGATTTTTTTAAAAAAAACTTCTTGGATATTGTTCAAG
>CAYQNU010000022.1:0-43603 GCA_964419055.1 uncultured Flavobacteriales bacterium | reverse complement strand
TGAGCAATATCCAAGAAGTTTTTTTTAAAAAAATCTATTTCACCCAACGGGTTAAATAAAAACAAAAACTATGAAAGTTAAAGTAGAAAAACCGTATACCCTTGTTGAAGTTAAAGAGAAATTAGAACAACATTTTCCAGAATATACTATGTCATTTCGCGGGCCAAAAGTCCTTATTATTAAGGAAACCAATGCAATTGGAGCAAACATTATTGGAGAAAAGAAAGGCTTCTTTAGATTGATAGAAGCGTTTCCATCAATGGGATCTCAAATGCTTTTTGTGCTCAGCATTTTATTATTTGGTATCCTAATACCATTTATAATTTGGCATTTTACCGTGTTGAAAAAACAAAAAGTGGTAACCAAACGCGTTTCAGAATTTCTTAAAAAAGAATATTCAAATGAGGGGTTCAGCTCAAATCAAGAGGTGTTGGATTAAAAAACTTTTTACATTGTAAAAAATCCTCGTGTGAAAACACGGGGATTTTTTTTAAGTTAATTCAATAAAAATCAATCTTAGATAAAGATAATGGCCATTACTAAAAAAAATGTGCTGTTGCTAAAGTTATGTGTATTGCAAATTGGTCTTTTATTAATTTTATCTAATTAAATTCTAAATAAACTATGAAAAAAATTCGACTTATTTTGACCTTTTCATTAGGTCTTTTTGCCTCCGTTCAGTCCTTATCTATTAAAGCTCAAACAGTGAGCACTTTAGCTGGATCCGGTACGCTTGGTTATATTGACGGGACTGGCACAGCATCATCATTTAACAACCCTTGGGGTTTGTATGCTGCCAGTAATGGTGATGTTTATGTTTCAGACACTTATAACCATGTAATTCGAAAAATTACACCAGCTGGTGTAGTTACTACTTTTGTTGGCTCAGGAGTTGCTGGTGGTGCTGATGGAACAGGAACTGCTGCAACATTTAATGGGCCTTCGGGTATTTGTGGGGATCTTGCAGGAAATTTATTTGTGATCGATTATTTTGGTAATAAGATTAGAAAAATTACCCCTGCTGGTGATGTTACCACAATAGCCGGTTCAGGATCTGCTGGTTTTGCAAACGGTAACGGCACCTCCGCTACCTTTAGTTCTCCTTATGACATATGTATTGATGCAACAGGTAATTTATACGTCACTGATGCTACAAACCATAGCATTCGAAAAATTACCCCAACGGGGGATGTTACTACTTTTGCAGGCTTAGGTACGCCAGGTTCACAAGATGGAACAACTTCAAATGCAACATTCAATAACCCTTTAGGTATAGCTATTGATGGAGCTAATAATATTTACATTTGTGACGTTGGCAATAGCAAAATTAGAAAAATAACCGCTGCTGGTGTAGTTTCAACTATAGCAGGTTCAGGTTCAGGGGGTAGCGCAGATGGTCCTGGTTCAACGGCCACTTTTTACAACAACTTTGGTTTGTGTATCGATGCAAATGGAAACCTTTATGTGGCAGATTCATACAATAACAAAATAAGAAAAATTTTACCTGACGGAACTGTCTCAACTTATACTGGAACAGGTACTGCTGGTATGGACAACGGAGGCTTAAGTACGGCCACTTTTGATAGACCTCATAATATATGCATTGATGCGTTGGGTAATTTTTATATTGCCGATACGTTTAATAGATTGATCAGAAAAATAACCACCTCATTTGCTTCGATTGATGAAAACAGTCAAAATCCTGTTTTTACGTTGGCTCCTAACCCTGCTTCAACTAATATTTCGTTAACAACTGATGAACCGGTTATTTCGATTTTAGTTTATAATGTTTTAGGCGAATTGATGCTTACTGAAACTAATACAACCTTCTTAGTAGCTTCGTTGCCTTCAGGTGTTTATTTAGTGCAAATGCAAACAACCAGTGGTATAGCTACTCAACGTTTTGTAAAAAACTAAAAATAATATTGCTATAATTTAAATCCTCGTGTGAAAACACGGGGATATTTTTTTACATTTTTTCAATCAAGAATTCCTTGTCACCAAAATTATCTTCTTTCATCATTTTAAATTGATTTAGCGCTACACAGCAACAACGAAATCAAACAAAAATGGCAAGAGTGTGAGTGTGAGTAATGAAGGTCAAAACATTTTTCACAAGAGTATATCGCCTCTTGGCTCAATACTCTTGCTTAAAACTGTTTTGTGGAGCCGGAGGGGTTCGAACCCTCGTCCAAACAAGGAACATACAAGCTTTCTACATGCTTATTTTGTGTTTAATTTTCGATAAAGACCTGAGCACAAACACCCCAGTCAAAACTTAGTTTCTTTAGTTTCGCTTGCCCCCCGAAACTTGGTGCAAACTAGTTCAAGCCAACGATACCCAAGTGCCTAAAACCGTTGAACAGGTAGTCCTAAGCTGGGTAGCTCGTCCCGATATCTTATACCGGGATGAAGCTTTATCACATTCCGTGATTAAGCAGCAAGCGCGTAGTTGTTTTCTCCGTTTAAAGAGAGTGAGAATTGATATTTACGAGCCATATTCACAACGCTCAACATGCTTACAGATACATTTCACTCGCTGTCAAAGCCAAAGTCGGCCCCATTTAAGTTGAGAAATTAATCTTCTACAAAGATACAACATTATTGAACATTTACTACATACCCATAAAAAATACACCGTAATTTAGCATTGTTTAGTAAATGAAGATTAGTTTTGTTATTTCTAACAACCCAATTATGAATATTGAATTTTTGGTCTCCGAATTAAATTTAATCCCGCACCCAGAAGGTGGTTTTTATAAGGAGGTATACCGCAGTAAGGGTATTTTAACTCAAGCTTCACTAGGCAATCAATTTGATGGTGATCGTAACTTTTGCACCAGCATCTATTTTTTACTTACTGGAACCAACTTCTCTTCTATTCATCGCCTCAAGCAAGATGAAATATGGCATTTTTATGGTGGATTGCCTTTGTTTGTACATGTTATTTCTCCAGATGGTTCCTACAAAAAAAATAAAGTAGGCATGAACTTTTCAAATGGTGAAGTACCCCAATTGGTAGTGCCTGCAGGAAGTTGGTTTGGATCTGAGGTGAGTACTCAACAACCCGAAGATTATTCATTTGTGGGTTGTACTGTAGCTCCTGGTTTTGATTTTAAAGATTTTGATATGCCTCCAAGAGAGGAATTAATAAAACTTTTTCCTCAACATTCAACTATTATCAATCGTCTCACACGAATTTAATAAAACATAAAAATATGAAAACAAGAGTTTTACACTTATCATTCCTTATTTGGAGCTTTATTTCTCTTTCAACAATCGCTCAAACTTCCCCACAGCAGGAAAATATTGTGCTTTTCGATGATTTTAAAGACAATCAAGCACTTTGGCCAGAGTTAGAAACAAGCATATCATCTATCAAAGTCAATAAGAATAGACGTATGTATGTGTTAAAATACAACACTAAAACATCCAAGGATGCCTTGACAGCATGGAAAAATGTTGGTCTAGACGAATCTAGAGATTACTCAATTTCTGCGATGCTTTATAAAGAATCTGGAGTAAAGAACTTTGGTTATGGTTTAATTTGGGGAGCAAGAGATGACTTTTTTTACTCCTTCTTAGTTTCACCCGGTGGATTTTATTGCATAGGTAAAGTGGAAAATGGTCTTTGGAACGACATCACCACGGGAAAAAATGGATGGGTAAAGTCTTCTGCCGTGGTCACAGGGAGAAAAGCCTTTAACAAATTAACCCTTTCGAAAATAGGTGCCAAACTACATTTTGAAATAAATGGAATAAAGGTAGCAACTATGAATGTTTTACCAACTTATGGCAGTAACGTTGGATTTAATGTCAATAATAAACAAAAAATCTTAGTGGATTGGGTTAAGATAACTTATTTGAACTAACCGTTTAACTTGTCTTTAATTAATTTGTTTATTATATTTGCAATTACAAACTTTAATTTAACACTATGAAAATTATCTACTTAAGTCTTTTAAGTGTTTTGGCATCAACTGGAATTGTTGCTCAAACTCAAAAAATAGCACAATCTCAAGGCCAATCCATACCTGCCGTTTGGACATCTCCAAACCAATCAAAAGGAGCCACTATTTTCTCTGAAGATTTTGGTTCAGGAATTCCTTCTACTTGGACCAATACGACTAACTCAGGTCCTGTGAGTTGGAAATATACTATGGTAGGCCATACAGGTGCTTACCCCACAGCTCCACTCAATTCTGAATCATCCAATAATGGTTGGATTTTAGTAGATTCAGATGCCGACAATTTTAGTGGTGGTGGTGCAGAAGACGCTCAATTAATGACGCCTATTATTGATTGCAGTGGTTTTTCTCCCGTAAAAATTGAATTTCAACAAATGTTTAGGAGATGGCAAAGTGATGTTACAACTGTTCGTGTAACTACCGATGGCGGTGTCAATTACACTGATTTTGTAATTAACTCAGCCATTACACAAGCAGGCACGGATAATCCTGACTATGTAAATATTGATATTACCAATGCCATTGCAGGTAATCCATCGAATGTACAAATAGCTTTTTGGTGGCAAGGTGCTTGGGATTATGGTTGGCAAATTGATGACTTTGCTGTGAAAGAAGTAGACCCTAATGATATTATCGTTAAAAGACCTTCTTTTAGTGCTGATATAGCTTACTATCAAATTCCACAAAGCCAAATTCAACCAATGAATTTTCACGCGTTTGCTGAAAATATAGGGTTCAACACTCAAACCAATGTTGTTTTGAATGTTAATGTAAATAATGGCTCTAATGTATTCTCAGGAACATCTAATTCTATTGTCAATCAATTTGTAGGAGTAACCGATTCATTAGGTGTAGTTGCGTCCTTTACACCAACTACTTTGGGTACTTACACCGTTACTTATGTGGGTTCTCAAACCGAAACAGATGATGACTTAAGTAATAATACTCGTACTTCGGCCTTTTCAATTACAGATTCTGTGTATGCAATAGACAATAACATCTATGGAGGTCAATGGTGGAATCAAGAGACTTCTGGTGCCGCTAACCCATTTGAAATTGGAGCTGTTTATGAAATTGTATCAAACACTAAAACGGGTACTACTTCTGTTTTTGTAGGTGACAATTCTGAGATAGGTTCGGCATTTGTAGTAAATTTATACCGTGACAATGGCACTACATACGACTTTATAGGCACGGCAGATCCTTATGACATTACAGCCGCTTCATTAGGAGCTTGGGTCACCATTCCATGGACACAATACGTTTCCTTGAATGCTGGTGAAAACTACCTTGTTGCTGTTCAGTCATTTGGTGGTGCCGATGTGGTTTACATTGGTTATGGAACAAACACTTCTTTTAGAGGAAGTACGTTGTCTAATGATGGTGCAGGCGGTGATTGGAATGTTCAACCTCGTACTCCAATGATTCGATTAAATGTGGATGAAACCTTAGGTATTTTAGACAATCAAAATACCTCTTTTGAATGGTCATTATTTCCTAATCCTGCTGATAACGAAATCAATGTAAAAGCATCCATACGTAATTCAGCAACCTATTCATACAGCATAAGTGATGCTGCAGGACGAATAATTGAAGTAGTAAATGTTGGTAACTTGAATACAGGCGATCATCAATTATCCATAGGAATAAGCGATTTAGAATCAGGTTTTTACTTCTTGACTTTCACAGGAGAAAACGCTTCACAATCCTTATCTTTTGTGAAAAAATAAATTGTTTTATTTTAAATTTTGAAAGTCCCGAAAAATGCATTTTTCGGGACTTTTTTTATTACAATTTTATAGTTATAAACAAAGCTTTTCATTTATCAACATTTCAATAGCTCATCCCTTTTAAATAGCGTATTTCTTCGTAAAATTGCAGTCTTAAATTCTCTTGATTAAGAATCCTATAAAATCGTGCTATTGTGAAGAAGATAAAAAGTGCATTAATTTCTGTATTTGACAAAACCGGCTTGGATGCCATTGCGCTAAAATTAAAAGAAAATGGGGTTGAAATTTATTCTACTGGGGGTACCCAAAGTTATCTAGAAGCTCTTGGAATTCAAATAATTCCTGTTGAAGAATTAACCAGTTACCCATCTATTTTAGGTGGAAGAGTAAAAACCTTACATCCAAAAATATTTGGCGGCATTTTAGGAAGAAGAGAGTTGGGTGAAGACATTGCACAATTGGAGGAATTTGAAATCCCTGAAATAGATTTGGTGATTGTTGATTTATATCCATTTGAGCAAACAGTACTTTCTAAAGCTTCACACGAAGATATAATTGAAAAAATTGATATTGGAGGCATTTCCTTAATTAGGGCAGCAGCCAAAAATTATAAGGATGTAGTAATTATTCCATCTCAAAAACAATATCAACCCTTTTTGGAGCTGATTTCTCATAATCAAGGAGCTACCTCATTAGAAGATCGAATGGGATTCGCCAAAGACGCCTTTAACGTATCATCCAATTATGATACCCATATTTACCGATATTTTTGTGGAGATTCTCTTGAGTCATTCAAACAAAGTATTTTAACGGGTGAAAGTTTAAGATACGGTGAAAACCCTCATCAAAAAGGTGTTTTTTATGGCGATCTTAATGCCTTATTCACCAAACATAATGGAAAAGAACTATCCTACAACAATTTATTGGATGTAGATGCAGCCGTTAATTTAATGTCTGAGTTTAAAAACGAAGACCCTACATTTGCTATACTTAAACACAATAATGCTTGTGGATTGGCAACTAGAACAACCATTCATCAGGCCTATAATGATGCATTAGCAGGTGATCCTGTTTCTGCATTTGGAGGTGTCTTGATTGCTAACACAACCGTAGATTTGCCTACTGCCAAAGAAGTGAATGATTTGTTTTTTGAAGTACTTATTGCTCCAAATTACACTCCTGAAGCTTTGGCTTTGTTGATAGAAAAAAAGAATCGCATTATATTAACTCAAAACGAATTAGAACTACCGAAGGTTCAATTTAGAACTGCTTTGAATGGAGTCTTATTTCAAGATAAAGATCTACATTCTGAATCAGTCGAAAATTTTGAACTCAAAACAACTAATTCCCCAAAGACTTCTCAAATTGAGGATTTAATTTTTGCTAATAAATTGGCTAAACACACTAAATCTAACACAATTGTTTTGGCTAAAGGAAAACAGCTGTTAGCGAGTGGTACAGGGCAAACTTCAAGAGTTGACGCATTACGTCATGCTATTCACAAAGCTCAGACTTTTGGATTTGATTTGAAAGACGCTGTGATGGCCTCGGACGCATTTTTTCCATTCCCTGACTGTGTTGAAATAGCCTACGAGGCAGGAGTAACTGCCGTAGTACAACCAGGTGGTTCAATTAAAGATCAATTAAGCATTGATTATTGTAACAAAGTAGGTGTTGCCATGGTATACACTGGTATTCGCCATTTCAAACATTAATGACAGAACCGAATTTTAGAATTTAGATAATACAAAATACAAATGGGATTTTTTAACGTATTTACACAAGAAATTGCAATCGATTTGGGTACGGCCAACACGCTTATCATTCACAACGATAAAGTAGTAGTGGACGAACCTTCAATTGTTGCCATTGATCGTTCCACAGGCAAAATTATTGCCATCGGAAAAAAAGCACAACAAATGCACGGAAAAGTGCACGATAACATCAAAACCATACGACCACTAAAAGATGGTGTAATTGCAGATTTCCAAGCTGCTGAGCACATGATTAGAGGTATGATAAAAATGATAAAACCCGGAAGCAGATTAATTACCCCTTCATTAAGAATGGTAATTTGTATTCCTTCTGGTATTACAGAAGTAGAAAAAAGAGCCGTACAAGATTCAGCCGAACACGCTGGAGGAAAGGAAGTATATTTAATTCACGAGCCTATGGCAGCAGCTATTGGTATTGGAGTGGATGTAGAGGAGCCAATGGGAAATATGATTATTGATATTGGAGGTGGAACTTCAGAAATCGCTGTAATTGCTTTGGGAGGTATTGTTTGTGACAAATCTATTCGCGTTGCTGGTGATGATTTCACCGCTGCTATTGAAGAATATATGAGACGTCAACACAACATATTGATAGGTGAACGTACAGCTGAACAAGTGAAAATTGAAGTGGGCGCTGCCATTACAGAATTAGAAAACCCTCCACCTGATTATGCCGTAAGAGGAAGGGATTTAATGACTGGTACTCCTAAAGAAATTTTTGTATCTTATCAGGAAATAGCTCATGCTTTAGATAAATCAATTGCCAAAATTGAGGAGGCTATTTTGAGTGCTTTAGAAATGACTCCTCCTGAACTTTCGGCAGATATCTTCAAAACAGGTATCTATATGGCTGGTGGAGGCTCTATGCTTCGAGGATTGGACAAACGTATTTCTATGAAAACAAAATTACCAGTTCACGTTGCCGAAGATCCTTTGAGAGCTGTAGCAAGAGGTACAGGAATTGCCCTGAAAAACATTGATAAATTCCAATTTTTGATGAAAGCCTAATCCATTATTTTTTTGGCTTTATGCAAAATTTAATTCGTCTATTTCAGAAGTACCTCTTTGTTTTTGTTTTTATTTTTCTCCAAGCTTTGTGTTTGGTGTTCATTGTAACAGGTAATAATAAATTTCACCGGGCTTCGATTGCCAATTCATCAAATGCCGTTGTAGGAGGCATTTACGAATGGTCTCATGGGGTTGTTGAATATTTTGGACTTCGTGAACAGAACACTCAGTTATTGGAAGAAAATGCACGATTGCAAGAACAATTGCTTTCTTATAAATTGATTGAAGTTAAAGATAGTGTAGTTAAAGTAATCGATTCCACTTTAAACATAAGTTATCATTTGATGGGCGGAAGTGTTATAAACAGTTCACTAAACTTACGTAAAAATTATCTCACATTAAATGTTGGTGAACACGATAATATAAAACCAAATATGGCAGTTATCGGATTAAAAGGAGTAATAGGTTATGTTCTAGAAACCAGCGCAAATTATTCAGTTGTAATGCCCATTATCAATGAGCAGTTTAAGCTCCCTGTATCTCATAATGTTTCCAACAGTTTTGGTCTCATCAGTTGGATGCCTGACGATGGGTATCAAACAGCTTCAGTTATTGACATTCCAATTAGTGTTCCGGTTGCAATTGGCGATACCATATTCACAAGAGGTTCTGATGCGATGTTTCCTAAAGGAATTTTAGTGGGTATTGTAGAAAAAGTTGACAATGAAACGGGACAATCCTTTCAAATTATCAAAATTAAACTAACGGAAGATTTTAGCTCGATAAATAAAGTAAAAATAATTCATTTCATCAATCAAGACCAAATCAATAGATTAGAATCTAACTATTATTAATGAATCCAATTATCAAAAATATTGTTTTATTCTTCATATTAATATTGATTCAAGTATTAGTGTTAAAATCAATTGATATCGGCCTTGCTAATTGGTGGATTACTCCATTCTTTTATATCATTTTAATAATTGAGCTTCCCGTTCGAACAAATGGAGCAATAGTATTACTTTTAGCAGCATTAATGGGATTTTTTGTAGATATATTTTACAATACCTTAGGTTTTCATATGTCAGCTGCAGTTCTGACCGCTTTCATAAGACGTTATGTAATTAATTTAACTGCACCAAGGGAAGGATTTGAACCGAATGCTCGACCCCAAATAAAATCGATTGGTTTATACAAATATGCGGTATATAGTGGATTGCTTTTTTTAATCTACCACTTGTGGTTTTTTATAATTGAAGTATTTTCTTTCGACAATTTTTTTCTTCGTATTTTACAAGCCATTGCGAGTGGTTTAACAGCATTGGGATTGGCTATTCTTTTTCATTATATGTTTAACAGAACAAAACGCTAATACTTATAACTTTTGGATCCTTATCAAAATAGACGTTGGACAATCATCTTAACGATGCTCATCATTGGGTTCGTATTTATTGTGCGTTTATTGTTTTTGCAGGTAATTGATGATAAATGGGCTAAAAGATCCATATCCATATCCATATCTGAACAAGCCATAAAACCAGCTAGAGGTTTGATCTATGACCGAAATGGTGAATTACTCGTTTCTGCAAGTCAAGTTTATGATATTAAGGTTATTCCAAAGAAAATAGGAAACGTAGATACCAATGCTTTATGTGAAGTTTTTGGCATGACACGACAAGAATTTGACGAGAAATTACAAAAAGCCATTGATTACGCTAATTATGCTCCCTCTATTTTCATTGAAGGAATGAGCAAAGATGATTTTGGTAAATTGGCACATAAACTTTCCAATATTGAAGGTTTTTATGAAGAAAGGAATGTACAAAGAGGTTACCCCGCACACACTGCTGCGCACGTTTTAGGATATATCAGAGCCATCAGTTCCGAAATGTATGAAGAAGATCAAAAGTCGGCCAACCCTTATTACAAAATGGATGATTATGTAGGAGTTTCAGGGATTGAGCTTACTTATGAAAAAGAACTGAGAGGTTATCGAGGTAAGAAGCGATTCCTTAAAGATCGTTTTGGAAACGAGAAAGTAAATTTAGAAAATGAATATGCTGTGAAAGGTCACAATTTATATTTAACCATTGATGCTGATTTACAAGCCTATGGCGAATTATTAATGACAAATAAGTTGGGATGTATAGTAGCTATTGAACCCAGCACAGGTGAAATATTATCCATGGTGTCGGCTCCTTCTTATGATCCTGAATTATTAGTTGGAAGAGATTTTGGTAAAAATTATGCAAAAATTACTGCTGAGGATACATTAAAACATAAACCCTTTATAAACAAAGGAATCTTTAATGACACCTATCGACCAGGCTCTATTTTTAAATTAGTGCAAGCATTGGTCGGTATGCAGGAAGGTGTAATTACGGCTAACTCTGGTTTTCCTTGCAATAAAACATTAGTTGGTTGTCACGACCATCCCAGTCCTAATGATGTAGCTACCGCAATTCAACACTCTTGTAACCCGTATTTCTTTCAAGTTTATAGAAAATTGGTTATGAGAGGTACTGAAAGTAACATATTTAAGGATAGTCGTGTAGGTCAAGAAAAATGGGCAAAAGCGGTTAAAAGTTTTGGATTAGGAGTAAAACTTAATACTGATTTACCAGGGGTAAGAAAAGGAAACATTCCGGATGCTGATTATTATGACAATCAATTCCCCACTCCTCAAAAGCCTTATGGGAAACATCATTGGGCTTTTAGCACTATATATTCGAATAGTATTGGTGAAGGTGAGATTGGTGTTTCGCCACTTCAAATGGCAAATTTAGCAGCCATCATTGCCAATAGAGGGTATTATTACACACCTCATTTAGTTCGAAAGATTGGTGAAAATGGTTCAAAAAGAAAAGATTTTCAAGTAAAAAATTATACGGTTGTTGACCCCATTCATTTTGAACCCGTTGTGAATGCCATGGAAATGGTAGTTCAAAGTGGTACCGGTAAAAGAGCACAAATTGATAGTATTTCCGTTTGTGGTAAAACAGGGACAGTACAAAATATGAGCTTTAATGACCATTCCGTTTTTATTGCATTTGCACCAAAAGTAAACCCTAAAATTGCCATCGCTGTATATGTTGAGTACGGTACTTGGGGAGGTACTTGGGCAGCACCTATTGCCAGTTTAATGATAGAGCGCTATTTATCAGCAACAAAAGAACTTTCTGAAAAAGGCAAACTAAAAGAAGAACGTGTTTTACGCACAACTATATTGACCAAAAATGCCACATTTGAACCTTAGAGCATAATTCAAAATGATTAATCAAAGTAACAGAGAAGTAAGTATATGGAAAAAAGTGGATAAGTGGTTTCTGCTGCTTTTTATGCTGCTCATTACATCTGGATTACTTACTGTTTATTCCTCGAGTATGGGCGATGAAATTACCCCAATTTATGATTGGAGTAAAGATTATGGCAAACAGTTTATATGGGTGATGATTTCACTTTTTGTAGGATTCATTATTTTATATTTGGAAGGGAATTTTATTCGGAACAGTTCATTTATTATCTATGGAATTGTTTTGGTTATGTTAATGCTGGTATTACTTATGCCTCCGATAAATGGCGCTAGAGCTTGGTTCAAAATAGGCAGTTTCACTCTTCAGCCAGCAGAGTTTGCAAAATTAGCTTGTTCCTTGGCCATTGCTAAGTTCTTGAATACTACAGGTCTAAAAATGGAAAGTTTCAGTACTATTCGAAATGTAGTGTTGCTATTGATTTTTCCTATGGGCTTAATTTTTATTGAACCTGACCCTGGTTCCTCGCTCGTTTTCTTGTCCTTTATTTTTGTGATGTACCGAGAGGGTTTATCTGGTAATGTGTTGTTGGGTGGACTTTTTGCAGCAATTTTTGCAGTTATAGCGGTTTATATCAAATGTTTTGAGGACGCCACCCTAACTGCTGACGGAGTTTCAGGAAATTACATTTTTGCAGGAGCCATCTTTCTATTAGGTATATCATCTCTTGCTTTTATCAAAATGAGTGTAATGCCTAGATACCGCAAAAGCAAATACAAGGTGGCTGTTTTGGCCACCGTAGTAGCTTTGACATTAGTATTAACTGCTAATTGGGCCTATGACAACGCATTTAAAGATAGACACAGAACGCGTTTCAAAATTCTATTTGGTCTTGTTGAAGATAGAAAAGGTGATGGGTATAACATTTATCAGGCGCTATCAGCTATTGGTTCTGGTGAATTTATAGGTAAAGGTTATATGGACGGCACGTTGAGTAATGATAAATTTAAACATGTACCGGAACAAAGTACCGATTTCATTTTTTGTTCATATGCAGAGGAGCACGGATATTTGGGAAGCGTTGCTTTGATTGTGCTTTACATTGTTTTTCTTGTAAAAACCATAACTATAGCCGAAAGACAAAGAAGTAGATTCACAAGGGTTTTTGGATATTGTGTTGCCAGTATTATGTTTTTTCACTTTATGATTAACATTGCTATGGTTATTGGAATAGCTCCAGTTATTGGAATCCCTTTACCACTTTTTAGTAAAGGTGGATCGGCAGTTTTAACATTTACAGTAATGATATTTATTTTAGCAAGATTGGATGCCGAACGTAAAGACGTTTTGAGATAAAAACACTAAATATTTGTTAAAAAAGTGTATTTTCAATCAAAAAATAGGCTAAAAACATCATTTTTAAGATTAAATTTAAGCGAATGTTCAGAAGTTTTAAAGAAAAAACGAACCACTTAAAGCAATAATTTATACTTTCGTTTCCTCAAATTTAAAACATAGAAAATTAGATACTATGAAATTAACTGAAATTCAAGAACTTATCAGATTTGTATCAAAATCAGGAGTAAGTGAAGTGGAAATAGAGCAAAAAGACTTTAAAATTTCCATCAAAACAGAAAACAAGAAAAGACCTGTTGAAGCTCAATATGTGCAACAGCCTGTTGCCGTTCCTCATATTCAAGCTACGGTTCCTGCCATTCAGCCTGTCGTTCAATCTACTGCAGAAACGGTTTCTAAACCTGTTGAAGCAGCAGCTGAAACTAACTATATTACCATCAAATCTCAAATGATTGGTACTTTTTACAGAAAACCTTCTCCGGATGCTAAAGTGTTTGTTGAAGTTGGTGATTCTATCAAACCAGGTCAAGAGATTTGTATTATTGAAGCAATGAAATTATACAACAAAATTGAATCTGAAGTATCTGGTAAAATTGTGAAAATTTTAGTAGATGATTCTTCACCAGTTGAATACGATCAGCCATTATTTTTGGTTGACCCATCTTAGTATTCAACCCAAGCCAATCGACCGAATTCTAATCTAGAATGAGGTAATTTATTAATTCAAATCGAATAATTTGAAAGATTTTATGGCACGAAAAAACCAATCAAAAGTAAAGGAGGGTTTTATGTTTAAAAAAATCCTTATTGCCAATAGAGGCGAAATTGCCTTGCGTATTATTCGCACTTGTAAAGAGATGGGAATCAAAACAGTAGCTGTATATAGCACAGCTGATAAAGAAAGTTTACACGTGCGTTTTGCGGATGAAGCCGTATGTATAGGACCCGCTCCAAGCAAGGACAGTTATTTAAAAATATCAAATATTATTGCAGCTGCTGAAATCACTAATGCAGACGCAATACACCCAGGATATGGATTCTTAAGTGAAAATGCAAATTTCTCAAGAATTTGCCAAGAAAATGGAATTAAATTTATCGGGGCTTTACCTGAACAAATTGAAGGAATGGGTGACAAAGCAACAGCTAAATCAACCATGATTAAAGCTAAAGTTCCTTGCGTTCCAGGCTCAGAAGGATTGTTAAAAGATTTAGAACATGCTCTAAAAACAGGCAGCAAAATTGGTTATCCAGTAATGTTAAAAGCTACAGCCGGTGGTGGAGGTAAAGGAATGAGAGTATGTTGGAATGATGAAGAGTTGACAGAAGGTTGGCACAGTGCTCGCCAAGAAGCAGGTGCGGCATTTGGAAATGACGGTATGTATCTTGAGAAATTCATTGAAGAACCAAGACATATTGAAATTCAAATTGCTGCCGATCAATACGGAACCGTTTGTCATCTTTCTGAAAGAGACTGTTCTATTCAACGTAGACATCAAAAATTGGTTGAAGAAGTGCCTTCTCCCTTTATGACAGATGATTTGCGCAAAAGAATGGGGGAAGCAGCTAAAAAAGCAGCTAAAGCGGTAAACTATGAAGGTGTAGGAACCGTTGAGTTTTTGGTTGATAAACACAGAAACTTCTATTTTATGGAGATGAACACACGTATTCAAGTAGAGCACACCATAACAGAGGAAGTAATTGATTTTGACTTAATAAAAGAGCAAATTAAAATTGCTGCAGGTATTGCTATTTCTGGTAAAGATTATTTTCCAAATATGCATTCTATTCAGTGTCGTATAAATGCAGAAGATCCGTATAATGGTTTTAGACCTTGTCCGGGTAAAATTGGTAATTATCATAAACCAGGTGGACACGGGGTTCGTATTGATACTCACGCTTATGCAGGATATACAGTACCTCCCCACTACGACTCTATGATTTCGAAATTAATCACAGTGGCTCAAACGCGTGAAGAAGCTATTGCCGCTATGAGTAGAGCTTTGGATGAATACATTATTGAAGGTATCAAAACAACCATACCTTTTCACCAACAATTGATGAAAAATGAAGTATTTAAAAGTGGTAATTTTAACACCAGCTTTATGGATACTTTTGTAATGGATAAACCTTCTGATGATTAATCAATAATACATTAATTATAAATAAAAAGTCGATAATTTTTGATTATCGACTTTTTTTTTATTCCTTTATCAATCTTACCGAAAGACCATCTCCTTTGAGGTAATTAAAGCTACTTAGTTCGTCTGTAGTGCAATCTAAATATCGGTAGGTGGCAATTTTTGCATCAAATTCAGAACTGGACCAAAACAGAGCAAAACAACCTTTTGATGAAAACTCACCTGTAGATTTTCTAAATCCAGCTGGTAAAGCTTCAAAACTATACTCATTCGTTCCATTACCATTATTGTCCCATCCTCGGGTATGTTTCATTTTTTTGGCAGCAACTAATGGTCCTCCCAAAAAGTCACTTAAAACGTTCCAATGGGCATCAGAAGGGATACGCCATCCTTCAGGCGCCAAGCCTCTTTTATCATTCACAGCGTACCAATTATAAAACTTTCCATTCTCTCCACCATTTTTTATATCATTTTCATAATAACACTACGCTGGCTCACCATTTAATTCAGCAAGCATCCATTCTTCGTTTGTTTTTGCTTCTTTTATTGCATCTCCATTTCTAAAAGTTGCTACATCCAAATTAGTGATACTCCAACTCTGATTTCCAATAGTCACAGAATTCACATCCCTTGTGCATTTAGCAAAAATAGGGAAAAAATTTCTACCCATATATTTCTTTATATCGATAATTAAAGAAAAAATAAGGGTTACATTTCGTAAAACATAATGTCTTGTATTGTCAATATAATCAAAAATGTGGCGATTACTCAAAAACGATTTCTAAAACCTCTAAGGATTGAATAGATACATTTTCGAGATGAACTTCGTAAAACAGCACCAAAGCTTTAAGCAAATTTCTTCGTGTGTTGGGTAGTAGATTAATTTCATTCAATGTACTAAAATTATTGAATAAAAGCTTTTTAAAAGCATTGGAGGTATCCAAATCTAGATGATATAAGTGAGTAGAGGAAGCGTCAAAAACCCCTTCACGAAGGTTGAAATAGATTTCACCCGACTTACCCAATAATTTGGGATAAAAACCTAAGTATTTGGACAATTCTGATAAAAAAAGCAAATGAAAATTTGGGTCAAATGAAGATTGATCAAATAAATCTATCGAATGATCTAAAAACTCAAATAATTCCGATTCATCCGTTTCTGAATTTATGGACTTACTCAAAATCTCTGTCAAAAAAATGGCAACTGTTGCTTTTCTTATATCTGTGGCAATGGTGCTCAATGGTTTAACCAGTTGTAGCGTACTCCCTACATTCAGTTCTTTTTCAATTTGAAAATTGGTGACCAATTCAATTTGATTAAAGGGCTGTAAAATAGCTGATTGGCCCTTTTTAGATTTCGCACCTTTCAACAAAAAACTTCTTCTTCCGTAGTTTTCTGTAAACAAACGAAGTATTACACTGGTATCCGAAAAATTTGTATGTCCGAGATAAAAACCTTTAATAACTTGTCTCATCTCCGAATATCCAATTATATAAGTTGGAAATTATAATTTGCGCGCTACTTCCACTTCGTCAAAGGCTTCGACCAAATCACCTACTTTAATATCGTTAAACTTAGCTATGTTCAATCCACATTCATAGTTGTTTGCCACTTCTTTGACATCATCTTTGAATCGTTTTAATGAACCTAAAACGCCTGTGTAAATTACGATACCATCTCGGATAACACGCACTTTATGATTACGGTTGATTTTACCTTCAATTACAAAACATCCTGCAATAGTTCCGACATTAGTGATTTTAAAAGTTTCTCTAATTTCAGCAGTACCAAAAATTTCTTCTTTCATTACTGGAGACAACATACCTTCCATAGCTTCTTTGATCTCATCAATAGCTTGGTAGATTACCGAATACAAACGGATATCAATTTCTTCTTTTTCTGCTAATTTACGAGCACTTCCAGAAGGACGCACTTGGAAACCAACGATAATTGCATCGGAAGCAGATGCTAATAATACATCCGATTCAGAAATTTGTCCTACAGCTTTATGGATAATATTAACTTGGATGGACTCAGTAGATTGTTTTTGTAACGAATCAGCTAAAGCCTCAACAGAACCATCCACATCACCTTTAACAATGATGTTCAATTCTTTAAAGTCTCCTAATGCCAATCGTCTACCGATTTCATCTAATGTTATATGTTTAGTCGTTCTAAGACTTTGTTCTCTTTGTAATTGTTGACGTTTGTTAGCAATAGATTTTGCCTCTCTTTCATCAGCTAATACTTGCACCACATCACCTGCACTACAAGCACCTTGAATCCCTAATACCGAAACGGGTTTAGAGGGACCAGCTTCTTTCACTACATTTCCATGTTCATCATGCATGATTTTAATACGACCATATTGTGTACCTGCAATCAATACATCTCCAACTCTCAAAGTACCGGTTTGGATCAACAAAGTAGTCACATATCCTCTACCTTTATCCAAAGTAGATTCAATCACCGTACCCTTTGCATTTCTTTTAGGATTAGCTTTTAGATCTAATAATTCGGCCTCTAACAATACTTTCTCTAATAATTCTTCAACACCAACTCCTGATTTAGCAGATACCTCTTGACTTTGGTATTTACCACCCCATTCTTCAACAAGGATATTCATAGCCGAAAGTTGTTCTCTAATTTTATCAGGGTTAGCACCCGGTTTATCAATCTTGTTGATGGCAAATACCATGGGTACACCAGCTGCTTGAGCGTGATTGATAGCTTCTTTAGTTTGAGGCATTACCTCATCATCAGCTGCCACAATAATAATGGCAACATCCGTAACTTGGGCACCTCTAGCACGCATCGCTGTAAAAGCCTCGTGACCAGGTGTATCTAAGAACGTTATTTTTCTTCCGCTTTCTCCTGTTACAGAATAAGCACCAATATGTTGGGTTATTCCACCCGCTTCACCTTCTATAACTTTTGATTTACGCACAAAATCCAATAAAGATGTTTTACCGTGATCCACGTGACCCATTACGGTTACAATCGGTGGTCGGTGCAATAAATCTTCTGGTTTATCTTCTTCTTCTTGTATTGATTCTGTTACATCTGCACTAACCCATTCTACTTCATATCCATATTCTTCTGCCACCATAACAATGGTTTCGGCATCTAAACGTTGGTTGATTGAAGCAAAAATACCAATCGACATTAAAGTAGCAATAATGGTTGTAGGCGTTTGACCCATCATTGAGCCCAACTCAGCAACGGTTACAAACTCTGTTAACTTTAATGTTCCTTTATCTAATTCAGCCTGAGCAGCTTCCTCATCTCTTCTATTTTGTTGAATTTGACGTTTCTCTTTACGTAATTTAACGCCTTTACTTTTTCCTTTATTGCTCAAACGAGCCAAGGTTTCCTGAATTTCTTTTTTGATTACCTCATCCGAAATTTCAGGTTTTACTTCCGCTTTTTTAGCTTTATTGAATTCTTGACTAACTTTCTTACCAGTATTTTCAACGTTTACTTTTTTGATACGTTTTCGTTTACCTTTTGATTCCTCATTTGGATCAACTGCGGATTTTTTAACAATTAATTCTGGTTTAGCAAAAGGATTTCCTTTTTTCTTTTCCTTAGATTTATCTACGGGTAACTCAATAGTTCTTAACAAAGTAACACCTGTCAATTTATCTGCCTTTGCTTTGATGGTTTCAATTTCTTCGGGTAATACTGATTCTTCAATATCAGGCTCCGAAATAACCTCTGGCGCAGATTCAATGACAGATTCAAGCTTTACTATTTCTTCTTTTACTTCCTCTTTTTTGACAACGACAACAGGCTCTTCAACTTTTTTGGCTGGTTTTTTCTTGGCATCTAAATCAATTTTACCAATCGTTTTTGGTCCTGTCAATTTTTCTGATTTAGCTTTGATAACATCTGAATCTTTAGACATCTCAGCCACAACTTCTACTTTCTTTTCAACGATTGGCGTAGGCTCAGGTTTTTTCTCAACCATAGCGATTGGCTCAACCTTGGTAGTAGGCTCCACTACAGTAGCTACAACCTCAACAACAGGCTTTTTATCTTCCTTCTCTTGTCTTACTTCTTCTACTTGTTGTTTGGCAGCTTTTTCACTTTGGTATTCTTGTAATAGAAGATTATAGATGTCTTCGTCTATTTTGGTATTAGGATTGGTTTCAATCACTTTTCCTTTTGATGACAAAAACTCTACTATGGTAGAAATACCTAGGTTAAACTCTCCGGCTACTTTACTTAATCTTCTTACTACTGACATTAATCAAAACTTAAAATATTCACAAAACTACGAAAAATTCGTTAAATTTCTGAAAATTATATTAATAAAAAATAAAACTCACACTATTTCTAATGTGTTTTTGCTAATACAAAAGCCTCCTAAAAAGAGGCTTTTGTTATAACAGTTATTCGAATTCTGAACGAAGAATTTTTACAATTTCAGCAATTGTTTCTTCTTCTAAATCGGTTCTTTTAACCAATTCCTCTGGGGTTATTGCTAAAACAGATTTGGCTGTATCACAACCAATCGATTTCAATTCATCAATAATCCAGCTATCGATTTCATCTGTAAATTCATCCAAATCCACATCATCAATATCTTCTGCTCCTTCACGATATACATCTATCTCATAACCACACAATTTTGAAGCTAATTTGATGTTATTACCTCCTTTACCAATAGCCAATGATACTTGATCAGGTTTTAAGTAAGCATCAGCTCTTTTGGTTTTTTCATTTAATTCAATAGAAATGATTTTTGCAGGGCTCAATGCTCTAGCAATCAACAATTGAACATTCGAAGTATAATTAATTACGTCAATGTTTTCATTTCTTAACTCACGCACAATTCCGTGAATTCTACTTCCTTTCATACCAACACAAGCCCCAACAGGATCTATACGATCATCGTATGATTCAACAGCAACTTTTGCTCTTTCTCCTGGTTCTCTTACTATTTTTTTGATGGTAATTAAACCGTCAAATACTTCTGGAACTTCCAACTCAAACAAACGCTCAAGGAACGTTTCACGTGTTCTTGATAAAATAATAACAGGCGTTCCGTTTTTTACTTCAACGTCTGCAACAACAGCTCTAATAGCGTCTCCTTTTTTGAAATAATCTGATGGGATTTGCTCGTGTTTAGGCAACACTAACTCATTACCTTCATCATCTAAAACTAAGATTTCTCTTTTCCAAATTTGATAAACTTCACCCGTTACAATTTCACCAATACGCTCTTTATAGATGTTGTAAACATTTTCTTTTTCAAGTTCGGCTAATTTTGCAGCTAGGTTTTGACGTAACGCTAAAATATTTCTTCTACCAAAATTTTCCATTTTAATAGGCTCAGAAATCTCTTCACCCACTTCAAAATCGGGTTCAATTTTAATGGCATCACTGTATGAAATCTGTAAGGCCTCATCTTCTACTTCACCATCGGCAACAATTGTTCTGTTTATAAAGATCTCTAAATCCCCTTTATCTGGATTCATAATGAAATCTACGTGGTCATCTGTACCGTAACGTTTCTTTAACGTTGCACGAAACACATCTTCCAAAATACGCATCATCGTAACTCGGTCAATGCTTTTTACTTCTTTAAATTCCGAGAAAGACTCGATTAAATTCATTGCATTCATCGCTCTGTTTTTATTTGAATGTTATCACTCTTTTTACTTCTTTAATATCTGAAAAAAGTATATTATTTATTTCTGTTATCAATTCTTTCTTTTTAGCTCCTTCCAATTTCACTTTTTTCTCCGTTGAAATGGTCAAGCCTTCTTCCGTGTAAGCTGTAAGATTGCCTTCTATTGAAACACCATCTTTTTGAATCACTTGAACGAGTCGCCCTAAATTTTTTGCATACTGCTGCATCACCCTTAATGGTCTGTCCATTCCCGCTGAAGAAACACTTAATTCAAAATCCTCTACGTCACGATCCAAATTGTGTTCAATATTTCTACTAACGCTTACACAATCATTTATGGCTACCCCTCCTGAAGTTTTATCTAATTCTACTAAAATAAAATTATTGGGTGTAATGGTTATTTCAACGATGAAAATCCCATCGTTTAACTCATCAATTCGCTCCTGGGCTAACGCCCTTACCACTTCTTTTTCTATCATTTTTTGGTACAAAAAGAGGGGACTTTCGTCCCCTCTCTCTTACATTTATATGTTCAACGAGTGCAAAAGTAATACTTTTTTTCTAATTTCCAAACATTTTTTAATCTCAAAATTTAATTAGAGTTAAAAATCAAAATAAAAAACTAATTTTTAGTATAAAAAAATAAAATGTATACCTTCGGTCAAATTTTTTTTTTAAAATTTAAAAGAATGCAAATTCGGTTATTGATTTATTGCATATTCGTTTTATTGGGATCAAAAGGTGTTGCTCAGAAGGGCTTGACTGATGCTGATAAATTGACTTTTTATGACAGCATTGTATCTACAACTAGATTTACAAAACCAGACACTTCAATTATTTATATCAAGAAGTTTTTATTGTTATCTATAAAGTTAAAGGATACATTAAATATCGCATACGGATATTCAATAATTGGAGTTTTGAAAAAAGATATCGGAGAATTGGATAGTGCGATATATTATTTTAAATTATCAATTGAACAACAAAAAAAAGCAAATTTTGAAAGAGGTATTGCAGGTAATTACAATAATATAGCCAACACATACCGAAAACAAGGTAAATTTGTGTTGGCTATTGAATTTTATCAAAAAAGTAGGCCTATTTTTGAAAAGCAAGACGATGATGTCAATTTGATGAATGTGATACAAAATATTGCTGAATTATACATTGAAATGGGACAAGATAAAAATGCGTCCCTTGAGTTGGATAAAGCAGAAATGTATTATAAAAAGATTAATAAACCAGTTGGAATCGCCTTTGTTTATCAAAGTAGAGCAGAAATAGCAAAAAATGCCAATGACATCAAAAAAGCCATTGATTTTTATGAAAAAGCAATCCCCTTATTTCTAATTGAAAATAGAAATATTGAAGTTTGCAAAGCTGAAATAAAAATAGCTTCCTTATTGATTAAAGATGGGCAAATTAATTATGCTGATTCTATCTTGAATCATTCCTTCCAAATGGCTCACGAGCTTAACTTATCAATCGAAATGGCAGAATGTCTATTTTTAAAAGGTTCATTGGCTCATATTGATAAAAAGTATGCACAAGCAATACAACTTTATAATGAAAGCATCCAAATTTCAATAACCAAAAACGCCAATCAACTATTGGCTAATGCTTATGATTCTATATCGAAAGTGTATTTTGAAATAGCCGATTATGAAAAAGCCTACCTAACTCTGCAATTAGCTACAGCAATTAATGACTCCATAATGGGTATCGAAATTCAGAAGTCTTTTGGAGAACTCCAAGCAAAATACAATGTAGCTGAAAAGGATAAAGAAATTGCTGAACAGAATGCCAAGAATACCGAACTCACTGCAAAAGCAGACAATGAAAAAGTGCAAAAACGATATTATCTCATTTTAGCCATTTTAGTAGGCTTGTTTTTATTGATTTTTATATGGCGATTTAAACAAAAAAGAGACTTGTCAAAAAAATTGAAAAAATCGCTGGGCGAACGCGAATTACTTATAAAAGAAATACATCATAGAGTAAAAAATAACTTGCAAATTATCAGTAGCTTACTGAACCTTCAGAAAAATGCCATACAATCCGAAACCTACACCAACATTGTAAAACAAACCCAAGATCGGATACAAACTATGGCAATGATTCACGAGAACTTATATCAATCAGATAATTTTCAAGATATTTCATTAAAAGGTTATTTGGACAACTTGATTCAACATTTTCAAACTTCCTACTCGTTATCTTCAAAAAACATCCTCGTTAGTAGTCAAATTGAAGATGTAACGTTACAAATTGACAAACTCATACCATTGGGACTTATTTTAAATGAAGTAATCACCAATTCTATCAAGTATGCTTTTGATGAAAAAGGCGGAGAAATCAATTTAAAAATTACAAAATTGGATGCTGCAACGCTACTTTTTGAATATACCGATACTGGTAAAGGTTTTCCTGATGGATTCGATTCCTCAAAATCAAAATCATTGGGAATGCAACTCATTTCAGGTTTATCAAAACAACTTCATGCTAAATTATCTATCTTATCTAATAACGGTGTTCAAATAAATATTACTTTTAAAGCCTGATATTAACTTAGCTTAAATTAAACCCCAAATGAAAACTAAGGTACTCATTGTTGAAGATGAATTTTCTATTGCATTAGATATCCGACAACGATTGGAAGAAATGGAATATGACGTAGTAGATTGGGCTCAAAACTATGAAGAAGCATTGGTCAAAATTGTTGAACTTACACCCGAAGTGGTTTTAATGGACATCAATCTTAATCAAGATAAAGACGGTATTGACACAGCAAAACAGATTCATAAAAGTTTTGATATACCCGTTGTATTTGTAACTGCATTCAGTGATAAAGCCACTTTTGATAGAGCAATGGAAGCCATTCCTATGGGCTATGTGACCAAACCTTTTAAGGATGAAGATTTGCAGCACAACATAGAACTTGCATTGCAACGACACAAATTATTTTCAATACCCAAAGACACAATTCTCACCATTGAAGACAATCCTTCTAAACCGAGTACCGATGATTTTGTATTTTTAAAAAGTAAATCACAATATGAAAAGGTTTTCTTTAATGAAATTATTTTCATTGAAGCGTTAGACAATTATTCCAACATCTATACTGCAAAGAAAAAATACACTATAAATAGCTACTTACGCGATTTTTTTGCTCAATTGCCCACTGATAAATTTGCTCGCATACATCGTTCCTATGTAGTATCAATTGACGCCATAAAAGCTATTGAAGACAATCTATTGTTATTAAATAACAACACATCCATTCCCGTAAGTAAAACCTACAAAAAGGAGTTTATGGATAAGTTTAAAATGTTCTCCTAGTGCTATAAAAGTTCGTCATTTTCATTTACCTCTTATTTTTCATTTATTACCCTATTCATTTGTTTCATTCACCATGTTTCTACACTAGAGTGGTTCTATAAGTTTATTTTTGATTGCTGTTAATCAATCGAATTAAAACAAATTATGAAAAAAACAATTTTACTCGTTGCTACGCTTTTAATAACTAGTGTAGCTACTCAAGCTCAAGTAAATCTTGGAAAAATAAAAGATAAAGCCAAAGAAAAAGTTGACGATAAAAAAGATGATGCAACCAATGCCGCAGATCCTTATTATGCTTTTATGGAAAAAGGAGATAAGGCATTTGCAGAAAAAAAATGGCAAGATGCTAAAGATAATTACACAAAAGCAAAAGCAGCTAATGGGTCTGATTATGTGAAAAGTCAAGTGCAAAGTCAAATTGATAAGTGTGATGATAACTTAAAATCTTGTGCTAAAAAAACAGAAAAAATTGATAAGCTATACGGTGAGAAAAACTTTGTAGAATTGATTACATTTTATGAAAGAGGTGATTCTGACAATTCTAATTTTGAAAGTAATTGTCTTTGCGATGACAAAATGAAATCAAAAATTGATGACTCAAGAAAACAGGCTGGCCAACAAAAAGAAGACAGTGAAACTAAAGCAATGGCTGACGCTGAGGCAATGTTGTCAAAAATGGAGAACATGAAATACCAATGTGATAACCTGGAACCCGATAATGGTGTTTCAAGTGCTACGCATAGTAAATACATGAAAAAGTTGGTGTTTTCTAAAACAGAAATTGTAAAAGGAAGTGAAAATGAATCTTCATTTGCAAGTACTTTTAATGTAACAGACAATATCTATAGCCGTGCTTACTTGGAGAAATCTATTGGAACAGAAGCTAAAAGTATAGGTGATTGTTATTCTAGTTCAAATTTTATTCGTTTTACATTTAATGATGGCTCTTTTAAAATGCCAGAATGGTTAGGTGAAAGCAATAAATCATCAGGTGCAGAAAGTAATTGGACAACTTGGCAACCGGCTTTATCACCATCAGGATCTGATTTAAGTGGGGATTTAGGTGGTATTAAAAACTACGTAAGGATAGTTCGTAACTTACCTGCAGGAACGTATAAAGTAAAAATGGAAATTGTATATGATATTCCAGAAGATGAAAAACCTGCTGGAAGCCGATATGCTGAAAACTGTAGATTATTTACTACTAAATTTGGTAAAGAAAAAGTTTTAGCAACAGGTGAATTTACATTGGTAGTTACAGAAGAAGGGAAAAAAGCTTTGTACAAAAAAGTCTGTCCAATGTACAAAGACATTATTACTGATTACAATCGTCCAGCTTTTACTTTAGAACCAAAAGCTGCAACTCTAGTAAAAGAAACTAAAGGTATTGATTGGAATAAATTTACACTTTTAAAAATTGTTTGTGGAACAAATTGGGAGTATTCTAAAAATGTATATGGAATCATCACAAATAGATGGACAGCCGGTCATGTTTACTTATTAAATAAAGAAGATAATTTTATCTATTATTCAGATTGTAGTTTTACACAAGATAATATCAGTAGTGGAGGCTCTTCTTATGGCCCAACATACGCTTTTGTGGAAGAACAAAACATAGAATTCACTAGACATCAAGACTCTTTTTGTAAAGAGTGTATTGGCAAATAATTTTCAAAAAACAAATAAAAAACAATCAAAATGAAAAAATTAAAATTTTTAACCTTAGGTATTAGCACCGCTTTAATTATGTCTTGCTCAAGCGAAGCTTCAGAAACCGAAGCTGCTGGAAGCGGTGTAGATATTCAAGCTGAAGCAACCAAAGCTTGTGAATGTTACAACACTTCTGGTGATGACACAGGGAAATTTCTAGAATGTGAAGCAGCAAAAGAAAAAGTTTTAGAGTCTATTAAAGATGAAAATACTAAAAAAGAATTCAATAAAAAAGTTGCTCAGTGCTTAGAAGGATAAAAATGAAAAAATTAATCACATTATCGCTTATCGCTGTCACTATGACCTCTTGTGATGGTAAAGCAGGAGAACTGAAAAAAAACATGCACAATGATGTAAATGATTTATGTAAATGTACATTGGACATTATGAAAGGTGAAAACATTGTTGAATGTGGAAAAAAACAAGAAGAAATAAGAGCTAAATATAAAGAGCACAATGATTTACTCATTGAACTTGACGAAAAAGTAAAAGCTTGCATTGACGAAAATTAATTTTCTACAAAAATTGAAAAGGCCTATTACTCATTTCACATGTGGTGATGGGTCTTTTTTTTAGCAAATAACTTAAAAAAAACGCTTTATGAAAGCTACAAAAATTACCCTACTTTCTTTAACATTTTTAACCGCCTCTCTAGTTTCTTGCAAAAAAGAAGATCCAATTGACGAAGAACCTCCTAGCAATTACACTTTGGCAGATTTTACCACGCATTGGAAAAAAGCTTGGGGAACCAGTTATGCCGATGACTTTGCAGGAGCAGTTATCGATAACTCAGGATTCCTATATTTTACAGGAGCATCACAACCTGATGGTTATTTAGGTGATATTTTTGTCACAAAAGTTAACTTAACCGACCAAAGCAAAGTTTGGAGTATTTCGTTAGATGCGGGTGATCGCGATCATTTCCCTTCCCCTTCAGAAAATGGTCATTCTAATGGTGGTGGTGGCTCTCGTTGCATTGCAATTGATAATAATGGTGATATTTACGTTGCAGGCACATCTGCTCAAGGTTATAACGAAGTTTTTGTAACCAAAATCAATAGTAGTGGAACTATCGTTTGGCAGCAGTTTTGGAAAGCCGCTAATACATCCGTTTCCAATGCTAGTGCAAAGGCTTATGCTTTGGATGTTTCTAATAATAAAGTCTTTGTTACGGGAAGTACGGGAGCTGGAACCAGTACAGAAGAATCTCACGCTTTTTTATTAGTATTGAACACTAGTGATGGCTCTGTAAATGCTAACACCAAATTAGGTATTGACCTTTCTTCCTCCTACAATGATAGAGGTTATACTGTAAAATCTCCTGATGGAAACATAGTATATATAGCTGGATGGGAAGGACAAAACAATTCAGGTTTTGTAGCTAAAATGTATATGGATGGCTCAGGAACCGATTGGTACAAAAGAGTCAATTTAGGTGTTGGCGCTCGATTCACAGATATTGATTTGGATGGAAGCGGAAACATTTATTTGGGAGCTGATTATAGAGGTGTTTCTACCTTTATTGGAGTATTGAAAATGGATGCAAACGGGAATATTATTTGGTCAACTAAATTTCAAGGATTATCAAATGATAGAAATAATATTTCATGTGTTAGAGTTATCAATAACCTCTTATATATTGGCGGAAGAGGAAGTTTTGATGGCTACGATACAGGTCAATTTGGTGATGGTTGTTTGCTAAGATACGATCTAAATGGTAACCTTCAAAAACAATACAATTTCTTTACAGCAGAGCTTGTTGACGATAAATGTGGTGAACGAATTGAAGGTATATTACCTTACAACAATGGACTCATTTTAATTGGAGAAACATGGCCAGAATATAATGGGATTGACGGAAGATGGTATATTCCTGTTGGTACCTCAACTTCAAATTCACCAGGCATAACAACGATTACGAGTCCTACAATGGTTAGTGGAACGGGATTTTTAACTACAAATTCAATGTCGTTAAATATACTAAATCAACACGTGTATAATCCTTCTAGCGGATCTCAAGGCTCTGCAGATATACTCATTACACATATTTCTCAATAGCGAATACATAAAATAACCCACCTCAACAAGAAAATGAGGTGGGCTTAAGTCTTTTTGTACATATATGTCAACAGAATTTGATTATAAATATATAAAACCCTTACTAAAAGATGAAAATCTTGAGGGTAATATATTAAAATGTACTTTTCAGGCAATTAATCAATCAGAACCAATGGTCGCAAAGCATGTGTTAATAGTAGCTGAACAAGAAAATGAACTTGTTGATTCAACTAAATCGTATTCAACACAATATAAAATGTCAAAAGCTTGGAATTCATTATTTAAATCTTCGACTGAGAAAATCGTTTCAATATATGATCAAATACCTTTGACAGGCAATCAACGTCTGCTTGAAAATAAAATTTCAAATCAACCAATAGAAACAGAGTTTAAGATAACATCAAAAATAATCAAAGAATCTGTTGTCTACGCGTTTAAAAATATTGCTATATACTACACGTTTGATGGCTCAAAATGGATTTATGCCCCTAATGCCGAATGTTATTAATAATATAACTCAGGTTAATTGGTTATTATATAATTTTGTGGTCTATTTCAGATTATATGAAACTGCATTACAAACACCTTGAAGGACCAAACGATATTCCGCTGTTAATTGTTCACGGACTTTTTGGAAACCTAGATAATTGGCAAACGTTAGGCAAAAAATTTGCAGAGCATACACAAGTATACTTAATTGACCAACGTAATCACGGGCACTCACCCCACAGTGAAGCGTTTGATTATGATTTAATGGCAGCTGATTTGTATGAACTCATTACCGACTTAAAGCTCCCTAAAGTAAATCTCATTGGACACTCTATGGGAGGAAAAGCGGCTATGCGTTTGGCCCAATTGCATCCCGAATTACTTAATAAACTAATAATTGTAGATATCGGTCCCAAAGGATATCCATTGCATCACGATGCTATTTTGGATGGGCTAAATGCTGTGGATTTTGATTTTGTAAAAACACGTGGGGAAGCAGATGCCGTAATTTCCAACTACATAAAAGATGAAGGTGTAAAGCTATTTCTAATGAAAAATTTGTATTGGAGAGAAAAAGGTGAATTAGCTTGGCGAATGAACCTTCCTGTTTTAACCAATTCTATGCATACTATCATTGGAGCTATTCCTATTGATCAAGTGCAGATAGAAACGCTTTTTTTGAGAGGAGAGAAATCTAATTATATTTTGGAATCTGATTATTCAGCCATTTATCTTCAATTCCCCAACTGCGATATCGAAACAGTGTATGGCGCAGGACATTGGGTTCACGCTGAAAATCCATTGGAATTTTATCGTTTGGTAATGGAGTTTTTGGGGTAACGTAAAACAATTACGTTGTGTTATTGTGTCAAACGAATTATCAATTCTTCTTTTTTAATATTCGATTTCTCAAAAATATCAACTGTTTTAGACGCATTAAAAAACAGTATTTCATCGGCATAATCAAGCACACTGTGTATATCGTGGGTAGCGCAAATAATGGTTTTACCTTGTTGAGCTAATTGGTTGAGCAAGTTGAATATTATCGCTTTTTGACCAATGTCTAAATGGGATGTGGGTTCATCCAACACAATGATGGGCGTATCTTGAATCAACACCCTTGCTATGCGTACTTTTTGTTGTTGCCCATCTGATAATTGTTCAAATTTTTGATCCAACAACGATTCAATATTCAACAAGGAAATGGTTTGCTCAATAATGTTTTTATCATTGATGGTTGTTGTACCAAAAAAAGATAAATGTGGTATTCTACCAAAATGAAGCATATCTCTAACCGAAATTCCACTTACATAATTGGTTTTGGATGGCACATAGGCAATTTTTTTGGCTATTTGTATAGTTGTCAATGACCGAAAAGGGGTATTATCTAAAATCAAGTCACCTTTTATCAAAGGAATTTGCCCCAATATGCTTTTCAAAAAAGTTGATTTACCCACACCATTATTTCCTATAATTACGTACATTTTTTGACTGGCAAATTGCACATTCAATTCTGAAATCAAGGGTTTATTGGCATAACCTATACTGACTTGCTTAAGTTCTAAAATACACTTACTCATAATTCAACGTTCGGTTTTGGAAAATAATATATATAACCAAAGGTGCACCTATGATAGAGGTAACTGCATTGATGGGCAATTGCATATCTGAACCTGGTAATTGGGCAATGATATCACAAAACAAGAGCAGCAAAGCCCCCGTTAGAATACTTGCGGGTATCAATATTTTATGATTCACCGTTTTGAGCATCATACGTGAAAGATGCGGTGCTGCCAATCCAACAAAGGCAATGGGGCCGCAATAAACCGTGACCAATGCAGCCAACGTACCTGAAAGAAGCAATAAAAGCAACTTATCTCTCTTGATAGAAATGCCTAATGATTGGGCTTCAGATTCACCTAAAAGCAACGCATTTAATGAATTGGTAAAAAACAAAGTGAAGACCATTATGACAAAAATAATGGGTATCAAAATCACTAAATCATCCATTGTGACAGAGTTTAACGAACCAAATGTCCACAATAAGTATTTTTTTATGGCTTCGCTTGCCGAAAAATATTGCAATAAACCCACAGCAGCACTGGCAAAACTCCCCAACATCAATCCTACAATGAGCAACATAGAACCATTGCCAATATAGCGGCTCATCAACGAAACCAATAATAAAATGGAAAACCCTCCTGCTATCCCAGCGAAGGTAATTCCAATGCCTAAATCAGCAAAATTGTAACCGATTAATGCACCTAACATAGTAAAAACCGCGATTCCTAATCCCGAACCAGCACTTACTCCCAAAATATAAGGTCCAGCCAACGCATTTCTAAAGTAGGTTTGCATCATCAAACCCGAAAGAGACAAAGCTGCTCCTACAAAAATGGACGTCAAAATTCTAGGAATGCGCAATTCATAGAGAATGTAAGAAGTGGTATTTTTTTCGGTCGAAAAAAGACCTTCCCAAACTTGATTTATAGATAACAATTCACTGCCCAAAAACAGCCCTATTAAAGCCAATAGCACCAATTTGATGGTGGCCATTGTAAAAAAAAAGGTTGGATTGGATAGTTTCATATCAATTAAATCAGTTCAATTCTCGGTAAAAATACAAAGAATCTCTCGACATAAATTCAGGATGCAATAAAATGAGCATATCTCTCAATACCCAATCTACTCTAAATGCCCCCATTTCATAATAATCATTTCCGCCCGAAGGCAATGAGCGTTTATCATTCTGAAATACACCCAAAAAATCTGGTTTTCCTTCAAAAAACTGAGCATAACGCTTATCTCTATCTTTCAATTCAGCTTTAGATTGGACATCGGGATTTAACCAAATATCAGCATCCAAGCTTTTCGCCACTACCGATTCAAAACTCAGCGGTAAACTCCCAGCACTTTGATCAGTTATCCACGGATAGGTTCCATTGGCATGACGAGTCATGGTAGCAATATAACTATTCCCCCCTGGAATATACCAAGTGCCCGAATACATTGAAGAAAAGAGCATGTTGGGCTCATCTGTGAATGTTTCAGCAGCATTTTGATAGGAAATATAATTGGTTTTTACCACATTAAAAAGGCTGTCGGCTAGCTGCTCCTTTCCCAAAAAAGCGCCAAAAAACTTAATCCATTCGGCTTTTGCCAATGGATGACTTTCCATCCAATCAAAATTTTGAATCATGTGAATGCCGTACTCTTGAGGTTTGGATAAACTCTTATCAATTTCGGCTGATAAACCACTTAAAAAAACAACTTCTGGTTCGGCCAATAACAATTTTTCTGCATTAATATTGGGCAATTCTCCAATTTCGGCAATGCTTCCTTTTTCAATTTTTGACAACACTTCGCTATTATAAATATAGTTTTTGCGTTCCACCAAAATAATCGTTTCTAGCGCATCCAATGCATCAATCATCCCCAAAAAAGTAGCCGAAAAAACACCTATTTTCGACAACGGTACAGCTACAACGATACCATCAAACAAGATGTTTTTGTCGGTTGGCGCACCTTTTGGCACCAATAAATAACGACTCAACAGCGTATTATTTGAAAACGGATTGTACACTTCAATGGTTCGATAACCCGATGCCGTATCGATACCCAGTTTGAAACCTTTGGCATATTGGGTTGCATAGTTGGAGTGTAGTGCATAATTTCCTGATGATTGTTGGGTTGAAAGATCAGATTTTTCGGTTGAATTAGAATTACACGCATTAAGCACGAGGAGACTTGCTATTAAAAAACAAAAATGACACCTATTTAAAATTCTTTTCACACCACAAAACTAAATGATTTACTTTTGCAAAATGCGAAAGGAGGAATATTATTTCATCATTGTGGGCTGTTTGGTAGCCATTGCTGCGGCATTTGCTGTAGCGCGTTACAATGCCAAACAAGGTTACTCCTTTGGAAAAAACTTTTTTTACACGAGTATTATACTCATTGGAGCCGTTTTTTATTTCTGGCAATGGATTTGGGTGAAAAAGTAAGCTATCAGGTTTATTGGTTATTTAGTTGGTCAGTTACTCAGTTATTCAGTTGTTCGGATGTTTGGTTAGTTTAACTCAATCTAACACTTATCTCAATCGTCCAATTATTATAATATTTGGCGGTTTTATCGTCCAATTATTATAATATTTGGCGGTTTGAAAATAAAAATGTAACTTTGCAAAGTGAAAATTAATAGGCTAATAAGAGCAGACATAGAAGAATTATTTAACTTGGGAAAGGCTATTGTTTTGATTGGTCCTAGACAAGTGGGGAAATCTACTTTATTAAAACAAATTCTTAAGGAAAAAGAGCCTTACTTATTTTTAGATGGGGATGATTTTACCATTCAGCAACAATTAGAATTACCCAATACCGAATTTCTAAAAAGACTAATTGGTGAGCACACCATAGTTTTTATAGACGAAGCGCAGCGAATCAGCAACATAGGCATTACTTCAAAAATAATTATTGACCAATTTCCTCATGTTCAATTAATTTTGAGCGGTTCTTCAGCTTTGGATCTAAATAATGAAATAAATGAACCACTAACAGGTCGAAAATGGGAATATAATCTCTTTCCCATTTCAATGGAAGAACTGCAACTTTCCCAGGGTTTTTTAGAAACTCATCAGCAATTAGAAGACCGAATAATATATGGAATGTACCCCGATGTACTCAACTTTCCGGGAAAAGCCAAACAAGTGTTACATACATTAGTAAATAGCTATTTGTATAAAGATGTGTTAACGCTTACAAGGATAAAAAAACCTGAAGTATTACAAAAATTAGCGCAAGCATTGGCCTTACAAATTGGAAATGAAGTATCCTATAATGAGTTGTCACAATTGCTTGGAATCAACAAAGAAACCGTAAGTAACTATATTGATTTGTTGGAAAAATCCTATGTAGTTTTTAAAGTCAATCCTTTTAGCAGAAACATTCGAAATGAAATAAAAACCAATCGAAAGATTTACTTTTATGACACGGGTTTGAGAAATGCATTAATTTCTAATTTCAATCCATTGGAATTACGAAACGACAAAGGTGCTTTATGGGAAAATTTTATAATTGCCGAACGCATCAAAAAACTAGCGTATCACAAGAACTATGCAAACACCTACTTTTGGCGCACCGTGCAACAGCAAGAAATAGATTGGGTAGAAGAAGTTGATGGCGTCATTCATGCGTTTGAATTTAAATGGCAAGCCAAATCAAAAGTGAAGGTTCCCAAAAACTTTGTAGAAACCTACGAAGCCTCCTTCAAGATAATAGATCAAACCAATTATTTTGAATTTATTAGTTAGCTTTTTACAACAAAATCAGAACTTCGTTCTTCCTCTGCAGTAAAATGATTTTTTTAACCGCAAAGTGCGCCAAGTTAGCTGCACACGAAGCCCCCATAGGAATAATAAATTTAATAGTTGAAGGTGAGATGAATTATTTATATTTGTGGTGAATTACATATTTTAATTTTAAAGTGATTTGATGTATTACCTTAGAATACTTTTATTTAACTTATTTACGAGTAGTGTTATCTTATCACAAAATCTGGTGTTAAACCCTAGTTTTGAAGAAAATACTATTAGAAAATACTCTTGCCCTACCGTTCTTGATTTAGTAGGAGTAACCTATTGGGAACAACCAACTTGGGGCTCTACCGATTATTTTAAAAAAGGTAGAAAATGTTTGGAAGTTGGTCCAAAGTTAATTGAGGGACCCAGATCAGGGGAGTATTGTATGGGGGTGTTAACTTTACTCGGTTCGAAGATTAGAGGCTATAAGGAGTACATTCAGGGTCAGTTTACTAATCCACTAGAAGTAGGTAAAGAATATTTAATAGAATTTTATATTTGTTTGGATCATACATCTAGAGTTGGAACATCTGGAATAGGTGCTTACATAGGAAAAGATTTTATATTTAAGAAAACTACTCGTAGATTAAAATATACTCCTCAAGTTAAATGCGATAGTGCTATCATAGACAGATTTAATTGGACAAAAGTATCGGGCACTTATATTGCTAAAGGAGGAGAGAAATATATAACTATAGGTAGCTTTGATAAATTTAAAAACGTATCACGAAAACCAACATCCGATGATTACGGTATGTCTAGCAAAGTGTGTTATTATTATCTAGACGATGTATCAGTAATAGAAGTAACACCTGAATTTAAATCAATAACCCGCGAGGAAACAATCAAAATAGATACGATAACCATTTCTAAATTGCCTAATGTAGGAAATAAAATTATAATGAGTTCACTCCGGTTTAGAACCAACCAACACAACCTTATAGATTCCACACATAAAGAATTAGATAAAATAGTTACGTTATTAACAGTAAATCCTTTTTTAAAAGTAGAAATTTCTGGGCATACAGATAGCATAGGAAATCCTAAGACTAATATCATTTTATCTGAACGAAGAGCAGAAACTGTTAAGCAAATTTTGCTAGAAAAAGGCATATCAATAAACAGAATAAGCACTTCAGGTAAAGGAAGTTCAGAACCCATTTCAACCAATTCAACAGAAGAAGGAAGAGCGATGAATAGGAGGATAGAAATAACTATAACGGATGTATTTGAATATAAAGAGTAGTATTACATTTATTATTTCGCCTTATCGTTCCCTGCTGAACAAAACGCAATAGAAAAGTATTTTCTGATTGATAGTAATTATTCTTTTGAGAAATAGAATTGAAAACATTAATTTTAGACTGCGGGAATACAAATCCGCGGAATGAGGCATACAGAACATACCGGAGGTTATAGTAATAAATAATTTAATAGCTTTTAAACAATGAATAAAGAAATTAAATCAGAAGTGATTGGAAAACTGACACAAGACTATGATATTCCTGAATGGTGGACAAGTACTTTAATAGAAATACCTTATTTTGACTATTTTAAATTGCCAATTACATATTGGGGAATTGAACCAGAAAAAGACAAGACATTCCTTAAAGATGCGGATGAAGCTTTGATCAGTTTTTTAAAATTAACAATGGTTGAAAGGAAAGCAATATCTGAGCTTGTCTACAATAACTATTTAAGGTATTTAAATACAATAGAATTTGATGATAATGAACAATTAATAATTATTAATGAATTAAATGAAATTTGGAATTATATCCACCCAACGGAAATTTATATTAGAAGACGGCACAGAAGAGATAAGGATATTTATCTTCAAGTTTGTTGTGAATGTGATTGGGAAAAAGAACACGGGCTTCAATTTGTATTTAAACAAGGTAAAAAGCTAACAAGAATTAGTGATCAAGATGATCATTTAACGGATGCTGACGCATATGACATAACTGATGAGGATGATGAGTTATTGAAACTTTTTTAAAAACCTCCTGCTCCGCTTGATTTAAAATCTGAGGAACAAAACAGAATAGAAAAGTATTTTCTGATTGATAGTAATTATTCTTAAAAAAGCTGTAAATTGGTATTTTAGTATTTGAAATTTTAGTTGGAATTAAAATCAAACCGAACATATGTAAGAATTATCTAGAATAATTCTTTTGAGAAATAGAATTGAAAACATTAATTTTAGGCCGCAGGATTAAAGTTCCAATTGAGCGGGTAATACCTCTAATTATTGGGATGCTAAATTGTTGAATGAAAACATACCAAATGCTGCTGCTGTTCCTTTAAATGGACTATTAATCCCTTTTAATAATTCTATCAGTAATTCACTAAAAGATAAATAATACTATGACTAGATTACATAAAATATGGATAGGAATTGGAATAGCAGTTATATTGGTATTTATTTTAAGTATGTTTAATCTACGTGCAATAAGAATTGCTAATGAGGATATCAACAACCATAAAGGAGAAACAATGGGTATTGTTTTTGATTATAGTGTTGGAGGTAAAACAGTTTATAAAGATTTAGGTTATGAATATTACGTGAATGATAAGCGATATGTTGGGTCGATACATGAAACGGAAGCTGAAGATTTGGAGAAGTTATGTAAGGAACAAAATTGTCCTAATTGTATTGGAGCCAAATTCAAAGTGGAATTCTCTACAAATAATCCTGAATATTCTAGAATAATTATAGGAAATGACACCTTAATTACGTCTACTATAATTTTCTAAATAGCACTTTTAGTTCCTGCTCCGCTGGATTTATTATCTGCAGAACAAAACGCATTAGAAAAGTATTTTCTGATTGATAGTGATTATTCTTTTGAGAAATAGAATTGAAAACATTAATTTTAGACCGCAGTATTACAAATCCAGCAGAGCGAGAGGGAAAATTCAGATCGATAAAAAGATATTCACCAACATCAACACCATATTGTACCATATTTATGAAATATTTGACACATTATTTATTTTTAGCTTCTGTTTGTCTAGTTTCTTGTGAGGTTAATGATGATTTTGAAAAATTAGCAAGAGAGAACGAATTGTTGAAATTTGAAAACGATAGCTTATTGAATCTATTTTATAAACAGGAACTTTCTACTATTGTGAGGGACAAAAATTATCCAAAAGTATACAAAACTACCGATACATTAGTTTTGAACGTTGAAATCATTTACAATGAACCAAACATAAAAGGAAAGGCTTTTGCTCAAATAAGACAGGATGAAAAATTTATACAAGAATTAATGTCAAGCTTTAAGGACACCTCTAGTTATAAAAAATTTGAGATAATTACTGAACGAAATAATATTGGCGAAATGATTTTAAAAGTAACGAATCTGACTAAAGGCGAAAATATAATTGGCGGAGTTTATGAAATAAACGATGGAGAAAAAAAACTACCTTTTTTTTACAAATTTGTTGTTGAGTAACCCAACCCTGCTCCGCTGGATTCATAACCTGCAGAACAAAACGCAATAGAAAAGTATTTTCTGATTGATAGTAATTATTCTTTTGAGAAATAGAATTGAAAACATTAATTTTAGACCGCAGTTTTACAAATCCCGCGGAACGGGAGCATAACCCCTTACCGAAAGTTACAAATAATAAAAAGTATATTATGTTATTTAAAAGTTTGTGTTTTATATCGATGTTCATTTTCTTGTCGTGTTCTAACCACGAGAATAATGAGACTCCAAAATCTGATGTTGATGAAAAAATGGAAAAAGTCTTGTTGGAATTTAATAAGCATTTTCTAGATATTCCGATAGGAGGAAAAACAGTGCAATTTGATTCATTAAAAATTGTTAATCCTAAATTTCATCCTAAAGTTTTATCAGAAATAAAAAATGAAAATAATTTATATTTTCAACTAATGGGAAAAGAGGATAGTATATTCATCAAAGTATCCTTGAGTGAATGGTACTTTTCAATTATGCATGAATATCTTGGGTGTCAGTATCCTAATTTCGATGTATATTATCCTTTTAATATCGAGCTCTTAAAACCTTACTTCCCTAAAGATTATGTGATTGAAACTTACGTGGAAGATGATGCGCCTAGCAGAGTTATTACCTATAAAAAGAATCTTTATAAGCATTGGACTTTAGATTCCATACATAAAATTTCTGAAAATTTTATTGAAATAAATAATATTTCCTTTACAGAAGATAGTATGTCTTTAGATTATAATAGTTCTATAAATTATAGTTTAGAAGGTTATTTAATTAACACAACTGACGATAGATTTAATTTCTTTACTATTTATTGCGGTAGGGAAATACTGTTTTTGTACAATATGAATACAAAATATGAAGGATTCTATTTTTTTTCTCATTCTACCCAGAGCTCTTCCCTAAAGGAAAAATAAAAAAGGAAGGGCTTCCGCACGAAACAGCGTTCGGTGAAACCAAATAATATTCGGCAATGCCAAATGAGGTCGAAATTCGATGAAATCAATCCTTTCGAGGGTCGTATAAGTAGCATTTACGGCTTAGTAAGGTGGGTTTCCTTGTAGTGTTCTAATCCGATAGGAATCTGCTGGCAGTTTTTATTCTTTGAAAAATTACAAGGGGAAGAATTCGAACTAAATTACCAAACAATTTTTATAGTAAAGTTTCTTAATTTCTTGGAAAATGAGTAACTTCATAAAGTACTTTCCTTTTTTTTCTTTAAACTCGGTGAGAGAAGTGGCTATTCCATCACAGCTGCTAAAATCAGCAATCAGTTCGTCAATAAACTCGTCTTTTGTTAAATCAATCTCGCTAATATATTTGAAATTGGAACCTTTTATATAGTAATAATTGAATTGGGTTGTGGTCGTAGAAGAACTTGCTGTGTTTGGAGAGGGATTAGTGTAAACTTTTTGTTTAACTATATCCAATATTATCATATTAGTCCCATTGCTGATTATAACTTTATAACCCTTATTGCCCTCTAATTTTGTTCCCGTTTTCGAAAGGAATTTATCCCTTTTTAATTTTAAATATACATATTGATGATGCATTGTTTCATCGTATACCACTTTTTCTCCCGTAAGCACTGAACCAAGTTCTTTTGATGTAAATTTTGTTTTTGTTTGGTTAGCATAAAATGCCACTATCGTATTATTCATTACCCTAATTTTTTCAAATTCTTTTACCTCCCCAGATTTTAATTTAACATAAGGTTGTATTCTTTTTTGTGCCAAAGCACTCACACTGATAAGAATTATTAATAGAATTAGGCTTATTGATTTCATCTTTTTATATTTTTTCTTTTACAAAGATAGTGGAAATGTAAATTAGTTGTAAATTAAGAAATTGAATCATCGCGAATTTATTTGACTAAGTAAATATGCCCGCTTTTTTGAATCAAACTACTAGAATATACATAATAATATATGCCTTCATTAAAATGCTCATTTTCATCACCTCTCCAAGCGGGGTAATCTTTATTGAGTGTAATCATTTTTACGCCCCATCTATTATATATGGTACACATCCAATCATCAGATGTATACGGAAATAGAATATAATCATTTTGACCATCTTGATTGGGGGTAAATATATTCGGAATACTAATGTCACAATCAGAATTTGAAATTACTAGTTCTGTTGTATCCGTTCTGCAAGCATTCGTTATTGCATAGGAATAGGAGCCTGGATTAGAAAAGATTAACTGATTAAGGGTATCGTTTCTCCAAATAAATTGTTGGGATGAGCCACTATTCAATGTAATCGAATTTCCAAAACAAAGCAATGTATCTGTGGGATAGTTATTTATCGTATTTTGATGTATGGTGACGCAGCTCTGTATGTATATCGTATCCCCATTATTTAAAAAAATAGTCGCATCAACGGTATACACACCTGGTTGGCTATATACATGATAGGTTTGTACCGAATTATATAGTGTGGTTAAGGTATTGTTGGCACTTGCTGTATCTCCAAAATTCCAATGCACAGAAGCCACACTGTTTGGGTAAAAAAAATCGAAGAAGGTTGTGTCACCAGTACAAAAAGCATTTGAACGAACGTAGCAAGTACTATATTTGTTAGGGAAATAAGGTAAGCCCTCCATTGATTTTATATTAATGTTTGGATATAAAGGAACTCCTCCTTGGTCATAATTACAGCCTAACCCCAACACATTTGGGTTGTGAATTATGTTAAGAGAGTTATAGTAAGAATGTGAACAATATATTTTGCCATCCATACCATTTTGCAAGGCAATTCTTTTTGGGTAAGTTCCTGTATAGCCAGTGTTGGCAATCCATTGAGCAGATTGTTCTATGGCAATTTGGTTAGGTTGAGTAAGATCAAATTGGACAATTCCTATTTGGTTATAAGACAACATAGGATCTTGACCAGTTGTATATAGCACTTCACCATTAGGAGAAAAACAAATACCGTAGTTTGTACTTTGGTAACTTGATGTTGCCAAAATTCCTTTCAATTGAATAGGGTTACTTGCTACTCCTGTTGCATTATTAAAATCCATAACCACATATGCATTATAAAGAGTTAATGCAAAAGCTATTTTATCGCCTTGTAATGAGGGCATCATTTGACCAATAGCTGATGCGTTATTTATTGAATTTACCTGATGATAACCAACGCTGTAATTTAACGTGTCAATACCACTGCATGTTAACAAATAGGCTCTTACATCTTTGTTTGGCCAGCCAGTTGTAACAATCCAATAGTCTGTTTCATTAGCATGCAATATAGCGGCTATTCTTTCACTATGTGAATCGCTCCAAATGGGTATATTTTTTTCTGTTACTATGCCTTTTTCATTGTTCAAATTCATATTAACCAGGGAGTATCTTAACCCTTTACTGTAGGTTGATGTTAAGACGTAAAATTCGTTATTTGAACAAGGTTTAGGCACAATAAGCGTTTGCGTACTAGAACTATCTCCATAAAGATTAGTACCATTTTCTATGATTTCAAGATCCTTATTATATACTGTTAACCCATCTGTGTACAACACTAAATTACCATTTTTATCAGAATAGGAGGAAGTTCCTTCTAAAGCTAAATAGTCAACATTTGGTAAAATGGGTACCGATCCAGCGCTGCTCATTTTTAACCACGCTTTTCTACCAAAAATCCAATTTGATTTTTCAAGTTGGCCAAAATATTCAAAGCTAATTAACAGTATAATAAACAATATAATTGTTTTCATAATTACAAAAGTAGTAGTTATTTTAATATAAATTAGAAAACAAATTAGTAACAATACTATTTACAAATCACAAAAAAGGCGCCTCAATTTCTTGAAACGCCTCTTGTTATTTTTTGAAACTGAACTTAGAAAAAAGCACTATTTAACTTCTTCAAAATCTACGTCTGTTACTTCTTCTTGTTTGTTGTCACCTTGTGGGTTTTGAGCGTTTTGATCGCCTCCACCTTGGTTATACATTGTTTGGCTTGCTGCTTGGAACAACGTGGTTAATTTTTCCATAGCTGGCTCTAATGCTGCCATATCTTTTGCTTCAAATGCTTTTTTCAAATCAGCTAAAGCGCTTTCGATAGGTGCTTTTTGATCAGCAGGTAATTTATCCCCAAATTCTTTCAATTGTTTTTCTGTTTGGAAAATCAATCCATCAGCTTGGTTTAATTTCTCTACTTCTTCTTTTTTCTTTTTATCGGTTTCAGCATTGGCTTCAGCCTCTTGTTTCATTCGTTGAATTTCAGCATCGCTCAAACCTGAAGAAGCTTCAATTCTGATTTTTTGTTCTTTGCCTGTGGCCTTATCCGTAGCTTTTACATTGATAATACCGTTAGCATCGATATCAAAACTTACTTCAATTTGTGGAACTCCTCTTTGTGCAGGCGGAATTCCATCCAATAAGAAGTTACCGATGGTTCTGTTATCAGCTGCCATTGGGCGCTCTCCTTGCAATACGTGAATATTTACCGAAGGTTGATTATCAACTGCTGTTGAGAACACTTGCGATTTTTGAGTTGGGATGGTCGTGTTAGATTCAATTAAACGAGTCATAACTCCTCCCATTGTTTCAATACCCAAAGAAAGTGGTGTAACATCTAATAACAATACATCTTTAACCTCTCCTGTCAAAACTCCTCCTTGAATAGCTGCTCCTAACGATACAACCTCATCTGGATTCACTCCTTTTGATGGTGCTTTTCCGAAGAATTTTTCAACCGCTTCTTGTATAGCAGGAATTCTTGTTGAACCACCTACTAAAATCACCTCATCAATATCCGTTGTTTTCAAACCGGCATTTTTCAAAGCTGATGCACAAGGTGCAATGGTTCTCTTAACTAAATCTTCAATTAATTGCTCAAATTTTGCTTTAGAAAGTGTTCTCACCAAGTGTTTTGGAATACCATTTACTGGCATAATATACGGTAAGTTAATTTCTGTAGAAGCTGAACTTGACAACTCAATTTTAGCTTTTTCAGCGGCTTCTTTCAAACGTTGCAATGCCATTGGGTCTTGTCTTAAGTCAATGCCTTCGTCACTTTTAAATTCATCTGCTAACCAGTTAATGATTTTATCATCTACGTCATCTCCACCAAGGTGTGTATCACCATCAGTAGAAAGTACTTCAAAAACTCCATCACCTAATTCCAATACAGATACGTCATGCGTTCCTCCACCGAAGTCGAAAACTACTATTTTCATATCTCTACCACCTTTATCTAAGCCATAAGCTAAGGCTGCAGCAGTAGGTTCGTTGATGATTCTTTTCACTGTTAGACCCGCAATTTCGCCCGCTTCTTTTGTAGCTTGACGTTGAGAGTCGTTGAAGTAAGCAGGCACTGTAATCACCGCTTCTGTAACTTCGTGACCCAAGTAATCTTCAGCTGTTTTCTTCATTTTTTGAAGAATCATTGCCGAAATTTCTTGTGGTGAATATTTTCTGTCATCAATTAATACACGTGGTGTATTGTTGTCTCCTTTTACTACTTTGTAAGGTACACGTGCTACTTCTTTTGACACTTCGTCAAAGTTAGTCCCCATAAAACGTTTGATTGAATAAATCGTTTTAGATGGGTTTGTAATGGCTTGTCTTTTTGCAGGATCTCCGATTTTACGTTCTCCTCCATCAATAAAACCAACTACTGAAGGTGTTGTTCTTTTACCTTCGCTATTAGGTATTACTACTGGCTCGTTACCTTCCATTACAGAAACACATGAGTTGGTAGTTCCTAAGTCAATTCCAATAATTTTTCCCATTGTACTTATTATTAATTATTAAATTTATTTTGTATTCTTTTGGTTGAAAAGGGTGTTGATTTTCAATTCAACGAATGCCGATTGTCAATTGTTATGCCACTACATTTTTGACCTTGTAATGGATATATATTGTCAGTTTTTGTTTAAATAAACCGTTGTTACACTGACATTATTTCATAAAAACGAGTAAAAACAGCTTGGTTTACCTTCAAAATTGGCAGAATACGTTTTACAAGTTATTCATAACAATAGAGGTACGATTTAGATAAAAGTTTTGTAAGAGATTGTGTTATATACTATTTTTTAGCCACGAATGCACGAATGTTTTTTGGAAAAATTGGAATCTAAACAATTTGAAATAAAACAATTACACAAATGAAATTCACAAGGTGAATTTTTATCCGTGAAATAATCACAATGAGTTTAATTACTTTTTGAATTCCTTATATATTTAGCATTTAATTTTAGCAGATAGGTTTTTCAAACTGAAAACAGATTTGTTTATTTTTAAAAACCACATAGATTCTGTGTTGATTTCCAAATTATTTTTAGTTTTTTTATTA
>CAYQNU010000021.1:26076-56541 GCA_964419055.1 uncultured Flavobacteriales bacterium | reverse complement strand
CTTCGATTGAACTTTTGTGCTAAAAATCCCCGCCTTCGGCAATACCCAAACCGTTACCTACAATTTTAATGACGATACATAACTAAACTAAAGAATAAAAATGAATAGCCTTTTTCAACTGACAGTTTTACTTTTAGTATTCTTTACAAGTTGTAAAACTCCGTCCGATAAGACAGACTTACTGCGAAATAAAATTCAGCAACTATTATCCGACAAAAACGCAGTAGTTGGAGTTTCAATAATTGGTAACAACGGAAAAGACACCCTTTCACTGAATGGAGACAAGCGATTTCCGATGCAAAGCGTATTTAAGTTCCACATAGCATTAGCAGTATTATCGGAAGTTGACAAAGGAAAACTTTCCTTAGACCAAAAAATTGAGATTAGCAAAGATGAACTTTTACCGGAAGATTTTTGGAGCCCTCTTAGAGACGAAAATCCTAATGGTGGAACTTTTACTATTGGAAAACTAATTCAATATTCCGTTTCTCACAGCGACAATGCGGCTTGTGATGTATTAATACGCCTAATCGGAACACCCAAAACGGTAGAAGAATACATTAAGAAAAGTGGCATAAATGATATAGAAATCACTTTTACCGAAGAATAAATGCAGGCCAAGTGGGAAAATATGTTCCAAAATTGGACTACACCGAAAGCAGCAAGCCAAACTCTTAAATTATTTTATGAGAATAAAAACAATTTGCTTTCAAAAAGCAGTTATGACTTTTTTTGGAAAACAAATAAAGAGACCACAACTGGCAAAAACCGTATCAGAGGACAATTGCCAGAAGGAACAGTTGTAGCTCACAAGACAGGTTGGTCAGGAACAAACGAAGAAACAGGAATTACTGCCGCAGTTAATAATATTGGTATCGTTTTTTTACCAAATGGTGAATACTTTATCATAAGTGTATTTGTGAGTGAATCAAAAGAAGATTTTGACACGAATGAAAAAATTATAGCAGACATTGCAAAAGCCACTTATGACTTTTACACAACAACTGAAAAATAGAAAAACTAACCCTTACAAAGGTTTACATCTACCTATTTTGATCTGAATTTATGTTAATCAAATGTGTTTGACAATCATTTTTAAAAGAATATGAACGACAAACAATTTTGATGTTCATTTATGTACAACAACTAATTTTGAAATGTACTTCTTGTTTGGATAAAAAGTAATCAAAATAAAATTATATTTGTAAAAAATAAACCTAACAATAACTAGACTTAGCTGACCATATTTGGGTTTAGAGGTCGGATAGTATTAGACAAATATATAAGTTTTGGGCATTTGAAAAAAAAATGAAGTACAAGAATTACAAATCGGCAATTCACAATTTCACCCACTCTTTCATTAGCATTGACTTTATGAAAAGTGGGCATCTTGCTGTGAACGTTTTGATTGACTTATACAACTTCGGACTTGAACCCAAATCAACTTTTGACTTTGTTAATCAGACCATTCAACCAGAACAAGCAAAATCGAAAGAAATCAGACAGTTAATGAATGATTATGTGAATTGGCTTCCAAATCACTTTGAAAGACACAACTGCGAATTGACTAAATTGGAGAAACTAGAAACGACCTTTTGGACTGACTTCGATAAAGCTTTTTCTCCTCCAAGTATGAATGATGCTCTTGAGTTTACAGTCAAAGCTTTGACAATTTGGAAAGCTGATGGACGAGAAGAACAAACAATTGAGATTTCACAGACCGAGTTGATAAAGAAGGTTTTTTTGAAATTTAGAATTCCTGAAATGAAATGAAAATAAGACTGTATTCAATACTACTTTTTGCACTTCTTTCAACAAAAGTTTTTGCTACTGTTGACTATTTAGTTGTAAATCACTTAACCAAACAATTGTATTGGGCAGAGACGGATCATCATCTACCTGGATTGATTGGTTGGGAAGCAGTTGGAGAAGTTTATGAAATTAAAGAACAAAAGTATTTGGATTCAGGATACACGTATACCGATAATCCGTATCTGATTGAAGAAGGTATTTTCTTAGTTATAATTATATCCTTATTGTCTTATTGGATGGTAAGAAATAAAAAAAGAAAAAACGCTCTACATAAAAGCATATAACTTATGCCGGGTGTACGGCTACCCGGGTGGTTTTTGCACCTTAGTATGGTTCATTTACAGTGGATAGGAAAGTGCTCCGAAACCGCCACAAGCCTCATGCAATCCGTTACTTCTTTTTATGATTTCAATAGTTTTAAAGCCAAACTCCCCGATTGAAATAGTGTTGAACAAAAAAAAACGATTTTTTCATTTCATAAAAATCCTATTTCACCTTTAAGTACTTTTGATTAAAGGTAATTAAATAAAAATTATATTTGTAAAAAATAAACCTGATACAATCAGACATATACACAAGTTAAGAAGACAATGCTAACTCTAGAGTTAAACTAAAAACAAATGACATGAATATTTTTAAAAAGTTGTTTTCAACCGACATAAAAAAGGAGCATTTTTTAGGAGGTTGTGAAGTTTCGTTGGATGGTAGTGAGCGTTGCGAAAGCTTTTTACAAACCCAAGCGGTCATTGACCGACAAACTGCAATTAATTTAGACCCTTATATTCATTTAATCTATAATGACAAGGGTTTGCTTGTTGATGGCGCAATTTATTATGAAGGTGAAAAATTAGGCAAAGACGACCACTTAACTAAAAACCTTCAGCTTGATAAAGCGATAGGTAAATTAAAGTATCAGGACTTACCAATACATAAACTTTATGACTTTGAAATTGATGAAATCGGCATTCATCAAATAGGTGGAGAGATTCCTGCCGAATTCATTATGCCTAAAAACAATTTTGTTGTTCCACTTCAATATCTCGGTTTTATTAACAACAAGGACAAAGCATTCGATTGGCTTCCGTTTAAGTTACATTTGATTTGTCCGATATTCTTAAACTTTGAATTTCTGTTTATTGATTACTCTAACCCATTAAGTCCGTTGATTGTAAACCAATCTGAGATTGAAAAATCCGAGACATCGTTTACTGACGATTTAAACAAGGATACAGAAATAATTTTTAAAGGTGTCAGGTTTAATGCAAATGAGATTTATGGTTATGGTTACGGTCTCGGTGCAGCAGGAGTTCCCAAATGGATACAGCACCCTGACATTCCTCGCTGCCCAAAGACTAATAAGACAATGAGATTTCTTTGCCAATTACAAGGCAATGGAGTGACAGCACTAAGAACCAATGTAACTCCCAAAGACGAATATTACAGACATTATTATGAAGAACTAAATTTCTGGGGGGACGGGGACTTATTTGTGTTCTTTGAGCCGACATCAAAAGTTGCATGCTATTTTATTCAAAACACATAGATTGACAAGAAAGTCGGCACATTACAAAGGATTGGCAAAAGTGACGTTCAGTGCTCCACTGACAATTTTGTGGTTAATCAAAGTTTGGTTCTCCACATCAACATTTGTGGTGAAAATCACCCCCTTCGTCAAGCCTAAAAACGTTAGCATTTATAATGAAAAAAATACCTCTAACAATATCGAGAATATTAATGATTATAGTTAATCTGTTTCTAATACTTATGCTTCTAATTACAAGAATGTTTGAAGTTGCAGGAGGAAGTTCAAAAACTCATAATTATGGAATAATTATCTTGATAATAATTCTTTGCTTAGCGATTTACATCTTTGCTAACCGTATAATAAACAAAGAAATAACTAAACCCTTTAACTTCTATGGTGAAACTATTTTTTGTGGTATTTTCCTAGTTCTTTCTATAATAAGTATTTTTCTTAATGCTTTTGACAATTCTGATCCGAAAGCAATAATTCCTTTGGCTTTTCTAATAATCGCTCCGATTATAATTCTAAAATCTAATTGGGAAGAAAAAAACAATAAATCAAATGCTAACAGTTTATAAAGCAAATATGGCACTTAGTAGGTTAAGAGGGTTCTGCTTTACCTAATGACACCGCCAAATTTACAATTTAACTTTACAATCAATAAAATGTAAAAACAAAATTGTAAATTTGGCTCAGAACAAACCGAAAGCCCAGTGCTTTCAAATGTCCGAAATTCCATTCATAATTCGTTATCTATCATTAAAAAATGACATACTATACCTTTCATATTGATGATTCAGGAGCAATTGAAGATGTGAACGAGAAAATCATAAATGGCAATGCAACTCTAATTTGTAAGATTTATGATGACGATGAATTCAACAAATTAAATGACATCTTGCATTCTTTGTATGATTATATTTTAAATGAAAAAGCATTAAACATAATAAAAGGTAGTAATATAATCCCTTTTGAATTAAGACCTGCTATAGTATTAAGGAAGGAAACGATGTTTAGGTTTCTGAAAAAATATAAATCTTATGATTATTATCAATTAAGTTTTCCCAATAATAAATCAAATGATTGTTATAGCTGGATTGACTTTAATAAAAGTGATATTGTCGCAATTGATAAGTTGGAAAAGAGAATTAAGATTCAATCTCATCAACACAAACTTGACTTGATAGAAGAAAACAAGTCTGACTCCTTCAATAGCTATTCATTTGAATCAACAAAGATTGTCTTTAACAAGAAATTTAATACAGATATAGATTTATTTAAGATTCCGCATTATTCTTGGGGTGTTTATGTTTCAGAGCGATTAAAAACCAAATTAGAAGAAGCTAAAATTACTGATATAGGGTTTGCTGAAAGTAAAGATAAACTAGGAAAGGTGTGGAAACCTTATTTTCCAATAATTGAATTTGAAAAATAACATGTGGCAATAATGTATTCAACAAAAGCGTGATATCTGTAAAATCAAGGTTTGTTCCACGATTTTAAATTGCAAAGTTCTGATAGTTTGAAAGCCAAACTTCCCTATTGAAATAGTGTTGAGCAAAAAAATAAATGATTCTTTCATTTCATAAAGATCTTATTTCACCTTTAAGTACTTTTCATAAAAGGAAATTAAATAAAAAATTATATTTGTAAAAAATAAATCTGATAGAATCACACATATATACTAGCTATGGGTAATGAAGTACTGTAAAACCAAGCTGAATTCAACATGGTAAAAAAATGGAAAGGAAGTTATAACTATGATTCTCAAAAAGCGCAAGAGTTAATTGGACATCCTTGCACTTTTTTCACAATTGAGATGGAAATATTCGAGAATGACACTTTAAAAGGAATTGTAATTGACGATCTGAAAACAGGCGGTATGAAGGGAACAGGAGAAGTTACAGGGGAGATTTTTGGGAACTCAATATATTTTGAAAAACGGATGCCACATAATTCTATGCTTGATTTGAGTAAAGGTCGAAGAGAATTTCTAGATAAGAAGCATCCCGTAATTATCTATGAAGGTGAACTTAAAAGTAACAACAAATACCAAGGGACTTGGTGTTTTGAGAAAAAATGGGCTTTTTTATTCGGATTTATTCCAATAAAATATAGTCCCGGAAAAGGAACTTGGGAAATGGAATTAGAAAATTAATACCCATAACATCAACTAAAAGCCACGGGCTGAACAACCACATCCGAGAAGCCTGCGTCTCCTAGTTGAGAACCGTTAGCCACTAAACTAAGGAAAAAGAATTGTTATGAAAAAACGAATAATTATCTCTACAACTATTTGTTTAACAATAGTCCTAATATTTATTTTGGGACGTTTTCATTTTTCAAGCACATACGGACTGGGGCGTGACATATCAGTAAATAAAATAAATGAAATTGATTACGGATTTTGGAAATATAATGGTGGAGGAATTAATTCTCTAAATGTTGATTTATTAGAATTTAAAGAACCTTATTGTAAAATTAAAAACAACACCTTGTATTTTGGAGAAAAACCAATTGCACTAGCAACAAGACTTGTTCAACGTAACTTTATAGACTATGAATTGACTTTAAAGAGCTTTGATGGCACACAAACTCAATATTTCGTATCAAAATAATAAGAGCTACTTTCTCTTCAAAATTGTTTATAGCTAATACCATTTTAGTGAGCCATAAAATCTATCCAAACAAACTTTATTCCCGCGGTAACTAATACCACCACCAAAAAATACGTTACCCAAGTAGGATTCAATTTTTTGGAGCCTAAAAACGAACCCAAAAAACCGCCTAAAACCACAGCAGCAATTAAATATAAAACGCTGCTATCGAAAGAATTAAAATGGGTTAATTGTCCAAACAAACCAGCTAACGAATTCAACAGTATGAATAAAGCTGATATTCCAGCTGTTTTTTTCACGGTCGTCCACCCCATTAATAGAATTATGGGTGATAAAAATATCCCTCCTCCCACTCCTATCAAACCCGAAACAAAACCCACTATGGCTCCAATCAAAAGAGCTAAAGGAATGTTTACGGGCTTTAGGTCTTTTTGAACAATGCGGCTCTTTACAATCAGTAATACTGCCGAAAGAAGCAAGAAAATTCCAGCTATCAATTTAAAATAATCATTCGGTAACTGAATTAATCCTCCTAAAAAGGCAAAAGGCACTGAGGAAATGATAAAAAAAATAAACAATTTAGCATCAAAAAAGCCGTTACGTATAAAGTGTATCGAAGCTATGCATGCCACAATACAATTCAATAATAATGAAAGTGGCTTAATTAATTCTGGTGACCAAGAAAGCAGGGAAAATATAGCCAAATAACCAGAAGCTCCTGCATGTCCCACCGAAGAGTACAAGGTGGCTATACAAAAAAACAACACACTGATGAGTAAAATGGATTCCAAGGGCCGTAATTTCTTAAATTAGAAGAAAAAGATTATTTTTGACAACAAAATCAGCTCAAATTTATGAAAATTATACAAAAAACATGGTTTCCTGCGGTGCTAATTAGTGGATTGATGGTATTTACGTATTGTAATGATACTACTAGTGAATCAAAAAATACGGTTATAGCAACTACTAAAGACAGTATATCTACCGAAAACTACTTGCCCTATACACCCATTGAAGATACGCTTTTGGTCATTGATAGTATTGCTGGATTGCTCAATAATGATGAATTATTGGATTATATTTTAGTTTGTAGAAGCATCAATGAAAGCGAAACCGAGTATGATGAATATGATAGAAAATCATTTATCTATTTAGGTCAAGCCAATGGGGTGTACAATCAACACAGCAGTAATGTAGGAGCTGTTTTATGTAAAAATTGCGGTGGTATTTTTGGAGATCCTTTTGAAACAATTACGATAGAACCAGGCAATCAATTTTCCATAAGCCATTATGGAGGAAGCAATTACAGATGGAGCATTTTATCGAAATTTAACTATGACAGTATTGCCGATAATTGGGTATTACAATCGGTAGAAAACAGTTCGTTTACCACCTTCGAACCAGATAATGTAGAAACTGTAGTTTTTACTAAAGAAAAATTTGGAACGGTTTATTTTCAAGATTTTGATGTAAATGAACATCGTGAGTAACATCCCTTACTCATGTCCTTCAGCTACCTCATCTAACTTTTGTTCGGTATCATAATAGGCATATACCAATACTTTATATTCTTCACCGCGTTTTACTAACTTAATAAATTCATACAGGGTTAAATCGGTATACTCGGTTGTATACCTGAAACTTATTGTACTTACACCGTTTTGATAGTGGGTATGAAAACCCATTGATTTTTCATAACTCACCAGCTCACCCAATTGTTCTTTGTTACTCAAAATTTGTAACCATTCTTCCCAAGTATTGGCATTCAGCGCTTCTTCATCTAACATACCTTTTATGGCTTCATAATCATGTTGTTGGAGCTTTTCATAAAAAACAGTGGCTTGCTTTTCAGCAGCTTCGGGTGAAATGGAACACGATGTCACCATTAAAAAAACACTGGAAAAAAGGAATAAATTAAAAAATTTCATAGCTTAGGAGTTAATACATTTATTACTTTTTATTTTAAAAAGCAGGACATTGGATCACTCTAAACTTACCACTTCCGCCTAACATTTTACCGCCTTTTTTATTGCGTGCTCTATAAATCAACGTCACTTCGTGGCTCCCTGAGTTAAAGGATTGTAGCGCTGAAGTGCTGTAATCATACGAATAACCGATACCCAAAATACCTGTTCCAAAACCAACCATTCCGATTATGGATTCTCTAAAACGATAGGATGCCCCAAACCAAAAACCACTTCTATGCCCTACTCGTGCATTAATGTCAAATTGAAAAGGTGCATTAAACATCAAACGCACCATAGCTGATGGTTCCACCATCCAATCCTTGTTTTTATCAATAGGAATTTGATACATACCCGTTAAATAAGCAGCTCGATTCAAATTACTGGTTACAGGCGTCAATAAATCAACTAAATCTGCTTTCGTTTGAATAATGTTATATAAAGACAATCCCACGTGATAATTTACTCCATATAATTTGACACCAGCGGCCATGTCGGGCACCATCATATTGGTGGTATAATTAATTACGGTGTTATCATTTGGCGTTTCGGTAATGAGTTTATCTCTATCAAAGTAATACTGAGATAAAGAAGCTCCAAGACCTAATGAAAGAATAGCATTTTCTTGCATTTTTACTTGAGTACTCACTGCACCAAAAAATCCTGCTCTACGGCTTGGACCAGCCACATCGTTAAAAATATGTCCTCCTACACCCACTTTAGCAGCAGCATTGGTGTGATAACTTAAATGTTGCGAAACGGGAGCTTCTTTTATGCCTGTCCATTGTCTACGCACACTCAACACCAAAGGCGCATAGGTTTTGGTTCCTGCGGCAGCTGGATTCAAAGCAAACTCATTAATCATATATTGACTATTCAACACAATCTGTTGCCCCCAAAAAGTAGGTAAGGTGATGAATGTAAATAACCCTATTGCGATGCTCTTTTTCATGATAGTTTTCATACAATTATCTTAATAAGGTTATGTATCCACTTTGTTTACGTTCTCCCCCATCTAATTCGAGCACATAATAGTAAACAGCGGCCGGTAATGGCGTACCATTTTTAGCATTTCCTTCCCAATTAATCACTTTTTCATTAGATTGAAAAACTTCACGTCCCCATTTAGATAAGATCACCAAATTGACGTCTTTGAAGGCCGTGAAGTCTAAATTCCACGTATCATTTTTACCATCATTGTTGGGTGTAAACGTATTCGGAATATCCAAACATTCCATTTCCTCGGTAACTGTAACAGTAGGTGTAAGATAATAACAATTGGCAGCATCTTTAAGCCACACAAAATATTCACCTTGTTGCGCATACGTTACAGAAGATTCATAGGTACCATCCGACCAAAAATAATTCATAAATCCATCGGCACCGGTTACGTTTACCGTAAGTGTTACGCCACCTTGTGAACATGGGAATTGCTCCACAAAAATGGTTCCTTCTAATTCAGTTGAAAGTACCGTGATGTTTGTACTTACCGTTTCAACACATCCATTGGGTGAAACATAAGTATACGTTACAGGATGAGAGCCAAAACCGGCTACACTTGGATCAAAATCTCCATTTACTACTCCATTTCCTGAATACACACCTCCCATTGGTTCACCTCCATTGAGTCTGAATGCAGGTGCTAAACCACAAATAGTATCGTATGGATTGGTATGTACAATGGTTTCAATAACGCTAATAAATACACTGGCACAAACCGTGCTTCCACAAGCTCCACCTTCACCTCTTACGTAATAAGTTGCTGAATTAGCCGGTGTAACGGTTATTGAATTACCCGTTCCGATAGGTGTTCCACCGCAACTATTTGCATACCAAGTCCATTGTGAACCAGCCAATAAACTTCCTCCATTAACCGTTAAGTTGGAGGATTGACCTTTACAGAAATTGTTATTAGAAGCAGTTATGCTAACTGGCGCAATATTTCCGGGTAAAACGGTAACCGTATTGGAAGCACAAGGTGTAGCACCACAAGTACCTACTGCACTCACATAATAGGTTTCGGTGGCATTGGGTGAAACCGAAATAGTTGTTCCCACACCAACAGGAACGGCACTGCAAGCACCTGTATACCAAACATACGTATATCCAGCAGGTAAAACAGCTCCAACAACTGTTAAATTCGTTGAAGCACCTGGGCAAATATTATTTGTAGCAATGGTTATAGAAGTAGGTGTAGGAACACCTGCCCCCACATTTATGGTTATGGATTCACAAGCTGAATTGCCACAAGTTCCTTCGCCCCTTACAAAATAAGTGGTAGTAGCAGTAGGCGTTACACTTATTGAATTACCTGTTCCAACAGGTCCACCACCACAACTTCCGCTGTACCAAACCCAATTTGCACCCGTTCCTAAAGTACCTCCCGAAACGTTCAATACGGTTGATTGACCTGTGCAAATCGTTGCATTCGTGGCGGTTACTGATGCGGGTTGTGTTGAAACTGAATTTAAATTTAACGAAGCACTTGCACAGTTTGAAAATCCACAAGGACCTTCTGCTCTAACGAAATAAGTAGTATTGGCTGTGACCGTAACAGTAATCGTGTTTCCTAAACCTATAGCTGTTCCTGCTCCACACGCATTTTCATACCAAGTCCAAACATCACCCGGAGCCAATGTTCCTCCATTTACAGTGAGAGAAGTTGTTCCACCCGGACAAACATTGGATTGAGCTGCAATGACTGAAGCTGGAGCAACAGAATTGGGAATAACATTTACAGCAACACTTGCACAACCTGAAGTATTGCAATTTCCTTGTGCTCTAACGAAATAGGTTCCTGAAGTTGTGGGGTTAATAGTTAGTCCATTACCACTGCCTACATAAATACCGCCACATGAACCTTGATACCATTCCCAAGTAGCTCCTGTTCCTAACGAACCTCCTGTAACATTCAAAGTTGTGGCTGCATTCGGACAAATATTGTTAACAGAAACTGTTGCTCCAATAGGTGATGCTGAAAGCGTTTCAACCGTTATGGTATGGTTTACACATGTTGTTGTGTTGCATAAACCCTCTGCACGAACAAAATAGGTGGTAGTAGCCGTTGGATTTACCGCTATTGTTGTGCCTGTTCCCACTAATAAACCGCCACAAGCACCATTATACCATTGCCAATTGGCAGAAGTTCCTAAGCTTCCTCCAATTACGGATAAAGTTGTAGTTGCACCTGGGCAAATGCTGTTTGACCCTGCAATGATAGAAACGGGTGCACTAGAAAGTGTATTTACGTTGACCGTTATACTGGCACAAACAGTGGTATTACATACGCCTTGCGCTCTTACAAAATAGGTTGAAGTAACCGTTGGATTTACGGTTAAAGTGGTACCTGTACCAATAGGCGCTCCAGCACCACAACCCCCATTGAACCATTGCCAATTAGCACCTGTGCCAAGATTTCCGCCCAATACACTCAACGTTACGGGATCTCCCGCACAAATGGTAGCATTAGTAGAATTGACACCTGAAGCAGCGCTTGAAAGCGTATTTACGGTAATGGCAACTGATGCAGCTGCTGTGGTGTCACAACCTTCTAAACGAACATAATAGGTAGTGTTAACTATAGGAGAAACACCATTATAAGAAGAATTTGTACTGGTAAATATGGGAACTGGAAAACCAATGGTTGGGTTTACATCATACCAAGCGTATTGTGCAGATGTACCTTGAATACCTCCCAAAGCTTGCATATTAATTGATTCACCCGAACAAATAGTGGTTTGACTGGCTGCAATACTTGTAGGAGCACCTGAAGGGTTTTGAACCGTAATGGCAATAGTTGCCGAACTGGTTATTAAACAATTACCTTCTGCACGCACATAAATCACTGCATTTGAAGTAAGTGTGGTGGAAATAGAACTTCCCGTGCCTAAGGCAACTCCTCCTCCATTTGGATCTCCGTTGTACCAATGCCAATCTGCATTTGTACCTAATGTGCCTCCATTTACAGTAAGATTTAAAGAACTTCCGCCACAAAGCAACGTTGGATTTGCTGTTATAGAAGTGGGAGCTGTAGAAGGGGTTTCAATTTGAACGGTCACACTATTACTCGGAGTTGAAGAACAGTTATAAGTGGTCATTCTACGGTAACATGTGTTTTGCAAAATTCCGGCTGGAGGATCATAGGTAGCAGAAGTAGCTCCTAAAACATCCACAAAAGAGCCAGTACAACCCACATCAATTTGCCATTGATAAGTAACCCAAGGTGAAAGAGCAGCGGTTCCTGGGGTTACACTTCCCAAAACAGTAGGATTACCACCGACACAAACAAATTGGTCACCATTTATTGATCCTGGATCAATGGAAACAAACTCCCATCTTACGCGAATTCTGGCAAGGTAATCTCCATTTTGAATTTCATATTGAATAAAGGTGCACGGTTGGCCCAACATAAAATTGATGTTGCCAGAAGGGGCTCTCACATCTCTATTATCATCACCATTTCCAACACATGAGCTGAACAAAGAAGGACTTGGGTTAAAATTACATTTGGGATTACAATCATCTTCCCAACCTTCTAATTCGGTTTGTAATTGTGTAGCGTCAGTGTTCAAAACAGTTAACCAATTAAAGGGAATATTAGGCCCACTGTGATTGGGAGTTCCACTCCACCACGTACCAAAAGTGTTGGTTGTGGCAATGCAATTGGTGGGTTGAAAGGTAGTTAACGAAGTACCTGTAGTTCCATTATCCTTTAGCCAAACAAACCAAACCGGATCTTGATCATTAATTCCTACACCTCCATCATTATTATCTCCGTTGGCTCTAAGTTCATACAAAACTACCTCATAATTAACGTTTTGAGCATAATTATTCCAACAAAAACTTAAAACAACTAGAACTAAAAAGTAATTAAAAATTGGTTTCATCCTGTAAAAAAACATAGGGTTTAGTGTCCAAAATTACGTTGAAATCATTAAATAATGTTAAATTTACATCACCTTTTGTTTACTTTTTATCAACATTTAGTTTTAAGCAAACAATATAACAGAGTCTGAGGTGCACAGGGCTTGTAAAGCTATTTATCCATATATTTGCTAAAAAATTAGTATCATGAAAAGTATCTTGTTTTTATTTATTATTTTCTCTTCTGTATTTTCCTATTCTGCCATCAGTGCGCAGGAGGAATCGTCTTTGAAATTTAAAAAGATTAAGAAAATAAAAAAGAAAAATCCTGAGTTATTTTCATACACCGAAGACATCAAAAAAGCATTGGAACAAAAGGATTGGACTACCTTTATTTCGTATTGTTTAGAAGATAATTATCAAACCCAAAAAGAACTTGGGATTGGTGACCAACAGTATATTTACGAACTATTGAATTTAAAACAATCAAATGTACTGATGGATGTTGATATTGATTATATGGATTTAATCCTTTCAACAATGGGACAAATCAAAAAAGTATCCACCCTCAAATATGCTTTTATAGGAAGGGGTATGTTGGGTGATAGCTACCTTTTTAAGGGTGAAATAGAACTTGAAAATGGATTACGCGTAACCTTTCAATACGAACTATTGCTTCTCAATAAAAGTTTCAAATTGTTTGGAGCTGTAGGCTAATCGATAATTCCGAAAGTAACGTAGCTACTTTTTGCTCCAATTTTTATTTTTGACGTTTCACCTGATTTAAAAGTTCCTTCATACTGTTTAAAATCTCCTAATACATTCTCTTTAATTAATTTGTTGCCATTAGTGGGTATTTTAAATAACTTACCTTTTTCCAAATCAACCGAATAGGAAAAACCAGCATTTTCATCAAAATCCAATCGTATATCCGTATTTAAGCCCTCCAAAGTAATGGATTCAAATCCAGCTTTCACCTCTTCAACCAGTAAACTTCCCAATTTTATTTCGCCAGTTAAATCTTTGCTCAATTGCTCAATTTCAATCGTGCACATCGTGCTTGACAACTGCAAATAGCCCACATTACCGATTTCAATATCACCATTTAATGCTTTTATTGTGGCACTTGAAACGTGGTCCACTTTAATATCACTAGAAACACCATCGATGTTTATTTTTTTGGCTTCTCTCAATTTTAAAGTCGAAAATTTTAAAATAAAATCTGCGTCTTTACAGCTTTTTATATCCACTTTGGAATAATAAACTTCCATTTTTCGTAGGTTGTTCAAATTCCTTGCTACAAATCTACCGTGAGCTAACGTGACTTTAACTTTTCCTTCAAAATCATCCATAACAATATCTCCAAACTTATTGTCTACATTAATTTCCATTGATTTAGGCAAAAAAACTTTGTACGAAACGTTGATTTTTTGACCTCCTAAAAGTTTAGTTACGTCCATCTTTATTCCGGCACTGGTATTCCAAAGGGTTGTTGCGGAAATAAAATCGGTTGAGTTCATAAAACGAACGTCTACCCCATTCATTAAACTTTGAATTTGTTCCAACCTATCGGAAGTTACTTTAATGCTAACTTCTATAACTACCGAGTCTTTATCCCACGTTTCGAAAAGTATTTCTCCGTGTTTATTGATAATCTCCAATTCGGTTTCAGGTGTTGCCTTATATCGTTTAACAAGGACTTTCGAATCGTCAAAAACAGCTGTTTCAGTATTGCTCCAAAAAGTAGAAGCAAAGGTGACCATAAGACTAATGGTAAATAGTATATTCTTCATTTTCATTGTTTTCATTTTTTGCTTCGTTATTCACCAATTGATCTCCTGAATCTATGGCACGAATGGCATTTTCTAATAATTCTAATTTGAGTCGGTAATTGTCAATCATTTGATAAATAACTGTTTCATTATCAACGTTGGCGCCCAATTCTTTTTTAAGAGAACTGTATTCTGCATCAAGCAATTGAATTTGGCTTTGAATTTCGTTTTCATAACCCAATCCTTCAATTTCCTTTAAAGCCTCCGCAATTTGAGCCGAATAATAAAACTCAATTTCTGCTATTTCATCTGAAACTTGAAACAATTCAATGGAATCCATCATTACGTCACTCTTAGCTACTTCATTGACTTGGCTGTTACGCGTAAGCATCCAATAACCTAAATTTATAGTTACGATAATGGCAATAGAGGCAGCCACCCATTTAACCGCTGAAGATAATCGCACCATTTTTCCTTTCGGTTTTTCGGTCGATTGATCATTTGCCATAAATGCCCAATTCAAATCAGGCGGACTGTGGGTATCCATCTCATCTCGATGAAGTTGCACAAATTCTTTTAATGGATCTTTTTCGTTTTGCATAAGGTTTACTTTGTGGGTTGTACTAATAATTCTTTTAGTTTTATTTTCCCTCTATGATATTGACTTTTGGAGGTGGAAACCGATATTCCTAATTCATCGGCTATTTCTTGATGAGATAAATTTTCGAAAAGAAATAAAGACAAAATAATTCGGTATCCTTCTGGTAATTCTTCCATTTTTCTTGCCACATCAACACCTTGGAAAGAATGGTAATCTGTTTCTTCATGCTTATCAACTCCAAGGTTTTCGTGATGAACTTCAATGGGCGAAAAATTAATTTTAGCCCTTTTAATTTCATTTAAAGCTTTATTTATTGCAATTCTTTTTATCCATGTGGTTGGATTGGATTCAGCTCTAAATCCATTTATGTTTTTAAAAACGGACAAATACGTTTCTTGCAGTACGTCTTTAGCATCTTCTTGATTTCCTAATAATCGCACTAAGCTATTGTAAATCGGCTTAGAAGTAGCGGCATACAACTCATTGTAAGCAAAGCGATCACCCTGCAAACAACGTGTTACAATTTCTTGTGTGGTATATTTTTCTGAAACCATCAAAATGCTAAAACCAACCCAATCTAAGTGATATATTTCCTGTAAAACTGCTCAAGTTTCTATTCAAATTGCTGGACAAATATACATTATCTGTAAACATATATCCCACATTAGCCGCCAAACGCACATGTTTTAATAAATTGAGTTCAATTCCTGCACCCGGTTCAAAAAACACAAAACCATCAACATCAAAAGAGGAATCTTCCCAATTAAAATCAGCATCATACCAAGTTTGACTTCTTGTTGAAATGGCTCCTGCTCCAAAATTCATCGGCAGAATTAAATGTAAACGACTACTGTAGGACCAAATTACAGGTTCGACTTTAAATCCACCAACGGCCAAATTATAATATCGTTGTTCTTGCAACAAGGGGTCAAAATAACTTACATTATTAAGCATCCCTAATCCATAAAAACCGATATTCAATTTATGATTAAAAACTAAATTTACTTCTGCTCCATTTAAATAACCAAACTGATTGTCAATGAGCATTCCTGAACTTTTAAATCCTATAAAACCTCTCAATGATGGTTTTTCATCGTTCCCAAAAAAGGTTTTTTGTTCGGGCTTATCGGGAGTTTCTTGTGCTTGTGTTGCCAATACAGAACTTGTAAAGGCCAACATTATGAGTACTTTTTTCATTTGTTATACTTTTTTTATTAATTTCTACATTTATCTTGGGACAATTGATCCGCTTCCTGTAACAGATGGGTTGACATAATTGGGTGAACCGTAATATTCTATTCTACCTGATCCAATCACGGTTGCCGTTAAACTATCCGTAACATTTACAACCACCTCGCCACTTCCTTCAATGAGTACATTTGAAGTATGTGAAATTAAATTCTTTGATTTAAATTCGCCCGAACCTTCAATAGCCATTTGGTTAACGTGTGTAGTGCCAGAAACGGTAATGGTTCCACTTCCTATTAATGAAGATAACAAAGAATTACTTGAAATAGGTAGACTTATATTTCCTGACCCTTTTAGATAAATAGAAATTTGCTGACCTAAAACCATAGCCATATTAGAGGTAATATTCCCGCTTCCTTCCAATTGAATGGATTGTAAACTATCTGCATTTACATAAACGTTTACAGGACGATAATTAGCAATGGGATTATTTAATACTTTAATCTCTAATTGATTGTTTATAACGGCAGTTTGTACATATTCCATTAGTCGATCTCCTGCTTCTACTTTTAATTGAAAATTAGTGTCGGATACGATAAATACATTTATACTTCCATAAACAGCTAAGCTATTAAAAGAAGAAATGTTGCGCGTTTCAGTTGTGATAGGACCCGAAGTTGAATCAATTCGTTTAAAACAACTGGTTAAACCAATGAGTATACCTAAGGTTAAAAGTAATGTTTTCATAGTGTGCATTTTTTTAATTATACTGTCCTAGACAAGACATAAAAAAAAGGTTGCACCAAAAAATGAAAAAAAAAAAATTTATTCAAAAAAAAACGTGATCCAAGTATGCTCGAATCACGCTGACTGAAATAATATCATTTACCTAATCCGAAGTCCCTCGGATACTGGTTTTTAAGAATTAGGGAATTGACAGCCTTTATCTTCGATCTGCTTTTTTATACCGTTTGTCAAGGCTTTTTCTAATGTATTTTCTTGATTATCACTCATCGACTTTTTCTTGTCTAATACAAAAGCATCTCTTTGAGCATTCAGATTTTTTATTTCGGATTCGTATTTTTTTCTTAAAACAATCATTTTTTCGACAATGATTTTTAATTCTTCAATACTGTAATTTTGATATTCCAGTGGTAATGATTTCTTTTCTATAGTATTCCAATCCACTTGATTATTCATAGCATTGGTAACCAAATCCCAATCGTTTGCTCTATAAAGGGCGCTATTTGATTTAGAAACGGCTCTGTTTACCATCGTTCCTTTTGAAAAACTTTCTGCATTACTATCTTGACTGATTTGATTCGATTTGCTGTAGGTATTTTGATTAATTGCTTCTGATTCCGAAATTCCTTCTGATTTTTTTCTTTCCAAAATAACTTTATCCACATAATTGATATAGGTAGAATTGAGAGAATCGTTGTATTTAAGTATCACATCATCATAAGGACTTTCAATGTACACTTCTTGAGCATTCGTATTGATGCATGAATAATATCCTTTTCCTTTGTCTGCACCATCTTTCCACAGTTCTTTTACTCCTTTGTCGCAATCACCACAATAAATGGTATTAATGATTACACCATTTTTAACCGCATTAGCACACGCCTCTTTGTAGCTTACATTTCCTTGCGAAAAACTTTCATTACCTGCAATAAAGATGATTTTAATGGTATTGGCATCTTTACTCCATTCTAATTTATCCAATCCATCTTGAATAACAGCACCGCAATTTTCATGACTTCCAATGGTTACTAATTCAAAAAGCTTTTCTGAAATTACGTCCAAATCTTGGCTAAAATTGCTTATTTGTCGCAAATATGGATCTACACTTCCTGGATTACCATCATTTCCATATTCATATAAAGCCAATTCAATATTGGGCACTTTACCATCACAATTTGCCTTTGCCACCGTGTTTACAATGTTCCAAAGTTGACTTTGCGCTTGGCTGATCAGTCCTTGCATCGAACCTGAAATATCGAGCATAATGGCAATTTGAATTTTCCTTTGTGCTACAATTTGATTGGAGAAGTTAAAGAACAAAACTAATGCTGCAATAACTGAAATTTTTAGGGTTTTCATAATGTTTGATTTTAATTACCATTTGATGTACAAAAATGTATCTTTAAAAATACAAATCCTAATTACACTTAGTCAACGATTAGGTTCAATGAGTGAAATACCCCATTTGACTGATTAAAGATAAAAACGTTTAAAAAAGAATTAGTTTGAAGTAATCAAATTTCGCCTGAAAGCAACATCATTTTCACTTTATAACAAGCACTAACGGAAATAGCATCCCTGATGTCACCTTTTTCAACTAATTGAAAAAATTCTTCGAAAGGAAGCTTTTTTATGGCTAATTGTTCGGTATCTTCAGGTTGAGGTTTTTTATAGATTAAATCTCGAGCCAAAAAGGTATAGGCTACCTCATCTGTTGCCGAATTGCTTAAGTCTAATTCTTGAATAAGGGTCCATTCTTTAGCTTCCAAACCCACTTCCTCTAGTAATTCACGTTGAGCACTTTCTAAAGGTGTGATGGATCTATTCCCTCCACCTTCTGGAATTTCCCAAGAATAGTTTGAAAGAGGAAAACGAAACTGACCCACCAAATAGGTATTTAAATCCTCATCTAAAACTACTATTCCAATAGCGTAGTTTTTAAAATGTATTTTCCCGTAAATACCCGGATTATTGTTGGGATTCAAAACATTGTGATGAAAAACCGTTAACCAAGGATTGTCGTATTTTATTTCTGTAGAAAGTACAGTCCAAGGATTTTCAATTTCATTCATTTGACAAAGATAGCCTATTTTATTTATCTACATCATTCCGAAACTACGGTGCCAGCTGCTTGATAGGCCTGTTGCCAATTAGAATCTGCCATATCAATAAATAATTTAATCATATTATCACCGTAGATAAAATGATTGAAATGAATGATTCCGTATTTTTCTAAAATGGCCATTTGCAGATCATTCGGTTTGAATTTATTGGCAGCCCAACCATCTACTTTCATACCATCCATAGGTGTGCATCCTTCGCCACACATAGGATTTCTGCTGTATCGTAACATCCATAAATCATCAATGCTAAAACATTTTAAAGAACCATACACATCACGAATCAAATCATAATGATAAAAGCATGTATCCAAACCATTTTCTTTAAACAAATTTCGATAAAATGGATTAGCTACCGAATATTGATCGCCTTTCATTTGAAGTATGAAATTAATTAGACTTAAGGGTTGTTTTGATACCACTGTCCCATTTTTTTCACCAATAATGGCATAAGAAATCAAACCAGAATTAGCTGTAGGTTGAATACAAAATCCAAAATGATAGGACACATTGTTTTCAACTTTCGAATCAATAATTTTAGCACTAATAGATCCCTTTCTCCCTAGAAAACTAGAGAGTACAAGCACTAAACTTATGCTAAAAAAAACAATATATAATCTTTTTAAAATCAAAATAATACGCCATTCGGTAAGCTAAATTAATAAAAATTTTGATTCTTAAAGATTTTATTATTGAATTTTGGACAAACGTTCCTTTTTAAGCCATAAAAAAATACAAATATTTCTAAACTATTTTCTTTGTAAAAGAAATATTAATACGTTATTTTGCAATATGAAATATACGTTAATAACGGGTGCTAGCGCAGGAATGGGAAAAGAAATGGCCATGGTATGCGCTTCATTGGGTAGAAATGTTTTATTGATTTCATTACCAAATGAAAATGTATCCCAAACCGCACTTGATATTAGTGCAAAATATTCGGTAAAAACAGATTATTTCGAATGTGATCTGACACAAATTGACACCCCTGAAAAAATTTATAACTGGACTATTGAGAGCGGATATCAAGTAAATTTTTTAATCAATAATGCGGGTATCGGTCATGTTGGAATGTTTGAAAAACAATCATTTAAGCACATTAACTTAATGATGGACTTAAACATGAAAGCGGGCACTTTGTTGATACACTTTTTTTTGGACGAACTCAAAAAAAATGGACCGTCTCATATTCTCAATACTTCTAGTATGATTGCCAACATGCCGTTGCCCTCAAAATCCTTGTATGCGTCTACTAAAGTATATTTCAAATATTTATCACTATCTTTGAGAGAAGAATTTTTACCGTACAACATTTCAGTTAGTGTGCTGCAACCGGGTGCTACACCGACAACTGAAATTGTTAAAAATCAGATTGAAAATGGTGGTTTAATGGCTCGTATTTCTGCAACATCGGTAGAGTTTGTAGCAAACGAAGCTATAGTTAAAACACTAAAAGGTAAAGCCATCATAATACCGGGTTTCAAAAACCGACTTTCTTTATTTTTAGTCAGTATGATACCTTGGCCAATAAGAAGAATTTTATTGAGAAACCAAGGAAGAAAAATGAGTCATTTATAAATTCACTGAAGAATATGAAAATTGCAATTATCAACGGACCAAACTTAAATTTATTGGGTAAAAGAGAACCTGAAATTTATGGTAAATTAAATTTTGATGACTACTTTATACAACTCAAAAAAAAATACCCCACTTTAAAATTGGTTTATTTTCAAAGTAATCATGAAGGTGAAATCATCGATAAATTGCACGAAATAGGATTTGACTACAAAGGTATTATATTAAATGCAGGTGCATACACCCATACTTCCATTGCTATTGGAGACGCTATTGCTGCCATTCAAACTCCAGTTGTTGAAGTTCATTTGAGCAATTTAGCGCAACGTGAAACCTATAGACATCATTCGTTTATGACCAAAAATTGCGTTGGTAGTATTACAGGATTTGGATTACAATCGTATGAATTGGCAATGGATTTTTTCTTAAAATCAATACCCACAAAAGCTATAAAAAATCGAGAATAAAAAATAAATCGATTCCCGTAAAAATCAATAAAAGCAATAACAAAACAACAATTGTTATGGCTGCTGCTAAGGTACCTCCAATTAAAGCTACTAATTGATAAATTCCATAAATAATAAGGGTCATTAAGGCCAAAATTGCTACAGCAATTAACAACCACTTCAAGAAAAAACGCCAGACAGCAGACCAGAAATTTCTCCAACTCTCCTTCCATTTGTCGGGCCAGGGAAAATTCCTTTCCTTGGTTATTCCATCAACAATTGGTTTGGTCTTATTATTTCTAACAAAAGGTAATCCTTCCTTTATAATCGAGGAATTTTCAGTTATAGTAGATGGGGAAACTAGGCTATCTTGATGCAAGACTTGATTTTCATCTATTAGAATTATGGAATCTTCTTTATCAACATTTGAGGGTGGCACGTAAAAAGCCGAGTAATTGGAATCAATTGTACTACTAGAGTTGAAACTTACATTATTAAGTTGGATTGAATCGATACCGGGATAATTGCTAGATGTTGGTCTTTTTACAAAATCATTTTTAGCTTTTAAAAAATCAAACGGTTTACCATAATCGGTATATCGAAGGGAAATGCATGATTGAAAAAGTACTGTTGATAGTGTTACAAAAAGTAGCACATTCAAATAAAACGTTGAATTTTTATGCATTACATTAGGGGTATAACTGCTTCAAAAATAGTTATTTTTTTATACACCAATTATTCTTAGCTTCCTTTTTTTAAAAAATTTACTATCAATAAAAAGTGATCGTTGGGAGCATCTTTATGCGTCAATAAATTGATGTGGTCATAGTTGTGTTTATATCCTGTGTTTTTACCTATAACCTCAAACTGAGCTTTCGATGAATGCAACTCGTCTTTGAGTGCAGCTACATCTTTGGGATGGCCTAAAATCTTATCGCCTTTTCCTGTTATGAAAAATGAACGTGGAGCTTCGTAATTTTTAAATCCATGGGTATAATCAAATTGATCATAAGGGTCTATCCAATTTCTCGAATAAATCCATTTGGATGTTTGTTTAAAATAACTTTTGGTTTCATCTTCATTTCCCATGCGCATCTTTTTGTGGGGAAGGTAACCATGTTTACCACACAAATAATTGCCCATTACATTCCAACCAAATTCGATATAAATTAACCTTCTTACATTAATTCTACCTATACGTCTTTTTGCTCCAAAGGAGAAAAATGAAGCCAAATGAGCATCTTTAAATCGAGCCATATACGCCATTACTACCACTCCTCCCCAACTGTGAGCACCAATGTGAAGATACGACTTTCCAGAAACCATTCGAATTGAATTCAAAATAGTAGGAATCATTTTGGTTATAATATCATGTTGGGAATAATCCAACCCTTGCGAAATAGTATGTTTACTTTCGGATTTACCTGGAAAATCAACCACAAAAACATCCATTCCTTGTTGCGCCAAAAAAGGAGCTAATCCTTTGCCGTTATTCGAGTAAAATATTCTTCCATCTTCAAAATACCCGTGAAATAACACAACAACTTCTCCTCCCGGAACTGTTGAAAACCGATGCAAGGTAATATCCCAATCACCCGCTTTAATTGGTAGTGTTTGTTTTTCCATTTTGTTGCAAAGTTAGAATTGTGAATTAAGCGTGCATAAAATTTTGAAAAAAATATCGTTTCGTTTGAGCAATATTTATACTTTTGAGGCACAATGTTTATTAATTAAATTAAATTATGAATTTACACGAATATCAAGGAAAGGAAATTTTAAAAAGTTTTGGTGTTGCCATTCAAAATGGAGTGGTTGTAGATAATGCTCAAGAAGCTGTAGCTGCTGCCAAAAGATTAACAGAATCTACAGGTACAAGTTGGTATGTTGTAAAAGCTCAAATTCACGCTGGTGGAAGAGGAAAAGGAACGGTAACTGAGACAGGATCGAGAGGTGTGGTTTTGGCAAAAGGAATTGATAAAGTTGAAGATACCGTAAAAGGAATATTAGGTGGACACTTGGTAACTCTTCAAACCAGTGAAACCGGTAAAAAAGTAAATAAAGTTTTAATTGCTGAGGATGTTTTTTATCCTGGAGCTAGCGAACCAAAAGAATTTTACATGTCTGTTCTTTTAAATAGAGAAACAGGAAGAAACGTGATTATGTACTCTACTGAAGGAGGTATGAATATAGAAGATGTAGCGGAACATACTCCTCATTTAATTTTTAAAGAAGAAATAGATCCTAAAGTAGGTATCAGAGGGTTTCAAGCTCGCAAAATAGCCTACAATTTAGGTTTAGATGGTAATGCCGTTAAAGAAATGACAAAATTTGTTACTTCTTTGTATGCAGCATACGTTGGGTGTGATGCTTCTATGTTTGAAATTAACCCTGTATTAAAAACTTCTGACGACAAAATTATCGCAGTTGATGCTAAAGTAACTTTAGATGAAAATGCGTTGTACCGTCATGCTGATTACGCAGCTTTAAGAGATTTAACTGAAGAAAACCCAATTGATGTAGAAGCACGTGACGCAGGATTGAATTATGTAAAATTGGATGGAAACGTAGGATGTATGGTTAACGGAGCTGGTTTAGCTATGTCAACAATGGATATTATTAAATTATCAGGTGGTGAGCCTGCTAACTTTTTAGACGTAGGCGGAACAGCTGATGCTGAGCGAGTAGCTAAAGCATTTAATATCATTTTGAAAGATGAAAATGTAAAAGGAATTTTGGTTAATATCTTTGGTGGAATTGTAAGATGTGACCGTGTTGCTAATGGAATTGTTCAAGCATATAAAATTATTGGTGATATTCGCGTTCCGATTATTGTTCGTTTGCAAGGAACGAATGCTGTGGAAGCAAAAGCAATCATTGATAATTCTGGATTAAATGTATTTTCTGCTATCACTTTGCAAGATGCTGCTGATAGAGTGAAAGAAGTAATCGGATAATACTACTTAAAAATAGAGTATCCCTACCTTGACTTTTCATGGTAGGGATTTTTTTTAAAATCATATTAAATTAAAAGCAAAATAGTTACGTAATGGAATTTTTATTTTCAGCAGAAGGATTAATCAGTTTATTTACCTTAATGATTTTGGAAGTCGTTTTAGGTATCGACAACATAATTTTTATATCAATTGTTTCGGATAGACTACCCAAAGAAGATCAAAAAAAGGCTCGTTTATTAGGTCTAACTTTGGCATTGGTTATGCGTGTGGGATTATTAATGGGAGTTTCGTGGTTGGTAGGTTTAAAAGATCCTATTGTTGAAATTTCAGGTTTTTCTCTAAGTTGGAGAGATTTAATATTAGTAGCAGGAGGTTTATTTTTATTAGCCAAAAGTACTACCGAAATCCATGCTAAAGTTCAGGGGTTACATGAAGACGAGGATGGAAATAATGCCAATGGTAAAAAACTTTCATTAGCAGGAGCTATTATTCAAATCATATTATTAGACATTGTATTTTCTTTTGATTCCATTCTTACGGCTATAGGACTAACAGATCATATAGAAATTATGATTGTTGCTGTGATATTCTCTATCATTATTATGATGGTTTTTGCAGAGAAAGTAAGCAACTTCGTAAATACGCACCCTACTGTGAAAGTATTAGCGCTTTCGTTTTTACTTATGATAGGTATGTTATTGGTAGCAGAAGGATTACACGCTCATGTACCAAAGGGTTATATTTATGCTTCCTTAGCTTTCTCACTCTTTGTTGAAGTACTAAACTTGAGAATGCGTAAGAAAAAAGAAAAGAAATCAAATGCTGCAAAATCAAACGTTAGTGAATCAGTAGATTAATCGTGTAAACTGCATTATGTTTACTAAAATACTCTACATCAACAGCCCTCAAAATGATTTTTTATCAGATAGTTTTTTGATCGGATTAAAAGAACTTTATGGTGACAAGGTTATTGAATGGCCTATAAATAATCACATTTATAAAAAAGAGCATCAAGACCCAAATGTACGTTTGCATGGTATTGGTTTTACATTATACCATTTATTAGATCCCAAAACCGCAGTTCCTTTTGATAAGGATATGCCCATTTCGTCATTTGATTTGGTAATATTTGGAGATATTTATAGACAAAGTACACAATATCTCTCCATTCAAAAAGATTTAAATTATTCCAACACCCTCATTTTGGATGGTGAAGATACACCTGCTCCCTACCCTTTTTATTTTGCACCTTGGAAAAAACCTTATTCTCCTTTTTTCCCAAAGCTATATAAAAAACACCTTTATTTCAAACGTGAAATAGTGCCAAATAGAACCAATTATTACTTAAGTTATAAATTGGTTCCTAAATCATTAGCAGGAAAATTTGGATTACCCAAAAATATTTTGCCCATTTCTTTTTCCATACCATCACAAAAAGTTGTGACCGAATTACCTCAAAAAACAAAACTTTTTAGCAAGCACATCGTTGATGAAGAGGTTGCCAAAAATGTGGAAGGCGCTGTCACCAAATACGCTTTTACAAACGAAGCAGACTATTACGCAGACCTCCAACAATCTAAATTTGGGATAACTACCAAAAGAGGCGGTTGGGATTGTTTGCGACATTACGAAATAGCTGCAAATGGAGCCGTAATGTGCTTCAAAAAATTGCACGAAAAACCAAATGAGTGTGCACCACATGATTTGGTTGATGGTTTCAATTGCATTAATTATGAAGATTACAATGACCTCATTACAAAAATCACTACCATTTCTGAACAACAGTATGCTGTTCTTCAACGAAATTCGTTAGATTGGGTGAAATCAAAAACATGTACTCATTTAGTAACTGAAATTCTACAAAATTGGCAAGCCAGAACTCAAAATTCTTCTACTAAATCCAAATAACTTTTGTATTCCATTATCCAAAGCAACAAGCTATTGTTCCGAGCATCAAGCTGTAGCTTCTTACAAATCCTGGAACGATAATTTTCCACAGATTTGACAGAGACAAACATTAAATCGGCTATTTCTTTACTTGAAAGTTTTTGACTGACTAATTTAAGTGTCTTCAACTCTGTTTTTGTGAGTTGTTGCAAATGTTCAATGATGGCTGATTTTTCAAGATTTCCTTCAAACTCATTCGTTGAAAATTGCCGCACCGATTTACTATAAAACTTTTTACCTTGCTGCACGGTCAACATACATTCAACCAGCTCTTCAGAAGTGTTGTCTTTTATTAAATAGCCTCTTACCCCAAATGCAATGGCCAACTTAAGCATCTCAATATCTTTATGCATAGTGAGAATGATCACCTTTATGTCAAGGTTTAACTCATTTAATAATTTACTAACCTCTAAACCACTCAAACCTGGCATATCAACATCTAAAATTGCCAAATCCAACGTGGGGGTCTTCAAAATATAATCATAAGCTTCTTGACCATTAGCAAACTCCACCACTTGCAATTCATTTGGATTAAAAGAGGATTCAATCAGAAATTTGAGTCCACTTCTAAATATAGGATGATCGTCTGCTATTACAATTTGCATACACAAATATACATTTAAATGATTTCAGTATTCTATTTGAGCTAAACATTTTTAAAGGAATACTGTTTCTAGAATACATAATGCGGTAAAAAATTGAAAAATTATCAAATAATAATTCATAAGTGTTACTTTTGCATTCTGAGATTTAAAAATAAAAACAACCTAAAATATTATGAGTCAGTTTTACGCTTTAAAAGTTGCTTCCATCACAAAAGAAACCAATGATACCGTTTCGGTTGGATTTGAAATACCCAGTGATTTAAAGGCCGTTTTTCAATTTAAAGCTGGACAATATCTTACATTAGGATTTATATTGAACGGTAAAGATGAACGCAGAGCTTATTCATTGTGTTCTTCACCCTCAGAATCTGAATTAAAAGTTGCTGTAAAAGCAGTGGCAAATGGGGTTGTGTCGACACATATCAATCAACATTTAAAAGTGGGTGATTTGGTAAATGTAATGCCGCCTCAAGGTAATTTTATTTTGGAACCAAACGGATCCTCCAAAAAATATGTGGCTTTTGCTGCAGGAAGTGGTATTACACCCATTTTATCAATGGCAAAAACAATTGTTGAAAAAGAACCTTCAAGTACTTTTCATATCATCTATTCTAACAAAGATGAAAACAATGTCATTTTCAAATCTACATTTGATTCCTTGCCTTCTGACACCATCAAAACCACCTATGTTTATAGTAGACAAAAAACAGGTAACAATGATACGGAAGGTAGAATTGACGAAAACAAATCGAGACAATTAGTAAGTTCGTTAAATCTTAAAGATGCTACAGCTTTTTATTTGTGTGGTCCTGAAGAAATGATTATTAATGCAAAAAAAGGAATTGAATCCTTAGGAGTTTCTGTTGATAAAATCAAATTTGAATTATTCACGACTCCTGTATTAATGGCTCAAGAAACCAAATCTTCTGCTTCGGTTGGGACTTTTAAAGGAACAGCAAAAGTTACGGTAATTTATGATGATGAAGAAATTACGTTTAGTCTCCATACAGACGGTGATTCCATTCTAGACACTGCCATAAAAAATGGTGTGGATGTACCTTTTTCTTGTAAAGGAGCCGTTTGTTGTACTTGTAAAGCAAAAGTTACTGAAGGTTCAGCATCAATGGATGCAAACTATGCTTTAACAGATAAAGAAGTAGATCAAGGGTATGTTTTAACGTGTACCTCTCATCCTACTTCAGAGCATGTAATCATTAACTATGATGAAGCTTAATTAAAAAGCATTTTCAACAAATTATTCAATGACACGTAAGCTCATCAATACCGGTTCTATCTTCGAAGATAAAATGTCTTTTTCAAGAGCGGTTGTGGTAGATAAGATGGTATTTGTTTCCGGATGCACGGGTTATGATTATGCCACAATGCAAATTTCATCTGATTTAGTTGATCAAACCGAACAAACTTTTAAGAATATAGAATTTGCCCTTAATGAAGCTGGAGCTACTTTTGCTGATGTGGTTAGAGTAAATTATTATATTGTTGACCCCAAAGATTTTGAACGATGTTACGGTGTACTTAATAAGTATTTAGCAGAATACAGACCTGCTTGTACAGTGGTTTGTACAGGTTTAGTTAATGATCTTTTAAAAATAGAGATTGAAGTTACCGCTGTAAAAAAATAATACCAACTATCCATTGACCACACCATCTCAACAAAACAATCCGCTCCACGGAATTACGTTATCTCATATTTTAGAGCGTTTGGTGGCACATTATGGATGGGATGAATTAGGTATGTTGATTGATATTCGCTGTTTTAACTACGATCCTTCCATAAAATCAAGTTTGAAATTTTTAAGAAAAACACCTTGGGCCAGAGAAAAAGTGGAACAATTGTATGTTCACTTGATTCAAAAATCATAAAGGTATTAACGTTTATACCGAAATTAAAGCTACATTTGATTACTTCTTTCAAATTCAGCAAAAGTTTTTTTTATGCAAGAATATTCATTGTTTTTTGTCTTGGCACTCATCGCTGAAATTATTGGAACAGTATCTGGGTTTGGTTCTTCTATTTTGTTTGTTCCTGTAGCTTCCATGTTTTTTGACTTTAAAATTGTATTGGGAATTACGGCTGTTTTTCATGTTTTTAGTAACTTATCCAAAATCGGGATGTTCAGAAAAGGAATAGATAAAAATATAGTTCTAAAACTGGGTATTCCCGCAGTGATACTGGTTATTATAGGTGCTTTATTAACGACTTATATCCCGCAAAAAACAACTGAACTGATAATGAGTTTCATTCTTGTTTTTTTGGCAATATTTTTACTTCTAAACCAACGATTCGCCTTAAAAAAAACAAATACCAATTTGTATTTGGGTGGAGCTATTTCTGGCTTTTTAGCGGGACTCATAGGAACCGGAGGTGCTATTAGAGGTTTGACATTAATGGCATTTAGTTTAGAAAAGAATATTTTCATTGCCACTTCTGCCGTTATTGACTTAGGTGTTGATTCAAGTAGAGCTATAGTGTATATTGCAAATGGATATTTTCTAAAAGAGCATTTGATTCTTCTACCCTTTTTAATTTTGATTAGTCTTTTAGGAACTTGGCTGGGGAAAAAAATACTCAATTATACCTCACAAAATGTATTCAGATATGTTGTTTTGGGCGTGGTAACGATTACTGCAGTCGTTCAAATAATAAAACTACTTTAAAACTTAAATTAAGTTTATGTGTTACACAAAGTCTTTTAACCATTTAGCTGCTTCGTCCACATTATTAAAAACTTTATATGGCTTTTTGGGTTTATTAAACTTAAGATAAAAAGTAGCTATTAATTTATAAATTGAGTTAGGAGCAATTACAGCTGTTGCCGCAATGGGTGATAAATCCTCTATAAGTATAGCATTTTCACGGGCTTCTTTGGTAATGTTACAATTCTGCCCAGGTTCATAAATAATTGGAAAGGGCTCACCATTCAAAATTTCATTATGGGCTTTAATAAAATAACCTTGAATTTCAACAGTAATTTCAACATTATCCTTTAAAAAAAGATAACCGATTCCATCAACACGCATCCCAAAAACAAAAAACTCGTTTTCGATTATGTCTGATAATTCCTGACCATTAACTATTTTCAAGTCTTTAACCATGTCTTGCAAAAGTAATCATTTAACTATACAATAGTCTATTTAATCGAAAAATATACAATAATTTAATAGTTTGATAGGAAAACAATTAATAATAGGAAAAAAAAAACGCAACCTGATGATAACCGAGTTGCGTTTTTTTTTGAGAAAAAAGTATATTTATTTTTTTGATCCAAGCATTACAAATTCTTGGCAAACGATTTCAGTGATGTAGCGCTTTACGCCATCTTTATCTGTATAATCGCGGTTGTTTAATTTTCCTTCAATGCAGATTTCATTTCCTTTTTGCAAATACTGCTCGGCAATTTTCACTTGTTTGCCCCACACTACCACATTGTGCCACTGGGTTTCTTTAACGGTTTCACCTTTTTGGTTTTTGTAACTTTCGTTGGTGGCAATGTTCAACTTTGCCATTTTGTTTCCGTTTTCTAATGTTTTGATTTCTGGGTTAGCACCTAAATGTCCGATTAATTGTACGCGGTTTCTTAAATTGTTCATGTTTTTTGTTTTTTGAGGGTAATTAATTCAATTTGATGATGTGATAATGTTCTTTTTTGATGGATTATTTTTTTGATCCAAGCATTACAAATTCTTGGCAAACGATTTCAGTGATGTAG
>CAYQNU010000021.1:201-25976 GCA_964419055.1 uncultured Flavobacteriales bacterium | reverse complement strand
AAATGTCCGATTAATTGTACGCGGTTTCTTAAATTGTTCATGTTTTTTGTTTTTTTTTTACCCACACATTTTTGTTTTATTTGAGTGGATACGGGTTATTTACTTATTTAATTGTTCGTTTTTGTCGTTGTTACCGGTAATCGACAGTGCAAAGTAATGGCGACTTATTTTCTCTAAAAAATTATAATCGGATATTGTCCGTTTCTTTCCGTAATTATTCGGTTATATACTTTTTATAAACTTATTTACAATTATTTAAGTGTTATTATTTTGTTTTTAAAAATCAAATAAATTTTAACTCTCTTTTATATAAATGAAATAAAACCTACTAAAAAAGAAATTAGAATGTCAAAATAATAAAGCAATAATAATCTCTACTTTGAATACCTTTTTTAATTTTTGTGTATCTTTCGACAAAAAACGAGTTGTAAAATAATTTTCAGCAGATTTATATTTTGAGAGAACATTATTTAACCATATTAGGTCTAAAAAACAATGCATCTGAAGAAGCTATAAAAAAAGCCTACAGGAGGAAAGCGTTGCAATATCATCCAGATAAAAATAATACAGAAGCGGCTCAAAATAAATTCATTGAAATAAATCAAGCTTATCAATTCTTAACCAATCCAAACAACGCAGTTAAAGAAGAAATACCTTCAGAAAACAATTTTTCTGAAAAATTTTACGACAAACGTTTTAAAAAAGAAGTATCAAAAGAAGATTTGGACAAACGTGCCGAACGCACCAAAAAATTTCAAGAAATAAAAGAATTTCGAGAAAAACATATTTTGGTAATTGGCTATCACCAACTCAAGCATTCTTTCATGAATTGGCTTTCGATAGTCATTGCCTTATTATCTTTTGGAATTGCTCTATTTATCTATTGCGATTATATTTTATTGAGTCCCATAGAAAAGCCTTGTGTAATGAATATAACCTACTCCGATAATGAATACATGCACTATCTTGCAATAGACACCGAGGAATCTAAAAAACAAAACAAAATTGTTTCCTTTCTCATCATGCAATATATGAATAAACAGAACTACAATTATTTTCGACCCAAAGAAGGCGCTGAGGTTACGGTGTTTATTAGTCCACTGATGAATGATGTTCTTTATCTAAATCTCAAAGGAAAAGGAGCGGAAGGGGCTTTGTATCATGAAAGTGGTTTTCATCGTTTGTTTTGGCTTTATTTTTTGTTTTTGTTATTACCTAGTTTTACGTTATTTTTTAGAGGTCCCAATAGTTTTTATCTAGTATTTGCTTACCTTAGCACCTACTTAGCTATTTTGATGTTATTAATTTTTGGATTACACATTTATTTATATTTGTATGAATAAAAAAATACTTTTATTTCAATTCATTTTCATTACCGTTTTAGGCACTTTTAATCAATGTGCAACAGATGAACCTCAGCCAGTTCTAACCAAAACTGAAAATAAAAAAAACACAACCAAAAAAGACAGCACACCTACTCCACCCCAACCAGTGGTAGATACCAATTTGATCAACAACGAAAATGTAGCTCAAAAACTAATGGCTTATGCCAATGAAAATAAAGAAACCAAGGTCAAAATCACTACTAAATTTGGAAACATTACCTGCTTACTTTATAAAGATACACCTCTGCATCGTGCTAATTTTATAATGCTGGCTAAACGTGATTATTTTGATTCTACCCTCTTTTATCGCATCATTCCCAACTTTATGGTTCAAGGCGGTAATTCAGATCGAGATGATACCTACGCCAAAATGCAAAAAATAGGAAGTTACACCATTCCAGAAGAAATCAAAAGTCATCACTTTCACAAAAATGGCGCATTGGCTATGGCAGTGAGCGAACAATTAGATATAGCACCCGAATTACGTACTAAAAATTCCAGTCCTTATAATTTTTATATTATTGAAACGCAACCTTTGTCTGATCCTTACATGGATGCTTTGGAAAAAGAATATAATATTAACATTCCCGAATACCGCAGAGAAGTATACCGAAAAGTTGGCGGAACACCACATTTAGATGACCTTTATACGGTTTTTGGGGAGGTCACAAGCGGTATGAATGTGGTCAGAAAAATTGCCAATGTTGAAAAAGATAGTTACGATTTTCCAATAGAAAGTCTATATTTATCGGTGGAAATTATACCTTAAATAAATTTTTAGAATTAGACGCTATGCAACAATTACTTCACAAATGTCTTGAAGTTCATTCCACAACTATATTGCCTGAATTTGGAGCAATTATGAAACTGGGGAATAATTTTGTTTACAACGAATACTTAAAATTCGATGATGGGAAATTAATTGATTTTGTTTCGGGTCAACAAAACTGTTCAAAAGAAGAAGCAAAACAACAAGTCAGTACATGGATTGCGGATTTAAAAGAAAAACTATCTAAAGGAGATTCAATTCAGATTGAAAATGTGGGTGTATTAGTTAAGGAAGAAGACAAAATTCAACTCAAAAAAATCGATCAAGAAAGCAAACCAACTGAAGGGGTGACACCTGTTGCTGAAATTAAAGTAGAAGAACCGCGTAAAATCCAATTTGAAGCACCGGTGCATACCGAACCTGAAATAACAGAACCAATTAAAATTAAAGAAGAGTTAACTGAAGAGAGCACTGCCGACTCCAATACCTCATCAGGCCTCTCAGCAAAAATGGCCATTGCAAGCATTGAATCCTTTACCGATAAAAATAAATTAATCGAATATACACGTGGCGAAAACCGCAAAACGGTGGTGGATGCGCTCAACAAAAAACTCAATCAACTCAACGGAAAAACAACCAATACTAATGAAGTTAAAATAGAAGAAACCCCTGTTGAAACGCCTAGTTCTATTGAAATTATTGAACCCGTTGAAAGCACGAATCAATCGATTGATGTTGCTGAAACGACAGAAAATACTCAGGAAATTGAAGAATTATTGGCGTTAACTGAAAACTTAGACAAAGTTGAGCCTAAATCAAACCAACAAAATGTTCCGGTTGTTGAACCCATTCGCGAAGAACCCAAAACAGTAGAACCCGTAAAAACGGTTACCCCTCAAATTGAAAAAACACCAGAACCTGCACCAAAAACCCCTAATAAAGAGGAAGATAAAGCTTTGGAAGTGATTGCAGCAGGTGTAATTAAATTAGAAAAAGAACAAAAAAAGCGAAAAATAAGAAGAATCATTTTATTCTCAGCGTTAATTTGTCTTTTGGCAGGCGGTGGCATTTTGGGGTATCTCAAAAAAGATTACCTATTAGATTGGTACAATGGACAAACAGCATCCACACAAACAGATTCTAAAAAAGAAGAAAGCCAAAAAGTAAATGCTAATGAAGCATCAACGGAACCTGAAGCCAAAGCAGATGTGGTAGAAGCAATAGATACCTCAGCTCAAGAAACAGTAATTGAAGAACCCATTGCTGAAGTGGTACCCGAGGTTGAAGAACCCAAAGAAGAACCCAAAACAACCACTCCAAAATACACTGAGACTGCAAGTGCCAGCGGAAATTTCTTATTGGTAGCCGGTACTTTTTCCAAAGAAACCAATGCTTCTACCTTAGTAGAAAAATTAAAATCAGAAGGTTTTGGTTCTGCTTCCATGACATCCCTTTCAGGTGGTATGTTCCGAGTTACTGCTGGTTCATACGATTCAAAAGACGCAGCAGAAAATGCCAAAAACGAATTGGTTTCCAAAGGAATGAAAGGGTATGTGCAAAAGAAATAACGATTTTTGTAAGTAAATTTACGGCAAAACTTCTTACATTTGTTAAATATATAAAGAACTAAAATATGAAAAAAACACTCATACTTGTATCCGTATTTTTGTGCACATTGCAAATAAATGCACATTCAACATTCATCAATGAAACAACTACATTACTTATTGAAGAGGGACAAACCATAACCATTCGTGTTTCTGTTACGAGCAAAGATTTACCAATTGCAGGTGCTTCTGTTTTGGTAATGCAAGGTGGCAAAACTTTACAAACAGTTACTACAGATGCTAAAGGTCAAGCTAATGTAAAAATTGATAATTACGAAGGTATAGTAACACAATTAAAAGTTGAAAAACAAGGTTTACAAACTGTCATATTAGATGGTGCTGTATTAAAGAACAATGCCAACTATGCCATTAAAATGGCCCCAATGTTAGAGGGAATGGCTGCCAGCACTACCATAAAAGTGGATAATAGTATTGAAAGTATTATGACTACTTCAGCTGAAAAAGTAGATGCTTTAAATGCTTCAACTGAAGAAGCTAAGAAAAAAGCAGAAGAAGCTGCAAAAGCTAAAGCAGAATCGGATAAAAAAGCAGCTGATGCTAACAATAAGGCAACAGATACTCAAAAAAATGCCGATGCTACGAAATCAGAGGCTAATAAACTGAAAGAAGAAAACGAGAAAAAGGCGCAAGAAGCTAAAGCTAAAGCCATGGCTGAAGAAAAAGCACGTGAAGATGAGAAAAAAGCACAAGCAGATAAAATCAATAATTTAGATAAAGAGCAAGCTAAAATCAAAGCTGAGGAAGATGCTGCTGAAATGAAAAAAGAAGCGGAAAAAAATGCTGAAAAAGCAGAAAAAGACGCAAAAGAAAAGGCAAAAGAGGCAGAAGGTAAAGCAAAAGAAGAAGCAGACAAAGCAAAAGATGGAGCAAAAGATGCTGAAAAAGATGCTAAAGAAGCTGCTGCTAAAGAAAAAGAAGCTGAGAAAAAAGCGGCTGAAGCTGAAAAAGCAGCCAAAGAAGCTGAAAAAGAAAAAGCGGCTCAAGAAAAATATAAAGCATCACTTGATAAATTAGACGCTTCATTAGCCAAAATCGATAAAAAAAGAGATAAACTAAAAGAAGATCAAAGCAAGCTTAACAAAAAAATCGATAAGAACAAAATTGATGCTGCCGATGCAAAAGTGGAGCAAACTAAAATTGATGCGGAACACGCTAAATTAGATGCAGAATCGAAAAAAATTCAAGAAAAAATCGATAAACTGAATAAAAAATACAAGAAAAAATAAGATGTTCATCTCATTTTTTAAAACGCTCTTCAATCCAATTGAAGGGCGTTTTTGTTTTCTGGTTTTGTATACTTATTTTTAATGGTAAGGAACAACACCAATGGAATCATAAAATGCGGTGTTCTAACCAAAAACTCCATCCAATATTGGTCCATCCAGTGCAGTATCATATCGCTTCTAAAGCTCGAATAAACTCTTGCTAATGAGGTAAAAAATCCCCAAATAACAGTATACCCCATAAAACTGAGAAATACATAACGTACTGCTTTATGCTCCATGATTGATTCGGTAAAGTACAAGAAAGGGATAATAATCACCACTGCCAAAGTGATATCCAAATAACCTACTACATTCAATAAAAATCGCGTCACGTCTTCGGTCAAACCGGTGGAGGCAATAATTAAATCTACAAATTTGCCTGGTTGTGGGTAATACCCCATTGCAAACAAACCGTGAAAATAAAAAGTAAAAGCCGTAGCCCAAATTCCCACATACACAGCCCTGGTATACTGTTGTTTACTCCACCATATAAATAGTAAAGGCGTCACAAATTGCAAAGCATGTTCCAATAACATTCCCCACATTTTAAAATGTTTGGCCATAAAATACCCCATGTAGGTTGTAAATAAAAAGAAAACCGCCAAATAAATTATCCATTTAAAACGAGAGAACCGTTCATAAAACAATATAACAACCGCTGCCAAAATAAAAACCACTCCAATACCAGAGGACAATGTACTCAATAAATTTTCATAAAACGAATCGTTGTAAATGTCCTTCAAGTCTCTACCGATCAAATCAGCATACCAACTACCAAAACCCATTGGGTTATAAAAAAAATCTCGATAAGGACCAATCCATCGAATATGTTCATAAGCCCTACCGATAAATAAAAATACTGCTGTATATCGGATCAGATTTAACATACTTGTTTTTTTTCATTATTGAATTCCCAAAGTTACGACTTATTCTAATTGTGAAAAAAAGTTAATATCGATTTGTTGCCGATTCTATTATATTTTGTAATTTTATAATTCTTAAAACCAATAAATAACCTTTTACACAATGAAAACACTTTTACAATCATCTATTTTAGGGGTTGCACTTGTATCTTCGATGAGCCTTTTTGGGCAAGTTTACGATATGGGAGGTCCTCAAAGCTTTTCCACCAAACAACCCATTCGTGTTGTAAGTGAAATTGAAAACATGCCTTCTTTCGATTTGGAAGAAGTGAAACGTATTAATGAAATAAATGCAGCCAATAAAGTTGGTCCATTTATGTTTGGATATGAACATGCTACTAACTACACTTTAAACAATTCAGGTGAATGGACCGTTTTAGCAAATGGTGATCGCATTTGGAGAATTAGAATCAAATCAACAGGTGCCTTATCATTAAATTTTGTGTTTAATGATTTCTTTATTCCTGCTGGTGGTCATTTATACTTATATTCACCTTCAAAAGATTTTGTATTAGGAGCTTATACTTCTCAAAACAATAATGTAAACAATGATTTAGGTACTGAGTTTATAAAAGGCGATGAAGCTATAATTGAATATTATGAGCCAAAATCAGTTGCAGGTCAAGGTAGATTATTATTAGGTATGGTTGTTCATGGTTATATTGATATTAATGGATGGTACCCTGAAAAAGTAAACGAATCAGGTGCTTGTAACTTAGATGTTATGTGTCCAGATGGTTCACCTTGGGCTAATGAAATTCGTTCAGTTGCTCGTATTGCTGCAGGTGGTGGATTATGTACAGGTACATTGGTTAACAACACTGCTCAAGATGGTAAACCTTATTTTTTAACAGCCAACCACTGTAATCCAGCAGGGATGACATCAGCTGTTTTTAGATTTAACTACAACAGTACCATTTGTGGCAGTCAAACTTCTGCAAATTCAGTTGCTCCTGCAAGTAACACTTGGGCAGCAAACTCTATAAATGGTTCTGTTTTAAGAGCTACAAAAGCTGATTCAGATTTTGGTTTAGTTGAACTTAACAGTACTCCTTCTGCAGCAATGAACGTATATTATGCAGGTTGGGACAATTCTGGTACTACTCCAACTACTGCGGTAGGAATTCACCATCCATCAGGTGACGTTAAGAAAATTTCTTTTGACGATGATGTGTTGCAGTCAGCACAAGGATTATCTACTGTAGCCAACTCAGAATGGAGAATTGAAGCTTGGGAGAGAAATACTACTACTGAAGGAGGTTCTTCTGGTTCAGGTTTGTGGGATCAAAATCACAGAATTGTTGGTCAATTACATGGTGGTCAAGCTACTTGTGCCAACAGTATTAACGATTACTACGGAAAATTCTCAATGTCTTGGACAGGAAATGGTTCTTCAAATGCAGCTCAACGTCTTCAAAATTGGTTAGACCCAGCAAACACCACCACTACTCTTGATGGTTATGATCCTAATAATGTTCCTGCTTATGCTTTAGATGCAACCGTACAAAGCGTAACCTCTCCTTCTGGTTCTTATTGTAACAATGTGGTTACACCCGTTGTTGTTATAAAAAACAATGGTACCAGTACCTTAACATCATTAACTATAACGTATAACGTAAACGGTGGCACTAACCAAGTTTTCAACTGGACAGGTTCTTTGGCTACAGGTGCTACGGCAAATGTTACTTTACCTTCTTTCTTCGGTCCAACTACTGGTGGTTCTCAAACATTCAATTGTATTACATCAAACCCTAATGGCTCTGCTGATGAAAATACTGCCAATGATAATATTTCAAAAGTGTACACTTCATTTGCTAATGCTATGCCAATGGTGTTGAACTTAAATTTAGATTGCTACGGTTCTGAAACAACTTGGGAAATTAGACCACAAGGAAGTGCAACGATATTATTTCAAAATCCAACTGCTTATCCAGGAACAGATGCTGCGCCTGTTGCTGGTGGAACTATTGTTACAGAAAATTTCTGTTTATCTAATGGTTGTTACACATTTGAAATCTTCGATTCATATGGAGATGGATTAAATGGTGCTCAGTGGTCAGGATGTGGAATCGATGGAAACTATAATATCAAAGATCAATACAATAACACTTTTGTAAGTATGGGTGCTGCTGATTTTGGTAACTCAATTGAGCACAACTTCTGTATCACAACAGTCGGAATTGATGAAAATCAAGGTGATTTTGCGATGAATTTATTCCCAAATCCAACAAATGACATCATTAATGTAGGTTTGGTTTTTGGAAATGGTAATCAAGATTTGACTATTTCATTGGTTGACGTAAGAGGTTCATTAATTGAAAATACTATTGTAAATGGGGTAAGTAATCAATATACTACTTCATTTGATTTGACTTCTTTACCACAAGGTGTGTATTTCATCAAAGTAAATTCTGAATCGTTCCAATCGGTTAAGAAAGTGGTGAAAAAATAATACGTTATTAAACTTACTTTTAAATCCGTCAATTGTTCATTCAATTGACGGATTTTTTTATTTTTGTCACCCACATGTATACAAAAGAAGAAGCACGAGAAATCACTACCCTTTTTTGGACCAGTTATGGAAAATTTATGCAAAAGCATAAATCACAATTCAATTTTCACAATAAATGGGTGAATTACAAAACAGGTGTCAAAGATGTTTATTTTAGACTCAAATTAGATAAATCTTCTGCTGAAGTTTGTATTGAGTTGCAACATAAAGATTCCGAAATACGAGAATTATATTTTCAGCAGTTTGAAGAACTCAAGCGTGTATTTACAGAAATAGTAGGCGAATGGAAATGGGAATTTGATGAGTTGATTTATACACCCGAAGGAAATTATAGCTACATTTCAAAAATAAGCATTTCGTTGGAAGGAGTTAATTTATTCAATAAGGATACTTGGCAAAAAACATTTCAGTTTTTCGAGCAACATATGCTCCAATTGGATGAATTTTGGACGGACTTTAATGAAATATTCAAACAGTTGGAATAATTTTTAACTATTTCTAATGTTCTTATCAATTATACAAAATTGAGCAAAAAAATCTTCCAATTGACCTATTTCAATTGGATGAAATTTCATTAGTAACTACTATTAATTGAATCTAACTTACAATTGGTTAAAACAATATTCATCCTTTTTGCCAGTTTAAAAAAAGCAGCATTATCTCAATACTTGTACCCAACCTGTAGAAGGCACGCTTCCTTCCAAATATTCAATTATGTAGAAGTAGGTTCCTTCTGGAACAGGAGATCCATTATAAGTTCCATCCCATCTTGAAATGATGTTATCATAATTGGGAATATCAGCGACTACATCTCCCCATCTATTTATAATGGTAACTCTCAGTGCTACTGAATTGTTTAATCCATCAATAGTAAAGAAATCATTAACCCCATCTCCGTTTGGTGAAAAAGAGTTGGTTACTTGAATTGTTTCACAATCTGTAATTATATACACCAAAACTGAATCTATAGCAGTACAGCCACCATTATTTGAAACTAAAAAATAATACGTTTCAACCGTTGGATTTACAGTAGGATTCAAAATTGTTGTATCCGAAAGTCCAACTTCATTTATCCAATAAAAATTTCCTGAAGCCGCCCCGTTTAAAGTTGTTGATGACCCCGCACAAACTGATACAGAATCTCCAGCATCAACCGAATTGGAAACTAAATTTAAATTAAATATCAATGGGTTGTTATTTACACATCCATTTAACGATGAAACAACATAAGCATTCCCATTTGAAACAATTGGACCAAGGGTTACATTTGCTCCAACACCAATTTGGTTAGTCAAGCCAGCATTACTGAACCAAAAAATATTAGCTCCACTTGTTGTGGTTGATGCTGATAAATTGACGGTTGTGCCTTCACAGATGGATTGATTTAAATTATCAGTCGTAGTAGGTGCATTTGGAATTGGATCAATTACTACATAAACAGTGTCAGAAGCCAATGGACAACTTGATGATATTCCATCAAATAGTAGAATCACAGTTGTACTTTGATCGGATGCACCTAAGGTATACACAGAAGCATTTGTAGTTGTAGAACTCAAAGAGCCACTTCCTGAGACAATACTCCATATTACAGAATTTGCATTATTCTGGGTTCCTAACACATTAAATGAACTTTCAGATGCACACACATTATTTGGTGCTGTAGCATTTACAGATGGTCCTTCATTTACCGTAATGGTAACAACATCCGTTGAAGATGTGCACGTTATGTTTGATATTTCCCACTGGAAATTATACACACCAGCTGTGGTTAAACCATTAATTACAGTTGTTGGTGAGTTTAAATCTACAATTATGCTTGAAGGTCCACTTATTTGCGACCAAGAACCTAATCCAACAAAAGGTGAATTAGCATTCATAGATACTGTCCCTGCGGTTGAACAAATAGTTTGATCCGATCCAGCAGCTGATGTAGTTGGTGCATCATTAACTGTAATGGTGACTTGAGAAGTTGAGGGCACACAAGATCCATTTGAAATGGCCCATTCCAAAACATAAACTCCCGGCATCATGAACCCGTTTGCGCTGGTTGTAGGTGAATTTATATTTACAAAAGTTGGCACCGATGGACCACTAACAAATGACCACGTTCCTGTGCCCACAATTGGTGAATTTGCCGCTAAAGTAGTTGCCGCTGCACTGACACATATATCTTGATTGGTTCCAGCAATTGAAGTGGTAGGTGCTTCCTCAACTGTTATGGTAACTTGATCTGAAGAATTAGAACAACTTCCGTTACCTATTACCCACTCATAAACATAAGTTCCTGGTGTAACGAATCCTGTAATAATAGTAGAAGGAGAAGATGTGTTGTCAATAATAGTGGATCCACCAGATATTTGCATCCAAGATCCTGAACCAATTAAAGGTGTGTTAGCGTTCATTATAACTGTATCATTTCCTGCACAAATGGACTGTGGTAATCCAGCATCGGAAAAAGTAGGCACATCATCAACATTGATGGTTACTTGGGAGGTAGATGGTGTACAACCAACACTTGATATGGCCCATTCAAAAATATAACTTCCAGCAGCATTTAAATTGTTCACAACCGTATTGGGGTCACTTAAAGTTACAATTGTTGGCGTAGTTGGCCCACTAATATAGTTCCAAGTTCCAGTACCGTTTGATGGCGAATTGGCAGCCATTGTAGCACTAGCAGTAGAAATACAAATGGATTGCCCTGCACCCGCATTAGCAATTGTTGGGCCTGAACTCAAAGTAATAATTTTTTGGTCAGAGCTACTCGAACAAACACCATTTGATATGGTCCATTCATAAACGTAAGTTCCTGCTGTTGTTAGGCCGCTCACTGATGTTATGTTTGATGTTGGTGAGGCAATTGTAGTACCAGTTCCGCTTATTTGAGTCCAAACTCCCGTTCCTACGATAGGACTATTTCCAAAAAAGGTCATCGATCCCAATGTTTCACAAGCTGTTGTATCTACACCTGCATTGGCTGTAGTAGGCACATCATCAACATTGATGGTTACTTGGGAAGTAGATGGTGTACAACCAACACTTGATATGGCCCATTCAAAAATATAACTTCCAGCAGCATTTAAATTGTTTACAACCGTATTGGGGTCACTAAAGTTAATGATTGAAGGAGTAGTTGGTCCACTTATGTATGACCAAGCACCTGTTCCATTGGAAGGTGTATTGGCGGCCATTGTAACATTAGCATTTGAAACACAAATTGATTGATCAGACCCAGCTGTCGCAGTTGTTGGTCCAGTACTTAAAACTACCATTCTTTGATCTGAACTGCTTACACAAACTCCATTTGAAATAGTCCATTCATATACATAAGTTCCTGCTGTGGTTAGGCCGCTCACTGAAGTTATGTTTGATGTTGGTGAGGCAATTGTAGTACCTGTTCCACTAATTTGAGTCCAAACACCTGTTCCTACTGTTGGGTTGTTTCCAAAAAAGGTCATAGAACCTAACGTTTCACAAGCCGTTGTATCTATACCAGCATTGGCGGTAGTAGGTACATCATCAACATTGATGGTCACTTGAGAACTTGAGGATGTACACCCCAAACTTGAAATTGTCCATTCAAAAACATAACTTCCAGCTATATTTAAATCATTAACTATAGAAGTGGGAGCCATTGTATTTGTAAATGAAGCCGTATTTGGACCACTAATTTGTGTCCAAAGTCCACTACCTTCAGTTGGAAAATTAGCGTTCATCGAAACTGAAGGATTGGAAACACATATTGTTTGGTCTGACCCGGCATTGGATACCGAAGGTCCAGGATTTAAAGTAACCACTTTTTGATCAGTACTTATTACACATGTTCCATTTACTATTGTCCATTGATAAATGTATGTTCCCGCAGTTGACAAACCTGTTATTCCTGTAATATTATTTGAAGGAGAAGTTATAGTGGTAGCAGGCCCGCCAATTTGTGACCAAGTTCCAGTTCCAAAAGAAGGATTGTTACCAAATAAAGTCATTGTACCAATGGTAGCACATGCTGTTGTATCTAAACCAGCATCAGCTGCTGTGGGTAAATTATCAACAATAATAGTAACTTGATCACTTGAAGAAATACATCCAATGCTTGAAATCGTCCACTCAAAAACATACGTTCCTGCATTACTCATTCCATTGACATTCGTTATTGGACTGTTGATATCAACAAAACTTGGTGATATCGGTCCTGATACAAAAGACCATGTTCCAACTCCAAATACGGCAGTATTAGCTGACATTGTAGCTGTAGCAACATTAATACATACATCTTGATCGGTACCAGCATTAGATACTGTTGGAGCAGGATTTATTGACACTGCTGTAGAACCAGGATTAACAGATGTACATCCATTTACGGTTACATCTAATGAATACGTTCCTGCATTTGAAGTGGTAACAGAATTTATCGTTGGATTTTGAAGTGTTGAAGTAAATCCACCCGGACCTGTCCAAGAATAAGAAGCTCCAGCCACTAACGGAGTAGAAAGCAATATGTTATCACCTTCGCACAATGGTGAATTACTTGATACCACTGGTGTTACTGGATTTGCTATTGTTGTGATGGTAACTTGAGAAGTTGAAGGTGTACAAGTACCATTACTAATTGTCCATTCAAAAATATATGAGCCAACTGTACTTAAACCAACCACTAAAGAATTAGGATTTGTAGGTGAAATTATTGTTGGTGAACCCGGTCCACTAACAAATGACCATAAACCTGTACCAATTGTTGGTGTGTTTGCTGTTAAATTAGTACTAGAAGAACTCGCACATATATTTTGATTTACTCCGGCATTTGATGTTGTAGGAGAAGATTCTATTGTTATCAAAACATTGTCTGAGGTAGTGGGACAACCACCATTAATTGTAGTCCATTCAAAAACATAAGACCCAGGAGTAGTTAATCCATTTATAACTGTAGTTGGTGAATTTACATTTACAATGGAAGCTATAGGGCCACTCAATTGACTCCAGTTTCCAAAACCTACTATTGGTGTGTTAGCATTCATTGATGAAGTACCAACTGCTTCACAAACCGATTGATCAATACCAGCATCAGCTACTGTAGGTAAATTGTCAACTGTAACTGTAATTTGAGATGAAGAAGGAATACATCCTCCATTACTTATAGTCCATTCAAAAACATAATTTCCAGGAGCTGTAAGATCATTGATTACTGTATTAGGTGCTGTATTATTTACAATTGTAGGAAAACTTGGTCCACTAATATAAGTCCAAACACCTGTTCCTACTATTGGAGTATTTGCAGACATTGAGGTAGTTGGAGAAGTTATACATATTGATTGCCCTATTCCACCTGGATCAGCAATTGAAATAGTAGGTGCAACGTTTACAATAACAGTCGAAGTTCCCGTACTTGAATTACAACCTGCTAAAGTGTTGACTAAACTATACGTTCCAGCTCCTGCGCTTGAAATACCAACAATTGAAGGGTTTTGAAGATTCGAAGAAAAGCCATTTGGACCTGACCAAACATAAGCAGCACCCGCTACTAAAGGCGTAGTCAACGTCAACGTTCCCCCTTCACAAATGGGACTATTGGAAGTAATAGTTGGAGTGGCCGGAGTTGGATTAACAGTTACCGTAATAGTTTGGTAAGAATTTGCACAACCTAATAAACTGGTCGGTTGAACATTATAGGTAACATTTTCAGGTGTGCTTAAGCTATTTATTAAAACATCCGTAATGGAAGATGTCGTTTGATTAGTAGTAGATTCCCCTCCTACATTAACATTACTGGTTGCATCCCAATTCCAAGTACTTGCTATTGGTGAAGTAAGATTTATACTTAAAGCATCACCACTACAAATAGTGTAGGATGTTGGTCCTGAATAAACGGGTTCGGGATTAACTGTAACGTTTATAATGTAGGGATTTCCAACACAACCTAATGATGATGTTGGAATTACAGAATAAGGTGCAACCTCAGGATTTGATGTAATGTTTTGTAATATTTCATTAATATCTCCTGAACCCGAACCTGACCCTCCTGTAAGCGCAACATAACTAGCTGTCCAAGTAAAAGTTGAAATTACAGTAGCGGATAAGGGTATTGATATAGGATCATTTGAACAAATCGTTAAAGTATTTGAATTGGTAACAACCGGAGTTACATTAATCGTTATATTATCCGTATGAACTTCAGAACATGCACCCCAAAAAGTTGTAAGAGTGACTGTGTAAACTCCTGCAGAAGAATAGGTATGTGATGGATTTTGTAGATTAGAAGTATTTAAATCTCCAAAATCCCATTGCCAAGATGTAGGTGTGTTTGAAGAGGCGTCTGTAAAGTTTATAATAGTACCCTCACAAGAAAAAGATGGTGCAGAAAACGAAGCGGTGTATACGAAAGGTTGTGGTATAGAATATAAAATGGTATCATCACATCCAGACAAATCTGTTACCACAATATAATAATCTCCTCCTGTTAATCCCGAAAATGTTCTTAAATCATTTAATCCTACAGATAGTTCAGAATTTATTGAAACATCAAAATCATCAAATAATTCAAACGAAAAAGATGGTGCCCCACCACTGGTTATTTCTAATGAAATAGTTCCATCAGCGGTTCCAGCACAAGACTCATTGGTGAAACTTTGGTTAAAAGTGATAGAAGCAGGTTCTGATATATTAAAATTTTCTTGAGCAGTACATCCATTGATATCCATCACAGTAACAGTGAAAATTTGAGCATTTAAACCTGATGCTGTAGGTGAAGTTCCTCCAAAAGGAGCCCAACTATAAGTAAAAGGGGCGTTACCTGATGCTCCTACTGTAGCATTTCCATCAATTTCACCAAAACAAGAAACATTTGTTTGAGCATCTTGAGTCAAAATTAGTTGCGGAGGATCTGTCAATGACACATTATCTGATTGAATACAACCATTAGCATCAGTAACTTGACACGTATAATTTCCGGAAGATAAACCGCTAATAGTTTGAGTTGTGAAGCTTCCTGGTGACCATAAATAATTGAAAGGGGCAGTTCCTCCAGAAGAAACATTTACAGATAACAAACCATCAGTACTCCCAAAACAAGTAGGATCTGTGGTGGTGAAATTAAGCATCATAGGACTGGGTTCAAAAACAAAACCAGTATTCATTTGAATACAACCGTTGGCATCGGTTACGGTAACATCATAACTTCCTTGAAACAAACCATTTATTGTTTGAGTCGTTTGACCACCTGGTGACCATAAGTAAGTAAAAGGACCGGTACCGCCTACTTCAACAGCTGTTGCAGTACCATCTGATCCACCGGCACAAGTAGCGTCAGAAGTAGAAACACTCACTGTAAAAAGAGGAGGACTGGTAATATTATAAACTGCTGAGTTGATGATACAACCAATAGCATCTTCTAACTCCAAATAATAATCATCTGCTCCTAGTCCTGAAACATCTTCATTTGAACCTACAATTGCAGCAGAACTGTTATACCATGTATAGGTATACGGTGCAATACCACCTGATACACTTACATCAATTGATCCATCCATTGTTCCTGAACAAGATTCATTTGTGGATGTGACCAAAGTTATAGATGGAGATGACTGAACCATTATGTTAACGGCAAATTCGGATGAATTTCGAATAGGGAAACCGTTAATTGAATCCGATGCAATAGCGGTTATGATATCACCAACAGAAACAGGTTCTGAAAAAATATGATTGAAATTGGTTACCCCTGCTCCGTCAGTTATGACATACGTTTTTTCAATATACGTCTCCCCTTCTCCTGAACCAGATGCATCTGGTGTTGTGTTTTTATAAAAATCTAAACGGTACATAGTACTTGGTGCACCATTAAGAGTTCCTGTTATGGTTACTGTACCACTACAATCCGCTGCACCTGTAAAAACCGGAGCTTGAGCACCTTCATTATTTGTTGGCACAACCGATACCCCGTCAGCATCAATATCGATTCCTAATCCAGCATTATCTGAAATAAGGTTAAAGCTATGTTGCACTAAAGAACTTCCACCATCTATGGTAATTCCATCACCATTATTAAACTTTATATAATTAACTCTGAATAAAGTTCCATCACCAATTTGAACAGAATCAGACTGATCTACATAAATACCGCGATTTCCATTTCCAGATCCAACAAAAGGCTCTAAAGAAGATGCATTCCCTCCAATGTAGTTGGTGTAGATTTGTGTATTATTTGAACCTAACATATCAATTCCAAATAAACCATTGGAATGTATGTTGTTTTCTTCGATATAAGTTCCAAAAGAATTAAACAAGGTAATCCCTGATTCAGTATTACCAAAATTAGCTGTAACATCTCTATTACAACCAATTACGTTATCAAATATTGTGTTATTATGGCTAGAATTAATTTCTATTCCATTGGTGCCGTTTCGAGCAACCATATTGTTGTTTATGTTATTATTGGAGCAATTATTTAATAATTGAATACCGACAGTTCCATTTGGTAAATCAATAGATTCAGTTTTATCTACACCAATATTATTAGATTGAATAGAAATAGTATTTACATCTTGTGACAAAGCTATACCTATAGATCCATTCCCTGAAACTACATTTCCGTTATCTAAATTCGCACTCCCTATATAATTTTCGTAGGCTTGATTTGTAATATGAATTCCAAAATTTTGATTGGTGACAGGAGAAGATGCCTCATCTCCAAAAGGACCGATTAAATTTCCATGAATGATATTAGAAACAGCATTTATTCCGTTTATATAAATACCTGCAATTCCATTTCCAGATATAACATTTCGTTGTGCTAAATTCGAATATTCAAAACCAACTTGGTTATTGGCACTTTCAATACTGATTCCATACTGTGTATTCGGTATAGAAGCATCTGTTGTTGGATTTAATCCAATTATATTTCCATGTATCTCGTTAAACTCACTGAATACCTGTATTCCATATGTATTACCTGAAATGACATTTCCACTTTGTTTGTTGAAATTACCTATTTTGGTTTCATTACCTTCTACGCTTATTCCTATGGAATTAGGCAAAGCAGCCGTTCCAGCATAATTTAATCCTATATAATTGCTTTCAATTATATTATTGGTACTCGCTCCAACAGTAATTCCTACACCTCTATTAAAATTACCTGATATGATATTTTTTTGAAATAATTCAGAACCACCAACCTGGGTATTACTTGCGTCAAAACCAATTATAACACCATCATCATTAGTTATCGATGAAGTTCCATTTGCATTAGTTCCAATAAAGTTTCCAATAACTTTTGTTTTATCACTTTGTTCAATTAATATTCCTGCAGAGCCAATACTTGCAAAATGGTCATTCATAACGTTTCGATGAAGGTGTAAAGAACCTCCAATTGTATGATTATTACCTCCAAAAACATGAACCCCTTTATCGGCATTACTTGCTGCAGTTGAAAAAAATAAGTTTCCAAAAATATTGACCGATTGTGTATTATTTATGAAAATAGAAGTCGTAAATTCATTATCAAATGCTAGCCCAGAAATTGTTGTTCCAAAACCTGCATTTACAATACTTAACAATGTACTGTTACCACTTATAACATTTGGAAATTGTCCAGGTGTAACAGCCGTGATTGAGGCACTTGGTCCTGGAACTGCTGAACCAAATTGTGTAAACCCATCTATTATCCATTTTCCTGAATAAGTCGTTGTAAGACCAGATGTAATATGTGTTCCCGATGGAGAACAATCAAATTCAATATAAATTGATCCAGCAGTATTAGAATTTGCTAACGTAAAAATAGATTCAAAATCACCAGCCCCGGAATTAGAAGTTACTCGATAAGGAGTATATTCACAAGCTCCCGCGTCAACATTAAGTACTCCATCAATATTTCCATCTAAAGTTCGAGGAGCTCTACGCCCATCAAATTCAGTTACATATGCCGAATATACACCAGTTTCAACACTAAACCCACTAGAATTAATAACTGGAAACCATTTCAAACCATAACCATCTGTAACATGCGTTGGTCTTAATTGAAGATTTGCTTGATTTCCAGAAAAAATATCATTTGATGTGTTGATTCCTAAAGTAGTAAGTGTTGACCCTAAAATACCAGCTGTTGAAGTATACACATTTCCTCCTAATCCATTCCAAATTGATGTTCCTAGCAACATAGTAGTTGGTGCGCTAGAAGAAAATATATTGTTTGTTATAATTATATTACAATCAGGAGAAATGGCATAAATAATTCCATTATTGTTATTATGAAACGTATTGTTAACCGCAATTAATGTTGAAGTGGCATTTAGTGATATACATCCTCCTGTTGATGCGGCATTATTCTCATTAAAAGTACTGTTTTTAATAGTACATTCAGCATCATTATTTGCAAAAATAGCTCCTCCATTGTTTTGAGTGGTATTTCCGAAAAAACTACAACCGTTGACAATTAATTTTGAATTAGCTCCATTTACTTCAATAGCCCCTCCATTAACAATGGTATTCATATCATCAAAAACACAATACTCAAATTTAACTTTAGCCCCATTAGTTACTAAAAAATGATTTGAATTGGAAGTTGGTTTCGTAAATCGTAAATAACTAATAAAAATAGTGTCTATTGTAAAAGTATTAAAACGAATATCGCCATTATTAAGGTTAATGGTCATGTATTTTGCTGTTGGACCTATTATTTTAATTTCTTTGTCAATAACAACTGTACTCTGCAAATTTATAATTCCACTTACATTAAAAACAACTGAATCATTGGCAAAAGCAGCAGCACACTGATCCCTAAAACTTCCTGGTCCAGCGTCATTTGTATTGGTTACATAAAGTACATTGGCTGAAGAATAATGTGCAAAAAATAAGAATATAGAAATAGTAATAAAAATTCGTTGAAATAATTTCATAACAGTATATAAAAAAAATTGTATTAATCTTGATAATGAGACAACAAACTTAGTCAAAAAGTTGCTTTAAAAATAGTTAAATTAATTATTTTTTGATGAACACCACTAAATGTTATTTGAAAATTCTTCATTCTTATGAAGATTAAAAAATTTACAAAAAAATCCCTCACTATCTTATGATAATGAGGGATTTAAATGAAGAATAGGTAATAAAACCGAAATTATTTGATTTTAAACGCTTTTTTAACTTTTTCAACGTAATCTAATTTCTCCCAAGGAAATAATTCAACTTTACATTTAACTATTTTTCCATCTGGAGATTTAAACTCTTTGTTAACGATTTCTGATTTTCTTCCCATGTGACCATAAGCAGCTGTTTCAGAATAAATAGGTGTTCTTAATTTGAATCGTGTTTCGATAGCATAAGGACGCATATCAAAAATTTCTTCTAATTTTTTAGAAATTTCACCATCCGTCATTTTAACTTTAGCCGTACCATAAGTGTTTACATATAAACCTACTGGTTTTGCTACACCGATAGCGTAAGCCACTTGAATTAAAATTTCATCTGCTAATCCAGCAGCCACTGCATTTTTAGCAATGTGACGTGTAGCATAAGCAGCCGAACGGTCAACTTTACTTGGATCTTTTCCTGAGAAAGCGCCACCACCGTGAGCTCCTTTTCCTCCGTAAGTATCTACAATGATTTTTCTACCTGTCAAACCTGTGTCTCCGTGAGGACCACCAATAACAAAAATACCAGTTGGATTGATATGATAAATGATTTTATCGTTGAATAATGCCTGAATATTTTTTGGCAACAATTTTTTAACTCTAGGAATTAAAACAGTGATAACATCTTCTTTAATTTGTTTCAACATTTTAGCTTCTTTGTCGAAGTCATCATGTTGTGTTGAAATAACAATAGCATCAATTCTTACTGGCACATTGTTATCATCGTATTCAATGGTAACTTGTGATTTGGCATCAGGACGAAGGTATTTCATTTTTTTACCTTCACGTCTCAAGGCAGCTAATTCTTTCAATAAAAGATGCGATAAATCTAACGCCAACGGCATGTAATTTTCGGTTTCTTTGGTAGCATAACCAAACATCATACCTTGGTCACCAGCACCTTGATCTTCTTTTTTCTTGCGCTCAACACCTTGATTAATATCAGGCGATTGTTCGTGAATAGCTGAAAGAACTCCACAAGAGTTACCATCAAACATATACTCACTTTTGTTATACCCAATTTTATTGATTACCTCACGAGCAATTTTTTGAACGTCTAAATATGCTTGAGATTTAACTTCTCCAGCCAAAATTACCTGACCTGTTGTAACCAATGTTTCACAAGCTACTTTTGATTCTGGATCAAACGCCAAAAAATTATCAATTAATGCATCTGAAATTTGATCGGCAACCTTGTCAGGATGTCCTTCTGAAACCGATTCTGAAGTAAATAAATACGCCATTTAAATTAATTTTTATTTAAGTTAGTAAGTCTATTTGAATTGTAAAAAACCGCTATGGTCACCTTTGTAAATCATTTAGCATTTTTTCCAAGTGGTTGCAAGCTATCAAATCTTTCCACAATTCTAGTTGAGGACAAAATTATAAATTATTCGTAACCCACAAAAAATTTATTGGGTCAATTTTTTAAATAAGTCTTCCAATTTTTGTTCTTCAACATGAAGTTCTAATAATAGCACGTTGGATGTCTGCGCAAAACGTGCAATTTCTTTACGAATATCTTGATCCGATTTGTATTCTACTAAATACATAAAGTCTTTTACAAAACTTACTTTGGTTACTCCTTTTAGTTTTTTAAGTTCGCCTTCTTTAATGGCTCCGTCAAATTCAACTCGAATCACTTGTGTAGTATTTTGATTTTGTTGAATTAAAGCAGTCTTATCGTCCGCTACTATTTTGCCCTGATTAATAATTATTATCCGATCGCAAATAGCTTCCACTTCTTGCATTATGTGTGTAGAAAGCAACACCGTTTTATCTTTTCCAAAGTTTTTAATCAACGTTCTAATTTCCACTATTTGATTGGGATCTAGACCGGTAGTAGGTTCATCTAGAATCAACACTTCTGGATCGTGAATCATAGCTTGAGCTAACCCTACACGTTGTTTATATCCTTTTGATAATTGACCTATTCGTTTGTTTTGTTCTTTAGTCAAACCCACTGCCTCAATCATTTGAGCAACACGTTCCTTTTTGTTTTTAATTTTATGTAAATCAGCTAAAAACATAAGAAATTCCTTTACATACATATCATAATACAAAGGATTCTGCTCGGGCAAATAACCTATTTTACTTTTTACCAACATGGGATCTTTCATTGTATCGATTCCACATACTTCTGCTTTACCCTCCGATTGAGGAATAAAACACGTCAATATTTTCATTGTGGTTGATTTCCCTGCTCCATTTGGCCCCAAAAAAGCTACAATTTCACCTTTATTTATTTCAAATGTTACATTGTCTACCGCTTTTTGAGCACCATATAATTTGGTTAGTTGCGTTACTTTTATCGACATTTCTATTGATTTTGTGCGAAGATATAAAGATATAACTAATTTTCTCCTTAAAAACGATTAATTTAGCGGTCGCAAGTTAGAGAAAGGTAACTTTCTTCTATATATTTGAATAAACATGGCAGCGATATTTGAAGGTGTAGTAATAAAATCAACAGGCAGTTGGTATGTTGTGCGCAACGCTCAAAATGAGTTGATTGACGCGCGTATCAAAGGTAAATTCAGGATGGATGGTATTCGCACGACCAATCCAATTGCTGTGGGTGATGGCGTTCATTATGCTTTTGAAGAAGATGGAAAAGCGGTAATTCAAAAAATAAACGACCGTAAAAATTACATCATTCGTAAATCGGTCAACCTTTCTAAACAATCACATATTGTAGCCAGTAATATTGACCAAGCTTTTTTGGTGGTCACCATTAATCAACCTAAAACCTCAACGGGTTTTATTGACCGATTTTTGGTTTCGGCTGAAGCGTATCACATTCCCGTTGTCATTGTTTTCAACAAAACAGATATTTATACCGAAGCTGATAAAGCTGAGATGAATTATTTAACCGCTGCATATACCAAAATTGGCTACCCTTGTTTGCAAACGAGTACGGTAACTGGCGAAGGAATTGATACCCTAAAAGATATGCTTAAAAACTGCGTTTCGATGCTCTCTGGGCATTCGGGTTCGGGAAAATCTTCTATTATCAATTGTGTGGATCCGCAATTGCATGCTAAAATTGGCATCATTTCAGAATCACATTCCAAAGGTAAACATACCACCACCTTTGCGGAAATGTTTCCTTTAGCTTTTGGTGGCGACATCATTGACACACCCGGCATCAAAGGTTTTGGATTGCACGACATTGACAAAAGCGATGTGAGTTTGTATTTCAACGAAATGAGAGCCTTGTTGCCTAACTGTAAATTTCACAATTGCAAACACATAAACGAACCTAAATGTGCCGTTTTAGAGGCGGTAGATTCTGAAGAAATTGAAGCTTTTCGATACAAAAATTATTTGTCGATATATTTCGATGAGGAGGGAGTTAGATAAGTTTTAGGTTATGCAGTTGTTAGGTTGTTAGGTTGTTCGGATATTCAGTTGTTCTAAAATACGATGTTGTAATTTATTGGAATTTAAAAATGTAATAGATTAATTATGTTTAAACTTCAACCAAAAAAAATATTTTTAGTCGACTGCTTGGGAGCCTTGTTGTCAGCAATAAGCTTAGGTATTATTTTACCCTTATTTGATTCCTTTTTTGGACTTCCCCAATCTATATTATACTCATTAGCTATAATTGCTTTAATTTTTGGGATGTATTCTTTGGTTTGCTATTTAATTGCAGTAAAAATCTGGCGTATATGGCTTTTAATAATTGCCCTGGCTAATACGTTATATGCTCTATTATCAATCGTTATATTATTTATTTTCAGTCAATATTTAACTTTTTTTGATGGTCTCTATTTTATAATTGAACTAGTCATTTTAACCTTACTGATAGTTCTTGAGTTAAAAATATATTTTTCCTTAAAACTAAAATTATAGAAACCTATAGAAAAAAGCCACAAATACACTATTATGGTGCATTTGTGGTTTTCAATTAATAAATCAATGCACTAATTCATTTTTACAATCTTCACCGGTTTCATTACACCTTGAGGTGTTCTTAAATGAATGAAATAGGTTGCATCTGCATAGTTAGACAAATCAATAATAAATTCATTGGTTCCATCTAGGATACTGGTTGGTTTACTTGAAATTAATTTTCCATATACATCAACTATTTCTATCGAAGCTCCTTGAATGTCATTATTTGAACTGTAACGCAATGTTACCAGACCTCTAGTTGGATTTGGGTAAACTGTTAATGTGTTTACACCATCGCAATGTACTGAACCTAAATTGAAATATTCAAAACTTCCATCTTGATCAATTTGTTTTAATCGGTAATAAACAGCGTATTCAGTGACTTCATCATTTAATGAATAGTGTTTTTCTGTTGATGAATTACCTGCAGCATCTCTGCTTCCTACAAATATCCAGTTTGCATAATCTACCGTTTTTTCGACTTCAAATTTTAGTGAATTGGTCTCCGATTGTGTTGTCCATTGAATATTAACTAATTCATTTTGATTGATACAACTTACTTTCGCATCAGAAATTTCTACTGGTAAAGGGCTGTCCCCAGAGCTTCCGTGTAACCAAAATTCAGAGAAACTATTGATGGTGAAATCCACGTATCTTGCATTGGCATTAAATCCTGCTAAATAAGAACCTACTGTAGAATTCGCAACTTGTGAATGAATAGTTGTTCCAGCATTTCCACCTGCTCCAAAACAGTTATCAAATGGATTTGAATTTACATTGCTTGGTCCACTGTATTTACTTAACTTCAAATCAGAAACAGCCATTACATTATCCGTAATATTCAAATTTGAAGCGGATTGTAAAATCAATTGATCTAATTCTCCACCAGGTGAATCATCAAATGGTAAGCGTACAATTACTGCACCTGTTGGTTGAAACTGTGGTGTAATCATCCAATGTCTTCCCATAGCTGTAGTAATCCAAGAAGCACTAGCCGTATTACAAGCGGGCACATCTATTGGTGCTCCTGCCACATAACTGGTTACTGTAACGTTTCCTAAATCTTGACCATTTGAGTTTATTGAAGCCAACAAACGACCACTTGAATGGAAGAAATGGATAAAGTTATTTTGATTTACAATACAAGTTGCTAATTCATTATTTTGACTCAGGGTATTTCCAGCTGCAGGCAGTGTAACCGTTATATTAGCGCAAGAGGTAGCTGGACAAGTACCTGTTCCACTTGCTGAGGCACCTACATAATAGGTCGTATTTGCTGTTGGTTGAACAGTTATTGTGGCACCCGTTCCAATTAAGGTACCTCCACAACTTCCTGTAAACCATTCCCAATTGGCTCCTGTACCTAGTGTTCCTCCTACAACTGATAAGGGAGCTCCTCCTCCTAAGCAAATTGTTGTTGGACCACTCACTCCAGTTGGTGCAGTTGAACTGTTATCAATGGTTAATGTTCCATTTGCTGATGCAGTTATACAACTGTTTCCTGTAGTGACTACAGAATAGTTAAAGACTCCACTTGCTGTTGGTGTACCACTAATAGTTAAGGTAGTCCCTGCAACGTTTGCCACAACACCCGCAGGTAATCCTGTAACTGTTGCTCCTGTTGCACCACCTCCAAGGGTCATAGTGATATTAGTCATTGCATTGTTTATACAAATATTTTGATTAGTTCCTGCTGTAATGGTATGATCTGGATTTATAGTTATTGTTCCAGAAGTTGTAGCTGGAGGACAACCACCTGTTGTTGTAACCGTATAGTTAAAGGTACCTGAAACGGTTGGTGTTCCACTTATAGTTGCCACGTTAGCTGCCCAAGTTCCTGTTACACCTGTTGGCAATCCTGTAAATGTAACACCCGTTGCACCCGTTGTAGCCATGGTGAACGTTGTAATGGCTGTATTGATACACGAAGTTAGGTTAGCTCCTCCAGCTATAGTGTTTAATGGATTAACGGTAATTGTACCTGTCGCAGTTGCAGTACAACCTAATGCAGTTGTTACCGTTACTGTATAGGTCGTAGTGGCAGCTGGTGATACTGTTATTGCGGCTGTTGTTGCTCCTGTGCTCCATAAATAAGTGCCTCCTCCCGATGCCGTTAATGTTGTAGATTGTCCAGCACATATTGTATTGGTTCCGGCTACTGCTGCCACGGGTAATGGATTAACCGTTACGGTTCTGTTGGCTGTAGATACACATCCGGCAGCACTTGTTACCGTTACTGTATAGGTCGTAGTGGCAGCTGGTGATACTGTTATTGCGGC
>CAYQNU010000021.1:0-101 GCA_964419055.1 uncultured Flavobacteriales bacterium | reverse complement strand
GTCCAGCACATATTGTATTGGTTCCGGCTACTGCTGCCACGGGTAATGGATTAACGGTTATCGTTCCTGATGTTGTCGCTACTGTACAAGCATTTCCTGTT
>CAYQNU010000020.1:0-63909 GCA_964419055.1 uncultured Flavobacteriales bacterium | reverse complement strand
AATTAAATTCAAAATTTGTATATTTACAACCTGTCCTAAAAAAGGGGAGGTTACAAAAGCAACCACTTCTAAATCAGACATTTTAGATTTTCTCCCAACAGTAGATTTATAATCAAGTTCGTAATTTAAAGAACTAATTATTTCTAGTACTCGTAAATAATTTTTAACTATATTTGACACGGATATTGTTTTTTGTTTTGCGACATCAAGATACTGAATTTCAGTATCTTGAGCAATATCCAAGAAGTTTTTTTTAAAAAAATCTATTTCACCCAACGGGTTAATGAAGATTCTTCTATAATGTACAATGTTTCAAGTGCAGATTCTGAGATTTATGCCAATCAAAAAAATGTAGTCAATAATGACTATATTACCTATTCCATTTTATTTGGTACCAACAGAAAATATGAAACCAAAATGGGTAAAACTGAGTTCTCTAATACTAGAGAAAGTTGTTTACATCTTGGCACATGTAAAATCAGCATTCCTCATTCGCATAAAATTGGAAATATAGAACGCCCAAGTTGGTTCAGTAGTTTGTTTTTTGAGGAAAGCCCAGAAAAACATTTTACTATTCTCAATAATGAAATTATAGATAAAACTAAATTTACTTCTACTCTAAAAGAAAAAATTGGTCAATCAAATGAAAACGACATTTTATTATTTATTCATGGTTTTAATGTTGAATTTACTGAGGCTATGCTACGTACAGCACAGTTAGGGTATGATCTAAACTTCAAGGGAGCTGTTGTAGCTTTTTCTTGGCCCTCTATGGGAAATGTTGCTGGTTATATTGCTGATACTGATTCAGCCAAACTATCTTCTAATTACTTGTGTGAGTTCATAAAAATATTACTTGAAACTTCACCAGTGAAGAAACTTCATATAATTGCACACAGCATGGGTAATGTAGCTTTATCTTATGCTTTGATTCAATTAAAAAATGAGGGTTTATTCCCTAACCAAATTATTAATCAAATAATACTTGCTGCACCAGATATTGATAAAGATATTTTTATAAATCAAATAATGCCCCAAATAAATAGAAATTTTGGACTTACACTTTATGTCTCTAATAAAGATAAAGCTATTATTGTTTCAAAAAAAATAAGAAAAGGCTATTCTAGACTAGGAGAAGGAGGTGATAATATAGTGGTTATTGACGGTCTAGATACTGTAGATGCTTCTAGGGTAGATACAAGTTTACTGGGACATGGATATTTTTCAGATACACAGATGTTATTAAACGACATTCATATGACGCTTTTAGGTTTGCCTCCAAATAGAAGAATACTCGAATCAAAAAGTAAGATTGTTGAAGGAAAATCAAAATCATATTGGATTTTTAGAAATTCGTAAAATTCTAAAACAAGATAATGATAATTCAAATAATGAGGTAATTCTTTCAAAAATAAATATTTTACGTCCATTGTTGGAATTACCTTAATTCTTTTGTTTACTTCTTCCTAAAACCATAAAGTTTAATTCCTACTTTGGAAACTTAAATAAACAAGTTCTTCAAATTTTACCCAGAAAGTAAATGAACGTATATCAAACCTATTGATACTGATATATGTAATTTTCATGATTAATAGACCTGGAGCTTTTCATCAAATGAAATTCCAAGATGATTTTCTTCTAAAAATGTAATGAATTTTAGATTATAATTTGAGTATTACCACAAGTCATTCTCCCATTTTTAATTCAATTATCTTAAAAATAGGTCATAATTAACCCATTTTTTTATAGGTAAAAATTAACCTATTTTAGGGTACATGTTAACCTAACTAATATCTATATATCTGTTATACAATGTTTTATATAATTTTTGAAATGAAAAACTATTTGGTAAATTAAAATTGTTTATATATATTTGAACAAGTATTCTTAAAAGGTTTTAATGCCTCTTCAAATTAAATATAAATCAAAAAAACAAAGTTTATGAGTAAAGTAGTTATCCGAAACAAAGTTTTAATAAATAGCAATAAACGCTATTTTAGAACAGGAGCCGAAAAAATGGTATTAGGTTCATATGGGAAAAAAGAAAAAGGTTTATTGAGCTCGAGGTATCTTTTCAGGCATCATGATGTAAAAATTGATAAACCTGATGTTATAATGTATGGTCCTTATGGATTGGATGTTGAAAAAACAAAAAAGGCTGAATTCGACATACCTATGGACACATCTGTTGCCAATGGCTCCGTTAATGTATCATATGATTTGATGAAAAGTCAAAAGATGGTATTTATGGAATTATACATAACCCCAAGACCTCTCATTGAAGCTTTAAATAAGGATCAATCAATATTGGAATACCTTCGATATCAAGGTAAAAATGCTAGAATTGTTGACTGTATATTTGTGGCTGTTGAGGCAGAATTTTATTCACAAATAGACTTAACCAGCGATATTGAAGCAAAAACGACTGTAAAGGGTATTGAACTTTCTTTAAAATTGAAAACAGGTGGTGGTTCTAAATCTAAGCTTACTTTAGCACCAAACACAACTATTGCCTATGGTTTAGTAGAACCTATTTGGAATAATTCTAAAACTTCCATTTTTGATTTTGAACCGGATTTAAAAGGTGCTGGTTAGAAGGAATAATATTTTTTCTTTCACAAATGAATATTCATTTTAAAATAATAGGATTATTATCTCTATTAGCACTGATTTTTTTATTCTGGGATCGTTTTAATCCGAGTTTATTAATTACAGTTGTTCTAATTCTTGTTTTTATAGGATTGAATATTTTTAGGCATCAAAAAGAAAAGAAGGTAACAGACATCATTTTACAGTTAGAAAAAAAATTGGAAATAGTCGATACTTACCTCGAAAATGGAAAAGGTATCATGGAAATTTCTCGTCAGTTAAAAGCTGACGAGAATATTCCTGAAATTTTTACTATTAAGCGTATTCTTGATATAATGCGAGCAGCATCTGTTAAGGAAGTGTTACCCTATACAAATCCCGATGAACTATTGGCTCCTTCTGATGTTGGGGTAATAAAGCTTCTAGACCAGTTAATTTCAGATTTTGACACGAATAAATATAACAATGCTTTGTCAGTTATAAAGGATTTAGAAGATTCTTCAAATGTGTTTTTTGTTAAAGAAAACGTAAATTATGAGGAAACTTTAATAGATACCAACGAAAAGAAACACGGAAGAGGGTTGTTTATCATGACGCTAAGCGATATTATTTTTATTCCTGATGATGGTTCTTTTTTTAAGCGGGTAGATTCCAAAAAATTACTTGATATGCTTGATAAATTGACAGAAAAAATGCCTATTTTAAATTTAGGACTTCTATCTGTACAACTTTTAAAAGATTTTGATGAAGTTGACAAAAGCTATCAACCGTATTTCAATGATGAAACGAAACAAAAACTTGAAACTGATTTTACTGCAAATAAAGGATGGTATTTACCTTACAGTTTAATAACTCGGTTTATCTATCCTTTTCGTATGAAAGGTCTGAAAGGAGTTGAACATACATTAACAATAGAAACAGCATATCAGAAAATTAAACTCTTTCACATTTCTGAAAATGAGGATTTCAAAATTCAACTTATGGAACAATTAATTCTATCTAATTTATTAAATCGACAAATTTTTTACCCAAAAGAAGGTAAGCACGAAGTCTTTTTTGAAAAATGTAAACTGGTTCCACATACAGAAATTACCTATAATGAAAATTAAAAAATAGAGTCTAATATGAAAATAGGAATTTTAATAGGAGGTTTAGGTCAATCTGTGCATAACGACACCGTTGATAATTATGCAAAGCGGTTAATTAATGAATTAAATTATACGAATACTGATGCACACTATTTTAGTAAAAAAGAAGTGATACACTATACATCAGAAAAGTCTGGTGCAGTTGTTTCCATCATTAAAAACATGAACAATAATGAAGAAATTATATATAAAATATATCAATATCAATATAAAGATATTCTGACTGAAAAATTTAATTCCTATTCATTGATTCACAAAAACATTAGACTGTTTCTATTAGTTTTACGAAAATTCCCATTAATTATTACTCGATTGTTTAAACCAAAACAATACAACAGTCCGTTTCAAACATTTTACTTGTTCAGCATTTTTCTAATTTTGGCGTTAGCATTCATAAGTTTATTACCAGCTACTTTTATCACAATAACAGATTTTTCAGATAAATTTAAATTGTTCGATAGTAGTTCACTTGAAACTTTCATTACAGGAATTTCAAAATTATGTTTGACAATTACTGGTATAATGGTTTTGTTTTTACCAAATGCCAATGTACTTGTTACCCAAATGGGAACTGAATTTGTGTGTGTACATGATTATTTGAAATACGGTGCACAACGTCAGATTTTACAGGGAAATCTCGAGCAATTAGTTGAATATATAACCGAAAATGAAAATGATTGTAAAATTCATTTTCATGCCTATAGTTTTGGGTCAATCATTGCTCTTGATTATATATACCCATTCGGAAATAAAGTTTCTAAAAATGCTGAAAAATATTGTGACGCTTTAATTACTATTGGTTCTCCTTATGAATTTGTAAACGCATACTACCCATTATATTTCGAAAATCGTAATTTAGAGTTAGATAGTCATTTAAGTTGGCTTAATGTTTATTCCATAACGGATGTGCTAGCTACTAATTTTAGAAATGATGCCAAAGTAGGAGAAGCACAATTTGGTATTGATTTGATTTCAAATAAACCAATTAATATAAATTATGAAGTAATTGCATTATCCAAATTTGGGATAATTGACTTTTTAATGCTTTATGGTGTAAAGGCACACGAAATGTATTGGGATGAAAAACCCAATGGCCAAAGCTGCCTCCGTTTAATACTAATGGAACTGGAAAAGAACAAATTTATAACCCCCTAAATAAAACAACATGAAAACACAAGGAAAATTTACCCTGCTTGAACTAGATGAATTTTACAACTGGTTGAGCCAAAAAAAAGTAACGCGAACCATCAAGTTGATTCAGCAGCATCATACCTATAAACCCGATTATAGCACTTTCAAAGGTACTAATCACTTTGAGTTATGTCAAAGTATGGAGAACTCACATCTCAGTAGAGGTTTTGCCGAAATTGCTCAAAATTTCACCACTTTCCCTGATGGGAAAATAATGGTTTGTAGAGATCTCGACAAAATACCTGCAGGTATCAAAGGTGCCAATGAAAACGGTATTTGTATTGAGCACGTGGGGAATTTTGATATAGGTGGTGATCAAATGAATTCGATTCATCAAAATACAATTATCGAAATGACTTTATTGTTGTTGTCGCGTTTTAATCTTATTGCAAATGATCAAACCATCGTTTATCACCATTGGTATGACTTAAACACAGGCAAACGCATAACACAAGAGGGGAGTGGCTCCACCAAAAGTTGCCCAGGCACTCATTTCTTTGGTGGGAATACTATTCAAAATTTTAATGCTAATTTTTTGCCATTGTTAAAATAGCTATCATTTTCTCCTTTTTAAACCATTTTTATTTTGTTTTAATTACAACCCATAAAAAATTATCACTATGCCAACAGAAAAAAAAGTCAAAATTTTATCATTAGATGGAGGAGGAATAAGAGGTATTATTCCTGCTACAGTAATGGTGCATATTGAAGAACGTTTAAAATATTTTTCTAATAATCCTGATGCAAGAATTGCAGATTATTTTGATATGATAGTTGGAACGAGCACTGGGGCAATATTAGGTTGTTACTATTTAGTTCCAGACCCAAAATTTACTGCTCAAAGAGCGTTAAATTTATATGTAAATAAAGGATATGAAATCTTTAATCAATCAAAGAAAAATGGGTTGTTGGGTGTTCGACAATTATTTGATGCAACGAAATTTAACCCCAAAAATATTGAACGAATTTTTAAAGAAGAATTAGGAGATTTAAAACTTAACGACCTTATTAAGCCATGTATTGTGACTACTTATGACATGATAAGTGGTTCTTCTGTGTTTTTTAGTAGTAGAGACAATCAATCTGAAAATGATTTTTATTTGCGAGATGTTCTGCGTTCTACTTCAGCTGCTCCTACTTATTTCCCGCCAGCAGTTATTAAAAATTTAGCAGAAAAGAATGAAAAACTTGCAACTATGGTTAACTTGGACGGAGGCGTTTTTGCCAACAATCCTGCTTTATGTGCGTATGCTGAAGTTAGAAGTAAGAACTCTAAATTATTTGAATCCGATATCAAATCAGACAAAATGATGATGTTATCCATTGGTACTGGAGCAATACCTTCAACTTATGAAGCTACCAAAAAACCAGGTGATTGGGGTGTAGTTAAATGGGCAAAATCAGCGCCAGATATTATGATGGATGGTGCATTAGACACAGTCAATTATCAAATAAAGAAAATTTTTGGTGTAGATGATGATAAAAACTACAGTGATAATTTTGTTAGAGTAGATTTCCCTACAAAATTAAGAAAGAAAGATAACCAAGGGAATTATCCCTATTCGTCTGATATGTCAGACGCATCGCCAGAAAATATTGAAAAGCTACAAAAAGCTGGAGCTTTGACTATTAAAATAGCAAATGAAGAAAAAGGCCAAGACGATTTAGGTCCATTAGATCGATTTGTCAAAGCGTTAGTATCGAATAATAAATTGACTTAATCTAAAACCCATTATTTTATTCTGTCATTATAAAAAACTTCTAAAATCACTTTTTTTAGATCAAAATCATACGTACCTTAATCAAAATGATATAAAGGAATGATATGATTATGAACGCTAATTTCTTTAATTTGTCCTCTTTCGGCTCCATAATAAAAACCAACAAAGGCAGTGCTTAATACACCTACTGGAGTTGAACAAGGTTTTGTGTTTACCCTACTTACAGGTCTTTTAGATAGTACCTGCTTTCATAAAGGTACAGATTTTTATCTTTCAACCTTTTAGAAAAAACACCCGTTTTTAATGAATAATAACCTAGAATTATTTTATTATTCTTTGAATTATAATAACGAATAACTGCAATTTGATTTTTTTTAGTTTTATCATAATATGTTTCCCATTCAACTCCTATGAAATATTTCGAAGTAATCTTATAATTAAATGAAGTATTATGTAGATTTATAATTTCTGCATTGTACCGTTTTTTTATGCTATCATATATATTATTCACAATCAACCCATCTGGACAGACTTTAGTAGTTCCAGAACGAATCCATTGATAATACCTTATAGTTTTAATGCCACCTGCGAAAACATTTATTATAGAGTCTTTTTTGAGGTCATAAATATAATATTGATCGCTCCAATTAGGATAAGCTTTTGTAGTATCGGTACAAATTAATACCACTATATCATTGTAAGAAATAAAATAAGTTTCAACTAACCTTGAATCAGTTGTTAATACCTTACCATTATATTTTGGGGTATAGGTTTTTTTCTTTACAGCATCATAAATATGAATTGTATCATTTTGAAGGGCATAAAACAACGTATCCGTTACTAAGTCCCTAATTTCACTAAATAGTGGCGCTACAATCTCACTGTACCCATCAGAGGTAATATATATTCTGCCTTGTTTGTTGTTTAGTGTTACTTTTTTATAAGCTGAATTTTCTTTTTCATTTGCACGAGGCACCTCCAAACCAAAGGGGATCTCTATTTTATCATACTTAGGGGGGTATTCTTTACCCGTAAGCATATTAATCATTCCAATCAATCCTTTTTCATTGGTGGTTAAAAGATATTCAGATGCTTCACGTTCACCGGTAATATTTTGATATTTAAAGTCAATTTTTGGTTTAAGTTCACTTCTAATAAAATAATCAATTACAAAATCAGCCGAACTCCTTTTGTAATCAAGTGTTAATATTCCTTGTAATCCTTCTTGAGCAACAATAATGGCGATAAACCCAGAATTATAAGTATCAACTTGATAAAAGTAGATTTCAGAAATATAATCATAAATAAAATCTGTTTTGTGCCAGCTAATAGTACTTGAATTAGGGTAAATTTCATAAACCAAAGCGCATTTACCATCTTTTTGTTTTACTGAATAAAGATGTAATGCTCCACTTTGTTGGACTTGCTTTATTTCATCATAAATGGTCTCCAACACCACTTCATTATCTCTTCCTATCAGTCCATACTTTCCCTCGTTCTCAATAATTTTTGCTTGTGGAAATTCCTTTCCATAAACTTCTTGATGCATGCTCAAACCAATGAACAAGATAACCAACAAATAATTTAGCGAACACAAGTGCTTTTGGATCAGTTTCATAAATTAAGGTATTTGAACATCTATCAAAGATACTGATTTATTGGTTGTTATCATAATTAAAAAAGGTTAAAACTTGTTTTTCTGCTTCTTCCTTGGCTGCTTCTGCTTGTGGTTTCACTTTTTTTAGATCAAAATCATACGTCCCTACACCATAATCATATAAAGGAATGATTTGATTATGATCGCTAATCTGTTTAATTTGTCCTCTTTCGGCTCCATAATAAAACCCATCAAAAGCCGTACTTAATACACTAATTGGGGTTGCCCAAGGTTTTGTGTTTTTACTGTTTCGATAACGTTTAAATGCTGTTTTGGCAATTTTTTTAATCACTCTATCACTTTTTCTAATCTCTTTGGAGGAAAGCTTTTTATCGGACAAATAACGGTAAAAAACCTTCTTTGTTTCTTCTCTAATTATGGCTTTTACCTTTCTTCTTTTTACAATTTCTTCCTTGTTGTATGGCCCTACTGCGCTTAATAATTCAAATTCATCTATACCAGAGTTATCTAAATATTCATCTTGACTAAAATATGTTTCGAGCTCAATAATAGATACTCGAGTAATAAGCGCATCATAAACCGATTTTAATAATGTTGGCGGGAAATTTTCATCTATTTTGATGGCTAAAACAGTATTAATCGAATCATTGCGTAAACGGTAAAAATTGTAAGGTATATTTATGCGATAGCCTCCATCTATAAAAAGCCCCTTATAAACAGCATTATAGAAAAATTGAAGTAATTTATAGTCAACCTTATAGGAATTACCACCTATGAAAACGGTTCTATTATAAATACCTTGTGAGTTTATAAATTCATTCCTCTCTTTTTCAAATTTTCCAACTACAAGTTCTTGTAGTTTTGGTAAGAATGCATTTACTTCTAAAGAATTATTTAAATCAATATAAGCACGATCAGTTTCTGATTCTTCTAATAGTTCCTCTTGCAATGCTTTTTTTACCACATATTCGTATAAATAATAGTCTGATTCTGAAAAAATCCCTCTACTGTCAACAAAAGAAGTTAAACGTCCATTTATATTAATATTAATGGTTTTTGAGACCTCACTTTTCACTACATCACTGGCATTGTACAAAGCTTTAACGGCTGGCGGAATGGTCATGGAACTTGCCACGGCTTCCATCACCCTAAAGTCAGGGGTCCACTCCGCTCCAAAGTAAAGCGGATTGCCAGTGGATAGACTTGCCACACACACACCAAAATTAGTTTTTGTTATTTTTTGAAATAGCATAAAATCCATGTTGGAAATTAACTTTAAGTATTCCTTGGAAATGTTAGTGTCATCAATTTTTGAATCTTTACGCCCCCCTATTTTAAAATTCAATAATTCTAATAATGCCTTTTTTGTTTTTTCTTCATTTGCACCTTCATTTTCCTTGTATATAATAATTGACCTTCTATGAAAATGTGTATCACGAGTAGCAGCATAGAGCGTCATATCCATAAAAAACTCCCGTATTGCAAACCCAGAAAACATACCTCTGTCAAACAGAACATTGCCAACTGCATCAATATCTAGCTTTTTTATAGGAGCTTTTAGGATATAAGGAACAAAAAATTTAAATAGAAAAGCATTCCAAGCTTTTTGAGCTGCAAAACCACCTGAGAAAAAATTCTTGACAAATTTTAGAAATCGCCCAAAAGGGCCTACGTCATCATTGTCTCTTATATTAACTAAACGATATAAATTATTGTCATTAGCTTGTGAAACTTGTGTCCTTAAACCATCAAAAATAACCTTAAATATTAATGTAAAAATAGCATTTCTTACTACTAATTTTGCAGGATTACCACCAACTTTTGTTTCGTTTTCACTAAACGCAAATTCAAACTTCTTTACTTTATTTCCCAATTGTTTCGACCCCACATCTTCTCTTTTTCCATCTTCGCCAATTGCCAAATCATTGTTTTCATCAATCATTCGGTATTTCCCCACATCTTTTTCTTTTAAAAAGTTATCAAAGGGGTAATCTAAAATAATGGCAATTTCATCAGAATTCAACCCTAAAGACAAGGCATAGGCAGTAATAGCACCAGCAGAAGACCCCGCAATCCCTTTAATAACGGGCACTTCCTCACCTTTTTCGTTAAGGGTATAATAATCCATCAAACCTGCCGATCTTCCATTAGCGAGAACTTTAACTTTTATTGTATCTTTAGAATCTTTCATTCTTTTCTCCATCAACTTTTCTAAAGCTATTACTGCCCCTAAATAAGCAACGCCTCTAGCTCCAGCGCCCTCCATTACAATGTACTCTAAATCCTTAAAATTGAGTTTTGATTCCATACATTTTTTATTCTGAAGGTGGAGTAACTACGCATGAATTGGCTATTATAGCTGGAGAATATTGTTTAGGGATGATAACATCAGGATCTATCTCCTCAGATTGAGGGAATCCAATTGGGCTAACACCATTTTCATTACCACATTCTAATATCACCAAACTGGTAGGAATTGGGAAAATACCCAAATCGATTGTATTTATAGGCTCAGGTAGGTCAACACCATCCAAATCAGTAGTAAAGTTTGTAACAGGCTCCGTTCTTAATTCATCTACAAAATTTTGTAATCCTTCTGGTAACACTTCATAATTGCCAATAGAGTTATTAATTATAAAATTACATGCTGCTATTTCTTTCAAACTATCTCGGTGCACTGGTATGCGAATGGTAGCATAAGAAGCTTTCAAGAATGCTTCAAAATAGGGGTCATTATCTGATAAATCAAAAATTTTATCCCAAGCATTTTTATTGTTGTAAAAATAAGGGTGAAACTCAAAAGTCATGTTTCTCCAATCAAACGTTGATTCTAAAAATCGTACACGTTCAGCATAAGCATTATCTCCACAACAGTCGGGTTCATATTCTTTTCCTACTTCATAATTGTCGTTTGCCCAAAAAGGATTGCATCTAAACATTTTTCGGATGGCTTCTTTTTTAAGTTCTGTAGTTAATAATTCTTGTTTTTTAGATGGGTTAAGTCCTGGATTATTAAAATCAAATGACACTAACTTAGACTCTCCTTCTTCTTTTAATGTATCATAGCCTTCTAAAATTGCATTGTAACATTTTACTTTCCATTCCAACATAAATTCAGGGGTAGGTTCACATTCAACCTCGATGTTAAGTATAAATCCAATGGCTCCTTGCATAATTGAAACTGGTAAATTATCGGTTTCATCTTTCAATAGCATAGTTAAAGGAGTCCAAGAATTATCGGTGCCATTGTAATGTGCTACAAATGCATTTCCTACAATAATTCTTATTTGATGACCTCCTGGCCATCCAATTCCATAAGTATAAGTTAAAACAGCTTTTTTACATCGATAGCCTTTTGTAATAGGTATTAGTTTTCCTTCAACATAGCTTCCACTGGCGTTTTTAAAGGTATCCGAAATTATTAATTTATTTACCGGTGGTGCTTCTAAATTTACGTTATAAATCATTCCAAGTGACAAATAATTGCTTGGATTAATTAAATTTGGTGAAAACTTAGTCCCAAATAATTTCAACTCTCTAGGGTCTTGAGGTAAATTTAATAACGGTTGCTCTTTTACTAATCTAGACAAATAATAGTGAGCTGGATGTGCAATATCTATTTGAAAAATAAGTCTTTTACCATAATTTTTAAGTGTTCCTCTAACTAATTTATTGAGCCATCTATACACATAAGATTTTGTTTCTTGCCCTGTGTTGTCAATTTTATGTGTTACTGTTTCCTCAAACTCTTCTATAGTTCTAGTGCTTCTTTCTACGCGAGTTCTATTACTGGCTCTATCTGTAACTCGAGTAAAAATATCTTTGGCATAATTCATAGAAGAACTGTTACCATTTACTTCCAAATTGGAATTGCTATAACCGCCATTTACAGTTGCTGAAATTGGGCCATAAGAGGCAGAAACACTTGCATTTACATTTAAACTATTTTCTTCTTGTTGCACTTGAAAAGCCTCTTTTTCTATGCTAAAACGCTCCGAGGATTGTGTATCTGTTTCTTTAGTCAACTCACTTTCTTCAATTAATGATTCAAAGCTTTCTACACTTTTTAAGCGTCTGGTAACTCTCTCGTTATATTCACCTTTTTGTGTATTACTAATGTGTGCAATTTCTCCAGGAATATATCCTACTGTTTGTTGCTCAATTACTCTTAAATCAGCAACAACAATTGGGTATTTTAAGTAACATCCATTGGAGTAAACATTAATTGAAGCTCCGCCTTCATCTACATTAAATGTTGGTTCAAAAAGTTTAGTCACATCTTTTACACTTCCACCTATTAATGAATACCTATTAAATGGAATTAACCTTTCAATTTCGCCAAAATCAGTATTTAATTTAGAATTTACTTCTTTGAAAGCTTCATCCAATGTTTTGGATTTTTCTTTTGCTAATTGATCTGAAATAAAGTCAAATTTTGGCATGCTCTTTTCAATAGTCTCTTTCAAGTCCGTAATCCCTTCAGCTATTGCTTTTTCAACAATGGATTTAAATTGTAAATAATTTTCTTTTTCAACTAAAACTAATTCTACATTTTCATTTAGAACTTCACTTAACTTTGTTTTGGCAGCAGTGAATGTAGCATCTGTTTGAGGTAAACTTCTATTTTTCGAAATTCTGGTTTCAACAGCCAATAATTTTTCATTTAAGGTTGTTAAAGCTGTAGCTGAAGATACAGAAGATAATCCTAAGTCTTGTAAAAGTGGTAAATAGGAAACGTTTAATACTTTTACTTTTTTTAATAACTCAAAAGAAATTACTCCTTCTTCTTTGGCTTCTTCTAATAATTCTAATAATTTTAAATTTGTCTTTATACGTTCCGCTAAAACACTATTGTAATTATCGGGAGTTGATGGCACATTATTACTTTCGAAACCTGTAAATGAAAATGTAATGGATTCTGGTATAGTAATTCTAATTTTTTCAACTACAGTAGTATTTAATTCAGCAGCAAACTTTTTGGCAAACTGTATGATTAAACCATAAGTATCATTAGTATTGCTTTTTGTCAAAGTTCTAACAATAATATTATCGTACAATTTTTTTAATTGATTGGTATTAGCATTATTTACATTGATTTTTGTGTAAAATTCTTTTGTAGTTTTTATAAAGTCATCGCTGTTAATGTAATTTTGTAACAATGTATTTGTGGCAATTATTTTATCCGAATTAGAATCGCTGCTTGAATTAATTGAGATGAGTCCCTCAACTAAAACAGTACTCGGCATAACAACAATTTCATCTGATGGAATATCCGTTATTTTCGGATTTCTTATCGTTGTAAATTTGAAAATGGGGGACATTACGTTTACTGACATAGTTAAATTGTATTTAGGTTAAATTAAAAAATTAGTTCGTTTCGGTCGCACCAAATTTATAACTATTAAAAATCCTGTGGTAGACTAGAAATAACCCATTTTTTTATGGGTTAATATTTACCTATTTTAGGGTACATTTTAACCCATGAAAATTTTAGTTTCCTGATAGTGTGTTTTTTATGTATTTTGATGTAGAGAAATAAATTTGGTGACTTGAATAAGAGTTAGTACGTTTGGAAACGTAAATTAATTTAACTAGGAATAGTAATAATCGCCTATAAAAATAAACAAATCAAAAAAAATGTGTCATTCCTCTGAAATAACAAAATGTTCATTCGAAGTAGTACAGTTAATAGCTAATTTAGCAACAGCATTTACATTTGCAGCGGCTGCTTGGCAATTATTTGAAACTAATAAACAATCAAAAAAATCAGCTGTACAAAAAAGGTCTGAATATATCATTGAACTATACAACACATACGTTAACGATAAGAAAATGATTGATATGTATTATTTAATTGAATACAACAAACTAGTATATAATCCAACAGTAATTTTTCCAAATTTTGATTTTAAATTTGACCGTAATTTTCAAGGCACAGAAACTGAAAAGGATTTAGATAAGTTGTTAGGGCACTTTTCAAACATCGGTAGGCTTTATGTTTTAGGCATATTAACAAAAGAAGATTTGAATTTCTTTAAATACGAATTTTTAAGAATTCATACTAATCAAAGTGTAAAAGAATATTTAAAGTTTCTTGATAATTGGTTTAGAGCCAATAACATTATAGATAAAAAATTCGAACACTTTAGAATTGTTGCCGAAATGTTAAATGATGAAAATAAAAATTTAAAATAAATACCCCCTTTACTAGACTTATTCAACTAACAGTTGTTATGTATGTCGTCAAAAAATGGGACATATATGGAAGTTAGTGGCAAGCTTATGAAAAATACCATAAAAACTAAAGATGATAACACAAATTAAAACAATATGGAAAGAGCTTAAAGAAAAAGAGAAAAAACTCTTAAAGCTTGGTCTAATTGGAATATTGGTTTTTGGAGCAATTTCGATTTTTGTATTGCCATTACTTTTGACCTTACCTGCCAAATACGAAATATTAGACTTTTCCAATAAAGGTCCAGTTGGTGATACTATTAATGGAATAGCAGGACCTTTTATTGCATTACTTGCTTCTATCCTAACATTTCTTGCATTTTACATTCAATACAAAGCAAATATTCAGCAAAGAAAGCAGTTTACAAAAACATTGGAAGAACAAGAAAAGGCTAATTTAGCTCAAGATAAAATTTGGAGAATTGAAAGATTTGAAAATAGATTCTTTGAACTTTTGAAATTTCACAAAGCAAATGTTGATGAGATTAATATTGGAGATAAAATTTATAAAAGTAAATGCTTTGTTCCAATGTTTTATGAATTAAGATTTTGCTACTTGGCATCAAAAGTTATTTATGAATATATTCCTGATGACTTAAAAAAGCTGAACAAGGTTGAGGGTATTGATTTAATGAAATTCGCTTATACAATTTTCTTTTTTGGAATTGGGACACAGTCAGAGAAACATTATTTAACTAATTTTTCCGAAGGTGAAAAATATTTACATTTTTTAGTAACTAATCTATTGGAAGATATACAAAATCAGTACACTGAATACATTGAACAAAACCCTAATTCAAAATATTTTCATGCAACAAAATTCAAAAATTATCCAATTGAAGATGATAGATCTACTGAATTTTATTATTTTCCATTTGATGGTCACATGAATCGCTTGGGACATTACTATCGACACTTATTTCAAACTGCAAATTATATCATTGAACAAAACATGTTGACTTTTGAAGAGCGCTACGGATATGTCAAAACACTTAGAGCCCAGCTTACAAATTTTGAACAACTATTGCTTTATTATAATTCAGTTTCTTGGTTTAGGACTGAATGGAAAATACTACTTACTGATTATAGACTAATCAAAAATATTCCTTTACCAATAGCAGATTTTTATAAAACTCCAGAAGAATATTTCAGCGCAGAAATAGAAGAACTAAACAATAGAGGAATAACAATGTTTGAATGGCATGAATAGAAAAACCAGCACTCAACAGCACCTATCCAAAAGTGGCGGTTCAGTTCTTAAATCAAGCTTTGTGCTTCTATCAAAGTTTGTGCTTGGCTGACAGTGAATTGCTTCGTAATCGCTAACTTCTTATAGCTGCAAAACGTCAAACGGTCTAAAAACCAATAATCACTTCTATAAAAAATTAAAATAACCTAAATAAAACTCCTAATTTTCTTCAAAACGATCTTAATTTGACTAAAAAGAAGCAATTTTAATAACTTATGATAAAACAATAACGGTTTTTAGACAAACTGACGTTGTGCGTAATTTTAACTAGAAACCAGAAAAATTAATAACAAAAATGAAAGACAAATTAACACAAATCAAAGAATATGTAAGTACTCAATATGGTGACTTAACAGGAGTAATCCAAATCGATGGACACGAAAACATTACATCTATTTATCAATTATGTAAAGATTATGGATTTGACACAAAAAATATATTTTTAGTCGGATTTGGACTTGGAGAAAGTACAATAAGTGGAATTGGAGAAGATGATAGTGTTTACTTTAAATTATTGTATGTTAATAAATCTGAATATGGAAATACTTTTGATGAAATCGCCACAAGAATTAAATTAACCGAAAAAATAGTATTAGAGCAAAATATTATAAATGTAAAATATTCAGATTTAAGAAAGTACATAAAAAGATATGACTTCATTGCTACTAGTGATTTGGTAAAATATGCAAAAGAAATTGAAATAAATGAAAACGAAAATGAGTAATTATAAAATAACTGACATTAATATTGGAGACGGTGTTTATTTCAAAGTAGATTGGCAAAGTAATTTTGATTTATATTGGACTGTAATCTCTAAAAACGAAACTCATTTAGAAATTGAAATTGATGAAATGGGAGCAAAAGATAGAATGTGGTTAGATATAAAGGATGTTGATTCGGTAGATAAAAGATAAAAAACCACTCACAACAGCCACTACAATGGATTTCGGCATTTTGCTTAATAGGAAAATGGTTTTGTACTTGAAAGTTAAGTCTTAATTTGATAAATTTGGCTGACCAATCCCCAACTTCTTAAAACCGAAAAACGTCTTAAACCAAAATATACTTCCATAAAACCAAAAAAACTAATTAAAACTATCAATTATATTCAAAACGCTTTTATAATTATTAAAATGATTTCATTTTAATTACTTTTGATAAAATAATGGAGGTTTTAGACAAAGTCAGAAAGTGTTAAGAATGACACAATAACAACTAAATAAAAATAATGGCTATATCAGGAAGTGATTTTGAAAAACTTGTAAAACCCTTTTTTAAAAAAATATTTGAAGAAATGGGGTTCATTGTTATTGAGATACGTAAACAAGATTCCGGTGACCAAAATGGCTTTGATATATTAGTTCAATTTTTTGACGATAATGACCAGGAAAGGTCGGTTTTTATAGAATGTAAGTATTATACGACTGCCCCACTATATTGGAAAGATATTTTTAATAAACAAATGCAATTGGAAGCATCAAGTTATAAACCAACAGCATTTATTGCCCTTTCACCACTTCAAAACTTGAGCAATATAGACCATAATATTCAAGCTCATGCGATAGATAAGTTCAAATATCCAGTGGATTTTTGGACACCAGACAAAGATGTAAATAAGCTTTTTGCATTAGATGAAGAAGTATACAAAAAAGTATACAGTTCACCTGTATGTGATTTATTAATTGATAGAAGTATTGAACTGAAAAGAATAAAAGCAATTCTTAACAACCTCATTCAAAAAAAGGAAGCTTTTCAATTCTCAGACCTTATAAAGATCTTAGACACAAATAAAGAACCGAAAGAAGATACTGTTCTAAAAACAACATTAGACGAAAAGTTAAACTCTGTTCTTTCAGTAGATGATGAAAATAGAATTGTTTACCATCGAATTAGAGCTAATTATAAAGTTTACCTTGAAAGCTTAATTGATTTAAATCCTGAGTTAAGAACTAATATAAAAAACTGGCAAGATAACTTGAGAATTAAAGCTCATCGACTTACACATAAATTTAATATTGACTCAAGTTATACTCCACAGAATTTTTTTCACGACTTTTTTGAAGAAGCAGAAAAAGAAATTCTTACCTTTTACAGTGATTTCAAATTAAAAAATGACCAACAAAAATTATTGCACGGAGTTGTATTTGAATTGGCAGCAGAATGTCCTTTAGATTGGAGAAAAAATGGAAAGTCTTAATTATCTAATACAAGCAATTGTTGCAAACAACTTGAAGCCAAGCATAAACTTGGACAGACCAACCTATGTTCAACCAGAAGATAGAATTGAATACAGAGCATCAAGACTAATTGTAATACTTGGTATGCTTAATACAAAATATGGCTTAAGTAAAAATGTAATTGCTTGTGTTGATTTTTTGCTGCGTAATGAAGCTTTTCAATCAAAATTTATTGTTGAATATTTCAAAGGTCAAAACAATATCCTACAAAAATTAAAAAGTTTCAGTTCTTCAACTCAAGTTGAGATTGACTTTAATATTGTTCAATACAAAAGTGTTCCTTGGGATATCAGATTCAATGATATGTTTTTGTTTCTTTTTGTTAGAGATCTTATTTCCTACAAAACAGACAGTAATAACAAAAACCCTAGAATTTTACTTACCATAAAAGGGACAGATTATTTTGACAACATAAAAGATGTATTTCCAACAGAAGTAAATTTTTTAGATTTATTCAATAGCAGATTAACGGAAGACAAGACAATCAATATCATTACTGAAGTAATACCTAATTCATACTGGAAGCAAAATGTCGAGATTAAAGATTAATAAACTTGTTTATAACATTCTTACCTATGAAGGAGGTAATTATGGTGCAGTAATTCCATTTAAAGAAGGATTGAATATTATTTATGGACCTAACTCAGTTGGTAAAACAAGTATTGTTACAGGAATCGTTTATGGTCTTGGTGCAGAAAAAGGACTAGGAATCTTCAAATCTATTCAAAATCCTTTTAAACCAGAATTTTATGAAAAAATTGAAGGTAAATCAGTAAAGACTTCGTATCTACTTTTAGAAATCACAAATGGCATTGACGTAGTAACTGTTTTCAGATATATAAAAGGTACCGATATTCATTTAGCAGCTGTAAAAAGATGTTCTGCCGATAATTTCTTTCAGACAGAAGAAGTGGAAAAATTAATTGTTTCTGGAGAAGGGGTGTTTTCTGAAAATGGTTTCCAATCCTTTATTTTTAATTTTATTGGACTAAAACAGGTAGAATTGCCTACCTACGACCAAAAACTATCAAAACTCTATTTAGAAAATATTCTTCCATTATTTTTTGTTGAACAACGTGCAGGTTGGTCGCAAATACAAGCAAGGCAAGTAACACGATACAACATTAAAGATGTTAAGAAAGTTGCTTTTGAGTACTTGTTCGGTTTAGACAGATTCAAGCTACATCTTACAGAAATTAAAGTCAAAGACTTTGAAAGTAAATTAAAAAAGTCAAAGGATGAACTTAACCAAAAAGAGGAGAATTTATTAATCATCTCAAATGCTGAAAAAATTGATGATATTCCAATTGTCAATACAAACTTAATTGGAAAAACTAGCATTTATGATTACATTAACTATCTGAAAGAGAAATATGTGGTTGAATCAGAATTTATAAATCAATTATCAAGTCAAAATAAAGAATATGAAGATTCAAATGATAAACTAAGGGATAGCCTCAAAACCTTGGATTTTCAGTTTAGAAAAACTTCTGAAAGAATTGATAATATAACAACTGAAATCTCAGGTTATGAAAATTATCTTGACCGTATAAAGTCCAATAAATATAAAAATAAACAACTAAAAAGAATTAAAGAACTTTCAACGGAACTGAACATTAAAACTTGCCCAGTTTGCGAATCATCCTTGCACAAATCAAATGACGAAGAATGCATTTTATGTCACTCTGAGTTAAATAAAAAAATCTCAACACCGGATCAAAATCTTGCATTTCTTGAAGACGAAGAAAATACTTTCAAAAAAGTAATTACGCAACGTATTTTAGATAGACGGAAAATAATTGAACAGAGAAATGTAATAAAGGACAAAATTAAAGAGTATGAAAGTCAATTAGAGCATCAAACCAAAACTTATGCAGGGAAAGAATTTGCTCAACTAAGAAAGCGAATATTAGATGCCGATTCAACTCATAAAGAAATGGAGAAATATTCAAGAATTTCGACTCGTTGGGAAGAACTAAAACCATTAAGAAGAGAAATAACATTAATAGAATTAGAATTGGAAAAACTCAAGGAGGAAATTGCGAAATACGAGCAAACAGACGAGGACAATTTAATTATCAATTCTATTAGAAGCTTTGTGCAATCAAACGTTACTAGTCTTGGGCTTTTTAAAGGTAATAGAGAATTGATTAATAACATTAAAGTTGATGGAAATGATAATTACACACCATACTTAGACAATTTTGACATATACAATATATCTAGCTCAAGTGATAATATTAGAATAATTCTAAGCTATTATTTAGCTCTTATTCAGACATCAATTAAGCACTCAAACATTAATAGTATTTGCTTTCCTAACATTTTAATACTCGATGAACCTAAACAGCAAAATCTCGACAATGATTCTCTTGTTGACTGTGTAAGTGTTATTGAAAGTATTTCCACAACTGAAAGTCAAGTTATTTTGACAACATATAGCGAATTGCCCTCTGACAGAGAAAAATTCAAGAAACATATTGTTTATGAGATGAAAAGCAAAACGGACTACTTACTTAAAAAAATGAAATCAACAAAATAACTTTAGAACTAACTTTTTGCATAACGCCCCTTTAAAATCATAAAAAAGAAGCCCTATTTACTACTTTTGAAATACTTTTGGGGGCATATTTCAAAAGTTAATGTGAAAATGGAGGAACAGAACTATCATCAACTGTTCAAGAATATTGAACCAAAATAAAAAATCGGTCAAATAATTCGGTTTAGAACAGTGAATTATTTATGCCTTAACTTTTATTCACCCAACTTTCACTCCCTGTAGAGTGAATGAGGAGCTTAAAAGTTAGCAGTAAAAATGTGAATGTATTAAGAGATTATTTTATTTCGAAACCATCCATAAGTTCTGTCAAACTCATATCAAGTGCTTTGCAAATGGTTTTTAATGTAAAAATAGTTGGATTAGCTCTTCCCATTTCTATACGAGCTACTTGAGAACGTTCCATAAATGCTCTTCTGCTAAATTCGGCTGCACTCATTCCTTTGTTCAATCTAACTTGACGAATGTGTTCTCCAAACTCTTTCAAAAAAGCAGCTTTTTCTATTTTCTCAAATTCTTCGTTCATACACTACGAAGAAAAAGTTTCTTTAGAATTAAATTGCTAACATATATGTTAGCAAGGTGAAAATTTTGTATTTTTGATTTTTATTGAAAACCGAAACGTATGCTCCAAACAAAAAACAAAATAGCAAATGATCTTTGTATACTGCTCAAAGACGACTTTTATCCTACCTTCCTTTTTGAAGCAGAAGAACTTCCTATTAATGAATTGACAGTGTTGGCAACGGTTAAACCCATCGACAGCGTTCATTGGTACAACAGTAATATCCGATTTTCTATCATTCCTGTTAATGATTATTTAGTTGAAAGTATTACGGAACATCCTCAATTGCTCAAATCATTTAACAAAGGTCAAAAACTTAATGAGCAATATATCTTGCCATTGTTATGGTTTACAGAAACGAGAACCTTCCCTCAATCCATTTTAAATAAAAGCAATTTTGGTGTTCTTAATATAAATGATAACTCCTATCAAATAATATACAAACGAAAGCTATTTGACAGCATTACAGGTATTACCAAAAATATTCAAAATGATTTTTTTGCCAAGCTTCCAAAATATGTCGCCCCGCATTATAACCACAATTCAGCATATCATAAAACCTTACTTTTTATTGAACTCATACATATGGGTGGCAATGTAAACCACTTTATTTTTCAGATACATTCTTCTTGGTTTAAAGAGATGAAGCAATTTTATGATAAGAATATCTCCGCTCAAGAATGCAAAAAAATTAGAGCGCAATACACTACCATTGCTGCTAGAATAGCCCATCTCTATAAAGATTGTTTTGAGCAAGCTCTCTACATCCCAGAAGATGAAAAAACAAGAGAAATGACGGTGCCGATTTTATATGATTTACACGGTTTCATGAAAGAAAAACTAGAGGAATTACCCAAAAAAAAGCGGTTATGGGTAAATAATGAAATTCAGTTAATGGATGAAATTTTAGAAACCTGTGTAAATTATCCAAATAAAAAGCACTATTCAAATGAACTAAAAGCACTGATCAAAAAACATCAATGTGACCTTTCACTCTATTTTTATTTGTATGAAAGAGTAAATTTGACTCTAGAAGGTAAAATCAAAAAATCGTATCTTTACTAAATAGGGTAACTTTAAATCATTCCACAACAATTATGAAAGTAAACGGTAAAATAAAAGAAGGCATCGTAAAAGAAAATCGTTTCATATCTGAATACAGTTTCATTCAAAAAGTGAGTTTTGAGTTTGAAAACGAATGGTACATTCCCATTGAATATTTAGATAGTGTTTATTTTGAATCTTTGCCGGTTGAGGAGCAACACTTTCTCTATAAAATAGAGCAATATATTTTACATAAAAACCCTTTTGAATTTGATCCAGGAGCCCAATTAGAAGATTACATAAAAAATGAACACTTCATTTTTTGTAATGAATGGCTCAAAGAAGTATACAAAACGGAGTACATCAAAAACAATATGGATACTAATGTTGAGTTTGTATACATTGCTGTGCATTTTGGAGAATCAGCCTATAAAGAATACAGTAGATTTGAAAACCTAAATTCAATCGAAGTGAGAGAATATGTCCAAGCAGAATTAATTGATTGGATGAAATGTGATATTGCAACCGATTGGGAAGAGGGTGGGGAAGAGTATTGGGATGAAATCAATTTTAGGACTTTTGTTAAATAATACTACTATGGAAAATCAAGAAAAAAACCGCTTTCTTGTCCTGAGGATAGGTTTTTTCTTTACCTGTCATTAAAAAATGAGGGAAAAACACACGAAGAAGCGATGATTGAAGTAAACAAGCAAATGCCCTCAAATCAAATGGGGATTCAATATGTAAGTGTTCATTCAAAAACTAATGCAAATCAATAATTATGGTAACCTATAATGGCATTACTTTCTCTCAAGAGGAAGTTGACACGTATGAAGAAATGTCTAATAAACTCGATCAATTTAATAGAGCATTTGAAAAAAACGATGACGCTAGTAAACCCGATTATTCAGATGAACTGATTTCTAAATATAGAGCATATCACGGCCATAAAAAAGTGCAAGAACTTAAAGATGCGGGTATTTATAGAGGTATATTTTTAAAAAACAAGCATACTATGAAAACAAATGAAGAAATAAACTTTGCAGACAATGTGGATTATCATTGGTTGCTGAAAGAAACTACCAGTAATATAGAAGCTTGTTATAGCCGTATAAAGGTAAACCTCGAAGACTTAAAGACAAATAAATATGATGAAATAGTAGGTCGTTTGAAAGTGCAAAAGAACGAAGTTTCACAGACTTGGAAAGAAATTAAAAATAAAGGTCTCGTATTCAAAACAGAAAAAGAGGTAGATGATTACTTGGGAAAACTCACTAAAACCTACCGAAAGTTTTTGTTTTTTGAACGCTATTTTAAGCTACCTGAAGATTATAAAGCCAGAATGGAAAAACAAGCCAATGACCCAGAAGTGATTGCCTATTATAAAACCGTTGCCGAAGAGTTTGGAGATATTGATATAGAGATTAAAGAGTACCCTTATGATTAAGTTACTAATCGTCAGTGATGGAAATACTATTGACTACACAATCGTTAAGGAAATGATTGACGTGTCTTTCCCTGACAAGTCTAACCTTGAATTGGTTTCTGGAACTCCCTATGGAGTTGATGCCATAGCAAAACCACTATCCAAGGAATACAATTTACCTATTAAACATTTTAGAAACAAACCCTCCAAATATCCATTTGTACACGATTATCAGCTTTTCAAAGAAATGCTCTGTTACGCAACTTTTCTCATATTGATGAGTGAACGAGAAACTGAGAAAACCGTTTCAATGATTCATGTTGCTAAACAACAGAAAGTAAAATTTATCTTTTTACATAACTATCTTGAAGGCACTTCAAAATTGGCTACTTATGAAGCAGATTATGACGATTATGAAGGACACGATACAATTTTGTCTATGAAAGAAGATACAGAATCATTAGATAAGATACTACAATTGAAACCTCAAAAAACTTCTATTTTAAAAACTGAAGCAGATAAAGAGTTGTTTTTTACTACACTCCTTAATCCTCCAAAACCCAATGTAGCTATGATAGAATTGATGGAAAAATATAAACAAAAAGTAAAAAATGGCCAATAAAAGCAACAAAAAAGCGAATGCTAAACCCGACCGATTGGGTTGGATTCCAGTCGAAGATCATAAACCAACTCCTCTTACAAAAAAACAGTTAAAGGGAGTATTGGTAACCAAAAAAGAGTTGCGTGACCATATCAAGAAATTTGGTGATCAAGCTATCTTGGTGCCCTAGTAAACGTTACTGGTATTTCGTTTTATTGTTGCATAGACCAAAGTTTACGCTTAAATTTGCAATTGATTTATGTGGGAAAAATTAGACATATTGCAAAAGGAGTTCATTCAATTAGGATTAGAAAACCATCTAAACTATGAGAAGTATTTTATGTATTCATTGGTCTATAACTCTACTCGAATAGAAGGTTCAACGCTTACTGAGAACGAAACGGTCAACTTATTAGAAAAGAACATTACCGCAAAAGGTAAACCTTTAGATCATCATCTAATGGTTGAAGATTTGTATAACGCTTTGCTTTTTGTGTTGGAGGCCGCCAAAAATAAAACTCCTTTGTCCATTCCTTTTATTCAAAAAATAGCTTCCTTGGTCATGAAAAGAACCGGAGGGCTAAACAGTGCGATTGGTGGAGATTATGATACTTCAAAAGGTGATTTGCGCAAAGCACAGGTGTATGTAACTAATAAATATTTTCCAGACTATAGTAAAGTAGAATCGCTCCTCACAACGTTTGTTGACAAAGTTAACGGCAACATTCTACAAGTTGCATCAACAACTGAAACCTTAAAACTGGCAGCCGATGTGCATTATAATTTTGTAAATATTCATCCATTTGGTGACGGCAATGGACGTGTTTCAAGACTGTTAATGAACTACGTTCAGACCTATCACCAAAAACCAATGATCAAGATTTTTGGTGACGATAGAAAAGAATATATAGAGGCATTGCAATTGACCGAAGAAAAAAATGATATTACACTATTTAGAAATTTCATTTGTGAACAACAAATCAAACATTACTCCACCGAAATAGCTACCTATAGAAATAAAAATAAAGGATTCACTATGCTATTTTAACAGTGAATTTAGAAAAGTAATTTTTTAACCTCATTTGCTTTCTAAAACCCACAAAATTGCCTATTTTTGCAGACATAAAATCTCCGCATTGAGCACACCTGAAAAACCCAAAAAGCAAATAGACATGTTTGACGAAAACACGGATCAACTCAAAATGAGTTTTGAGGGTCAGTTTGCTGCTTGGTCTCTAAAAGTTCAAAAAATAACCGAAGTTCTTCAACGTGACAATCTCTCGCCCGATAACCGCCAAATGTGGCTAAAGGAACTGCACTATTACCAAGACCTACTCCGCACTTCTAACAAAAAGGAATGACCTACCAGTTTTAGTTGTACAGGTCATAATTCACCCTTTTTTTTATGGGTTAATTCTAACCTATTTTGGGGTATATTCTTACCTATGAAATTTTTAGTTGTTTGTATTTCAATTATTTATGTATTTTGGTATCAAAAATTTAATTTGCTCCTAAAGAGTTGTTTTATTACATTTGAGAAAAATAAATACCCCGTTTGTGAGACCTATACAACATACTTCTGTTATATAAGGAGCTAAAATAGGGACTTATATACAAGTTATAAGCAATACCTAAAAAAAACATAATGACAAAGACAGAATACAATTTAAGACTTCGTAAAGAAGTAGAGACATTAAAACAACAATATCGAAATGACAACTCAGCATTTCTTATTTGGTTTTTAAAAAATATATTCTGCCTTAGTGAACAAGACAGCGTAGATAGTGTTTGTGATGGACAAAGAGATAAGGGAGTTGATGGTATTTGGGTAGATGATAATGAAGAGGAAATATATATATTCCAATCCGAATTTTCTCCCAATGACGATCGCGACAGTGGCGATACAAAGATTAGAGAGTTTTCTGGTGTGTCTACCTGGTTTGCCAATGAGACACAAGCAAACAATCTTTTGATTGCACTGATAAACTTAGAATTAAAACAAAGACTATTAGATTTAAAAATAGCAGACAAAATCGCAAGAGGTTATGTAGTAAGTTATGTTTATGTTACAAACAAAATATTTGACAGGAATGCTACTGAATATTTACAGACAACAACTATTGATGCATATGACAACAATTTAATATTCTCAAAGTATACATATATGGTTGAAGCTGATATAGCTAACACACCCAAGACACTTGACTTAACTAATGATTCATCTATCAATTACAATGCGGGAAACAATAATACATCGATTGTTTTAGCAATACCCGTTAAGGAATTATTAAAATTAGATGGCATTCAAGATCATACTTTATTTTCAAGGAATGTAAGATTATGGACTGGCAAAACAAGAGTAAATAAAGAGTTAGCGTCCACGATTAAAAATCAGACCGAACACAATAGATTTTTCTTATATCACAATGGAGTTTCAATAATTTGTAGTGACTTCGATTTTGATAAAGGCAATAAGAAAATAAAGCTAAGTGGATATCAAGTAATTAATGGATGTCAATCCTTAGTATCATTCTACCAAAACAGATCAACCCTAAGTGACAACATAATGGTCTTGTCTAAAATAATAAAAGTAGAACCACAGGATCCACTCATTCAAAAAATAACTAAGAATGCAAATAATCAAAATGCAATAAGTCCCAAAGATTTAAAATCAAATGACAGAGTGCAGGTAAGTTTGCAAAGAAATTTTTTCGATGTATTCAGTAATAAAGTATTGTATATGATAAAAAGGGGCGAAAGCACAACAGGCTACCAAGACATTATAGACATTGATTATGCAGGACAGTTGATAATAACTTTTTATTTTGATGAGCCATACAAAACACATTTAAAAACCAGTTTTTATGGTGACACATACGAGAATATATTTTCAAGAAATATGAGTTGCCAAAAAATTTATCTTGCATATCTTATCCATAGAATAATTATTAATAACATCGAAAAAATTGAAAATGTTCCGACAAGAAGTTACGGATTGGCTCGATATACTTTTGTAAGAATAATAAAATCGATTTTGGCAGACGATGAACTTGGCAAAGAAATATTGGCAAACCCTAATGATTATGTAATCGGAACTAAAAAAGCTAATTTTAATCAAGCTATTCTAAAATTATTTGAATTAGTTGCATTAGACATAAACGGCTTTATTACCGACTATATGGCTTCAATTGCATTGTATGACTACAAAAATTTATTTAAGAACAAGGAGTTTTGTGACAAAATGAATACTAGTGTTCTAACAGGACATAAAAAATCAATTGTAAGACATCCAGAAGATAGCTTTAAACTAATATATGAAAAAATAAGTGCGTAAAGGTACTGCTTATAACACGGGTTTGGCAAAAGTGGCGGTTCAGAGTTCCGCAGACAAATTTGTGGTTAATCAAAGTTTAGTTCTCCGCATCAACATTTGTGGTGAAAATCGCCACCTTCGCCAAGCCCGAAACCGTTGTGCTCAATGCTAAAACAACAACCGGAATGAAAGAAATAGAAGTTAATAAATACATTGCTTTATTAGAAGAATTTGACACTTCCGACAAGCTTATTAGGTTAGGTTTTGGCGAGTTGCAAAATATCAACCTTAATAATGATTTTTATTTTCTGCCATTTCAACTATTATCACAAGGTTTTGAAAGGTTTATGAAGGCTTATGTTTGTATTGGACATTTTAACAAATACCAAAAACTTCCAGATTATAAATACTTGAAATTTTTAGGACACGACTTGGAAAAGCTACTTAATGAAATAATCAAAAACTATTTTACCAATTACAATAGACCACAATTTTATATTGATAATGAATTTATCTGTAATAATTCAGATTTAAAAGAACTTCTTTTTATACTTTCAGAATTTGGTAAACTCTCAAGATACCACAATTTTGATTTGATAACAGAGAATGCGAAAATTGGAATTAACGCAAAAAAACTATGGGAGGAATTTGAAAATAAAATTCTCGACAAAAAGGACTATGAAAAACTAATGGATTTCAATGTTAGTCACGAAGTATTTCAAAAAATAACCAATCACATCATTGTGATTTTTGAAAAATTTGTATCTGCTCTATCTCGTCAATTTATTTTTAAGTGTTTAGGACAACAAGCTTTACAATTGTCATCAACGACAGCATTTGATTTTGGAATGTTGTATGACGGCAAGTACGGGGAAAAAGATTACAGAAAAGAAACAATAAAATATAAAGAAACACCAAAAAAAGTTCATAAAAGAACTATAGTTGACGAAATTCAAAGGACTGTTAATCCTGAATTCAAATCAAAAAAGATTAAAAAATCAGAATATGAAGGAGATTGGCCATTTTATGCTGAAGAGATAATTGTAGAGTGCCGACAAAAACATTGGTGTATAGTGACAATAGATGGTTATGATTATGCTTTGAATGGTTCTGCTAAAGGAAGATATAAATTAGAAAACCCACACGATGCTGGAATGGCAGTTTTAGGGAAAAGTGTTTCGGAATTTATAACAATTGCTTTAAATCTGAATGAAAATGAAAAGCACTAAGCACAACACGGGTTTTTCAAAATGGCTGGTTCAGTGCTAAATTAGATATTTGGTTTTCAAATGAATATTTGCGCTAAAATGAACATTAAGTGATTGAAAATCATCTAATTCGGGTATTTACCAGACGCTAGAAGTCATAAAACGAATAACAGAAGCTTCAAAAACAGATAAATAATATGAAAAAAACAGAATATTTCACAAGTGTAAATCATGGAATACAACAACTAGAAATTGCAATAGAAACCGTAAAAGTCAAAAGAGATAATTGGTTAGCTAAAAATGGAAACCTAATTGCTAAAATTGACAATGAGGACATTAAAATTACTCCTTGGAGTGGAAATAATCAATACGTATTTGTAACCATTCTATTAACCTATTATCCGAAAAAATAATGAATTTAGTAGAAGTAGAAATACACAACTTCAAGTCCATTAAAAACGAAACATTAAAACTTAATGGGAATCAACTTTGTTTTGTAGGTAAAAATGAATGTGGAAAATCAAGTATTGTTCAAGCAATAAGTTATTTGAATTTTTTGGATACTGAATTAAATCCAAATCAATTAAATAAAAGCTCTAAATCTTACCCTAAAGGATTACCAATAATTTCAGGGATATTTAGTATATCAGGGATAACTTTTAATAAATTATATCAATTATTATCTTCTGAATTAGATGCTAAAATAATAGGTAATGTTCCAAAAGGTTCAAATAAGTCTTGTTTGCAATTAAAAAGATGGGGGAATGGAATTTCTAATATCTCATTGACTCTAACCGATAAAGAAAGTTATGTTTTCAACATTTCCGATGCCATAAAAAGTAAAGCAAAGTTTTGGAGTGATTTTTATGAGAATATTTATCCAAATATTGAATATTACGAAAATGAAGAGTTACTTGTCGAACCTGCAACTGTTGAACAACTTCTGAGCAAGGATAGAAAATATGAAACTTTTAGAAGATTACTTCATATCTCTGGATGTGAAGACCTTCAAATTTTAGATACTGATGATGATAATTTTATATCAACATATTTATCCCAAATTGAAGATAGGTTTAACGAAATACTTAAAAAGCATTACAAACAAGATGAAAGTATAAATGTTAGAATTCAAACAATTAGAGGGAATAAATTAAGTTTAATTATAAGGGACAGTACTAAAATGAGTTTTGCAATAGAAGAAAGAAGTCCTGGTTTTAAATATTACTTTTCGTTTTTAATCAATAAACTATTTACTAAATCAAAAAATGTTGACCGTAAAACAATACTTCTACTTGATGAACCTGGGAATAATCTTCATCCTAATGGTTCAAAAGATTTATTGATTTCTTTTAATGAAATTGCAGAAAACTCTCAAATACTATATACAACTCACAATCCATTTTTAACTATAAGAAATTGCGTTGATTCGTTAATTTTTGTTACAAAGTCACCAAAGGACGGTACAAAAATAAATCATAAACCATTCTTGAATAAATATCAAATATTTAGAAAAGAGTTGGGGATTTTATTAAATGATAGTTTCCTTTTAGGAGACATTAATTTAGTGGTAGAAGGAAATACTGAAAAACTTGCTTTTCATAGACTTTTTCAAGCTGAAAACTACAGAATATTAGAGTGGTTAAATATTTATAATGCTGGTGGTGTAACTAACATTTCACAAACTCTAAATTATTTAGGGGAAAATAATTTAGACTTGGCAGGCATAGCAATTTTAGATAGTGATAAAGAGGCCTTAGATGAAAAGAAGAAAAAGGGATTTGTTAATTCAATGAAATCTAACAAATGGTCATCTATAGAAGTAAATGATGCTTTCACAGATAGTAAGGAAAGAACATTTGAAGATTTGTTTCCTCCAAATTTATACATCACCGCTTTTGATGAATACTGCTTATCGCTAAAAGATATTGGAGTTTTTGATAAACCTTATACAAACTTTGAATTCACAGAACCAATAGAAACTCCGATTATTAGACATTTAGAAGAGCATTTTTTCACTTTTATCAATGAAGAAAGGAAAAAACAAAATAGTATAACAAAACAAGATATTATTAGGATAGTTTTAGACAACATAGAAGCATTGGATGTGAAAGAGAAAAATGAAGCTTTAAAAAACTGCTATAAATTATTAGACAAAATACTTGTTACATATAAAAAGATTGAAAAAAATGTCACGAACTAAACTTGAAATATTCAAAATAAAAATTTCCAATGACTCTGAATTAACATTGGACGAAGCAGCTCAAGATAAAATAAATTTATTCTTGGCAGAAGAAAATAACATCTATGTTAATCATTCTACATCTGTAATTTCTGAAGGAATTGAAGAATATGGAAATATAAAAACGATTGACAAGTTTCTTATAATTAGTCTAATATATAGAGATTTAAATGCAAGTGAATTCGATTTAAAAAACACCAATAAGAAAATAAAAGCAATAGTCAATAAAGAAATTGAAAGCGGAGTTAGTATGAAAACTCCTGAAATTGAAACTAAATTTGATAAAGAAGTACGTCAACTAACAAAGGCTATAAGTAATAGCGGAGATAGTGTTAAAGATAAAGTTGTCCTACCTGGCAAAGAACCTGTTAATAAGATAAAGTAATAGTGTTAAGCCGCTATTAAACATTGCCCAAACCTAAAAAACCATAAATCATGCACACCCACACAACCCAAAAAGAAGAAAATAAAAGCCCTTCAGTGGCTCATGTTTCATCACAAAAAAGTGGTGGGGAGATGGGTGTGTCGTTTGATGATAACAGACCCGAGTCTGTAGCTCAATGCCAACTACAAGAGATGGCTCACCACAGCCCCTCAGTGCAGCAAACAGCACAGTTGCAAACTATGGCCAACAGCTACACTATGCAGCAACATGCACCTGTGCAAAAAAAGGAGAATAATACAGGTTTGCCCGATCAACTCAAATCGGGTATAGAAAACCTTTCGGGCTACTCAATGGATGATGTAAAGGTGCATTACAACTCGTCCAAACCAGCACAGTTGCAAGCACACGCTTTTGCACAAGGCGCATCTATACACATCGCCTCGGGGCAAGAAAAACACCTTCCTCACGAGGCTTGGCACGTGGTGCAACAAAAGCAAGGCAGAGTTAAACCCACCATGCAGCTCAAAGGTAAAGTATTGGTAAATGACGATGCCGGATTAGAGAAAGAAGCAGATGTGATGGGGGGTAAGGCATATTCTATTGGCTCCTTAACTGTGAATGAGAATTATATTAATTCTGACCATTCTTCTTTGCAAATTGATTCAAAAAATCAATCCCAAAAACAGCTTAAAATTGGAAATAATCAGCCCATTCAACGTTATTTGATAGTTGGTACTCATGACTTTACGCGATGGTACAAAGAAAAATGGCAAAGTTATTCTGGTCAACCTAATCAAGAAACATTAACGAAAACAGACCTTGATCATTTAATAACGCAAATTGCAACTTATATGATTGCTTCCCTCGATTCCACAAATGCCGTTGAAAACCAAATGATACTCGAAATTCGTGCTGATAATGGAAATCTATTGCGTAGTCAGATAACAAAATGGATTGAAGAAAAACCTGGTGCTGCTGGGGCATCTGCAAAATCTCATCCTATTTTTGGTCGTAAAAGTCAGACAAGAGCATATGAAAATTTTAAAGATCTTGCTTATGCACTTATTGGATGGGTTAAAGCAAAACCGGGTCGAAAACAAGAAAAAGCTTTGGCGAATAGAATTCAAACAGGTGATGCAAGTGATGCCATCGGTTATCATTTGGATTCTGCGTTAATAAAAATCAGAGAATGGATAAATGGTCATAGCAAAAGATTAGAAATTTTAACTGACCTTGGCACACCTGCTCAAATTGGTGGTCACTCTTGGAATGTTTATCAAAATTACTTTAATGCAGCCGGTTTAGGTGCAGGAACCACTTTACCGGCAAGTTATACTGATGTACTTAATAATCCGCAGAATTATGATGTGCAGAAAAAAACGGGAATATTACATGATATTATGCATTATTTTATGGAAAAATACAACCTTGATAATTCAATCAATTTAGTTGACAATGTTGGTGGTCTCAGAGCAACGGTCCCTGACCCTACCCATGCAAGTGGAATGAAAAGGGAAATCTATAACCGACCCGAAAACACTCAGATAAGGGACAATCAGAAAGACGCTCAAGGTTTAGTTAAGCCTGAGGCAATGCCTGGATCGGTGGCTGTAGATCCCAAGATTAAGGTAAGTAAAGAAGAACAACATGAAAGCTATAAACTTGCACGTTCAAAAGAATTACCAATGTATGGTAGACATTCATTTACAGCTGCACGGATGATGCGAATGGTTCAACAAAGTGGAGGATCAGCAACTGAAATCTCGGCTATGGCTTGGTCAATTATGTCGTATTGGCGTAATAATTATGACCATCGAAGTATTCCATATCACACTTTACACGAAATTATGGACTTTCTCCCTGAATATGGCGGTATATATGATGTTAATAATCCTCATTTGGGAATAAATTTATTTTCAAAGGCAGGATTGATTTTATCTTTGCGTGCTAGTATTGCAGCAGCTCCAAACACGCGAGATATTAGCAAATTAATTGCTACAGATACACCTGTTAATAATGCCACATGGTTTTTGAGTAATCATTTGCTTTGGGCGAATACTGATGTAATGAATTTCCTTAGTACAACTGTTTTGTCAGATGCGGATTTTTTATCACTCAATAGAGCACATCTTAGCCAGTTTTTTAGTTTTAATGCTCACACACAACATCTGAAAACTTTAATAGCGCCAAACAGGAGAAATTACGTTGATAATGTAGTTTAATATAATAGTAATAATAGATTGCGAAAGACAAATAATCCGAAAAAGTTAAAGCATACTAAAATAAGTACATTGTAACCTCCATATTTACAACTAAACTCATTTCAAATTAAATGGGTCAAAATTAACCCATTTTTTTGTGGGTTATAATTTACCTATTTTAGGGTATATTCTTACCTACATATTTTATATATGATTGTTTTTCAAATGTTTGTGTTTTATTGGGTGAAAAATTTAATTTGGTTCATATATAGATAAAATATACATTTGGTAAAATAAACTTAAACAATTTAGTCAAACTTTTTAGCACCAAAACGCCCCTCTTGCAAATACTAAAAAATTTAAAATAAAACGACCCATTAGCTTCAAAATACCCCTTTAATAAAATGACTTCATTATAATCAATAACGAAAAATCAAAAATGGTTTTTTATCACAACTACCGTTTATGGTTACCTTAAAAATGACATCGATAAAAAATTAATACGGTTATTATATCGACAATTCTGGAATTTATAAAACAATAAATCAATATTACTAAATAGCATAAAAATGAGAAAAATTTTTATAAAACTCAAAAACTCAAATGATCCTGATAAAATCAAAGTGTTCTCAGGATACTATATTGTAGCATCATTTGTTATGAGAACGATTGACGGATTAACCTCTTCAGGATTAAAAATTGATCTTGACAATGAAGGCAATGGGATAATGAACTTGCCAGCAAACAATAGTATAGAGCACGATTTAATTCATTTTGAGTTTTTTGGTGCTGGTGGATTTTGGGTTTCAGAAAAAATGTCCCTTGGTGAAAGTGTTTTCAATGAAAAGTATGACGCAAAAAACCCTTTTATATTTAATGTACCAATAATTGAAACATATGAATATAATAAATCTACATATAGGATTTCTGGGAGACTAATTGATATTTCAGCAAAAACAAAAATTTCAAAACTTACATTCTATATTGTAGCGTCTGAAAGTGAGGAATTAGTTGAATCGAATTATAAAATCTTGAATGTAGTTTCTACTGATTTTGACGGTTATTTTAAAGTGGATATAGATTATCAAAAGAAAGTGGATAATTCCACTACAAAAAAATACTTCTATGCTATAATACCACAAAGTGAAGAAAAAATAATACTACTCAAGCAATCTTATAATTCCACAGAAGAAATTAATCTAATAGAAGATAGACAAATTATAGGGATTACTCCTTTAGAACATTTTGATCAAGGCAACAATAAGTTGGAAAATAGTGAAGATTGTTCATGTGAAGATACTCCAAGATTACCCAGTTCATTTGAATTTGCCAAACTTGATGGTGCCTTTTCTCAGGATTTAGGAGTAGGTTGTATGGAATTTACCAAACCTAATAGAGTAATAGAAGAGTATGAATTTTATCATATTGTTAGAACGACAGATCCTTCAATTAGAAAGGTAACGATTAATACTCACACATTTAAAGAAATACTGAATCAACTAGAAAAGAATCTTCTTACTGAAGATATTAAACGTTCAAAAAATTCTATTAATAGAAAGCTGCCTCCCAAATTAGGAGAACCTAACAAAGATTATTTTACACGTAAAAAAGCATAGTTTATGGCAAATATAGTTAGAAAAACAGGTGTTTTTAATACCATAATACCTATTGAAAAAGTAATAAAAAAAGAGATTGGCACTATTGAAACGCTGGATAGAAAAGCACTTTTAAAAATTAATTCCAGTATTGTTAATTTCTCATCTGAAATTAAAATAAACGTTGAGACACTTAAGGAAAAACTTGCTTATATAGACGACAGAAATAATTCCATTCAAACTAAAATTGATAGTCTAAAGAATATAAATTCTTTAGATAGTACTCTTATGAATTCTTTAAATGGAATCATTTTTGAGCTTGAAGAACTTAGACCTGTTATTAATGAATTTATTAGTTTATCTGATAAAACAATTAACGATTTTCAAATAAGTGGCAAGGCCATAATCTATACACAAGATACAAAAACATTTATTCTTGAATTATCAGATAATTTGAAAAAAATTAAGGATAAAAAACTAATATTTGATAGGGTAATTTCAGAAATTCAAAAGCGATTAGCGGCACTTAATACAGGACGCACGCAGTTAAATTCGAGCAACTTAGTTGATTGGGACGATGATCCCACAGTATTTGAAAACACATCAATAGGACTGGGTCATATACTTACTTTTAAGCAAGTTTGGAAGAGTGATGGGTATTCAATTGGTGACGTTGAGGGTTCTGTTGTTCTTCAGCCTATGCAGATTAAACAAGTGGCCACCCTTGACTGGACAAGAAAGGATGTTGCTTCAAGAACCGAAGACTTATCTAATATTGAAGAGATAAGAAATACTGTAAGTCGAGACAGTGATACCCAAGAAATAATTAGTGCTGCTTTTAGTGAGGACATAACGGCTAATTCACAAGCAAGCTCTAAGTCAAGAGGGGGATCAATTGGTGGCTCATTAGCTGGAGGAATAGGAGGAGCTATTTTTGGAATATCTGGAGGCTATCAAAGCAATAGCCAAAGTTCTAAAACTAGTTCAGCACAGAACTCAGGCAGAAATTTAGCCAGTAATGCACTTCAATCACTTCGAGATAAAATTCAACAAAGTGCCGCAAGTGTAAGAAGTCAGCGCTCAACTGTTATACAGACAGTATCCCAATCTGAGTCGGCTACAGCAACTACCGAAATTATTGCTAATTACAATCGTAGACATGCTTTAACAACAATGTGGTTTAGTATTAATCGTCACTTTGTTATAGAACAGGAATTAGCAGATGTGCAGGAATGTTTATTTTTTCCAATGCCAATGACTGTTTTTGATGAAGAGAAAATTTTTAGATGGAGGGACGTTCTTAAAAACAGTTTAATTGATAAATCACATCTACCAGCATTTGAAGCTATTGATAGAATAGTAAATAAGTATGAAGGAATTAATTTCCCCAACAAAAGATACTGTGATGAGTCTGTTGATTATATAGAAGGAGAATTTACAATTTCTTTTGAAATACCAAGAATACCAGATCCGGATGAATTAGAACTAGAAGCAGCGAAAAATAGCAATGAACAAGATAGAATAGAGAGAGCAATAAACAGAAGGAATGATGTACTTATTTCCTTATTTAATCCTTTTTATTATCTCTTACGAAGGTCATTTAGTAGACCGAAAGATGCGTATTTAAATAAGCTTCAGAATGAAATTAAAGAAAAGCGTGACTTTACATATGAGAAAGAGATTGTTCCAGTGATGGTAAATTCTATTGTTGGTGATTATTTAAAACTATACAGAAATCATTCACGTGGCTCCAAAGCTCTAAAAGCAGATTTTACTCTAGTTGATAAATATGACAGTTTGGTGACTTTGCGGAATGACTATACGGGTAGAGGGCAGTATCGTTACTCAACTCCTAAAGGTCGTCCACTACGAATTAGATTTACAGTCTCAGATTTTAGTGAAATATCTAGAGCTGATATAAAAAATCTGTTTTTAGGTCTTAAGCTTGATGATGATTTAATAAGAATTAATAGCCCCGATGAAGAGGCGTTGCCTTCACCTGGTTTACCTGATGGGGTTAGAATAATTGTTCATTCTGCCAATATTCGTTATACGACTCAATTTGGCACATACAAATTGTATGGAAATAGAGATATTAAAAATGATTTAAAATATAATGATGATGATGGAGCAAAAATGGAAACCACAAAAATGAGTTTCATTGAAGTGCAGAATCCAAAATATGAGGACAAGCGAAAATCAGCAATGCTTATCAATCATCTCAACCAACATTTAGAATTTTATCATAGAATGATTTGGATGAATATGGACACTAGCCGATTATTCAGACTTATGGATGGATATATTGCTCCCAATTCGAATGGAAGAAGTGTAGCAAGCGTAGTTGAATCTCATCCTATAGGCGTTATCGGAAATAATATTATTTTAAAAGTTGTTCCGGGTGCTAATCTTGATCCATTCCATAAGATTAATGAGTCAAATGGAATCACACTGTTCGATCATTATAAACCTGAAAGACCTTCTCCACCATTTAGAATTACGACTAAAAACCCTGGCCTATATGGTGAATCTATCCTAGGTAAATGTGAAAGTGCAGAAACTATAGATGATTCAAAATTATGGAAGTATGAAGATCTTAAAATTCCATACTTGCCGAGCGATATCCAACCAATAGGTCTAGACAGTAGATATCAAAACCCAGGTAATTTGCAAGCCAAAGATTTTGCTCAGCCTATGATCAACATGCAAACGCTTACACCTGATTCGCTTAAAGATAGCGCATTGAAAGAAGCTTTAAGTTTACTTGGTAAGGGTGATAGCTTTAGAGATGCAACTGGACTAGAAGGAACACAAGGTTTAGTTAAAAATGCTCAAAATCAAAACACTGATATTTTGAAGAATGCTACTGATAGTGCAAATAAGGCAATGGAGTTAGGTTCTAATTATAGTATTAACAGACAAAAACAAGATATAGAGGCTTATAAAGAGTTTTCAAAAAATGCATCTCCAGAACAAAAAGCTGCATTACAAAAAACGCTGCTTGACAGTTGGGGCAAAGATACCAAGGCAGTGCAGGATGCAATTAATAGCGCCAATAAAGTTTCTGAAAAACAGGCAAATATTGCTGCTGAAAGAAATCCAAACAACACCCTTCAGCAAACTATTGATGCGGCTAAGCCAGGTACAGATATTGATGCAATAATTAATTCAGATGGTTCAGCAGAAGTTAAGTTAACAAAAACTGATAATACAAATTGGACTCTTCCCGGTGCCAATCCAGATCGATTACTCTCCCTGGCAAAAAAACACAAACTTATACAGTCACTCAATGAAAACTCAAATAATCTTTGCTGGCTGTATTGCTTATGTCTTACTATTTTAAATAATACAAATTTAAAAGAGAATGAAAGTCCAATAAATTTCATTTTAGACACAATAGATTCAAATAATAAATATAAGTACAAGGATGATCAAAACTATAATATTACCATTAAATAGAAACTAGTATGACTGATTTTCATAAGCTTTACGAGGATAATTTAACTTTGGATATAAACCAAAAGATTGAATTGATAACACTATTTGGAGAAACACTTGGTGTCACATTTGATGACTTATTTTATAGAAATAATGAAGTTTCATCAAATGATTTATCAAAACTATTAATAAACTATGGACCTTTTTGGATCACTATTGATTCTGATAAAGCACCACTAAGAAAATTACATGCCGTTGTTCTCTGTAATGTAAGTTCTGAAATGGATGAAGGGATTTCTAAAGTGCAATACCTTGACCCTTGGGATGGAACTATAAAAACAGAAGTATTTTCTGTTTTTATAAAGAGTGTAAAAGACGCCAAGATAAATGAACAAGATTTAAAATACAGTATAGTTAGAATGAGATTTTCACCAGGTGAAGGACAACTAAATGATAAGATTAGATTATTGTTAAAAAATGCTGCTCAATTTACACTTGATCATAATATTAGTTCATCTTTTGAAAGATACTTAACAGATAAAAATAACCCAGAAATTAGTGGTTTAAAAGACGCTTATTTTTTCCCTCATTTTTTCCTAGATATTGAGGAACTATCAAGTAAATTATTCGTTTTAGATTCAGTTAGTTCTATAGGTTTTCCCAACCCAGCACTTACATCGGCTATTAATCCACCTAGCACAACATTAGGTATGGCCTATGTAGGTTTGCAAGTTGCAGCCTTTACTTATTTTGCAATTTCAAGTGTTGTAGATGCACAAAATTCAGGATTTAAAAAATGTTTTATGCACGCTGTATCTAGAGCAACTGTTGCTTACTACAAAGGAATTGAATTACAAGAATTAATGACTTTTGAGACCCCTATTTATGGGTTGAGCGGTGAACACAAAGACAAACAGCAAGAATTATATCAATCTACTATAAAAATGCTGTATTTATTATATCCTATTGTTGATAGTACTATTGATGATTGGTTACAACGAGATGGTAAGCTTGGATTTGTAAATCAGCCATATGATAATAAGGCTTATGGTTTTAGGTATGAAAATTATAAGGCAGTGACAGATGAATCAGTGCATTTGTTCGTTAGTAAAGAATGGTACAATGCTGAAATAGAAAGATTTTTAATTATTGAGAGATATAAACGCGGTAAAAAAGCATTTCAAGATTTAGATGAACAACTAGTATTCGAAAGTGTTTTTCATAGTTTGGCTAGACATACCACAACTAGTTTCTTGTTTGGATTAATTAATGAAATACCTACTGCATTGACAAACAATATTGATTTCGTAATTGAAAAGGGATTTCTGAAATTCAGAAAATAATGAAAAAGTAAAGAAATCCCTTTTCCATTTTTCCGTTTGGTAAAAATTAATCAGAATAAGGAACCAAAACTGAGGTTTGTTACAATATGCATATATCTCGTTTAGATAGTATTTAAAAAGGATTTAATGCCCTCTTTTTTTCAGTTTTTCGAACAATCTTAGATAGTGTTTTTCTTCAATTTTATATTAACTTTCCATCAACAACCCATACCTTACCTTAAGAAATCCGTCAGGTATTAGATTATGATAAAGACAAATCCAATAAAGTTAATGGATACAAAAAATGAGGACGTTGCAACCTCCATATTTACAACTAATCTCATTTTTTCACTTATTATAGGTCAAAATTCACCCATTTTTTTGTGGGTTAGAATTTACCATTTTTAGGGTGTATCCTTACCTGTCAAAACTTTATATACTTGTTTTTGAGGTTTTTACGAAATTTATGCATAGAAAATTAATTTGGAAGAGCGGTTGTGACTGTGTAGATTTGGTAAAATTTTTAAGGATTCATTAAATCCCCTTAAAAATAAATAAAACAAAATTTCCTCAGGCCTGGGACAGGGTAGCTGAAAACTGAAAAGAGTAAGCAAAAACAACTAATAATTAATTAAAATGACAAAACAGGATTTTATTTCTGAAGAGAAACTATCGGCATCTAATAATCACGAAAAAATTGATTTTATCTCGGATGATCGATACAACCCAATGAATGTGGTGGGTGTGCAGCACAACGAACTGTTAAGCATGCTGATGCAAAACCAAACAGACTCAATTGAAAAAAATATTCAAATGGCTGCGCAATGGTATTCTAAAGCAGACGGGAGCTTTATCAATACTTTTGATAAATCATTTATTGATAAATTGCAAATTGAGGGGGAAAAGATTTTTTCCAATTTTAAAAACAGTAAAAAATCGATGTTCGAGATTCTCGAAGGACTAAAAATGAGTGAATCTTGCAAACAAGAATTGAAATGGCTTTTAAACCAAATTTTGCAAAGTGGAGGTCAACAAAACATGATTAATTCTTTAGAAGCTTCTCGTTCTTGGGAAAAACGCATTATGTCATCAGATTGGATACCACTAGAGCGAACCATACTTTTAAGCGCATTGAGCACAGCACGTTACAGTGCCCACTATTGGGTAAATATTGACAAAGATGGTGATGATGTAAATGGAGGTGATACTTTAAAAGCAAGAAAAAAATGTGTTAAAGATGTTATTACTGTTTGTGCTGATGTAATAGGTGCTGTAGGTGGTGGTTTTATGGGAGGTGTAGTTACAGGAGGCAATCCTGCAGGAGTAATAATAGGTGGCGCAATAGTAGGTGGCAGTATGTCAGGTATGATTAGACTTTGGAAATAACTTTCCTAATTTTCGATTCTAAAAGGGTAGAAAGCGTAATGCTTTACTACCCTTTTTTAGAATTATCTTATTAGCAGTAATAAAGGGAATAAAAATACAAATATGGCAGAATATAGTAAAGAGTGGTTAATCCAAAATAATGATACTCGAAAACCCGATTTTAGTATCGAAAGTGAATTTAACAAACTAAAGGAAGGCCAATCTGTTGGCATAATTTGCGAAGGTTATGCTTTTTTCCTTTTTTGGTAAAATGATTTTGAATTAGTACCTTTGTAAAAACGTAGCAATGGAGTCCAAAACTTTAAAATTTTCTGGTCACGAATCTTTTCACTGTCGTCCTTTTTGGCTTAAAAAAGGGTATGATTTTGTGAAGACAAAACAACCTTTTTCTGACAAAGCAGGAATAGATTTAGGAGTCGGTAAAAACATGGTTGGTTCAATTCGTTTTTGGTTAAAAGCTTTCGATATCGTTGATGAAAATGAAAAATTAACTGATTTGGCTGAAAATCTTTTTAGCGATAATGGTTGGGATCCTTTTCTAGAAGATGAAGCAACACTTTGGTTATTGCATTACAAATTAAGCACAAGTAAATATTCGTCTATTTATTATTTAATTTTTACTGAATTAAGAAAAATTAGACCTGAATTTACAAGAAATCATTTTATATCATTAGTTAATGAAATTGATTCTACTCAGAATGAAAGTATCGTAGTAAAAGATTTTAATGTGTTTACAAAGACTTACTTTGCTAAACCTTCTACTGATAAAGAAGAGAGTTATTCAGGGTTGTTTTCTGAATTAGGCTTGTTAACAGATGTAGGAGAAGACAGTCAAAAGAATGATTTGTACCACATTAACAATTCTAAACAAAGTTCTATACCATGGCAAATAGTTCTGTATTGTATATTGGATAATGAAAATTATGGCAATTCCATCAGTATAAAATCTCTTTTCTCTGAATCAAAAGGTGTAGGAAATATATTTGCTTTTAACCAAGAGGAACTAGAAAACAAATTAATAGAAATTAGTGAACATGTTCCAAATGTTGTATATAAAAATGATGCTGGTGTGAAAGAGTTGCAATTCAAAACCGAAAAACCGAATGACATTACGATTTTAAAAAGTTATTACGATGAAAAGTAGCTATACCCCATCTGTAAATATTATTCGTGATGCTCATAAAGTTATTGAATATATCATTACGGAAAATGCCCATAATTCTGCCATTAAAATTGTAAATGATTTTAAAAAGGGGTATCATTCATTTAATATTATTGGGTCCTATGGCACTGGTAAGTCCTCATTTCTATGGGCTTTTCAACAAACAATTACTAATCAATTCAATTTTTTTAATCTCCATCTTCCATCAGAAATTAAAACTGTTGAAATAATCAACATAGTGGGTGATTATTATTCATTGATTGATGCTTTTAATGAAGCCTTTTCTGTTAAAGATGATTTTAAGAGTAACCAAAAACTTTTTGATGAAGTATATCAAAAATATTCCGATTTAGGTAAAGGAGGATTATTAGTAATTTCTATTGACGAGTTTGGAAAGTTCTTAGAATTTGCTGCAAATAATAATCCTGAAAAAGAAATGTACTTCATTCAGCAATTAGCTGAATTTGTAAATGACCCAAGCAGAAATATCCTGCTTCTAACAACACTGCATCAAAGTGTAGAATCATATTCTTTAAAACTCAATGATACTCAAAAGAACGAATGGAAAAAAGTTAAAGGGAGATTTCAAGAAATTACTTTTAATGAACCAGTTGAGCAATTACTTAGTTTGGCTTCAAAGTATTTTATAGAACAATTGGGCGAAACTCCTGAAAATGATTATTCAAAATCTTTAATTCAACTTCAGAAAAATAATCATATCTTTTCTGTTAAAAATGATTATTTTGAAAAATTAAAAAACACTCTATATCCCTTAGATATACTTTCGGCATATACTCTTACTTTAGCATTACAAAAATACGGGCAAAATGAAAGGTCATTGTTTTCTTTTTTAAATGCTGGAGATAATTTAGGTCTTTATGACCATTATAGAAAAAATAATACTTTTTCTATATCTTCGGTTTATGACTATTTATTATCAAATTATTACCAAATTCTCACGACAAAAGCATCAGCAGATTATTCAAATTGGAATGCGATTAAAAATGTTTTACAAAGAGCTGAAACAATAAATAATATTAACCTAAAGGTCTCTGAAGATGTACTAAAAACTATTGGGGTACTTCATATATTTGCTTCAAAAGGTGCTAAAATTGATGATGATTTTTTGATTAATTATCTTTTTAACAAACATTCAAAGGAAATGATTTCAGAAATGATTTCAGTTTTGGTTAAACATAAATTAATTCGCTTTTCAAAATACAACTCATCTTATCAATTATTTGAAGGAACAGATCTTGATATTGAAGCCGCATTGTTTAAAGCTGAAAATCAAGTATCTGATATTATTGATTTAGTTCCCAAATTAGAAAGTTATTTCGAATTTCCGATAACTACAGCCAAAGCAAATTCATACAAAACAGGAACTCCTAGGCTTTTTGAATATGTATTGAGCGAAAACCCAATATCAATAAAGCCAGAAGGGGAAATTGATGGATTTATCAACCTTATCTTTAATTCTAAACTTAGTGTAAAAAAAATTTCTGAAATAACCAAAAATCAAGAGAATGCTATTATTTATGCTTTTTTTAAAAATTCAGATAAAATAGCCAATGCCCTTTTTGAAATAGAGAAAACTAATCAAGTTTTAAGGAATATCGAAGGAGATGGAGATAGAGTTGCAATAAGAGAACTACAGTCAATATTAAAAAGTAACACAAATCTATTAAACCATTATGTTATTGATTCACTTTACAACTCCAATGATGTTGAATGGATATATGGTGGTGAAGAAGTTACTATTCCAAATAAAAAATCATTGACAAAAATGTTGTCTGTCATTTGTGATAATGTGTATTCAAAAACGCCTATCATCAAAAATGAGTTATTCAATAAACATAAAGTTTCTCATGCTATAGCATCTGCTCGTAAAAATTACTTTAATGCATTGGTTAATCATTATAACGAGGAAGAATTAGGCTTTGAAAAAGATAAATTCCCGCCTGAAAAAACTATCTATTATAGTTTGTTGCAACGAAATGGGATGCATATATCCACAAATTCAGGTTATGTGTTAACAGCTCCTAAAAAAGATTCTGAGATATATGGTATTTGGAAAGTAAGTGAAGAATTTCTTTCTAATTCAAAACTTGAAAGAAGAAGTGTTACAGAATTAATCAAAACCTTAACTTCTGCTCCATATAAATTAAAACAAGGTATTATTGATTTTTGGATTCCTACATTTTTGTTCATTCGTAAAGGAGATTACGCACTATATTCTGAGGGTAAATTTAAACCTTATATTAATCAGCAAGAGCTTTATTTAATTACTCGAAACCCTCAAGACTATGAGTTAAAATCATTTGAACTTAATGATTTGAGACTTTCTTTCTTCAACAAATATAGGGAGCTACTTAAACAATCGGAAAGTGAAGTAATTTCAGTAAGCTCATTTATTGAAAGTATTCGACCTATTCTTCTTTCATTCAAAGAGCTAACCGAATATGCTCAAAAGACAAGCCGTTTGTCAAATGAAGCAATAAAATTGAGAACTGCAATTCAATTTGCTCAAGATCCAGAAAAATTATTCTTTGATGATTTTCCACAAGCTCTAGGATTTAACGTATCTGATTTACTAAAATCGGAAGAAAATTTTGATGATTATATCTATTCTTTTCAAAATACATTGGATGAAATCAAAGATGCTTACAATAATTTATTAAATCGAATTGAAGATTTTATTCTGAGTGAAATTATTGGTCAAAATTGTGATTTTGAAGTTTATAAAGACAAATTATCAAAACGATTCTCAAACTTAAAAGAACATCAACTCCTTGCACATCAAAAAACATTCTTACAACGAGTGAATTCTCCTCTCAATGATAGAGATAGTTGGTTAGCATCAATTGGACAAGCTTTAATAGGAAAACCATTAAAATCTATCGAAGATAAAGACGAAAATTTATTGATTGATAAATTTATTCATTTGATCAAAGAACTAGATAATATTTCGGTAATAGAAACTATTAACTTTGACGAAAGTAAAGAAGATGTTTTTAAATTGGATTTTACTACAAGAAAAAATGGGTTAACTCCACATTTGGTAAGACTTCCTAAAGGTAAATTAGAAAAGTATCAAAGTACTATTTTATCTATTCAAAAAGAATTAGGTTTGGATAAACAAATGAGAATTGCTATTTTAGCCAAACTTTTAAAAGAAGAATTAGAGAATGACTAAAGTAAAACACGTTTTAGGAATATCTGGAGGTAAAGACAGTGCTGCTTTGGCCATTTATCTGCACGAAAAATATCCACAAATGGATTTTACCTATTATTATACTGATACTGGTAAAGAATTAGATGAAACATACCAATTGCTTGAAAATATTGAAATTTATCTTGGCAAAAAAATAGAGAAATTAATCGCTAAAGATGCGGCTGCATCTTCTGAAAATCCATTTGATTTTTACTATAAATCATTTAGAGGATATGTTCCTAGCCCTACGGCACGTTGGTGTACTAACATGTTGAAATTACAACCTTTTGAGAATTTCATCGGTTCAGAAACTCCTACCATTTCTTATGTAGGCATCAGAGGAGATGAAGACCGGGATGGCTACATTTCAAAAAAAGCAAATATTCAATCTATTTTCCCTTTCAGAAAAAATATTTGGAGTGAAGATGTTTTGCGAAAATTATTTCATCCAAATAACAGAAATAATGTGTTAGATTTTTATTCCTCTGTTTTTAAAGGACAAAAGTTAGACAAAGTAGCTGAAATTATAAATTCAGAAATAACCTTTGAGCGCCATCAAAGATTAACGATGGATAGGCAAATCAAATATAAATTAAATGGGCTATTAGAGGCAGGAGTTGTTGATTTTAACTTTGCTACATTTAATTTTTTGAAAGGCACTGAATTTCCTTTATCTTTTGAAGAAGATTACCCTTTGTTAACGAATGAAGACGTTTTGGTGCGTAATGATATTTTTAGAATCCTAAGAGTAAGTGGTGTAGGAGTACCTGCGTATTATGAAAAAAAGGAATATGAAGTAGATGGAATGAAAGGAGAATACGCCCGAAGTCGTTCAGGATGTTTCTTTTGCTTTTTCCAACAAAAAATAGAGTGGGTATGGTTGTATGAACAACACCCAGATAAATTTAAAGAGGCTATGAAATATGAAAATGCTGAAGAAGCATTTACTTGGAATCAACATGAAACCTTGGAACAATTGATAGCCCCTGACAGAATTAAACAAATTAAATTAGATCACCTAAAGCGGACAGGAAGTGAAAAATCAAAAGACTCTCCATACCTATTGGATATTCTTGAAGATACCGAAGCGGATGGCTGTACGGCTTGTTTTATTTAAAACATAATGGAAACACGAGTATATTTAGCTGGTGGAATGAATGATTCCAATTGGCAACAAAAAGTTATTAACGACATAGGACAAAATAATTTTGTTTTCTATAATCCAAGAGAGCATTCATTAACAAATAGCACAGAATACACTTTTTGGGATTTATTTTATGTTAAACAATCTGATATCTTATTTGCTTATATGCAAAGTGATAATCCATCTGGTATTGGGCTAACATTAGAAATTGGATATGCAAGAGCTTTAGATAAATCTATAATATTAGTAGATGAAAGGTCGAAAAATGATGCAGCATTTGCGAATCGATTCAAAATTGTAAGAGAAAGTTCATCCATAGTTTTTGATAATTTAGATGAAGGTATTAATTTTTTAAAAAAAATAAAGAATGGAATTACTATGTTGTAATATTGCAACTGCTCAAGACTTTGATTGGGTTCAATTCTGGTCTAATATGGGTGTTGCACTAATCGGTGTATTAGCGATTTTATTTGCTTACTTACAGTACCGTCACGGACAATCTAACGAAAAAAGAAAAGAACAGAGACAAGATATCCATAAGAAGCTCAATGAATTTTATGGACCGTTTCTTCAGCTACGCAAGAAAAGTGATATTTTATATGACAGATTTCAAAAAATTCATAGAGAAAAAGATCCAAAATTCAGTACTTTGAGAAGTTTAATGAAGGGAGAGGTTTTTGAAGGAAATGATAATGTAATATTAAACGAAATTATCAAAATTGGAGGTAAATGCGAAGATTTGATTCACTCAAAGGCTGGATTAATAGACGACTCTAACCTTAGAGAAGTTATTTTACCAAAACTTACAACTCATTTTCTAATATTAAGAATGGCTTACGAGGGTAAATTTGATAATGAGATACAGCGATTCGATGATTTAACGTTCCCAATAGAAGTTGACAGTCTTATCGAAAAACGTTTTAAAGAGTTAGAAAAAGAACTGAAAGAATTAAACAAATAAATTAAAACACTTAAAGCGTACAGAAGGTGAAAATCAGAAGACTTTCCATAACTATTGGATATACTTGAAGATACTGAAGCAGATGGTTGTGCAGCTTGTTTTATTTAAACCTTAAAATATGAAATATAGAATTGAAATTTGGACAATTGAGGATATAATTAATAAATTTAATGATGATAAATTAAATTTGAATCCTGAATATCAAAGAAGATTTATTTGGACATTAAGTGATCAGCAAACATTGATAAAATCTATTCTATCGGGCTATGCTGTTCCTAATTTGTTTTTATATGAAAAAGAAGGTGGTTTTGAAGTAGTGGACGGTCAACAACGCATAAGAACGATAATAGGATATTATCAAAAAGGATTTAAATCAAATGAGAATCAATTTTATGATGAGTTTAAAGAGCCACAATTTAAAAAATATATAATCCCTGTAACAATAATTGAAAATATTTCTTCGGATGAATCTATTGAAGAATTTTATTCATTGGTAAATAATTCAGGTGTTCATTTAAATAGACCTGAATTAAAAAAAGCTGAATATTTCAATACAAATTTTCTAAAACTTATAAATGAATTAAGCGACCATGAGGGATTTAAAGAATTAAACTTATTTACAGATACTACTTCAAAGAGAATGAATGACATTGACTTTGTCTCCGAGTTGGTTACGTTAATAATTTATGGAATAACAGATAAAAAAATCACAGTTGATAAACTATTTGAGTCAGATATTAACGAAAGTGAAATTATCAAGTATCGAGCAAAATTTAATTCAATAATCGAATTATTTGTTAAATTCAATAATCATTATATAATTAAAAAAACCCGATATAAGCAGAGAAATGATTTCTTTTCGCTATTTCATTTTGTAAATGAACATATAACGTTAGGTGAAAAATATTTAACTTGTGTTTATAATCAGCTTGTGTTATTTAATGACTATATTGCTCCTTCAAATGAAAAATGTGAACCATTTCAACAATATGCTTTTCATTGTATTAGTCAATCAAACTCAAAATTTGCGCGAGAAGAAAGAAGTAAAATTCTAAAGGATATATTTTACAATAAAAAACCACAGCCCAATAAGACTCAAAAACAAATTATTAAATTTTTCAACATCGAATCTGATTATATTATGGTGAATGTTGATGGAAATTATTTAATTAATTCTTCTTTAATAACCGAAAGTATCATTTAATGAAATTTTATAGAGGAAATATAATATTACATCCAAAAAAACTAGGGTTTTTAAATACCATTAAGTATGATAATGTGGATTATATTATCAAACCTCTTGATGTTTCTTTTAAAAAGAGTAAAGGAGGAAACTCAAATGTATTCATACTTGAAGATCCAAATAATGATCTTGAGTTTGTTATAAAATTTTCTAAATTTGATATAATTAATATCAATGAATATACTGAAAAACGTATTCTCCGATTTTCGAGAGAAATAGAAGCTTTAGATATTTGTAAAAATAATGGGAAAAATAGAATCATTGAGATTTTATTTGATGGTGAAGTAAAAATTGATGGAAAAAAGTTCAAGTATTATGTTATGGAAAAAGCAGAATCAGACTTGACTCAATTTTTGAATCATAACATTCTTTCTATTCAACAAAAATTATCACTTTGCCTTGAAGTTCTAGAAGGGATAAAACAACTTCATAATTTAGATATGTACCATCGTGACATCAAACCAGATAATGTTTTGAAAACTTCTAATGGTTGGAAAATTGGAGACTTAGGATTAATTGATTTTAGAGATTCTGATTTTGAAATAGATGAAAAAGGTGAGAAAATAGGGCCAATTGGCTGGCTTAGTCCTGAAGCTGCTAACAAATTCTTATGTGAGGGGACCAATAGATTAAATCCTTTTAATCATGATATAGAACTGAATTATAATTCCGACATATTTCAACTTGGAAAATTATTTTGGTATATTTTTCAAGGTAACATTCCTATTGGTCAACTTGAAAAACAAGATTTCATAATAGAAGATTCTGAGTTGTTTGCAATACTTTTCAAAATGTTATCTTATTCAAAAAACAAGCGATATAACTTACTTGATTTAGAAAAAGAATTCACTTTAAAATCAAAAAGGTATGCGGCATTTTAAGTGTTAATCCTCTAAATAAGGAAATTTTCCAAATAGTAAAATCCCACTTCATAATTTTGATTTATTAATATTTAATAAAATTTAAATTATGAAAAAAGTAATCAAAAAGAACGTGTACTCACAAGCAGAATTGAACAATTATTCAAAACAATTGAATCCAAACAATGATGAATACTATAGATGTCGTGGTGAAAAGAAAAAAAGTAAGAGGGAGTAATAACTCTCTTACAATAAATTGTTATGTCAAATTTCAAAGAAAAAATAGAATCTGAAATTGCTCAATTAAATCTTGAACCAATTGAGTATCTATCTTTATTTAAAGAGTTAATTTTTCCTGAAGAGAAAGAACTTTATAATTCTAAAATAATTTATACTAAAAAGTATTTTGCTGAATATTATTCAATTGATGTAAAAACTTTTAATAACTGGATAGCTTTATTTTGTCCTGAAATTTATGATCAATATTATAAACTAAAGAGTAAAAAATTTACCGAAAACGAGTTTAACACGATAATTGATGAATTAGGAGTGTGTGATGAATTACAAATGATACCTTACACTAGAACCAGTCTATTTAAATTTCTATACCTAGAAAACAATTGGAAAAAGAGCCGTAGCTATGAAGAATTTAAATCTGAAATTAAACGGATAATCCCAAAAGAACTGCATCATATCAGTGTGTTTCCTCCAGAGATAGCTAGAAAAATACTCATTCATTTAATAGAATTTGATTTGGTCGATAAAGATTGGAATTCTCAGAAAGATTATTTTGTAAAATTAAAGGAGTTTAATATTACTAAAATTATCAATTCGATCAAAAATAAAAACTTAAAGGAAAGAATGCAAGATCGAGAACTCTTTCGGAAAAAATTAAAAGACGCTTTTTTTCCAATATCAAAAGAAAAATGAACACTACAGTTTATTTTCAATAAGAGATTCTATGACTTTGATAACGCTCGTAGCTGCTATTTCGTTTAACCCTTTTTTATTCAAACTTGGGCTATAATAACTACTTAATCGCAATGTATTATACTTATATTCCCTTGCAACTTTGTTTATTAATTGAACAATATCTCCACTTGTTCTAGACGCACAAATAATTATATCACACTCATTTTGTGTAAGGGCTTTCAATGTCCCCTTAGTTATCATTCGACTTCCTGGATCACCTTGACTTTCAAAACCAATTTTAATATTTTTAAATATCATTATTACAAGTATATCTCCCTTATTTGATACTTTTCTATCCAATATAGGTGTGGGTGTAGTTTCCATTAATAATTTGAAAACCGCTCTTATTGTGGTTGATTTCCCTTCGTCTTTTCTTCCGTAAATAGTTATAATCGTTTTCTTCATTGAATATTTCTTTAAGCCCTAATTTTGCAAACTATTTTCTATGGTTTTATAATTGCCCTACCATCAGTGAAGTAATGAAACGAATGATTTGATCACTTAATTGATCATTCAAAACATTAGAGTTCAAACTTGGACTCCAGTAGCTGCTTAACCAAAGTGTGTGATAATCAAACTCTTCCGCAATTTGATCAACTTTATTTACTGTTTTTCCTTCAGTTCTAGTTGCGCAAATAATAATTTGACAACCTTCATTTGCTAAATATCGAATAGTATCTTCATTAAGCATTCTACTATTTGGATCACCTTGGCTTTCAAATCCAACTTTTATAGTTCCTAATGTTATTATGATTAATATATCTCCTTCATAAATTATTTCCTCAACTGGAGGAACAGCATTGGGGAAATCGCGAAGTAGTTTCTGGCAAACTAGTTTTATAGATGAAGATTTACCTTCATTAGCTCTTCCATAAATAGCGATAATGGTTTTATTCATATTTGTTTATTTTTTGTAATATTCTCTATGGATTCTCTAATATACAAATAGGCATTTCCTTTTTTAATAAATTTTAGTTTACCACTTTGTCTAAGATGCATCAATTCACAGTCTTGTATTTTTAAAATGACTTTCGTTTCTTTACTTGTTAAATATTCAGCAGGGTTATTTATCATGGATTATTTAAAAAGTTGATTCAACATAGTTTCTATTTTATCCTTATTTTGCAAATAATAATAACACCCATGTTCTTCAGATTTCTTACATTCTGGGTGTTTCGTGAAGTCTATTGGAATTATAGGGTTATTTTTTTGATATCCCAATTCATCTAATGTTTGTATTGTGTTTTTAACTTCGTTTTTGGCATCACATCCTAAACTAGTTGCTCCAATATTTCTCGGGGCTCTAATTTTGCCAACTATTTTGGCCGTAGCTAAGTCATTTTTATTATATCCAACTAATACTTTTGATATGTTATTACTATCGGGATGCATTTCTTGATTTCCATCTCTACAATTAAAATCTATAAAAGTAGCTACTCCAGGTAATGCTGGAGCAAGCATGGCTAATCGAATATCATTTTGAATTGGCCCAGGGGTGTTCATCAATAATTCATAATAATCTTGGGTTTTTGCATTTTTGTATTTACTAAAAGTGTTAAACAAACAACTTGTAGCGACAATTCCTCCAGAACTATGAGTAATAAACCTTATTTTGGTTGATTGATCCAGTAAATTTATAATTCTTCTCAACGTATAGGCTACGTATGAAGTATTTAATTGTGCTTTCCCCCATATTTTTGATAATCCTGGGTTAGCATTATTAGCTGTAAGTCCATCCCAATACAATTCCAGATAAATATAATTCGAGTCTAGTTTTAATTTTCTTATGTTATCTCTAATCAATTGATAATCTCCTGTTGGATTTGGGTCATTAAAACCATGAATCAAAATCACCAATGTTTTTGATTTACCTGAATTAATTAAGGTATTTAATGTCGAAGTATATTCATGAATTATTAAATCTTGACTTTTTTTGAAAATTGAATCAAAAGGTAATTGAATGTTTATGCTATATCCCTCTGCTAAGGTTTTTGACCTAGCTCTAAAAATATCTTCGTCCTCTTTATTTCGATTTTGACCTGTAAAATAATACTCTAAACATCCTGAGTATTGGTTTGATTTGTTTCCATCAAAAAATGATTTATATGGGATATAAATATCTTTTTTGGGATATAAATCTCCGAATTTATCAAAATAGACTCTAACAACATTCTTATTGTCTGCTTCATGACAATTATGAAGTTCCGTTAACCAAACCTGCTTTTGTCTTCCCACGGAACAGCCTGTTAAAATAATTATAATGATAAACTTTATTATACTTTTCATTTTATCTCACTTAAATATTAATCCCCTAATCCTTGCATCATTTCTTCCATTCCACCAAAATTAAGAATGAAAGTTGAATAATAATTATCAAATAAATCTTTCAAATATTGAGCGATATCAATATCTTCTAAACTTTCTTCACCTTCTCTCTTTTTCTGTAATTGATAGCCTTTGTTTTTTGTTATTGTATATAAGAATAAGGTGTGAAAATAGACCGCAGTATAATACTTTCTATTGGCAATGGTAATTTGTTCTTGATTAGGGTTTTTATATTTTGATTTAAATCCTTTCAATACATTACTGTCCATGTTTACATATATTTTGTTTAATTGATCTCCTGTTGCATCAGGTACCATAGTAGTATTAAAATTTATGTCAATCGCTGTAGCAGATTCCACATCTTCCCACGTTACTCCTTCCGCTCCCTCCTCAATATTTTGGTAGGCAAAAACCATATCAGGTAACCCTAATGGCTCATTATCATCTTCTTTTTCAATTTCTTTTTCTTTGGGTTTTTCAGGGTCTGTAATTTTTACCCAAAATATTTCATTAAAATCACCACCAGGAGCAGTTAATGAAACTTTTAACTGGACAGCATCACCTACCTTTAAGATGTCTTTTGGATTTAAATTTACTCTGATTGTACCTCTATTTGGACTACTTTTATTTACATTAAAAATATCTGAAATTTCTTTAGGTGTTCCTGGCTCATTACCTCCAGTAGTTTCGTTTGATGTAATTTTTAAGACCGCAATTTTTAATTCTCCTGGTTCTTCTGTTCTATCAAAATAATCATTTTCACAATCAGTAGTAAATCGAATAGTTTTTTCACCATTTAGGGGGATTTTGGCAACTTCTGTATCTCCAACAACATTCGAGTTTATTTTAAATTGACTTGGAAATCTTTTCGGATTAAAAGGCTCTGATTCTTTAGGTTTTGAAGACTTTTTAGGGTCATTTTTGTTCTCCGTTTTCTTTTCTTTATCAATGTCCAATTTAAATGTATTGCCTAATAATTTCATTAAATCAGAATTTAGTGGAAGATTTTTAGTGAAACTTTTCAAAAGTTGGCTCGTATTTGCCGAAGCATCCACATTAACTGCTTGTTTTCTCATTTTTTCAATCTCCTGCAATCGACCATCGTTAGCGCTTAGTTTATTTGCTAAATATTGTCTTAGCTGCTGCGTTTCTTCTCCATCTTTCAATCGATCCCGTGAGGCCATAAAAAGTTCTTTTCTAAAATCATAGTTCATTTCCGAACAATCAACATGAATCAATAAGTGATTTTTTAAAAGATTTAATTTCAATGATCGTGAAATAAATTCAGATGTATAAAATCCATGTACCTGACCATTCATAGAAAACATTACATTCATACCATTTTTAAAGTATCTTCTTTGAATTTCATCCTTAGTTTTCTTCAAATCAAAATCTTTTACTTTGAGTTTAAATACAAAGCACGATACTTTCATTTTTCCAAACAGATCATCTTCAAAAACTTCAGAAAATTTATCGTCAATATATTCCTCCTCTTCTTTCTGTAACCTTCTTTTCAAACCAAATAAATCATTTTCGAGTACTTTATTATTTGGGTATCGTTCTGTTGTATCTTTAGTTAACATTGGAAGAGCAGGACTAAATAGGAACTCGTTAATACTTTGATTTAAATCTTGTGCAAAACCAGAATATCCTTTTGGAAATTGATACGAATACATTTTTATTAGTGTGCCAGTTTCAAATTTTCTATTTAATAATCCTACATCAAGTTTATCTATAGAAAAGGATGGAATTTTATTATCTATAAGCAAATACTCATACCAAGTTTCTTTTGCTTGGTCTGACTCTCTTTTTGGATGTTCTCTTATAAGCGTATACCCAAAATCACCCTTTTTGTCGAATTTTTTTGATGCTATTAATTGGTATCTTTTTTTACCACAAAATACAATTGCACCGCTTCCTCCCATATTATATTTTCCTTGTACAAATTGCACGTTATTTTTATTTCCTCTAAGCAGTGACAAAAAAGTATCCTCAAATTTTTCGGGATGCTGACCTTCACCATTATCGTATATAATTACTGATGTAGGAAATTGATTTTTTTGGTTTCTAGGTCCTTTACCATCAGCTATTATTTGTATCTCTTCAGACTGACTTTTTCGGAATGAATTTATATCCCAATTATTATTTGGGAAAAACAAATCAATGGCTTCGTCCATTGATTTTGGAGCATCGGCAGATTTAGGGTCAATTCCTTTCTCTAAACATTTTTTTGTAAGAATGGCATCTATAGAATTAGTTGCCTTTTCAATTAAAGCTGCAATTGGGTTAGATTGCTGGTTTTTTACGACCCCATAATTACTTTGATTTTGACCAAGTGGTTTCCAATTCAAATCATCAAAGATTTCTTTGTTATTGTCTATTATTTGTTGTACATCTTGCTCATCTTTTGCTTGAAACAAATCGTGAAATAATTTTTCTACGTCTATCATCTTGGGGTAATATTTTAATTATTATTTAAGTTGTTCTTATATTTACTCTGATGTTATAAATTAGTATTTTATATGCGACAATAATACAACAAAAAATTAAACGTGTCAAGGGTTAGAATTAACCTATTTTATGGGTTATATTTAACCTATAAATGACTTCATTTTATACTTATAGTGTGTTTATTAACTCTATATTTACACCCAATATATTAAAATGGATTTTATTATTAACGTCTCATAACTTATCTTATGTTAAATAGGACAATTAAACAGAACTAAACATCTTTCCTACTTTCTAAATAAAATCTTGTTATATTTATTTGTTTTTGAATTAAATAAAAGTTGCTAATCGTTTATATCCGTATATATTCGAAATTATCGCTCCATAGATTTGTCATTCCCTCTCTCGTTTTTTCGATTGATTTCTTCCAACCTTTGTTTAAGAAATTCTGGATCATCTAGTTTTTTTTCCAAACTTTTATATTTTCCTACACTATCTTGTATTTTTTTAATCGCTTCATTTAATTTAAAATTTTCCAATTCTGTTTTTCCTTTACTTTCGTTTAGTTCATTATGAAGCTTTTTAAGCTCATTCTTATACTTTAAAATCAATTTATTCATATTTCTGAAAGTAGCTTCATAGTCTATTGTTGGTGAGAGTGGCCAAGGTCTTTGTTTTTCAACTACAAAATCTGCCCTTATATCTGTTTTATCTATTACTTCTATAATACTTTCAAGTTCTTCTTGTCTCTTAAGAATTTTAAATTGTAAAGCATTTAGATGTTTTTTATCACTCGGTACACCTCTTTCCATTTCTAAAATAGTAGCAGTTATTGTTTGAAATTCTGCCATATCAGATCTATTTAATTTTATAGATTTTCCTTTATCGTCAGTCCAGTTAAAAAGCATGTGTGCGTGAAAATTATTTTTATAAGTTCCATCTTTTTTGAAATGACCTTCATCTCCATGAATATGTATTTGAAATGTTTTTATATTAAACCGTTTTTCTATTTCAAGCGCAAGTTTCTTTAAATCATTCATCCGATCAGGATGCACATCTTTCAAATTAACAACCCCCTCTCTTATGGGCGTTGATTTTTCCTGCATCTTTTGACCAACTGTTTTTAAGTATAATTCTTTAACTCTTTTGGTAACATTGGATATAGTCTCTCCAGTCCAATAAATGTTATTTTTCATCAAATCTTGATTAACATAATCTGGTATTGATTTTCTCAAATTATGACTTTCACTGTTAGACTTAACAGGACAAATATGTATGGATGATTTAGATTCCATTTTTAGTTTCTTTGGCTTCAAAGATACATAAAAATCCTTTCCGGAGGAACGCGCAACCCTTAAGGGTTATAGTGCGCTTGAACCCCTCATTCGGAAGTTAGTTTTCTAACTCCATTATTTATATAATGAAAGTGCTATATTTATTGTAAAGATATTATTCTTATGCATCATATTGATTAAGTATAATATAGAATTTGTTAGAATGCAAAATTAAACTTTTTAGGCATTAGAAAAGTTGTATCTATTTTTTATATTATAAACAAAATTTAGACGAATCTATTCAGTAAGGTTAATGATAATTCAACGAAGCCATCAAAAATTTAAATAAAGAATAAAGATAATCTAATTTTGGCAACTATTGTGTGTAAATTAGCTTAAAAATCAAAATAAAAAACACAATGCGATACAAAAATGTAATTATAAAATGTTTTCGTTCTGCTTATTTTTACTATATTTGTGAAAATAAATAATTTTATGAGTGGCATAAACCTTATTCCGACAGAAAAAATTGTAGAACGACTTCAGTATGAAAATCCTTGGTGGGTAACTAAGCAAATACCACAAGTTTATGCTGCTATGTCTAAGCGTTTGTACTTTGATTTATTTTACACTTTTGTAAAAGAAAAAAGTGTTCGTAGAGCAGTTGTTCTGATGGGTCCAAGAAGGGTTGGTAAAACGGTTATGTTGTTTCACAGTGTTGATCAATTGATTCAAGAAAAGATTAATCCTCAACGGATATTTTTTATTGGTATCGATAATCCTATTTATGTGCACCTAAGTTTGGAAGATCTTTTATCACTGTGTAAAAAATCGCTTAACTTATCGCATCTTAATGGTTGTTATGTGTTCTTTGATGAAATTCAATATTTAAAGGATTGGGAGCGTCATCTTAAAGTTTTAGTAGATTCTTATCCCGATACTAAGTTTATCGTTTCTGGTTCAGCTGCTGCAGCCTTAAAATGGCATAGCACAGAAAGTGGAGCCGGTCGCTTTACAGATTTTATGTTGCCTCCCTTAACTTTTCAAGAGTATATTCATTTAAAAAATTTAAATCATCTCGTTTACGATGATAATATACTGTATGGTGGAAAAAGCATTCCCTATTGTTTAACTCATGACATTAAGTCACTCAATAAAGAGTTTCTGAACTATTTGAATTTTGGAGGCTACCCTGAAGTTGTCCTTTCAGAGAAAATTCAAAGTGATATGGGTAGATATGTAAAGAATGATATCGTAGATAAAGTACTGTTAAGAGATTTACCGAGTTTGTATGGCATTAAGGATGTGCAGGAACTGAATCGCTTTTTTACCTATATTGCTTACAATACGGGTAATGAATTTTCGTATGAGACCATGTCTAGAGAAAGTGGTATACAGAAAGACACATTAAAAAAGTATTTAGAATACCTGGAAGCGGCCTTTCTTATAAAAGTCCTAAACAAAGTAGATATTAACGCAAAGAGGCTAAAAAGAGTAACGAGTTTTAAGGTTTATCTTACCAATCCTTCTTTGCGTACAGCATTATTCTCTCCTATTTTACAAACCGATAGTGAAATGGGAAATATGGTAGAAACGGCTATACTATCACAATGGATGCACCGCGAAAAATTGGATTTAACCTATTCTCGATGGAAAGATGGCAGAAATGAAGGTGAGGTTGATTTGGTATTGGTAGATGATAAAAAATATAAACCTGTTTGGGGAGTTGAAATAAAATGGAGCAATCGATATTTTGAAAAACCTCAGGAATTAAAAAGTTTAATTCAGTTCTGTAAAACGAACGGTTTTCAAAAAGCATTGGTCACCACAATTGATCAACATGGAATTAAAATAGTGGATACTTTACATTTCACATTTTTGCCTGCCTCGCTATACACGTACAATATTGCAAATATCACTATGAAAGCTATAAATAGCTAATTATTGGTAGGGAATCCTTATTGATTAGTAATAAAAAAGTGTCACTATTTTTACTGAATTATGCGGAATTTTGATTTATCCAAATAATAAGTTAAAACGATTGTCTTTATGTAACCTCTTTTAAGGCGCTTTTAAGACTGCTTATTAATTCTTTTCAGGAATGCTTAACCCAGTTACCCAAGATGTCAAAAAAGTCTTTAAAACAGCTCGAAAATAAATTAGGACGTTCTAGGATGATTTTATTCAAATAGCTTATTGTGATTCACAAATTCATTACCATTAAGTTTTGTGGTTTTGCTCTTTAGTTTAACCCGCTTGCTCAGACTTCTGAAAGTGAGTTACCCCTCCCCTATTTTTTTACATTATAAATTGGCGGCCGGCCCCCTGGTGAAAAATTTTCTTTCGAGTCTTCCTCCCTTTTTTCTCAACTTTAAAAATAAAATTCAATGTTAGAAAATAGTCGCCTTGTTCGATTTTTACACAAGGCTAAAACTTAAACAACTGTTTATTCAATTGAGAGGGATGGGAGTTGATTTTTTCTTCATACCCCCTTGTGGGGTCAATGAAGAAAAAACATAATTAAAAAGTTAAGTAAAACGGCAACACTCTCTTTACACGTTTGAATTTAATGTTTCGTCATTATCGGTTAAAATGTCTTTTTTGTTCTATTATTTATATTTTGTTTATTATTATCATGGTGGATGATTTTACACTGGTCAAGTTTTTTACTTTGTAGGTTTAACAAGGGTTGAACGAGAACCCGCTATTTATATTTGAGGATGATTTTACACTCATTGAATTGTGTATTACATCAAAAGGGGGACGATTTTACACCGATCAGAGGACGGTTTTACATCAATAGGGATGATTTTACACTGATAGAGTAACGATTTTACACCACTAGGGGGACGATTTTACACTGGTTATGGACTAATTCCCAAAGAAAAACGTCATTAAAGGCAATTATAAATTCGTTTGGGGACGATTTTACACCGATAACTTTTCCTAACTTTTTGCAAAGCCGTATCCAGCCACTAAGATACCATTATTTTTAGATCCTTTTGAGATTTTTTCTTTTAAATAGCTATTCTTTTAGTAAAAGCACCCTTTACATTCTAGTCTGCTCGTAAAAAGGGACGATTTTACACTGATAATTATATTAAAATATGTTTAAAGAAAGGGACATAATATATTGTTATTGAGTTGATTATTTGTAAAAAGAGGATGATTTTACACCGATGGTTAGGCCTTTGAATAATGATGTTGACTTTTACTTAGTTCAACAAATGATTCATTCTTTTAATAGGGCGTTAAAGTAATGTAAAACAATTAGATAGATGATATTTGTTTACAAATGGGGACGATTTTACACCGATGACTTATACGCTGATCTTTTCTCATTATGTCTAAATTCACGTTTTTTGGAATTCCTTAAATTTTGAAATCTATATATGGGGACGATTTTACACTGGTCAAACTAATAAATTATCTAAATTTGAATCTATATAAATAGCTGATAAACAAACACATATTAATCTGCGAATGAAAAGGGGACGATTTTACACCGATGATAATCAGGATTGGATGTTTGACTCGAAAATTTGTCCAAGATCAATAGAATCAAAAGAAATATACTCGTTTCAATAAAAAGGGACGATTTTACACTGGTCCAAATTTGATTTTGCATATATAATCTACCTTTAAAAGTCTGTTAAATAGCACTATATGATATAGTTGTTAAAAATGGTGGACGATTTTACACCGATGTATTTGACGGATAGTTTTTAAAATGATTGGGAGATTACATGGCCATCAATTCAAAAAGAGGATGATTTTACACCGATAACTGGTAAACCAAACTGTTTCCAGCTCCTAAGATAGGTCAAATATACTTATATTACTGACCAAATTGACGTATAGTATATAAAAAGGGGACGATTTTACACTGGTTAATCAAATAAATCAGTGCTATTTAAGCCAATATAAATAGTTGATATACAAACATATATTAATCTAAAAATATAAAAAGGGGACGATTTTACACCGATTAACTTCAATACTACATGATCACTGTATTGAAAGCAATGTTAGTGTTGGTAATGATGGATTAAACCTATGAAATAAATGAAAAAGGGGACGATTTTACACTGATTAAAAATCTAATAAACAGGTTTTTACAATAAAAAGGAAGAATTAATCTCAAGCTTTTACTGAAGTATATAATTGAATGAGGGGGACGATTTTACACCAGAACAAAAGGACTTACAACATTATTTGGTTGGATCATCTAATTGCAATAACATAGAATTATTGGAAGAAGTAACAATAAATTCACCTGGAGCGGCAAAAAAGCTATTAACCAATTCTTTCGTAGGTTGATTTCCAACAATTGATTTATAAGTAGAAATAAATACCTTTAGTTTTTGCTCATGTTGCTTTTTGTTATTACCAATCCAGCTGATAAAATCAGTGTTGTTGTGGTATTGATAAGAATAGGTCGCCTTATAAAAAGGGGTTAGGTTCATTAGAAAGGATAACATTACTGCATCCTTCAACGAAGAGTTTCTAAAAGGTTCAGTTTTAGAATTTATACCATTATGCAAAAAATGAACTCTAACGTCATATTCCCAGTTATGAGATGAATTGGATTTAAAAAATTCGAGTTTTAAGTCTAACTCACTGAGTTTATTTATTTCTTCAATTTTTTGTTTGATTTTTTTCTTCGCATCTTTTGGATTCTTAATGTCAATATTTAAAATATCACACATTTCATCAAATTGATATTCCCAGTAAGCCCTTTTAATATTGGCCAGATAATTACTTCTAAACGAAAAATGGGTGTAGGGTATGGCTAAATTCTTTTTGTTTTTATTAAGCTCAATCAACATGTTTTTTGCAATCAATACATATCGTCTATTGATATTGTTTACAAATTCGGTATCTAACAATACTTCAATAATGTACTGACCTTTAGACCCTCTCGTTTCATCCGGATTGTTGATTTTTTTGATTAATTCAATAGAATGATTTATCGTTGTAACGCCCAAATGGTTGCGAATATCCAGTTTTTCTCGATAAAGTCTATAGATGGCATTACCTATAATTGAAGTAAAAAATGATGCATTTTCTAACCCAACATTTGATTTGTATTTATTGTAAACGGGATCATTATGTTGGCGCCACAAATTTTCTTTACGATATTGATATACTTTAGCAAAATCGCCTACGTCAAAAATCAAACTCCAACCGTCTACGGTATTAATACTTTCATTGCTAAATAAATTGACATCATATTGATATTTGTAAATAAGGTAACTCATTACTTCAAACATCAGTTTACCATCAGAGCCAAATTGATGAAATAGATATGAAAATCGAGTAAAGTCATTTTCTACCCTAATTGGATTCAAATTAGGGTTAATATTATTTACTGATGGTATAATCAAATTGAGAAAATCCAAATTCTTTGTAAGAGATGAATTCGATAGATCTGAATTTGACGGTGTTTTATCTTTTGACATCTTTAGTTAAAGTAAAAGGTTTTGATTTACAAATGTAAGATATTTAAACGGAATTATGAAATTTACGAAGACCCCTCCCCTATTGGACTTTTACGCCAATGGTCTTAAGTTCAGCTTGATATTTTTCTTTAAAAGCTTCGATACAAATATGTAAAAACAAATTAGCTGATATGTTCAACCCATTGTCTAATTTTAATTTATTTTTTAATTCAGTATACAAGCCATAATCTTCACTTTGGAGCTTCACACTTAAACCAAATGAATTGACATCTTCCGGTGCTTTTTTTGCATCCAAAATTCTTTGGTGTAACAAACCGCTTCCTGTTTTTTGAAATACTTTTGTTTGCTTCGCTACCACCTTTTTCGTTTCCACTTCGGAAACAATTACGGGTTCTTCAATCGCAGCTTGTTCTGTTTTTGATTTTATAAAGCTAAGAGCCTCTTGAGTTGACATATCATCAATTTTTCTATCGTGATTTTCATCAACGTTGTGTAACTCCCCTATTGCTTTGTAAAATTCTACAGGTGGTTTTTTGCGTGTATTAAGACTATTTAATAGCGCAGTGCTTGTTTTTTTTGCAGCCATAGTGTTTATTTAAAAATTGACAAAAATTCTTTAATGATTAAATCAAACTCATAATTGTATTTTTGATGTTGATAAGATTGCATCGTATTCATATCATCAAATGTTGATTGTAAGTTTCTCAGGTGGTGCTTAAACCAAGGGAAATCGGATATTTGATCTTTAGAATTCATAAATAGTTTATGAATTTTGAGATTTTCATTATATTTTGCAATCAAATTCATTACTATAGGAGGCTCAAATCCGGCTTTTACTACGATGTCAATCACCCCAATTTTGATAGTTTCCAAAAAATCCAAAGTACTCGCCACTCCAACACTATTAGCATCGTGTAGCACAATCAAAACATCTGATCGGGAAAGAATACCTAATACACTCTTGTCGGTAATGTTACCCGGAACGTCACAAAAAATGAAGTCGTACTTCTCCTCTACTTCTTCCAAATAATCCACCACTTTATTGGGTGGAACATAGGTTATTGGATAGAGTGTTTTTTCATCAATTTCTTCATTGTTGGCCAACTCCATTTCTCTCATCCTTGACAATGTACGTTGATAATCGGCATCAATAACATTGATTTTATACCCCATTTCATTAAGCTTATTTGCAAAAAAGGTAGTTGTTGTGCTTTTCCCACATCCCCCTTTCTGATTGGCTATTGTGATAACTTTTCCCATTTAAATTATTTTTCTCAAAATTATATAAATATATTTTTGAATAAAAACTGTTTTATATGAATATATGAACATACAAATGTATAAAACTATATAAGTAGCATTATATAATTGCATAAAACAAGAAATATATAAATGTCTTAATATATAATAATATAATGGTATAGATGTATAAAAGTACAAATAAACATATATATAAATATATAATGATACTAATATATAAAAGTATAAAAAAATAAATATATATATGTGTATAACAATAATTATATAAATAAACAGATGTATAAAGATATAATACAATAAATATATATTTGTAT
>CAYQNU010000019.1:0-78806 GCA_964419055.1 uncultured Flavobacteriales bacterium | reverse complement strand
ATCACAACATAAATCCGATTTATAATCACAACATAAATCCGATTTACAACCACAATATAAATCCGATTTACAACCACAATATAAATCCGATTTATAATCACAACATAAATCCGATTTATAATCACAACATAAATCCGATTTACAACCACAACATAAATCCGATTTATAATCACAGCATAAATCCGATTTACAATTTGAATTTTGCAGGTCTTTTCTTATTTGAAATGAATGGAGCAATTAAGGGATATGCAATAATTCATAATCAAATCCTTCTGCTGTTTAACACTTCCAATGTTCTCATGAGTTATGGCGTTAAACATACTCGAGATGGATTTATTCTATTTGATAAAGGGACTTATATTGGGCATTTTGAAACCAATTCTAATAATGGTTATAATTATTTTGATAAAACAAATAAGTGGACACAATTTCTGACATAAATACTTCTGCTAACAAGCGTTTGGCTCAATGGCGGGTGAAGTTGGTAATTGAACATCCTACCTCGCATCAACTTTTGTGGTGTATTGACAGTTTAGTGCTCCGAAATCCGCCACCTTCGCCAAGCTGCAAACCATTTTTTTAATTAATAATATTCGTAATATGATACGAAACCATTTTATTTTTTTGTATTGCATTGTAATGCTTGGAGCTTGCTCACCATCGGAGAAATCTGAAGCTATAAGTACATCAGTGCATAGTGAGGTGAAAAATGAAATTCCAATTTGTTTTAATCATGCTCTTCTTGTTCTTGACTCAACAACATACACAGCAGTAGTCAATTCTAAATTTATAAATCAATTTGCTTTTTATTATGAGAAGCAACTTCAAGGTTATCAAGGTTTTTATCTAATCGGTAGCACAAACTATATAGAACTTTTTCATCCAAAAAGCATGGAAGATGAAGATTTGAAAATAGGAGAGATTTGGATTTGTTTTGCATCGTTGAAAGCAAATTATTTGAAGACATTGAGTACAAATAAACAGAACTTTATCAAATATGAATCTGATGATTCCTACAATTACCTATCCTTTCTGATAAATGATACAATCAACCCAATTACCACTTGGGAAATGAAAAAGAAACAGTATGAAAGTTGGACGAAAAAGAAGTACCATGACTCCATTGTGTTTTTACCCGTTGATTATAATAGCCCACAAGAATCTGATTCTTCTTCAAATTATTTAATGAATGATGTCATAGGTATTGGATTAAGTTTAAATCCTGATGATAGTTCAAAAGTTATCAGTTATTTTAATACTATCGGTTATGACTCCGTTTCTGAGTATGATGGTCATATTAGAATTTCCAATAAGGCTCAATTTATTGAGTTACATTTGTCAAATAATACTAACTCCCAATCAATCAATCGATTTTATATTCAATTAAATAAATCTGTCGTTAAAAGTACCGAAGTAATTGGGAACTCAAGAATTGAGTGCGATGGTAAGCAAGCTATCTGGATATTTGATTAAATTAGAAATAATACTAACATCAGTCGAAACTCACAGCCCAAACAACCATTCGCGTGGTGCATCTGCTTCTATTTGAAAAAAGTAAACTTATCAATTTTTGTTGAGCTTGGTTTTATATGATGATTCTTGTATTACTTTTGCAAGCGGAACAGTATACTAAATTAAAAATGAAAAAAATAATAACCTCTCAAAACGCTCCTGCGCCCATAGGGCCTTATAGCCAAGCGGTTCAATTTGGAACTACCTTATATGCCAGTGGTCAAATTGCCATCAACCCAGTAACAAACGAATTGGTGATGGATAGCATTGAAGCTGAAACAGAACAGGTGATGAAAAACATTAGTGCTATATTAATCCAAGCGGGTTACGGATTTGAAGATATTTTGAAGTGTTCTATATTTTTGAGTGATATGAATAATTTTGCTCGTGTTAATGCGGTTTATGGTACTTATTTCAAAGAAAATCCACCAGCACGTGAAACGGTTGAAGTGTCTTGTTTACCTAAAAATGTCAATGTAGAAATTAGTTTTATTGCAGCTAAATAGTTGGCCATTTTGAGTATATGTTTTTAATCTAATAAATTGAATCATCAAGAATAACTTGAATTGCAATTCTATATTTTTCTATTTTTCTTTTGGCTTGAACCAAAAGAAACAAAAGATTAAGATTGTAAAGAGTTCAATCAAAAATCAAAGTACATTACAGTCATTCCACCAGTTCTCGATACAATTTCTTTACCCGATTTGCGAGGTTCAACAAAACTATCGAACCACATTCGTTTGCTCTTGTTTTGTTCGACATTTCATTGCAGAAATCACTCGAACTGACTCCCCGCGCAACGTTACCATCGAAGTTCAGTCAGGTCGAGTGACTTTCGTATATTTTACATTGATTTTGAAAAAATCGATTGTAAAATAGAAAGTTGTATCGAGACCACCTTCCATTCCACTTGATTTTTTAGATTAAACTCTTTAAAGTCGGGGAAGCCTACTAATTGTATTTCTGTACTTAATTACTGGAAATATAAATCTTAAAAATATTTATTAGTAATTTTAGCATTTTATGAATTTGTATACCAATAATAGCTAATTTTTATTTTAAAAACACAATACTGGCATATTTACAATTACTCAACGTTGGTAATTTCTATAAATTAGCGTAAGTATTTAGTTAGAATATTTATTTGTTTGTTTAATTTTGCACTTTATAACCAATAACGTTATTTCACGATGAAAACTTTTACTTTTAGAGTGGTTGTTGATACCGAAGAGGATATTTTTAGAGATATAGAAATAGGTGTAAATCAAAATTTTGAAGATTTTCATGATGCCATTGTAAAAGCTTTTGGTTTTAAAGGTGACCAAATGGCTTCTTTTTACATGAGTAATGAAATGTGGGAAAAAGGAAAAGAAATTGCCTTAATGGATATGGGAAGCCTTGAAGGAGAAGGTGGTACATTGTCGATGAAATCAACTAAGTTGGCCAGTGAAGTGGTTGAGAAAAATCAAAAAATCTTATACGTATACGACTTCTTCAAAATGTGGATTTTTTACATTGATTTAATCGCCATCAATGAAACCTCAAAAACCAACGATTTACCGGCTACTATTTTAGCTTTTGGTGAAAGTCCAAACGAGGATGACAAAGAAATTGACGACATCTTCGATAGCTATCAAGAAGGTTATGATGAAGACTTTGAAGATAAGTTTGATGACGATTCAGATGATGACTTCAATGACGATGACGATCCTTTTGGAGAGTTTCAAGGTGGATATGAAGAGGATGAATATTAAACACTAAAATTAAACGAATTAAATTAACTGAATTACTTAGTTATTTTGCAAAATTTTATATATTGTATTCACTTTCTCTTATTACCACATAGCTAACATAGACACTTAGAATTTGAAACTTAAAAGCTTAATATAGAAGCTTTGCTTTTTCACATAGTTAGCTATAAAAACGAAGTTTTTCTATGTTTAAGCTTTTGTAAATCAACCAAATCTATGTACCTATGTGGTTAAAAAAATCAAATTAGTTTTGCATTTTAAAAACCAACTGTTTTAAAGAAACTTGTTTGCTAAACGGAATTGTTTCAAATAAAATGAGGAACGGATGGGGAATTCAATAAATTAATTTTAATATTCTTAGATTGTAGTTTAAACCATTCATTATATATTGCGTTTCTACAACAAGTATTTCCTTGATTTGATCATTGTCAATGTCAGCCAATTGGATGCTTAAAAATTCAAAATCTTTAAACTCAATAAATTTATAAAAAGTCATTTGGTTTGATGTAATATTTATTTCTAAAGTGGTTTTCTGATTATTTTTAAAAGAGTATTTGAAAGGTAATGTTTTTTCGGAATCAAGATAATGGGTTTGCAAATTCAAATTTTCTTTAAAGTAATCCAACCTTAAACTTTTTTCTTCTATAATCTTTAATTCTTGAAGTTTACCAATTAATGGTAGTGTGCTATCATAATCGGATGAAAAAACCATTATTGGATTGTAATTTACAATTTGGTTAGGCTGATAATTTTGCGTAACACTATCCTCTAAAAGAAGTTCTCTAAAGTTTAAGTTATGAATTTCTTGAATTGAAATAAAACTTTTGGGGTTATCTAAAAAATTTGATTTTTCAAATTGACAATTTAGTAAAATAAATGCAAAAAATACGATGAATAACCTCATTTATTAAAGGATATAATTCCTATGAATTTAATTGTGTTTGAATAATCATTTTTTTTATTCAAGTTAAGAATAAAATCACATTGATAACAATCGAAATTTATTTTTACTTTTTCTTCTTATCTTCTTCCTTTACTGGTGGCGTTCCTTCTTCAGTTTCTTCTGTCTTTTTGTTTTTATTCTTTTTATTGCCTTTGGCATCATCCGCTTTTTTCTTAGATAAGGCGTTGTTCAACGTTACCAAATCTTGCTCGTTTTTAGGTTTACCAAAACGGTCATATTCTACCACAACAGAGGCAACCCCTTTAATAAATAATGTGGTACGTGCATTTTTTCCATCTTCATGAAATTCTTCCCATAATCCATCTGGCTTATCATCCACATTTACGCCCGTTTTTTTAACTTGTCCATTTTCATATAGATACGTCCATTTACCTATTTTTTGTCCGTTAGAAAATTCTCCTTCGTAATTTAAAGCACCATTTGGATAATAAAAAGACATTTTACCGTGAGCTTTACCTCCTTTATGAGGCTTGGTCATTTTTAATACACTGTCGGGATAATAATTCATATATCGACCATCAAACTCTCCGTTTTTGTAGTCAACTATTTTTTCAATTTGGCCTTCTTTATTGTAAAAAGAACACTCTCCATGGAGTCTGTCGTTTTGATAACGCTCTACTTTTGTTTTTTTACCGTCTTCTTTAAAAAACGTCCATACACCCGATTTCATTCCATTAGCATAAGTATTTGACCAAGCTAATTGGTGGGCATCATTATCATAATGATACACCCAAGTTCCGTTTTCAACGCCTGCAATATGAATCATTTTTACTTCCATCCTTCCACTGGGATAAAACTGATAGGCAGTATCGGTTTCTTTACCGTCTATAAATCGAACTTTTCTTTGCAATTTGCCGTTGTCATGATAACTAATACATAATCCAGTGAAGGGTTTATGAGTTTTAGAATGATAAATTAATTTATTTCCTGGATCCAATTCTAAATCCTCGTTACAATTTACAGGGCGTTCACCTTTGCTGGCATATTTGGGTGCTCCATCCGAGTTTGTTCCTCCTGTATTTCCGCCACCTGTTCCTGTTTCGGTACCAGTTGGAGTAGTTGTAGGCCGTGTAATTTGGCTATAAACCGAAGAAACAATTAAGGTTGAACTAAGGAGAAGTGTAATGAATGTTTTCATAAAGCGTAATTTTGATAGGCTAAAATAGATTATTATTGATTAGGTGGTTTAGGTTCGTTGTATTTAGTTTTGAACTTTTTACCCGTTTTGGCATCAATATCCATTTCGTATACCCATTTTCCGTTGGTCCAAATCATAGAATCAAAACTACCATCGGGCACATACCATTCTTTGAATTCGTGCAAATGGGGCGCTTGAGGCGACAAGTGGTCATAAATCAATACGTGTTTTTTATCTATAACTGAATATTTTAAAGACATCGTACTTTGGCTACTGTATTGGAAAATAATTCTTCTTTTAGAATTATCATCTTCAATTTTAAAAATGGGAAGACCGAATTTTACTTTTTTCAACCCTTGAAAAGACATGGTCTCAATGATTTTTTTGGTGCTCAACATATCGTTTCCATCCCAACCTAAAAGTGTGTAGACTTTTGTTCCGCCTTTATCTAAAGGTATTATTTTATAATATAAACAGCCGTACCAATTTTTTTCTGTATACTGACCCATTTCTGGATTTGAGGCCAAAGCCGAACGATCTTTTAGTTCGATAACGGTGTAGCCACCATTTTTTGGATCTTTATTTAAAATGAAACAATAGTATTTTTGTTCTTCGTGTTCGCCATATTCTACGTTCCAATTGAGTAATCGGAAGGTATTATCGGGTGAAACCAATGTCCCCATACCATCAGATAATTTGGTAAAAGGGTAATCAAACACGTCATTTTCTTCAACAAAAGATTTGAATAATTCATAAAATTGCGTGTGAAGCGAATCTTGTAACGCAAGATCTTTTGTTGCTCTAACTCTTTCTAATAAAACGTTCAAAGAATCTTCCATTTTTTGAAATTCTTGAGCCTGTTGACTCCAAGTTTGCAATGAACCTAGTAAGAAGAGTAGGACAATTAAATTTTTCATAAAATGATGGCATTGAAAAAACAAAAAAAGCATCTCATCAAAATTGATAACGATGCTCTAATAATTTGGTTACAATTAATGTGCCTTAATTAGCCGTTTATGTGCAAACTGTCTTTTTTAGAAAGTAGCGCTTCATCGGTTTCCACCCAATCATCGTCAGGCACACAACAATCTACTGGACAAACCGCAGCACATTGAGGTTCTTCGTGAAAACCGTGACATTCCGTACATTTATCAGTTACAATAAAGTATACATCCATATCAACGGGTTCTTGTGGGGCATCTGCATCAACTGTTTTTTGACTATTGTGACCTTTGTAGGCACCTTTTAATGAGGTTCCATCACTGTATTTCCATTTAGCACCTCCCTCATATATTGCATTATTTGGGCATTCTGGTTCACAAGCTCCACAATTTATGCATTCATCTGTAATTCTAATAGCCATAAGACATTTTGTTTTATTAGATTTGTAGCGCAAAGTTATATCATATATTCCAAATGAACCAAGAAATTAGCATAAATAGCATCGTAAAATTAGGAGAGATTTTTAAGTACGTTGGTGAAAAAAGTGATTGGCCAGGCTTTTCTATAGGCATTACTAAAGAAGAATATGATCGCTTTAATGAACTGATAGATATCGTTCATATATACAACGGTTGGTTTGATGCTAATTCGGTTCGAACTGCTTTAACTTCCTGGTCAGAAGCGTTAAAAAAGGAGTCCATTGAAAAATGGCTTGAAGGGTATGCCTTACCCGTTGCCGATTCCAAGGTGATTGCCATCATTATGGCGGGGAATATTCCTTTAGTTGGATTTCATGATTTTTTATGTGTCTATTTATCGGGTCATGCCGCTTTGGTCAAGTTATCTACAGATGATGATAAATTGTTTCCGGCTTGCCTTCATTTATTGCAATTGTTTGATTTGGACATAAAAAAACGCATCAAAATTGCCGATGGAAAAATGGAAGGATTTGATGCGGTAATTGCCACAGGTAGCGATAACTCAGCTACCTATTTTAGATCTTATTTTGGTAAATATCCGCACATAATTAGGAGAAATAGAACTTCGTTAGCTATTTTAGACGGAACAGAAACCGTTCAAGATATCCAACAATTAGGATTAGATATTTTCACCTATTATGGGTTAGGCTGTCGCAATGTTACAAAAATTTATATGCCTAAAGGAATGGATATTAATCGTGTTTTTGAGGGTATTTTTGAATTCAAAGATATTGTAAACAATAAAAAATATGGTAATAATTACGATTATCATTTGGCCGTATTTTTATTAGAACGATACGATGTGTTGGATAATGGTTTTATTCTTTTCAAAGAGGACACAGGAATACATTCGCCAATTGGGACATTGTATTATGAGTATTATGAAGATAAGGAGCAATTAAAAAGAGAAATGGAAGGGATACAACACGATATTCAATGTATTGTAGGAAAGGAAGCTCCGTATTTACCTTATGGAAGTGCCCAAAAACCTGCTTTGTGGGAGTATGCTGATGGAGTAGATACAATTGATTTTTTAACTCATTTATAAAGAGTACACTTTTATACATTTAAAAAGTATGGTAAATTCAGAATCAAAAAATAATTGTTTGGAATGCGGTACTCGTTTAATGGGACGTATTGATAAGAAATTTTGCAATGATCAATGCCGAAGTGTATATAATAATCGAGAGAATAGAATTTCAGGGGATTATTTTAGAAAAGTAAATACCATCCTACGGAAGAATAGAAAAATATTAGAAAAATTAATGGTGGGTGAAAAATCAAAAACCACCAAAGAAAAGTTGCTCATAAATGGTTTCAATTTTTATTATTACACCAATATTTACAGCACACAACAAGGAAAAAACTATTACTTTGTTTATGAATTAGGGTATTTGGAATTGGAAAATGAAGAATATGCTTTGGTTAGAAAAAAAGATTATGTAAATTAGAGGATTCTTGATTTAGATAAAATTCGAATAAATGATGGATTTTATATAAAGTAAAAAATAGTGTAACTTCGCACCGTATGTCAGACAAAATATCCATAAAAAACAGCAAAGCAAAATTTGAATTCACATTTGTGGATACTTATGTGGCTGGAATACAATTGACAGGGACTGAAATTAAATCTATTAGAAATAATAAAGCCAGTATTGTGGAGGCGTATTGTGTAGTGCAAAAGGGGGAGGTGTTTATCAGAAATATGTATATCCAAGAGTATGAGAACAGAGGATTTGTGAATCATGAAGCTCGAAGAGATCGTAAATTATTGCTCAACCAAACCGAAATTAATAAAATTGAGCGAAAAATTAAAACCAAGGGTTTTGCCTTAGTTCCTTATAAATTGTTTTTGAATGATAAAGGTTGGGCAAAATTAGAAATTTCATTGGCACAAGGGAAAAAGTTGTATGATAAGCGCGAAGATTTGAAAGATAAAGATGCCAAAAGAGAAATTGATCGCATTTCCAAAATGACCCGATAATATAAAAATAGTATGAGCATCATTGAAGTAAAAAACATTCAAAAGAAGTTTGGCGATTTACAAGTATTAAAAGGGGTAGATTTTGAAATCAATCGAGGTGAAATTGTGGCAATTGTGGGTGCTTCAGGAGCAGGAAAAACTACGTTATTACAACTTTTAGGTACATTAGATAAGCCCGATAGTGGAGAAATTATTGTTGATTCTTTTGCTTTGTCACAATTGAAAAGAAATGAACTAGCCACTTTCAGAAACAAAAATATCGGATTTATTTTTCAGTTTCACAATTTATTGCCTGAATTTACAACACTCGAAAACGTATGCTTACCCGGATTAATTGGAGGCAGAAGTAAAACAGAAGTTGAAAAAAAAGCCATTCAATTACTCACACAACTGGGGCTTTCTGATCGGTTAAATCACAAACCATCACAATTGTCGGGAGGAGAGCAACAAAGAGCCAGTGTGGCCAGGGCGCTCATTAATGACCCTAAAGTAATTTTGGCTGATGAACCCAGTGGAAATTTGGATTCTCAAAATGCCTCGGAGTTACATCAATTGTTTTTTGATTTGAGAAATGCAACCCAACAAACTTTTGTTATCGTTACCCACAATGAAAATTTGGCTGCCATGGCCGATAGAAAAATTACCATGAAAGACGGTAAGGTTATATAAGCAAATCAAATACTATGAAAGAATACAACCTAGATTGGAAAATCACAGATACGGCTATTTTTTTACCGATAATAATTAGTTTGGTCTGTTTTGCCGTATATTGGTTTATAGCACAATCGCCACGTATAAAAAACCATTTTTATTCAAAATACGATAAAAATACAGCATCCGCAAAACACATTTTATTTACAAAATATGTGGGGTTGTTGTCAATGGGTGTGCTTTCTGTTATCACCTTAATTATTGCCGTTCCAGCGTATGGGTTAGCAGAAATCGGATTGACTTTTTATAAAGAATCTGCTTTGGAAACGTTTTACTGGATTTTGGGGTTATCAGTTTTGATTGTACCGTTAGTTTATTTCAGTGCTAAACAGCCCAAAAACTTGGTGAATTATCCTCAAATTCGTTCATCAATTTGGACAAAAAAGCTTATGTTTTATAATGCGTTAGGTTGGGCGGCTTATTTATTCGGATATGAATTGTTGTTTAGAGGAGTTTTGTTGTTTCCTTTAGCCGATTCATTGGGTGTTTGGCCGGCTTTAGCCATCAATATTGCTTTGTATTCAGCAACGCATATTCCAAAGGGATTGGATGAAACGATTGGTGCAGCTCCACTCGGGTTGGTATTGTGTTTATTAACCCTTCACACTGGCACCATTTGGATAGCCTTTATTGTTCACGTAATTATGGCTTGGACGAATAGTTTTACCGCCCTAAAACATCATCCAGATATGAAGATTGTCTAAAATTATTTTTTAGATTTTTTCCCGTTATTGGATGGACTACCATTAAAGGTATCGAGGCTATAATATACATCAGATAATAACCATCTTCCGCCTTTTGCAATTTGAAATGTAAATGAACCGTATTGCCAAAGATTCATTTTGGAGCGATCACCTGCACCCGAAATTTCTACGATGATCGTACACGATTTACCTGTATAGTTTGCAATGGTGATTTTACCATAAGGAACTTTTGCAAAAAGTAAATTACTCGAGGTTTCTTGAATCACTCTAAATCCTTCATAATCATATACAGCCAATCCATATTCGTCCATATTAATGGGAGCGAAATGAAACAACTTGAGACTATCTTCTTCTTTGGAAGGGACAGCTAATGTTTTGTCGATGCTGTCATTAACACAAATTTTTGCCAAAAATGACATTATTTCTTGCTCGGATTGAGCGTTTACAGAAAAAATAACACTAAAAAATACGCAAAAGGATACTACTGTTTTCATTGTTGTAAGTTACTTTTTTACTTTTTTATTTTTTGAATCCGTTTCTATAACAGCCTCAGGCTCTGCATAGGGTTTTGGACTGTACACCACATTTGTTAAATGCCATCTTCCGCCTTTACTCATATCCATATTAAAAATAGCATGTTGCCACTCATTGGTTGATTTTCGATCTCCAACGTTGTATATTTCAACTAAAATAGAGCATTTTAAATCGGTGTAACTAATAAATGAAACACTGGCAAAAGGTATTTTTTGAGCATCTAATTTTTTCTTTTCATCAAAATTAGTTCTGAATAAATCATATTCATACAGCGGCATTTCTTCAAGCGTAGTGTCAATGGGTGTGAAGTAATAGTTCAACAGACTATCACCTTCGTGAGCGGGCAAAGCTATCGTGTTTTTTACGCTATCTGTTCGGCATATTCTGGATAAAAAAACCATTATTTCAGGCTCTGATTGACTCTTTACTTCTATTGCAGAGAATAATCCAAACATTAAAAAAATAGCTATACTTAAATTGTTTTTCATAATTCGCTGAATATATTTATTTACTTGTAGAGACCTTAATAATTACAAAATTTAAATCGAATTCAAAATCCAATTTGGTAATTTCTTGACCTTTGTTTTCTTTAGATGAGAACAAATAGGTCAATTGATAGGCTTTAAGCTTTTGGTAACCTGTAGAATCGGTTTCAAGAAGTGGTGTAAGTTCATTCTTTACAAAACCCTCAGATTTAACTTGACTGTATTCAGGTCGCCCAAGTACCCATTCTTTAGCTTGAATTTGACAAAAGTCGTTTTCATCAAATTTATCGTACTTTTTGATGTACTCAATTATTCGTAATATGGTTTTGATTAATTCAGGTTTGTGATGCTGCTCTTCTTCAATAGCGGTATAAAATTGGGAATAAAATTGAATGTCTTTTTCGGGTTCACCAACAAATAAAATTTCTTGATTGGTTAAATGTTGAAATGATTTAAATTCCTTTTCATTCAATTCTAGATACAACAATTGCTTCACATCTTTAACGGAATAATTTGGGTATAAGCTAAAATCAAACTCATACAATTCATATTTTGTATCTGAAATTTTAATGATAAAAAGATGAGAAATTTCGTAAAGAGGGTAGATGTTTTTAGATTTTATTTCGTTCTTTTTGTTTTCAATTAAACGATCTTGATGTTGAATTACACTGTCTAATTTAGTTCCATAATTTTCTTCCATCGTTGGAAGCATATTTCTCACTTCAATCAGTTGGTCTAATTCCTCTATTTCTTTAGGTTTAAATACAAATAGTTTTCCAAATTGAACGGATTGGTAACTTCCTTTTTCAACAAATTTTGAAGTTACGTAATTGGAAATGTTTTGTTTAACTTGTTCCTCTTTCGAAGGTTTTGATGGAGTGTTGGTTGTTGTTACCGGATAATTCATCAAACAACTTTGTAAAGCAGCACAAGAAATCAACCAAATAAGTGGTAAGATTTGAAAGAAAAAGGGCTTTTTTAGTTGGAACATAAATTTGAATTATCAAAAACTGTGCTCTATTTCAAGAGTCGTAAAATTACGTAATAAATGGATTGAACATTAGGGAATTAAAATGAACTTTTACACAAAAAAAACGATTTGATTGTTGAAAATTCTAGTTGGATAATCAACAGTTGAGGCAATAGTCAAATTTATGGATTTTGAAATGGGTTATCCAAACAGATTCATTGCAAAAACAGCAGCAGCAAAAGAAAAATATTTTATCAAAATTTAATTATAAGCGGTCGTTAATGTTCTAAATATTAACGTAATTTTGTACAAAATAAACTACGTGAAAACCTTTCTTCCTTTATTCTTTTTTAGTGCATTGCTATTGAACTTTTCTTTTGTAAAAGCTCAACAAGTAACGTTAAGTGGATTCATTAAAGACTCCAAAAGTGGTGAAGTTTTAATTGGTGCTACGGTTTATATAGATTCCATAGGTAAAGGAGCTACTTCAAACGTTTATGGATTTTATTCGTTGACGGTTCCTTCGGGAGTATTTTCGATACGGTATTCTTTCATTGGATACGAAGATGTTAATCAGAAAGTAGATCTAACTTCCGATCAGCGAGTAAATATTGAACTTATTGAGTCGTCTGAAGTGATGAAAGAAGTAGTGGTAGAAGCAAAAGCTAACCAAAATACAGAAAGTACTCAAATGGGACAATTTGAGATTAATGTAGAAAAAATCAAAGCACTACCTGCCTTTATGGGTGAAGTAGACGTACTTAAAACCATACAATTATTGCCTGGAGTTCAGTCGGCAGGTGAAGGCAATACCGGTTTTTACGTGAGAGGAGGTGGCCCCGACCAAAATTTAATTTTATTGGATGAAGCACCTGTTTACAATGCATCGCATTTGTTTGGTTTTTTCTCCGTTTTTAATGCAGATGCCCTCAAAAATGTGAACATGATAAAGGGAGGTATGCCAGCCAATTATGGTGGACGTTTGTCATCGGTTTTGGATATTTCTATGAAGGATGGTAATTATCGTGAATACCACGCAGAAGGAGGCATTGGTCTTATTGCTTCCCGATTTACGGTTGAAGGTCCCGTAAAAAAAGATACCTCTTCCTTCATTATTTCGGGCAGACGAACATATGTAGATGTTGTGGCGCAACCTTTTATTAAAGAAGACGCTCCGTTAAAAGGTTCAGGTTATTATTTTTATGATTTAACAGCAAAGTTGAATTACAAAATTTCTGACAATGATCGCTTATTTTTGAGTGGCTATTTTGGTAGAGATGTTTTTACATACAATAATAAGGATTTGGGTCTTAATTTTCAAGTTCCGTGGGGAAATGCTACCGCTTCATTACGTTGGAATCATTTATTTTCAGATAAATTATTTGTAAATACAACCGCTATATTTACGGATTATGATTTTGCCTTTAAGAGTCAATTTGATGATTTTAAATTTGCTATTTCATCCGGTATTAGAGATTGGAATATAAAACAAGATTACTCGTATTTTAGAAATACCTTACACACGTTTAAGTTTGGTTGGAACTATGTTTATCATCGTTTTATACCCACCAGTTTTTCGGCAAGTTCGGGGGATGTAGATTTTGGAACAGAGGATCCTGCCAAAATTTTGGCTCATGAAGCTGCGGGGTATATTTTGGATGAATTTAATGTAAATGAAAACTTTAAAGTAAATGTGGGGTTGCGATTTTCATTGTTTCAGCAAGTTGGGGCATTTACTCGATATTATAAAAATCCGAGCACAGGAACAACCGATTCTACCAGAACCTATGCTAAAGGTGAGCGAATACAATATTATGATGGTTGGGAACCAAGAATTTCAGTGAGGTATTCACTACCTGATAAATCTTCTATAAAAGCCGGTTTTTCACACAATTATCAATACATTCATTTAGCTTCCATTTCTTCAGTTTCGCTTCCAACTGATTTGTGGTTTCCAAGTTCAGAATTGATAAAACCGCAAATTGGCACACAATATAGCGCTGGATATTTTAGAAATTTTAAGAAGAATATGTACGAAACATCGGTGGAAGTATATTACAAGAATATGCAAAACATGATTGAGTATAAAGAAAATGCGCAACCCGAAGATAATGTTGAAGACAATATTGATAATCAGTTGACTTTTGGACGTGGATATTCTTATGGTGCAGAGTTTTTCTTAAAAAAGACTAACGGAGATTTTAATGGATGGATAGGCTACACGTGGTCTAAAACTATGCGTATTTTTGATGATATCGATAATGGATTGCCTTTTCCTGCAAAATATGATAGAAGACATGATTTAAGCATTGCGTTGCAATATGATATCACCGAACGATTGAACGTAGGGTTGATTTTTGTTTATGCCACAGGAAATGCCATTTCATTGCCTGAAAGAAGAACCTATTCATTTTTTGAAAACAGAGTAATCACCGTTTGGAGTACCCGAAATGGTCACCGTATGGTGCCTTATCACCGAATGGATTTTTCGCTTACATATAAAGGTAAAGAATTTAAAATGGTTAAGAATTTGGAAACGGGTATTGAAGAAAAAAGACCTAAAAAATTGATTTCAAGTTGGAATTTTTCGGTTTATAATGTTTATAACAGAGCTAATCCTTATTTTATTTTCTTTAACTATTCTGGAGATTTATCCACTAATAACATCACAACAGAAGCTTTCCAAGTTTCATTATTCCCGATTTTACCATCCATAACTTGGAATTTTAAATTCTAAAACACTATGAAAACAATAAAAAGATATTTCCCTTTCATTTTGGCACTCGTTTTTTTGGGTTCGTGTCAAAAAACCATTAAATTGGATATGCCCGAAGTAGAACAATCCTATGTTGTAGAGGGGAGAATAGAAACGGGTTTACCACCAATAGTAATTTTGACAGAAACTCAAGGTTATTTTGAAGATGCAAGTGCCGAATCCATATTTGGTTCTTTTGTTCATGGTGCCAACATTACCGTGACCACCAATGGAACTGTTTTTCCGCTTACTGAATTGTGTTCGAGCTCCATTCCTGATAGTTTAATTGATATTGTAAGTGGTGCTTTGGGTATTCCAATTGCATTTTTAGGCGGATTTGATTTTTGTGTGTATACCAGTTTAGATGCACAAGCCATAGGTCAAATTGGCAATCAATATGATTTATCTATTTTAGTGGGTGGTAAGGAAATTACGGCTACCACCAAAATACCTTATCCAGTGGCATTAGATTCGGTGTGGTTTGAAGCAGAGCCTAATCTAGATTCGTTAGGTTTTGTATGGGCTATTTTAACAGACCCCGATTCGTTGGGAAATAATTACCGTTGGTATGCAAAAAGAACAAATATGTATACCTATGGGGAGGAATTGGGGCAAGTAAAAGATCCATTTCATATAGCACCTCTAGGAAGTTCGGTTGAAGATAAATTTTTTAACGGTAAAACATTTGATTTTGCATACAGTAGAGGAGAAGTAGGAAACATAGAAGGACCTGATGACGAAGGACCAGAAGAGGGCTATTTTAAAAGAGGTGATACCGTAGAAGTAAAATTTTGTTCCATACCACGTGAATATTTTCTTTACATTCGTGCGATGGAAAATCAGGCTGCTTCTGCAGGAAGTCCTTTTGCTTCATCGGGCAACTTACCTAACAATATAAATGGAGGTTTAGGAATTTGGACGGGTATTGCACCCTCGGTTCATCAAGTTATTTGTGAATAAAGATTGTTATTTGTATGGAGAATAAACCAATTAAACTTATTGAATGTCCTCGTGACGCGATGCAAGGACTTCACGATTATATACCTGTTGATGTAAAAGTTAACTACATCAATCAATTATTAAAGGTTAATTTTGACACGTTGGATATGGGGAGTTTTGTTTCCCCTAAGTCTATTCCGCAACTCAAGGATACCGCATTGGTTCTATCAAAAATAGATCTATCAAATTCTAAGTCTAAATTATTGGTAATAGTGGCCAATAAAAGGGGAGCAGAAGAAGCTGTACAATTTGACTCAATTACTTATTTAGGTTTTCCTTTTTCTATTTCGCCCACTTTTCAGCAACGCAACATAAATTCAACCATAGAAGAATCGTTGAAACGTTTAGAAGCCGTAAATAACCTTTGCATTAAAAATAATAAAGAATTGGTGACCTATTTTTCTATGGCATTTGGAAATCCATATAATGATGAATGGAGTGCTGAAATTGTAGCCAAATGGGCTGATAAATTAGTAGATCAATACGGAGTTAAGATTCTTTCCATGTCCGACACCATTGGAACTTCTAATCCAGAAACAATTCAATACATTTTTTCTGAACTCAATAAAAATTTTAAAGGAAAAGGGGTAGAAATTGGTGCTCATTTGCATACCACTCCCGAAAAATGGGAAGAAAAAATTCACATGGCTATCGAAAACGGTTGTATTCGATTTGACAGTGCCATAAAAGGTTACGGTGGATGTCCAATGGCCAAAGACGACCTAACAGGGAATATGCCCACTGAAAATCTGATTTCTTATTTAAATAATCATTCCATTCCACATGGATTGAACGAAGAGGCTTTTAAAGAAGCAATGCTCTTGGCTGATCAAGTTTTTCCCAAATAATGCAATTTGTAAGAAAAATAAACTATTTTTGATTCGAAGATTTATTAAAAATGAACCGCAAACAGAATATCATATATTCAATTCTATTGACCGCACTTTTTGTGATGTGCCTATTTTTACCTGTGATTCAGTTTTTATTTGAAAAACAATTAAGTGGAGCCGAAGCCTTTTTATTAAATATTAGTAGGCTGTTTTTGGTGCAAGATTATTTTGAATATCTCCAAGTGATGGTTACCGTTTTAACTAATTTTTTTGTGTTAACGTTGGTTATTTGGAGCTACCGAGTTCGCATTAAATTGATTCCAACATTTTTTATTTCTGCATTTAGTTTGAGTTCTGCCCTTTTTTGGGTATACAAATATTATGAAAAAGGTATTTTGTTATATGGATATTGGGTTTGGATTATATTTATTATTGTTCTAATCGTTTTCAATTTGGTTAAATACAAAAATCAAAGGATTGAGGGGTAGCGAGTATTATGGTCATTTTGTGTTGCTAAATATTTCACCTTTATAAAGAATTTCTATTGATTAAATTGGTTCAAATAGTATTTTGGGGATTCATTTTTTCATCATCTTTTTTGAATGCTCAAACGAGTATTCAAACAATCGATAGTTTAGAGAAAAGTATTGTAAAAAAAGATTTCACTGCATCTGATGTGGATGCTTTGAATAAGTTATCATCCTACTATTTAAGAGAAGATACAGTAAAATCGAAACGATATGCTGAACAAGCCATTAAAATTTCCACAGAACTCAATTATGAAAAAGGAATTATCGTTTCTAAAGAAAGTCTTGGGCGTTATTTAACAGAACAAGGTGATTATACTCAAGGTGAAATCATTCTCAAAAATGTGCTTGAAAAATTTGGGTCATCCAAATTTCAAAAAGAAATAGCGGGTGTTTATGTTAGTTTAGGCAATATATATGATCTCACAGCAAAATTTGAATTGGCCCTTCAGAATTATTTAAAAGCTGAAAAAATATATGAATCAATTGGGGAATTAAGGGGTTTGGGATTATCTCAAATGGGAATTGCAAACATTTTTAGCACTTCTGAATCCTTTGAAGAGGCCATAAAATATTATCGAAAAAGTTATCAAAATTTAATAAATATTGAAGAGAAGTACGCCTCTTGGTCTATGAACAATATGGCCATTAGTATGATGCATCTAAACCTAGACGATTCGGCAATGTTTTATTTTGAAAAATCGTTGGCAATAAAATTGAAATTAGGTGATGATTACGGTGCTTCATATACCTACACCGATATTGGAACACTATATGAAAAGTTAGGTCAGGATAAAAAAGCTTTTGAAAATTATAAAAAAGCCATTTCACTCAAGTCAGCATTAGAAGGTATGAACCCTGAAACTATGGGAAGTACCTATAACAAAATTGGAAAGTATTATTTTAAAGTAAAGGATTATACCGAAGCTATTAAGCACTTAAATGAAGGGATTTATTATTCAAAAAAAAGTGGGTCTTTAATTTATCTTTCAGAAGGATATAGAACATTAGCATCCTCTTATTTTCAGATGGGCAATTATAAACAAGCATTTGAATCATTGGAGGTTTTTATTGTACATCATGATTCTCTATCCAAGTTAAAAAACAGTGAGTCACTTTCAGAGTTAAGAACAATATATGAAGTAGATCAAAAAGATAAGGATATAGAATTATTAAACACTTCAGTAAAATTGCAACAAGCCGACAACCAATTGCAACAAGCCGAAACGGAGAAAGCAAAACGTAGAACTCAATTCATTACCGTTTTTTTGATTGCAGCTGTGGTTGTTATTATTTTGTCGGTAATACTAGGGATATCCTTGTATAAGAGTAATCGGCAAAAAATAAAAACGAATCAATTGTTGGAGAAAACCAATAGTGAAATACATCATCAAAAAGAAATTATTGAAGAAAAGCAAAAAGAAATTGTGGATTCAATAAATTACGCCAAGCGCATTCAAGAGGCTATTTTACCTTCTCGAAATGCTTTGGTAGAAAATCTCAAAAATGGATTTATTTTTTTCAAACCCAAGGATGTGGTGAGTGGTGATTTTTATTGGCTCGAGGTTTCGACTTCGCATAATCTCCAATCCAAAACTGAAAATACCGTATATTTCGCAGCGGCAGATTGCACAGGCCACGGTGTGCCGGGTGCTATGGTAAGTGTGATTTGTAGTAATGCCTTATCCAAAGCTTTGCTCGAAGAGGGAATCACTGAAACGGGTAAATTGTTAGACAGAACACGCGAATTGGTCATTGACCGGTTTGCAAAAAGTGGAGAACAAGTCAAAGATGGAATGGATATTTCGTTGTGTAAATTGACGGGCAACCTATTGGAATGGTCTGGAGCAAATAACCCCCTGTGGATTGTTAAAAATAATTTGGGTGGCGATTCAGAATTGATTGAAATTAAAGGCGATAAACAACCCGTTGGAAACTATGCTGACCCCAAGCCATTTACTACACATAGTATTGAACTTGCCGAAGGCGATACCATTTATATTTTTACCGATGGCTATGCTGACCAATTTGGTGGACCAAAAGGCAAAAAGTTTATGTACAAACCCTTTAAAGAATTGTTGCTTTCAATACAAAATAAAACTATGGATGAACAAAAAAATGTACTTGAACAGCATTTTGAAGAATGGAAGGGAGGGCATGAGCAAATCGATGATGTATGTATAATAGGAGTTAGCATATGAAAAAAACACTATTTTTAATTTTACTTTCTTGGCTGACACAAACAAATGGAGTAGGTCAAAACTTGGACAGTCTTTGGAGTGTTTGGCAGGATAAATCAAAACCAGATACATCAAGATTAAAAGCAATAAACGATTACGCAAAAAAAGGTTACCTTTATGCCTATCCAGACAGTGCATTTTATTTTGCTCAAATGCAGTTAGATTTTGCTCAAAAAAAAGGGTTAAAGTCATTTATGGCTGACGCATTGAATACACAAGGAATAAGCTTTAACATTAGAGGTGATTATCCTGCAGCATTAAAATATTACTTCAAAAGTTTAAAAATTAAAGAGGAGGTCGGAGAATTAAATAGTATTAGTGGTACATTAGCTAATATAGGGATCGTATATGATATCCAATCAGATTACCCTAAAGCATTAGAATATTATTTCAAATCACTTGAAATTTCTGAAAAATCAAAAAATTATTTAAGTGTAAGTAAAACTTTAGGTAATATTGGTAACGTATATTTTAATCAATCCGATTTTGAAAAATGCGAAAAAATATTATTTAGAAAGTTTAATAATAAAAGAGGAAATTGGTGATAAACACGGTATCGCTATAATATCTGGAAATTTAGGGGTTGTTTATAATTCGCTTTCGGAATACAATAATGCATTAAAATATTCATTAATTTACTACAAAATTTCAGAAGAATTAGGCGATAAAAGAGGTTTAGGGATATCTTTAGGAGCTATTGGGAGTACATATCTCAAAATGAAAGAATACAAAAAAGCAGAAATAAATTTAAAAAAATCGTTACAATTTTTAGAAGAAATAGGAGCGTTAAATGATGTGAAAACGCAACATGAACAATTATCATTTTTATATGAAGTAACCAATCAACCTTCATTATCTTTGATTCATTTCAAAAAATATATTGCTATCCGTGACTCTCTTTTTTCTGAGGAAAACACAAAGCAAACAATGGAAATGGAATTGAATCATCAATATGAAAAACAAAAATTGGCAGATAGCATCTCAAATGTAGAAGCTGAAAAAGTTCACAAGGCAAATTTGGAAGCCGAAAAAGCTAAAGGTGCACAACAACAATCCGAATTACGTGCTCAAAAAAAGCAAAATGTATTTTTGTTTATAGGAATTGGATTAGTCGCTTTATTTGGGTTTTTTATGTACAATCGATTTAAAGTAACTCAAAAACAAAAAGGAATCATTGAAGAAAAAGAAAAGGAAACGTCTATTCAAAAGCACCTCATTGAAGAAAAACACAAAGAAATCACTGACTCCATCAATTATGCAGAACGTATTCAGCGCAGCTTCTTAGCATCACGAGAGATGCTTGACTCAAACCTTTCCTCTCCTTTTGGGGGAGGTGCCGAAGGCGGAGGAGGGTATTTCGTATTCTTTAAACCCAAAGATGTAGTAAGTGGAGATTTCTACTGGTCCTCAATACTCAAAAATGGCAATTTTGCCTTTTGTTGTGCCGACATCACCGGTCACGGTGTGCCAGGTGCCATTATGAGTATTTTGAATATTTCGAGTTTGGAAAAAGCCATTGAAACAGCAAGCGAGCCACACCTCATTCTCAACAAAACTCGAGAACTCATTATCGAACGTCTCAAAAAAGACGGCAGCCCTGAAGGAGGAAAAGACGGTATGGATTGTAGTTTATTAGTTTTAAACCACTACAAAACCGAACTCTGCTTTGCTTCTGCTAATAATCCTGTTTTTATTGTTCGTCAAACCCCACCTATCCTCCCCATTGGGGAGGATAAAGGTGGGGTTGAACTTCTAGAATTCCGACCCGACAAAATGCCCGTAGGTAAGCATGACAAAGACCAAGAGCCGTTTACCTTACAAACCGTTTCGTTACAAAAAGGAGATGTAATTTACACCCTAACCGATGGTTTTCCCGATCAATTTGGTGGTGAAAAAGGTAAAAAGTATATGATTAAAAACTTAAAAGAGTTATTTTTATCTATATCTCATTTACCAATGAAGGAGCAAGAAGAGCTTTTAGATCAAGAGTTCAAAAACTGGAAGGGAAGTAATGAGCAAATTGATGATGTTTGTATTATAGGCGTTAGAGTTTAAGAAACAAACTTTAACCCGATTATTGAAACGATCAATAAAAATAAGAAGAATAAGCGCCAAAAATCCATACTTTCGTTAAAAAAGAGGATACCTAAAGTAACCGTCCCCACCGCTCCAATTCCTGTCCAAACAGCATAGGCTGTACCTAACGGAATCTCTTGGGTGGCCTTATACAATAAAAACATGCTCAAAAACAAACAAGCAAAAAACCCCATTAACCAATATTTCGCTTCTGAACCATTGGTCGTGTTGAATTTGCCCAGACAAAATGCAAAAGAAGTTTCAAAAACTCCCCCTAAAATTAGTAAAATCCAACTCATAGTTTAGGGTGAAGTAATTGTGTTATTTTAATGGCTTCTAAAGCTTCTTTTACATCGTGCGTTCGTAAAATTTTCGCACCTTTTAGTAAAGCTATCGTATGCGCCACAGTGGTGGCATTCAGGGCTTCATTAGCTGATATTTCTAGAGGTTTATACAACATAGATTTCCGCGAAACGCCCACCAAAATGGGCAAATTAAACAAATGAAAATGTTCTAATTCATTCAGTAAGGTATAATTGTGTTCAATAGTTTTTCCAAATCCAAATCCAAGATCCAACATAATATCTGCAACACCTTTGGATTGTAAATAAGCTACTTTTTTTGAAAAATAATACGTCACTTCTTGCACAACGTCTTTATAAGTTGGGTTGATTTGCATGGTTTGAGGAGTACCTTGCATATGCATCATAATATAAGGAACTTTTGTCGCAACTACTAAATCAAACATATGTTCATCCATTTCACCTGCAGAAATATCATTGATAATAGCGGTACCTGCTTCCAGTGCTTTTTGTGCCACTTGACTTCTAAAGGTATCAACCGAAATGATGGTTTCAGGAAAACGTTTTAGAATTTCTGAAACAACAGGAATTACCCGATTCAACTCTTCCTCTACACTCACATTTTCGGCACCCTGTTTTGACGAATACCCACCAATGTCTAAGATACGCGCACCGGCAAGTAAATGCTTCTCGGCTAAATCGAGTGCTTTATCAACGGTTTGTTGCCTACTGTGTTCATAAAATGAATCAGGAGTTGCATTGATAATTCCCATAACGATAGGAATATCTAAAGATAATAATTTACCTTTGCAATTGATTTGAAATTGAGAATTATACATCTTTAAAGTTAAGCTTACAAAAGTACATGCAAAATACCGCCTTACAATATGATGAAGTTATTTTTTCTTGTAAAGATATTTTCGAGAAGAAAACAAAAGACTACGGCACTGCTTGGAGAATTTTAAGAACCAGTTCATTAACGGATCAAATCTTTATCAAAGCAAATCGAATTAGAACCATCCAAGAAACAGGTGAAAATAAAGTAGGAGAGGATATTCGTTCTGAATTTATTGGAATCATTAATTACTGTATTATTGCACTTATTCAATTAGAATTAGGTTCAGACACTCGAATGGACATTCCAGTAGAAGAGACTATGCGGTATTATGCTCATTATGCTTCGGCTGCAAAAAGTTTGATGGAAACCAAAAACCATGATTACGGTGAAGCTTGGAGAGATATGCGCATTTCCTCTTTGACAGATTTAATATTAATGAAAATTTTGCGTGTAAAACAAATTGAAGACAATTCAGGTAAAACGTTGATTTCGGAAGGAATAGATGCTAATTATTTTGATATGATTAATTACAGTGTTTTTGCCTTAATTTTAATGAATGAGAGCGAATCGTAAGCTTTTACACGTCAATCAATTGGATTTTTTTGAATTCTTCTAATAAGTTTACTTTTACTATAAACGATTTTTGATTAATTAAGTCTTTTTTAGTTATACAATTTAATTTTTTCTAGTAACCATTCTAACAAAAAGTAGTTAATAAGAATACATAAACCCTAAATCTTATTGCCTATTCGAATTTAATTTTACACTCGGCAAATTTTGTATTGTCATTTTAATTAATGAAGATTTCGATTATGAGTAGTAAAATGAATAACCTATATTGGGCTGTTTTTCCGTTTTTTTTGTTATCATTGATTTCTCCAACTTGGGGTCAAAAAACCTTGATTTACAACGAAGAATATCGCGCCTATAATGATGCTTTGGAGTTGTATGATAAAGAAAAATACAGCGCAGCACAAGAGAAATTTAAGATAACCATTGCGTCCATTTCTAATAAACAAGATGAGGTACGCACCAATGCCGAATACTATTATGCCGTTTGTGCTTTGGAATTGTTTCACGGTGATGCTGAGCATCTACTCAATGAGTTTGTTTTTAATCATCCCGACCATCCAAAAGCAAAAAAGGTTTATTTTCAATTAGGTAGGTATTACTATAGAAATAAACGTTTTAAAAAAGTAATTGATTATTTTCAAAAGGTAGATGAATTTGATTTGGAGGCTACTGAGCGAATAGAATATCGATTTAAATACGGGTACAGTTTATTTGATAGTGAAAAATTGAGTGAAGCAAAAGTACATTTCCATCAAGTAATCCAATCCGATAATGAATACACCGTGCCTGCTCACTATTATTACGGGCATATTGCTTACACCGAAAATAATTTTCAAACGGCTTTGCAAAGTTTTGAGAAGATCACTAACGAACCCATGTTTGAAAGTGTAGTACCCTATTACATAGCCCAAATATACTACAAACAAGAAAAATATGATCTACTTATTGCCTATGCACCCAAGTTTATGGACAAGGTTTCGGACAAACGAAAAGGAGAATTTTCCAAATTGATTGGTGATGCGTATTATTTCAAAAAACAATATAAAGAAGCCATTCCTTACTTAATGCAATACCGTAAATTATCTTCTTCATCACGTGAAGACAATTACCAATTAGGTTATGCGTATTATCAATCGGGAAATTATAATGATGCTGCAGAAATGTTTGGTAAAGTAGTAAACAAAAAAGACAGTTTATCTCAAATAGCCTATTATCAATTAGGGGATGCTTATCTAAAAATTAAGGATAAAGAAAAAGCTAAAAATGCGTTTAAGGCTGCCAGTGACTTGCAAGGTTTTGATGATGAAATTCGAAAAATATCCTTGTACAATTATGCTAAATTGGCTTATGAGTTATCTGATAATCCTTTTAATGAGGCCATTACAGCTTTTGAAACGTTTATTAATACCTATCCAAATGATAGCAAACAAGACGAGGCTTATGAGTTTTTGTTGAAAGTGTATATGACCACTAAAAATTACGATGCTGCATTGGCATCATTGGCAAAAATTAAAAACAAAGACAACCGAATGAAAATGGCCTATCAAGCCATATCATTTAACAGAGGCGTGGAACTATTTCACAATGCTAAATATACTGAAGCAATTGGTAATTTTAGAAACGTTCATACCTATTCCATCGATAAAGTATTGAATGCCGAAAGCTATTTTTGGATGGCTGAATGTTATTATCAATTAAAGGATTATGATAATTCAGTGGCCAACTATGTGGAATTTAAATTAGAACCGGGAGCAGCACTTTCACCTTCCTATTACGATGCCGATTATGGAATTGGATACGCCTATTTTATGAAATCAAGTCCATTTGACGTAATTAATAATTACAAAGATGCCGTAATGCAGCAAAATTTAGAACTTTTGAATAAAAGTGCCACAGCATTTCGTAATTTCATAGTCTTAAAAGATCGTATTTCTACTGATAAATTATTGGACACTTACCTTCGTATTGCCGATTGTTATTATTTGATGCGAAAAGATAAGGAAGCCATTGAATATTATGATATCGCCATCAGAGAAGGCAAGGGAGATTTGTCCTATGCCTATTATCAAAAATCACGTTCGCAAGGATCGTTAGGTGATAATGAAGGTAAAGCAAAAACCCTAGCTGATTTGGCCAGTAGGTACCCAAATTCTGATTATAAAGTAATGAGCTTGTGGGAACTTGCCACTACATATGCCAACCTTGGTGAAAATGATAAAGCCATTACAACTTACAAAGAGTTTATTCAAAAATATCCTCAAAATGCAAATGTGCCAACTGCCTACAGTAGTATGGCAGGAATTTATTTAAGAAATAAAGATTATACAAATACTCGAAAAAATATTTTAAAAGTATTAGACGATTATCCTAATGATAAGGAAGAAGGACAAAAAGTAATCACCATGATGAAATTGGTTTATGAAGGAGAAGGAAATGTGCAAGGCTATTTTACTTGGTTAGAATCGAGAGGCATTCAAGTGGATAAAAACGAAAGAGAAATTACGTTGTTCGAAACCGTTAAAAAAGCTTATGATGAAGCCAATTGCAGTAACGTAAGAAAGAATGGCGAAACGTATTTAAAAGAGATAACAAACGGTGCTAATGAAATTTCAGTTAACTTTTATTTGGCTCAATGTTACTATGAAACAGATAAAGAAAAAGCGTTGACCCACTATAATTTTGTGATTTCCAAACCAAATAATCAATTTTATGAGGAAGCACTTCAATTTGGTAGTTATTTGGCTTATGAAAAAGGCGATTATAGTTTAGCCATTTCACATTACAATAAATTAGAGAGCATTGCAAGTAAAGAATCCAATATTCGTACTGCTGTAATTGCTCAAATGATTAGTCATTACAAACTAAAAAATTACAACGATGTCATTAAATATGCCCAACGCGTATTAAACTTATCCAATTTGGACGAAGCCACTAAAGTAGATGCATTATTGTATCTAGGTGTTTCTTATAAAGTGAATGGCGAATATACATTGGCAACAGCCGAACTTGAAAAATGCCATAAATTGACAAAAACCATTGCCGGTGCAGAGGCTAAGTTCCATTTGAGTGAAATATTGTTCATTAAAAAGGATTACACCAATTGTGAAAAATCCATTATGGAATTGGTGAAACAAAAACCATCTTTTGACTATTGGATAGCAAAAGGGTTGATTCTTTTGGGTAAAACTTACAAGGAAAAAGCTGACTTCTTTAATGCTAAACATACCTTAAACAGTGTAGTCAATAATTACAATGGAAAAGACAAAACTGAAATCATAGCTGAAGCGCAACAAGTGCTTAAAGAAGTAGCTGAATTAGAAGCAGCTCAAAATGCACCAAAAACGAAAACAGAAGAGAACATTGATTTTAATAATATCAATGAAAAAGATAAAAAATTGTTTGAAGGTAATCAGGAATAATTAGTCATTACTCAACCAGAACATATGAAAAATAACCGAAAATATACGATTGATTTAAACTCAATATTAGCTAAAACTTCTTTGAGTTTAATAGCCTTGATAAGCACATTAATTGGAGTTGCTCAAAACGATTTTACAGCCGTGGGCGATAAAAGTAGAGTAATTACCCGCTCCTCAAAACTGAGCGATTTGCCTAAATCAAGAGACACTACCATCCAAATACCTGAGGTAAAATATTACATTGAGCCCAAAAGTGTTACCATTAAGTTTGATATAGAACCCATAGAACCTGCCAAACTTAAAGTAGTTGAACCTTTAGAAAAATTATACCACGGTTATGTTAAAGGCGGAATTGGTATGTATGCTATGCCTTATATGGATGCGTATTATAACTCCACTAGAAGCAAAAAAAATACATGGGGTGTGAATTACAAACACCACAGTGCTTTAGATGGTATAAACGATATCGGTTCATCAAAGTTCAGCGAGAATTACCTCGATGGGTATTATAAGCATTTTTTGAAAAGACATACCTTGGCTACTAAGCTTTATTATCACCGCGATATGTTGAATTATTATGGCTTCAGTACTTTAGATACCTTAATTCCAGAAACCTATCGTTTGAATCCAGATACCTTACGCCAAGGATATCATAATATAGGGTTTAATGTTACTTTGGCCAGTAATTATGCCGATACGAATAAGTTAAATCACATCGAACATTTCAATTATCATTATCTATTCGGTATTAAAAAATTGTCGGAGCATAATTTTGAAGTAGGGACAACACTCAATAAATATTTACCTGGTGAAGGAGTCAATGCTTTGGTAACATTTGCAGTGGATATTAATACCATAAATCAACCTAATTTAACACCAATTGATACGGTGGGAGTGGTATTGCCAGAGCCCAATACATTATACCAAACTACAGGTATTGTGAGATTAGTGCCACACGTAATCAGAAGCAAAGGAAAAGTGCTGTTCAAAGGAGGTTTTGGTGTAAATATCGATATAGCCGATGAAAACCGTTTTTTCTTTTTTCCAGAGGTAGAGTTGAGCGCCAATTTATTCAACAATGTTTTTGTTCCCTATGCGGGTGCAACAGGAGGTGTAAAAAGAAATTCGTATAACAGTATGCGATTAGAAAATCCCTTTTTGTTGAATAATATACCTCTACGCAATTCAGCCGATAGAATTAACGCTTATGCGGGTATTAGAGGAGGCATAAGCGCTCGTTGGACCTTTAATACATCTTTTAGATTTCAAAATGTAGATGCAATGCCATTGTTTGTAAACGACACGGCTTACAGTTATCAAAATGCTTTTACTGTGATTTATGACAACGTTAAAAGAATGACCGTTTCGGGGCAATTAGGTTTTCAAGCAAATGATAAATTCACACTGTTTGCTAAAGGAGAATATTTCATCAACAAAACCGAAAATCAAGAATTTGCTTGGTTGATGCCTAATTTTAATATGAGTTTGAATGGTATTTATGATTTGGCCGATAAAATTGTGGTGAGAGCCAACGTTTATGTAATCGGGCAACGAAAAACATTCAGCTATTTTGCTAAAGATGATTTGGTGGCCAACACAAAAGGACAATACGTGTATACCCTTAAACCATACGTTGATGCCAATTTAGGAATTGAATACCGTTACAATAAACGATTATCGGCATTCTTAAATTTGAACAATATTGCCACCGTAAAATATCAAAAATGGACCAATTTTCCAGTTCAAAGCTTTAACTTGATGGGAGGATTTACTTTTTCTTTTTAAGGAAGAAAAATTTTGAGATGTAAATGATGAAATATTAATTGGGAAAAGTAATATTGGTATCAACTCATAGTGGCTTTTAGAATTCAACTCGAATACAAAGCGCGCATTTTAACTTTTTCGATGATACGATCAATGATCAGTTGAGCAATATCTTCAGCTGAAAACTGAGGCATATTTTTAATTTTACGCTCGCTTACGTCAATTCTGTAGAGTAGCGAACGAATATCAACTTCATTTGAAATTAAAAGATGGGTAACTTTGTTAACCAGTATTTCAGCAATTTCTGAAGGTGTAGCGGAAATAGGTAATTCCAAAACTACATTGGATTGTGCAAAGTCTTTATTCAGTTGATTGATAATGGAAATTAATAGGTTATTTTCCAAACAAAGTGTTAAATTTTGGGTTATTAATTCCATCAAATAGTTAATTTGTAGTAAAATTAGTTTTTATACCCAAATAAAACAAAAACAATGAAAGTTTTAATAACAGGCGGATCAGGTTTAATAGGAAGTCGATTGACACAAAAGTTGAAAAGTGAAGGTGTGGAGGTGGTGCATTTGACGCGTTATCCTAATTCAAAAAATGGTGTAAAAACCTATGCTTGGGATTGGGCTAAAGGTCAAATTGACGAGCGTTGTTTTGAAGGGGTAACGCACATTGTGCATTTAGCAGGGGAGGGCATTGCTGATAAACCATGGACTATGGAACGCAAACGCACTATTGTGAAAAGTAGGGTACTTACAGCTCGATTAATAGAAACCAAAGTTCGGGAATTGAACGTACCCCTTGAAGCATTTATTTCAGCTTCAGGTATAGGTTATTACGGAGCGATAACTACCGAAACTATTTTTGATGAAGAAGGAAATAGAGGGGATGATTTTGTAGCCGAATGTTGTGTGCAATGGGAAGAGGCGGCAGATAAATTCAATGATTTGTGTAGAGTTGTTAAGTTGAGAACGGGTGTTGTTTTGGATAACAATGGGGGAGCCATCCCAAAAATGGCTTCACCAGTCAAAAAAGGATTTGGAGCTGCATTAGGCAAAGGCTCGCAATATATGCCTTGGATTCATCATGACGATATGGTAAATATCTATTTGATGGCTTTGAAAAATACGCAGATGTCAGGAGTGTATAATGCCACCAGTTCTGTTCATACCACCAATGATGCTTTTACGGCTGCTTTGGCTAAGAGTATGCATAAAAAAATCAGATTACCAAACGTTCCTGCATTTATGATGAAAATGATGTTTGGAGAAATGGCCGCAATTTTGTTGGAGGGTAGTCGAGTTTCGAACGAAAAAATCAAAAAAGAAGGTTTTACTTTTGTTTATGATGATTTAGATGAAGCTCTTAAAAATTTGTAAAGGTTTTAATTTAAAACCTTTCTAAGGTTAAACCCAAATTACGCATTAGAAATTCTATTCCGATTCAAACCTTCTTCAAAATAGAAAATAACTTTACCTCATTCGTCATAGCAATAACTATTTCTCATTCGTTAAAATTACTATTTTATTGAGTTTTTAAATCTCATAACGAATTCTACTGTGTAATTTGGGTTTAAAATAGTATCTTTGCAATGTAAATTTTTAATATACAACCTTATGAAATTATTTCAATCAGCTTTTATCTTTTTTATGGTGTGTTCAAGTGCGCTTGCGCAACATACCTTGCCTAAATTACCTTATTCATACAGTGCCTTAGAGCCTGTTATTGATAGTGCTACGATGTATATCCATCATACCAAACATCACGCAGGTTACATCAATAATTTAAATAAAACCATTAAAGGAACTTGGGCAGATACGCTTTCTATTGAGTCTTTGAATTATGCTATTCATGACATCATTGGGGCACGAAATAATGCCGGAGGACATTACAATCACTCTTTTTTCTGGAAAATATTAACTCCTGAAAAAAACACACAACCATCACCTCGATTGGCTGCGGCTATCACCGCTCAATTTGGAAGTTTAGATAGTTTGAAAAATGTAGTGAATAAAGCTGCTTTGGATCGTTTTGGTTCGGGATGGGTTTGGGTTTACATTAATGATAAGAATAAAATAGAAGTGTGTTCTACACCCAATCAAGACAATCCTTTAATGGGTGGTGTTTCAGAATGTCTAGGTACACCCATATTAGCTATTGATGTTTGGGAACATGCTTACTACTTAAATTATCAAAACAAGAGAGCTGAATACTTGAAAAACATTTGGAGCATTATCAATTGGAAAGAGGTAAGCCGTTTGTACGAAGAAAAAGTACCAAAAGGTAAATTTGATGATTGGCAAGCACTTAAAGATTTTCATAAAGTAATGTCTCAAACCTTCCATCCAAGTGAAGAAGGTAATTTAGAACCGATAAAAAAGAGAAGTGGTGAAATGGTTGAAAAATCAGTTGCTTTAGCAGCATCTTCTATTCCAGCCGAGTTTAATACCAAAGAAGTTAAAGCAGCTGTTGCCGAGTTAGTAACTGGGAGTAAAAAATTAGATAAATTAATTAAAAAAGGCGGAAGTGATGCTGATATAACCAAGTCATTGAGTGCGTTGCACGATGTGTTTCATAAAATTATTGGTTTGTGTTCTCACGATGATCACAATCATTAATTGGTTTTAGTCTTATTTATTTAGAAGAAGCATTTATTATAATCATTTCATAGTAGTGTTTCATTACCGGTAAACAAAAGTTATTTTAACGTAAAAAACACATAAGCGTGAAACTAGAACAACCGTTAACATTAGAAAAAGCATCACAATTATTAGGGTGTAATTTTGTGGGAAATCCCAATCATTTAATTACAGGAATCAACGAAATACATGTAGTTGTTCCCGGTGATTTAGTGTTTGTTGACCATCCTAAATATTACGATAAAGCTTTGAAATCAAAAGCTACCACCATATTAATAGACCAAATTGTGGATTGTCCTGAAGGTAAAGGTTTGTTGATTTCTAAACAGCCTTTTGTTGATTTTAATTTGTTGACACGAATGTTCCGACCTTTTGAAAGATGGGAAACTTCTAGAGGAGCACATTATCAAGTGGGGCCTCATACCATCGTTCAACCTAACGTTACCATTGGAAACAATGTTACCATAGGCGATTATTGCATCATTCATTCAGGAGTAGTTATTGCCGACAATACCATTATTGGTGATGAGGTAATTATTCAAGCCAATTCCGTAATTGGATCAACGGCTTTTTATTACAAGAAAAAACCAACAGGTTTTGATAGAATGCACACATGTGGTAGGGTTATTTTAGAAAATAGAGTTGAAATTGGTGCATTGTGTACCATAGATGCGGGTGTCACTGGAGATACTACCATTGGTGAAGGTACAAAAATAGATAATCAGGTGCACGTGGGTCATGATACTGTAATAGGTAAAAATTGTTTATTTGCCGCTCAGGTGGGTATTGCAGGATGCGTGCGTATTGGAAATAATGTAACCCTTTGGGGGCAAGTTGGCTTGGCTTCCGATATGAGTATTGGAGACAATGCCGTTTTATTGGGGCAATCAGGTGCATCAAAAGATTTAGAAGGCGGTAAAACCTATTTTGGAAGTCCAGTAGATGATGCCAGAGTTAAGTTTAGAGAAATGGCGGCACTTAAAAAGTTGCCTTCCATAATTGAAACCTTAGGATAAAAGTGTATGCAGGAAGGTAGAGTTTCAAATTTGGTAGCGAAATTAGATTTAAAGGAGTTTAAATTAACTTCTTTATTGGAAATTACACGTGCCATAAATGAAAATTATTCTATCGAAAAGCTGCTCAAAATTTACGAATACATTTTGAGAGAACAATTGGGGATATCTCGAATTTTGTTGTATTCTTATGATCAAACAGAATGGAAATCAATGATCAGTGTGGGTGCAAAAGGAGGATTGAAGCACAAAGATGTAGCCCATTATTTAAAAAATGTCAAGGATATCACATTAATTGAGTCTTCATCTATTGAATCGTTAAATGCTTTTGATGTGGTTATTCCCGTTTTCCATAAAGAAATACCATTGGCTTTTTTGTTATTGGGTGATTTAGATGAACAGGCCATGAGTATTAGCCCTGCTATCAAGCACATGCCATTTATTCAAACGCTTACTAATATTATTGTAGTGGCTATTGAAAATAAGCGTTTTGCCAACGAAATGGTTAAACAAGAAGGGGCGAAAAAGGAATTGGAATTGGCCAAACAAATGCAAGAAATGTTGTTTCCTAAGAACTTGCCTTCCAACAATAGAATTGATGTTGCGGCTAAATACGTAGCCAAACAAATGGTAGGTGGCGATTACTATGATTTCATTCAATTAAATGAAAGCGAATACGTTTTGTGTATTGCAGACGTCAGTGGAAAAGGAATTTCAGCCGCTTTATTAATGTCCAATTTCCAAGCACATTTAAGAGCTAATACCTATTATAATCATCAAGATTTAACATTAATACAATTAGTTGAACAGTTGAATTCAACGGTGAATGATGCCGTAAACGGAGAAAAATTCATCACTTTTTTCATTGCTTATTACAACTGCAACAAAAAAGTTTTAAAGTACATTAATGCCGGTCATAATTACCCCATTTTAATTAATGGCAGTGAAACGCGTTTATTAAACAAGGGTTGCGTGGGATTGGGAATGTTTGAAAAAATTCCAGAAATTGAAATGGAAGAAATTCAAATCAAAACTGGAGATACGTTGGTTTGTTATACTGATGGATTAGTTGAGGTTGAAAACGAAGAAGAGGAAGCTTTTGAAACCGAACGATTGGAAAGTATCATACGCAGTAATGATTCGTTGAAAATGGTTGAATTAAACGAGCGCATCATTAAAGAACTCAATGAATTTAAAGGTAAAATGGATTATTTAGACGATACCGCTATTTTGAGTTGTAGGTTTTTTTAAGAATAGTTTATTGGTGATTACTTCTAAAGTAAAGTTTTTACTACCATTTTAATCGTATTATATTTATTTTTTTCCACAAAAGGTTTTTTAACTACCTTTAAATAATTTTAATTCAAAAATCGATATTTGTTTTTTAAATTCGATTAAAATTCATGATATGAAAAATTGGATTATACTCACTTTTACTTTTTTGATGATTTCAATTATTTCCTATGGACAAACCTATTCAAAAGTTAATAATTGGGAAACGAATGACTTTATCAGATGTTCGGTATATGATTCAATAAATAAGCAAATCTATGCTGGAGGAGATTTTGATTTAGCTTATAAAATTACTTCAAAATCTACTATTTCGGCAAGTGGAGCTTTGCAATTTAATAATGAAATTGATCATTTTGACTATATTTATAATTTAAATTTCTCCAATTCAGTTTTATCCATTTCAAATGAAGAAGATGGTTTTTTCGTAGCAACTTATATCTATAATAATGAAGTAGACACCTCTAACACAACTATATGGAATATTGATACTTCTGGAACTCTTCATACATGGAAAGCGATTATAGATGGAGAAGTTCTTACAATGAATAAACAGGGTAATTTCTTAATCGTTGGAGGTAAGTTTAATTCAGTTAATGGAATACCGGCAAACAATTTATGCCTTATTGATATTGTTTCACAACAAGGTGTTCCTTTTAATTTAATGATTAATGGACCAGTAAAACAAATTGAAAGCATAAATAATGAATTGGTTATTATTGGCGATTTTGATAGTATTAATGGAATACCTCAAAAATCACTTGCAAAATTAGATATTTCAACTGGTCAACTAATTAGCTGGAATCCAATTGACTCTGGGTATATAAGAAGTGCAGTTCTTCACAATAATTTAATTTATGCAATAGGGGATGATATAATTGTTGCAAACGAACTGTTTAATGGATTAGTTGCAATTGATTTGAATAATGGTGTTCCAATTCAATGGAATCCTGTTTTTAATGAAAAAATTAATTTTATATCTTTATACAATGATTCGCTAATATTAGGAGGTGAATTTACAATGGTCGATAGTATTTTACATCCTTATCTTACATTTTATGATATAGGTTCCCAATTATTTTCATCTTTTAGTACTATTACTGCACCCATTCGTAAAATGCATTTGGATGAAGATAAACTTTATTACGCTTCAACCTTTTCATATTTGAATTACTACCCATTTTCTATATTGTATAAACTCAGCATTTATGATTTATCGATAAATAATACAGACGAATTACCTGGCTATGATCGTTTCAATTTTAATTGTATATCCTCAAATTCTAATTATATCTTTTATGGAAATCTAAATTCAAGATATATAGATTCTACTGTGTCTAATTTAATAGGTTTTCATTTAATTACCAATGAAAAACATAATTTACCCATAGTTAATGGCCCAATTTATGACTTATTATTAAAAGGTGATACTCTTTTTATTGCTGGAGAATTTACTGCTATAAATAATATCCCGAAACAAAATTTTGCTGCAATTAACCTAACTAATTTGTCAGTTCTTCCAATATCATTTAACACTAATGGAATTATTCGTTCATTAAAATTAATAAACGAAAAATTATTTTTTGGTGGCGATTTTACAACAGTTAATGGCCAACCAAAGGACTGTTTAGGTTATATTGACATTAATTCAGGTATTGTAAATAGTTGGAACAATAATATTTCAAATGCCATTTTAACTATGGAAATTGCTGATAACAAGCTTTTTATTGGAGGAACATTTACAACAATTAATGGCCAACCTAGAAATCGATTAGCATCATTTGATATTCAAACGTTGACTCTATCAAATTGGTCTCCAAATGTAAATAATGTTGTTTATACAATTAAAGATTATAAGGGCGTTCTTTTTGTTGGAGGTGATTTCACTCAAATTGATTTTCAAGATAATTTTCGATTTGCTAAATTCAAATTAAGTGATTTATCAATTGAAAACGCTAGTTTTTCATTTAATGCGCCAGTTTATTGCATTAACGCTTCTAATGATTTAATTTATGTAGGCGGTATTTATACTCAGGCAAATGGTTATTCAGCAAGTAATCCAATGGTCATTAATAATAATACTTTTGATTTGTATGACATTGACTTTGTTTCCTTTTCTGCTTTGCATATTAATGTTTTTAATAATTATTTATTATTAGGTGGGAATGGTTTAAGAATATATGAAATTCCTTATTCCACAAATGGATTGGATAATGTTCAAATTTGTAGTGTTCCACTTGTGGATACAACTATTTATTTTGACATATATAATCCAAATAATGAAAACCTAATTTTTTATTGCATTTCAAGTGATAATTCAATTGTGAATTCAAATAATTTAAATGTTGAATTAAATACCAATGGAAATGGATTTCAATATAAACTTAATTTATCACCTTTAGCAATAGGCACTACTAAAATCACTTTAATTATAAAAGACTCAAGAAATCAATATTATATGGCTTTTTTTAAATGTAATGTAGGCTTATCAAATTCAACTAGTTTTTCAAATTGTCCAGCAGAAATAAACATCTGTGAAGGTCCTTATAACTTTGAGCCACCAGAATTAGAATTTCCTTGTGGAGTAAGTGTTTTTCAAATTTATGGAGAGCCCAGTGGTACTGTTCTTGCACCTGGGGTATATGTTTATGGCTTTGAATCAATTTTGGTGGGTGAATTGACTGAATATTGTTACTATGAAGTAAATGTATCTGATTGTATTCTATCAAGTAGTGGTAATAGAATACCAAAAATTCGATTATTCCCCAATCCAGTTACCAATGAATTGTTTTTTGAAATAGATAACATCGGAATCTCGATATCAACTTATGAGATAAAAGATTTAGCAGGTAGAATAGTTCATTCTTCTTCCTTAATTAATAGTAAATCTATAGATTGTTCAATTCTTAACAGAGGAGTTTATATTATAAATTTTATGGACTCTGAAGGGTTTAATTATATGCCAATTTCATTTATAAAAGAATAATACATTCATTAATTACAAAAAAATCAATTCCGAAAGAAAATACTTTAATGACATATATTTTAAATTAGGAATAAGTTGAAAAACTTGTTTTATGTTTAACAAACTTCCCAAAAATGGGAAATATAATTTCATTTATTTATCATACCTTCAACACAAAATGTTGTTTTTTTTGTTCCTTTCTAAAAAAAACAATACCCATTTCAAATAGATCAATGGTAACGGTGAGTTGTTCGTTTTGAATAATCGTATTCCATGCAGATTCCATATCCGCAGACCAATGTATATCATCAAATATAATAACCGAATGTTCATTAATATAGGGTAGCATTTGATTGAAATATCGTAAGGTAGCCTCCTTTTGATGATTTCCATCTATAAAAATGAAATCAAAAGAAGTTTCTTTCAATAATACAGCTCCAAGCGTATCATCAAAATTTCCAACGATTGTTTCTATTTGCGGAAGCATTAATAATTTGAAATTTTCTTTCGCAATTTTTGCTATTTCAGGACATCCTTCCAAGGTATATATTCGCGCATTTCTTCTTGCTTTTCCCAGGTAACCAGTAGTAATTCCAAGCGAAGTTCCCAACTCCAAAATAGTATTAGCACCCGTTTTGTTAGCTAGACGAAACACTATTTCACAATATTTTTTTCTTTTTAATGAAGTTTTTGCAATTGTAGAAATGGCGCGTTGATTGGATTTAAGTTTTTTAGAACCAGCACCCAAATCCGTCACAGATATTATAGAATGATTGGTTTTAAGCTTTGATCGCACTAATTCCAAAGCCTCAAATGGGTAATATCGTTTATGAGGGGAAAATACATCTTCCATCAAATTATAAACAAATGGTGAATGTACACCGTGTCTGTTTTTTGCAGATAATTTATATTGGATATATGCTTTTATTGTATGTCTCAATAGTATTCAGTAAATTCGCCCGTTAAATTTTATTTTTCGATACAAAAATACAATCATTTTTTATGAAGTCAATAGGATATACGTTTCTTTTCATTATTTCATCCCTTCTTTTTATATCGGTTCAGGGACAAACTAATTTTGCCACCAATGGACCCCATGAAAAGAATTTTTCAATAACCGTTTTTTCGAATGCCAACATTCATGTTTCAGGTGATGTACTTATAGAAAAAGGGATGATCATGATTCAAAAAGAACACATAATTTATGTGGGTGCCAAAACAAAATTGCCCGACAATGCTATCGAAATAGATCTTAAAGGAAAACATGTTTATCCATCTTTTATAGAAGTAGTTTCAAATTTTGGAGTGGCGGAAGCCAAACCTTCAGGAAGAGGTGAAACGCCTCAATACGAAACTTCTAAACAAGGACCTTATTATTGGAACGAAGCGGTAAAGCCAGAGAACAATTTAGCCCCTATTTTTAGTTATGATGCCAAGAAAGCGGAAGAAATAAGAAAACTTGGTTTTGGTACGGCATTAACCCACCAACAAGATGGAATTGTGAGAGGTCAAGCATCCGTGGTGGTTTTGGATGATCAACAAAAGAACCTATTTTTAATTGAAAATGCTGCCTCAAACTTTTCCTTTAGAAAAGGTACATCTAATCAGCAGTATCCATCATCCATGATGGGGGCTATTGCTTTGTTAAGACAATATTTTTATGATGTATCTTACTATGAACAGCATAAAAAAACAGAGCCCTTAAATTTGTCTCTTGAAGCTCAATTAAACAGAGCCAATTTACCCGCCTATTTTCATGTAGACGAATGTTTGTCAATTCTAAGAGCTCACCGTATTGGAGCAGAGTTCAACAAAAATTTCATCTTTGTAGGCAAAGGTGACGAATATCAAGAAATAAATGCTTTGAAAGGATTTAAACCTACCTTAGTAATTCCTGTAAATTTCCCAAAGGCTTATGATGTAGAAGATCCTTTGAATGCCATGTATGTAACCTTGCGAGATTTAAAACATTGGGAATTAGCGCCAAATAATTTAAAAATGATGTATGATGCCGGATTTGATTTTACCATCACAGCATCTCAGTTGGATAAAGATGCTGATTTTTTAGCCAATTTAAGATTAGCTGTTGAACGAGGATTACCAAAAAACAGTGCATTAGATGCTTTGACTAAAAAGCCCGCTCAACAATTAAATATTTTTGATAAAGTGGGAAGTTTAGAAGTAGGTAAAATAGCCAATTTTTTAATCACTTCAGATGATATTTTTAAAGAAAAAACAATACTTTATGAAAATTGGGTGAAGGGAACAAAATATATAGTTGCTTCAATGGATTTGGTAGATATTAGGGGTGAATATAGCTTAAACGTAAACCAAATTATTCGAACCTTAAAAGTAGATGGAAGCGTTGAAAAACCAAAGGCACAATTGGTCTATGACATCATTGCTGATAGTATAGCAAAAAGTGGAGATTTGGTGATTGATAAAATTACAGGAAGACCTTTTAAAGTGACCCAAAAGAAGAAAGTAGATGTGTCCATTAAATCAGAGAAAAACTTTATCAATTTGAGTTATACATTGGTAGAAGGTGCTTATAGGTTAAGTGGTAACATCAATTTTGATTCTGGATCTTGGGATGGAAAAGGCCAATTACCAAGTGGCGAATGGATGGAATGGACGGCTATTCGTAAGGAAAAAAATAAGGTTAAAAATGATTCAGACAGCAGTAAGTTAGATTCCATACCGATGAATAAATTTATGTATCCAATGCAAGCATATGGTTGGGATTCATTGCCAAAACAAGTGCCTGTATTGATTAAAAATGCTACTGTTTGGACTTGCGAGGCAGAAGGCATTATCAAAGCAGATATTCTTATTAGAGATGGTAAAATTTCGGCTATCGCAAAAGTATTGGATGTAGTAGACAAGGCTACCATTGTTATTGATGCCACAGGGAAACATGTTACCCCTGGAATTATTGACGAACACTCCCATATTGGTATTCACAAAGGGGTAAATGAAGGTTCTAATGCGGTGACATCTGAAGTGAGAATCGGTGATGTTATTTCTAATTACGATATCAACATTTACCGCCAATTGGCAGGTGGAGTTACCGCTGTTCAATTGTTGCACGGTTCGGCCAATCCTGTTGGAGGACAAAGTGCTTTAATAAAATTGCGATGGGGGAAAACACCTGAGGAAATGAAAATTGAAAATGCTCAAGGATACATCAAATTTGCATTGGGAGAAAATGTAAAACAATCCAATTGGGGGTCTTACAATACCATTCGTTTTCCGCAATCAAGAATGGGAGTTGAGCAAATTTATTACGATGCATTCATTAGAGCTAAAGAATATGAACGCAGTTGGAAACTATATGAGCAAACTACCGGTAAGAAAAAGGAATTATTGAAAGCCCCTAAAAGAGACATCCAATTAGATGCTTTAGTAGAAATTTTGAATTCCAAACGATTCATTTCGTGTCACTCTTATGTTCAATCTGAAATCAATATGTTGATGCATGTTGCCGATTCAATGGGCTTTACTGTAAACACCTTTACACACATTTTGGAAGGTTATAAAGTAGCCGATAAAATGAAGGAACACGGGGCAGGCGCTTCTACATTTGCCGATTGGTGGGCTTATAAGTTTGAGGTAAACGATGCCATTCCTTATAATGCCTCTTTAATGAATCAGATGGGAATAGTTACTGCCATCAATTCTGATGATGCTGAAATGGGAAGAAGATTGAATCAAGAAGCAGCAAAAGTGATTAAATATGGAGGTATTTCAGAAGAAAACGCTTTGAAACTGGTGACCTTAAATCCAGCCAAATTATTGCATTTAGATGATCGTATGGGAAGCATTAAAGTAGGTAAAGATGCTGATATTGTTATTTGGACCGATAATCCAATGAGTATTTATGCCAAGGCTGACAAAACGCTGGTAGATGGTATTATTTATTTTGATAGCGAGCGTGATTTGAAAATGCGTAAAGAAATTCAAGAAGAACGTGCACGCATCATCAACAAAATGTTGGAAGCCAAAAGTAATGGTGCCTCTACCCAAAAGGTTGTACCTAAAAAAGCTAAAGGTCACGTTTGTACAACGATTGAAGAAGAGGATGGTGACTTATAGTGAGTTATTATTTTCAGAAACAAACAGCCTAAAAAATGAGAATATAACCCGCTCAATCAAATAAGAATAGATCCAAATTTATTTAATTTTATTGGCTGCTTTAAGAAGTTGATGTTGCACTTTTGATCGAATGCCTTCTTTGATGATTTTGTGGTTTTCAGCGTCTGTATAAACGCGATTGGATAAGAAAACATATACAAAACCATTCTCGGGATCAGCCCAAGTTATGGTGCCTGTAAAACCGCTGTGACCAAAACTTTTGGCTGAAGAACACCCCGTACAAGTTGGACCATCACCACCGCCTGTAACTGCTTTATCAAAGCCAATCCCACGTCTGTTTTTAGTGCTGGTTTTGTAATAGGGCGAACTTGTAAATAATTTACCGGTTTCTTCATCATAATATCGCTCACCACCATAAGTTCCATATTGCATAAACAATTGCATCATTACAGCCAAATCATTAGCATTAGAAAAAAGACCTGCGTGTCCAGCTACACCATCTAACATAGCGGCTCCTTGATCGTGCACATCTGCATGAATTTGTTGTTTTCTAAACGTTTTGTCGTTTTCGGTTGGAGGAATTCTGGAAATATCCCATTTTTCGCGAGGCTTGTAGCCAATATTTGATAACCCAAGTGGTTTGTAGAAGTTTTCATCCATATAAACGTCCTGTGTCAATTTGGTTTTTCGTTGAATGATTTCATTCATAAAATAATAACCTAAATCACTGTAGAGGTATTTTTTAGCCCCCAATTTGGTTTCTACAATGCGTTTAATTATGGTATCACGATAAGAAGAGGTGATGTATAAATTCTCTGCAACACGCCAGTTGTATTTATCTGTTTTTGTGGTTGAATAAAACTCCGGTTTGTGAGTGCCTTTAGACATGGTTCTATTATAAAAAGGTATCCAAGTTACCAGCCCAGCTTGATGACACAACATTTCCTTAAGTTTTATGGTAGCATATGAAGTAGAATCTACAATATCTTTCATATAAGTAGCTAATGAAGAGTCCACATGAATTAATCCTTCTGATTGCAATTTCATCAAAGCGGCAGTACTGCTGGCTATTTTGGTGATACTAGCCAAATCATAAATATCGGTGTTTTCAACTTTTTTGGAGGTTGAATCATACGTATGATATCCAAAACTTTTGTAATAAAAAACTTGGCCATTTTTAGCCGCTAAAATTTGACAACCCGGGAATACGGTATCTTTGATGGCTTTATTGATTATTGAATCGATGTACACAAAATCTGATGAAGAGAGGCCCACTTCTTCATAAGAAGTAGGATAGTTGAATCGAATTTTCTCTTTCAATTTAATGCCTATTCCTTTTTTGTAGATGGGGTCAATACTTACGGGCAGTTTACCTTTTACATTCAAGCCTCCAAAGATCACTTGAGAAGAAAGATGTAAAACGTCATTATTTTCTTCATAACCAATTAAAACAGCATCAGCGTTGGCCAGTGATTTACTATCCTTTAGAGCATAAGGGTTTCCTGGAAAATTTAAAATGACGGTTTTATTTTGACTTTTTAGTTGAGCAATAAACGCGTCAACTTTTTTGTTGAAACCATAATTTTCAGCCACTCGATGGCTTAAATTACCAACTGAAATGATAACACAATTAAAGGGTGTCAATTGTTGATTGAATTCTACCAATTTAAGGCTGTCGGTAGTTTCGTTTATCTTGAAGTTGAAGTATTGATTTCTGCAATATAAATCGGTCGTAACGGCAAAAGTTGATTTTTTTTCAATTCCCAATTCAACCACAGCTATTTTTTTTGATTTTAATCCTTTGATAGGTAAAATGGCATTTTGATTTTTGATAAGCGTTAAGGCTTCAGCATATATTTTTTTATTTAATAATTTGGATGCATTATCATTTAAATCTGCCGTAATTGATGTTGTATTAATGGATTTGTATTTATGCAAACCCGACCATCTTTTAGCCATAAGTATTTTTCTGCAATGTTCATCGATATCTTTTTGAGACAGACGACCATCCGAAATAGCCTTTTTAATTTCTTCTATGGCTTTAGGAATATTCTCGGCAAACAATAATACATCATTACCGGCTATTAATGCCTCAACATCCACCATTCCTGGTTGATAATAGTTGCTTACGCCTTTCATATTCAGCGCATCCGTAAAAATAAGGCCTTTAAAATGAAGATTGTCTTGCAATAAATCAGTCACCACCCTTTTTGATAATGTGGTAGCTCTATTGGGAGCGTTATCCAAAGTTGGAATGTGAAGATGGGCTACCATTATGCTGCCTAGTCCGCTATCAATTAAGTGTTTAAATGGATACAGTTCAATGCTGTCTAATCGATTTCTATCGTGATTGACTGTGGGTAATTCTAAATGCGAATCTGTATCTGTATCACCATGTCCCGGAAAATGTTTTGCATTGGCCATTATACCTTGGTCTTGCATCCCTTTCATGTATGCTAGACACTTTTGAGTAACCAAAAATTTATCCTCACCAAATGACCTAAAATTGATAACCGGATTGTTTGCATTATTATTAACATCTGCCACCGGGGCAAAATTGATGTGAATTCCTAGTCTCTTACATTGTTTGGCCATTAGTTTCCCCATTTCATAAATGAGTTGGTCATTTTCTATGGCCCCCAACGTCATTTGTTTAGGGAATTTATGCGTGCTGTCCAAACGCATAGCCAAACCCCATTCACCATCAATAGAAATGTAAAGAGGAATTTTTGATAAACGTTGCAATCGATTGGTTATGAGGGCTTGTTTTGTGGGATTTCCTTGGAAAAATATGAGTCCACCAATTTTATTCTCTTTTACCAATTTAGATAATTCTTCTTCGTGAGAATCTGCTCGATTACTGTAAGCCGCAACCATAAATAGTTGACCAATTTTCTCATCCAACGTCATTGTACGTAGTGTACTGTCGGCCCATTTGGCATTGATTACATTTATAAACACAGCCTCTTTCGGGCGCGGAAGTCCCGAAGATTCAAGGTTGTTTAGAAAAGATTTATTAAATGAAAGAGAACTCAACAGAAGAACTGTTAAACAACCCAAAACTAAAAAAAGAATTCGAAAATGTATCATTGGCTAATTAAAAATGGAAGTCATGTTATGTTTCTATAACACTTCGATTCAAAATTAGTATCAGACTCTATTCAAGTCACTCTTATGATTTTTAATTATTAACGAAATTATGTTGGTTTATATCATTATTGAGGAAAGCCATTATCAACCCAACATCTTAAAGTAGATAATTGGTCGGAAGACAATGAACCACCTTGTGGCATCGATTTTTTTGTTAAAACTTCTTCCTCAAATTTACCACTTGTCAAAATAGGTGACAGTTTAGAGTAATTGCTGTAATCTCCGTCAGAAGAACCACTGCCGTGACATGACATACATTTGCTATCTAAAATTTGTTTTACTGAACTGTTGTAGGTTGGTGTGGAACCGTTACATGTTACGTCATCTTTTTTACAAGAAGAGAATAAAATGGCAATGAGTAATGAGGAAGTAAGAAGATGTTTCATATCAAAATTAAGTTAATTACCCCAAAATTATCAATTAGAATTAATATTTGCCATCAAATAAACGTAAATGAATAAGTGAAAGAAAATTGAGATTCTTTAAATTGAATAAAATTGATTTTTTTAAAAGATTTATAATGATATATGTAATTGATTAACATTGGTTTAATGTAGTCGGGTGAAAATATATTTAAAAAAAACACTCAACACACTTGCAGAATAAAATATTGCAAGTATCTTTGCAGCCGCAATAAAAAAATGATTCGTTAGCTCAGTCGGTAGAGCACAACACTTTTAATGTTGGGGTCCTGGGTTCGAGCCCCAGACGGATCACTGAAAAAAAACTAAAGCATCTAGAATACCTAGATGCTTTTTTTTATGACTAAATGGGCGAGAAGTTTACACTCGTTTGGTTTGTTGGTTATAACTAAATTAAATCAAAATCTTTTTTTAAATTGGTTAATACATCTTTTGCTACTAATTTTGTGCAACTTTTACCCTTAAATAGAAATTACAAATGAGTATAATCCAAGAAAAAAGTAAATCAGCAATCGATATCGATGAACTAAATGCGCGGTATTTGCCATTAACAGCTGAACAACGTATTGTTGAATTATATAAAGATTTTGATTATAACGAGGTTCTTTTAACCTCTTCATTTGCTGCAAATTCAGCTTATTTTCTTCATCTATTCTGCACATTAACAGAAGGTAAGCAAGTTGTCCATTTCATTGACACAACCTATCATTTTGAAGAAACATTAATCTATAAAAAATTACTTACAGATCAATATCACTTGAAAGTAGTTGATATTAAACCAGAAGAATGGAAAAATAAATTTACGCAAGATGATCAAACGTGGAAAACAGATCCTGATTTGTGTTGCTCCATAAATAAAGTTGAGCCATTGTCGGCCATTACAGGTCAATATAAAGTTTGGGCATCCGGGTTAATGAAGAATCAAAATGAACATCGAAAAGGTTTGAATGTTTTTGAAATGAAAGGAGATGTACTTCGGTTTTATCCAATTTTGGAGGTTACAGTTGAACAAAGAAATGATTACATCAAAGAACATGACCTACCTTTTCACCCATTAGTTGCCGAAGGATATAATTCAATTGGGTGTAAACATTGCACCGTAAAAGGCGCAGCAAGGGAAGGTAGATGGGTAGGATTAGCCAAAACAGAATGTGGGCTACATATTTAGTTTGATTCGACAGCTTACGATTAGTCCTGTTTAATTTTTAAGATAAAATTTGACTGACCAACCAATTACATTACAATTTGTTTATATTTGTGGTGATGAAATTAAGTTGGCAAAATAGAATTCAAATAGTGTTGAGAAAAGCTTTTGGCTCTATTGTCTTTTTTTTGGCCATTTTTTCAAGCAACAGCTTCGGTCAAGATATACATTTCTCTATATTTGAAATGTCACCTCTAAATTTGAATCCAGGTGGAACGGGAGATTTTGTTGGAGATTATCGATTTAATGCCAATCATAGAAATCAATGGCGTTCGGTAACTGTACCTTATTCTACTTTTTCGGCTAGTGCGGATATGAAGAATTTTTTAAAAAAGAAATTTTTATCATCAGGAATACAAATCAATCAAGATAGAGCAGGTGATAGTCGTTTCAATACGTTTCAATTGAATTGGAGCAATGCTTATCATTATAAATTGAAGTCCGACTCGTTGAAAAAACTAACCTTTGCTTTACAAACGGGTTTTACAAATAGAAATTTGGCCTATGACGATCTTAGGTTTGATGCGCAATACAATGGATATCAATATGTTTCTTCAGCTAGTAATCAAGAAAGTTTTACAAGAGATAGTCGTACGTATTTAAATTTGAATTCAGGTATTTTGTACAGTCAATCATTCAAAGATGAAAACGAATTAAGGGTTGGAGTTTCTTTTTTTAATCTTGCTCGAAATAAACAAAGTTTTTACGATGATCAAACCATCCGTTTGGATATGCGGGTAAATTTAAATGCCAGTTTGGATTGGAAAATTAATGAAAAATTTGCCGCAATTCCTGCTTTACTTTTGATGCGCCAAGGCACTTTTACTTCATTCAATATTGGAGGGAATGTTCGGTATACCCTTGTAGATTTTGCAGGTATCTATCGAGCTGTTTGGGGAGGTGTTTTTTATAGAAACAGAGATGCAACCTATATTTCAGTAGGATTTGATTATGATCAATGGAAAATTGGATTGAGCTATGATGTGAATATTTCTACTCTTACTCCGGCCAGTAATTACAGAGGAAGTTTTGAAATAGCGCTCCAATACATTATTAATAAAACACCTTTTAAACGAGTGATGCATCGCATTTGTCCAGATTATTTATAAAGATAATGTGTACAATTAATTTTCCCAACAAAGGCACGTGTTTAGCCAAATTATAGCAAGTGTTTCCTAAAAATAACACAAAAAAGTTAAAAAAATCTTATAATTCTTTTGAAAATGATTTGGACATTTCTAGGTTTATTGCTTTCTTTGAGCCTAATTTAACCTTGAACTGTAAATACATAGCGATGAAAAAACAAAAGTATGTTTTGATTACTGCCATTGCTGGCATAAGTTTGTCAGCATTAATAGGCTGTGGAGACACAACAACTGATAATAAAGGTAAGGAAAAGCAAAAGGCTGATACTACCGACCCCAACAAAACTGGAATCATTAGCATAGGAGGACAAGTATTTGTTATTCCTTCACCTATTCAAACGGCTGATTTAATTAAAAAGTCGAATGTTCCATTTAATGCTGAAATGTTAAACCCCGTAGAGAACGTTTCTAAATACACCAACACTTTCAATAGAGCATTGAATATGGGTATTTATGGTGCAGATTTAGGATATATTTCTATATACAAGAACAATAACTTCAGTACAAAATATCTTAAAGTCGTAAAGGGCTTAGCAGATGATTTAGGATTGGGATCAGCATTTAATGATGATTTGGCCGATAAAATCAACAACGCAATGAACGATGAAAACAAGATGTTGGAATTGGTTTCTGAAGCGTACAAAACTGCCGATGATTATTTAAAAGAAAATGAAAAAAATGATGTTGCTTCATTAGTTATCATTGGAGGTTGGTTAGAATCTGTTTATTTTGCTGGAAACGCAGCTATTGAAACCAATAATAAAGAAATTATTGAACGAGTTGCCGATCAAAAAAGTGTTTTAAAAACCATTTTGGCCATGTTGAAACAATACAGAGACAAAGAAGAGTATGATGATTTGGCTATTGAATTAGAAGATTTATTAACCTTATTCGATCAAGTAACTTATACCTACGAATACATTGCTCCTGTTACCGATGAAGCAGCCAAAGTTACTACAATTAAAAGTAAACATACGGTAACCATTACTCCCGCACAATTGACTGCAATTGTAGATAAAGTTAAAGCTATTAGAAACGAAATTATAGGATAACCCTGAATATGAAAAAGATTATTATTATCGCTTTATTAGTTGTTAGTGGACTAACTTCTAAAACCAACGCTCAAATTACCTGTGACTCCATTGCAGCCATTGCAAACAGTCACTTGCGAACTCCAGCAGATATTGAAATGAACCGAACGTTTATATCGGACGGACAGGTTTACCGAGCTTTTTTGGATGAAGATCAAGTTGCGGAATTTGGAATGACATTTTATGGGAATTCTACCTACAGAATTGCTACTAGTGCAGGTGCCAAAGAAGATTACGTAATATTTGAAATTTACGATCAAAATAGAAATTTATTATTTACCAATTATGATCACGCTAACCGTGCATATTGGGATTTTAAAGTAGAAAGTACTATTGAATGTACCGTTGAAGTGCGTCTTGATTTAGATAAAAAATTATCTGGATGTGTGCGTATGATGATTGGATTCGAGAAAACAACTAACTAACCCCTTTTGTAAGTATAACCCTTACAAATTATTCAAAAAAGTAAACTATGAGCGAAAGGATACTCAAAGCCTTAATGCAGCTTTTTGCAATTATTGCAAAAGTTGACGTAAACGAAGAAACTGGTCAGTTTAACCTAGATTCTGGTGGGCGTACCATTGTTGATTCTTTTCTTAAATCAGAGCTGAATCAAGAATTGGTTGAAGAGTATTTAAAGTTGTTTGATAGTCATCTTGAAACACATCAAGGTAAACTTAAAGAGCCGGATAGCAAAAGAAAAAGAACTTCGGTTAATTCGGTAAAAGTTCTAAAAATTTGTACGCAGATCAATGAAGAGTTGACACAACGTCAAAAGGTAATTGTATTGATTCGTATATTGGAGTTTATCTATTCTAATGAAATCATTACTGATCAAGAGTTTGAATTTGTTGAAACAGTTGCTGATACCTTCAATATTTCAAAAGAAGAATTTAAATTATGTCAAGAATTTGTAAGTGCTAATGAAAACGATAAGATTGACAATGCACATTATTTAGTTGTTGACAATAATGAAACTTCATCGTTTGAACAATCTTTTCATATTTATAGTGAGACGTTAATTGGATTTTTAAGAGTAATACAAGTGGAGTCCGTTAATACTTATTTTGTTAAGTATTATGGTGATCACCAATTGTATCTAAATGGTCAAATTTTAGCTCAAGACAAAGTACAAATCTTTAATCAAGGTTCTTCAATACGAAGCGCCAAAGTGCAACCGATTTACTACAGCGATGTAATCGGTAAATATTTAAGTGATGAGACTTCCAAGAAAATTGTTTTTAATATTGAAAACGTACAATATTTCTTTAAAGGTGGAAAAATAGGGCTTCATAACATCAATTCTATTGAAGAGTCAGGTAAACTGATTGGTATAATGGGAGGTTCTGGAGCTGGTAAATCAACCCTTTTAAACGTATTAAATGGAAATTATCCTCCATCAAAAGGTAGAATTACCATAAATGGTTTGGATTTAAATAAAGATAAAAGTCAATTAGAAGGAGCGATTGGTTTTGTGCCTCAAGACGACCTTTTAATAGAGGAATTAACCGTTTTTGAAAATCTTTTTTACAACTCAAAATTATGTTTTGGTAATTATAATGATGAACAAATTGCCAAGTTATGTATCAAAACCTTAGAGTCTATTGGTCTTTATGAGGCTAAGGATTTAAAAGTAGGAAGTCCATTAGAAAAAACCATCAGTGGAGGACAACGTAAACGATTGAACATAGCGTTGGAGTTGATTCGTGAACCTGCAGTTATGTTTGTGGATGAGCCAACCAGTGGATTATCTTCAAGAGATTCTGAAAACATTATGGACCTTTTAAAAGAGTTAGCTCTTAAAGGTAAATTGATTTTTGTGGTTATTCACCAACCTTCATCTGACATTTTCAAAATGTTTGATAAATTGATGATTTTGGATGTTGGAGGATATCCAATCTACAATGGAAACCCAGTAGATGCTGTGATCTATTTCAAACGTTTGGTGAAACACGTAAACTCTGAGGAAAGTGAATGTATTACATGTGGTAACGTAAATCCAGAGCAAATTTTTAACATCATCGAATCTAAAGTAGTAGATGAGTATGGTAATTTAACTCCTAACCGAAAAGTTTCACCAAAAGAGTGGAATCAATTTTATTTGGACGATATTACTAAACAAACAACTAAAAAGATTGATTTTACAGAGATTCCAGATAGCATATTTAGAATTCCAAATAAATTAAAACAATTATCAATCTTCTTTAAAAGAGATGTATTGTCCAAATTGACGAATACTCAATACATGGCGATCACGCTTTTTGAAGCTCCGTTATTGGCTTTGATTTTGGCGTTTTTTATGAAGTACATGACCATGAATGCTTCTGGTGAAAATGAATATGTATTTTACTACAGTGAAAACTTACCACAATATTTATTCATCTCGGTTATTGTTGCACTTTTCATTGGTTTGACAACCAGTGCCGAAGAAATAATTGGCAACTTGAAAATATTGAAAAGAGAAAAATTCCTAAACCTAAGTAAAGGAAGTTATTTGTTTTCAAAAATATCCATAATGTTCTTAATTTCAGGTATCCAAACGTTGGCTTATACGCTTGTTGGAAATTGGATTTTAGAAATCAAAGGGATGGATATGAATTATTGGTTGTTATTATTCTCCGTTTCTTGTTTCGCCAACCTATTAGGATTGAATATTTCAGCTAGTTTCAACTCCGTAAAAGTTATTTATATATTAATCCCGATTTTAATCATTCCTCAATTATTGTTTTCAGGTATCATTGTTCAATTTGACAAATTGAATCCTTTATTTGCAGCCAAATCGCATGTTCCAGCTATCGGAAATGTGATGGCATCAAGATGGGCTTATGAAGCACTTTCGGTTTGTCAATATAAAGACAATGATTATGAGAAAATTTTCTTTGAGTACGATAAAAAGATGTCGTTTTCAAATTGGAAAAAAGATGAATGGAATGGCAATTTGGATGCTAAGTTGAAAGATGTATTGAGATACACGCAAGAACAAGATCCAATAGTTAAGAAAGAAAAGGAAAAAGAAATTGCCTTGAAGTTTGCGGTTCTTAAAAACGAAATCGAAAAGGAATTAAAATATGGTCATGAGGATGCAAAATGTGACGTTTTGGATAAATTAGAAATAGCTAAATTTGATCAAGCCACCTATGATGCCGTGGATTTATTTTTACAAAATTCTAAAACAGCCTACCGTAAAGATTATTTGCTTTATGAAGCTATGAGAGACAGTGTTCAATCTACTTACAATAAGCCAAATGATGAATTTGTAGCAGTTTTAGATGCAAAAAAAGAAAGTAAAGAAATTACTGCCAAACAACATAAAATGGCTCGTAAATTAATGGCGAAAATTAAAGATTTTAATTTACAGAATTTTAGAAATACCTACAAAAATAAAGCGTTGACAGATTTCGTTACCAACGCCAATTCGTTTACATTAACGGATGAAGATGGTGAGAATTTAATTCAACGTAAAGCCCCAATTTATCTTGACCCTTATCAATTTGATTATTTTAAGGCGCATTTTTATGCACCGCAAAAAAAGATTTTTGGAATTTATATAGATACTTTTTGGGCCAACACCATAGTAATTTGGTTAATGACCATTTTCTTGACCGTTACATTATTCCTAGACTTACTTAAAAAATTCTTAGATGGAATAGGAAAAGTAGGGGAGCGAGTTTCGGGTATGTTTGGAAAGAAAAAAGGAAAATAATCAAGATATTGTAACAGTAACGTTTAACGATAACAACAAAAAGAGAGATTATGGTAACAACCTATTTAGAGTTTGAAAAACCGATTGAGGAGATTGTTGAGCAAATTAACAAAACCAAAGATATTGCTGAAAAAGGCGGAATCGATATGACCGTTGCATTGGAAGAATTGCAACAAAAATGGGAAACTACTGCTAAAGAAATTTATGATAACTTAACCCCTTGGCAAAGAGTTCAAGCAAGTAGACATCCTGATAGACCATATACACTTGATTACATCCAAGCCTTGACAAAAGGAGATTTTATTGAAATGCATGGTGATCGTCATGTAAAAGACGATAAAGCAATGGTTGGAGGATTTGGATCAATCGATGGACAAACTTATATGTTCATTGGTCAACAAAAAGGAAGGAATACAAAAGAGCGTACCTACAGAAATTTTGGAATGGCCAATCCCGAAGGATATAGAAAGGCATTGCGTTTGATGAAATTGGCTGAAAAATTTGATAAACCTATAGTATGTTTAATTGATACGCCAGGTGCTTTTCCTGGATTGGAAGCAGAAGAAAGAGGTCAAGGTGAGGCAATTGCACGTAATCTTTTTGAAATGGTTACTTTAAAAGTTCCAGTAATTTGCGTAATTATCGGTGAAGGTGCTTCTGGAGGAGCTTTAGGAATAGGTGTAGGAGATAGAGTTTTGATGCTAGAAAATACTTGGTACTCTGTAATCTCTCCAGAATCATGTTCTTCAATTCTTTGGAGAAATTGGGAAAATAAAGAACGTGCTGCAACAGCTTTAAAATTGACGGCTAAAGATATGCTCAAACATAAATTAGTGGACGGTGTAATTAAAGAGCCCATTGGAGGAGCTCACGCTGATGCTGAAGGTATGTACAAAAAATTGAAATCGGAGATTAAAAAACATGTGGCCAAATTGGCTGAGTTGACACCACAGCAACGCATTGATGAGCGTATTGAGAAGTTCGGAAATATGGGTGTTTATCAATAAAGTGATTCACATTTAATATATTAAAAAGGATAATTTCAAATGAAGTTATCCTTTTTTTGTTTTCACCTGAACCTATAATCATAGGGTCGGGTTAATAGATCTTCAGGATATACTCTACCTTAGCAAATGGGTTATGAATTCATACAAATGTGGAAGTTTTTAATCATTTCTTATTTAGAATCATTTTAGATAAAAAAATAGATAGCTTAGGATGTAAAAATCTCCAATTTGAATATTAAATTCGCATCTCGAATACAAATTCAACATTAAACGATAGTAGTCACTATCAAAAACAAATAAAATTAATAGATTATGGCTTTTGACATTGAAATGATTAAAGCAGTTTATGCTAAATTCCCAGAGAGAATTGCTGCTGCGAGAAAAGTTGTAGGTAAACCATTGACGCTTTCTGAGAAAATTCTTTACACCCATTTATGGGATGGATCAGCTACTACCGCCTTTGAAAGAGGAAAATCATATGTAGATTTTGCTCCAGACAGAGTAGCTATGCAAGATGCCACTGCACAGATGGCGTTGTTGCAATTTATGCAAGCGGGTAGAAAAACAGTTGCCGTTCCATCAACCGTTCACTTAGATCACTTAATTCAAGCTAGAGTAGGTGCAAGTAAAGATTTACAAGAAGGGTTGAATAAGAACAATGAGGTTTTTAATTTTCTTCAATCGGTGTCTAACAAATACGGTATTGGATTTTGGAAACCAGGTGCTGGGATTATTCACCAAGTAGTATTAGAAAATTATGCTTTTCCAGGCGGTATGATGATAGGAACGGATTCACATACAGTAAACGCTGGAGGATTAGGGATGTTGGCTATTGGTGTTGGAGGAGCGGATGCTGTAGATGTAATGGCCGGTATGGCTTGGGAATTAAAATTCCCAAAACTTATTGGTGTAAAGTTAACCGGTAAATTAAATGGTTGGACTTCTGCTAAAGATGTAATTTTGAAAGTTGCCGGTATATTAACTGTTAAAGGGGGAACTGGAGCAATTGTTGAATATTTTGGAGACGGAGCCATAGCTTTGTCTTGTACAGGAAAAGGTACTATAGCTAACATGGGTGCTGAAATTGGAGCTACGACTTCAACTTTTGGTTATGATGAATCTATGGAGCGTTATTTACGTTCTACCGATAGAAATGACGTAGCTGATGCTGCCAACCAAATTAAAGAACATTTAACAGGAGATCCAGAAGTATACGCTAATCCTTCATTATACTTCGACCAAGTTATTGAAATTGATTTGAATACGCTTACTCCTCATGTGAACGGTCCTTTTACTCCTGATTTGGCAACTCCCGTTGCAGAAATGAAAGCAAAAGCTTCGGAAAACGGATGGCCTTTAAAAGTAGAATGGGGATTAATAGGTTCTTGTACAAATTCATCTTATGAAGATTTGGCTCGTGCCGCATCAATTGCTAAGCAAGCCGTAGAAAAAGGTTTAGTGACCAAAGCTGAATTTGGAATCAATCCAGGTTCTGAACAAGTAAGATTTACAGCAGAAAGAGATGGTTTATTAGGTATTTTCGAACAATTAAATGCCACCATATTTACAAATGCTTGTGGACCTTGTATTGGTCAATGGGACAGAACAGGTGCTGATAAAGGAGAAAAAAATACCATTGTTCACTCCTTCAACCGTAATTTCTCTAAAAGAGCAGATGGTAATCCAAACACACATGCCTTTGTAACTTCACCTGAAATGGTAGCTGCATTGGCAATAGCTGGTGATTTATCTTTTAATCCAATTACAGACACCTTGACCAATAATAAGGGTGAGCAAGTGAAATTAGATCCTCCAACAGGGTCAGAATTACCTCCAAGAGGGTTTAGTGTTGAAGATAATGGCTACATAGCACCTGCTGAAGATGGAAGTAAAGTTCAAGTGGCTGTGAGTCCTACTTCTGATCGTTTGCAATTATTAGATCCATTTTTACCTTGGAATGGTAAAAATATTACAGGAGCTAAATTATTAATTAAAGCTCAAGGTAAATGTACAACAGATCATATTTCTATGGCAGGTCCATGGTTAAGATACAGAGGTCACTTAGACAACATTTCTAACAATATGTTGATCGGAGCAGTGAATGCTTTTGGTGGCGAAATGAATAAAGTTAAGAATCAAATTGACGGTTCTTATGGTGAAGTACCAGCCGTTCAACGTAAATATAAAGCAGCAGGAATTCCTTCTATTGTAGTGGGAGATCATAACTATGGTGAAGGTTCTTCAAGAGAGCACGCTGCTATGGAACCACGTCATCTTGGTGTAAGCGCAGTTTTAGTTAAATCATTTGCACGTATTCACGAAACAAACCTTAAAAAACAAGGAATGTTAGGGTTGACATTTGCTAATGAAGCGGACTACGACAAAATTCAAGAAAATGATACCATTAATTTTATAGATTTGGTAGATTTTAAACCAGGAAAACCATTAACGCTCGAATTTGTGCACGCTGATGGTTCGAAAGATATGATTGTTTGTAATCATACCTACAACGAACAACAAATTGGATGGTTTAAAGCAGGAAGTGCTTTGAATTTAATTGCTGAAGAAGCTGCTCGAAATGCTTAAATAATAATAATTCAAAAGAAAAAGGTGACTCAATTCGGGTCACCTTTTTTTATTTTGTTTTATCTAAAAGCCATTTGATTCAATGAGTAACTATACTTTTTATTGAATAATAACTAAACCCCAATCAATGAAAACAGAATCGGAAGGGGTTAACTTTGAAAACCCTTTTACATGGACGATAACAGCTTTTTTGTTATTAATTTTATCATCAACACTTTTAGGCTTAATTAGTAAATAAGTATAGGTTTCTTTCCCCAATTTTAAGGGTTCCTTTAATCTTAGAATAAACCACAGCATATCATCATTTTCTAACTGGTGCAACGATTCAATAGAACCTATGATAGCACCAACTTGATGCAAAACTGATTGTTGACGAAAAGGTTTTAGAGTAACTCTTTTACCAATTATTGCTTTTGAAGTGTAGTAATGATATAAAAACCAAATGAGTGAAATTACCCCAATAATATACACTATACTCATTCTCCTATAATTAATTGGGCTAATTTTTCGCCTATCATGGAGCCAATAGCGACTCCCATTCCACCCATTTTTACTCCACAATAAACGTTATTACTAATCTTTTGTACAAAAGGTTTTTTGTCTGTTCCAATTCCCATAATTCCTGCCCATTGTTGGTCTATTTCAACTATATTGTTGGGCAATATTCTTTGTTGTAGGTATTCAATTAGCTGATTTTGAATTTCGGTTGTGGTGTCCAACTCATAAGTGGTTTCACCCCGAAAATCGATGTTTCTACCTCCACCAAACAAAACTCGATTATCGATATTTCGAAAATAATAATATCCTTCATCAAAATGAAAGGTTCCTTTAACCTTTAAATCTTGTATGGGTTTAGTAATTAATACTTGAGCTCTTGCCGGTTTCACATCCAAATGCGATACTAATTTTTTGGCAAAACCATTATTGGTAATGATTAAGTTTGAACACGATAATTCGATTTTATCTGAAAAGTACAATTGAACAGAGCTACCCGTTTCTTCAAAATCTAATAATTCTATTCCATTTACTATTTTGATGTTGTTTTCATGAGCTAAATCTATGAGTTTACGCATCATTTTGCCCGTATTGATTTGTCCTTCTGCTTTGTTTTTTATAAGATGAGAGACCGTGTTAAATCCAAATTCTGAAATTGATTTATCATTTAATTCAAATACATTCATGCCAACAATAGGGTAAAGCAAGGCATTCAATTCGTCTAATTTCTCTAAACATTGTGTATAGGTAGCATTATGTTCGGCAAAAAACAATTCATTGCTGCCCCAGTTATAAAAATCTATAGAATCAGCACCGCACCGATTTAATAGTTTTTGTAATCCCAAAAAACGCATTTCCACAATACTCGCCACTTCACTTGGCGAATTTGTTTTTAAATCTGAAAGGAGTTCAGATGGACTTCCAAAACAAGCAAATCCAGCATTTTTGGTGCTTGCTCCCCAAGGAAGTGCACCCCTTTCAAAAATAGTAATTGTGGCTTTCGAATCGCGTTTTCTTAATTCTAAGGCCGTGGAAATTCCCACTATTCCTGAACCTATAATAGCATAATTTGGATTTGATAACAATTCGGTTTTTTCCCAGTAACTCAGCATTTTTAGTCTGTTGTTTTTTACAATAGTACAATTTCTTTTTTAAACATAAATCCTAAAATTAAGTAAATTTAATGTGATTCAAAGAGCTAATTGATTCAACTTAAGAATTTGTCAAAAACCTTTAGTAAGCTTAAACCCAAAATGGAAATTGATTAGATGAAGTATATTATTTGTTTTTCAAAGAATTAAGATCGCCAACCAGTTCTAAACCCGCTATATTGGCTGAATCTAGAAAGATAATCAACCCGTTTTTATCCAAAACTTTCACTTGAATTTGGGCATCAATACTTTCATTTATTTTACGCTCCATATCTCCAAGTGTCGGTGCTAATAATTCGCCTTTTTTACCTTTTTTACCCGTAAATTCAATTGAAAATGACCGCTCTTGAATGCTGATTACAATGTCGTCATTTTGATGCTCAAATTGGGTTATTTTAGCCTTTGTATAGGTAGCAAATCGATACAATTTATTTTGATGTAAGAAAAAACCTAAAAAGCCAGTAAATGATTTGCCCAGCCAAGGAATGTTCGCCACCGACAGCATAAAAGAAGTGTTGGTATGATTCAAAAAACTATTACTTTGGGTCCATACCCAAGCAGAAGGCATACTTTTTCCCCAATCTTTTTCAATATATCCAATACCTTGTTCTACTAAAATAGTATCCGTATTGTTTATAAAAGTACCGTTAATTTGGTGATCTAAACTAGCCACTCCATGAAAACACTCCATTCTAGGAACAAATCGATACCACCCCATAATTCCGGGTGATAAAAAACGAACCGGATAGTTTTTAATACCGCTATGATAAAGCTGAGCTTTAATGAAATCTTCGTCTTTACCAATATTAACGGATAAGCTATCTACACAAAAAAAGTTGGGACCTATTTTTACGGCAAATCGTTCGGTAGAAAAATTGAATTCGGACAATTGAAAACGGTGATAATGAGTGTTTCCTGTCGAACCATTAATCACTTGAATAAAGGCATGAGAATCCTTTCCAATAGAAACTCCCGGTATAAATGCGTATCTTAAACGGCCATCTTTTGAAACCATCTTAAAGTACCAACCTTCAAAATAGTTGTTCTTTTTTCTATTTCCTTGAAGTTTTTCTGGATTCCATTTTTTGAAAAAATTATATCCAAGAGGAACTCTTTCTTCAAGTGTAATAAAGTTTTCTTTTTTAGAAAAGATGCTTATAGGCAAAAATGTAACTGTGCAAACAATAATGAATAAGTAGTTTTTCAAGTTGAGTGAGTTTTGATAAACAAAGTTATTCGGTAAATTTTACAAAATGAAACGGAATAACTTTTATTTACCCATCAAAAACATACAATAGCGTTTGCTAATGTTGGGCGTATTGATTTGCCATTGTTTTACAGCTCTGGTTTTTATTGTTTCTGAAGGAAGAGTGATATCGGTAGCGATACAAACTTTAGTACCCACATCACACCAATGCAACAAATCGTTTAACAGTGATTGATTCCTAAATGGAGTTTCCATAAATATTTGTGTATGTCCTAATAATGCTTGTTTTTCCATTTCCAGTACCTTCCTTTTTCTATCATGATTATCCTTTGGTAAATAACCGTGAAAGGTAAACTGTTGGCCGTTAAAACCACTTGCCATAAGTCCCATCAAAATAGATGATGGACCTACTAAAGGAATGATTTCGTAGTTTTTTTCATGTGCTAAAGCTACAATATCACTACCAGGGTCGGCTACGGCAGGACATCCTGCTTCACTAATAATACCTATATTATGCCCTTCTTTTAACGGTTCAATATAGGTGCTTAATAAGGATGCTTCCGTGTGCTTATTCAATATAAAAAAGGTCAAATCTTCAATGATGATTTCTCTGTTTACTCTTTTCAGGTATCTACGAGCACTTTTTAAATCCTCAACAATAAAATGCTTACAGTTTTCGATAATGGCCTGGACACCTAATGGAATCACCGTGTTTAAATCGGATTCACCCAAAGTAGTAGGAATAAGGAATAATTTACCTTTCATAAAAGAATATTTTTTGCAAAGATGGGTTATTTCTGCTTAGCAGAGAATTAAAGTTTGATTTTAACTTAACAACAATCAAATAAGTCAACCGTTTCTCGAGATATTTTCCATTGATTAACTTCTTGCTCAAAAGTCAAGTAACTTGGATTAGTGCGGTATTGCTTCACAAAACTAAATCCTATCTTGGGAAGCGCATTATTTGGGGCTGGATTATGGGCATATGGTTCACAAAAAACTTCATTTAATTGCAATTTTTCAAAATAAATTTTCAATGATTTTCGCACCAATTGTGTTCCCAAGCCTTGTTTTCGGATAGATGACTTCCACATATGAAGATGCATAAAAGCTTGTTGTCCAAATACGATATCGTTTACATTAGAATGTCCAATTGGTTCGCCATCAATTTCCCAAATAACGGCCAACGCTTTTTTGTCCTTGTAAGGTGTATTAATTTGTTCGGTCAACATCGATGTAAACCAATTTCGATCGGGCATTTTAGTTAAATCTATTCCCATTCCTTTAAGGTGTTCGGGTGTTGACAAAAGCCAATAATCGGCAATAAGTTGAATGTCTTTAAATTCAATTTCACGGACATTTAAATTCATCATCTTTTTATATAATCGTTATTTCATCCACAAATATAAACGCATCAAATCCAGCACCTTGATGCCAAGTGGGCAATTTACCATAATTATAGGCTTTTATTTTAACAAATTTAGCATCTACTTTATAGTCCATTGTTTTACTCAATTCTTGAATTTTCACCTCTTGCTCTTCTGTGCTTAATGTATTGTCAATAAACCCAATTTGTTGGTATTCTAATCCATTTTCAGAAGTGAAAAATTCTACTCGTGTTGGCATCAATATCCAAGAACGTGAATCTTGTAAAAAGGATACCGAAATAGAATGAATGGTTCGCAATTCAGGGAACACGATGAGTGTTTCAAAATCTTGTCCTTGGTAGCCGTGCCAATCTCCTTTGCGCCAATTTTCATTACCTTTAATGCCATCAATCAATCCTGCTGCTCCTCCTGCAAAATATTGGGGATTGGGTTTTGATATCATATGCACATTCCAATCGGGATGAGGTACTTTGAAAAAATGCGCCCTTACGGGTTTGCTTTCTCCTTTTGTATCAAAAGCAACGGCTTCAATGGTAACATTGTCTTTAATGTAAAAGTTTTTGGTTTCCTTCCAATCAGATGTTGTTCCGTCAGCAGCTATGGATCTATATTTGGTTAAACGAAAATCAAGAGAAACCAATTCAACCAACAAACTATCTTGAAATGAATTGGAAACGGTTTTGATGATTGGACCTCTAATAAAATTGGGTAAAATGTAGGGCAAATGTGAATGGGTTTTATTGGTTTCGCCCATTAATTTAAAGTGAGAGATCTTTTTTTCAGGATTAGAGGCATATACCGATGCTACTGTTTTCTCCGATATTTTGTTTCCATTTTCTAAATTAATCTCATATTGTGAATAAAAGGGTTTAGTAACGGTATATTCAGGTAATCCGGGCGTCACAGCATAAAGCCCTAAAGAAGCCATCACATACCATGCACTCATTTGACCGCAATCTTCATTTCCTATTAAACCATCTGGTTTTGAGGTATAAAATTCATGCAGTATTTGATGCACAAGTTGAACAGTTTTTTCCGATTTACCAATATAATTATATAAAAACGCAATATGATGACTGGGCTCATTACCGTGCGCATATTGACCAATTAGACCCGTAATATCTACTTGAGTACGACCCGTAGTTTGACTTTCTTCAGTGAAAAGTTGGTCAAGTAGCTGTTCCATTTTGGCTTTACCACCTACCATTCGAATCAAACCAGGAATGTCTTGTGGTACAAAAAAAGAATATTGCCAAGAATTGCCTTCGGTAAAATGATTATTCACCTCTTTAGGATCGAAAGGAGTGATCCAATTGCCATTTTTCCGAGGCCGCATCAGCGAAAATTCTGGGTCAAAAAGGTTTTTCCATGATTCTGAACGACTGGTGTAAATTGGATAATCTTCTGAATTGTTTAAAGCTAAAGCCATTTGTGCAATACACCAATCGTCATAGGCATATTCTAAGGTTTTGGAAACACTTTCATGTTCATCATCAATAGATAAAAAACCATGTTTTTGATAAGCGGGTAAACCCAAATGATTCCAAGTAGCACTTTTTTTCATGGCTTCATAAGCCAATTTTACATCAAAATCGGTAATCCCTTTTTTGTAGGCATCAGTAATGACCGAAACAGAGTGATAACCAATCATACAATCGGTTTCATTGCTGGCTAGTTCCCACACAGGCAATCTTCCTCCTTGTTGATAGTGCGCTAAAAATGTTTTGATAAAATCCAAGGTTCTTTTTTGATCGATGATGGTCATTAAGGGATGTGCCGCTCTAAACGTATCCCAAAGCGAAAAAATGGTATAGTAGGTATATCCTTCTGCCTTGTGTATCTGGTTGTCCATACCTCGGTATTTTCCATCTACGTCCATTGCCACATTAGGTTGTGTCATTACATGGTACAAAGCTGTATAAAATATCGTTAAATTGTCAGTCGAAGAATCACTCACTATGATTTTACTCAGTTCCTTGTCCCATAATTGAGTGGCAGCTGATTTTACTTGGTTAAAATCCCAATGAGGTATTTCGGCTTTTAAATTTTTTTCGGCACCCTCAACGCTTACAAATGAAAACCCTACTTTGCACAATAGATCTTCTTTTTTCTTTAGTTTAAAAGCGAAATGTGCTTTGTTTTTTTCCTTATTAAAAGTGGCAACAAAAGGTTTGGAAAATACCATATAGGCATATGCATGTTGATTGGTTGCCCAAGCTTTACTGATTCTTTTAACGGCTATTGTGGTAGAATTGATGATGGTAATTGAACCATCAATGAGTTGGTCACGATGCGTTAAATCTAAAATAACTCCACAAATTTTATTGGTTGGAAAAGTGTATTTATGAAACCCCACTCTTGTAGAAGTGGTCAATGCTACCTTAATTCCGTTATTCAATGTTACTTCATAAAAACCCGCATTGGCTTTTTCGTTAGTATGACTAAAAGGTGTAGCGTAATCTTTTTGATCAAAACTTGTTGAATTCATAACGGGCATCATCATCATGTCCCCATAATCGCTTACCCCAGTGCCGTTGAGGTGTGTATGCGAAAATCCATAAATGATGCTATCCATATAATGATAACCACTGCACCCGTCCCAGCTGCCATCAACTCGTGTATCGGGTGAAAGTTGAACCATTCCAAAAGGTACAATTGCTCCCGGAAAGGTATGGCCGTGTCCACCCGTTCCAATAAATGGATTGACATAGTTAGAAAGTTGGGTTTGACTCGTAACTCCAATAAACGATAATGATGTAATTATAAATAATGCGAATTTGGTCATAAAATAAAATGTTTTTTTCTAATGGTAGGAAAGTATTTAAGAAGTATGAGACATACTAATACAAATTTTAGTTAAAAATAAAATCTATTAAACGGGCTTTAGTTCTAATTGTATAAATTTCCCCTTATTTCATAAATACATTATTTAGTGCTGTTATTTTTTCGTTAGTGTTCGAAATTGTCCTTGTAAATTTATTAGTTTTTTTAATGGTAAAAAACTTTCTTTGTCCCTGAAAAAATTGTCATTTTGTACTTCATCATCAATTGCTCTTATAATTTCAAGTTCATCAAAAGTCCAAATTTGTCTAAACCAACTACTTTTTAAAGAGCAATAAGATAACCATTCTTCTAACCAAATTTTTTTTATTGAAGGGTTGTCAATTTTCTCTATTCTGTCGATTAAACTTTGAAATCTTGATTTTAGTATTTCCCCAAACTCAACTTCAATATCTCCAAGCTCATTTACCATTAAAATTTCTAATGATACTTTTTTGAATGTAATTGTCAAGCCATAATTAAGTTTTTCAGATAGCCGCTCAATTTGTCCATTCCATCCAGTTGCATTAGTTTTTATGTGAAATTCTTTTGCAATGTAGTTCTTAATATCTTCAGTAAAATCATTTCTACCACTTCCAGTTTCAAATCCGTGAATAAAACTTACAATATTTTGATAATCTTGTTGCTGGATATACATTCCTGTTCGGGTTATAAAATAGAGTAATGATTTTCTGTCGTTCAATAACATTTTTTTATTTTTTATAATTGTACTCATTTCATTAATGAACGTAACAATTGAAGTTCAAGTGGGTTTATTTTTTCACTTGTATCAGTAATGCAAGCAGAATGAAAATAAGAAGGTTGAAGATTCTGTTTCAATTCTTCAATGTTTATTGAACGTATGCCACCACCCACAACAAATTCAATTCGATTGGCACTCCATTCACTCAGTTGAATGAGATGGTCAATTCCATTTATGGCAGCTGATTTACAACCCGAAGTTAAAATGCTTGAATAGCCCAATTCAATCAATTGTTCCAATGCTTTTTTGGAATCGGTAACATGATCAAATCCTCTGTGAAACGTAAAAGGTAGGTGAGGGGCACTTTGTTTGAAGGCATTGGCTTGTTCCAAATTGATTTCGTTAGAATCAGTTAAACAACCCACTACCATTCCATCGGCACCCAAATCGGCCAATTGACGAATGGAATGGGTCATTACTTCCATTTCAGAAACTGAATAGGTAAAATTACCTCCCCGACAACGTACAAGGGGATAAATAGGCAACGATGTATAGGCTCTTAATTTTTTGAAATCTTCTATAGAAGGTGTGGTGCCACCTAAATGGTAATTGGACGTAAATTCAATTCTATCTACCATAAAATCTGCGGCTATTAAAGCAGCATCCAGATCAAAACAAGCTATTTCTAATTTTGAAATCATACCTTACAATAAATGAATAGCATCTTCCAACCTATTGCCTTGTGTGCTATCGTAGACCGCATAATTAAAACCTTTGTGCAAAGCATACGAACCGTATTCTCCTTTTTTGTTGAGGGCTAAAAATCCAATTTGAGTATCTTTTGGGTCTTTTTTGCGCAAATCAATTTTCTTTTTGATTAATTCTATAGCCTCTTTACAAGCCGCAGCAGGAGATTTACCTTGCCTCATCAATTCCACCACCAAATGAGAACCCACTACACGAATAACTTCTTCTCCATGACCGGTGGCTACAGCTGCACCCACTTCATTATCAACATACAAACCCGAACCGATAATCGGTGAATCACCTACGCGGCCGTGAAGTTTATACGCCATACCGCTGGTGGTACAAGCTCCAGATAAATTGCCCATTTCGTCCAAGGCAATCATGCCAATGGTGTCGTGGTTTTCAATGTTAATGATGGGTTTATATTGAGAAGTTTTGAGCCACTCTTTCCATTCTTTTTCTGATTCTTCGGTAAGTAAATTTTCTTTTTCAAACCCTTGACTGAGGGCAAATTGTAATGCTCCTTCACCGACTAACATAACGTGCGGAGATTTTTCCATAATGGCTCGTGCCACAGAAATGGGATGTTTTATGTATTCCAAACATGCCACCGAACCAATGTTGGCCATTTCGTCCATAATGCAGGCATCTAGGGTAACACGTCCATCTCTATCGGGTCTCCCACCGTAGCCTACACTTCGTTCATTGGGATCGGCTTCTACCAATCGAACTCCTTTTTCAACGGCATCCAAAGCTTTTCCTTTTTGAGAAAGAACGGTCCAAGCTTCTTTATTGGCCTCTATTCCAAAGTTCCAAGTAGAAATGACGATGGGTTTGTTGACTTTCTTAGTTTTCGGTTTTTCTACATAAAAAGAATCCGATGCTTTAATTGGATTCATCAAGGCGGTGATACCCACTGCTAAACCTGCTTTAAGGAAATTTCTTCGTTTAGTCATATTCATTAAATATCAATGAGGCAGCACCTAACAAAGCGGCATTTTCCTCGGGTAATTCACTAAATTGTAGGGAAACTTTATTTTTGTATATATTCAACACATTCGATTCAAAATATTTTTTTGTAGGGGTCAATAAATAATCCCCTGCATTGGCTAATCCACCAAATAAAAAAATAGTTTTGGGACTGCTGATGGCCACACTGTTGGCCAATGTTAAACCAAGCCATTGAGCAGTTTTGTCAAAAGCTTCTTGAGCTATTTCATTACCTTGTTGTGCTAAATCATAAATTTCTTTGGAGCTAGGTATTTCTATTGAAAAAGGGATTTTGCTTAATTCCGCAAAAGTTCTTCTTAATCCCGTTGCTGAACAATAGGTTTCAACGCAACCTTTTCTTCCACAACCACAGGTTCTTCCATCGGGAATCAAAATAACATGACCTAATTCACCAGCCAATCCGTCATGTCCATAAATCAATTTTCCATTGCTCACAAAGCCACTTCCAAGACCAGTTCCTAAGGTAACAAATAGGAAATCAGCTAAGTTTTTTGCACCACCAAAAATAAGTTCCCCTAAGGTGGCTGCATTGGCGTCATTGGTCAACAATGCTTTTGTATGGAGTGCTTCAGCAAAAAGTTGGGCAAGCGGCACAATTCCTTTCCACAATAAGTTAGGTGCAAATTCAATATTTCCGGTAAAGAAATTTCCATTAGGAGTGCCAATACCAATACCAAGAAGCTGAGCGTTAGAAAACTGTGTTGTCAATTGAATGTTGAGTTGATTCGCAACAACTGCGACCAAATCGGTAGGATTAGGATAATCCGTAGTTTTGACTGTGTTTTTATATAGGATTTCACCCTCTTTTGAAATCAATCCAAAAACAGTGTTTGTGCCGCCAATATCTACTCCTGCAACCAGTTTCATCTTTCTACATTCAAATGTTACTTATCGTAATCAATTCCTTGTCGCTTTAAAATTCCTTTGACCAAAAAGGCAAAAAGAGCTAAATAACCAAAACAAATCATCGCAACCCAATACGATTGATGAATGCCAATTAAATCGGCTAATTTACCTTGAATAGGAGGGATGATACCACCTCCTAAAATCATCATAATCAAAAATGCTGAACCTTGTGTGGTGTATTTACCCAAACCTGCCAACGATAAATTAAAAATGGCTGGCCACATAATCGAACAAAATAATCCACTACTCAAAAACGCATAAATGGCTATGCTTTTTGTAGTTGATAAACCTATTAAAATGGAAATGGCACCTAACAAACTAAACAATAATAAGGTTCTCATTGGCTTTTCTTTGCTCACATAAAAAGCACCGATTTGAACAAACACACACACCACATAATAATACAAAGCCGTCATATCATAATTGGCAATTATGTTGGTAACTAGAATTACTGAAAAGGCCACTAAAGGCACGATAAACATTAGTATATTTTTTGTTTTGGCAGAAAATTCAAATGCACTGATGGAACCGGCCCATCTGCCAATCATCAAACTACCCCAATACATAGCAATGTAGGGAGTAGTCTCGGAAGCTTCAAAGCCGCCAAAATTTTCTTGCTTGAGCAATTCACCTAAGTTACTGCCGATGGCAACTTCCACACCTACGTAAATGAAAATAGCTAACATTCCCAACACCAACTGAGGATATTGCATGGCACCCCAACCTTCACTTTTTTTCTTTGAAGCTTGTAAGGCAAATAATAGTCCTCCAACAACAATAAATAGGGCACCGATTAAGAAGTAAAAACGATAGGTATTCATAGCATTTACCGCTTCGATGGTTGCATTGGATAGATCTGTTTTGTAACTCTGAAAAACAGGAATAAACATAGCAAAAAGCAAAATTGTCATACCTACCAACGTGAACAAGGCTTTGTTGGCTTTTTCGGTTTTTTCAACCAAAACTCCCGAAGGAACTTTCTTTGAAAAGGCAAAAAGTGCGGCCGCTGCAACGAATAATCCACCTACACACGTATATAAAATCATCACTTTGCTCAAACTCAAAGCTGCAATTTGTTCATCGGTAATGGCTGCAGTGGTACCAAAAAGTGCAAAAGCAACAATAATGGGACCTATGGTGGTACCAAATGAGTTGATAGCACCACCCAAATTAACTCGGCTACTACCACTTGCAGGGTCACCCAATGAAATGGCAAAAGGATTGGCAGCAGTTTGTTGTAATGAAAATCCCAAAGCTACTATGAATAATCCAAAAAGCATCCCAGTGAATGTGTTTGCATCTACTGCAAAAATCATTACTCCTGCTCCCAAAGCTGAGAACAATAAGCCATATACGATACTTTTTTTGTAGCCCCATTTACCAACCAAATCTTTTCCTCCAAAAGCTCCAAAAGCAAATAAACCCAACGCACCCAAATAATAGGCAGTATAAAAAGCAAAATCAATCAACTGACTTTGAAATTGATCGAGTTTGAAATAATTTTTACAAAAAGGAATAAAAACACTGTTGCCAGCTGCTATAAAACCCCAAAAAAAGAAAACGGTTACTAACGTGGCTAACGCATTATAATTGGTGGGTATTTTTCCTGAAGTATCTGTAGATAATTCGTTGTCTAAAATTGAATTTCCTGTTGGAAGTGCCATAGTGCAGTGTTAAATTAATGTAATGTAGCAAATGTACAATTTGATTTTTATTAACATCAAATCCTCCTTCAGTATTTTATTGGAATGCTAAAAAGTTTCGTGAATTGTTAGTTGAGAAGAAAGGTAATCTTTATTAATGTAATTTTTAACCACAAAGCAATGCGCTGAGCGGGGTCGAAGTGGCGCAAAGAACGCAAAGATTTAAAAATTGATTAAATAATCTATTTTCAGTCGATTTTCCTTCGTTCCAGCTTTGCGATTAAACTTTTGAATTATTCTTAGGGAGAAATGAAAGAAAGAACAAAAAGGTCCCTAAGATTTATTTATATAGATTAAATCTCTTTGTGCTTCTTTGAGCCTAATATGAGTGCTTTGTGGTTTATTATTGGAATTTCAAAAAGTAATGTAATTAGTTCAATTAGATTGATTTACACTAAACCTACTCCGATAGCTTTCGGATTCCGATTTTTAATCAAATAGTTTACTATGCTAAAACGAAAAATACCTCTTTTGTGGTATTGCATAGCTTCATTTATCAAACTAATTTTGCAGCACAATGTTTAAAGAAAATCAATTTTCATCCAATTCTATAGAGAATTTCAATATTCCTAGATTAATCTCTTGTGAAGGTTGCGAATGCAGTAAGAAAAAAGAAAAATGCTGTAAAAAATATAAAAGAAGCGGCAAACATTGTGGCGGATGCCCAAAGAAGTAACTTAACCGATTGTTTTTTTATTCTTAAATCTTGGATTTAGATACTTTACTCTTTTTATTGACCGATTTAGTTAAGGATAAATGTTATTTCAAAAGTTCATTCAATTATCTCAAAATAGGTTTTTTTAACTAAGTATTCTTGTACTGTTGGGTTGTTACTAAAGTTTCCTATCCAAAAAACAGTAGAAGCTTGTAAAGCCATAGATTCGGAACATTTGTCACGACAAACTATTCCTGGATAAAAGTAATTACTGTGTATGAAATACAATTCACCCGTTTTTGTTTTTTCTATAAAACCCACATGATTACTCAATCCAATAATATAAAGTCCTGTCGGAGAAAGGGACAATTTGAGCAATAAACTATCTACTGATTGATGTGTTGAGTAGTCATTCAAACACAAGGTTTTGACAATACAACTCGAATATTTTTTGGCCACATCGTATCTATTTAAGTTAAATCCAAAATGTTTCAGTGTGGTAGACACAAAATAACCGCAAGCAATGACGCCATTTTTAGGTGTGTTGGTATAGCCGTTATAATCCCATACCGTTCCATACCATTGAGGAAAAACGATTTCACAAAGTGAACCTTGAATGAAAACACCTAATTCGGATTTTGGAAGCGTCTGAACACTTTTTTTTAGACTGTCTAACGATTGATGATAGGTTGTTTGTTGTGCATAATTGAAGTGAAAAGTGTATGAAAACAAAATAATAATGATAGATGGTAATTTCATAAAAAGATTTTTTTTGACTTATGTAATGCCAAACATTAGGAAAGAAACACAACTATTATGCTGAAGTATTTTTAAAAGATTCAATTTTTCATTGTATTCATTAAAATAAAATCCTCAAAATTCGTTGCGTTCTTAACGAATACTTTAATTTTGTACTTCATTTTTAAACAACAACCTTTTTTTATTATGGAAATTCCTAAAATATACGATTCTACTACAGCTGAAAATCATTGGTACGCACACTGGATGCAACAAGGTTTTTTTAATTCTACACCAGATGAAAGAGAAGCGTATACGATAGTCATTCCTCCACCAAACGTTACGGGTGTATTGCACATGGGACACATGCTCAACAATACCATTCAAGATGTATTGGTGCGTAGAGCACGTATGTTGGGTAAAAATGCATGTTGGGTGCCTGGTACCGACCACGCTTCCATTGCTACAGAAGCTAAAGTGGTAACCAAATTATTGAATGAAGGCATTAATAAAGCAGACTTAACGCGGGAAGAATTCCTTAAACATTGTTGGGAATGGACCGATAAACACGGAGGTATCATTTTAGATCAATTAAAAAAACTAGGTGCTTCGTGCGATTGGAACCGTACGCGTTTTACCATGGATAAAGATTATTACGATAGTGTAATCACCGTTTTTTGTGATTTATTTGAAAAAGGCTTGATTTACAGAGGAGTTCGAATGATTAATTGGGATCCTCAAGCCAAAACAGCCTTGAGTGATGAAGAAGTAAATTACAAAGAAGTAAATTCTAAATTATATCACATACGTTACAAAGTAGAGGACACTGATGATGAATGGGTAATTGTGGCTACTACACGTCCCGAAACTATTTTGGGTGACACCGCCATTTGTATCAATCCAAATGATGCTCGATTTAAACATTTAGCGGGCAAAAAAGTGTTGGTTCCGATTATAAATCGAGTTATACCTATTATTGCGGATGAATATGTTGATATGGAATTTGGAACGGGTTGTTTGAAAATAACACCTGCTCACGATCCTAATGATTATGAAATTGGTATTAAATACGGATTAGAATCCATTGATATTTTTAACGATAACGGCACCTTGAATGAATCAGGTGCTATGTATGCCGGAAAAGATCGTTTTGATGTACGTAAGCAAATTTCTAAAGATTTAGAAGCAAAAGGGTATTTAGTAAAAACGGAAGACCACATCAATAAAATTGGGTTTTCTGAGCGCACCGATGCTATTATAGAGCCTAAATTATCGTTGCAATGGTTTTGTAAAATGGAAAATTTGTCCAAACCAGCTTTGGAAAATGTAATGAATGATAGCATTGCTTTTCACCCTGCAAAATTCAAAAACTCTTACAAACATTGGATGGAAAACATCAAAGATTGGTGTATTTCACGTCAATTGTGGTGGGGACATCAAATTCCTGCCTATTACTATGGAAAAGGAGTTAATGATTATGTAGTGGCAGCAACTATTGTTGAAGCCTTAGAAAAAGCCAAAAAAGTTTCGGGTAATGATAAAATGACGGTTCATGATTTACGTCAAGATGAAGACGTAATGGATACTTGGTTCTCTTCTTGGTTGTGGCCCATTTCAGTATTTGATGGCTTTAAAGAAGGGGCTGATAAAAAAGACTTAGACTATTATTATCCTACGAATGATTTAGTTACCGCACCTGAGATTATGTTCTTCTGGGTAGCACGTATGATCATTGCAGGTTATGAATATAAAGGAGAATTACCCTTCAAAAATGTGTATTACACAGGAATTGTAAGAGATAAATTAGGGCGAAAAATGTCTAAATCATTGGGTAATTCACCTGATCCACTGAATTTGATTGCAAAATATGGTGCGGATGGTGTGCGTGTAGGAATGCTATTGAGTAGTCCTGCAGGTAATGATTTACCGTTTGACAGTGCACAATGCGAACAAGGACGTAATTTTACCAATAAAATTTGGAATGCGTTCCGTTTGGTAAAATCATGGGAGGTTAAAGAATTTGACCAACCCGAATATGCTAAAGTAGGTATTGAGTGGTTTGAAAATAAATTGGCTCAAGAGTTATTAGAAATCAATGCTTCGTATGATCAATTCAGAATTTCTGAGGCGTTGATGCAGACGTATAAATTGGTTTGGGATGATTTCTGTGCTTGGTACTTAGAGATTGTAAAACCTTATTATGGTCAACCAATCGATTCGGTTACGTATGCAAAAACGGTTGAACTTTTCGAAACCATTTTAAAAGTTATTCATCCATTTACACCTTTTATTGCCGAAGAAATTTGGCATTTATTAGGTCAACGAAGTGAAAAAGATTGTGTAATAGTTGCCAAATGGCCTGTGTTACCTGCGCCTAATTCGGCTCTTTTGGCTAATTTCAATAGGGCAGAAGAGGTTATTTCTAATTTAAGAACAATTAGAAAAGAAAATAATATAGCGAATAAAGTAGAGTTGAATCTATTTATCAGAACTACGGCTGAGTTGGACAAAGGAATGGATGCCGTGATTCAAAAAATCGGTAATTTGACCGAGTTGAGTTATGTAAACGATAAAAAAGAAAATGCTTTTTCATTTATTGTAAAATCCAACGAATACTTTGTTCCCTTTTCTGAAGACATTGATGTTGAAGCCGAAATTGCTAAACTGAAAGAAGAATTAATCTACACACAAGGGTTTTTAGTGAGTGTAGATAAAAAACTTTCAAACGAAAAATTTGTTGCTGGAGCTCCCGCACAAGTGTTGGAAATGGAACGCAAAAAACAAGCCGATGCGTTAGCTAAAATAGCTTTGTTACAAGATAAGTTAGCCTCGTTTTCCTCAGCAAAATAATTTTGATTTGTCAATCATTGTTAAATTTTTATCGATAATTGATTTTTTTTATTAGCTTTACTCCAACATAAAAATTGATGGATATGAGCATAAGAATACAGTCGATAGACTTTAAAGCAACAGATGAATTGTTGGAATTTGTGAATGAAAAGGTAGGTAAATTGTTTGGAATGACAAACGATATAATTCGTGCTGATGTCACTTTGTTTTTAGAATCAAAAGGTAATTTGGAAAATAAATCGTGTAGAATTCAGTTACTTATACCTGGTAATGACCACGTTGTAGAAAAAAACAGCACTTCTTTTGAAGCTTCGGTTTTGGAATGCGTAGATGTGTTGCAAAAATTAATAAGAAGAGCTAAGGATTAAATCGTTAGCTCTTTTTTATAGTATAACCGTTCTTAAAAATTCTTTTTCGATGAGACTGTTGGTTGTAGCCATACTATTTTTATTGATTGGAAAAAGTACCGCTCAAGAGGTGCCCACAGTTGAGGCATTTGAGTTGGTTCATGTAAACAATGAAGTCTCTATCTTTTTTACCATTGGAAAAGGGTATACGTGCAACGGGATTGATATTTTGCGATCGGATGATGGATTGGTTTTCACTCCGATTGGTGATATTAGCGGAGTTTGTGGAAGCATTACTTCTCCAATTTCGTATTCGTTTGTAGACAACCAACCCATACAAAACAAAACGAGTTATTATAAACTCAATTTAGGTGGTCTTGGTTTTTCAGAAACCAAATCCGTTACGGTTCTTTCAACCACCGACTTAGGTTATTTACTAACCACTAATCCTCTACAAGAATCAGGGGTAATGCATTTTAGTAACGTAAATAACGAATTGTTTGAACTACACATCGTTGATCTAAGAGGTCAATTAGTTCAATTGAGTAGCACTAGAGAACAAAATCTCACCATTAAATCGGATAATTTATCCAACGGTTTTTATACGTTTATTTTGAGAAATGAAAGTTCTTCAACGGTGATTAGAGGAAAATTTGAAGTAATGCGTTGATACATACTTTTGAAATTTATCCAATAAAATTACAACGTAGCATTCGCTCGTATTATCTGTTCCAATTGATTGGCTGGAATAACACCTGATTGTCGCCATACCACTTTGCCATTTTGAAAAAGTGATAGCGTAGGCACACCCTGAACACGATAATGAGCCGCCACTTGTTGGTTTTTATCCACATCCACTTTAATGATATTGATGGAATCGCCCATTTTTAATTTTAGTTCATCCAAAATAGGTTTCATCATTTTACATGGTCCACACCATTCCGCAAAGAAATCTACCAAAGTTGGTTTCTCGCCATTTATAATTTCTGTAAATTTTGACATAATTGTATATTTTAGATTTACGATTGTAGATTTACGATTGTAGATTTAAGATCTAGTTTTCAATCTACAATCAACTATCTACAATCTAACTTCATATCCCACACTCACTTCCCGAAGAGCCACATCCCCAATTGAATAGAGCTTGTACGACAAAAAAACTTCCAATCAAAGCAAAAAAGGCATCTTTAAATTGGTACGCAAATACAAAGCTACTCATTGCCATAGCCATTCGCAACCAGCGTATAAAAGTCCAACGGGTTTTAAAAATTAATTTAATCATTTTTTTTAGATTTTAGATGCTAGACACTAGATGTTAGATTAAGTGGTTTCATTTTCAATATATTACATTAGAACTGACAAACGATTATTGGACAATCGACAAACGACAACGAAGTCGTTAGCAATTATGGATGAACTTAAAAAGTATAACTTGCTTCGTACTCAATACTTTAAACAATCTTTTGTCTTTTTCCTACTTTGTACTTAATACTCAAGACTTTGTACTTCCCAAAACCTCAAACCTCAAACTACTTTGTACTTAATACTCAAGACTTTGTACTTCTCATCCAATCTTATTCTGCAATCCGTACCATCCACCACCATTGTGAACATTGGTATATCCTTTAGAAGATAACATACTTTTTGCAGAGGCACTTCTCATTCCACTTGCGCAACAGGTAATAATCGCTTTGTTTTTATCTTTTAATTTACCTAAATTACTACTTAAACTGTCCAAAGGAATATTAACTGAACCTTTTATATGACCACCTGCGTATTCTCCTTTTGAACGTACATCAATTATTAGTGCTCCTTGAGCTACTAATTCGGCATAATCCACTTTAGGACCTGACGAAAATAATTTTTTTAAGCCTGCTAACATAGTTTTTTGTTTTATTCTATTGATTAGTGTGCTGCGTTAGCATAATAATTTACATCCATCCAAGAACCTCCATTATAACAATCGATGCCTTGTTGTGCCATATAATGATGCACTTGACCGCTTCTTCCACCTGATGCACAACAGAAAATGATGGGTTGTTTCATGGCTTTTACTTCACTCATTCGTTCCACTATTTCTTGCATTGGAATGTTGATAGAACCTGCTACATGACCACCCATAAATTCTCCTGGAGTGCGCACGTCTACTATTGTTGCTTGTTTTTCTGCTAAAAGTTTTTCGATATTCATAACACGTTATTTTTATAATTTATGTTGCAAAATTACATGGTTTGAAATCGTTGTGCAGTAACATTTGTTACATGGCTTGAAAAATATCACAAAACATCCCTAATCTCTTCCGCTTTTTCGAACACACTTTTTGCAAATGGACACAAAGGGATAATTTTAATGTGGTTTTCTCTAGCAAAATGAACTGCTGCCATTACCATTTGTTTTCCTACGTTTTTACCTTTAAAATTAGGATTAACATCTGTATGGTCAATGATAATTTTATTTTTTCCTGCCCAAGAATAAGTCATGTTCCCAGCCACTTCATCACCTTCCATTGCTTTGAAAAATCCTTTTGTTTCTCTGTTGAATTGTTGTATTTCCATAAGAATTGGTTATTATTTTTTAGGCAATTCAGGGTAGGGTACAAATGTCGTTTCACCTGGCACTTTCGGGAAAGTTTGAGCTTTCCAATCATTTTTTGCTTGTTCAATGCGTTCTTTACTAGAAGATACAAAATTCCAATTAATAAAACGTTCCTCAGGAAATGCTTCGCCACCAAAGATATAAATTGATGTGTTTTCTCCCATTTCAAATGCACATAAACTACTTTCTTTTGCGATTAAAATTTGCTTGCTTTCAAAGGTAGTTCCTTCACTGGTTACAGTACCTTCCAAAATATATAGGGCACTTTCACCAAATAAATCCTTTCCTAATGTAACGGTTTGAGGAGTAGTACTTTTGAGTTCAATAAAATAAAGAGGACTGTAAACCGGTACAGGTGATTTTTTGCCCATAACTTCTCCAGCAATTAACTTAATAGATACTCCATTTTCTTCCCATAGAGGAATTTCAGAGGCAGGTATATGCGTAAATGAAGGTTCCATTTCTTCCAAAGATTTTGGCAAAGCAACCCATATTTGCAAACCATGTAAGCGTTTGTCTGAATGTCTTAAATATTCGGGGGTGCGTTCAGAATGAACGACTCCTTTTCCAGCGGTCATCCAATTCACAGCACCGGGTTTTATTTCCAATTCGGTGCCTATGCTATCGCGGTGCATTACAGCACCTTCAAATAAATAGGTTAATGTAGAAAGCCCAATATGAGGATGAGGTGCAACATCCAAATTTTCATAATCCTTGAGTTGTGCCGGACCCATATGATCTATAAATACAAACGGACCAACCGCTCTTTTTTGACGAAAGGGTAGCAATCGACCTACCATAAAGTTGCCAATATCAGCTGCTCGTTCTTCAATAATTAAGGATATGTTTGACATATTTAATCGTTTTAGGTTATTAATTCATAGGTACTTCCATAAGGAGAAATTCGGTAGTAGTTTTTGCTTCCAATTTTATTGAAGTTGTATTCCAAATACCCATTCCATCTCTAGTTTCCAACAATTGGTCATCTACAAATAATTCACCTGAAAGCACAAATATATACACTCCATTTGTTTTATTTTTTAATGCATATTCTTTTGATACCTTTTCCTCAAAATCAGCTAGATGAAACCAAGCGTCTTGGTGTATCCAAACTCCTGTGTCATTAGGATTAGGCGAAACAATTTGTTGAAACGTATTTTTTCTATCGGCTTTATTCAAGGTTATTTGATCATAGCGTGGGGTCACATTTTGTTTATTAGGAAATACCCAAATCTGCAAAAATTTAACCAGTTGATCCCTATTTTTGTTGTATTCACTATGGGTAATGCCTGTGCCCGCGCTCATAATTTGAACGTCACCACTTTTAATGACTGTTGTATTGCCCATACTGTCTTTATGCTCCAAATCACCTTCTAGAGGGATAGATATAATTTCCATATTGCTATGAGGATGAGTTCCAAAACCCATTCCTGGAGCCACAGTATCATCGTTTAATACTCTTAACACACCAAAGTGCATTCTATCTGGGTTGTGGTAATTAGCAAAACTAAAGGTATGTTTACTTTGCAACCAACCGTGATTGGCATCTCCACGAGTTTCGGCTTTGTGTACAATAGTATTTTTCATAATGATGAGTTTTTGTTTAACTTTTTTGAAATCTATAACACAACAAAATTAGTATTAATAAATTAGGGGAAAATTGATGTAGGATAATAAAAGGAAATAGTGAATTTATAATAGAGGACTTCTTATAAACATTATCAAGGTCAATTGTTTATAAGTGTTAGTAAGAAGAATTAGCACAGTTAAAATTAGTTTTATTAAGTTTCATCATTATATTTTTTAAATTGGTCTTAAAATATAAGAATTAGTTATCAACATTTTAGAATTTAACATTAATTAATATATATTTGTAGATTAAATTAATGTAAAAAGTATGAAATTAACATTTATCATTTTAGGAGTTTTATTTTCAATGATGTTTCAAAATACTGCATTTGCTCAGGTTTCTAATGGCGCTACAGAAGAGGAGAAAAAGAAACAAATGCAAATAGATGGATATGTTCACATTATCAAAAATAGTTCAGATGCCAAGGAAATTGAAAAAGCAAAAGCATATTTGGCGGAATTAGGAGTTAAATATGAAGAAAATGCTCCAGCTCAACCAAAAAAAATGACCGATGCTGAAGAACAAAAAAAGATGTCAGAAACGCTTACACCTGAACAATACAATGCTTGGAAAGCAGAAAAATATAAAAATTCAGTAATTCAGCCTACTGAAATTAAAAGCGATACTATTAAAAAATAATAACTGTAAGTCGAAATTGTGATACGATTTCCTAAATTGTTAACACACCTAAATTTTCCAAATTGTCTTAAATATCCTCCAGATATGAGAAAAAATATACTCTTTTTAATATTGGTTTTGATGAATGCATTAGCATTTGGACAAACAAGTGACTGTAATGCTACGGGTTCTCAATTGACTGTGAATGCAACTTGTATTATGACACCCTTTAATACTGCTAATAATACAGACTATTGGAATTCTCCTGCCGGATGTAATGCAGCAGATAGAGATGACGCATGGGGGTATTTTGTGGCTACCTCAACCTCAACAACAATTACATATTACAGCACAGATAATGCTATTTTGCATTTGTTTGGTGCTACCTGTTCAACAACTATGACTCATTTGGCTTGTTCAAATAATACAACGTCAGGTAATGAATCCATTACTTTTGCAACCACGATAGGTCAAACGTATAATGTTAGAATACAACAACTAAATTCTGATGCAACTATGAACGGTCAAATCTGTGTTCACAGCGCTGCACCACCTTCATGTTCGGTTTCAGCTCCAGCAGATCAAACAATTGGTTGTGGAATTTCCACTGCGTTGACAGCAGGAAATACATTTGTAGCTTACAATGTAGTGTCTACTTTATGTAATCCAATTGCCATTACTGGAACCAACGCTTTTCCAACAGCTTGCGATGATTGTGTTACAGGGCAAATTCCAATTGGTTTTAATTTCAACTTTTTCGGAACAGTTTATAATACAGCTGTTATATCAACCAATGGATTAGTAGGCTTTGGACCATTTACTTTTACTGGATATACGCCTTTTACAATTCCAGCAGGTGGAAATCCTAATAATTATATTGCGGGTTTGATGGCAGATATTGATATTCGATATGGCGGCACAATTACCTATCAAACGGTTGGCACAACACCCAATAGGCAATTTGTAATATACTATAATAATGTTGTACCTTATAATTCAGGGTCAGGCGCAGGTACAGGTACAGCTTCTTTTCAAATAGTATTAAATGAAAATGGATCTTTTAATGTAATTTTAAGTCAAGTTTCCGCCAATTGGAGCGCTTCCAACTCAACAGTTTTTGCAACTTCAGGTGCAGAGAATGCAGCGGGTACTGTGGCAATTAGCCCTACAAATTTAAATAATACGGATTGGCCAGGTATAACAGCTCCTGAGCAAGTTTGTTATTTATAAAATCCGCAACCTTGTACTTTTACCCATTGGATGCAGGGGGCAAGTATCCTGACTACTAGTACAACTTTAAATGCGTCACCAACAGCCACTACAACCTATACCGCTGTTTGGAATTGTGGTGGACAAACGTGTACTGCAAATACCACGTTGACCGTTGCTACCGCTACCCTTGCATTGGGAACACCAACTGCTAACACCAACTGTATCACTCCTAATGGTTCAATACCCATTAATTTTACAAATGTCTCCAATGGAACCTATACTTTAACCTATTCATTAAATGGAACGCCTACTACAGCCAGCATCACTGTAACAGGTGGAGCAGCTACTTTGTCTGGTTTGAACGGGGGGACTTATACGAATTTTTCAATTCCTACGACTGGCGGTTGTCCAGCCATATCGGCTGCAGGTCCAGTAGTTGTAACTTCTCCAACTTTACCTACGGGAACTGGTGTTACGCATTGCCAAGGTGCAGCTAGCCAAGCTTTAACTTCATCTTTTGTGTGTGCTCCAACAGGAGCAACAGTGGCTCAAGGTGCTGTTTTTAATTCAGGCGCCTTAACTGCTGCTGACCCACAATGGTTTAGAAACACTGGAGGAACATTTTGTAACGGTTCAGCAGGTGCAGGTGAATATTATGATGTTTTTTCATTCACAGTATCAACAGCTGGAACTTATACCTTAGATGGCTGTTTCCCAACAATTGATGGACACGCTTCCCTATATCAAAATGCATTTAATGGTGCAAATCCGTGTGGTACACCAGCCAATTTTGTTATTGCAAATGATGATAGCGCCCCTCTTTGTGGTGCTGACCCCCAGCTTGTTGCAGCTTTAACGCCTGGTATTACTTATTACATAGTCAGTACTTCTTTTAGTGCTGGATCTACAGATACCTACAGTTGGACGTTTACTGGGCCAGGTGGAGCAACAATCACCGTAGGTGGTGGACCTCCAGGTACTCTTCAATGGTATACCGCTGCCGCTGGAGGAACACCAATCGGGACGGGTTCTCCTTTTAACCCAGTTGGTGTAGCAGGTTCAGGGTTAGCTAATACTAATACTGCTGGTACAACAACTTATTATTTAGCTTGTTCAGGAAGTTCAAATTGTCGTACTCCCATAACGTATGTAATTACACCTGCCAATACACACCATTACAGCAGGCGCAAATCGCACGGTTTGTCAAAATGCAGCAA
>CAYQNU010000018.1:0-79105 GCA_964419055.1 uncultured Flavobacteriales bacterium | reverse complement strand
GGAAGGAGAGACTCGAACTCCCGACACCTGGTTTTGGAGACCAGTGCTCTACCAAACTGAGCTACTTCCGTATGCCACAAAAAGGCAGCCCCATTTCTGGGTTGCCTTTTGTGTATATCCATTTATAGATTATTAATCTAAAATTTCAGTTACTTGACCAGCACCTACTGTTCTACCACCCTCACGGATAGCGAAACGTAGACCTTTGTCCATAGCTACTGGAGTAATCAAAGTTACTTCAACAGTTACGTTATCACCTGGCATAACCATCTCACGACCAGCCTCTAAAGAGATTGTTCCTGTAACGTCTAATGTTCTGAAATAGAACTGAGGACGGTAGTTATTGTGGAATGGAGTGTGACGTCCACCTTCTTCTTTTTTCAAGATATAGACCTCAGCTTTAAATTTTTGGTGAGGTTTTACTGAATTTGGTTTAGCGATAACCATTCCTCTTTTGATATCTTCTTTAGCGATACCTCTTAAAAGAAGACCTACGTTCTCACCTGCTCTACCTTCATCAAGAATTTTTCTAAACATCTCAACACCTGTTACAGTAGAAGTTAATTTTTCTTCTCTTAAACCGATGATATCAACTTGGTCACCTGTGTTAACAATACCAGTTTCGATAGCTCCTGTAGCAACAGTTCCACGACCAGTAATTGAGAATACATCTTCCACAGACATTAAGAATGGTTTCTCGATATCTCTTTCTGGAGTTTCAATCCAAGTATCTACAGTATCCATTAATTTTTGAACTGTAGCAACCCATTGTGCTTCACCATTTAATGCTCCTAAAGCAGAACCTTGAATAATTGGTGTGTTGTTGTATCCATAAGAATCTAATAAATCAGACAATTCCATTTCAACCAACTCTAACAACTCAGGATCATCAACCATATCCACTTTATTCATGAATACAACGATTCTTGGTACGTTTACTTGACGAGATAATAAGATATGCTCTCTAGTTTGAGGCATTGGACCATCTGTAGCAGCACAAACAAGGATAGCACCGTCCATTTGAGCAGCACCAGTAACCATGTTTTTAACGTAATCCGCGTGACCTGGACAGTCCACGTGAGCGTAGTGACGAGCTATAGTTTCGTACTCAATGTGAGCCGTATTAATTGTAATCCCTCTTTCTTTTTCCTCAGGAGCGTTGTCAATTTGAGAGAAATCTTTTTTCTCTGCTAAACCTTGACCAGCCAATACAGATGAAATAGCCGCAGTTAAGGTAGTTTTACCGTGATCCACGTGGCCAATTGTACCAATATTCACGTGTGGTTTTGTTCTTTCGAAATTTGATTTAGCCATTTTACTAATGTTTAAATTATTATTACTTATTTATGTTATATTAAACTTTCTATTTAATCCTTTATTATAATCCCAAATAACTCAGAGCCGATGACGGGATTTGAACCCGTGACCTCTTCCTTACCAAGGAAGTACTCTACCCCTGAGCTACATCGGCATTTTCACCTCCCCGAAAAAAATCGAGATAAATGAAACACAAAAAGGAGGATTGATATCACTATCAATTCTCCTTTAACCCAGAGCGGGAGACGAGATTCGAACTCGCGACCCTCAGCTTGGAAGGCTGATGCTCTACCAACTGAGCTACTCCCGCTTTTCTAGATGCAAAACTACTATTTATTATTTAATAATAAACAAAATTTTTATCTATTTTTTTAGACAAAATCTGTGGGAAGAGGAGGATTCGAACCTCCGAAGCTTTCGCAACAGATTTACAGTCTGCCCCATTTGGCCGCTCTGGAATCTTCCCAGCAATTTATAAAGAACTTTTTTGAGCCGGTGGAGGGACTCGAACCCACGACCTGCTGATTACAAATCAGCTGCTCTAGCCAACTGAGCTACACCGGCACTTTTGTCAATGTTTACAATGGTTTACAAACAAAAACAGACCTTTCTCGCGAAAAAGGTCTGCAAATGTAGGAACTTTATTTTAATTGACAAACACTTGATAGTGTTTTTTTTTATAAATTTTTACCACTTAAGCTAATGTGCAGAATATCAGATAGAAAAAAATTAAAAAAAATTAAAATTTCCCTTTATGTTTATCCACCTGGCGCTTCAAAGCCTCAAAAGCTTCGTCTGTGGATGCTTCAAATGTATTGGTTTGTTTCTTTGCAAACAAATCCTTACCTGGCACTTGGACTTTAATTTCTACTATTTTATTATCATGACTTTCTTTTTTATCCACTTTTAACGTGACATCAACATGTACAATGTTGTCAAAAAACTGATGTAACTTATCTACTTTATTCTCAATAAATTCTGTCAGTTTTTTATCTACCGAAAAATGAACTGCTTCTACGTTAATTGTACTCATAGTTGTTTATTTTTTTATGGCTCTTGGATGAGCCTGGTTATATATTGATTTTATTTTAGCTAATGAATTGTGTGTATATATTTGTGTTGCCATTAAATTTGAATGGCCGAGCATTTCTTTTATCGAATTTAAATCAGCTCCTTCATCCAACATATGCGTTGCAAATGTGTGCCGCAATACATGAGGACTCTTTTTCTTTAATGAAGTGTGTTTTGACAATTCGGTATTAACCAATTTGTAAATAAACTTTTCATAGGTCTTTTTACCATCATTCTTGACGATTAAGTATTCACACCTCTCTTCAAAAGTACTATTACGAAGTTCCAAATAGGCATTAATCAGTTCTCGTACTTTTTTAATTATTGGAATGATACGTTCTTTATTTCTCTTACCAAGGACTTTAATAGAATTAGCGTCTAAATCGACAACTTTCAAATTAACCAATTCCGACAGACGAATACCGCATTGATAAAATAAGGTGATTACCAAATGATCTCTAACCGATTGAAATGCCTCTGTATCTTCACCTGAAACTACTAACAAATGAGTAATGTCTTCCTTTTTTACAAAAGAAGGTAACCTCTTTTCAATTTTAGGGACAACAATTTTACTGGTAGGATTAACTTCAATTACTTCTTGTCTTATTAAAAATTTATAAAACGATTTTATTGAACTTATTTTACGATGAATTGATTTGTTAGTCAAGCCTTCTTGTTTTAAGGCTACCATCCAAGACCTAAGTATTTGGAAATTTGCAACTTCAGGTTTTATGGAATAACCTACACTTAAAAAATCTCTAAGCTGCATTAAATCAGAACTGTATGCCTTGACCGAATGCAAAGATTGTCTCTTCTCAAATTGTATGTAATCAATAAATTTTTCGATCATTATAAAAAAAAGAGGTTAGATAAATATCTAACCTCTTCTACGAAAATATATTGTTTAGTGTTACCTAAAAGTTAAATTAATTTTCAGAAAATTAATTCTCAGCAATTCTTAACTTCTGAACGTATTTAGCTTTAATAATTTCAGATCTTCTTTCAACAGAAGGTTTTGTAAATTGTTGACGATTCCTTAAACTTTTTACGACTTTAGTTTTTTCGTATTTTTTTTTGTACTTTTTAAGGGCTCTTTCAATTGATTCTCCTTCTTTTACTGAGATAATTAACATACTCTTATTTAATTTTTATAATTATATTTTTTGTTTCTTCCGTTTTTTGGGAGTGCAAATATAGTGTATTTTTTAAAAACACAAACATATTAGCATTATTTTTTTAATAACTCTCTTGAAATAACCAATTTTTGTATCTCGGAAGTACCCTCACCTATTGTACATAGTTTAGAATCACGATAGAATTTTTCCACTGGAAACTCTTTAATGTAGCCATAACCTCCAAATATTTGTACTGCTTCGGTTGATACTCTCACGCCTACTTCAGATGCGTAGTATTTAGCCATTGCTGAAATTTTATTTACTTTCTCTCCTTTCATCAACTTATCAGCAGCTTGATAGAGCAGTAATTTGGCAGCTTCTAATTCTGTAGCCATATCAGCTAATTTAAAAGAAATGGCTTGGAAAGTAGAAATCGGTTTTCCAAATTGTTGTCGCTCTTGAGAATAGTTAATTGCAGCTTCTAATGCTCCTTCTCCAATACCAAGTCCTAACGATCCAATTGAAATTCTACCTCCGTCTAATATTTTCATCGCTTGAATGAACCCATCACCTACGTTGCCTAACATATTATCTTTGTGCACACGACAATCTTCAAATATAACTTCAGCTGTTTCTGAAGCACGCATACCTAACTTATCTTCTTTTTTACCAGCTTTGAAACCAGGTGTACCTCTTTCCACTACAAAAGTGGTCATTCCGTGAGAGTCCAACAATTCGCCTGTTCTAACAATTACTGTTATACAATCACCTGATTTTCCGTGAGTAATAAACGTTTTTGTTCCGTTTAACACCCAATAATCACCATCTTGTTTGGCGGTACACATCATACGACCAGCATCGGAACCGGTATTGGGCTCAGTTAAACCCCAAGCTCCTATCCATTCTCCTGAAGCTAATTTTGGTAACCATTTTTTCTTTTGTTGTTCGTTACCAAATTTATATATATGATTCGTGCACAACGAGTTATGCGCAGCAATTGAAAGACCTATAGAGCCACAAACTTTTGATATTTCTCGAATTACCATAATGTATTCGTTATATCCAAATCCGCTACCTCCGTATTCTTGAGGTATGAGAACTCCCATTAAACCTAATTCTCCAGCTTTTTTGAACAATTCTACTGGAAATTCTTGAGATTCGTCCCACTTCATTACGTTGGGTCTTATTTCTCTTTCAGCAAAATCTTTCACCATTTGCTGTATCATTAACTCATTTTCTGATAAATCAAAATTCATTTTTCTACGTTTTTTTAATAGTGCAAATTAACTAATAATATTTTTATTGGGGTATTAATATTCTACTAAACAATTAATATGGTCAGAATGTTCCATTAATTTGGATTTACCTTCCAAAAATTTTAACTCCACCAAAAATGAAAACCCAGCAACCGATCCACCTTGCATTTTGATTAACTGCGCAGCTGCAAGTGCAGTTCCTCCTGTAGCCAATAAATCATCGTGTACCAGCACTTTCATATCTTTAGTCACCGAATCAATGTGCATTTCTATTTCAGCGCTTCCATACTCTAAATCATACTTAAACGAAACCGTATGATAGGGTAATTTACCCTTTTTGCGAATTAAAATAAAAGGTATATTTAGTGCCATCGCTAAAGGAAATCCAAAAAGAAACCCCCTGCTTTCCACTCCAGCCACAGCATCAATTTTACCCTTCCATTGTTTGGCTAATTCATCCACAATTTCTGTGGAAAGAGTAGCGTCCTGCATAATGGGCGTAATGTCCTTGAATTGAATTCCTTCTTTGGGAAAGTTTGGTACGTTTCTGATAGCAGAATCGATTTTTTGTTGGAGTGTCATTCTGTTTTTAAATAAGGTGCAATTTTACTAAATAATTCGTCATTAATCAAATCTGATTTCTTAATATCTTCAACCTTTTTGTACATACCGTGATTTTTTCGTATTAAGAAAATCGAATTAGCCACTTTATAATCAATATAAGGATGCATTTTTAGTTCATTAACACTTGCTGTATTTATATTGATTTTTTGAACAGAAGTAGAGCCTATGGTTACATTTGGCTTAAATTGATTATATAAGGTCTCAGTAAGTCCATAAACTTCCTTTAACTGTTCGATAGTTAAAAAGCCCCCTAATTCTTTGCGATATTTTACAATTCTTCCTGCTAAAGCTGGCCAAACACCTTTGATTTTTAACAATTCAATTGAGTCAGCGGTATTAATATTCACTACTACTTGGACATTTTGATTTTTAGGTTCTTTATCGGGGTAAACCACTACAGGATACAATTTGTTACAATCGGTCAATGTAATTACTTTTGAATTGGGAAACTTATTCAAATCAATGGCTAATTGAGCTTCTTTTTCAGAAGAAAACCCTGTTTGATAATAACTAAACACACCCTCTCTTTTTCTTGAAAATACATTCTTCATTAATTTGAAAGGCTTGTATAAAGGAGCTGTAGTGTCTGTTAGAAAAATAACTACGCAAGCACTGTCTTTAGTGAATTTGGGTTTATCTTTTTTGTAATTAAAGAATTTTGAAGACTTTGATTGACAATCAGGCAAATCAATAAAAAAAACTAATTCATTGTATTTATCATCATCCACTACAAATAGCTTTTTGATATCCTCTTTACAATAAAATTGTGCTCCTTTAGACTTATATTTTTCGATACTCTGTGCCTGTTTTTCGGAAAACCCTAACAACTGCCATTCCTTAATACCAATGGTATTTGGATCAAATAAAAACAAGGAATCGGCTACAGATGAAGGCTCACTTTTTGATTGGACGAGTGCCTCATTAAATGCTCTGAATTCCTCTGTATAAGGTGTGTTTTTTTCTAATCGAAATGACGGGTAAAGATTAATAACGCTATAAACGATTATTAATAAACAAAGTAGTATCAACAAAAAAAGTGTACCTTTTCGTTCTGATTTTGAATAATGAAAAAAGTTTTTGAAAGGCGAAAGCATTAGTCAACTATATGTCTTGACAAATCTTTATTTTCGTTTTCATCCTCTTCATCTTCTAGAACTGGTTTGGGAGGTGTAGTTAATACTTTATAAAAAAAATAACCTGTAACAACTATCACTACAACTTGAGTGCTAATCATCATTACTAAAGCGCTTGTATTCATAGTTTATATTGTTAATGTGTTAATCTACCTTCTTTCATTCTCTTTTTGTAGGCGTAATATACTAGATATGCAATACCTAACCATACTATCAAAAGACCTCCTCTAGAAATATTTCGAAATAATATCGTCTTATTAGCATTTTCTATTTCTATTGCTTTGTTAAACTTAGGATCATTAATTTCAGCTAATTTTTTGCTTAGCTTTCTCATCGTTAAAATATTACCTTTCTCTTCTTTGGTAAGATTTGGATCAATGGTAACATTTTTTCCTGCTATAACCTCTGGAGAGATATGTGTAATTTTGCTTGTTACATCCGCCAATTCTTTTTGAACAGAAGAAGGATCGTTTAAAAAAGCAATTTTATCATGCATATCTTTATTAGAAATTTTTTCAGCAATTTGTGGAATACTTCCAATAAACACAAACCCTAATAATACAGGTGTCACGTATTTAATGATAAATTTAAAAACATTAGGCACTTTAATATCAGACCCCATCATTATTTCACGCCATCCTTTGTCGATTCCAAACACCCAAGCAAATAAGATGATTTCAAACAAGGCAAAAACAACAAGCGAGACTGTACCTGCCCAATAATCATATTCATCAAAAACTCCATAATTAAAGAATAATACTGTTGGTAGACCTAGTAAGAAAACTATGGTTCCAAAAGCTAAAGCAGAATTACCTCTTTTCCAACCAAACTCGTCTTGCAAAAAGCCCATCATTGGCGTTCCCATTGCAAGTGATGATGTAACTCCTGCAAAGAACAACAATCCAAACCAAGCAACACCAGCTATAATGGCCATCACTTCACCCCATTGTGCAAATAAAAACGGTAAGGTTTGGAATCCCAATCCAAAGCCGCTCATTTCCATCACTTGGTCAACCCCTAAATAGCCCACAGCTATCGGAATCAAAATAGATGAACCTAATACAATTTCTACAAACCCATTCATCCATCCAGCACTCATTGCATTTAAAGCTACATCATCACGTTTTTTCATATACGATGCATAACATTGTATGGAACCCATACCTAATGACAGTGTGAAAAATACTTGACCTGCAGCATTCAACCATACATTTACATTCCAAATGGAATCAAAATCGGGCGTCCATAAAAAGTTTAACCCCATTGTTCCTGGATTAACGGCTCCGTTTTCACCACCTTGTAATGTAACAGCTTTATATGCCAAAAATGCACCGAAAATCAATAACAACGGCATACCAATTTTAGCGGCTTTCTCTACTCCACCGCTCAATCCTTTAGATAAAATCCAGGTATTTAATGCTAAACAAATTACCCAAAAAACAATTGGAACATAAGAAAAACTTTCACCATCAGATAAGCTTACATAATTTCCAAAATAATCTGAAACTTGTCCTTGATCCATACCATTAAAAGTCCCTGTAATGGATTGCCAAACATAGGAAAGCGTCCATGACTCAAGGTAACAGTAATAGGCAGCAACAGCAACGTTAGTGAAAATACCAAATACCCCAATGTATTTCCAAAACTTACGTTTGTCCATTGAATCTAAAATAAATGGTGTACTGTGGTGACCAAATTTACCACCGTATCTTCCACTTGACCATTCAACAAATAATAACGGAATTCCCATTAATAAAAAACATATCAAATAAGGAATGATGAAAGTTCCTCCACCGTTTTGGATGGCTTGAGCTGGAAAACGTAAAAAATTACCTAATCCAACAGCATTACCAGCCATTGCTAAAATCAGTCCTACTCTACTTCCCCAAGCTTCTTTTTCACTCATAATTTTAATTTTTAAGCTAGTTATTCACTACTAATTTTCTGCTAAAATAACAATTCAATTTAATTCAGCGGCAATTTTTTTCAATCCCTCTTCAAATGAAATGGGATTATATCCTAAAACTTGGATGGATTTGTCCAACACAAATCCCGTTTTAGGTGGTCTTTTGGCAGCTTGATTGAGCGAATTGGATTTTATTTTTTCCATCGTATTTTTTTCTAAACCAAAATAATCAGCTACGCGCTCAACCAATTCATAGATACTCATAAAATCTTTGCCCGAAAGATGAAAAATACCATCAGCTTTTTTTTCGGCAATTAGCAAACAACCTTTAGCCAAATCATCTGCCCAAGTAGGCATTCTAAATTGGTCATCCACCACTTTTATCGGTTGTTTTTTCTCCAAAGCTTCTTTTGCCCAAAGTACAATATTTGATCTACTCATATTTTCGGCTACACCATACACGATGATGGTTCGAGCAATAGACCAATGTTTCAAACCACTATTTTGCATTAATTTTTCAGAAGCCAATTTTGATTGCCCATAATAACTCAACGGCACAGCCTTATCTTCCTCCTTATAGGGTCCATTTTCGCCATCAAAAACAAAATCGGTTGAAAGATGAATTAAATGAGCATCTACTTTTTTGCAAGCTTCAATTAAATATTCAACAGCCGTAACATTCAATTTCCAGCAGTTATCACGATCGGTTTCACAAGCATCAACATTGGTCATTGCTGCCGTATTGATGACAACATTTGGTTTGAAACTTGCTACCACTTTTTCAACTTCCTCTTGATTAGTTATGTCTAAGGATTGGTAGTTTTTTGAATAGTTGGCTTCCTTTAGGATAGACATTCTGTTTTCACCCATTGAAGTGGCCAATAAAAAATAGCTTTTATTATGCAGAAGTTTATGCACTAATTTTTGTCCCAATAAACCATTACTACCAGTGATTAATATTCTTTTCATTTATAAATGTTGTTTTTAGATGTAAAAGGTTTTTTTTGTTGATTGTCTATGTTAATAGCCAAAAAAATAAAGAATTTTGAATTCGATAAAAATTTTGTGTATTCATTTGATGTTACTTTAATAAAAAATTACCGATGTGACATTGTAAACACTTTTTATGGGTACAATAATTAGTGTATAATTCTATAGAGGCTTGGGTATCTTGAGCACTATTCATAGGCAAGCCAATCGACTTCCAAGATTTTGTAATGGTATTTTCTTCAGGCTTGGTGTTTTGTAATAAATCCAACGCATATTCTTTGTAACTCTCATCACCAGTGGATTGACCATAAGCAAATGCAATAGGCACGATAACATTGATAACAATATTGTTAAGCAACATGGTTCCAATTCTGTTCGATGTTTTGGATTTAGAAAGTACACCAAATTGATAATGATTTTCCCAATATTCGGATGGTTTGACATCGAGTAATTGGCATAAATCGGCATAGTTGATTTTGTCTTTTATACTTTGAAAGAGGTATTGATTGGTAGCAAAAAGAACTGATAATTGCGCTAAGCGTATAGATGGGAAATTGGGAGGACGCAATTTTGAAAAACGCCATTGAGAGGCTTTCATCGTATAGAGTTGATACTTTTGTTTGAGGTACATATACTCACTTCTCAATTCACTTCCATATACATCGGTTGATTCCATTTCGTTTAAAAAACCGGCTTGACCAAAAAACAAGGCCTCCACTTTTGTAAGACTGTTACTTTCTTTGCGAATAATAGAAATGGGTAGAATATGCGCTAAATCAATCATTGCATCGCCATTTACTTTCATACCAAAATACTTGAGTATGATGCGGTAAAAAACTTCTTCCCAATCGCCTTTGGTTTGCTCTAACTCCAAAAATATACGATCAGTTTTAGACTCCAAACGATTTAAAATCAATCGTTCCATCCAAGAAGAAACCACAAATTGAGGCACTTCTTGGAGTGAGTTTTGGCAAAGTATGGGTTGTTTGTGACGAATAAATTTCTCATAACGAGAAAGATGCTCTTCCGAAATATGTGATTTAAGTTCCAACGTAGGTATACTTGTCCCGTTTTGGGTACGGATGTCCTTATCGTGGTGATACACTACGTGCAAAATGACATTGTTGTAGGCTTTATCATTTTGATGTTTGTGTTTATCAAAATCGGATGAGTTGACATGAATTTCAACGTGCCCAACCCAAAGAGTATTATCTATTTTTATTTTGGCCTCTAAAAAATCTGGACCTGAATCGTGGTTGTGATTGCCTTTAGTGACAATAGTTACTTCTTGACCATCTGTAGTTTTGAAATTTAGATTACTAAACTTGCTGAATTTCCAACAGTAGTGTAAGTAATCTTCGGTCATAGTAGGGTTTAGGTGTGTTGATATTGTGTGCAATAATAGGTATTTTCGGTGGATTTTTGAGTGATAATTATATAAATTCTTAAAGGACTACAATTTTTTACTAAAGAGTTGCAAAGAGGGTTTTTGATGGTTAATGATTAATGGATAGACAACTTTGCGTTCCTTTGCTGCTTTGTTGTGAATATTTTTTTTTACCGCAGAGCGATGCACTGAGCAGGGTCGAAGTGGCGCAGAGTACGCAGAGGTTACTTATCAGTTGGTTTATAATCAAAACTTAAAATTGTAAATTGTACTCTTCGGTTTTTTTGATGTGCTATTTCTTGTTCTTCTTTCGTGGGAAGTTTTTTAATTGTTTCGCAGTATAAATAATAGGTTCTCGGGAATTCATCTCCATATCCTTTAGCGACCAGTCTTTCTCGGGGTATACCTTTAGAAACCAAATAATCAACACAAGCTTGTGCCCTTTTTTGAGAGAGTTTTTTGTCAAAGTCTTTTTCTGTGCAATCTGAATGACTCTGAAATTCAACAATAATATTCGGATTGTCTATCATCATTTGATACAACATTTCAAGTGAATCTTTTGAATTATAAATTGTTGGATTTTCAATTAATTTTGAAGATTTTTTTAGAAATTGAATATCTGGCATAAAACTACACCCTTGACCTTTTGATTTAATTATAAAAACTTCCTCAACAAATCGCGTTGAAGTTGTTTTACCAACAGTAGAAATTTTTCCTTTTGCAGATAGATAATCTATTTTGGAAACATCATAATTGTAGCTTGTTTCTTTTTTAATATAACGCTCATCTCCAATTTTATCAAAAGATATTTTACCAGTACTATCCGTAGTTTTAATAACTTGCGAGCCATCACTTCCAATTAATGTTACTTCACAATTAGGAATCGTCTTTCCTGTTTCTTTGTCTTTTACATATACATCAAAAATAAAAAAGATATCTTTTTTAGGAGCTGTACTCACTGTATCTTGGGCAAAAAGGTAAATCGGCAATAAGAAAACTAGAAGCAGTACTAATCGCATTGGGGGTAGTTTTGGGTTTATCAAATTTAGTGAAAATATTTTGAATGGTGAAAAATATTTTAACACAAAGGCACAGTGAACACAAAGTTTTAATGTTACTTGTGAGATAAATTTAGCTCAAAGGAAATCATAGATTAAACTAAAAGTGGGGAACTAGGGAATTAATAGCTACGAATGCACGAATGAATATTATTATTTCGTAAGAACCAATTCTAATAACTGAGTAACCTCACAACTGAATAACTAAACAACCTACAGAATCTCATTTGCTTTTAAATACCCTGCCATTTCTTGTTGCATCAACTGTGCTTCGGTAGCTGCTTTTTGAGCGAAATCTAATCCTGAACTGGCATAGATGATGGAACGTGAAGCGTTTACCAATAATCCGCAATCTGTGTTGATACCAAATTTTACCACGTCCTCTAAACTTCCTCCTTGAGCACCTACACCGGGAACTAATAAAAAGGCATTGGGAGCAATGGCTCTTACTTTGGTCAAAATATCGGCTCGAGTGGCACCAACAACGTACATCAAGTTTTCATCATTACCCCATTGTAATGATTTTTCGATTACTTTTTCAAAAAGCATTTTACCGCTCTCCCCTACTATTTTATATTGAAAATCCAACCCGCCTTTATTGCTGGTTGCTGCCAATAATATAACCCATTTATTGGGGAATTGTAAAAATGGCGTCACTGAATCTTCTCCCATATAAGGGGCTACCGTAACAGAATCAAAATTATAAGTTTGAAAAAAGGTTTTGGCATACATTTCCGAAGTATTTCCTATATCCCCTCTTTTGGCATCAGCAATGGTAAAAATGTTTTTAGGAATGTAGTCCAACGTTTTTTGTAAAGAAATCCACCCCGGAATGCCTAACGATTCGTAAAAAGCTAAATTAGGTTTATAGGCCACACAAAAATCTTTGGTAGCATCGATAATCTGTTTATTAAATTCAAAGATAGGGTCTTCGCTATCCAATAAATGCGGTGGGATTTTGGTAATATCGGTATCCAACCCTACACAAAGGAAGGATTGTTTTTGTTTGATTTGTGCTATTAATTCTTGTTTTGTCATGTTGTTTTTATCAAGGCTTTTTTTATTAAAATCTTTTTATTTTTAATTTTTCTTTTGTCTTGAAACAAAAGAAACAAAAATTCAAGACTAAAAATAGTTCAATTAAAAATCTAAGAACATTCCAGTCATTCACCCAAACTCGCAAACGCTGTTACCAATAATTTCTATTGAAATTATTGACAGCTGAGCTCAAACATAGGTTCATTACCTTCCATTCCTCTTGATTTTTTAGATTTAACCATTTTAAGGTCGGGGAAACCTTCTGATAGAATTTTTTACTTTTAAAATGTTTATTTTTTTAATTGTAATCTTATTTCTTTAATTTTCTATTAATCAATATTTTCCTTTAGAATAAATTTAAATTGATTATTGAACTTTTTTCAACTATACTTCAACACCCGATTCTTTTAGTTTCTCCATGTTTTCTGCCATTTTCAAGGCATCAATCATTTCGGCAATGTCACCGTTTACAAAAGCGGTAAGGTTATACATCGTTTTGTTGATTCTATGATCAGTTATACGACCTTGTGGATAATTGTAGGTTCTAATTTTCGCAGAACGGTCACCCGTTGAAACCATCGTTTTACGTTTGGCTGCAATGTCACCATTACGTTTGTTGAGCTCTAAATCATACAATTTAGAACGTAACATTTCCATTGCCATTTCACGGTTTTTCAACTGCGAACGCTCTACTTGACAAACTACCACAATGCCAGAAGGTTTGTGGGTTAATTGTACTTTTGTTTCTACTTTGTTTACGTTTTGTCCACCTGCACCTCCCGAGCGTGAGGTATGAAAATCAATATCTGCTGGATTTAAATACACATCAACTTCCTCCACTTCTGGTAAAACAGCTACAGTAGCAGCCGAAGTATGCACACGTCCTTGTGTCTCCGTTTCGGGAACGCGTTGCACCCGATGTACACCCGCTTCGTATTTTAGCGTACCGTATACTTCATCACCTGTAACTTTCAGTACCACCTCTTTGTAACCGCCCATAGTACCTTCGGTAACGTCCATCGTTTCTACTCTCCAACCCATTGTTTCGAAGTAACGAGAATACATTCGGTATAAATCACCAGCAAAAATACTGGCTTCATCACCTCCTGTACCCGAACGAATTTCAATAATGGCATTTCTATCATCCTCCAAATCTTTAGGGATCAACATCCATTTGATTTTTTCTTCCCACTCTTCTTTTTGTTTCTCAAAATCAGACAATTCTGACTTGGCCATATCTCTAAATTCCGTATCCGTTTCGTTTTTGATAACGTCTTTAGAAAATTCAATATTACCCAATACCGATTTGTATTGATGATAAGCTTCTACCAAGGGTTCTAAATCCTTGTATTCTTTATTCAATTTTACATAACGTGTCATGTTGGAGATAATGTCTGGATCGACAATTAATTTCCCCACTTCTTCATAACGCATATTTATGGCTTCCAACTTGGGAAGGTATCCTTCTTTGCTACTCATAAACTCTTGTGTAACCTGTAATTAATTATAAATAAATGTTCCTTTATCCGAAACAATGGTCAATTTTTTCTCCTCTGCCGCTTCTACTCTACCTACTATTTTAGCTTCTACATTAAATGATTGACTAATAGCAATAATGTCAGCTGCAATTTCTTTTGGCACATACAATTCCATACGATGTCCCATATTAAACACTTTATACATTTCTTGCCAAGAAGTATTGCTTTGCTCTTGAATCAATTGAAACAAAGCAGGAACTTCGAATAAATTATCTTTGATAACGTGCACCTTGTCAACAAAATGAAGTACTTTGGTTTGAGCACCGCCACTGCAATGCACCATTCCGTGCAATTGTTTACGGTATTTTGCTAAAATAGCCATAATGATGGGTGCATAGGTTCTTGTTGGCGACAAGACTAATTTTCCTGCGTTCAATTCTGTAGCTGTTGGGTCTAATAAGTTTTTAGTACCAGAATACACTAAATCAGTTGGAACAGAAGGATCAAAAGTTTCGGGATATTTTTCAGCCAAGTACTTTCCAAAAACATCGTGACGAGCAGAGGTCAATCCATTGCTTCCCATACCGCCATTGTATTCGTTTTCATACGTAGCTTGTCCTGTAGAGGAAAGTCCAACAATAACATCTCCTTCTTGAATGTTGGCATTATCAATTACATCTTCTCGTTTGAGGCGAGCGACTACTGTGGAGTCAACAATTATGGTACGCACTAAATCACCTACATCGGCTGTTTCGCCACCCGTAGAATGAATGGTAACGCCAAACTTATTGAGTTCTTGCAATAATTCTTCTGTACCATTGATAATAGCAGAAAGCACTTCACCCGGAATTAAGTTTTTATTGCGCCCAATGGTGGATGATAACATAATATTATCCGTAGCTCCTACGCACAACAAATCATCAATATTCATAATAAGTGCATCTTGTGCAATGCCTTTCCATACAGATATATCACCGGTTTCTTTCCAATACATGTAGGCCAAGGATGATTTGGTACCAGCACCATCTGCGTGCATAACTAAACAATGTTCTTCACTACCCGTAAGGTAGTCGGGCACTATTTTGCAAAATGCTTTAGGGAACAATCCCTTATCTATGTTTTTGATAGCATTGTGCACATCTTCTTTTCCTGCACTAACTCCTCTATTTTGATATCTTGTTTCTATGTTGGCCATAGTTTACTATTAAATTGGTTGGTATGTAAAACAAAAAAACATCTCACCCTAAGGTAAGATGTTTTTGAAAATATAAACAATATGTGCTATTTATTTGGTTTGTAATCGTAGCTCAACACTTTAAATTGTGTACGTCTGTTTTTTTGATGCGCTACTTCTTGCTCTTCTTTACTTGGCATTTTTTTAATAGACTCACACTCTAAACCTGGTTTTCTAGGAATTTGTAAACCATAACCTTTAGCCACCATTCTTTCAGCAGGAATACCTTTTGAAACTAAATAATCTACACATGCTTGAGCTCTTCTTTGAGAAAGAGCTAAGTTGTAAGGAGCTTTACCTCTACAATCGGTATGTGCTTGTAACTCAATAATAATCGTAGGATTATCAATTAATGTTTGGTATAAGAAATCCAATGAATCTTTAGAATTGATTCTACCTGGTTCAACTAATAAATCATGTTTATCATAAGCATATTGAACCTCTGGGAAATCTATAGATACGTTGGGGTCTGTATATAAAATGAAAATCTCTTCAACAAATCTTTTTGATGTTTTTTCACCAACAGTGCTGAATTTCCCTTTTGCACTTAGGTGATCTTTCTTTTCAGCACTAAAATTATAAGATGTTTCTTTATTAACAAAACGCGCGCCATTGTTGTCATCAAAAGAAATTTTACCTTCCTCATCAGAAGTTTTAACAACTTGAGAACCATCACTACCAATTAAAGTTATTGTAGCGCCTGGTACTGGAGCCCCAGTAGCTTTCTCTTTTACATAAACTTCAAAGATGAATTTAATTTCGGGTAAGTTGAATGAATACAAATCATCTTTACCTTTCCCACCATCTCTACTAGAAGTAAAGAAACCTCTATTAGTAGTTCCTTTATCGAAGATGATTCCGTAATCGTGATCGGCAGAGTTAATTGGGAATTTTAAGTTTTCTACTTTATCCCATTTTTGTTCACCTACGTTTTCAGCTTTAAATAAATCTAAACCTCCCATACCTACGTGACCGTTAGAAGAGAAATATAAATGACCTTCTTCAGAAAGGTAAGGAAACATTTCATCACCTGGTGTATTTACACTTGGACCTAAGTTAGTTGGTGTTCCAAATGCCTTAGCTTTTTTGTCGTAAACAGAAATCCATAAATCTTTACCTCCCATTCCACCGGGAAGATCGGAAGCAAAAATCAAATATTTCTCCATTTTATCAACTGCTGGATGACCTACAGAAATTGAATCTCCCCCTTCTGGTTTCAAAACAATTTTAGTAGCTTGTTTCCAACTATCTCCTTGTGCTTCGGCTGTAAAAATATCACACCCTATATTTTCTTTTTTCACTCTTGGACAACGTGTAAAATATATGACATCAGCTTTTGAGTTCAAAACTGCAGCCCCTTCATTGTCTTCTGTATTAATTGTTGCAGGAAGTGGTTTAGGTTGATCCCATTTACCTTTATTGTCTCTAGCAGCAATCCATAAATCCATGTAACTCTCCCCTGTACGGATATCTATTTCAGTTCCTATTCCACCTGGACGAGAAGAAGAAAATATCAACGATGAATTCTTTTTATCACCCCAAGTTGCAGAATAATCATAAGCTTCAGTGTTCAATTGAATTTCAGCTTGAACAATATGTTTAGTAGGCTCATTTTTCCATTCAGCAGCTTTTTTACAAGCAGCTAAACCATCTTCGGCTTCCTTAACACCTGGTTTTTTAGCTAAGTATTGCTCATAATGTTTTTGAGCTTCCTTATAATTACCTTGTTCACGCATTACTTCGGCCATTCGTAAAAGAACCGTTGGGTCATTGTCCTCATAATGTAATTTAATTGCTCGTGCATAATACACTTCTGCTTGAGGTTGATCTACCATTAATCGGTAACATTCACCTATTTGAAAATTGTGACGTGCCTTGTCAGCGGGTTTTTTTGCACTGGCTTCTGCTTTTTTGTATGCATCAATTGCACTAAAATACGCTTCATTTCTGTATAATGCATCCGCTTCTTTAGCAAAATCCTTTTGAGCTGTTCCATTCAAAGTGAATAGACATACCATTGACAAACAAGTAATTAATTTTGAAATTTTCATAGTTAGTCTTTAATTTTTCCGTTTTAAACGAAGATTTTAACATCTTCCAATGTGCGAAAATAAATATTTATTTGTTACCGTTGAAAAAAAAGATACATTTTTTTACATTTATTATTCTGAATAAAAAAGAAATCCTCCAAAAAAGTCGCTGCTTTTAAGGAGGATTTCAATAAATTGTTAACGTGTAAACAACAATTCACGCATTTTTGGTAATGGCCACAATTTGTCGTCTGTGATTAACTCCAATTTATCTACGTGATATCTAATTTTATCAAAATAGGGTTTTACATCATTACAATAAGCAAAAGCTTTTTTCTCAGAATCGGTCAATTTATTTGCTTTTTTGCGCGCTTCAATCATTTCATTCACCAACGTGTAAATAGGATTTAAATGACTTGAAATCTCTTTGATAATAGACACTTGAGCCTGGGCTAATCCAACGGCATCCTTACCAAAAGCCTCTTGTAATCCTTTAACATTTTGAATTAATTTATTTTGATATTCCACAACAGGGGGAATGATGTAAGCATTACACAAATCACCTAAAATACGTGCTTCAATTTGCAATTTTAAGGTATAATTTTCCAATTCAACATCGTGTCTGGCTTCTATCTCACGATGAGATAAAATCTCAAGACCTTCAAATAACTCTACGTATGATTTGGTTTTCATTACGCCCAACGCAGTAGGAGTATCTTTGAAATTATTTAACCCACGTTTTGTAGCTTCCTTAACCCATTCATCTCCATAACCATTTCCTTCAAAACGGATCGATTTTGATTCTTTGATTAATTTTTGAAGTTCTTTTAAAATCGCTTCATCTTTAGAATCGCCTTTAGCTATGCGGGCGTCAACTGACTTTTTAAAGGCAATTAACTGTTTGGTTACAATGGCATTAATTGCAATCATTGCAGAAGAACAGTTAGCTGAAGAACCTACTGCTCTAAACTCAAATTTATTTCCAGTAAACGCAAATGGAGATGTTCTGTTTCTATCAGTATTATCCAACAATAATTGAGGAATTTTACCAATGCTTAGTTTTAATTCTGTTTTTGCCTCGGGAGTCATTTTACCGGCTTGAATCGATTTTTCTAATCGATCTAACATAGCAGATAATTGCGTACCTATAAAAACAGACATAATAGCTGGAGGAGCTTCATTAGCACCTAAACGATGATCGTTTGAAGCAGAAGCTATACTAACTCTTAATACATCAGCGTGTTCGTGGATAGCTTTGATGGTATTAACAAAAAACGTTAGGAATCTTAAATTCGATTTAGGATTTTTACCTGGAGATAACAAGTTAACACCTGTGTTGGTGCTTAATGACCAATTATTATGTTTTCCTGAACCGTTTACACCTTGAAAAGGTTTTTCGTGCAACAGAACTCTAAAATTATGTTTACGAGCAATTTTCTCCATCAAATCCATCAAAAGCAGATTATGATCTACCGCAATGATAGCTTCTTCAAAAATAGGTGCGCATTCAAATTGGTTGGGAGCCACCTCATTGTGACGCGTTTTAACAGGAATACCTAATTTCAAGGATTCTGTCTCAAACTCTTGCATAAATCCCATTACACGATCGGGAATCGAACCAAAATAATGATCATCTAACTGTTGACCTTTAGCAGGTGTGCTTCCTACTAGCGCTCTTCCCGACATCATTAAATCTGGACGCGCATTAAAAAGACCTGAATCAACTAAAAAATATTCTTGTTCCCATCCAAGGGTAACTTTTACTTTATTGATGTCCTTATCAAAATACTGACATACATCGGTAGCTGCTTTATCAATAGCGTGAATCGCTTTAAGCAAAGGCATTTTATAATCCAACGCTTCTCCCGTGTAAGCTATAAAAACGGTTGGTATACATAATGTTTTGCCCATGACAAATGCTGGTGATGTTGGATCCCAAGCAGTATATCCACGAGCTTCAAATGTATTTCGAATACCACCATTTGGAAAAGAGGACGCATCTGGCTCTTGTTGAACTAGTAAACTTCCTTCAAATTGCTCGATAGCTCTACCTCCTTCGATTGGTGTAAAAAAAGCATCATGTTTTTCAGCTGTAGAACCCGTTAATGGCTGAAACCAATGCGTGTAATGCGTAACTCCTTTTGACAATGACCAATCTTTCATAGCTGCTGCTATTTGATCAGCAATGTTGCGTTCAATTCGTTCTCCATTGTTCATAGCGTTCAACACACTATTATAAGCCTCTTCTGTTAAATAGGCTCTCATTTTAGCTAAATCAAACACATTTTCGCCAAAAAACTGAGAAACTCGTTGTTCTGTACCATTAAAAATCGGCTTTCTATCTGATAAATCGCCTAACGCTTTGAATCTATTTGATGACATTTATTATAATTTTGACGCAAAGGTATATTTTTTTAGGGGGTAAAATTAAATTTATTCTATTTTTTTTCAACATACCCCTATTTATTACATAGGCAAAAGCAAAAAACATAAAAAATAAGTGCGAAATTACTGAAAAAGAAGAAAAGTAAATCCTTTAATTACTAATGAAGGGGGAAAATCCAGTTGCCTTTTGTTTCAATATATCCAATTTTCCCATTTTTTTCGCATCTTATTACCCCATCACCCAAATAATTTATTTTATCATAAATTGGCTCTAAAATCAACTTTCCTTTAGCATCATATAGCCCTAAAAAAACCATTTCCCCACATTGAAAAATATTATCACCTCTTGGTATTAACTTGTTGATTAATCCGGCACACATAACTTGCCCGTTGATTCCTAATATCACCCAACCCTCTTTAGTAAGCACAGAAGTATATTGCCCAATAAAAGGATATCCATCAAAAAAAACATCATTAAAATGATTTTCAAAGTGAGCATTTAAATACGTTATCTTTTTTGTTCCTTTAATCATTATTAAGCTATCGTTACATTGCGCTACATCAAATCCCGACATCGAATATACTATTTTACCTTTTTGGTTATAAAAATCAATTTTACCTTGTTTTACAGCAGCAAAATAGTCCTGAAAAACCGCAGTTATTTTTTTATATTCTACGGGAATAATTTCTTTGCCTTGAACACTTAATAAGCCCAACTCTTTTTCTTTTTTCACTAAAAGTATAGAGTCACTAATCGAATTTATTTCGCTAAAATGAGTGGGTATAACGGATTCACCCTTTTCGCTTATCGCTCCTATTAATGAGGTGTTTTGTGGGTCTTTAATTATTAAAAGTCCTTTTAAAAACCGCAAACAAACTTTATCTAAAACAACTAATTTCTTTTGGGTGGAAAGGTCAACTATCACCGTTTTACCTTTACTCACATACATCATCTTATTGTTAGCCTGATCAATGTCATAATACTCCCATTTCTTTTTTGAAAGCAATTGACCATTGATGGTATATAATTTTACAGAATTAGAATTGGACACCTTTAGCAATCCATTTTCATACTGAATTGATGTGGCAATGGGAGCTACAATCCAATCTCCAACATCATTTCCTACTCCCAATTTACCTGATTTTTTAACGACTACGAGACCATCGCCTAAATAATTTACAATATCATCATAAACACATTCAACCAATTGGTTTCCTTCAAAATCGATAACTCCATATTTAGATTCTTTGACTAAACAGTATCCAGTTTTGCAATCTGGTTTACGTTTTAAGGAAGGTTTTAAACTCCATTCACCTTCACTATTGACAATACCAAAACCCTCTTTTGATCGGACCAATAAAAAACCATTTGCCAAGTTCTGCACAACAGAATATTCTAGTTCAATCAACTGAGCTAAGGTGTCATAAAAAAGACTTGTTGGTTTTGACACTATTTTCACTTGATAAATTTGATCGACTTCATTCATTAAAAACTCGCTAACTTCATCATAAATTAAAGGAATGATGATAGTGTCTTTATTTACAGCACCCCAATTTTTGTCAAAAACAAAAGCGACTCCTTTGTTAAAATTTTGAACATATTTAAACTGTGGTGGAAACAATTCTGATCCATCGTTTCTCAAAAAGCCCCATTTAGCATCTTTAAAGATTGCATAGGGTTTTGATGGTGCAAAATTATTTACGCCATCCGACAATAAGGAGCCACTTCTTTGCCAATAATCAAATGCTGAAACACCTTTTGAATTAATCTCTTGGTAAATAATCTCTGAAGATTCAACACAGAAACGCGATGCATCATCCTTCATTTTATCAATAAAAGAAATATCGTTACGTATTACAGAAAAATCTTTTTTCATTATGCCAATTCCATTTTTGTCAAAAAAAGACATAAATCCTGTTGAATTGGTGTCAATAAAATTAATGTGATAAAAAACCGATGTATTTACTTTTTTCTGAAGAACATTATCAATAATATCAAATCGTTTATCATAAGGTAACGAATTTACGGTGGGTAAGGTTTTTGGTAAGCGCACGGAGGGCTTTTTCAAATAAGCTAGCGAAAAATCAGATGAAATGATTTGAGGATTGAAATATATGGGTTTAACGGTAATTGAATCAAGATTGTTTTTCATACCCCACTTTTTAGTGTACAATGTATCTTCGGGTTTATCTTTTTTGACATATGGAATTGAATCGACATACCAACCAAAACCCAATTCTTGAGGAGATGGAGCTCCGAATCGATTTGAATTGATGCTTTCTAATTTAGAAAATTCCATTCGAGATTTGATTATTACTACGTTGGAAAACTTCTTTTCTGATTGATAAACACCTCTATCACTAAAGTCATATAAAACAAGATAGTCATCCGTATAGGCTTTGTAAGATTTGCCTTGTTTCACAATATTGTTGTAGATAGCCTTAGATACCAATCTTCCATTTGCATCGATAATCCCTACTTTGCCATTATTAAAATAATAAATCAAATTGTTGGGCTGTAGTGCCAAATTATCTTGCTTGGGAGGAACAATTTCATTAAAATTTTGATCATATAATCCGAAAAAATCATCTTTTGCCCAAACTATAAAATTCCCTAGAGTAAAAATATTATCAGCTTGAATTTTACTTAGCAGAGTACCCACGGTATCTACAACTCCCAACAAATTGTTTTTATTGACTATAAAAAGGCCAGAATTCAATCTATAAAGAGCATCATAATCACCCTTAATTAACCATTTTTGAGTTGAGGTGGAAAATAAACCTGAAAATTCAACGGATTTTAAAAAAAACTCATCAGGAACATTGTAATTTTTAATAAAAACATCTTGTTCTTTTTTTAAAACGTCCAACACTAAAAAATCCTGATCCGATTTACTTAAATTAAATTTATTATCAAGAATCTCTTCACCATTAGTTAAGTAAATTTTGGGAATGAATTTTTCATCAAATCCAATCAATATTTTATTCTTCTCCATAAAAAATTGACAATTGGTAGGCACTAATTTACCTTCTTGGGTGATAACTGTATTTACCTCTTCTTTAATACCAATAAAAAAATAAGTTGTTTTAATGATTCTATCATATGATTCGTTGGTTATCAATTTTTCATTTTCTACTATACCAATTTGCCAATTACCTTGATTTCTGCAAAAAAAGAAATCGTTCTGAATAGAAATATCTTCGTACTTTATAGATAAAATGCGTTCTTGGTTTTTGTCAATTAACCCACATTTATTGTTTAACCAAACTTTATAAGCTTGATTGCCATTAAAATCTATAATTTCAATTTTTTCATATAGTGGATAAATTATCCAATCACCTTGTCTGTTTATTACCCCTCTTTTTTTGTTATCATAGGCAACAGCTTCGCCATTGATAAACGATTCAATTTTACTAAATTTAGGAGAAATTACTTCTTTACCAGATGCATCTATTGCGCCCCATTTTCCATTTTTAATAATCGGCAATAAGGTTTGAGTTGCCATTTGAGTATGAAAAGTGCCAAAACAAACTGACATCAATAAAACCAATATGTGCTTCCTACAACTCATAGATTGCATTAATTAAAGTCAAAATAAATGAATATAATCTATTTATAGTGATTCGATTAGATCATCTAATTCTTTACTATTGGTAACCAATTGATCCAACAGATTTAGCTTAAAATGAATAGCATTGGTTTTCCCCAATGATGTATTATTTTTAAATGTTTTTGTATCCATTACTGCTACTTCATTATTAGGTAAGGTAGCTACTAAGATATTATTATGTACTGGATTAAAACTAAACTTATCGAACGTATAACTTCCATAACTAATTACAGCATTTTGTTCCCGACTGATTAAATAAACCGTAATAAATTCATTTGAATATTCTTTGCCCACATCAAAAGTTGCAGAGACTTTTATTCTTTCAGGATCATTGATTACTCTATCGTAATTATAAATTCCAAAGTTTTGAATACTCGAAACTCTCAAAAAATTACCTTGTTCAATGGCATCGGCAGCTGCTTGATTAGCTTCTATAGTTTTAAGTGCTTTTTTATACTCCTGCATAGCAGCTTCAATGTTTTCTTCCGTAAAAGCAGGTTTTACAGGAATCGTTACTGTTTTGTTTTTATCTTTCAATTTAAGATCATAGGACCATTGACTTTTAGTAGTCTTAATTAATTCAAGATTTTTATAATTTATATTAGATAAAATAGCTTTATCTATCGTATCTGAATTTAACCCATCATATTGCCAAAGAAAAAATTGTAGTTCACTGTTGTCATATTTTGACATTTTTTGGATATTCAAATCAAAAACTAATTCCTCTCCTTGAATTACTTTGGGCTCTTCGGGTATAATTAGATCCTTTGGGAAGTCAGGATTATGGGTAGCTTCTTCGGTGGATAAATAATTCCAATTTCCGTTTTCATTTAATTGATAAAAATTAAAACAAGGACTATCTTCAATGTAAGAGGTAATGCCTACTTCAATTGATTTTTGAGGAGCTATAGCTATTGGCTCGTTGTCTTTTTTCCCCGATATGTTATACATCCCTGCTGATGTAAAATCATATTCAATTCCTGCACTATCATATTTCATAGGTATTCCAGACAAAATAATATCTGAAAGAGAAGTATATTTTTCGATAGAAATTTCAACACTACCCGATACCATTTCGCCCGATAAATGAACAAATGAATTGGCGGGAACATAAATATGTCCTCCTTTATCTAATTTATACAGACTATCTTTTTGAGTATCAACAACAATCAATTCTGAATCAAGATTTACATTGTTGTATGGTTTTTTAATGATTTTATCATAGTTAATGGAAGACATCAACTTTGAGTTATCACTCGATTTAGAAGTATTTTCTGTGGCACAGCTCAACAATACAAAGAAGGATGAGCTTAAAAGAATATGTTGGATTTTCATAATGAGATGATTTATGTTTGTATCTTATAAAACTAAAAATAAATAAAAAGATACAAATATAAAATTATAAACTCTCCTTATTAAAATATCCCCTTAATTTTCAACACAATAACAACGAGATAGGCCAGGTATACTGTAAATAAAATTGTTCCTGCTAAACGACCAATAGATTTGGAAAAATAAATCATTGGTAAAAGGAGTAATGAAATACCGATCATCCAAAGTGAATCAAAATTGAGCATATCATTGGTTACTTCTGTTGGTTTAATAATGGCAGTAATCCCCAGTACGGCAAAAATGTTGAAAATATTTGATCCAATTATATTGCCAATTGATAAATCGGCTTGTTTTCTAAGCGCTGCAACCACAGAAGCTATAAGTTCAGGAGCACTTGTTCCTAAAGCTACTACCGTAACGCCAATTACTGCTTGACTCAAACCAAAGCTAGTAGCAATTTGAACCGCTCCATCAACAAACCAATCAGCACCAAAATAAAGTCCCACTAGTCCAACTAGTAAATATAGAGTAGATTTCCATGCAGGTAACGAAGGTGTATCATTTACTTCTTCATTTTTTAATGCTTCCAAAGCTTTAATTTTTTCTTCTTTTCGTGATTTAGTAACCATTTTGTATACGAAGACAATTAATATAGCAAATAGAATAATACCTTCCCATCGTTCAATCATATTATCGAACGCAAACAGATAAAAAACAAGTGTTGAAAAAAGCATTACAGGATAATCAATTTTTTTGGTTTGCTTTTCTGCCATAATCGGTAAAATAATAACAGAAATCCCCAATATAAAAGCAATATTCGCTATGTTTGATCCAACAACATTTCCTATGGCAATTTCTGGATTACCTGCTATAGCACTATTCACACTAACTAATAATTCTGGCATGGATGTACCAAAAGAAACTACGGTCATACCTATTACTAAAGGAGATAACTTTAAGAGTACAGAAATGCCCACCGCACCTTTAACCAAAAACTCTCCCGCAACTATGAGTACAGCCAAACCAAGTAATAACAGTAGATACATCATAATCTTAACTATCTAAATTTTGATCCAATGTCTTTTTAACATCAGTTGCGGTGGATTGAGTAATTTCCTTAATTTCCTTCAAAGGGTTTTCGGCTGGACTGGTAATGTCCCTTTGAATTTCTTGAGCAGCATCTCTAAAATCTTTAAGAGGATTATCAGTTGATTTTGCAATATCTCTTTGAATCTCTTGAGTAGCATCTTTTATTTGTCTTATTCCCCTTCCTAGTGTGCGTGCAATATTAGGAATGCTTTCAGCTCCAAATAGCATTAATACTATAAGAATAATGAAAATAAATTCACCACCTCCAATACTATCTAAGAATAAAAAAATCATCGCTGCGAAATTACAAAAAAAAAGCCTCATCACAAGTGATAAGGCTTTCCTTTATTTTGAAAATATTAATTAACTATTTTTCAACTTTTGGTGCCACTGGCATAATTGACTTTGTAAAACGCAACGTCAAAGGAGCAGCAATGAAAATAGATGAATACGTTCCTACTACCACACCAATTAATAATGCGAAAGAGAAACTTGAAATACTATCACCACCAAATAAGAAGATTACTAACAATACCAAAAAGGTAGTAAGCGAGGTATTAATGGTTCTTGATAATGTTGTATTCAAGGCATCGTTCACCACTTTATTTTGATCATCACGTTTGTGAATTCCTACAAACTCTCTAATTCTATCAAACACAACCACGGTATCGTTGATGGAATAACCAACCACTGTAAGAATGGCAGCTATAAATGCTTGATCAATTTCCAAGTTGAATGAAACAAACGGATAAATCAGTGAAAACACACCTAACACAATAATCACATCGTGGAATAAAGCCAACATAGCTCCAAGTCCAAACTGCCATTTTTTGAAACGGAAAGCAATGTATAAAAACACCACAAGTAGTGAGAAAATAATGGTAATAAACGAATTGGTCATCAACTCATTTGAAATTTGAGCGTTTACTGATCGATTATTTAAAATCGTATAAGTCTTCACTTCTTTTCCGCCATTAATAGCTTCAATTGAAGTACTCTTCAAGTAACCCATATTATTCATGGCTACATCAATTATCGAATCTACGTGTGCATTCGCATCTTTAGATAATACATCTGAATAATACTTAGTACTGATTTCAAAAATATAGTCACTATTATTAATCGTTTTGATAATAGGTTTAACTTCTTTACCATCCGTAATAGAAACTTTTGCCACTTCACTTTCTAATGTAGCTCTATCCATTTTATCTTTGAATTCGATGGTGTACGTTCTACCTCCAGTGAATTCAATTCCTTTATCCAATCCATTTGTGAATAAAGACCCTAGACCAATAACAATTAAAGTTCCTGAAATAATGTAGGCGAATTTTGATTTTTTAATAAAATCAATACTAACATTTTTAAACACTGATTCAGTAGCTTTAGTTGAGAAGGTAATCGCCATTTTCTTATCTAACATATAAGAGAAAATAAGACGAGTTACGAAAATAGAAGCAAACAACGATGAGAAAATACCTACGATTAAAGTGGTAGCAAACCCTTGAATGGCACCCGTACCAAAATATGCTAATATAAAAGCTGTAAGTAATGACGTAATATTAGAATCCAATATTGCTGAATAAGCATTTTTATAACCATCAGCAATAGCCAATTTAATACCTTTTCCATCTCTCAATTCCTCTCTAATTCTTTCGAAAATAAGCACGTTGGCATCAACTGACATACCAATGGTCAACACCAAACCTGCAATACCTGGTAACGTTAACGATGCACCTAATGATGCTAATGTTCCCAAAATAAAGAACACGTTTGCAATTAAAGCAACACCTGATACAATTCCGGCTTTGCTGTAATAAAACATCATATAAACCAATACTAATCCAAAAGCTACCAAGAAACTGATAATACTCTTATATACATTCTCTTCACCTTGGGTTGGACCAACCATAGCTTTATCAACAACAATTGCTGGTGCTGGTAAAGCTCCTGCACGCAATATACTAGATAAATCTTTAGCTTCATCAATAGTGAAATTACCTGAAATTTGCGTATTTCCACCTGTAATTTGGTTCATAATAACAGGGAAAGAATATACAGCATCATCCATAACGATACCAATATAATGATCTTTTTTATCACCTGTCCATTTAGCCCAAGTAGCTGTTCCGTCATCATCAAAATTCATGTTAACGGTTACTTGTCTAGAGGTTGGGTCAGCAATACTGTAATCCGCTTGAACAACGTTTTCTCCAGAAAGTTTAGGCTCAGATTGACCTTCAGTGTCAATTGCGTATAATACAAAACCTGATGAAGTCGTTTTTCCATCTGGACTAGAAACCTCTTCTTGTTTGTACGACCATAAGAACTTAGCGCTTTGAGGCAAATACGTTTTTGCTAATTCAGAACCCAACAACACATTGATATAAGCAGTATCTTTCGCCAAAGCAACACCAATTGTAGGCTCGTAAATCCCAGTTTTTTGGTTACGTATTTGTTTGAATTCAAATCTACCACCAAACAATTTACCTTCTGCATTTGCTTCATTTAAATTTAACGAAGTATCTGGTTTTTCAACAGATGAAGCAGCTATCATAGAATCAACATACTTATTATTTAACGTATCTTGCTTGGTAGCCAAAACTAATGTATCAACAGAATATTTTTTTAGAGAATCAGGTAAAAGAGTAATTGGATCTACTTTTTCAGCAGTAACATCAACACCTTCAGAAGCTGAACTTAAAGCCGTAAAACTTCCAGACAAATCTTGATTTAAACCATCCCAAAATTCTAACTTAGCTTCTTTTTGAAGTAAAGTCACCATACGATCTACGTCTTTCACTCCAGGAATTTCAATAATCAAACGACCAGAAACCGGTTGTTTAGAAACGTTAACCTGAGTTAACCCAAAACGGCTAATACGTTTAATAATGTTCTCTTCGGCATCATCCACTGCTTTCACAGCAATTTCTTTCAACTTATCTTTGATTTGATCTTTAGTCATATCTTTTGTAAAATCTTCAGATCCCACTAAGAAATAAGACATAGGGTCATTTTTATATTCACTAGCTGCATGAGCTTCAAAAAACAAATCAATAAAGTTATCCCCCTCGCCTTTTGCGAATTTTGTTTTAGCAATTTCAAAAGGTACAGTAAACCCTAATTTTTCAGAGTTACCCGCTTTTTTTCTCACCAAGTCAGGAATAGACATTTCTAAGGTTACACTTAAACCTCCTTGAAGATCCAGACCTTTAGATAATTGTTGTCCTTTACATTTGTTATAAGACATTCCTAAATAAATAGACTCATCTCCATTGGTAGAAATGTAATCATTAAAATAGAAATTTTTAACGTCTTCCTTCTCTTTGTTGGTTAGTTGCCCGTCTTTTACTACGATAGTATCACGACCCAAAACAACGACTTCTCCCAATTCACCTTCAATTCTTTTCAATTCGGCCTCAGAATAAGAAATGGCTTTGTCCTCAAAACTACCGGTAACCCATGAAAATGACAACTGATAGATACAAGCTAATGTTAGCAGTATCGTAAAAACCCAAATGGCGCCTCTATTTTGCATTCAACTATAATATTTAATTAATTTCTATAAAATTTTAGGGGTGCAAATATAGAACTTCATAATATATTACACAACAATATTTTCAATCAAATATTTAAAATATGTATTTTTATTAAAAAAAGCGTTAAATTTGTTTATAAATATACCTCATCATATGATTAAGAATTTAGCAGCTCTGACATTAATAATACTGATATCTAACACCTTGTTTTCCCAACATTATTATTTCGAACGAAATAACGATGTGCTCGTAAGTCAAACCAATACTTTAAAATTTCCTTGGGTTGGGGGAATAAACAGTGGTCAACTGTCAAAAATTGACCTTAATAATGATGGTATTGAAGATTTATTCGTGTTTGATAGGACGGGTAACAAAATTTTGACATTTACATTTAACACCATTACATCTGAATTTGAACATGCTCCAAAATATGAATCAGATTTTCCAAAATTAGAAAATTGGGCTATTTTGAGAGATTACAATTGTGATGGTAAAAAAGACATTTTCTCCTATGTTTTTGGTGGAATGGGAGTTTGGAAAAACACTTCAACTGCTACCGAAATTTTATTTGAATATGTTTCAGACCCATATGTTTATACATTGAGACCGTCTTTACCCAACCCACTTTTGAGTAATTTATTTGTTAGTAAAGTTGATCTACCCGAGGTAATTGATATTGATGGCGATGGTGATTTAGATGTTTTGACTTTTTCGATTATTGGAGAAACCTTGGAATTCCACAAAAACATGTCTATTGAAAACGGTTTTGGCTGTGATTCCATTCAGTTTGAATTAAAAAATGATTGTTGGGGGCACTTTTTAGAAACAGGTACTGGTACCAATGAATGCATTCTCTTTGATACCTGTACTTCGGTTATTTCTGCACCTGAAGTTGGAAAACCGGATGGAAATGGGATTCATTTTATTTCAGCCGAAGATGTTGCTGAATACAGGAACCTTCGTCACAGCGGATCCACTGTAACAGCCTTGGACCTTAATGGAGATGGTGTAAAAGATGTTTTATTGGGTGATGTCAGTTTTAACAATTTAGTAGCACTTTGGAATGATGGTTCTGGGGTCAATATGAACACATCTATGGTTTCACAAGAGACCAACTTTCCTTCAAATACAATCGCAGCAGCACCGTACACTTTTCCAGCAGCATTTTACGAAGATGTAGATAATGATGGTATTAAAGACTTAATGGTCACACCCAATATTGAAATGCAGAGTGATGACGCCAAAAGTATTTGGTTTTATAAAAATTATGGAGCCACTGATAATCCCGTTTTTCAACTCATCCAAAAGGACTTTATTCAAGATGAGATGATAGACATGGGCACCCAAGCATATCCTGTTCTAACTGATTTTGATGGGGATGGATTAGTTGATTTAGTTATTGGGAACTTTGGGTATTTTACTCCCACTTCAAGCAGCAGTTATCAAACAAAAATCTCCTTATACAAAAACACAGGTTCTGCTAGCTCACCAGCTTTTCTTCGCATTACAGATAACTTTTTAAATTTAGGTAGTTTGGGATTCACTACTGGAGCCTATCCTTCCTTTGCCGACATGGATAATGATGGCGACTTAGATATGATTATTGGTGATTATGATGGAAAGGTCCACTTGTTTACTAATAGCAGCGGAAACAGCACCACATTAACATTAAGCCTGACCTCACCGCAATTAATGGATGACAATAATCAAATTATTGATGTGGGCTATGCTGCCAAACCGACCTTGTTTGATATTAACGGAGACGGGGACTTTGATTTAATTATTGGAGAAGAAAACGGCAACTTAAATTATTACGAAAATGTGGGAGGGCAAACTTCTCCAATATTTCGTTTGCAAGCCACCAATTGGGGTAATGTTGATGTAAGCGAATGGTGGACGACCATTGGAAACAGTGCGCCTGTTTTATTTCGAAATAATCAAAATGATATACAGCTATTTGTAGGTAGTGAAAGAGGAGATATATTTCACTATAACGGCATAAATGGCAACATCATGGGTACATTTACAGTTGTGGATACGTTGGTAAGCGGTATCAATATTGGTCCCAATTCGGCACCCGCCATAGGAAATTTGAATAATGACACTTTAGTTGATTTAATTGTGGGTACTAAAAGAGGCGGTCTTTCTCTTTATATGGGAACTAATGACAACACTTCATTCATCTTTGAAGATGATAAAGAATTAGGCATTCAAATTTATCCAAATCCTGGTGCTTCTCAAATTTTTATAAAAGGCTTGGATACATACATAGATTATCATTATTCAATAATCGATAATGCTGGACGTATAGTTTCTAAAGAATGGAATAAGAAAGGGAATGAAATTCTTATCCACAACCTTGAGTCTGGATTTTACATTCTAATGATTGAAACTTCTCAAAAAACTTTGACATCAAAATTTATAAAAAAATGAAAGTGGTGATTTTTGATGGCGATTGTGCGTTTTGCAATCGATCTGTTTTGTTTATCTTAAAGAAAAACAAGAAGCGTAATTTAATGGTTTGTCCCAATCAATCTTCGGCTGGTCAAAGATTGATTAATGAATTAAATATTAAAGCTAAACCGGAGGAAACTATTATATTTGTTGATGGGAAAAATGTATACAGTCATTCAAGAGGAGTGTTGGAAATTTTAAAACAATTAAAGTCCCTATATCCACTTTTATATATTTTCATCCTTGTACCTCCATTTATTCGTGATGGTGTGTACAAATTCATTGCAAAAAGGAGAAAACGATTAATTAAATCCAATACGTGTTCATTTGATATGGCCAAATCATATTCTGCTCAAATTATGGAATAAAAAAAGCCCCGATAAAAATATCAAGGCTTCCTTATTAACTATTGTTACGATTATTTCACTACTTTAATTTCTGTTCTTCTATTATTTGCGTGATCTTTTTCAGAACATTTTGAGCCACATTGAACCATAGGTTTAGTTTCACCATGGAACTCACCTATAATACGTTCAGCCGAAACACCTTTTTCTATTAAAAAGTCAACTAATTCCTGCATACGTTTTTCAGATAATTCATTATTGTAATCTTCAGCTCCTTCGTGAGATGAATGACCTGCTACAACTATTTTTGCAGTTGGATTATCGTTCATGAATTTCACGATGGTCATAGCTTTAATTCGGCTGTCACCTCCAATTTTGTAAACATCCTGACTGTAGTAAATGGTTTGAATTATTTTACCAGAAGCTACGCTTGACTCGCTTACTACATGTTGAGGTTTTTTACCAAATTCATAAAACCCATTTTTTGATTTTTTAATTAAAACCATTTCACCTTTTTCAGCATCCCAAATTTTAAGATCGGCATCATTTCCTGTCCCCAATAATTTAAATTGATAAAATTTAGATGGATCCAAATCAGTATGACTTAAAACGCCCAAATCATTGGTTTTACCTTTAATTACCAATTTTCCGTTTTCATCATACAATTCATACTCAAATGATTTTTTATCTGAAGACAATTTTTTAAATACAAATTGGGCATTTACTCCTTTCCCTTTTAACATATTAGTCAATTCATCTTCCACAACTAAATCAGAACCCGAGGATTTAAGTTTTTTGTAAATAAAATAACCATCGCTATTCTTATCTAATTTCACTACCACTTGTTTGGTCCTATCTAATATAATCAAGTTTACATCTTCTTTATATTTATTCCCATCAATCTTAAATACAACCATATCTTTGGATGGTATATTCGTTTCTCTAAAATATCCACTTTCATTTGTTTTACCCTTAGTAATCAATTGATAGTTTTCATCAAGAATTTCATAATCCAAATTTCCAATTGTTTTATTTAAACTTCTAAATAAAAACTCACCTGCCAATTGCATATTAGGATCAGGAAACTGCAACGATGATTCTTCTAATTGCAAATAATCAAGATTGTAAGTATTGTCTGTTTTTAACTTTCTATAATTAAATATTCCATCTTGACCTGCCGCCAAAACCGACATTATTTGATCTTTTTTATTGTAGATTAACAAATTAACATCGTCATCTAAATCACCAATTTTTACGCGGTAATTTTTATCCATTGAAAGTTTTGAAAATTGAAAATTACCATAGGCATCTGTTTTTGTTCTGTCAACAATATTGCCTTCATCATCTATCAAGAAAACATCTACACCTGCAGGTACATCGTTTTTCAATTTAGAATATACAAACTGACCATTCATAGTACCTGTACGTGTAACAGGATCTACGTTTTCCTCATCAATTAATGACAAGGTGCCAATACTCTCAGTTGATAATTTTCGATATACAAAATCGCCTTCTTTGTTGGCCAATAAAAAGGAATCAGCATCTTTTCCGTATAAAATTAATTCCACCTCTTCGCCATCTTTCATCAAACGGATGATGTATTTTTTATCAGAATCCAATGCTTTGAATTTAAACTCACCATTAGCATCTGTTTTTGTTTGCATTACAACGTTGCCGTCCTCATCTAATAGCACAACATCTAGTCCTTCTGGCTTATCTGCTCCTAATTTTTTATATACAAATTGCCCCTCTATAACGTCATCTTCTACGATTACCTTTTCAATAACTTTGAAATAATATATATCATCATCTCCTTTTCCATTTAATCGGTTTGAAGAAAAATATCCACTTAATCTATTCGCATTAAATACAATTCCAAATTCATCAGCTTCGGAGTTAATCGTTTCACCTAGACTTTCAGGAGATGAAAAAACTCCGTCTTTACCTTTCGACATATACAAATCCAATCCACCTTTTCCACCTCTACCATTGGAGGAAAAATAAAGATTGCCATCAACAAAAGAAGGAAACAACTCATCACCTGCCGAATTTACTTCTCTCAAGGGTGAAGGTTCACCCCAAGTATCGCCTTTTCGTTCAACTTTCCAAATATCTTTTCCACCCATTCCCCCAACTTCGTCACTAACATAATACAAAATAGTTCCATCAGCTGATAAAGTTGGGTGGCCATATGAATAATTAACTTTAACAAATGGCAACTTTTTAACATCTGTCCATTTATCATTTACCAATTTAGAAATGTACAATTGTGGACGAGCCGTTTTATCCCCAAATACATTTTGTTTTCTATGAGAAACTTTTGTGAATATGGCTTCCGTTCCATCTTGTGAAAAACTAATTGGACCTGTATGATCATTGTCCAAAAACACCTTATCAAAAAGTCTTACACGAGTAGCCTCCATGGAATCAGAACTTTCATTTTTTACTTCAGCTTTGAAAATATTGATATGATTGGTATTTGACCAGTTGTCTTCACCAATAATATTGAAATCATAATTCCTATTACTAGCGAAAATAAAATCTTGTTTATACAATACTGGACTAAATTCAGCAAATTCTGAATTTAAACCATGAACTTTAAAAACTTCATATTCATAATACTTTCGAAGCTCCTTTTTACCTGTCTTAGGAGGCTGTTGTGTAATTGCAAACAACGAAAAATAGGCACTTACAAAACAAAACACTAATAAACTCTTTAATTGATTTTTATTGAAACTCATCACAAATCTTTTTCTAATTAATAATTATAAATATCGAGGAGATAATGAAACTTTCTTAGAAATATTCATATCTACTCCAAGGAATAGTTCATGAGAACCACTGTTATAATTGCGTAATTTCCCCATTGCAAAATCATAACTATACCCTATTCTTAAAAAATCAGTTATATTATATTCAAAAATTCCAACTAATGATTGTGCATTGAAAGCTGAATTTGTTCTATAAGACATTCCAATCCAAAAATCTTTTTTCAATAATACACTCACATTGGCATCAAAATTTAACGGTGCACCTTCAACATATTTAACTAGAATGGATGGCTTAAACACCACATTTGGATTAACGACCATTGCCAAACCTGAGGCTAACATATAATGTCTACTGATTTGATAGGTCAAATTATTTTCTCTAAATTTCAATGTGCCTCCCGTTAAATGAGATGAACTCAGACCAACATAAAACTTTTGAGTGTAATAATAAGCCCCAAAATCGAAATTAGGGGTCATTCCTTTTAAAACACCACCCGTATTGGTAACATCTGTGCCGTCATCAAATCTCAAAAGATTATTATTCAATCGAGATGAAAAAAGTCCTCCTCTTAAACCAAAAGATAGTTTTCCAACTGGTAGTTTTAAGTGGTAAGCATAGGTCAAAAATGCTCCAGAATTTATTGAAGGTCCTATTTCTTCAACAATGGCATTAAAACCTAATGCAAAGTTTTTTCCTTTGAATGGACTATGAACAGCAAAAGTACCTGTAGCTGGTGCTCCTGAAAAGCCAGCCCATTGTTTACGCGCCAATAATACTCCACTTAAAGAATTTCTACTACCTGCATAAGCGGGATTGATAGCAAAGGGATTAAACATATATTGGCTAAACAAAGCATCCTGTTGTGCTGTATATCCTAAACTACACAGTAAACTTAAAGCAAATAATAATTTTTTCATAAACACTTATTTATCTATTCATTTTTTAATTGTCATAATTTATCTCACCAATTGAACCCACCCAGTGGCTTTATAATCTTGACTGGGTATTTCAATAATAAAAAAGTAGGTACCATCGGGTAATTCTACACCGGAATTATTTTTACCATCCCACGCAACATCTAGGTTATTATAATTGGTATATTCTCGAATAACGTCTCCCCATCTATTTATAAAATACACTTTATTATCATTATCTTGCAATAAATTTGGTATATCGAAAGTAACCACTTCATTTATACCATCACCATTTGGTGAAAATGCATTCGTATTAATTACTGTATTGTTATCGAGCGAATCACAACTGGAATCAATAGTAACCAATACTGAATCTGATAATGTACACGTACCAAAAGAAATGGTAACATAATACGTTGTGTTTTGAGTTGGATTTACCGTTGGATTAGCAACAGATGGAATAGCTGTAGACCCTCCTGACCATTGGTAAGAGGTTCCTCCAAAAGCAACAATTTCAATGGGTTCGTCATCACAAGTTGAATACGGACCAAAAGTTCCTCCATTTACTGGTGCAGTTACATTTCCTATTGTAGCACTTTGATTAGAAACACATCCATTTGCATCCTCAACAAAAGTATTATAACTTCCGGCACTGCCCACAAATACAGAACTGGTTGAATTCACACCAGATAAATCTCCATAAGTGTAGGGAGTTGTGCCTCCTGATACGGAAGCATAAGATAATGTTCCCACCCCTGCACTACAAGTATCCGAAAGTGTAATTATTGAATAGGATATTGCATTTGGTTCTGTTATATTAGTTGAATTAGTTGTTTGACAACCATTGGCATCTGTCAAAATCCCATTAAATGTGTACCCCCCAGAAAGACCTCCCAAAATTGTTGGGTTTGATGACATCGTAAATGGATTATTTCCATTTATACCAATTGTATAAGGAGCAGTACCACCCGAAGCTGTATATTCAATTTCACCATCAGAATTTCCGTTACACGAAACGTTGGTAACATTAAACGTAAGTGAAATAGGTGAGCTAACAGTTATGGTGACTTGGTCTGTGTTTTCACAGCCATTAGTATCAGTTCCTGTTACAGTATATAATAAGGTTGAAGTTGGGTTAAATGCAACACCATCGGTTACACCATTATTCCAAACATAGGTTAATGCCCCAGAACCATTTAATGTTGTAGAAGCACCACTGCAAATGGTATAATCTGCTGGAGCAATTACAGTAGGTAAATTATTTATTGCAATTGAAACAGTGTCATTATTTTGGCATCCGTTTCCATCAACCCCAACTACCGTATAAGTTGCAAAAACAGATGGCGTAAACGCCACACCATTTGATACACCATTATCCCAAGTGTAGGACACTCCCCCCGTTGCTGTCAATGTAGTGGATTCACCTTGGCAAATTGAGTAGAAATTTGGAGCGATGATAGTAGGTAAAGTATTAACTGTAACCGTAACAGCATCACTATTTTGACATCCATTAGCATCTTGTCCAACAACAGTGTACGTTTGTGTTCCTATAGGAGTAAATGATATCCCATCTGAAACACCATTATCCCAACTATATGATAACCCTCCTGTTGCATTCAATGTAGTTGACGCACCATTACAAATAGCGTAATCAGATGGAGCTGATATTGTAGGTAAAGTATTTACAACAACAGTAGTGGCATCTGTATTTTGACATCCATTTCCATCTGTCCCTGTAACTGTGTAAACTGTTGTATTAGATGGGTTAAAAGCTACCCCATCAGTAATTCCATTATCCCAGGTGTAGCTTGCAGCTCCAGAACCAGATAGCATTAACGATTCATTTGTACAGATCGTTGTGTCATTTGGGGCAATTACAGTTGGAAGAGGATTAACCCAAGCATAAAAGGATTGACCTGAACTGGTGCATTGAGCCGTGGCAGGTATTACTATATATTCAACCATTTGTGGGGTTCCTGAATTATTGATTAATACATCACTATTTATATTGGTTGATTGATTAGTCAATGTTTCACCCGAAACACTGGTATTGTCTATTCCATACCAAGTAAATGTAGAGGCTATATCAGTTGAAAAAGTGAAATTCACATTATCGCCACTGCATATAGTTGTTGAGTTAGCGTTTGTTAATACAGGTACAGGATTGACATTTATTACTTGAGTTAAGGAATCTTGGCAAGCGCCATAAGTTACAATAAAATCAACAAAATAAGTTCCATCTCCTGTATATACAGTACTTGAATTTTCAAGAGTATTGTTGGTTAAATTCCCATTTCCAAAATTCCAAAAATAAGCAGTTGCTCCAGGGTCAGAAGTATTTGTAAATGTTATTCCTTCACCTACACAAGCTGTGGCATTAGAAATAGTAAAATTTACATTGTTTGAAGCTGGTTCAATAATTTCAGCTGCATTTTCGATAACTTGACAACCATTAATATCTGTAGCCGTTAATACATAAAAACCAGGTTCTAAAGAGGTAATATTTTGAGTATTTGCAACAAAAGAATTTGGACCTGTCCAAGCAAAGCTATAGCCAGGAGAACCTCCTGAAATAGTTGTTGTAATAGTTCCGTCATCCGAACCATTACAAGTAAGGTTGGTTGTAGATGTAGTCACTGTAAGTGCTGTTGCAGGTTCACTAACAGTTATACTAGTTGTGGTATCAATACAATTATTTGCATCTCTCACAAAAATAGCATATGTTCCAGCAGGAAGCCCAGAAAACAAATCTGATGCCTGAAAAGTAACATTATCAATACTGTATTGATACGGTAATGTACCTCCTGAAGCAGCTGTGATAAGTTGTATACTTCCATCTGTCCCACCTAGACAATTAACATTTGTTAGAGTACTAGCTATTCCTGGATTTAATATTGTGGGAGCAGTAATGGTGAAAAATGCCGTATCAGTACACCCTCCATTTACAATAATACACGCATAGTTATCAGGTAATAAATTTGTTACGGTTGTTCCAAATGAAATTGGATTACCTAATGCAGAGACTAAATGCCATTCTGGGTCATTTGAAGAACCAATTACTGTGGCTGTAGCTGAACCAAAATCGTTAGTACACAAAGGATTTGTTGGAGTCACTGTGACTGATAAATTTGATGAAATCACAAAATTAGCGGCTAATTCACTTGTAAGATGTTGACCTTCATTTTCTATCTTTGTTACCGCCATAGTAATTAAATCTCCAGGACTGAATGTATTAAAATAATCAAATGTAAATGAGATAAATCCTGTTCCATCTGTAAAAATATAGTCAGACCCAATGACTTCATAGGTGCCCCCATGATTAGAAGGATGTGCAGAACCTGCAGGAATAAGATAAAATGCACAGTTAAATTCTGTATTAGGAAAATTAGCATCAGAAAAAGTACCTTCAATGGTAAGTTGACCTGAACAATAATTTGCGGCTGAAATTATAGGAAAAGAAACACCTTGATTCATCACATAACCTCCAGGACCTGCATTTCCTAAATCGAAATCTAATCCTGAACCATTATTATTAGCAATACAAAATTCCATTACAATACTATCACATCCATTTGCAACAATAATTCCTCCGGTGCCATTATTTTTAACGCTGTCTTCATAAAAATCCACTTTTTTTGAACCATTAGTAACGAAGACTCCTTGAGCTCCATTATATTGAATATTGTTAAAATCAATACTTAAACCGAAATTAGTTGCTACATCATCCACTAAGATGCCTTGTTGTAATGAATTAAATAACGTATTTTGATAGATGCTCCCTTCAGCGTCAACACCTTTTACTTGAATACCAATTCTATTCGAAGCAGAATTTCCAGATAAATCTTTTCCTATGGTATTAGTGTAAACACTTGCTCGACCATTTTCTACAAATATTGCACGTCCAAATGTAGCATTATTATGATGACCAATTAAATTATTCTCAACTAAAGCTTGACCTGAAAAACTTCCTAATGAGCCCAATAAATGAATTCCATCTTTACCGTTTCCCATATTACCCAATCCATTTTTGTTGGTACCTATGTAATTATAATTTATAAAATTAGAATTTCCTGAAGTAGCATCAGAAAAAACTCCTGATTCTTGGCAATTGGAAATTACATTTCTAAAATCGACAGTCATATAATCTCCAATATAATTATTATCAGTTGAACCGGTTATTCTAATTCCATTGTTAGCTATTGAACCTGCTGTCAAACCATCTGGTCGCAATCCGATAATGTTTCCGTGAAAATAATTTGAACCTGAATTAGAGATATACACTCCATCACCCGAAGCTGAAGCAACAACATTTCCTCCACCAGGATAAATACTACCCCCAATGAAATTATTGTTTGAACTCTCCACTTCAATTCCTCTTGAATTTTCATATCCAGCAGTTGAAGTATTGGTTGGATTAATTCCTAAAATATTATTTCTTACTTGGCAGCTTGAGGCTCCCAATAAGCGAATTCCATATAAAGAACTCCCACAAATTAAATTACCCTCAGCAGAAGAAGACCCGCCCACAAGACAATCTAGTGCACCATTTAAATCAATACCTTCAGAATTACCATTCGCCACTCCATTGGGTTGAACACCAATGTAATTACCTTTAATCCAATGATAAGAACCACCTATCTCCATTGCTTTTGCATTGCAACTTACAATGTAGTTTCTATCCTTTCCTTTTTCCGAGCCTATTATACAAGATGAAGTAGATCCACCAGTATTAATACCATAATTACCATTAATAATATAATTCCCATATAACCCAACATTATTACTAAAAATCAATATAGGGATATCAAAATTTTGAATTTGAAAGCCTTTAATTTCAATGTAGTCACCAAAGGTATAGAAACAACTTACTAATGATGCAGTATTATCAATATCAATTGTATATTCAGGTCCAAATGAATAAGAACCTTCTTTACTGCCTAATTGAGAAAACCCATCTAAGTAGTTATAAGCTCTATTAGTAATGTATTGTGACGCTGCTGTAATCGTATGTGGTCCTGATCCTGGAATTTCAAACCAAACATATAATGGACCGGGTCTAGTTGAATTATTCACACTGTCAACAATATCAGCTAGGGAGCCTACTCCTGTTGCATTGTTGTTGGTTACTTTAAATGGTGAATACTCCACAGATCCCCTATCAATTTGATTAGCACCATAATATATTCCTTGTACTTCACGTGGAGCAGAACGAACATCTTTTCTTTCATAGCCAAAGTTGTCAAAAAAAGTAGTAACTATAGATTGATCTGCATTATCAATTGAAGGAGCAAATTCAGTAACATTTAGACCATAATGTCCTCTTCCAAATTTTTGGAGTTGAAGTGATGAATTTGAAGAAATCCAAGATGCCCAACTTCCACCGTTTACATCATTTGTTCCTGGCACATAAGCAGTTGGCGCTTGCTGAAAACAGTTAAACCCTCTGATGGATGGCATTGTACCGCCCAAATCTCTGAATTGAGAATTGGGTGCATTTTGATAAAAAATATTATTCCTTAAGTTATAGTTTGCAACGTTTGAATAAACGGCACCCCCTTGAGTAGTAACCGATAATCGCGCAAAGGTATTATTAACTATGTTAACGGTTCCACTGGATACATTGATGTAAATAGCCCCACCATTTTGGCCGTTTTCAGTTGAAAATCCTGATGTTCTTCCAAAAGTACAATTCACAATATTTGATGGCAAGCCACTATTAGTAGTTAAAAATATTGAACCTCCATTAGTGGCAGCAATTACATTCACAAATGAGCAGCTATGAACCGTTAAACCTCCAGTATTAGCCGTTATTGCTCCACCTATACCTGATGAATTGCAATTTGTAAAAATACAATCATAAATTATTAATTCTGATGCACCAGATTGTATGGCAGAGCCACCAGCTATACCCGATGTCGTCAAAGTAAAACCGGTAATATTAACATTAGAAGCCATCACATTTATATCAAACAATGTTATCCCGCTTGATTGCAATTGTAAATTATCACTCCCCGGCCCTATTAAAGTCACACTTGATGTCAAAGTCAAAGTAGTGGAGAATACAATTGTGCCTTTCAAATCGAAAACTATAGAATCACTTCCAGATGTAGCATTAGTTACTGCTTCACTTACTGACCCAGGTCCTGTAAAATTGGTAGTAGTAACTTTATAAATAGCAGCATTTACTGACAGAATGCTTGCAAAAAATGTCCAAAAAGCTAGTATTCGTTTCATAGTTTATACAATAATCCCTCTTGTACTTATATTATCATTAGTCTTGTGACTAATTTAGACGAAACCATCATAAAAAGTAAAAAGGCGTAGTTAGCGATGCAAAAATACAATAAAACATTGAATGAAAAATATTTAACCATGTTTTTTTACAAAACATCATTCCTCCAATATAAATGACTATTTTTTCAACTTAAAAAACTACAAAGCATTGTTTTTTAAACTATTCTTCAATCTAAAAGACAAATTTCTAAACGCTGTATCTACTACAAAATTTCCGGTTAGCACCTTTCTTCCTAATAACACAGGAAACTTCATTTCACCTCTTTCAGATAAGGACAATTCTACTAAAAAAGTTGTTGAAAAAAGTACTAAAGTAGTATTTACTATATATCGTTCTTGAACCTCCCCATTAGAGCTTTTTATCTTCTTCAATTTAAAGTCATTTACCATCAATTGTTTACCATTATACTTTTTATGTGTTGGATCGAGCATACAAAATTTCAATACTTTTTTATTATTAATTTTCACCACTTCAATACTACTGCAATGAATACTTGATGTGTAAGCGCCTGTATCAATTTTAACATCAATATTTTTCAACTCCAATTCAGGAAAATCAGCTTTATCCGACTTTCCAATTAATAATTTCTCATTCATTACCTTCACCTTCTTCAACAAACATTTTTATTTTTTAACATACATTAATACAAAATAAAGAAAAAACACGTTACAGTTGAATAAAATGATTTATTTTTGCCCGCTTATTTATGAAAACACTCACTCAATCTTTCTTTTTCCCTCTTGTACTTTTGGTTGCAAGTTTTGCATTATTAACTTCTTGTAGCGAATACAATAAAATAATGAAAGGCAATGATTACGAAAAAAAATATGAGTTCGCTTTAAAAAGCATCAATGAAGGGGAGTGTTTTAAAGCATTGCCTTTGTTGGAAGAGTTAATGACCTATTACCGTACATCAGCCAAAAGTGAAGATATTTATTACCAATATGCCTACACGCAATATTGTATTAAAGATTTTTATTTAGCTGCCTATTATTTTAAAAATTTTACAAAAAAATTCCCCTACAGCTCTAAAGTTGAAGAGTGTGCTTTTATGTCAGCCATTTGCACTAAAGAGAATGCCCCGGAATACAATCTTGATCCCACTGAAACGGAAAACGCAATTGATGAATTCCAATTGTTTATGGACAAATACCCAAAGAGTCAGAAAATTGACACTTGCAATTTGATTATGAGGCAGTTGAGAAAAAATCTAGAATTGAAATTTTATGACCAGTGTAAACTTTATTATAAAATGGAACGCTACAATTCAGCTGTGGTAAGTTTCAACTCTATGCTTCAATCATTCCCGGATACTCAGTTTAAAGAAGAAATAATGTTCTTGATAATCAAATCAAATTATTTATTTGCTAGCAATAGTGTAGATGAGAAAAAAACCGAACGATATCAAGCAACAATTAACGCTTACAACAACTTTTTAAATACTTATTCTGAAAGTGAATATATGAAATCTGCAAAAGATTTTCATGAATCAAGTGTTAAAGCAATAGAAAAGTTGAAAAACACATAATATTTTATATCTTTGCAAAAAAAATCTTAATTTAACCCAATATGGCATATAGAGATAGTACAGCTGAAAAAACAACGATTACAAGAAATTTAAAGGAATTAGATCAGCAAACCGGTAATATTTACGAAACAATAACTGTTTTAGCTAAAAGAGCGAATCAGATTAATGTTAACTTAAAAGAAGAACTTCAAGCTAAATTAGAAGAATTTGCTTCTACTACTGATAACTTAGAAGAAATATTTGAAAACAGAGAACAAATTGAAGTTTCTCGTTTTTACGAAAGATTGCCAAAACCTGCTGCTATTGCTATTCAAGAATACGAAGAAGAAAAAGTATTTTGGAAAGCACCTGAAAACAGCTAATTGATTGTAAATAAAAAACAAAATCGAAACTTGTGCTCAAAGGCAAAAAAGTAATTTTAGCCGTTTCTGGAAGCATTTCAGCCTACAAAGCGGCCTACATCATACGACTTCTAATTAAATCAGAGGCGCTTGTCAAAGTAATAATGACAGACGCCTCTGAACATTTTATTACCCCCCTTACTTTGAGCACACTTTCAAAAAATCCTGTTTTAAAGGATTTTACTTCTGACCACGAAAGCGGGGTTTGGAACAATCATGTTGAGCTAGGACTTTGGGCCGATTTGATGTTAGTTGCACCTGCTACCGCCAATACAATCTCTAAAATGGCAAATGGTCATGCCGATAGTTTATTAATGGCTACTTATCTGTCTGCCAAATGTCCAGTTTTCATAGCACCCGCAATGGATTTAGACATGTACAAACATGGTTCTACACAAGACAATTTAGAGACACTCAGCTCTCGGAAAAATATCATTATTTATCCAGAAAGTGGTGAATTAGCTAGCGGATTAGTCGGAGAAGGTCGCTTGGCAGAGCCCGAACAAATAGTGCAATTTTTGTATGATTATTATCAAAGTAAGCTAAGTTTGAATGGGAAAAAGATTTTAATTACCGCGGGACCAACTTATGAAGCTATTGATCCTGTTCGTTTTATTGGAAATCATTCATCAGGTAAGATGGGAATAGCATTAGCAGAAGAGGCTGTCAATAGAGGAGCTTTAGTTACTTTGATAAATGGTCCTATTCATCTACCTATTCCCAAAGGATTACAGGTGCATATTTCGGTAACTTCAGCACAAGAGATGTTCGAAGCCTGCAAAAATCAATTTGATGATCAATTTGCTGTAATTATGTCGGCAGCCGTTGCGGATTATACTCCAACACAGGTGGCTAATGAAAAAATAAAAAAATCAGATTCTGAATGGAGCATTTCATTGAGAAAAACAGTTGACATATTAAAATGGATGGGTGAACATAAAACCAATCAATTATTAATTGGTTTTGCGTTAGAAACAAATCAAGAATTGGAAAACGCAAGAAAAAAATTGGTCTCAAAAAATTTAGACTGTATTGTTTTAAATTCTTTAAAAAATGAAGGAGCTGGGTTTCAAACCGACACCAATAAAATTACACTCATTGAACGAAACAATAAAATCACTAATTTTGAGTTAAAGTCAAAGAATGATGTAGCTATTGACATTCTTAATTCCTTAGAAAATTTATAATTACATTTGAATACCTTATTTATATGAAATCGTTTTTATTATTTGTTTTTATTATTTTCAATTTACATTTAATCGGTCAAGAGTTCAATTGCCGAGTGACTATTTTATCACCACAACTTAAATCATCGCCCGAAAATGTGGAAATTTTTCAAGCGCTTGAAGGTTCACTAATGGAATTAGTAAACGGAACAAAATGGAGTAACGACATTTATCAGTCAGAAGAAAAAATAGATTGCAGTATTCAAATAACCATTAATAGTAAAACGGGGTCAGCCGATTTTGCAGGTTCTATCCAAATTTCATCATCACGTCCCGTTTATAATTCAAGTTATAAAACACGATTATTCAACTTCAATGATGATAAATTAAATTTTACTTATCAACGTGGAGAAGCCATAATTTTTACACCTGACAGACATCAGAATAATTTAGCTGATGTTGTTGCTTTTTACCTTTATATGGCATTGGCCTATGATTACGATTCATTTTCAGTTGATGGTGGCACTCCTTATTTTATAAAAGCTCAACAAATTGTAAGTAATTGTCAAAATTCTTCTTCTCCGGGGTGGAAAGCCACAGAAGGTAAACGTAGTCGTTATTATATTGTTGATAATGCCTTAGGTAATGTTTTTAAACCGTTGCGTCAATGTTATTACACCTATCATAGAGAGGGATTTGATAAACTTTATGAAAATCCATCATTGGCGGTTGCCAAAGTGCTTGAATCACTTCAATTATTAGAGCAGATTCATAAAACACAACCAAACTCTATTAATGTACAAAACTTTTTTACCGCAAAAGCAGATGAATTAGTCAGTTTATTTATGGAAACTTCAACTGAAATAACTACCAAAGCCTATATAATTATGGTTAAATTGGACCCAGGTAACATTAATAAGTACAACAAACTTAAAGAAAAGAAATAACTGTGAAATATTATACCCTTATACTAGCAATTGTTTTTTTAATCATTTTTTCTTCTTGTTCTAAATCTAAACTTGAAAAAAGAGTACTCGGAACTTGGGATGTAACAAAGGTGGAATTCAGTGTAACCATCAATGGATTTCCCTTTAATGATGTTGGTCAAAATGTAACCGGCACCGTTACGTTTAGCAAAAATGGTATTGGCAATCAAAATTATTCATTTGTATATGCTGGAACTACTTATGACTTTGATGATAATTTCACCTATTCTCTTTCGGATGAATATATTACAACGAGCCATACAGATAAATGGCAACGATTAATTAATGAAAAGTCCCTTCAAAAAGTGAAATACACAGAGGTGGTTAGCGACACCGAAACTAGGACTTATACGTTAACGCTTGAAAAATAATAGTATTGAATTGTTAGGCATTTCTTATCTTTTCAGCTAACAGAAGAAATTCTTCTTGAGTCAATTTTAGCTTATCTTTACTAAAATCCATATCCACCATAGAATTCATGGGTATTAGATGCAAATGAGCATGAGGCACTTCAAAACCAATCACTGTTAATCCAACGCGTTCGCACTTGGTGACTGATTGAATTTTTTTAGCTATTTGTTTTGAAAATATCAAAATTTCAGAAAGTTCCCCATTTGACATATCAAAAAAATAATCTACAGGATTTTTTGGTACTACTATTGTATGACCTAAAGATAAGGGGTTGATATCTAAAAAAGCAAAAAAAGTGTCATTCTCTGCTATTTTATAACAAGGAATGACACCATTTATAATTTTGGTAAAAATAGTCTCTTGCATAAGAACTATCTAGAAATTTCCACTACTTCAAATTCAATAATTCCCCCTGGTGTTTGAATAGGAGCGACATCACCAACAGATTTACCTAAAAGCCCTTTACCTATCGGACTGTCTACTGATATCTTACGTTCTTTTAAATTAGCTTCACTTTCTGCCACTAATGTGTAATCCATGATAGCACCATTTTTAACATTTTTGATTTTTATTTTAGATAAAATCAAAACTTTTGTCGTATCAAAATTAGAATCATCTACTACACGGGCATTTGATAATTGTTCTTTCAATTTCGAAATTCTAACTTCCAACATGCCTTGCGCTTCTTTAGCTGCATCGTATTCAGCGTTCTCTGATAAATCTCCTTTATCTCTTGCTTCAGCTATTTGTTGAGAAATACGAGGACGCTCAACAGTCTCCAACTCTTTAAGTTCATTTTTAAGTTTTGCCAAACCTTCTTCAGTAAAATAATTGATCTTTGTCATAACATATTGTTTAGGTCATATAAAGCAGAAAGAGAATCCGCAAATACGGACTCTCTTCACTACAATACAAAAGTAAAAAAAAATAATTCTATTTATTCAGATTTTCCTGCTAATTTGATAGAAGCTCCAACAGTGTGTATAACACCTAAAGCACAAGTTCTAACTCCGTAGTCTAAACCGATTTTAGTTCCTGATTCACCAGCATTAAAATCTACAGATAATCCTCCAGTAAATCCAGTAATGGCAGTTGCTCTGTTTTCTTGACTAAAAATATTTGACTCGTAAGCATATCCCGTTCTTAAATAAAAATCAGCTTTTTTACTTGCCAATTTATATTCCAAACCTAATCTCCATTGATCTCTTGTGAATGAGTTTGCCACAAATGTTCCTCCTAATGTTAATGAGTGTGATTCATTGATGTAAAAATCATAAGAACCACCAACTAACAATTGCGAAGGCAACTCATAAGAAGCAGCTCTTTGAACAGCTGTAATACGTAAATCAGTAGCAAAATTAACCATTTCCAATGCCAATCCATCACCTTCATATTTCATAGGCGGACCTACATTTTTCAGCGATATAGCAAATTTAATTTGTTCTTTTTCACCGGTTACATAACGAATACCAGCATCAATTGCTACTCCTTGAGATTTCACATTACTAATGCTTTGAGAAATCACTTTCAATTGTAACCCCCCAGAAATAGAAGGTGAAAACTGTTTCGCATAAGCCAAACCAAAGTTAAATGAAGAAGGACTAAAGTTTCCGATTCCACCTTCTGGTAACTCGGTTGTAGTAATTTGGATGTCTCCATAATTCATTCCCATTACGGAAATTCCTATTACACCTGTTTCACCAACGCGTTGAGCCAAACCAAATCCATTCATTCCAATTCCTGTTGCACTTCCTAACCAATTGGTTCTAGCAAAAGAAATTTCAGTTCCTTTAGTATAGGCCAAACCAGCAACATTCATAAACACTGCTTCGATCCCTCTTACACTAGATAAACCTGCATCTGCCCAACCTCCACTTCTGGCCCAAGGATTTACGTTTAATTCAGACGCACCAGCAGAACCAGCACGATCTTCATTTCCAGCGTATACATCAGCATTGCTTAGAAGCAATGCTGACGATAATGTAACTGTTATAATTGATTTATTAAATTTCATATACTTTTCTTTTAATGTAAATAGCTAATCGATTAATGTGATTAAAAGTTTGTTAAATCTGGAGGTCTAACAACACCCATCCATTTAAGAATTCGTTCACCCACACCAGGTACATCCACGTGAATAATGTACATACCACTTGCAATTGGAATACCTACGTAGTTTTTAAGATCCCAATCTACAGATGTAACTGGACTATCTTTTTTAAACGTTCTAATTAAAGTACCTTGTGTGTTGTAAATTTTTATCTCACATTGATCAGGTAAATTAACAATTTTCACAATGTTTTCTAATCGATTAAATTCATAATTAGAATAGGCATAGTAAGGATTAGGAACTACATTAATTAAAGCTAAAGCACTGTCTGCCATAGTTAAATCATTAGTTACTGTAGCAATATCCTCCATACTAAATTCGTATAAATTATACCAATTGTTTCTGCTCAAAGTTTGATCATTTCTCCAGTCACCATTTATAAACTCCGTATTGTGTCTTCTGTATTGGTGCTTAACTCTAATTTTCAACTTGACATCAGATTCAATATATGAATAAGGATCAGAACTTGTTGGACCAACAGCCGTTTCAGACAAGGTTGGAGCACCTACCCACATACAAGATTTAAATATATCGGAAAGTTGCGTGTTGCTTACTGATGCTGGAGTAATCAATTTATCTATTAAAAATTGACCATTATCATAAACTCCCATTCTATCATTAGCTGTAGCAACACTTCCTTCAGTTTTGCTGTTTCTAAAAACATATACAAAATGTTTACCTCCGAAAGTTTCTGTACCGTTTACATCTTCTATACGACTGGTTGGATTAAACAACATATCCTTGCCGTTTTCATTTCCTAACCAAGAATCTTCTCCAAAAGCTATGTTCAAACGCTCACCTGTCTCTAAATCAATAGCATAACCAGGGAACCAGCTCATACCAGTTGCAGACATAAAGTTGGCATCATTTTCATTTGTACTTGAACCCGTTCCAGAAAACGATACCCCATTTTTATCTTTAGATGGCATTTTTTTAACTCTTAATTTATCGGTATTACCATCCCATGAAAGTATTTTTTGATCTTGTGTTTCCAATACCACACATCTTGTCCATTTAGAACGATCACGAGTAATCACAATATCGACACTGTGCGCTTCCCATAATCCCAATGTACCCCTTGTGGTTCTTAATCCTTCTGATAATGGCATATTATAACATTCACCCGCACCTACTAATTTATACGGAGCCCAAGTACCGTCTAAAACGCTTTCGAATACTTGTTGATCATCCCAACCAACTACATCATTAAAGAATGCTGCATCATTACAAATTGGAGTATTTGCTGTTGCATCCTCATTAGCTGTTCCCGAACGAATCCAATTGTAGCCTGTACCACCGTCTTCATCAGAAACACCCGATAACCATTGGTTCGAGCCTGAATAGAAATATTCAGAAGATATAAGCTCAGTATTTCGTGGGAAAGTAAAAGAAGGATTTCCTTTTGGTTCATGTTGATATTGCTCAATTTGAACTGAAATACCCCATTCTGGAATTAATTGTTCATTACCTACAGCTATAGTTCTTTCAGAATGAATTGTATCCGTTTGTCCTTGGTAAGATCTCACAATTGTCCAAGTTCCTTGATTATACCCATAAGAATTTGCATCCCCTAAGTTAACTGAAACCGGAGCTGGAGAATTATCTCTTACGAACCACACCTCATAAGTACCGTTTACAACATTCAACGGGTCAATTACTTTTACATTAATTGGGCCTTTTGCATTGTCATAGGTAACGCGTTTTGGAGCAATGTTTCTTACAATATCTAACTCTGATTCAGGTGTTAAATCAAGGAAATTACCTCCATTACCTGCACCTTCTACACGGGTGATTTTTGGACCATAACCATATTCAGCCATTTGAACTGTACCACCAACTTCTGGATTTACAATATGAGGTATACCAGATACGCTTTCAATGTTACCTCCTGTACCTGATTTACCACCGGATACATAAGGAACTTGTTGTCCCTCTGGTGTTGTGAATGGATCATAAGGTAAATATTCATTAAAGCCATAAGCAATAGCAATATAGTGATAATTTTTATGGTTAATTAATCGCGTGTTACCACTTGCAAATTTATCTTCCGTAATTCTAAAACTGTGTTTGATACCTTCATCAGCACCGTCTACCATTAAAGTAGGAACTGCAGCTTCAACTGATTCGTCATAAATCCAGTTTACTAATTTATCATTACCATCTTTAATGTCACATTGAGCCACTAATCTAGCTTTACTAATATCAGTAACTTCGTCTGGACCAACATCACCATTTTTAACTTGGTAAATTTGATACCCTTGGAATGTATAGAAAGGATCGTAAGTTGGATCTAATGCCTCAATAATTGGATTTTTTACACGGTAATCTTCATTAGAATCTCTGTAGTTATTGCTTCCTTTTGGATTAGAAATATATAAGATTAACTCTCTATCTAATTCTTGGATAGTTAATTCTGGTGCCCATGGACCTTCAAACAATTGGAAACAGTTGTCAAATAAAGCTTGAGCTTTGTCATCCGCTTTTAACATTTTATCTACTGATGTAAAGTTATCTCCAGCTAAATCACGTCCATAAACTACCCCTACAGTAATGTTATTCAAAGCACCTGGTTCCAAAGTAAACGGACCAGCAGCTTGAACGAATCGTCTATCACCAGCTGGGTTACCACCTTGAATCTCACTCCAATTAGAAGGACTTACCACTTGACCATTTGTACTCCAAAACAATGGATCTGAATCAGCTGGAAAACAATAGTTTGTTAAAGTAGTAGTAACACCTGGTGAACCTTGGTAACCTGTTCCTCCCCAGTAAAAAGGAGTAGCATCTTTCCAAAAACCTCTCATATAATTATAGTATTGTACAGCTGATCCTGGATCGGTTTGAGCATTTGACCCAGCCAAAGAGAAGTAAGTAAATCTTTTCATACCTAAACGCTCATTATCTAAAACACCATCTCCGTAACCAATACCTAATCCTTTATATGGAATACCTTTTTGAGCAATAGCGATAGCAACATCCGTTGTAAGTGGGTTATCTAATCCATCGTTATCTTGATAAGGTCCCTCAAAGAAATCGACACCAATAGCTGGAGGATTAGCACCTAAACTTTGACCATTACAAGATTCATCGAAGTTATCTCCGTTATATGTGTACCCCACTCCTCTCGAAACATCACAACCTGCGTAATCATCTTGTGAACAACCTAAATCTGAATCGACCCAAACTGCAAAATACGTATTTTGTAAACGTTGAGTAGATCTGTTGATCATTTCATAGTTGTAGAAAGTCATGTTGTTAATCTCATCATTGGTAGCAAAAGCAAATGCTTGAGCTCTGATCTCCATACCAATTGGATCTCCGTTTGTTTCTGTATGTATGTTTCCTTTATCGTTAAATACCCACCACATAGTGTAATCTCCAAATAATGTTACTTGACGATTGGTTCTACAATCAACCTCATTATTCAAATCATACCAAGGGTAGTCACCATTGGTTGGATTATAAATTCCATCACCATCTCTATCATAAAAAGGAGCTAAATAAAAATCTTGAAAACGAGAGATGTCACCGTGAGCTGGCCAATTCAAAATGCTATTTGGAATAGCATAATTTGGGAATTGTGTAGAACTGGTTGGAGCACAATCTGGATCCTGATTACAGCTATACCAAGCATTAAATTGAGATACCTCTTGTTTAGTAATATAATAGAATTTATCATATTGCGCGCAAACATCTGGCTCAATTTCTGCCGGACCGTAATCTTTTGTCCCAATATTGATATTTCCTGTCCCTGGAATTACTGTTAATGGTCCTGTCCAGAAGTCATTTCCTTGACGGAAGGTCAAACCAGCAAATTTCAACTGGTTGTTAACATCGGTACCTCCCATCCATAGGGCTCCAGAATAAATTACCGTTTCACCAGACCCAGCTGGAACTTCATATGCGGCCACACTTCTAGCGCGATCTTGCCACATACTTCCACCTGTTTCAATTAAGGCTCTTACGTTATTTTGCTCTAAATATCTCAATCCCACTGAAGCAGCACAGTTAGCCGCTTTGTTTTGCAAAGAACTGTTGACAATCGGTTTTGAGTTCACTCCTTGTTTTGTAGGAATGTACATAGCTTGGGACTGGCTCACCAGAAATAACCCCACTATTGCTGTATAAATCTTTTTCATAATGCTAATTTATTAATTAGTTAATTAAAAATCAAGTTTAACACCTAACCTGATTGTTCTTGGAATTCCATAGTTAAAAGGACTGTCCATTTTCATAGCGTAATAATATCGGTAAGTGTCCACATCATTTTGACTGTTGATTTGATTTTGCCATTCAGCAGCATTCAAATAACCATCATCATTTGAGTTTCCAGTTGCACGATAAACGTTTAATATGTTACGAGTATTGAATAAATTGCTCACTAAAAGATAAACGTTTAAGTTAGCAGATTTTTTCTTTTCTTCACCAAATTTCAAAATGATGTTTCTATCTATTTGCAAATCTGCTCTAAAATTCCAAGGTTTTCTAGAACCGTTAACAGTTCCATCCAATATACCTGAACTAGTCGAAATTGTAGCTCCAGGCAATATGTTTTCTTGAGCACTGTAAGGAGTTCCCGAAGCAAAGTTGGCTGTTAAATTCGCTCCCATATTTTTAAGGATTTGTTTTCCTCCAACTACAGGTCCATTGTAATCTTTTCCTTCACCATAACGGTAATCCATTGCCAAAGTCATTTGATGACGTTGGTCATAAGAATAAGGGAAAATAGTACGTAAGTTAGGTTGACCTGAATTAATTAATCCTTGTGAAGCAGATGGTTCAGAACCTGTACCTTCAGCAAACTGTAAGGTATAGGAAGCTCTTAACGAAATGTTACCTGATCTTCTTAAATCGTATGCCAAAGTAAGACCTTTAATAGTACCAAAATCGATGTTACCCCAAGTTCTGTATGTAACAGGATAAGCTCCTAAAGTATTTATCAAAGTAACTTGATCACGTTGTTCTCTGTAAAATCCTGATATTTTCAATGATGATTTTTTCGTTAATACTTGTTGAAATCCTAACTCATAATCAATTGTTTTTTCTGGACGTAAATCAGGATTGTTGATTATCTCATTTCTATTTCTCATATAGAAATAATCAAATGGATCTAAACGATTTCCAGTAGTTGGTCTTTTAGTCAATACATCATAGTGAGCAAAGAACAACGCTTCGTCTGATATTGGGAAAGAGAAAGCAACACGAGGCATTACGTTTATTTGTGGTTTGTAATCTCTAAACACTTCAGAAGAAATAGGTTTATTTGGATCTACTCCTTCAGCTAAATAAGGCGCAATTCCCGAAGCAGCATATATAGTAGTTGGATCAGCTATTTCTTGTCCTAGAGAGTTATACCATACACTACCCACACGGTAACCACTTACAGCTGTGGGGTCATTAATATCATTTACATAAACCACAGCATCGGATGGTAAACTGGTTGGATGTGAAATGTCGTTTCCTCCAATTTGGCTCACTTCTCCAATAGTTCTTGCTGGATATAATAAGAATCTATCTTTCAATACTTGTTGATTCGCATCAAATCTGTCTACACGTACACCAACGTTGAAAATTAAATCGTTGAATGCAAATTTATCCATAATGTAACCAGCTATATAGATTGGTTCAAACGCTCCAACTTGACGAGTAAAGTTTCCAAACTCATCTTTCTTGGTAAAGAAATCATCAAAACTAGGCTTTCCAGATAATTTTTTACCCGTATGGTCGTAACCATAATAAGAAACAAATTGTTGACCATTATTCAATAACTCATCAGCACTAAACATACTCAACGTGAATAAATTAGGATCTAATGCATCTAAATCGATGAAAGCAGTTCCATCTGTGTCATACCCCAAAGCTTGACGTAAATTGTAATCAAAAAATGCTTGGGCGTCATCTCCACTGAATTCACCTGGTGCAGCATTCAAACGCTCAAAGGTGTATGAGAAGAAAGAACCAAATGTCTCTAAATTCACTTTACTTTCATCTAACTCACTGATGTGGTTATTTGCTAATTGTCTCATTTGTGTCCATAAACCTACAGGTGAGGCACTAAAACTTCTATCAGTACGTTGCTCAAACTCAAAACCTAATGAAATAGCATGGTCACCTATATCAGCAGATCCTATTGCTGTAACACGAAATTGTGAGTTATCTGATTTTGCGTAACCATTATAAGTGTAACCCAAATTTCTCCATAAATTGTATGTGTCTCTTGGTCTACCACCGTTAATCAATGCACCACCGTTTATAATTTGATTTAAGTTTTCATAATTCCCAATTGGATTATCTTCAAATAATTGATAATAATGATTGGTAACCGAGGCTAATTCTTGATTAACGTCAGAAGGTGTAAAAGTAACTTCAACCTCTTGAAATCCATTATGTACACGATCAACTGTTCCATTTCCATCGTAATCTCTAAACTCATAGGAAGGAATCAATTCAGTTTCGAATTTTCCTACATACCCATAATTAAAAATATTGTCCTTATGTGTTTCATTTTCAGAATTTTGATAACCTTTAGAGTAATCAACCATAATGGTATAATAGGCATTACTTACTCCTTTTCCTTTTTTATCTCCTTCTTGTTGAGATTGAAAACGTTGAGTAAATTTACCATAAACTCTCCAATCAAAATCAGTAACCAATGGGTTATTGGTATAGTTCATTAGAGCATTGTTAAGATTTGAACTACCAGTTCCAGCACCATCATCAGATACATTTCTTCTATTAAAGTTACCCGATCCACCAAAAGTTAAATTCATGGTTGGTCCAGCATTAACATCAATTTTACCTGCTAAAGATACCGCTGTAGAAGCAACGTTTTGTCTGAATTTCACTTTCTCAAAATCATCTGGTGTTAAGAAATCAGAGTTATACAAAGTACCTACACCACCTGGTGCAATTCTAAGCGGACCTAATACTTCAGGATCTAACAAAGCATCTCTTACTTCTGGTTTCAAACGATATTGATCAATTGCAAAAGGTCTTGGATCTACTTGGTGAGTAAAGTTACCCGAAACGAAAAAACCTAAAATAGGATCTCCCTTTTTACCTGTACTGTCTTTTTTAGACAATAAAGGACCAGAAATAACCCCTTCTAATAAGTTAAAACCAAAACGATCTAATCCAACTACTTTATTGTCACCAACTTTAAAACCTGAAGTTACGTATTCAAATCCTCCAAAATATTGACGAGAAGCACCTCTTGTTGTAATAGATATAATACCACCTGTTGCATCACCATAGTTTGCAGGTAACCCTCCTGTCATTACAGAAACCTCTTCAATAGCTGATTTTGGTAATGATGAAGAACCCCTTACCTTAATACCATCAATAAAATAATATGACGCATCATCACGTGAACCTCTAACGGAGGTAATATTACCATTTGCATCTGATTGCACACCTCCAACGGTTGCAGCAATAGAAGCAGCAGAACGACCTGGCATACGAGCAATGTCTTCACGTGTAACGGTTCCCCCAGATGCACCCGCATCTTTATCAATCAATGGCACCTTATAAGCAACAACTTCCACTACGGGTAATTCATCAGCAACACTCAATTTAATAGTAGCTAATGGTAAAACTTTACCGCTGGAAACTTTTACTCCTTCTAGTTTATAGGGATTAAATCCTACATAAGATACTTCAACATCGTAAGTACCCCCATCTAAGTTGGAAATTTTAAACTCTCCATCAAAATCGGTAGAAGCACCCGTTTTCACTAATCCATTTTGTTTAATCACAACGTTAGCAAAAGGAACTGGTTCACCTTTGTCATCTATCACCTTTCCAATAATGGTTGCTTGCGAATAACTTAACAAAGCAATGAAGGCCAAGCTCAGTGTAATAGTAATTTTTCTTAACATAAATCTTTCATTTTAAGGTTATTAAACCGTTTTACTAAGGCAAAACGATTTGTTTTTGTGAAATTTTAGCACACAAAGAAAGCGAATCTATTTGAAATAATTAACAAAATTTTTATTTTTTATTAACGACAATTAACAACTTTGGTGTAACTCATTCACAGTTTCGAAATTAGAACTTAATTTTTTATTGACAATGCGTTAATGAGTGAAAGGTAAAACTTGATTAGGTAAAGGCTTTTTTGATTGTAGATTGTAGATTTATGATTGAAGATTGATAATTTTTGATTTTAATATTAAAAGTTAATCCAAAATGAATTTTAATAATCTAATTACCGTTAATCTTATATTTTTTTACATCAAAAACAACATCTTTCAACGGTAGTACTGTACCATTTTTAATTTGAACACCTATCAACTTCTCCTTATATTTATCTTTGTATATAGTCTCAATATCATAAATACCAGGTTCAATATTAGAAATTTTAAATTCACCTTCTTTATTAGTTTCCGTTTTCCTTACAATTGAATCATTTTGTTTTAGTAAAATTATAGCTGAGGGAATGGGTTTTTCCTTTGTATTTAAAAGTGTCCCTATTATTGTTGCTTGCGCACAAAAATTTAAAGCCGAAAAGAGGAATAATATTGTTAAAAGTGTTTTCATAATCTGTAATTAATTATAGTAATCTTTTTCAAACCTATAACTTTGTTAAACTAACCGTTCAATTTACTTAGTTTAAGGTATTCTTAATTGATTAAAAGGAAAAGAGCCACAATAATTACTATTGCAGCTCTTTCATAATTAATTAAATAGTTGAATAATCCTATTGAAATGCTGGAATCCCAGTAATATCAGCGCCTGTAATCAATAAATGGATATCGTGTGTTCCTTCATAAGTAACCACTGATTCTAAATTGGCCATGTGTCGCATAATAGAATACTCATTAGTAATTCCCATTGCACCGTGAATTTGACGTGCTTCTCTAGCTATTTCCAAAGCCATATTTACATTGTTTCTTTTGGCCATTGAAATTTGGGCAGCAGTAGCTCTTCCTTCATTTCTCAATTGTCCTAATCTATAGGTTAATAATTGCGCTTTAGTGATTTCAGTTATCATTTCTGCCAATTTCTTTTGGATTAATTGAAAGGAAGCGATGGGTTTACCAAACTGAACGCGCTCTTTTGCATATCTCAAAGCTGAATCATAACAATCCATTGCAGCTCCAATAGCACCCCAAGCGATACCATAACGTGCACTATCCAAACACATCAACGGAGCACCCAATCCATCTTTATTAGGTAATACATTTTCTTTTGGAACTTTCACATTATTAAAAATAAGTTCGCCAGTGGCAGAAGCTCTTAAGGACAATTTACCATGCATTTCTGGAGTTTCAAATCCTTCCATACCACGCTCTACAATTAATCCTTTTATTCTTCCTTGCTCATTCTTAGCCCAAACTACGGCAACTTGTGCAAAAGGAGCATTCGAAATCCACATTTTTGCTCCGTTTAACAAATAATGATCACCCATATCCTTAATATTGGTAATCATACCTCCAGGATTAGATCCGTGATCAGGTTCTGTTAAACCAAAACAACCTATCCATTCACCACTTGCCAATTTCGGTAAATATTTCATTCGTTGCTCTTCGTTTCCAAATTTCCAAATAGGATACATTACCAACGAACTTTGAACCGAACTGGTAGAACGCAATCCTGAATCACAACGTTCTAACTCTTGCATAATCAAACCATAAGAAATTTGATCTAATCCTGCACCACCATATTGCTCGGGTATATAAGGTCCAAATCCTCCAATTGAAGCCAAACCTGGAATGATTTGACTCGGGAAAGCTGCTCTTTCGTAATAATCCTCAATAATAGGACTAACTTCTTTTTTTACCCAAGCTCTTGCAGAGTCTCTAATCAACTTATGCTCATCAGTAAGCAAATCATCCATTAAGTAATAATCGTGGGATTCGAATCTATCTGTACTCATATTCAATATATTAAATTATTTTTGTATTTTCACTCGTGCAAAATTAAACAATATTAATTTGATAATGTTTTTGTTCCCACAATAAATTTCTGTTTTAATTGAACCTTAATGAATAATGTCTGTAATAACTCAAAAAATCCAACTATGAAAAACTCGAAAAAATTAGTAGCCCTTTATTTAATGTTATTTTTAATTGGCTGTAACGATACCTCTTCAGACAAATCCTACCCCACTGAAGTTATTGGTCAATCATCAGAACCCGTTCTCCCCGAAACAACAATGGCCTATGATGCGGTTTCTGCTTCGAAGGAATTTGAATACAATAAATCCATATCTGGAGATAAAAATACAGACATACCTTCAGGGGGACAACAAGGAACAACAGATATTATTCCAGTGCAACAAAAACTAATAAAAACAGGTGATTTATCTTTTGAAACCAAGGATATAAAGGTAACTCGTCAAAATTTGAACGGTTTGATAAAGGCAACTCAATCGTATATTAGTAATGAATCGGAAGATAATTATGAAGGAAGGACCACCAACAATCTAACCATCCGAATACCATCGGCCAACTTTGATGATTTTATAGCTAAACTCTCTGTAGGTGTTGAATTATTTGATTATAAAAACATTTATGTTACAGATGTAACGGATCAATTTACCGACACAGAGGCAAGAATAAAAACTAAAAAAGCAATTGAACAAAAATACATTGCCTTATTAGAAAGAGCCAATTCTATTGATGAAATTTTGGAAATTGAAAAAGAAATCGGCTACTTAAGAACTGAAATTGAAAGCACCGAAGCTTTATTAAAATCAATGACCAGTCAAATTGCTTATTCTACCCTAACCGTTACTTTTTATGAGATAGACCATACACATCCACAAGCTGACTCGCCAACCGTAGGTAATAAATTTGTTGATGCATTAGCTACAGGTTGGGAAAAAATTCTCAATTTTTTAGTTGGACTTGTTGAAAATTGGCCAGGTGTGATTATATTCCTTATCATTTTTATAGTTGTAAAAAGAAACTGGAGAAAATGGTTGGGAAAATTAAAATCAAAATTTAAAACAACCTAATATTTCATAAATTTAATCCAACTAAAAAAACGGATTCGTACGTTTTTCTTTTCCTATGGTGGTAGCAGGACCGTGACCACAATGAACCGTATAATCTTCAGGTAAGGTAAATAATTTTGTTCTTATGTTGTTGATTAATTGATCGTGATTACCTCCAGGCAAATCGGTTCTTCCTATTGAGCCATTGAAAAGACAATCACCATTAATGATAAATTTATCCTCATGCGAAACAAAGACAATATGCCCAGGAGCATGACCGGGAACAAAAAGCACTTCTAATTGACTTTTTCCAACATTTATTTGATCGCCCTCTTCAATAAAAAAACTTGGAGCGGGCGATTCCATAACATTAGGAATACCATACATACTTGCCACTCGCGATAAGGATTCAAGAGTAAATAAGTCTTCTCTATGAATTCCTAGAGGTATGGAAAAATGACTACATACAAATTGATTTCCAAAAACATGGTCCAAATGACTGTGTGTACTGATTAATTTTAAAGGTCTGAGATTATTTTCTGATAGCCAATTAACCAACTCCAGTTGTTCATTCTTGTCATAACAACCGGCATCTATGATAATACACTCTTGAGAATCATCGTAAACCACAAAAGTGTTTTCTTGAAATGGATTAAATGTAAATGTTTTTATTTTCATAGCGCAAAATTAGTACTTTCGTTGTCAATAAATGTAATCAAATGGTAAACGATATTGAAAATTATTATTTGGAGCAATCAGAACCTATACAAAGTTGTTTATTTGCTTTGCGAGAAATAATCAAATCATTTGACCCCGAAAACATAACTGAAGAATGGAAATACAAAATACCTTTTTTCTATTACAAAGGCAAAATGTTTTGTTATTTTGGCAAATCAAAAAGTAAGAAACAATTGTATGTAGGTATTGTAAAAGGTTCAGAGATAAAACATCCTAGCTTGATTAAAGGCAAACGGAAAATGATAAAAATTTTTAAGGTAAATCCCACTAAGGACATCGATATTGTATCGTTGTTTGAAATATTAGAACTAGCAAAATCTTGTTATCCTACCCAAAAATGATTGACTTAAATCTACCTAAAAAGCTTTCCTACCCTACTTATAATTTCAATCTAAAGTCTGAAAACAATATCACATTTATATTTGATGAAATTCGCAAAAAGTGGTTGGTTTTGACACCTGAAGAATGGGTAAGACAGCATATTGTGTTTTATTTGGTAGATCAAAAAGGTTATCCGGCATCCTTAATTGGTGTGGAAAAAACAGTGGTCATTAATACACGAAAAAAACGATTCGACATTGTTTGCTTTAACAACCGAGCAGAACCCATTCTAATAATTGAATGTAAAGCTCCTGAAATTGTTTTACAACGCACCACAATTGAACAAGTGAATCGATACAACGAAGTGATTGGCGCAGCTATAATGATGATCACAAATGGAATTGACACTTATTTAATGAGAAAAAATTCTTCGAATAACACTATTTCTTATTTGAATGAGATACCTCATTACAAAGATTTTATCTAACTTTGTTTGTCTTATTTGATAAACTATCCCAAAGCAACATGTATAAATTTTTGAGCACATTCATTTTGTTTTTCTCGATGACAACAATTTATGTTGCTCAAAAAAATACTTTTGATGAATTGAATTGCAACTTTCACATTAAAAAGTTGCTCAATGAAAATTTACCCACTGATTGGATTGGAATTTTTTTGAAAGGAGAAAAACAAGATGTCCTTACCTTTTGTGAAGTTAACAATGGATTATTTAGAGGAAGCGTAAAAGGATGGTATTACATTAGGATTCAATTAATGCATTTACCAAAATTACTAACTGATCCTAAATTTCAATCTATTGATTATACTCCTTATCAGGGTCAACCTATGAATGATACAATGCGTGTAAATAATGTCATCAATCCAATTCACAACGGACTTCAACCTTTAGATACCTCTTATTCAGGTAGTGGTGTAATTGTAGGATTTATTGATACCGGCATTGATTTTAGACATCAAGATTTTAGAACCCCCAATAACCGAACGCGTTTATTACACTTATGGGATCAAACATTAAGCAACAATGGATTTACACCTGCTGCGTATGGTTATGGTAGAAATTGGGACAGTACGCAAATAAATAACAATTTGGCTAATGTTCACAACGATCAATGGGGACACGGGTCTACCGTAGCTGGAACAGCAGTCAGCGATGGTTCGGCAAGTAATTCACACAAAGGAGTAGCACCGAATAGTTGGATTATTGCCGTTGAAAGTAAATTTAATGCATTAGATTGGCTTTCTACAGTAGTAGATGCAACTGAATATATTTATACAAAAGCAGATCAACATAATATGCCCTGTGTAATTAATGCTAGTTTGGGCACCTATCTGGGTTCGCATGATGGTCTTGACCCCTACTCTCTTTACATAGACAGTTTAATCAATTCAAAAAATGGGCGACTTTTTGTAGCTTCAGCAGGTAATGGTGGGCAATTTGAAAAATACCACATCAGAAACCAAGTCACCCCAGACACTACTTTTACTTGGTTCAAAAACAATCCTTCATCGGGTTTTGGTGGTTCTGCAACTTTTTGGGAATTGTGGGCAGATACCGCTGATTTCAATCAAGTGAATTATGGAGTTCATGCCAATACAAGTTGGCCCAATTATACCATCAGCAGTCGAACGGGGTTTAAAAATGTTGCTGCTAATTTGAATACCTTGTTGTACGATACGTTGTATAATGCCAACGGAAACCGCATTGCTACCGTTCAATTTTGGGCTGAACAACGAGACGGACAATATTTAATACAAGTATTTATGCCTGCACCAGATAGTGCTAATTATTTATTTGGATTTGAAACTTATGGAACAGGCGCTTTTGATGTTTGGAGTAGAGCCGCCTTTGGAATGAGTGCTATTGTTGATACTATTCAGAATATTACTAACTTTCCATTCCTATCAAAATACGTTAGACCCGATTCATTGCAAAGCATTGTAAGCGCCTTTCAGTGTTCGGAGCACGTTATTGCTGTTGGGAATTATGTAAACGACTCAGGATATGTCAATAAATTTAATAATTGGATTCAAACTGATCAACCAAGAGGAAAGCTAGCTTTATCAAGTTCACTTGGACCCAGTAGAGACGGAAAGATCAAACCCGAGGTAGCTGCTAGCGGCCACAATACATTAAGTACTTTTCCGCTTTCCTTAATAACAACTATCAATAATAATCCTCCTCAAGATACGTCTTTAGCCTTAGGTGGGATGCACAGAGCCAATGGAGGAACCTCTATGTCCTCTCCTGTTGTTGCGGGAATTGGTGCACTACTGCTAGAAAAATGTCCAAATATGACCATGGCTGAATTCAAACAACTTTTGATAAACAATACCTACAGTGATGGATTTACAGGTACATTGCCCAATGTGGCTTTTGGATATGGCAAAGTAGATGGGTTTGCTACTTTGGTGGCGAGTAACTTTACAGTAGATTACACGGGTCCTCTTTTATATTGTACAAATGATAGTACAGAAATTGTATTAAACGCCTACGAAACTTATCAATGGAGCAATGGAAACGCTGATTCAGCCCACTTTTTTAATTCACCTACTCAAGTTGCCATTCAAACAACCAATGCATTTGGTTGTAAAAGTGATACCTTGGTTTTAATCATAGAAGAGCAGCAATTACCTATAATTTCAACACCTGAAGATTCACTAATTTATTGTGATAATAGTTTTAGCTCTGCTGAAATTACAGGAATTTTCGAATCTGTTGTTTGGAGTGATGTAAATACGGATAATCCAAGAATTTTTAACACTCCTTTTAATGGCTTTGTACAAGCTATTGATAGCGTTGGCTGTTTAAGTGACACCTTGTTTATAGAAGTTATTGAGCAACAAAGACCATCTATTTTAAACACCAATGCAACAATCAATTTTTGTGAAAACGATTCTGTAAACATCACTATAGATGGTATTTTTGAATCCGTTAATTGGAATGATTTATCTACAGAAAATCCTAGAATGTTCTATAATTCCTATACTGGTTCTGTTATTGCCATAGATTCTATAGGATGTAAAAGTGATACACTTTCAATAATTATTCAAGAGCAACTTAAACCCCTAATTGTAAACACAGAAAATAATTCCGTTTTTTGTGACAACGAATCTGTAAACATTGAAATTCTCGGAAATTTTCAATCGGTTAGTTGGAACGATTTATCCACTCAAAATCCTAGATTGTTTAGTGAGAGTTATATAGGGAATGTGGTGGCAATAGATTCCTTGGGCTGCATAAGCGACACCTTTGAAATTGAGATTATTGAAAAACCTCTACCTATTCTAAATTGCCCTTCAGGAAACTATAGCTTTTGCGATGGAGATTCTGTGTTACTTTCCTTAACAGGAATAGAAATTGAGACCGTTCAATGGAGTGATGGTTTGACAGAAAATCCCAGATGGTTCACCACTGATTTTACGGGTAATGCTTTTGCTACGGATACTTTAGGTTGTCAATCCTTATCCTGCCCTATTATAGTTGAAACTTTAGAATTACCATTAACGCCAATAATTACACATAATTTCGATACCCTATTCACCTCTCAAACAGCCAATCAATATATTTGGTACTTAAATGGGAATGAGATTCAAAACAGTACATTTAATTATTATATTACAACCGTAAATGGTAATTACACTGTAGAAGCCATAGGCTCAAATGGATGTACTTCTGTTTCTAATGATTACCTCTATCAAAGTGCTTCTATTTTAGAATTGGGGAACGAATTTTATGTATATCCTAACCCAACTCGCGATAAAATTGTAATCAAATCAAACTTATCAAACTATACTTGTCAAATTTTTGATTCCAAAGGCTCGCTACTTCAATACGCTGATTCAAAAGCACTTGAAATAGAAATAAACTTAGTTTCCTTTCAAAATGGAGTCTATTTCTTGAGAATTTCCACAACTGACACTACATTTGTTCAAAAAATTATGCTTAATAAATAGGAAACTTTGAGGTTTTTTTATCTCTTTGTGCTGTAATCAATAAAAAATAACTTAAAATACATTTATAGAATGGAATTAAAAGGTATCATTTCTATCTCAGGAAAAAGCGGTCTATTCAAAGTAATTGGTCAAGGTAAAAATAATGTTATCGTTCAATCATTGGAAGATGGAAAAAAATTTCCTGCCTTTGCTTCAAACAAAATTAGTTCTTTGGAGGACATTACCATATATTGTACGGATGAAGACACTCCATTAACAGAAGTTTACACAAAAATGTTTGCTCATTTGAAAGGAGGTTTAGCTTTAGATCACAAAGGTGAAATAGCGGATATGAGAAAAGTTGTAGCCGATTTTTTACCAAATTATGATGCTGATCGAGTTGGAAATGGTGACATTAAAAAACTATTTCAATGGTATAACCTTCTTCATAAAGCTGATTTGTTAAAGGCAACTGAAACCAAAGAAGAAAAAGAATCTACAGAGGTTAAAGAAGGTGAGCCTAAGGTAGCCAAAGCAAAACCGGCAGCAAAAAAGAAAGTAGTTGACACGAATGCTGGAAATAAACAAGCAAAGGCAGCACCCGTTAAAAAAGTTAACGCACCTAGAAAGACTGTTTAAATTACTGAATTCAAATAATTAAAAAGCGTGTAAATTAAATGTTTGCACGCTTTTTTCATTTTAACTCCATTCTTACATCGAACTCACGTTATTTTATTTTGGAAAACGAATTATTGTGGTAAGTAAAAACATTATCAAAGTCATCCATTAAAGAATCGCTCCAAAGATCAACTTGAAATCTATCATGTGGATATTTTGAGTAATAAAGTAAAGCACCCGATTTCTCTAACAATTTATGTTCTTCGTAGGTCATTCCTCCAGAAACGTCCAAATAGGTTTGAAAAAACATAACTTCAAAATTCGTTTCCTTGTTATTAAGTAATAAAAATTCCTTTAGACCATTTCGTAAGCAATAAGCACCTTTATAATTATCCGGAATATTGATTAAAAGGATGTTTTTTTTATCAATTCCTTCATTAAGGATCCCATTCAAATAGTTTTCACAAATTTCACTGGATTGTTTCCATTTATATACATCCAATTGGATAAAAACGATTGAAATGGAAAAAGCAAGAAAAACAGCTACTGTGCGGTATTGGTTTTGAAATTGAACCAACCCATAAGCTATGGTAAAAGCTACTACTAAACTGGCAAAATAACCATAACGTTCAGAAGCTATACTTTTTACAGAGGTTATTTCCAAACTTAGAATGGGTAATAGCGAAAAAAACAATAAACCCACAATTCCTATAATATGAGCTGTTGAAAAATGTTTTTTTTGCCACCCTTTTATTAATCCTATCAAAACAGTAGATGAAAAAACGGTAGCCATCAATAGCTGCCAATTGGATTCTAAAGCATATCTATAAAAAGTAAGATACTTAAAAGTCCATGCACAAAAATGAACGGCCATCAAGGTAATATTAGGCAAATGAACATCATCTCCATAACCGCCAATGAGAGAATCCAATATTAAAAACCTCCAAAATAGTACAAAAGATACTAATGTCAGCAAAATACTTATATAAATAATCCTTTGGGATTTAAAGTAGGCCAAGTAAGTAATGTTCTTTAAAAAAATTTGAACTATTATGGAAAGTACAAAAGGAAGTATGATAGCCATTTCTTTGGATAAAACGGCTAAAATAAAGAAGAAAAAATGCCAAAAAAGATAGGTCGACTTCTTAATTTCTATCCATTTAAAAAAATAGCGTATGCTGAGTATACTAAAAAGCAATGAATAGCCATAAGATTTGGAAGCTAACCAAACTACACTTTCAGACTGAAAAGGCAATACAACGAATAAAAGTGCTGATAACAAAGCTAGGTTTTGGGGAGATTTTAACTGCACTAATAAAAGATAAAACTGCCAAGCAATTAGACCATGGATACCTATTTGCAAGATATGAAAACCGATAGCACTTCCATCCACCAAGTAGTATATTACGCCTGCAATAAGATGACTTACAGGAATAAAAAAGGGATCGTTAAAATTGTGTTTAAATGCTTTCCAGCCAAACTGATCGAATTGATATATGAACCCATAATCATCTGACAGGAATCCAACTGTAATGGCTCCAATATAACACAAAAACGAAAGAGCTATGAAATAGATGGCAAAAAAATAGGTATTCTTAAAAGGTAGTTTCACTAATTACTTTTGAATTTGATTACATTTCAAAAACTTTGCGATTTTCTTCCTCTTTCAACTTAAATTCATCTAAACACTTTTGAATAAAATCCTCTTTACCATGAGCGATTGTAGCGTATTGTTTGTAAGTAACCCATTGTTCACTAATACTACACTTGGAGTGGATACACGCTGCTGTGATGTCATCAATAAGTTTGTTTCGATCTTTACCTTCAAAGTTAAAATAGGCCGCTTTAAGCAATTCCTTTGTAAATAATTCGGTCATATAAAAAGTTCTAAAAGCGCTCAATAGGAGGTTATCCGTTGGATTAATTTTAAATGATTTTTTTAAAGCCGCTATTTCTTCATATTTTTTAGAGAAGTTAGATTTTACAGGATCTGTAAAGCTTTCAACAGATAACATTAAATTATTTTCACTCAGTTTAAAATTCAACCGGGAATATCTTAAAGGCTTAAATTCTTCACTTTCTTTACTCAACTTGCGCTCTTCTTCCGTTTCTCCTGGGTAAGCATCCATCTCTTTTATTGAGGAAGGTAATACTTTGCCATCCACTAAAACACCTATACCTTGACCTTTTAAATCAAAGGTTAGTTTTGTTTTAGAGCGCAACATTTCATAAACCAATTTGGTTAATTCAAACAATTGCTCATCGTTAAACTGAATAGGTTTTAGATCATACTCATCTACCTTGAAAATATCATTAAACTCTAAAGAAACAGGATGGGTATTAAAGTCCTCTGGTTTTCCTTTAGAAACTGAGGTTAACAGTTGTACCTCATCTAAACTTTCGCTCATAGCGTCCATTCCAATAGCAATTAATCGAATATCGAATTTGTCAGACTGGAGTGAATCGGGAATTGTAAAGTTTTGGGTAAATGTATTAAAGGTGCATCCATCCGTAAAGGTATAAACATAGCCAAATTTCGTATAGTTTATTTGCTGATATCCTAAATATGATTTTAATTCATTTAGACGAGCAATAAACCTTGCCAAACGCTCTTCTTCCTCCCGCAATTGAGCTAATAAAGCAGCTCTTTGTTTTTCTAATGCGGCTTTTCGGGTATACAATTTGGCCAATAAATTTTCATCCGATTTTATTTTCTTTTTATTTTTCATCGCATCATAGCGATAGTTGGTCAAATTCATTTCGGTTTGAGCAATTTGATACATTACATCCTTATGAGATGTATCTTTTGAGTTCAAACGAGCTCGAATACCGTCTTCACCATTGATTAAAAAATCTTGTTGAGGAATGGTTTCCATTTCCAATTTTCGAATGGCCGTATGGATGGTTGTACCTTTTCCAAAAGTACTATCAGGTGACAGCTCCTTTGTTAATTTATTGCCATATAATAAATACATGTTACCCATATTATAAAGTGCCACGGTAGTTTGATTAATGCTATTGAAGCCCCATAAACTAAAATGCACGTTGGTATATTCGTTGGGCAATGCATTTAAATTAATCATTGTTGATGCATTTGGGGTAAGAATTTGACGATTGTTGGAATTGGTTACGAATTGTGATTCGTAGGTGAATAATCCCAAACCTACAGCATCTCCTAATTCATTGGTTTGTTTATATATTTTCTCACGTTCATCCAACAAACCTGACGTATTACTTCCGTCACCACATGCAATTAATGTGGTAGTAAATCCCCTTGATTGTCTACTTAATTTATTGAAATAATCTTCACTCTTGAATTGTAAATACGACCAAACTGAACGATTAATGGCGTCCATAACTTCCTTCTGTTTCACTGTTTTTAACCCTTGTATGGTGCTCAAAGCGGCCGTTCGTTGATTAAAAAACTTATTGGGATCTAACAATTCCCATATTTCGTTTGTGGGTTCATCTTTTCCGTTTCTTTTTCGAATCACCTCAGCTGGCAAATTCAAAATTAACGTATCTAAATACTTTTGAAAAGATGATTCTTTAATACCATTGGGAAACTCTGTTTTTCGAGACTTAAGGTCTTTATACAATTTATAAAGCGCCATTTTTGAAGCCAATTCAGCTAAGATACCCGTAGATTCATCACTCAACGCATAAAAATCTATTTTCAAAAGTGATGGTTCAAAAAGTATTTTTTTTGCAATGGAATCATAATCGATTTCCATTTTTTTTTCACCTTTTACCGAATATTCAAAAAATACGGTATCACCTCTGTACTGAAAATGTTCGCCAATAGTTCTCTTAAGTGCGTTACTTTTTTGAACTACATGAAACATCATTCCGGTTTCTTCGGGAGTGAACATAATGTGTTGACTCCAACTGTATTCAAAAAAAGAAATGAAAAAGAAAAGGGTAAACAATCTTTTCATAGACGGTTGTTTTTGTGCAAAGTGGATGACAGGTTTTGATTACAATAGTTGCTACACAACCATAACTCCAAAAACGAAGTAAGGAACAAGAAAAAGAATGCAAATACTGATTTTTCTTTAAAAAAACTTAAATGGCTTCTAATTCAAAACGGTAACTTTCCATTATTTGATTGGCCAACAACTTCTTACAAGCCTCATCTACTTTTGCATTTGCAGCATCTTTACTAGCAGCTTCAATATGTAAAGTTATGTGTTTACCGATTCTTACATTTTCAATTTCTGGCAATCCAATATTGGACATGCTATTGGTAACGGCTTTTCCTTGAGGATCTAACAATGCGTCTAAAGGCATGATGTCAATGTGTGCTTTGAATTTCATAATGTTTGATTTATTTGAATGTATTTTTAATAATCGAAATAACTATGTACAAAAGTATGATTATTGGAATTGCCATGAAAATAGAATTTATCAACAAGGCCCCTAATATTGTCAATAAAATACTTCCCAAAAGCATGTACCGATATTCGTTTTCTTTCCAACGAAAAGTTTTAAACTTAAGAGCAATTAATCGAACGGATGAGTTGAGCAATAAAGACATCACTAAAATCAAAACTAAAACAACGTACAGAAAATACGCTCCATTAAAAAATCCATTGGAATAAATAATAGGTATAGCTGAAAAGAATAAGGCATTTGCAGGTGTGGGCAAACCTATAAATTCATCTGTTTGATTGGTAGAAATATTAAATTTACCCAGACGAACAGCCGATAAAATGGCAATTAAAAAAGCTGAATACGGTAAATATTCACCTATACCATCCAACGTATTGATTTCTGTTAAAAATCGATACATTATAAAACTGGGTGCCACTCCAAAAGTTACCATATCAGCAAGTGAGTCCAATTGTTTTCCCAATTCACCACTTACTTTCAATAATCGAGCAGCGAAACCATCAAAAAAATCAAGAAACAAACCTCCTAAAACAAAAAATAATGCAGTCGGGTAATCCCAAGAAAAACTCATTTGTATGGCCATCAAACCACAAAAGAGATTGCCCAATGTTATGATATTTGGAATGTGTTTCTTCATTTTGCTGCGAAAATAAACATATTAACGCAATTATCAAGTAAATTTTTAGAAATAAAAGTACACCAAATCACAATAAAACAAAGCGCAATAAGTTTATTTCAAAAAAGTTTCCATTGGATTCAAAATTTAACTAATTTTACTCACAAATTCAATTTATTGTGCGAAAACTACTCTCATTAGCTCTATTGGCAAGTACTGCTTTAACGAGCTATTCACAAGATGATAATACACCAAAATACAGTAATGAATTTCTCAATATTGGTGTTGGAGCGCGTGCATTAGCTATGTCCAACGCTATTATTGCTTCAAACGATGATGTTACGGGTGGCTATTGGAACCCTACTGGTTTATTGGGCATCCAAAGTGATTTGCAATTTGGTTTGATGCATGCTGAATATTTTGCAGGAATAGCCAAATACGATTACGGAGCGATTGCAAAAAAAATAGATGATAAAAGTGCTTTTGCATTTTCATTGGTTCGTTTTGGAGTAGATAACATCCCCAACACTACCGAATTAATTGATGCTCAGGGAAATATTAATTATGATCGAATTAGTTATTTTTCAGCTGCCGATTTGGGCCTTATTTTTTCATATGCTCGTCAAATTAATGATCGATTTAGTGTTGGTGGAAATGCAAAAATAATTCATCGTAAAGTAGGTGATTTTGCAAAATCTTGGGGATTTGGAATTGATTTCGCAGCAAAATATGTTACCAAAAACGGTTGGAAATTTGCAGCCGTAACACGTGACGTCACCACTACTTTTAATGCTTGGTCGTATACCTTAAATGAACGAACTATAGAAGTATTTACGCAAACCGGCAACGAAATACCTCAAAACGGTCTTGAACTTACCATGCCTAGAATTATTTTAGGAGCTGCCAAAAAATGGGAAATTGGGGAGAAATTTTCTTATCTCGCTGAAATCAATTCGGCAGTAACAACCGATGGTAAAAGAAATGTATTGGTAGTGGGAAATCCTTTTTCAATAGATCCTTATTTAGGTATGGAATTAGGCTACAATAATTTGGTATTTGTTAGATCAGGGATCGGAAATTTGCAACGCGTATCGCAAATAAACGGAAACACCACCTTATCTATTCAACCCAATATAGGCATTGGATTAAGAATAAAAGGTATTGACATAGATTATGCTATGACAGATATAGGTGATGCTTCGGTAGCATTATACAGTCACGTTTTTTCTTTACGTTTTAATCTAAATCCAGCAAAAAAAGAATAATTTAAAGTATATGAAAAAACTTCTACTATTAATCTTTTTATTTTTCCAAGTAAATCCAGCTTCGTTGTTCTCTCAAAACTACGGGAATGAATGGATTAACTATTCCCAAAAATATTTTTCGTTTAAGATTCATCAAACGGGCTGGTATCAAATGGATTATGCAACCATTGATGCAGGTCTTAGCAGTATTGGAATTGATGTTACCACCATTCCTTCATCACAATTTCAACTTTTTGGTAAAGAACAAGAGTTATCCATTAAAGTAGTTGATGGTGGAGATGGTTTTTTAAACCCTGGAGATTATATTGAGTTTTATGCCTATAGAAACGATGGTTGGAAAGATGCAACATTATATTTAGATCCTGCCAACGACCAGATGGATGATTATTACAGCTACGTTAACGACACCATTCATTACTTCTTTTCCTTCACAAACGGTTCTCCTGGAAAACGAATTCAATTAGAAACGGACATCAACACTTCAGCTTATCCTACTCCAGCCTATTGTTGGGTTAAAAATTTTCATAAATGGACAGGTGGATACAATTTAGGTCCTATCTATGAAGGTTTATCTGCACCCATCTACGGAAGAGGTGAAGGTTATGGAAATCAATATAACAAAAATAGTAATGTTACCGCAAACATTAACACACGTCAAGCATATACATTGGCAGGAGGACCGTTAGCTAAAGTGACCTCTTTTGGATCTAGTTCTAGTAATGCTACCAATCCTAATGACCCCAATAATCATGGCATGCGGTTTTCGTATGGCTCGCCATTGGTAATTTTAGCAGATACTCAATTTGCTGGTTATGACATGATGAAGTTTCAATTTGAATTGAATCCTGCTACTTTTGGTGCCACCACTACAGCATTTCGTTTTAGCAGTTACAACATAGGGCCAACTAATCCTTATATTGATCGACAATTTGGACATTCAGTGACGGTTATTTACCCGCATACGTTTAACTTTGAAGCAACTACCACATTTAATTTTGCTCTTGCTAATCATCCTACTGACCCAAAACAAAAAATTACCATTTCTAATTTTAATTCAACATCACCCAAATTATTTATTATTAATGATGGTTGGAAAGAATTGCCTTTGGTAGCAAACGGTGCTAATTGGGACGTTGTTATTCCCAACAATGTGAGCAATGATAGCATTCAGTTATTGATGACTAATGGCACCACTTTTTTGCCTGCTCCGGCTATTAAGCCTGTTATGAATACAGGAAATTTTACGGACTTAAATAACCTTAATCCCAATGAAGCATTTATCATCATAACTCATTCTAAATTATGGCCAAGCGCTCAGCAATATGCCGCCTATCGTCAAAGTGCTAGCGGTGGAGCAAGAGATGTTTTGTTATTGGATGTAGTGGAATTATATGATCAGTTTGGTGGTGGAATTGCGCAACATCCTGCAGCGGTAAAAAACTTTTTACATAAAGGATTTGATGAATGGAGCAGTGCTCCAAAAGATCTTTTCTTGATAGGTAAATCAGTAGGAAGTGTTGCTGACGGTGGATTTGGAACGCGTAGTAACGTATTTGGATATTCAAAAAATTTAGTACCAACTTTTGGGTACCCTGGTTCAGACAATCACCTATCACAAGGAATGAATAATTCGGGTAAAAGTTATGGTATTGGTACTGGCCGATTAAGTGCTACACACAACCAACAAGTATTGGATTATCTGGAAAAGGTAATGGTTTATGAAGCACAGCAAGACCCCAACAGCATTTATTCGTTGGAAAGTAAAGAATGGCAAAAAAATGTTATGCATTTTTCAGGATCGTCTGATCCGGTTGAAGATTTCATTATTCAATATAATTTAGACTTATATAAAACAACCATTGAAGATACCCTTTTTGGTGGGAATGTTAAAACGTTTTTTAAAGATCCATTTTCATCTTCACTCAATTCACAAGACTTCTTTGATGTGGAAACTCGTTTGGAAGAAGGAGTTTCCTTAATGACCTTTTATGGACATGCCACCAGTTCGGGAGGTTTTGCTCAAAACATAGATATACCTCAAAATTGGAATAACTTTGAGAAATACCCCGTTGTTATTGGATTGGGTTGTTACACGGGTGATGTACATGGAATTGATACCATTACCTATTCCGATCAAATGGTAAAAACAGTGGACAAAGGTGCTGTTGCATTTATATCTACAGTAAAATTAGGTTTTATGACGCATATTGGTAATTATACCAATTACCTGTATCACAATTTTGGTCATTTAAATTATGGTGGCGACATAGGTTCTTCTATGCGAATGACTACGGACACCCTATTTAGTTTAATAGGACCAAATTATTGGCAAGTGGCTCAAGAATCTAACTTTACGGGAATGGCTTTGCATGGCGATCCAGCTCTCAAGATTAATAGCCATTTAAAACCAGAACTGGTGCTTGATATTAATAGAGTTTGGACAGAACCGGCTGTTATTGACCTTTCAACAGATACCATCGAGTTATATGTAGACATTACAAATATTGGTAAGGCTTTCAATGGCACCTTTGAAATACAAGTTGAACGGTCATCCGCATCTGGTATTGACAGTATATTTACTCAAACCCTACCCAAATTATATTACCGTGATACAGTTGTATTTAAAATCCCTACTAAACACGAACTTCACAATGGGTTGAATACTTTTAACATTTCAACGGATTTACCCTTCTCGATCATCAGTGAACAATATGATGAAACGGACAATAATCAAATCACTTTTTCAACCTATGTTTCTTCCAATGGTTTGATTCCTATTTGGCCTTATGAATTTGCTATTGTTCCTTGGGATACTATAACATTAAAATCGTCTACTATTAATCCTTTTGAACCACAGCGCAATTACATTTTTGAGGTAGACACTACCGATTTATTTAATTCTCCCTTCAAAAAACACCAATTAATCAGCAGCACAGGTGGTGTTGTAGAAGCGCTCCCTTCTGCTTGGAAAAACAGTAACACGAACCAAACTCAACCGTTGTCTTTTACGGATAGCACCGTCTATTTTTGGCGCTGCTCACCCGATAGCACTGTTAAAAACTGGTATGAAAGTTCCTTCCAATACATACCTGACCATTGGGGTTGGGGTCAAGCACACTTTTTTCAATTCAAAAAAGATTATTTTCAAGGAATTGATCATAATAGAACCGACAGAACATTTGATTTCATACCCAATCAAGGTAAGTTAGCATGTAATACTAACGTTAGTTTTGTCACCACTGCCGAATGGAATTCTACCAATTGGACTGTTTCAGGGTCTCCGCAAGATTATGGTGGATGGTCGTGGCCCTCAATCATCGTAGGTGTAGTAGATCCTTGTACTTTGGATGCTTGGGGAACTCCTCACTGTGATGTAGCAAACGGTACTTTTATTAATTTAGATCACAATTTTGGACAATTTAATGGCAGTCCATGTGCAATTCCCGGTTTAAATAATATGGGTAGAGATCGCGAACATAAATTTTTTATTTTTCATAATAATAGCGCCACTCAATTAGACTCTTTGGCATCTATGCTTCAAAATAAAATACCCGATGGTCATTATTTAGTTGCCTACACCTATATTCCTAACAACTATACTTCACCAGCGTCTTTATATGGTGCTTGGCCAGCGTCTTTATTTTCAGCTTTCCAAAATCTTGGTGCAACCGGTTTCACACCAGGTATGCCAGCTGATGGGTTTATTTTTATGTGTAAAAAAGGTGATTTGAGTTCCGTTCAAGAAATTAGAACTCCCAATCCTGTTCCCAATGCCACTAACCTACCTGTACAAAATCTCTATGCAGAGATGATAATGGAAGGATGTGAAACGGGATACATTAAAACAGTTGAAATTGGTCCCGCCCAGCAATGGAATAGATTATATTGGAAACAAGACCCTATGGAAAATCCTAGCCAAGACACTACTATTTTGAGCATTTTTGGAATTTCACCAACAGGTAACGAAAGTTTTTTGATGGATATGTCTTTTTCCAATTATGACTCCATCATAAATTTAACTTCTTTAATAGATGCTAATGCCTATCCAACATTAAAGCTCCAAGCTACGTTATACGATTCCACCAATTATTCACCTGCACAAATAGATCGTTGGCAATTGATTTATGACCCTGTTCCAGAATTGGCTTTGAATCCTAAAAAAGGGTATTACTTTAAAATGGCCAATGCCCTTCAACAAGGAGACTCAGCTGAATTTGCAATGGCTATTGAGAATGTAAGTGCTTTTGACATGGACAGTCTTAAAGTGAATTATTGGTTTAATTCGGCTGGTGGCGCTATCACTAATGTTTCTTATCCAAGACAAGACTCCTTACGAAGCGGTGAAATTTTATTCGACACCCTTAAATTCAGCACCTTTGGAATGGAAGGTATTAATTACTTTTGGATAACCGCCAATCCATATACTACACCTCCACTACAAGATCAATTAGAACAATTTTATTTCAACAATATAGCACAAACGTCATTTACTATTGTTGAAGATGAAGTGAATCCAATATTAGATGTGACTTTCGATGGTATACACATACTCGACAAAGATATTGTGAGTCCTGAACCTTTTATCCTTATTACGCTTGATGACGAAAATCCATTTTTATTGATGAATGACATTACAGATACTTCCTACTTTGAAGTGAAACTGAAACGACCAGGAAGTAATTCGTTTGAAAATGTTTATTTTAGAAACGGTTTGGGTGAGGAAATTTTAAAATTCTCTCCGGCTGTAGATTCCAAAAATCAAGTGAAAATTGAATATAATCCCGATTTTCAAACGGATGGACTATACACCCTTTCTGTTCAAGGAAGAGATAAAAGCAATAACTTCTCGGGTGATTACAATTATGAAATCACTTTTGAGGTAATCAATGCAAGCACTATTACTCATTTATTTAATTACCCAAATCCTTTTAGCACTTCAACACAATTTGTGTTTACGTTGACGGGAAGAGAAGTGCCCGATCAAATGATGATTCAAATAATGACGGTTACAGGAAAAGTTGTGCGTGAAATAAAATTAGAGGAATTAGGACCTATTAATATTGGTAATAATAGAACTACCTATGCTTGGGATGGCCGAGATGAATTTGGCGATCAATTGGCAAATGGAGTTTATTTATATCATGTTACCGCCAAAATCAATGGTCAAGATATAGAACATCGCACCACTTCTGCTGATGAAAACAGCTTTAAGAAAGGATTCGGCAAGATGTATTTGCTCAGATAAGAAAGGTTGAAAGGTTGTTCGGTTATTCGGTTATTCGGTTATTTGGTTGTTTGGTTGTTCGGTCAAGACGTATGCTTTGATCTGTTAGCTTTTAAACTAAAATTGTAAAATGGTCGGCATCTAAAAAAGCAGGAAAATTGGTTCTAAAATCGTTCAATTCTTGCTTATTAAGTGTTACAAAAGAAATTCCCTCTGCACTATCGATATGACTGTCCAATTGGTTGCCTTTAAAATCAAACACACTTGATTTGCCATCATATTCAATTGTATGACCATCCACTCCAACTCTATTTACGCCAACCACATAGGCTAAATTTTCGATTGCTCGAGCTTTCAATAACGTTTGCCAAGCACTGCTTCTCACTGCAGGCCAATTGGCAACATAAATCGCACAATCGTACCTTGGTGACCCAACACCCTCTTCCGATTTTTCAACATTTCGGCTCCATACGGGGAATCTCAAATCATAACAAACAAAGGGTGCAAAACGCCAACCTCTAAATTCCACCAACAACTTTTGGGTACCTTGCGTATACGATTGATGTTCGTTTGCCATTCTAAACAAATGTCTTTTGTCATACGAATGCACCACACCATCGGGCATTACCCAATACAATCTGTTATAAAACAATTCCCCTTCTTTTACAGCAATGCTTCCAACAATAGCGGCATTCAGCTCAGACGCTTTGGTCAACATCCATTGCAAACCTTCACCTCCATTGTCTCTGGCAATTTTCTGCGCATCCATTGAAAAACCTGTAGTAAACATTTCCGGTAACACTACTACATCGACATCAATGGGCAAGTTGATTAAAAAACGGTCAAAATGGTGAAGATTAAGCACTGTATTTTCCCAAAATAAAGCACTTTGAAGTGTGGCAATTTTCATTTTTTTACATTTTTCCAAAAGACTCATCAAAATTGTTATTTTTTTTTAGATTATTAAATAAAAATAACTTTTATTTGTCATTGGAAATTATGCATTTGTCAAGGAAGAACATTTTCGGTCTGATATTTTGTGTAATTTTGAAAACTTGAGAAAACTGTTTTTACTAACACGATTATCAAAAAATAATATGAATATTATGCTGAACGCTACAAAAAAACTAATGTTACTGGTGACCCTAATCATGACAACGTTAACGTTTTCATTTGGGCAAAACGTTACCAATGCTGAAGGTAAAAAAACGGGATATTGGGTTATTACGGGCTCAATAAGCAGTGAAAAAGGTTATGCCCCAGAAGCAAAAGTAGAAGAAGGTACGTTTAACAACAGCCGAAAAGAAGGTCTTTGGAAAAAATACTATCCAAGTGGTGCGTTGAAAAGCGAAATTGAATATAAAAATGGTAAACCATCGGGAAAATTCAATACCTATTTTGAAAACGGACAAATTGAAGAAAAAGGCACTTGGAAAACAGGAAAATTTACAGGTGGTTATGAAATGTATTATCCTAATGGACAAATAAGAACTCAAAAAACCTTTAATGAAGCCGGTCAACCTGAGGGAAAAGTGGTGATGTATTATCCTAATGGAAAAAAGGAAATTGAATTCAACACAGTTAACGGAGTAGAATCGGGAGAAGCTACTTGGTATTATGAAAACGGTGATGTAAAGAAAAAACAAAATTTCACAAATGGAGCACCTTCTGAGGCTAAAGAGTTTGAAATGAAAAACCCTGCCTATAAAGATCCTGCTCCGAAGAAAGAAAAATTAGGCCCCAAAATGGCTGGAACATTTAATGGTGGTGCTGGTCTAAAAGATAATTACGGTAAAACATACGACAAAAACAAAAACATCTTAATGGATGGTACTTTTAAAGATGGTCGTTTGCACGATGGTAGACACTACATCTACGATGAATTTGGTTTATTAGACCACATTGAAGTTTACAAAGATGGAGTGTATGTAGGTAACGGTGTTATCGGAGCTAAAGATAAATACTAGGATTTGAATTCCGTTTTAACAAGTTGTATTTCACGTAACTACCGTTATGGCTTTAACGGTATGGAAAAAGATGATGAAGTCAAAGGCAGTGGAAATAGTT
>CAYQNU010000017.1:0-88085 GCA_964419055.1 uncultured Flavobacteriales bacterium | reverse complement strand
ATTAAATTCAAAATTTGTATATTTACAACCTGTCCTAAAAAAGGGGAGGTTACACATTAATCAAACATATAATTTTTTTATTTTTATTTAATTTATCTGTTCAAATTACAATTGCACAAGATACAGATAATCCATTGTACAAGTTATCTATAATGTCCAAAGAAGAGTTGAGTAAAGTGGAATATATTGATGTATCCTACCAATTTCATGAATATTATTTACCTCTTGTTGATTTAAATTCACTGATAAATTTAAAAGAACTAACTATTGGGTGTAGCATTCCTAATGATCTACTTAACATTAGGGGAGTGAAAATATTGAATTTAAATGGACCTACAGAAGTAAATAACTGTACTGAAGATATAATTTTAACATTAAAAGAAATCACTTCCAATTTTGAGTTTTTTAAATCTATAGAAGAAATTAAAATTTACAAAGAATCTTTCTGGCAACCAAACATAAATGAAAGTGCGTTTTTTGCGGCATTAGCAAACTATAGTTCCCTTAAAAAAGTAATATATTCATATGACATAAGCCATTTTGATTTGGAACTTTTGTTAAAGCCAACTATTGAAAAAGTTTATTTTACAGGTCCTCCTTACCCCGAATATGTATTTGCACATAAATTAGGGAAAATGAATAAATCAGATTATAATTCTCTAAGTTATAAATTCAATAATGTTAATATTTCAAAGGATTTTGAAAGTTATAATAATACAACATTTAATGAAAAAATTATGTTACCATTAAATGGAGATTTTACTATTTATTATTACGATACACTTGTTCTTTGCAAAGGCAGTATGATTAATTCAAGATTGGATGGAGATTTTACTTTTTATTATATTGATGGTTCCGTTGCAGAAAGAAGAAAATATAAAGAAGGTAATAAAATTGATACTTGGACTTTCTTTGATACAAAAAAAGATACCGTATTGATTTTAAATTATGAGAATAATAATCCAAGCATTAAATATATAAAGGAAAAAATATATTCAAGTTTTAGTGAAACTATAGATCAAAAATTTATTAAATTTTATGGAAAAGAAAGAATAACAAGAGTTTATGAAAATGGAGCCAGTTTTGTAACTTCTTATTATGAAGCAAAAGATGAAAAAGGAAATTTTATAAAAGGAAAATGCTATAAGGTAACGAAAATGGGTTCTTTATATATTAATATAAAGAAATATTTTTATTCGGACGATAAAGTGTTACATTTTTTTTCAGAAAGTAAATATGAATACGATTTTGATAATAAAAAATACAAGATAATTGAATATGATTCGTTAGGAAAATTTATTAAAGAAACAGAATATAAATTGATACTCGAATAATTAGAAAGATTTTAATCTTAATGGAGTTGTGATTTAATTAAAACTTCCCAATCTTCTCTCCTTTCAAACTGTTTTCAATAGTGTTTTTAATGTCTTTAAGTTGAATGGGTGACTTTTGGAAAGTTGTTCTTTTTTCATTCAAACTTGGTTTCATAACTGTAAACATTTGCCAACTTTTTAAGAGTTGTTTTTTGCCAAAAAATGCCTTGAAATACGCTTTAAAGATAACTTTTAGTTGATAAAAGAACCATTCATTTGCCGGTAAATGAAAGTAATGAATGAGTATTCGATTGCGTTCAACGATGGTTTTTACTTTATCCGATGGTTCTTGTTTGATGGTGGAGGATAAAGGGTGTATGCACATAGCTTTGGGTTCGAAGAAACATTGAAAACCGTGTTTCCACGCTCGAATACCTAGATCCAAATCTTCAAAATAATAGGGGTTAAACGCTTCTTCAAAACCGTTTAATTGCAGTAATTTTTCTCTATTAATTAAGGCATTAGCTCCAGAAAGAAAAAAGCTTAAACTACTGGCTTCTTTATTTTCATATTTAAAATTAGTTGCACCATTTATTTTAGCAAACGAATAGGAAGGGTATTTTGCTGCGTCTTGCAAATGAGTTAAGGATTCATCCCAAATAGATCCCATTACTCCAAAACAGTTGGCGTTGTTGAAATAGTCTGTCAAGTGAATAAAATAACCATCGGTGAGTTGCACATCAGAATTGAGCAAAAACACCATCTCTTTCGTTGTTTTCAGAATGGCTCGGTTGCAATTGCCACCAAAACCAACGTTTGCAATGCTTTCAATAAGTATAATGGAAGGGTATCTGGTTTTAATAAATTCCACCGAGTCATCTTTAGATGCATCGTCACTGATGATGATTTCAAAGTCGGTTATGCGAGAACTTTGAAGTGCTGTATAAACATGAGGTAGATTTTTTTCTAAGAGCTTTTTCCCATTATAATTGGGAATAACTACCGAAATAGAAGGTTGAACGCTTTCCATCCTTGTTAATTTTTCTTAGGTAAAAATCGTTTTATAATTTCCATAAATGGATTAACTGGCTCTTCATTCCTAACCCTACTAAAGTACAGCATTAATGCAATTAGTAAAAATAGAGCATTCGGCACCCAAACCGCTAAATAGGGGGCTAAGCCAACATTGGTGGCAGCCACTGATGTCATTTTCATAGTGAATATGTACACAAAACTAATAATGAGTCCGATGGCTAAACTTTTACCAACACCTTCTCTACTTTTGCGGGAGGCTACAGCCAAGGCTATCAAAGTGAGAATATAGGTAGCAAATGGAAGAGCAGTTCGTTCATATAATATGATTTCAATTTGAGTTACATTGGTGGCGCCTCTGGCTTTTTGTTTATCTCGATATTTCATCAACTCACCTGTGGTCATCGCTTCCAATGAATTATTAATTACACCTAATTCTTTAATATTAAAGGGCAGAATAGTATCGATTAATGCAATTTGTTGTACAGTCTCTACAGAGTCGTCAATAGTGCGCATAAAAACATTTTGTAATGTCCATTGGTTGGAAACGGTGTCACCAATTGCTGTGGCTACTTGAATATCTTTGACCATTGAATAGAGTCCTTTTTCGTCATATTTCCAGGTTTCTATCCAAAAACGATTTACGGTTTGATTGCTCGGAGTATAGGAGTTAAAATGAACAATAGTGGAGTCATTTATTTCTAAATTGGTATTGGATATTAGCGCAGAAGTCCAAATATATCTATTTTCAAAATCAATACGTTTTTTGTTAGCGTGAGGCACTAAATAATGATTAGAAACCAATGCAATCAAAAGTAACAAGGTACTCACCACCAAAAATGGCCGAGCAAAACGATTAAAACTAACTCCATTACTCAAAATGGCTATAATTTCACTTCGAGTAGCCATAACACTGGTAAAAAAAAGTACGGCCAAAAAGATAATTAATGAGCTAAAAAGATTGACGTAATGAATGAAAAAATAAGGATAGTATTCCGTTGCAATTTGAAATGCCGTAAGCTCTGATTCGGGTTTAGTGAACTCTCTTAAGCGTTCGCTTATGTCAATAACAATTGCAATACTCATTACCACCAATATCATAAAGATGAAGGTGCCTAAGAATTTTTTTGCGATATATAAATCGAGCTTTTTCAATAGTATTAAACCTACAATCGAGTAGTTAATTTGGGTACCATGGCATTTTTCCAAGCCGTAAAATCTCCTGCAAGAATGTGTTTTCGAGCTTCCTTAACTAACCACAAATAAAAAGCTAAATTGTGTATACTACAAATTTGTGCAGCTAACAGTTCCTTAGAAACGGTTAAATGTCGAACATAAGCTTTGCTGTAAAAACTATCTACATAACTGGTGCCATTTGGATCGAGTGGTTCAAAACACGACTCCCATTTTTTATTGCGAATATTAATAAATCCTTCACTGGTAAACAACATACCGTTGCGTGCATTTCGAGTGGGCATTACGCAGTCAAACATGTCAATGCCTAGACCGATGGCTTCAATAATATTTTCGGGAGTTCCCACTCCCATAAGGTAACGTGGTTTGTCTTTTGGAAGAATATCCGTAACTAAGTTGGTCATTTCATATAAATCTTCGTGTGGCTCACCCACAGATAACCCGCCTATGGCATTTCCTTCACGTTCAAAAGAGGCTATTTTCTCGGCAGATTCTTTTCTTAAATCCTTGTAAACGCTTCCTTGAACTATGGGAAAAAGGGTTTGACTATAGCCATACTTGCCTTCGGTTTGATCAAAACGCTCACAGCATCTTTTAAGCCATCTATGGGTCATGTGCATAGATCGTTTGGCATAACCATATTCACAAGGATAAGGTGTACATTCATCAAAGGCCATGATGATATCAGCGCCAATTGTACGTTGAATATCCATAACTCCTTCAGGTGAGAACATATGTCTAGAGCCATCAATATGAGATTGGAATGTTACACCTTCTTCTTTTATTTTACGAGTTCCGGCAAGGGAATACACTTGATACCCACCTGAATCGGTAAGTATGGGTTGGTCCCATCCATTAAATTTGTGCAAACCACCTGCTTTTTCAATAACATCCAAACCAGGTCGCATAAATAAATGATAGGTATTCCCTAAAATTATTTGAGCTTGAATATCTTCTTTTAACTCGTGTTGATGAACACCCTTAACCGTGCCAGCTGTACCTACGGGCATAAATATAGGTGTTTCTATAGTGCCATGGTCGGTTTCAATAACTCCTGCCCGTGCTTTGCTATGTGTATCTGTTTGAAGTAAGGTAAATTTCATTTTTGAATTTATGAATTATCAACTCACAAAGATAATACGGATATGTTATCATCTAGGAAAATGAAGAGGAGAAAATGAATTGGATACTTATTTTAGGCGATTTGAACCAGAACTCAAATGTCGAATTCATAAAGAAACGGGTTGCTTTATTATTCAGAACCCTTCGGTATTCCAATTTTTGCTTTACACTCATCACACAGGTGAAGCGAAACGTTATCAATGGTTTTGATGGTTTCAGCAGCATCTTGCATAATACATGTTTTATTTGGACAATGGGGCAAACCAAAATTATGACCCAATTCGTGGCAACTCACTTTTTTTAAACGGGCTACAAACTGTTCTTTAGTCACATCCATTTCTAAGCGATAACTTGAAACGATGCAGCTTTTACCGGGCATGAAGCCTAAACCAAAAATTCCCCAATCGGTATACTTACTAACAGGTTCTTTTATAATTTTATTCTTAAAATCACTGTACTTAGTGGTTGAAATATCTTTTGAAATCAATCCAATAACGTGGTCATGTTTAGCAAATAATATATCATTTTTTAAAAAATGGATCAATGTATCTGCCCTATATCGCGGAGATTTAATGTTCACAAAGGCTGTTTGAGGTATGTCAATTGGGTCTAATACTTGAGCTTGCACACCATACATTTCCATAACTGTATGCTTTACGGTATCCGCATATTCCAACGAAAACCCTATAAAAGGCTGAATAGCCACTACTGTGCTTTCATCGGGAGCATCATAGCTGTTTATCTCACATGAGTACATCAAAAGTGAGCCCGACACTCCTAGAATAAGAAGGGAAATCCGCTTAACAAATGCCGTTTTTCTCAGCATTTTCTATTTTGTAATTACCATCATTTTGGTTTCCGAACGTTGATCGTTCGATTGCAATTGATAGTAATACACCCCAGAAGAAAGATTAGTAAGAGACAAATTAGCTTGACGATCGGTATTGTTGATTTCCGTAGCGTAAACCAGTTGCCCCATTTCATTATAGATCACCAATTTAGCTTTTTTAATACTACTTGGTAATAAATATTGAATCATCATATCACCTGTAGAAGGATTTGGCATATTTTGATAAAGGGTCATTGTGTTTTCAGACAATTCATCAATTCCCGTATTTGAATAAACAGCATTTACAGTAAAGTCATCAAAGTAAAAACCATCTTGCTGCTCGCCAAAATCAGAACGTAATCTGAATCTGAATTTCACTTGTTGACCTAAATAATCACTTAAATCAATTTCTTCTTTTACCCAAGTTAATTGAGTTCCATCATACAAGGGATTTCCAGCAGACTGATTACTAGAACCCAAATTTGTATAGTTTCCGCATTGCGAAATCCAATTGGTTCCGCCATTAGTCGATACTTGAAATTGAACGTAATCATAATTGTCTTCAATTTCCCACTTCGCCATAAATGTAACAGATGCAGCCACTGCATTGGTTAAATCAACGGTAGCATTCATGGTCATTGTATTATTGGCATTACTTGAATAATTTCCAGAAGGTGAATCTGTAAAAGCACTCGGAGTAGAGAAATAATCGGTTGTTGTTATGTTCCAAGTACTTGTACCAGTCCAACCGCTCATGCTGTTGGCATTATTTGATACGATAACTGTAGCACTCCCATACGTTTTAGAAACATTCACTTTTTCATCATACATTCCATTATTAACGATGATCTCATAAGAAATTATATCGCCATAAGTGATAGTAGGATCAAGTGTAAAACTAATTGAATCTAAATCCGCTTCCATAATAGCCATACCTAAGTGACTTTTTGGAGCACCAACTGATACTATGTTACTTGACAAAGGATTAATAGAAACGGTGAAATTACCGGGTAAATCCAAACCTAAACGTTGAACCGTATATTTAAAATGACCGGTTGGGTGGTTTATAAAAAGCGGACTTTCATCTTCAACGGTGGCATAATTCAATACTAATTTAGCGGTGGTTAAGTTGGTGTATACCATACTTTCGCATACCGTTTCAATATCGTTTACGGCTGGCCAAAAACCGTGTGAGTCATTTCCGATTTCGGGAGTGTAAGCAAATATTTTAGGTTTAGTGGCTAAATCGCCATCATACATCCAATCGTCACTGTCACCAGATGCAGGATACAAAGCTGAACTCAGTTTATTCACCATTCCAAGAGAATTATTAGCTACTTTAATGGCTGTTGCTGCCTCAATATAGGCGTTGTCAGGTGTAAGCAAACCTGTAGCGTGTCCAAAAGGATATAATAAAGAGTTGTCGTAAGAGTGATTATTTAAGGCAATTTTAAAATTATGATTTTCACAAAACCACTTCATTGCTTGGTTTTCAACCTCACTAAAAGCCGCAGTGCCTGGATAAGTGTCATTTCCAGGATTTGAAGATACGCCTGTTGTATTCCAAGCGTAGCTGTAGTTTCTATTATTATCTACGCCATAATTACCCCCACCGTTATTTCTTCTGTTTTTTCTCCACATTCCTCCACCCGATGGGTCGGTTGTTTCATTATAAACATAGCCATCAGGATTCAAAACAGGTATAAAATACAATTCACAATTATTGACAATGTTTTGTACTTCTGTATCTGTAGCATAATTCTCTAACAAATACCACATATAAAAAATCAATTGTTGCATAGAAACCGGTTCGCGAGCATGATGTATGGCATCGTACAGCACTTCTGGTTCAGCTTCATCGGTTGCTGGATTATCAGAAATTTTTACAAAATAAATAGGTCTTCCTTCCGTGGTCAAAAAAGTAGAAATTGGTGCTTTAGTCGTAATTAAATTAGGATATAAAGCTGCCATTTGATCCAATTCGGCCAACATTTCAGAATAGGTGTAAAAACCTCCCATTGAACCTAATTCCCAATTGGTTGGAGTATCATAAGGAGTTAAGCTGGTATTTCCACATGAAGCATTTTTTAAATTACCAACGGATTCTGCGCTGTCATTTGACGCGGGTTTGCTTTCTGGTTTTAATAAATTACGTTCTTTATAATAACTTGAGACATCATCGATTATAATTTCAACATTGAAACCCATCATTCGTGCAATTCCAATTTCGTTGCTTGAAAAATCAGACTCGAAGTAATAATTTTTCTTATGGGTACCGTGATCAACGGGAATACCTTGATTAGCTAATGCAACAAACTGCTGAGGAGTATCATAATAAATTCGAGCTCTAGAATATTTTTGTTTGGCAGGTGTTCCCGTTTCTTTTTGAGTGGGCAACAATACATTTTCTTGAGCAAATAAAGAAGTACTTGCCGTCAAAAGTAACATACCATTAACTGCAATAGCGGTAAAATAATTTGTAAAAAAAGTCATAAAAAATTTAATTGAGTGTTCTAAAATACATTGGTTAATGTAAATGTACAAACAATTTTTTATTCAGCAGACAAATATAAATTTTAGATTGTATAATTTTTATTCAATCAAAATAACTTTGAATTTGAGCAAATTCTATAGACCCAATTCTGTTTTTACCAAGGGTAAAATATTGTCTTCAGTGTTTTTTGTGTAAACCACATTTCCAAAACTCACATCAATAATGTAATCAAATCCATTTTTTGCTGCCACAGCATCAATAGCTGCTTGCATTTTTTTTAATATTGGATCATACAATTCTTGTTGTTTTTTTACTATTTCTTTGTTGGCTTGTTCAGGAAGTGAATTAATAACTTCTTGTTGTTGAACTAATTTATTGTACGTTTGAGTTTTTACCATGTCCGACATTTTTGAACTGTCTCTTTGGTAGGCTGCAACACCTTTGTTAAAAGTCTCTTGCTCGCTTTTTATAAAAGCTACCAATTCTTGCTCAATGGCGACTAATTTTTCATCCGCAACCTTTTTTTCTGGCATCAACGCCCACAATTCTTGTGTATTTATGTTGCCAACTTTTGATTTTGCAGTTGAAACTTTTGCTGAGAAAAAAATTAAACTGCTCAAAAAGAATAAGCCTCCTATGATGAATGACGTGATGTTTGTTTTCATTTTTTTAATCCTAAATAAAATATGATAAATACGTTAAAATGTAATTACTTTGCAAATGTGATGAAAATTTTATCGTGAAACAAAAAAAAATAGATTATTTAAATAGTATTGACCATTTTATATGGTTAAACGGTAACTATCATTCGGATGGTTTAGTGGCTGTTGGATGCAAATTTTCATTAATTTTAGACGAGCCAAAAGGTGCTTTTGAGCAGTTAAGAACATTTCTTAAGTTGCATAAAGGTGAATATGTTTTTGGTTATTTGAGTTATGATTTAAAAAATGACATTGAGGATTCTTCATCTAATAATCCTTCGAATCTTAATTTTCCTGTTCTTCAATTTGTGGTTCCTGAAACCGTTATTCATGTGCCATCCGATGCTGCAAATCCTCATTTAATTTCTGGTAATCTGAGTCATTTGGAATTATTTAATGAAATGCTTAGAGAAGCAGAACAATTTGAAAATACTACAATTTCGGGTCAGTTAATATCGAATATAACCAAAGAGGTTTATATAAATCAAATAGAACGTGTTCAGCAGCACATTCAATTGGGGGATATTTATGAATTGAATTTTTGTTATGATTTTTCAATTTCAGATTTAGCTATAAATCCTTGGGAGTTGTATGTAAAATTCAATAGTCAATCTAGAGCTTCATTTTCAGCTTTTGTAAAATTAAAAGAACACTTTATATTAAGTTCTAGCCCTGAACGATTTTTTAAAAAAGAAGGGAATAAAATTACCTCTCAACCGATTAAAGGGACTATTAAAAGAGGAAAAGATTTAGAAGAAGACGAGGAACTCAAATTGAAATTGCAGCAAGACCCGAAGGAACGTAGAGAGAATATTATGATTGTTGATTTGGTTAGGAATGATTTATCAAAAATTGCCAAAAAAGGAACTGTGAAAGTAGAAGAACTTTGCGAAATTTATACTTTTGATACCTTACACCAAATGATTAGTACGGTTTCTTGTGAAATGATAGAGGATTGTGATTTGGTTTCCGTTTTTAAAGCTCTTTTTCCTATGGGCTCCATGACGGGTGTGCCAAAAATTAGGTCTATGGAGATAATTGATGAATTAGAGGCTACCAAAAGAGGCGTTTATTCGGGGAGTTTGGGTTACATTTCTCCCTCTGGAGATGCTGATTTTAATGTTATTATTCGAACTTTCTTGTATAACAGTTCAAATAGAAATTTAACCTATTCGGTAGGAAGTGCCATTACCAATGCATCTAATCCTGAAAAAGAATTTGATGAAACGTTATTGAAGGCAAAGTTAGCACGAACATTATTTTCAAATGAATTACCTATATCATAATAAATGATGAAAACAAAAGGTGCAGATAAAGTTTGGAAAAATTTTCAGCAAAGTTTGAATTCCATTGAATCCAAAGAAACGCAACATTTTTTGTTGGCTGTGAGTGGTGGTGTTGATTCCATGGTTATGCTTCATTTGTTTTTACAAGCAAACCTATCATTTCAAGTAGCGCATGTGAACTTTCAGCTGAGAGGAGAGGAATCTGATAAAGACGAAGAATTAGTAAGACAAATTTGTTTACAAAACACTATTCCTTTTCATCAATATAAAGCAGAAACTCTACTTTTTTGCGAAATGAATAAAGTAGGCATTCAAGAAGGTGCACGCATTATTAGATACAAATGGTTTTATGAATTATTGAATCAGCAAAAACTTAATTATTTAGTTACCGCGCATCATTTAGGTGATGGTATTGAGACTTTTTTTATTAATGCCATGCGAGGAGGCGGTGTTAGAGGTCTTAAGGGAATTGAGTTGATTGATCGAACTAGGAAAGTGTTCAGACCTTTAATGCATATAACTAAGCAAGAATTAGAAGATTTCGCTAACTTACATCAGATATCATATAGAGTGGACTCCTCTAATTTGAAGGATGATTATCTTAGAAATGCGCTTAGAATACATGTTATTCCTAAGTTAATTGAAATTGAACCTTCATTTGAAACAAAGATGGATCTTACCCTCAGTAATTTGCAGATAGATGTTGATTATTTTAAGTCAAAATTGGATGCCGATGCCGATGCAGCCATCCAAAAAGTAGGGGGCAGTTATCATATTTATAATTGGTCAAAATTACATCCTAGAGTATTGCTGCATTGCATAGAACAGTTTGATTTTCCAAGTTCAATGTTGAATGAACTCAAAAAATCTATTCATTCAGGAAAAGTTTTTGAAGGCAAAACTCATGCAATCCTTAGAAATAGAGAAGCATTGATTATATCAGAAAATCGTTTATTAAATAGTCAAAAAATTTATTGTGAATTAGAGAGGCTAGACGATGATAATTTGGAAAATGCAGGATTGTTATCAATGAGTTTGATTGATGAGGTGAACACTGAAGAATGGGCCCGAAATGCTGCGTTTCTTGATTTTGATAAATTGAGGTGGCCTTTAGTTATTCGCACTTGGCAAGAAGGGGATTGTTTTATTCCTTTTGGAATGAGAGGAACAAAAAAGGTTAGTGACTTTTTAACTGACCTTAAACTTTCAAAATGGGAAAAAGATGCTGTAACTGTCTTGATTTCAGGAAGTGAATTAGTTTGGGTTGTTGGGTATAGAATTTCGGAAAAGTTTAAAATTGACAAAAAGACTAAAAATATTCTGAAAATTGTAACTCGATAAGTCTAGTTTACGTAGCATGTTCACCTTTCATACAGTGAAGGGTAAACTAACTTTTATTCTACACACCACTAAACAAAGAAATAACAATTATGGAAGCTACTACAATCACCAAATTAATTGACAAAGAAGAAATTTCCAGTTTGTCATTTCCACCAGAAAGCATTCATAGAACAAAAGATGAGCGTTCTATTTTAAATAAAAAATTAAGAGACGCTATGGTTCTAGGAAATATTCATCATTCAAAAATAAAAATTGTGTTTCATGATTCCGAGGGTTTGAAAGAAGTTCGTACTACGGTTTGGGCAGCGGGAGATGAATTCATTGTCCTTAAAAAAGGTGTTTCAATTCCTGTTAGGCGAATTGTAGACATTCAAATATAATCGAAATCGTTTAAACGGACTGATTATTAATCCTCTTGTGTCAAAACATAAGAGGATTTTTTTTGACTTGAAACGTATAGAAAGGACAAAAGGTCGTTGGTGAAACCTAACGACCTTTCTAACCAATGAAACAACTCAATAAAACCATCTAAGGTCTTAAAAAAGCGCGCTCAATATGTTTACTAGTTCATGCCTAGTGATTTCTCTTTGAAATCATATTTCTTTTTCAAAGAAACGATGATTCTACCCTGTTTCATTTTAGAAGACTTAATCAAATCTGCAGATTTTTCACTCTCTAAAAGATCGAGTATTTCTTGCTGAAGTGCTATTGGAAAAGTTTTCATTTTATTTTTGTTTTAGGGTGACGAATAATTTGTTGTTATTTCGTGCTGCAAAGATAGATGATAATTCTAATATGTTCCAAGTTATTAAATGTTAATTTTGAGTTAAAATGAATATATGATTTATAATTCTATATTTTGCATTTTTTATGCAATTTTATTTTGTTTAAACTTAAACATGAATAATTAGAAAAAATAAAATTTGCAATTAACGTAATCGCGAATTTGCTTAAATTCCTTTTTTTAACGATTTAATCCTCTTTTTTTTCGCTTAAATACGTTTTATTGTCGATTAAAATAGAGTTCGCTTTATTTTTATAAAGGTAGAAGTTATTCGATTCCCTGCATATCACAATAATCTTCAAGAGCCTTTTTCTTTTCTTCATTTTTTGGATCAATTAAATTTTCATACCTCAAACGAGCCATTTCTGGATCTTCTGAATGTTTATAATTTAATAAAAGCTTAGAATTAAAGAACAAACCTATCATTGAAATAATTATTAATGTACAACATTTCTTTATTGTATAATCTAAAGTAGTTTTTTCAATCTTAACAAATTTACTTTTATTTATAGAGTAAACGATAAATATTGCAAAACCAATCAATGATCCTGCAATAAAAATGTAATTTGTTGCAGACCAGAATAATAAGCGTATCAAAATACCGATAACAATTGTAATCGTGAAAAATCTATTTAGGGAAATGATTAATTTAAATCCAATTGAAGAATTTGCACGAAATAGAGTATCAACTAAAGCAGAAAATGTAAAAATTATATATGGAAGACTAATGAGCATCAATATTAAAGAAGTAATCCCAACATTAAAAAAATAACAGAATAGTACAATTGCCAATAAAACAAAAAATATTAAATCTATCGTCTTTTCTGGATATGCTTTGATTTGTCTCATAATGGATTGTAAAATTAATTAAACGATTTTGAATGTCTAAAAAATAAAACAAGAATTATATTCAATTCTTTTTCTCAACCTGAATATCTTTTTACTTTTGGTACGTTATTACTTCAATTCATTAAAAACATATGTAATGTACACAAGGTTAGCAACAGTTTTCATATTCTTTCTCCTATTTATCAAGCAAATTGATGCGCAACACAGCTACATCCCTGCCTCTACAGCTGGATTTACGATAATTGAAACACCCTACTTAAAAGTGGACAAGGAAAAAAAGAAAATTGTTGTGAATCCAATAGGGGCCTACAATGTAGCGTTGCCCTTTCACGTTTCACAGTCAAGTTTTAATGTAAGCATTGAATTTTCAATTGAAGAAACTACCGAAACGGGCAATATTGGTTATGAACTGTTTTTTGAAGGTGGAGAACACGTAACGGTATTGTATACAGAAAAAGGTAGGATGAAATTGACTCAAGCAAAAAACTACAGTTCCAAAGAGTTAGATCTTACGCCTTGGATGGATAACCCTAACTTGCAAAAAGGAATTGGTATGAAAAATAAGTTAGAGATGAGAATTAATCAGGCATTGCTCGATTTTTATATCAACGATAAGAAATGCTTCACTACTCAAATTGATGGGGGAAAAAAACTTGGATTTATTTCTATACTGAATAGTAAAAGTGCAAAACGATATGCCATACATGCCATACATTTCTCTGTAAAACCTGAGTTGCGAACAGTTTTGTTGCCAAAATCTACCGAATCTCAAAAACTAAATGTGTTTGGAAAAGAATTAAACAACGATGAAGTGGCTCAAGTAGGTCCTTTGATAAGCGCAGACGAAAAAAACATTTATTTTGTAAGAAAAGAAGAGAAAGATAAAGTATACCACTCAAAACGCTTGAATGCTTCAACTTGGAATTCCGCTGAAATGATGACAGTTCCAATAAACTCCTCTACTTTTAGTAAAAGTGTAATAAGTTCAAACACAGATGGAAGCGTTTTGTTTACTAAAAATGCCATCAAAAATAACCAACACACCGAAGCAGGTATTTCAAAATTCGTAAAACTTTCAAGTGGTGAATGGAGTGCACCTAGTTATAGCTTTATTGACAACTTTATGAATATAAATGAATATAAATCCAACTTCTTGTCCTATGACGAACGTTATTTACTACAATGTATTGACAATGGTAAAGGGTATGGTGATTTAGATGTTTTTGTTTCTTTTTTGAAACCTGATGGTAATTATTCAGAACCCCTAAATCTTGGTTTTTCTATTAATTCAGCAAGTACCGAAAGTTATGCCTTTTTGGCTCCTGACAACATTACTTTGTATTTTTCGAGTAAAGGACTACCTGGTTATGGAAGTAACGATATATATATGTCTAAGAGATTGGATGACAGTTGGACAAAATGGTCAACACCCACCAATTTAGGATCGGCAATCAACACTGTTAAATGGGACGGATATTTTAGCACAAGCGCTAGCGGCAATTTGGGGTTGGTTTCATCTTCATCTGGAAGAACTAAAACCGGAATATTTTGGATAAAACTACCAACGGAGCTCATGCCTAACCCTGTTTTGTTAGTTACAGGCACCATTACCGATATGGATACCAAATTGCCCATAAGCACCACGGTTACTTTTTCAAGTTTATCAAAGAGTTATTCCAAAACGGTATCAACCAACCCCGAAACAGGTAAATACAGTTTAGTATTACAACCGGGAGATAAATATGAAATCATTGCAGAAAAAGAAGGGTATTACGCCATTTCAGAATTTATAGATTTATCGCAACTCAAAACATACCAAGAAGTACAAAAAAACCTTAATTTGGCTAAAGTTACTGTTGGTCAAATTATTCGATTAAATAATTTATTTTTTGAATCTGCGAAATACGAGTTGTTAAAAGATTCCTATTCAGAGCTTGATCGATTAGTCATTTTTTTGAAAGAAAAAAGTAATTTGAAAATTGAAATCGCAGGGCACACGGATGGAGTTGGGGAAACTCAAAGCAATCAATTACTTTCTGAAAATAGAGCAAAAAGCGTTCAAACCTATTTAGTAAGTAAGGGAATTGACCCCAGTCGCATTCAAGTTGTAGGGTATGGAAAAACTAAACCTGTAGCTGATAATGCTACAGAAGATGGAAAGGCCCTTAACAGACGGGTGGAATTTAAGATTTTAGAAAAATAGGAAAAAACAAATAATCTGACAAATTTCAATCTATTCAATCAAAAAGGGGAATATTAAACGAGCTTGATTTTATAATCTACTCGAGGCTATTTTCTATTCATTAATTTACTTACATACTTTCCAATGATATCAAACTCTAAATTTACAACACTGCCCACTTTAAGATTTTTGAAATTGGTATGCTCGTAAGTGTAGGGAATAATAGAAACACTAAAGGTGTTTTCTCCGCTGTTCACAACGGTTAAACTTACACCATTAATGGTTATTGAGCCTTTAGCTACAGTAATGTGCTCAGAGGTATTGTGTTCAAAAGAATAATTCCAACTACCATTTACATTCTCTATAGAAAGAACTTTACCAATGGTATCTACATGTCCTTGCACAATGTGGCCGTCTAGTCGGGCGCCAATCTGAGTGCAACGTTCTAAATTAATTTCATCATCATTTTTTAAGAATGATAAATTTGTTCTTTCCAGAGTTTCTTTAATGGCAGTAACCGTGTAAGTGTTGTTATTCAAATCAATTCCTACAACCGTAAGGCATACACCGTTGTGAGCCACACTTTGATCAACTTTCAATTCGGATGTAAAATCGGATTTTACAGTAATGTGAAGATTTGTATTTTCGTTATCTAATGAAACAACTTTACCAATTTTTTCAATTATTCCTGTAAACATATTACGTAAGGGTTTTAATTTCTTTTGAGTGTGTAAAGTTACCTTGATGATTTGTAATTCGTTAAAAATTTATAAAAAAAAATATTTTCCTTGTAAAATAAATCCGTTGTGTCAAACTGTTTTATACTTTCGCGCTCTACAAATTTTAAACCTTAACAAAACAAATTTAAAAACAAAAAGAAAAATGAAAAAAATCGTTTACTCAATTATGGCCGTTGCGTCATTGTCAATGGTTAGCTGTGGTGGTGCTACTACTGAAGGAACTGAAGCTAAAACTGATTCAGTTGTTGCTCCTACTATCGATGGTACTTACACGTTAGCTGAAGGTTCTTCAATCGTTTGGAAAGCAAAACACAACAATGATTCTACTTACGTTCACACAGGAAAAATCATGGTAACTGGTGCTGCTGTAGTTTTAGATTCTGCTATCACAGGAACATTTACTTTTGATATGGCTTCTATTGATAAAGATGGTGAAGATGAAATGTCAACAAAATTAGAAGGTCACTTGAAAGCTGCTGATTTCTTCGCAGTTGATTCAATTGCTACTGCTACTTTCAACATTACTGGTGCTACTGCAACTGGTGTAACTGGTGATTTAACAGTTTTAGGTGTTACTAAATCTATCGAAGTTCCTGTAACAGTAAGTTACGCTGGTGATGTAATGACAGTAACTGGTACTTTATTAGTTAACTTCTTAGATTTTGGAGTTCAATATTTAGTTGCTGGTGCTGCTTTACCAGAAGCTGAGAAAGCTACTTCTGCTACTCCAGAAGCTTCTATCGAAATTAACTTAACTTTAAACAGACCAGCTGCTGCTGCAACTGCTGCAACAACTGAAGCTCCTGCTGCTCACTAATCTTTTAAAAGTTTTATTTTAAATTCAAAAGGTGTTCACTTAATTAAGTGGACACCTTTTTTTGTTTAACTTTGATTTAAGAAATATTTTTTATTATGCTAGGTCTTAAAATGACAACAGACCCAAGATGGGTTGATTTAATTGAAGCACATGATTTTTCTGCAGTGTTATCTGACCATGCTTGGTGCGAAAAAAAAGCGGCTTCAAATGCAATTGCTATCATAACCTATAATTCTGACTTAGAGGATTTGGTTGATGAAATGATAGTTATTGCTAAAGAAGAGCTAGACCATTTTGATAGAGTGGTCAAACTAATCAAGAAAAGAGGCCTTAAACTCATTCGTGAGGAGAAAGATGACTATGTAAATGACTTATTTAAGTTTATGAAAAAGGACGGAAGTAGGTATCAATCCTTATGTGAACGATTACTGTTTGCTGCTTTAATAGAAGCAAGAAGTTGCGAACGTTTCAAAACACTTTCAGAACACGTAAAAGATGAAGAATTGGCAGAGTTTTATCGAGAGTTAATGATTAGCGAAGCAGGTCACTATACCACATTTTTAAACTTTGCTCGTAAATATGCTGTTGGTGTTGATGTAGAAAAACGATGGAAAGAATGGTTGGAGTATGAAAATGAAGTCATTCAAAAATACGGTAAAAGTCAAACTATTCACGGGTAAAATCAAAGAAGTTTCAATAGCGTTTGAGATTTGTTCTCGGTCTCATCCCATTCTTTTTCAGCTATAGATGATGAGGTAATACCTCCTCCTACATAGATGTTCAAGGAATTTTCAAACAATTCAGCACATCGCAAATTAACGTATAGGAAAGAATCATTAGGTTGAATCTTACATTTTCATTTTTACAAATCAATTTTAAATTCCTTAATTTACTTCCCATTACCCTACTCCCGTTTCAAGAAATAGCATGTTAGTCCTAATTTAAGTTAAAAACTTTTTGTCACATAATCGTCTAATTATTTGGTGATTAAGAAAGTTTAGTTTAGTCAAAAATTTTAAACAACCCATTAGGTTATGAGAAAACAATTTTTGGCTTTTACACTTGTTAATACAATGATGATAACCGGTTCACTTTTTTATGCTCAAAATACGTTGCCAACTACTGGTAATGTAGGTATTGGTACAGCCACACCCTCTGCGGCATTAGAAGTAAATGGTGAAACAAAACTTGGAGCGGTTACAGTGCGCGATACAGCAAAGTTTGAACTACCTGTAATTATAAAAGATAGTGTGACAATAGAAAAAAAATTACGTGTTGACCAAGATGTTCGCATTATTGGAAACACTGTAATGGTTGATAATGCTAGAGCTAAAAGTAATTTTACTGTTGAAGGTACAACTAAAGTTCAGGGAAATTTACGATTGTTTAATTTGGCAGATAGCACACAAACGGACGATAAAATATTAATTGTTAGACCTAATGGATTGGTGAAAGATTATTCGTTTGGTGAGCTAAAAGCGTTAGTTATTGCAGAGGCTTATGGAAAAGATTGTAAATTAGACGATAATGGAGTTTCACTAACTCACCCAATATGGAAAAGTACTCCCGGAATACTTTATACTGGTGAAACCTGTCCAGCAAAAGTTGGTATTGGTATTGCAGCGCCAGTTGAACAATTACATGTACTGGGTAGTGGACGTTTTACGGGAAATTTGGGAGTTGGGGTAGCCTCAACTACCTCTACACGATTAATTATAGAACAAAAACAAACCAATAGTAACGGTTTGGTTGTTAATTATACTGCAACTAACGCAAACGGAACAGGTGTAGGTGTTCAAGTTAATATGACTAATGTAACTAGAAAGGCTATAGTTGTCAATGATGGTGCTTATGATGTGTTTAGAGTGTACGGAAATGGTGTAGTATATGCCCAAGAATACAATGCGCGATTAAAAGAAGAATTTCCTGATTATGTATTCAAACCTAATTATGAATTAATGCCACTCGATTCATTACGAACTTATATAATTGAAAACGGTAAATTGCCTCACATGCCTTCTGCACAAGAAGTAGCGGAAAATGGAGTTAATTTAGCCGAATTGAACCGAATTTTAGTAGAAAAAATTGAAGAATTGACCTTGTATTTATTACAACAACAAGCCGAAATAGAAGCACTTAAAAACTCTTTAAAATGAAAGCAAAATTAATTTTACTATTCACTGCAGTGCTATTAACACTTATGGGAATAAACTCTTGTAAAAAAGACTACCCAAGAGATATTCCTGATTGGTTAAAGGAAATGATTAAGGAAAGAAAGGAATATTGTGAAAGACCAGGAGGTTGTTACTGCAATGATGGATCAGGACTTTGTTGGTCAATAAAAGAATATAATCAAAATGGTGAGACAAAATTCGTGAAAATTGAAAATAAGGGAGAAAATACTCAAGGGATTGTTAGTGTTTATAAATCAGATGGAAATATGGAGTGTATAAATGCTGCTCATTGGCAATCAGAATATGATACAGTTTGTAATTGTATTTTACAATCTATTAAAGTTAGAGATGTTTGGAATGAATCACCAAGTACTTACTAAATCAAAAATATGAAAAAAGTTAAATTAATTCTATTTTTACTTTTGCTAGGTAATTTGAAATTTGGTCAAAACATTAAAGTTAAGGAAAAGTTTGATTATTTGGCGGACAAAGAAGCTCCAATAATTTTGGGTTTAACATATTTAAATGATGAGGCAAATTATGCGGATGGGTTTTGTAAAATACTTGAAGGGTATTTAAACATGTACGAATTAACCAAAGATAAAGCGTATTTATATCGTTTTATTAGTGAAAGTCTTAAAATAATGAGCACCCGCCATGATGTTGTCACAGATTTAGATAATGATCCTAGAGGCTTACCGAGATGGACGTTTAAATACGAATCAGATGTTCCCGGTTATTTGAATAATTTGTCAAATTATATGGACGGTTATATTGTCGCAGCTTTTTCGAGATTTGGTTATATTGTAAATCAAGACCCTGTTATAGCTCAAACCTCCCTTCATCCCTTTAATGAAATGTTACCGGGGATTCAATTTAATTATACAGGTATTACCTTTACAACATTTGGCCATTATGCAAATTGGTTAGAAGATAGAGTACATGAAACCATCAACTATTTTTTATATGATGGTTATTGGAGTGATTCAGAAGGGTATTTATGGGGGTTAGATCCAGATGATAATAAGTTTGTAACTCAAAAAGTTAATCAACAAGTCGGTTTTGCAAGAGCATTGCTTTTTAATGGATTATCAACAGGAAATGTTGATTTTATGAATAGGGCGAATATAATTGCTAATAGAATGATTGGGAATATCCAAATCGGAGGGTATAATGGTCCTTGGTTATTTGATCAAGTGAATAATAGCTACAGTTGGTATTATTATGGATGGAGCATCGAACCAAATGTTTATTATTTTGATTATTTCAGACATGATATTGAAGATATGAGTCACGGTGTACTTGATATTCAGTTGTTTTTTGATTTTTGGAAATATCAACCTAATCAAAACATCACTAATTCATTCATGGTAAAATTTCATAATACGTTTACAAATAATTTGTACGATGGTAATGGCCAATTTTTCGGTTCTGTAAATGGGACAGACAACATTCAAGATGGTAGTTACGGGGGAAATGTCCAAATGTACAATCATAATCGTTTTTCATATAGTAGTTTGGGGTATTCGAATTTGTCAGAATTTGAGTTTTTATCGGGTAGTAATCCTAATTCCTTAGATGGAAAAAACGTTTTTCAGATTTGTGAAGATTTTTATATTAATAAAATCAATAATCTAAGTTTATTTAGCGAGATAAATCATCTAATTAATCCCTATGCTGCAGGTGCAATTATTCAAGGTGTTTCATATTTCGCCAACCAACAATGGCAACGAGAGTGTGTAGATTTATCGTTATTTAAAAGAAAATTGGTGTATGACCAAGATTTTGCAGCGCAAGGAGTACTTACTATTGAGCCAAGAGCTGATTTGCCATTGTTTAATTCCCCCACTAGTTTTGCTTTGCCTTATATCACAACTAACGAATTTACTATAGAAGCCGGAGTTACCTCAACTATTGAGGGTGGTTTTGGTGTTAAAATTAAAGATGGGTTTACTGCCAAAATGGGAAGTAAGGTTACCATCAAACCAGCTGCATTACCTTGTGTAAAATCAATGGGAAGTTACGTAGTAGAAAATGATCAACCCAGTGAACCAACCCAGCAAAATGATAGTGATGCAGATGGAATTATCAATGAAAATGAATTAACAATCTATCCAAATCCTGCATCAAATACATTTACCATAACTACATCAAATTTCGTAAATTCATTTACATTAGAAATTGTAGATATTCAAGGAAAAAAGATGCATACACAAAGCATAACTTCAGCAAATGAGGTCATAAACATTTCCAATTTATCAAGTGGTATTTATTTTTGTAAAATCACCAATGGTGATGAGGTAAGAACTCAAAAATTAATTATTGAATAATTCGATAAAAGCCAAACTATTCACGGGTAAATTACAGAACCTTTAATAAAGTTTGAGATTTATTTTCTGTTTCTTCCCATTCTTTTTCAGCTATAGATGATGCTGTAATTCCTCCGCCTACATAGATATTCATGGAATTTTCAAACAATTCAGCACATCGCAAATTAACGTATAGGAAAGAATCATTAGGTTGTATCATTCCTAAAAAGCCACTGTAGTATTTTCTTTGGTAGTTTTCGTGTTTTAGGATGTATTCAAAGGCAGACTTTTTAGGGAAACCGCAAATGGCTGGCGTTGGATGTAAGAGTTTTGCCAAATTCATGGGTTTAGATGCTTTTTTAATTTTAAACATTGATTTTAAATGCCTCAAATTTCCTGCAGTCACTTCTTCTGGATGTTCGGAAACTGAAAAAACTTCACCGTTATTGCTTAGAATATTTTTTATATAATTGGTAACAATACGCTGTTCCTCCATTTCTTTTTCTTCAAAAGGATTAGAGTCATTTATTGAGCGAGTTCCAGCCAATGATACAGTAGAAAAATGATTTTTTTCTTCAACAATTAGTTCTTCGGGTGTTGCACCAATCCATGAACATTGGTTCGGTATATGAATAAAGTAATTAAAGGAGTGATGATAGGTTTCACAAATCTTAGCAAAATAATTTTGAACATCAAAATTTTCGGGCAAAGAGACCTTTTTTGATCGAGATAAAACTAATTTTTGAATACCATCTGGTTGGTTAAGGCCATCTTTACACGCATTAATAAATTGAGCACAAATGTTAAGGTATTCTATTTTATCAAGAGTTTTTTGGATAGTATGATTTTCCCTCAAAGCCTCATATTTGAGGTTTTCTGATAACCATTGAAACGATTTTGTGGGTGTAAAAATAAAATTAGATTTTTGTAAGAAATCAACAAAAACAAAACCTTTTTCAGCTTCAATCAATGCATCTAATGAAATGGAATTCCAGTTACCATAATAGGCTTCTATGTGATCTGATCCGGGACGTTGATATGCTAGTATACCTTCCAATTATTTTCGCTCTAAAATCATCATGGTCATTCGCGAATAGGATATAAGTTTTCCTTCTTCATCTCTAATTTCGATGTTCCAAACGTGGGTTGTTTTGCCTTTATGAAGTAGTGTTGCTTTACCCGTTACTTTTCCTTTCATAACACCACCTACATGATTCGCATTAATTTCGATACAAACGCCATTATGCGTTTTTGTATCCAACATCATAAATGTACCTGCGCTTCCTAGAGATTCGGCTAATGCCACATTTGCTCCGCCATGTAACAAGCCCATAGGTTGAAAAGTTCGCTCATCCACAGGCATTGTTGCACACAAATAATCATCTCCAATTTCTGTGAATTCAATACCCAACGTGCTCATTAATGTGCCTTCGTTGATGGCATTTATGGAAGATAATTTAATGTTTTTAGGTAGCATATGAATTTTGTTTATTGCGCAAAGTTAGCTAGAAGAATTGAAAAGACATTTTATTTTGGGTAAAAACAAAAAGACCCCTCAATTTCTTGAGAGGTCTTTTAATTTGAATAGTAATTAATCCTTATTTAGATACCGATACTCTTTTTGTTACGGTTCCGTTTTTAGTTTTAATTTTTACAAAGTAGAATCCATTTGATTGGTTGGTCACATCAAAATTAACAACACTTGAATTAGTATGATTAATTGATTTTGTTGTGATAATTTGTCCAATTGCATTGTATAACTCCACATCAATTATTTGAGCATCATTCATATCAATTTTCAATGTGAATTGACCATTAGAAGGGTTAGGGTAAAGATTTACACTTTCTTCTAAAGAAACCTGATCAACAGATGAAACGCCTACTAAAATGGTTAAAGTACTTGTAGCTGTACAGCCTCCTATTGTTCCGGTTAATACAACGGTATACGTTCCAGCAACATTATAAGTGTGTGAAACTACACCTTGTGTTGATGTTTGACCATCACCAAAGTTCCAAGAATAGGTGGTAGCTACCGAACCAAAGTTGTTAAAGTTGATGGTGCCGCCAACTGGTATGCTGGTAACATTCGATCCAGCAATTACTGTTGGAGCAGTGCTTACTTGAACAGTAACTTGAACAGGTGAACCTGAACAAGAACCATTTTGTCCGATAACAGTGTAGGTTGTTTGAGCTGTTGGAGATACTGTAATAGCTGCTGTTGTAGCTCCCGTATTCCATACGTATGAAGTAGCACCCGAAGCAGTTAATGTAGTGCTTGATCCACTACAAACTGTTGGGTTTGCAGGAGTAACAGTCACTGTAGGTTGTGTTTGAACAGTAACCGTTGTTGTTCCAGTTTCTGTACATCCAGCAGCATCTTGAGCAATCACAGTGTAAGTAGTGGTGGTAGTTGGAGTAACGTTTTTAGTTGAACCAGCACCTAATCCATTATCCCACGAATAAGTTCCACCTACTCCAGCTCCACCTGCAGTAATGGTTGCTGAATTACCCAAACAAATTGTTTGTGCACCTGTAATGGTTAAATTAAATCCACCTGTATTCGTAATTCCGGCTGTAGTATTAGCTACACATCCATTTGCATCATTTACCACAATGTTATAAGATCCAGCACCCAATCCTGGGAAGTTCGAACCAGATTGGAATGTAGACCCTCCATTCACACTGTATTGGTATGGCGTGGTTCCTCCTGTTGCAGTAACAGTAATAGATCCGTTTGCATTCATACATGTTTCATTAACTGAAGTTGCGGTTGCAGACATAGCGGTTCCACCCGTTATTGTATGATTTGTAAGTGTAGAGGTACAGCCATTTGCATCTGTAACTTGAATGGTGTACGAGCCAGCAGCTAATCCAGTAAAGTTCGGTGAAGTTTGACCTGCACCACCATTTAATGAATAAGATAATGGTGAGGAACCTCCTGTTGCTGTTACCGTAATAGAACCATTGCTACTTCCACAAGAAGCATTAGTAACAGTTGCTGTATGCGTTACACCTGAAGTAGGTTGGGTAACTGTTGCATTGGCAGTTGCTTGACATCCTCCAGCATCCGTAACGGTTACTGAATATGAACCAGCAGCTAAACCTGTTGCAGTAGCAGTTGTTTGACCGTTACTCCACAAATAAGTGAATGGTGCAGTTCCACCTGTGGCAACGGCTGTTGCTGTACCAGTTGCACCGCCAAAGCACGTAACATTAGTAGCTGTAGCTGTAGCTGTAGGACCACCTGTATTTGTTAACGTAGCTGTTGCTGTACCAGTACAACCGTTTGAAGCGGTAACTAAAATGTTATACGTTCCAACCGCAAGACCAGTAAAAGTGGCTGATGCTTGATTCGCTCCACCATTTATACTGTATTGATAAGGAGCTACACCACCTGTTGCACTTACTGTAATGCTACCATTTGAAGCTCCACATCCAGGATTTACTTGAGTAGATGTAACTGTTGGTCCACCTGTAGGTGCAGTCAATACAGCATTACTTATTCCTGAACATCCGCCTGAGTTGGTTACAACAATTGGATAAGTACCAGGAGCTAAGCCAGTAAATATATTAGAGGCTTGGAAAGTAGTTCCATTATTTATACTGTATTGGAAAGGTCCAGTTCCAGATGCAGTAATGGTTATTTGACCATTATTACCCACACAAGTAGGTTGAACAAATGTATTGGTAACTGTAATTCCGCTTGTAATAGTAATAGTTGTAGAATCAATAATTTGACCATCACAAGAACCTTCCAATATTAAATAAGCTGAATAGGTTCCAGGAGCTGCATAAGTTACTGTAGCGTTAGCTGTTGTTGCACTAGCTGGAGTTGCTCCTGGTAAAATCCAAGAATATCCAGTTGCATTAGTAGAAGTAGATGTATAGTTAATAGATGCCCCCGTACATCCTGCAGTAACTGAACTTGAAATACTACCTGAAACAGGTGCGTCCGTTACGTGAGCAGTAATGTATAAAGACCACTTATCATTAGGAGCACTGTAAACCGTTGACATATCATGCCAAGTATTGTCAGACCATTGTTCGAATGCTGAAGTTGCTGGAACAGAAACATTGGCAAATTTCGAAACTACTGCTAAAGCATCCGTGCCCGTTAAATCACTATAATCAACGCTTACATAAAAGGGATTTCCTCCAACATTGATAGGAGAGTTAAAAGGGAAAAAGACGACACCTTGACCTGATGTTAAAGCTGCATTTATTTGAGCCAAAGTGTATGTAACTGATCCTAATATAGCACCTGGTAATCCAGCTGTTTCACTGTGTACGTTAATGGTAACATTTGATCCATTTCCACCATCTACAACATTTGCAAGAAATATATCGGTACCTGTAATGTGTGTATATGGGTTGTAACCAGAGTAACGTTCTGCTTTAGCTTTATCCAAGTATGTATTAGTTCCGGTAATGTAACTGCCTGCAACATTTTGATAAACGGTTAATGAATTGGTGTCAGCTATATTCAATAACGTATCACAACCCAAAGAAGCTGAAACGGTAATATTTACTGAAGTTGTACAAGCACCATTTGCATTTGAAGCGATTAATTGTACTTGGTAAGTCCCTATATTATTGTACGTTACGTTACCAGGGTTTTGTGTGGTTGAAGTACCTGGGGTAACACCTCCTAAGTTAGCTAAATCAAAATCCCAGTTCCAAGTAGTTGGCAAACCAGTTGAACCATCTGTAAAGTTAACCGTATTCCCTACAGTTACTGAAGTTGCACTAGTTGTAATACCGCAAGTTGGAGGGCTAGTAGGTGGTGTACAAGGTTGGTATGATCCATCAATGAAAGTAGCGTTAGTATTTGCAGGATCCAACCAAGGTTTTAAACGAGCATTATTTGCCGTTCCATTTAAATCCCAGTTGGTAAACATTTTACCATATAAATCTGGAGATGATGTAGCATTACAGAACGAAGAACCACCAGATAATTGACCAACAATACGTTTGTTTTGATTAAATATAGGCGATCCTGAAGAACCTCCTTCTGTTACACCATGACCATTTGTTGTAGCTGACCAAACTACAGTCCAGTGTGCATTAGCAGCACCTCCGTTGTACGTAGAGCTTGTTAAGGAAGAAGTATAAGTTGATATTTTTTTTGCAGAACCAGCTGGATGGTGAACACCTTTTCCTGATGTTGCAGCGGTATTCGTTCTATCCCAACCTGCATAATAAGCATTGTAAGCTGTAGGGGGTTGAGAATTTAATTCTACTAAATAAAAATCCGATCCTGCTACTTCATTCGTACCTGGAGGGTTGTTTAATGTTCCGTTTCCAGATGAAGCTCTAACTGTTCCTCCGGTCATAGTTTGTGTTCCTTTGCTTGGATCTGTTCCATTAGCTGCACCAGGCGAACAAGTTGCTTTTTGGTAATTCCAATACCAAACCCAAGTTGAAATGCTTTGCCCAGCAACACGCTCACCACAGTGCCATGCAGTTAAAATATAAGGAGTACAGTTTTGAGAAGTATTATTTACCATTGCAGCAGAACAAACATAGGTCCCGGTACCATCATTGAAAGTGTAGTGAACTACAGATCTAATTTGATCTAACCATCCTGTGCTTTCTGGTGTACAAGCAACGTCTACTTGACAGTTTGCGGCTTTTTCTAAATTTGCTGGAGCATTTCCTCCAGTAGCCTCATCAACAATAGGCTTAATGAAATCTTCTACGCCTCTGTAAAAATAAACCACTTCTTTAATTTCAATAATTGGAATACCTACAGTACCCATTGGAGCGTAATATTCAATGGTTGTTGTAGAACCTTCAATCATTTGAGTAGCTCTAATTTGATCGTTAAAATTATAGGCATCAGTAAATGCTCCAATTACATGGTTTTCCGATTCATTGTATATAAAAACCTTACCACCAGCAGGAATGAAGAAATTGTGGTAATAAAGTCCCAATGCTAAGGCATCATCCATATGAATTCTTAACCTCCATAATTGACCACCATTAGGAGTTGTCTCCCAAGTGCCCGAATTTTGAGTGTTCATATTAACGGGAATATTAAAACCAACGCGATACGGTTTTCCCAATGCGTCATTGGTTGCATCAACTGCCAACAAATTGGTTACATCAGGTTTCATTAATGTTTGCGCAGGCAAAGATGATTTTGGCTGGGCCACATTTTGAAAAGTGTAAGGAGTACCTCCTTGACTTAACTGTGCGTAACTTACACCGCTTGATAAGCCTAGTGACAAGGCAAGTGTAAGTACGCTTAGAATGAGTTTTTTCATAAGTGTTTGATCGGTTTATTGGTTATTTCTGTTTGGGTTGGTTCTTTTTTGATGGAGTAGCTTTTACCTCCTCCTCTTTTTTGACAGGTGATACCGGCTGTTCGGTAGTAACAGAAGTTGCTGGAGCAGCAACGGAGATAGGAGTAAGGTTCTTTTTGTCAATTTTAACAGAAGTTAGGTTAGAACTTTTTTTCGTATTTGGGTCAGTTCCTGTTGATTGCGCATTAGCAACATTAGCAATAAAAATAAAGGCAGCTAGGCCGAAGTAGTACTTTTTCATATGAGCAGTTTTTTGGTTTGATTGTGCTAAGTTATATTTTTTTTTGAATAGACCATTTTTTTGAAACAAAAATTTTATAACAATACATTAAATAAATGTAATTTTGTCATTATGAATACGAAATTTGTTTCAAAGGGTAATACCGTTTTATTAGTTGAAGATGAGGCAAGTTTGCACGATATTATTAAACTCAATTTAGAAATTGAAGGGTTTAAGGTAATTTCAGCTTACAATGGACTAGAAGCCATGGAGTTGTTTATAAAATCTACTATTGCTTGTGTTATTTTAGATGTAATGATGCCGCAAATGGATGGTTTTGAAGTTTGTAAATTGATACGAGAAAAAGATACAACTTGTCCGATAATTTTTCTAACCGCTAGAGGTACCATTGAAGAGAAGATAAAAGGTTTAGAAATTGGCGGAGATGATTATGTTACAAAACCTTTCCATTTTAAGGAGTTGTTATTGCGAATCAATAAGTTAATCTCCAAAGCTCAACTAATTGAGGATACTGAACAGAAAAGTAACCATTCCTATACAATAGGCGGAAGTGAAATTGATTTTGATTCATACAGAGTTACCAATTCTCAAGGTATAGTATTTGACTTAACCGAACGTCAAATAAATATGTTGGCTTTATTAATTGAGAAGAAAAATCAAGTTGTTAGTAGAAGTGAGATACTGCAAAAAGTTTGGAAATTTGACATCGTCCCGAATACACGTACCATTGATAACGTGATTTTGTTATATCGAAAAATATTTGAAGAAAACACAGGGGAGTTATACTTCAAATCTATAAGAGGAGTAGGGTATATGTATCAAGAAAAATAACTGTTTTTATAACACTTTAATTTATTCCATCAGATATTGCGTTTTCCTCTTGATTAAATAGTTATTTTTGCCGAAATTATTGTATTTATAAGTATGTTGAAATCAATGACAGGTTACGGTAGAGCTGAAACAACCGTTGGAAATCAGAAAATCACTATCGAATTGCGTTCGTTGAATAGCAAAGGCATTGATCTAAATATTAAATCCTCCAATCTATTTCGAGAAAAAGAAATGGAATTGAGAAATTCTTTGTCAACGGAAGTTATAAGAGGGAAATGCGACTTGAATATATATGTGGAACGTTTGGGGGTAAGCGCCACTTATTCTATAGATAAAAGTGTGGTAAAAGCCTACTACAATGAATTAAAAGAACTAGATGAAGAGTTAGGTTTGCAAACCAATTCTACCGATTTACTTGCTACACTTATGCGTTTGCCTGATGTAATTCAGAATTCTAAAGAAGAATTGAATGAAGAACTATGGGCAGAAACTCAAAAAACATTAAACCAATGCCTTGTTGCATTTAATCAATTTAGAATTCAAGAGGGTCAATCCTTGTGTAACGATTTAAAAGATCGAATAACTGCTATTGCCGAATTGCTAAAACAAGTTGAACCTTATGAAGCAGTGCGATTGGAAACGGTTAAAGATAGAATTAGAAAAAATTTAGACGAATTGGTTGAGAAAACTAATTTTGATCCAAATAGGTTTGAACAAGAATTGGTATATTATATGGAAAAGTATGATATTTCAGAAGAAAAAGTGAGGCTTTCAAATCATCTAATTTATTTCTTGGAAACTATTGAAAATGAGGTAGAACAAGGTAAGAAGTTAGGGTTTATCTCTCAAGAAATTGGTAGAGAAATCAATACTCTAGGCTCTAAAGCTAATCATCTTGAAATTCAAAAATTGGTTGTTGTTATGAAAGATGAATTGGAGCGTATTAAGGAACAAATTTTAAACGTATTGTAATAGTACAGACGAGGTATATGATTAACGGAAAAGCCATTATTTTTTCAGCCCCTTCAGGTGCAGGCAAAACAACAATTGTAAAACATTTATTAAATCAGTATGATCAATTGTCGTTTTCAATTTCAGCTTGCAGCCGATCAATGAGGGTAAACGAAGAACATGGTGTAGATTACTATTTTTTATCCATCAATGAATTCAAAGAGAAAATAGCTCGGAATGAATTTGTAGAATGGGAAGAAGTGTATACCGACAATTTTTATGGAACGCTTAGATCTGAAGTTGAACGCATTTGGAAACAGGGAAAAGTTGTGATTTTTGATGTAGACGTTGTGGGAGGAGTAAATCTAAAAAAATATTTTGGAGAAAAAGCTTTAGCAATATTTGTAAAACCTCCATCCATACAACATTTGCGCAACCGATTATCTCAGAGAGCAACCGAAACGGATGAGTCAATTGAACGAAGAATGGCGAAAGCTGAAAAGGAAATGGGGTATGCAGTTCATTTTGATTATGTGTTAAATAATGATATTTTGTTAAAGGCATTAAATGAAGCGGAAGAGGTGGTAGAACGATTTTTATCAATTGAACCATAATGAGTGGATTAAGTAAAATAAATAAAAATATTGGCCTTTTTTTCGGTACTTTTAATCCTATTCATGTTGGCCACCTCATTATAGCTAATTTTATAAGACAAGAGCAGCAATTAGACGAAATTTGGTTTGTGGTTACTCCTCATAATCCTCATAAAATAAAGTCAGAATTATTGCCCGATTACCATCGTTTAAGTATGGTAAAAGAAGCGATTGAAAATGTGTTTGAATTTAAAGCATCGGATATTGAGTTTAAGTTGCCTCAACCTAATTACACCGTGCAAACTTTAGCTCATTTAAAAGAACTGAACAGTGAGGCCAATTTTACTTTAATAATGGGGGAAGATAATCTGAGATCATTTCACAAATGGAAAAATTACAAAACCATACTTTCAAATCATAAGGTGGTTGTTTATCCCAGAATTATTCAAGATAACGAAACAATCGGTGAAAAAAAAATGAATTTTTTGAAATACTCTATTGTTAATGAATTCCCGAATTCCTTTTTGTTCTCAGAAGCTCCAGTTATTGACATTAGTTCGAGTAGTATAAGAAAAATGATTCATGCCAAAATGGATGTGCAGTTTTTCTTAACTAAGGAAGTCTTAGAATATGTTGATAAAATGAATTTTTATCGTTAGTAGATAACTTTCAAGACACTGTTGTTTAAAAAACAACCTACTCCAACCCAAAAAAATAAATTACCTTTGAACATCAAAACATTATTTTGATATGAGCAACTTAAAAATTATGAATACAAACGATACATTAGATTACAATACCTCTCGAGATTTAATGGTAATCCCTGAATACGGAAGAAATGTTCAGAATATGATTACGCATTGCACTACATTGACAGATGCTGAAGAGCGAAATAAATGTGCTCAAGCTATCATAAAGGTAATGGGGCAATTGAATCCTCATTTGCGAGATTTTGAGGATTATAATCATAAGTTATGGGCTCATTTGTTTATCATGGCTAATTTTGAATTGGATGTTGAATCGCCCTATCCTAGGCCATCGAAAGAGAGTTTTACATCCAAACCAAGTTTAATTGATTACCCGCATTCCAGAATTAAATTTGGACATTATGGTCGATTGGCTGAAGAATGGATCAAAGCTGCCGTAAAATTGGAAGAAGGTGAAGAAAAAAATGAATTGATTAGAAGATTAGCCAATATGTTGAAAGCATCCTATTTGTTATGGAATAAAGATTCGGTTGAAGATCAGGTGATTATCAAAAACCTTTATGAAATGTCAGGAGGTAAGTTAATTGCAAGTGAAGATGTATTGGGTCAAACATCAGAAATGCTTAAAAATTTCCGAAAAGCAAAACGTGCTACAGCTCCTTTACATCCGAGTAAAAACCGTAAGAAAAACTTTAAGAAAAGAAATTAATTGTACCTAACGAACACAAAAAACTAACCTAATAAAATCAACAACAATGGGGTCATTCGAAATCTATGGAGGTAATAAGTTAAAAGGTAACCTGATTCCTCAAGGAGCAAAAAACGAAGCTTTACAAGTGTTAAATACAGTTTTACTCACTAAAGAAGAAGTAATAATTAGTAATATTCCTGATATTATTGATGTAAATAAATTGATTAATTTGCTTCAAGCATTAGGTGTTAAAGTACAAAAATTAGATAAAGGGAAATACAGTTTTTTGGCAGACGATATTGATGTTGACTATATGCTCACTGAAGAGTTTAAACAAAAAGGTGGGGGTCTTCGAGGAAGTATAATGATTGTTGGGCCTTTGTTGGCACGTTTTGGCAAAGGTTATATCCCAAAACCAGGTGGAGATAAAATAGGAAGAAGAAGATTGGATACTCATTTTTTGGGTTTTCAAAATTTAGGTGCCAAATTTACCTATGATACCAACACCGACTTTTTTATGGCTGAAGCTGAACAGTTAAAAGGTTGCTATATGTTATTAGATGAAGCATCGGTAACAGGAACAGCAAATATTGTAATGGCAGCCGTTTTAGCAGAAGGAATTACAACTATTTATAATGCTGCTTGTGAGCCTTACTTGCAACAATTGTGTAAGATGTTGAATTCAATGGGAGCGAAAATCACTGGTATCGGTAGTAATATGTTGTCCATAGAAGGAGTAAAGGAATTGCACGGATGCGAACATCGCATTTTACCCGATATGATTGAAATTGGAAGTTTTATTGGTTTAGCTGCCATGACCCAATCGGATATTACCATTAAAGATGTTTCCTATGATAATTTGGGTATGATTCCAGACGTATTTAAAAGACTGGGCATAAAAATGAATAGAATAGGTGACGATATTCATATTCCAGAGCAAGAACTTTATGAAATAGAATCGTTTATTGATGGCTCTATAATGACTATTGCTGATGCACCTTGGCCAGGTTTTACGCCAGATTTATTAAGTATTGTTTTAGTAGTTGCTACGCAAGCTAGAGGCAGCGTGTTGATTCATCAAAAAATGTTCGAAAGTCGTTTGTTTTTTGTAGATAAACTTATTGATATGGGTGCACAAATCATATTATGTGATCCTCATAGAGCATCAGTAATTGGTTTGGAACGAAAAACAGCACTGAGAGGTATTACTATGACTTCACCCGATATTCGTGCTGGTGTTGCTCTATTAATTGCTGCCTTATCTGCTAAAGGTAAAAGCATTATCCATAATATTGAACAAATAGATAGAGGATATGAGAACATTGAGTTACGTTTAAATAACCTTGGTGCAGATATTAGACGTATGCGATAACTTCGTGGTACAGTTTTTGTTAATTTTCGAAGTCTTAAATGCAAATTAAAAAATGAAAAAAATAGTCAGTACACTTTTGCTTGGATTTACTTCTTTTGCTCTCATGGCTTCTCAAGGTAATCCTCCTCCAAAAATAATTACGTTGAATGCCGCTATAGCAATGGTTTCTATTGAGCAAAAAACTGGTTTAAATGTTGGTGACGTGGCCCCAAATATTGAAATGGCTGGTGTTGATGGAAAAGTGATGTCACTCAATTCATTAAGAGGGAAAGTTGTACTCATAGATTTTTGGGCATCTTGGTGTGGACCATGTCGTTATGAGAATCCCAACGTAGTGGCTGCATATGAAAAATATAAAAGTGCAAAATTCAAAACGGCAAAAGGTTTTGAAGTATTCAGTGTTTCTTTAGATCAAAACAAAGATGCTTGGATTAAAGCAATCGCTCAAGATAAATTGACTTGGAAATATCATGTTTCTGATTTGCAAAAATGGAATAATAAGGCAGCGGCTCTTTATGGCGTTAATTCTATTCCTTTTAGTGTGTTAATTGACGAGAATGGAGTTATTTTAGGGAAAAACCTAAGGGGAGATGCGCTTCACATTGAAATTGACAAATTGGTAACGAAATTATAGTTTTTGTATATCTTTTTTGATTTTTATCTTTTTACAAAGTGCCGTTGTTATGATTAACAATGGCACTTTTTTTTAACTTTTTATGACAAAAATTAGTACCTTAACCGTCCGTGTTTAGGAGAATTATGACATATTGACTTCAATTCTATTTTGGCAATATAGTTGATTTGACCAAAATCGTAAATTCAAAAATGTTTTATAATGAACACCGAAGAATCAAAAAATCAAGAATCTATTCATCAAAATATGGAAAATAATACGCAAGAAGAATTGAAAAATGAATCCAATCAAGATTCTGTTGAAGTTGAAAACAATAACGGAGAAATGACTCCTTTGGAGAAGAAAGAGCTTGAATACAATGAATTACACGATAAGTTTATTCGTTTATTCAGCGAATTTGACAATTTTAAAAAACGAACTGCAAAGGAAAAGTTGGAATTGACGTTTACTGCTGGTGCTGATATTTTAAAAGAAATATTACCCACAATGGATGATTTCGAAAGAGCCATAGCCAATAATGAAAAAACAGACGATTTGGCTCAGGTAAAAGAAGGCTTTAATTTAATTTATAATAAATTAAATGCTAACCTTACAAAAAAAGGATTAGTTGTAATGGATCCCAAAGGTTTGGCTTTTGATTCGGATAAACATGAAGCTTTGACGCAAATTCCTGCACCAACAGAGGATATGAAAGGTAAGGTAGTTGATGTTATTGAAAAAGGGTACTCCATTAACGATAAAATATTGCGTTTTGCAAAAGTTGTGGTAGGTCAATAGTACACTATTTAATCAAATAAGTATGAGTAAAAGAGATTATTACGAGGTATTAGAAATTAGCAAAAGTGCTTCAGAAAGCGAAATAAAAAAAGCTTATCGCCAAATGGCCATTAAATATCACCCCGATAAAAATCCAGGTGATAAAGCTGCTGAAGAAAAATTTAAGGAAGCTGCTGAAGCATATGAAGTTTTGAGCGACCCTCAAAAAAGACAACAATACAATCAGTTTGGACACAACGCTTTTAACGGTGGTGGAGGATTCCAAGGTGGTGGAATGAATATGGATGACATATTCTCTCAATTTGGGGATATTTTTGGCAATGCATTTGGTGGTCAACGCAGAGGCGGTGGCGGTCAACGCAGAAGAAGAGGGTCGGATCTACGAGTGAAAATAAAACTCACATTGGCAGAAATTGTTAATGGAGTAGAAAAGAAAATCAAAGTAAACAGAATGGTTGCTGCTGCAGGTGTTGAATTCAAAACTTGCAGCACATGTAATGGCACTGGACAAACCGTGCGCATTCAAAATACTATTTTGGGACAAATGCAAATGGCTACTACCTGCAATGCTTGTAGTGGATCAGGTCAGATTATAGGCAATAGACCTCCCGGTGTTGATGCCTCTGGATTGGAAAAAAAAGAAGTTGTCATCCCAATTAATATCCCTGCAGGAGTAGAAGATGGTATGCAATTGAGCATGCAGGGTAATGGTAATGAGGCTCCCGGAGGAGGTGTTCCCGGTGATTTGATTATAGCCATAGAAGAAGCAGAACACGAATATTTAGAAAGAAATGGTAACGATTTACATTATGATTTGCATCTAAGTTTTATTGATGCTGCATTAGGAACAGAAGTAGAAGTGCCCTTGGTAGAAGGTAAAGCGAAAATTAAAATTCCTGCTGGAACACAAAGTGGTAAAGTATTGCGCTTGCAAGGAAAAGGTATACCCGCATTAAATAGTTATCGAAAAGGTGACCAATTAATAAATGTATTGTTATATACACCTGAGAAATTATCAAGTGATGAGCGTAAAACATTGGAAGGATTAAAAGAAAATGCTAATTTTAAACCTAACAATAAAAGTAGTAAAGGATTTTTTGAACGAATGAAAGAACATTTTACATAGTTTTCAAATGGTATAATTGCACAATTAATTTATCCAATTAAGATTAGACAATGAGTCAAACACCCATATTTAAAGCCGATAACGTTTTTAAAAGTTACGCACAGCATGTGGCGCTCAACGATGTTAGCATTGAGGTAGCGCCACAAACTATTTATGGACTTTTAGGTCCAAATGGTGCGGGTAAAACATCCTTAATTCGTATCATTAATCAAATCACAGGGCCAGATAAGGGCGAGGTGTATATGATGGGCGAAAAGTTACAACCTAAACACATTTCACTCATTGGATACTTACCTGAGGAACGAGGCTTGTACAAAAAAATGAAAATTGGTGAGCAAGCTCTTTATTTGGCGCGACTTAAAGGAATGTCAAAAAATGATGCTAATGCCAACTTAAAATTTTGGTTCAAAAAGTTTGAAATAGAAAGTTGGTGGGACAAAAAAGTGGATGAGTTATCTAAAGGTATGGCTCAAAAAGTACAATTCATAACCACCGTAATTCACAAACCAAAACTATTGATATTGGACGAACCTTTTAGTGGTTTTGACCCCATCAATGCCAATTTAATTAAAAAAGAAATTTTAGAATTGCGAAAAGAGGGTACGACCGTAATTTTTTCTACTCACAATATGGCTTCTGTAGAAGAAATCTGTGACGAAATTACCCTTATCAATAAATCACGAAATGTATTATCTGGAAAAGTAGCTCAAATAAAAAACGACTTCTCTAAGGATATGTACAACATACAATTTAAAGGTAATGTAGTGGCCTTTGCAAATGCCGTATGGGGTGGTTGGGAACTTATTGAAAGAAAACAATTGGGTGAGAATGAGTTTGTGGCTACCATAAAAATTCATGACGGAAATTCACTCAACAATTACCTTAAAGGCTTGTTAGACGCTATCGAAATCTTGAGTGTCAACAAAGTAATGCCTTCCATGAATGATATTTTTATTAAAGTTGTTGGGGACCAAGATCTTGAAAATTCAACAACAACAAACACCCTTTAACACCACACAAATGAGCAAAATTGGATTAATTATAGGAAGAGAATACTCTTCGAGAGTTAAGAAAAAGTCATTTATTGTAATGACATTGGGTGTGCCCCTTTTGGTAGCAGCCTTTTTAGTTGCGGTCATCTACTTGGGAATGCCTGAAGAGAAGAAGTTGAATGTTTTAGTTGTAGATGAATCAAGTGTTATTTCAATTCATATATTCGAAAAGCAGTACATTGCAAAAAATGCAAAAACTACCGTTGATCCTAATTTCAAGTATTACGATCCCGATAAAAAATTAAACACAAATTACACCTTCTATAATTACCCATTAGATGAAGGGAAATCATATGCTGATGCCCTTGAGGAATTTCCTAATAATGATAAAATTGATTTAATTCTTTACTTTCCTCAAAACATTGCGGGTACAAATCCAGCAAAGCTTGTTTATAAAGAAACTCCAAATTCAAAGGTTCAAAATTATTTAAACTCTTTAGTTAATGAGTCCTATGAAAGGGCAAGGTTAGAAGATTTTAATATTAGTAAAGACACTTTTGATTTGCTAAAAGCAAAAATCCCCTTTCACGTGGTTGATTACAAAACCAACAAAGATGAAGGTGTAAGTAAAAAAGCCATGATTGGATTTGCCTTTGGGTTATTTGTTTACTTATTTATTTTTCTTTATGGTGTGCAAGTAATGCGCGGTGTTATTGAAGAAAAATCTAATCGAATAGTAGAGGTAATCATCTCGTCTGTGAAACCTTTTCAATTAATGATGGGAAAAATTATTGGGATAATGTTTGTGGGGCTTACCCAATTTGTTATTTGGATTGTTTTGATTTTTGCTGTAACCAGTGTAGTCTTACCGATGGCTTTAGGCGATAAATACAGTGCAGCCCTTCAAGCCGAAGGAAATCCAACGGATCAGGTAGCAACAGGCGTAAAACCCATGTTGGTTAGTCAAGAAGAGGCTTATAATACCATTCAAGACAATGAAATTCTGATGTTTTTATTGAATGATGTTCCGTGGGTTAGTTTAATTGGTTTGTTCTTATTTTATTTTATTGCTGGTTATTTATTATATGGTTCGTTGATGGCGGCCATCGGAGCTGCAGTAGATAGTGAAACCGACACACAACAATTTATGTTGCCCGTTTCGTTACCTCTGGTTTTTGCCTACATGATTTCTATAACAGGAATAGATGACCCTAACAGTGCGATAATGGTATGGTGCAGTGAAATACCCTTTACTTCACCCATTGTGATGCTGGTTCGCTTTGCTGCAACAGGTGGTGAGGGCTTAGGTTGGCAATTAATTCTTTCAATGGTTTTGCTTATTGTAACTTTTATTGGAACCACTTGGCTCGCAGCTAAAATTTACCGCACAGGTATTTTGATGTATGGCAAAAAGGTTTCGTACAAGGAACTTTTTAAATGGCTTAAATACTGATAGGTTTAAAGTTTTTTCAGTTGATTGGTTATTTAGTTAATAGGTTATTTGGTTGAAAAGTTGTTCAGTTTATTGTTTAAAGTTGAATATACAACTATAATCCATAAACCATTACGCATCAGCCATCAAACCTCAAACCTAAATTTTAATGAGGTAATTTAGCATCCAATTTCCCATAGATCCAAGTTCCAGCAACTGCACTTAATAAGGTGATGGCACTAACCGTTGCACCGGTTCCAATTTGAGCATATAAAGGGCCTGGGCAGGCGCCTGTAATGGCCCAACCAAAACCAAATATCAATCCACCATAAATTTGACCTTTATCAAACCTTTTGTGGGCTATTTCAATCTTTTCTCCCGATAGGGTTTTGATGTTAAACTTTTTAATAATTAAAATAGATAACATTCCTACTGCAATTGCGCTTCCGATTACCCCATACATATGAAAAGATTGAAAACGGAACATTTCCTGAATTCTAAACCAACTGATAATTTCACCTTTTACGAAAACGATTCCAAAGGCAATTCCAATAAAAAGGTATTTTATATTAGATAACCAAAAAGGGGACTTATTTGTATTCATGGTAATTTGTTATTAACAGGATAAAGTAAGAATATAAGGTAATATATAATTGGCCATTACTATTCCGCCAATCATAAAACAACACGTAGCTACTAAAGAGGGCCATTGTAAATTAGAAATTCCCATAATTGCGTGGCCGCTTGTACAACCACCTGCATATCGGGTTCCAAAACCTACTAATAACCCACCAAAAACCATTAACACAATGCCTTTAAATGTAAAAACAGTTTCCCAATTGAATAAATCTAGCGGCACTAACCCAGTATAATTTGTAATACCGTATCCTTCTAACTCGGTTTTTAAATCTGGATGAACAGTAATAGGAGCATCGGAAGATAAAAAAGCAGTTGCCAGTATTCCCCCTAGTAAAATACCAGCAACAAAAAATAGGTTCCAACTTTCTTTTTTCCAATCATAGTCAAAAAACTTTATTTTAGCAGGAATACACGCTGCACAAATATGACGGAGCGATGAGCTGATTCCAAAAGCTTTATTTCCAACAATGAGTAATATAGGGACGGTTAATCCAATGAGTGGACCGACAACATACCAAGGCCAAGGTTCCATAAAAATTAATTTTGAGACAAAATTGTATCGTAGAAATGTAAAAAGCTACTTAATTGAAGGTCTTTTAATGGATTGACCATTTTATTGCTGATAAATTTTGATTCTTTGACCAACTATCAGCTTTGTTTTAGGCGCCAACATATTTAAATCACACAGACGATCCATTTTAATACCGTATCGTTTTGAAATGGTATACAAAGATTCTCCTTTTTTCACTATATGATAATTTGTATTATAAGGATAAACAATATAGTTGGACTTTATCTTTTTTACAATTAAGGTGTCAGCATTCAACGTTTTATCCTGAAAAGAGATGATGTGTGCAGGATTAAGCGGTAATCCTTTAAAGCGTATTTCAAAATGTAAATGGGTACCAGAAGCATTTCCAGTCATACCACCTGTTCCAATGAAATGTCCTGCTTTTACAACATCACCGTCTTTAACTTTTATTTTATTTAGATGCGCATAAAGAGTCTCTAACCCGTTGTAATGTCTCACAATAACCACTTTACCATACCCATCGTAATTTCTTGCTAATCGTACTTTTCCATCAAATGCACATAAAATGGAATCATGCAGATGAACTTCTAAATCAACTCCTTGATGTGGTTTATCATCCCTCCATCCATACGGTGAAGTGACGGTGCCCATATACCTTGTTAATGTCTTTTGACAAAGTGGATGGTGATAATTTTGGTTCTTTTCCCTATTAGTTAAAACCAATACTAAAGTACTATCTTTTTGAGTTATTGAAACAGGATAATTGAATGCTTCTCGGCTATTCCAAGTTTCATAATATTCATTGGAGGGATAAATGCTTCCATCTTCTTTTATCACTTCAAATTTTTCAGGAAGTTCTAATTTAGTAGGCATTAAAGCCACAAATAAATTAATTTGATTAATTAATGAATAAGGTATGGTATCCAATTCAAATAACGAATCAACTAATTGGTACATTTCGGCTTCCGTTTTTTTGGCAACCGATTTATAAAAATCCAGTTCTTTTAGTTGTATAGGCGTCAAAGAATCAATTCCTATTAGAGAATCTACACGCTGCTGTATGCTGAATGTGCTGAAGTCAACAGCCGATTCGTATAAAAAGTCATTACCATAAGTTACCACAGCTTTCACGGTGTCTTTTGGGTCAGGATTAAGGTAAAAAGTAGAACGATTGTATGTTGTAAACCCCATCAGTTGGTAAACACTAAAAAGTGTCAAGAACAAAAAAAATAGATGGGAGCCCTTCATCAATGAAAAAATTACGGTTGTTCAAAATTGCTTAAATAATAACCTAAAAAAGCAAATGCTATTAGGGCTAATCCGAATAAAACTAAGGTGTAACGCCAAAATTTATTTGAAACAATATTTGATCTAAACTTGCCTTTTGTTAAATAATTAGCTGAATCAACCGCATCCATATCATCAGATTTAACTCCAAACAAATAGATTGTTGAATCTCTTACTTGATCCTCTGCACGTTCATAAAAGAGGTTTTTTTGTTTTAATTGATCTTCAAAAAAGTCTGCTTCTTCAATTTTGTAAAAATGGTACACCTCATATCCTCTGCGCTCTGGATGAGGCATTTGATTGGTGAATTTTAAAAAGAATTTTGATCTAAATGGATCCATAGTAATAAAAAAAGGAACAGTCAACTGAATGACCATTCCTCTTTATTAAAAATTATATTAGTTTATATTTTCGATTATCATAGCAGATGCTCCACCACCTCCATTACAGATAGCAGCTCCACCATATTTACCATTGTTTTGTTTCAATACATTGATAAGTGTTACAATAATTCTCGAACCGCTGCTTCCAAGTGGATGTCCTAAAGCTACGGCACCACCATTTACGTCAACTTTTGAAGGGTCTAAACCTAATTTTTTCATGTTTACCAAACCTACCACTGAGAATGCTTGGTTTAATTCCCAATAGTGAATATCATTAATTGTAAGCCCAGCTTTTTGTAAGGCAACTGGTACTGCTTTAGAAGGAGCCGTTGTAAACCATTCTGGTTCGTGAGCAGCATCTCCATAACCTACAATTTTTGCGATAGGTTTTATGCCTAATTCTTCCGCTTTTTCTTTGCTCATTAAAATTAATGCAGATGCACCATCATTTAAGGTAGAAGCATTAGCTGCAGTTACCGTCCCTTCTTTAGTAAATACTGGGTTCAATTGGGGTATTTTTGACAAATTAACCTGTGTGTATTCTTCATCTTTATCTACAATGATTGGGTCACCTTTGCGCTGAGGAACAGCTACAGGTACTATCTCATTATCAAATTTACCTGCTTCCCAAGCAGCAGCGGCTCTTTCGTAAGAGGTAATGGCAAAGTTATCTTGCTCTTCACGAGTGAATTTTTCTTCAGTAGCGCATTTATCTGCACATACACCCATATGTACTTGACCATATACATCCGTCAAACCATCTTTTACCATTCCATCAATCATTTTCACATCACCCAATTTGGTAGCAACACGTGCATTAAAATAATGCGGAACTAAACTCATGTTTTCCATACCACCTGCCACTACTACGTGGTTATCGCCACATAAAATAGATTGAGCAGCCAAACTAATTGCTTTCATACCTGATGCACACACTTTATTTACTGTAGTACATGGAACTGTATTTGACAATCCTGCAAAAATGGCTGCTTGTCGGGCTGGAGCTTGACCTAAGTTGGCCTGTAACACATTTCCCATAAAAACTTCATCCACAACGCTCGGATTAATGCCTGCTTTTGCAATAGCACCTTTAATAGCTGTTGCTCCTAATTGAGTAGCAGGAACAGTTGATAAAGAACCTCCAAAACTTCCCATGGGAGTTCTCACTGCTGCTACGATGTACACCTCTTTCATCTCTTTTTATTTTTGATTTAGTATTTTTTTATCAAGAATACGAAGGTAATAAAAAAATCAACAAACAATTGTCGATAACCTTAAAATGTGGTTAAACGGTTTTAAAAAGAGATGTAGGATTGGATTGAAAAGGGTAAGTTAATGCAATTTACTTTCGTATTTTGATTTAAAGTAATTGTAAATTTCCAATTGAGAGCGAACCGATTCTTTACTAATTGTTTTTCGATAGGTATTGCTCATTTGTGCATCCAAAACGCGCGCTTTAACGTTGCCATGCATTTGTATGGAAAGCAATTTTTTCAATTGTTTAATTAATTGTTTATCGTAAATGGGTGCAGAAACTTCCACTCGTTGATCCAAGTTGCGCGCCATCCAATCGGCAGATGAAATAAATAGTTTTTCATCGCCTCCATTATAAAAATAGAGAATACGTGAATGTTCTAAAAACCGGTCTACAATACTGAATGCTTCAATATTTTCACTCCAACCTTTGATACCAGGAACTAACGAACAAACCCCTCTTATGATGAGACAAATTTTAACTCCTGCTTCACTGGCTTCATACAACTTATAAATCATATCTTCGTCTACCAAATTGTTGAGTTTTAATATGATTTCAGCCTTGAGTCCTTTTTCAGCATTTTTGATTTCATTACTCACCAATTCCATAAACTTACGTCTGCTACCATTAGGTGATATGATGAGGTGTGAATACCTTTTTACCTTATAGTTGCTCTCAAAAAACTCAAATACCTTGTTTACTTCTACGGCAATTCGGGGGTCACATGTAAGTAAGGTGGTGTCAGAGTATACGCGGGCGGTACCTTCGTGAAAGTTACCCGTTCCTATGTGAGCAAAATAGGTAGTTTTATCGTTTTTGACTTTTTCAATCAACATTAATTTTGAATGCACCTTTAACCCCTTTACCCCAAATATGATTTCTGCACCAGCATCTTGCAAAACATTGGAAACGTTGATGTTGTTTTCTTCATCAAAACGTGCTCTCAACTCAACAATTACTTGAACTTGCTTACCATTATTCAAGGCGTTTACCAAAGCATTAATGATCTTAGAATTTTTGGCAACTCGGTATAAATTAATTTTAATGGCAGTAACTTCGGGGTGAATAGCTGCTTCTCGCAATAAATCAATAATATAATCAAATGATTGATAGGGGTAATTGAGCATAATATCTCTTTTCTCAATTTGCTCCATTACGGCTTTATCAGCCGAAATCAAAGGATGTTTTAACGGTGGTAGCGGTTCAAACAAAAACTTAGAGCCTTCAATGGCAGGAAAGCCCATAAAATCTTTAAAATTGTGATATCTGCCTCCGGCTATGATATTGGCTTCTTTATGAATGCCTAGTTTTTTAAACAAAAACTTAAGCAAATCGGCAGGCATTTCTTTATCGTATACAAAACGAACCGGAGCACCACTTTTTCTGCCTTGAATGCTGATGGATATTTGCTCCAACAAACTTACAGAGATATCGTCATCTATTTCTAATTCAGCATCTCGCGTAAATTTTATGGTAAACGCCTCAAAACGTTGAACATGAAAAATAGAGTAAATTTCTTTTAAATTGGCTCTAATGATGTCATCCAATAAAATGATGTAATTTTCGCCCGGTTTGTTGTTTTTAAATACATAAAATCGACTAACCGATTTAGAAGGGACCTCGATTAAAGAATATAAAATTTCATTCTTTTTGGATCCGTATAATTTAATGGCCAAATAAATGGCCTTATCTCTCAATCGAGGCAACGAACGCTGATTATCCAGCATCAAAGGAACCAAAGCTGAACGAACATTTGAAATGAAATACTCAGCAACCTCTTTTCGTTGATCTTCAGTAAGCATGGTTTCATTGATGATGTGAATACCATTTTCTTCACATTCAGCCCTCAACTTTAAATACGTTTGTTCAAATATCTTTTGTTGATCCGAAACAATTTTTTGAATTTCGGTAAGTAATAATTTAGGGTCGATATTTAAGTCTTGTTTGGCCTTTTTGCTCAATGTGGTCATTCTTCTTAAGGAAGCCACACGAACGCGATAGAACTCATCCAAATTGTTAGAGAATATACCCAAAAAACGCATACGTTCTACCAAGGGGTTTCTTTTGTCTTGAGCTTCTTGAAGCACACGAGCATTAAAACTCAACCAACTAATTTCTCTATTGATCAAGGGCATATTATCCCTTGAAGCAGTCATAAAAGATGCGTTTGAATGGGTGCTCATTGTGGTTGAATTCTAAATTATAATAAGATGTTTCAAAAACTATTTCTGCAAAGATAAAAATAGCACCGTTTCACGATATTATTTTTGTGTTAAATTGTATGAAACTAATTAACTAACCTCAATCGTACCCATAATAGTGAATATTATAAAAGTAAATATTTTATAAGCAAGATAAGATGAGTGAATTTGAATGAACCGTAAACTAAAAGTGCGAGAGCCTGACGAAAAGGCGGGCCAGCGTGGGCTGTGAATGATAGATTTGTATTATTTTCAAAAAATGTGTGAAGGAAAGAGCGAGGCGCCAATTTTCAGAAAATAAACAAACCTAGCAGAGTGGGTTGAAGCATCTTTTCGTCTTGATTTTTTGTAACTTTTTTATCAAGAAAAAAGTTAAGAAAATAAACAAAAATTAAATTTTGAAAATCAATCCTAATTTAAAAGTCTAATAGTGAATAATAGATGTAACTATTTATTCTTCTATAAAAAAAAAGTCATTGCTTTAAAATAAAACAATGACTTTTAGAAAGTATACTTCTTGATTAAAACTAAACTCTTTCAGCAAAAACAGGAAATTCCATTGTAAAATTAGTTAACTCAGCAAATTGGCTGATACGGTCTGCAATTTCGGCCATTGTTAAATCACGTAAACGTTCAATACCAAATTTCTCCACGGTAAAAGATGCTAGTGCAGAACCCATAATGATTCCGTTTTTCATATTTTCCCAAGTGATGTTTTCTGTGGAAGCTAAATAACCGATAAATCCACCAGCAAAAGTATCTCCAGCTCCAGTTGGGTCAAAAACTTCCTCAAGTGGTAAAGCAGGGGCAAAGAATACACGTTCTTGATCAAACAATAAAGCACCGTGCTCACCTTTTTTGATGATTAAGTATTTTGGTCCCATCGTTAAGATTTTTTTAGCTGCTTTTCGAAGAGAGTATTCTCCACTTAATAAGCGTGCTTCTTCATCATTGATGGTCAAAACGTCAATTTCTTTCAATACTTTTTTCAAATCTTCCAAAGCAATTTCCATCCAAAAGTTCATGGTATCCAATACAATTAATTTAGGACGTTTTTTCAATCGTTGAATTACTTGTAATTGTACAGCTGGTGTTAGATTACCCAACATTAGGTATTCACAATCTTGGTAACTTTCAGGAATAACTGGGTCAAAAGTCTCCAACACGTTTAATTGTGTGTCAATAGTATCACGTGTATTCATATCATTATGATATTTTCCTGACCAAAAAAATGTTTTTTCATTTTCTTTAATCTGCAATCCTTCAACAGAAATACCTCGTTCTTTAAACATATTAATCGTTTCTTGAGGGAAGTCTCCACCCACTACCGAAACAATTTTTGCGTTCTTCACAAAGTAAGAAGCAGCTAAACTGATGTAAGTACATGCTCCTCCTATAATTTTATCGGTTTTTCCGAAAGGCGTTTCAAGAGCGTCAAATGCCACAGTACCAACGTTTACTAAACTCATTGTAAATTTATTTTTAATTTTTTTTGCAAAGATATTGTTTATTTCCAAACTTTGAATTAATATTGCACCCCGAAACAGTTAAACGTTTCATTTTTTTAGCCGAGCGCAACGCTTCCTTAGCTCAGTCGGTTAGAGCATCTGACTGTTAATCAGAGGGTCCTAGGTTCGAGCCCTAGAGGGAGCGCAAAAAGCCAGACATTTATGTCTGGCTTTTTTTTTCGCTCCCTCTAGGGCGAGAAGTTTATCCCGATGGATATTTTTGAGTGAAGGATGATTTTAGAAAATACATATCGGGAAGCCCTAAAATAATCTGTAAGTTAGAATATCAACTAAAAAATAAGTTTGGGGTTCTAAATAAATATTGAAATCAATTAAATTAAAATGGATCAAAAAAAAGCCTGAATATAAAAATATTCAGGCTTTCAATTTGTTCTAGGTAGGGTTAATATTCTTCTTCGTTAAAGAAGAAATCTTCTTTTGAAGGATAATCAGGCCAAATCTCTTCGATACTTTCATAGATTTCATCTTCATCTTCCAAAGCCTGTAGGTTTTCTACAACTTCTAAAGGAGCTCCTGTTCTCATGGCAAAATCTATCAATTCTTCTTGAGTTGCTGGCCAAGGTGCATCTTCCAAATATGATGCTAATTCTAATGTCCAATACATAGTATACTTTTTTTAAAGGTTATTTATCTTAGTCGTTTTTAAGGGAACGCAAAAGTAAGGGAAAAGTTACAAAAAACAATAAAAATAAATTAAAATATTTAATAAACTAAATACTTGAATAACAATGAATTAGATGTTGTATAATTTTAATTGTTAAAAACAACTCGTCCAAAACAAAGAAGTTTTATTCATCTTATTCATTAAATCCGCCAACGGTCAAAGTTTAAATTACTCTATGCTACCGTATTTTTACCTATGTGAGTAAATTTCAACTGTAACTATTAGTAAAATAAAGTGTTATGGTCTTACTTTGTAATCGATTTTTTCCAGCTAAAACCAAAACCTATGTTAGTAAGATTTACGTTAGTTATGTTTTGTTTGTTGTTAGTAGCGTCAACTATCAATGGGCAATATACGTTCACCCTAAAAATTAAAGATACTCAAGGAATGCCCGTCAAAAATGTGGAGGTAAAAGCCGTAAATGACGAAGCAGATGTGTCTTTAACTCAACGCACGGATGTTACGGGAACCACTATTTTTGTGTTAACTACAGCAGGGGAATATAAATTTAGTTACCTCGAAAATACTAATTTTCATTCTATTTCGATTTTTGAAGGAATGATGGGTAAGGCCAGCAAAACGACCACTTATGACCCTGAAAAGTTTTTTGCAGTGCAACCCAATGCTAACCGAAGTGGTTTGGTTTTTAAAACGTCCACAGCCCTTCAATTAAAAGGTACTTCGAATGTGGCTAAAGTGGCTATTGAAGTGAAAGAAAAAAACAGTACTCGGGTAACTAATCTACCTATTGAAGTGGTCGATATAAAAGCAAAAGTTAAATATCAAGGTGTAACGAATGGCAGTGGAGTGGCCACTTTTTATTTGCCTGTAAATAACGAATATGAAATAGATATTGCGGGGATTGAAGGGATTCAAAAAGTAAAGGTGCCGAACTATCCTAATGCCGAATTAAGTGAAACAGTATATTACGAAAAAACTAAAGTAACGGAAGAAGCGAAAGGAGATACCATTGTTCAAAAACAAGTTACTCAAACCAATGGTACTACAACCCATTTATTGTTTTCACTCAACCTTAAAAATTATGAAGGGTTGCCTTGTGCTAACGAACCAGTTTACATAAATGATAAAAATGGAAAACGCGTATATGTTGGTAAAACGGATGACAAAGGAATGTGTAAATTTATGCTTGAAAAGGGTACACAATACCTTATCAGTTTGAAATATGAGCGTGACATTGCTTTAGTGGATGCTTCCAATACCTTAGGTTTTGCTTTTGAGTCCATTACGAGAAGATACAGAGGTTCTGCAGCCATTGAAAAAATGATGGAAGAACGCAAAATGAATGCCTTAGGGTTTGTCGTTAACCATAGCGAAACACCTGTAAAAGCAGCTTTAAAACCCACTGATTATCTTACAAAAACCACAGACGGGTTTACTGTCCAATTCAAAAATTCAGGTCCTATTGGTACACCAACCGTTGTCGAAGATCAATTATTTACTCAGGCAGGATTCTATTCACCCAGCTTTTATTGCCTCAATGCCTTAAATGGTCAGTTTATTTGGGGTGTTGAGTTAGGTGAATCAGGTGCTTCTCCAGCGGTTTATCACAATGGCGTTTTATTGATTAATACCTATTCGTGTACGTTGTATGCTTTAGAGGCCAATACCGGTAAAATGCTTTGGAGCAAATGGTTGGCCGGAACCATTTATTCAACACCTTCAGCCGATGAAAACAGTGTATATGTAGTATATGATAATGGAGGAGCCAATCCGAGTAATCCAAATGAAGATTTTGTTTTGGCGAGTTTTGACCTCAAAACCGGTAAAATGAATTGGATAACTTGGCTCGACTCAGAGGTAATAGCTTGCCCAGTGGTGGAAGGTGGAAACGTTCATGTGGCTTCACATTCAGGTACGTACTATGTGTTTGATAAAAAGACTGGTAAAGAAGTGACAATGCAACAAAAGATAAATGCATTATCTTCACCCACCATTTCAGCTAATTCTATTTTCATAACAGTTGAAACGAATGGTAAAGAACAAGTGTTAGTGTTGGATAAAACTACCTACAAAGTAGTGCGAAAATATGCTCCTGCCAATGCTTTTAAATCAAATAAAATAGTAGAGCAAAAGGATGCTTATGCTCAAATGAATTTTAATGGAAGCCATCCTATTGTCTATAAAAATAAGTACGTGGTCATAGTGGATGCTAATCAAGTGATCACATTTGATGCAACTACGGAACGAGAAATTTGGCGAAAACCCATTTCGGCACATCCTAGTCAAGTGCCCATAGTTGCCAATGACCAAATTGTGGTTGCTACGCAAACCGGTGAATTGGTATCATTTGACATTAAAACAGGAATTTCCAAAAAGTTAGTTACTGGCAAAGGAGCTTTTGATGGACAGCCCGTAGCTCATAAAGGCTTATATTATTTGGGCTCGGCAGGCGTTTTGATGGTCATAAAAGCCATTCAGCAATTTCAATGGAACCAATGGAATAAGGATGCGCAACATAATTTGAACATTGAATAAGTAGCATTAAATTACTATTCTCAATTATTGTATCTTTGCAACGATTTACACATTGTTTGCATAGTTCAACAGGATAGAATAGCCGCCTCCTAAGCAGCAGATCTGGGTTCGAGTCCCGGTGCGAACACTTGATTAAATTGAAAAAACTACTATTAATCACAATTATTAAAAAAAATGAAAACTGTTAGCGTACAACAACTTAAAAAAATGATGGATGAAGGTGATGACTTTCAATTAATTGATGTAAGAGAACCTTATGAAGCAGATATCTGTGAAATTGGAGGAGCGCTTATTCCAATGGCCGAAATACCCAATAATTTAGATGAAATTTCCAAAGAAGTACCCGTAATTATTCATTGCAGAAGCGGAAAACGTTCGGGAAATATCGTTGCTTTTTTAGAAACTCAAGGATTTACTAATATCTCTAATTTAGAAGGCGGCATCTTAGCTTGGGCCGATCAAATTGATCCGAAAATGGAGAAGTATTAAATGTAAAGTTTAAGATATAAAAAAAAATCCTAACAAATTGTTAGGATTTTTTTTTGTTTTTAATCAGCAATCACCAACGTATCGCTTTCAATGTTGTAGGCAGCAAACACACCAATAGCACCACCCGTAATGTTGGTTAATGGATTGCCTGGAGCTGCAGGTTGATTTTGAGGATCTATAATATCCGCCAAACTTTTAAAGTATTTAAAAACTTGTTGGTCAACTTCCATCAATTGAATGACAGCAGTATCTCCAAGGTTATAGGAGTTATTAAATAAAGGTGGTGTTCCCGTATAAATACCATTTCTCAATTCGTCATTTTCTATATACAACGGATCTTGTCTTACACCATTCTCATAGGTTCTTACTCGATAGAAGTTTGTTTCATTTCCTTTGTCAAAAAAATACACCAAAACAGAATATCCTTCGCCTAAAAATGCACCTTCGTTTTTAAATGAAATGAGTGTGTCTATTGGTGTTGCTCCGGGTAAAAAAGAACTTGCGGTATAGGTTTTCCCATCCAATTGAACATTCATTGAATAAGTAGTGTAGGGCAAACCAATAAGCGTTGGATTAGTATATACACCCGGTTCAGTCTCGGTCATCGGGTAGTTGTTGCCCAGTTCATCGGTAACTGTTACTATAGCTCCAGAAGCTGTTCCAAAAGGATTAGCATCTGAAAGTGATTTGGAATAATTTAATTTTATATAATTATATTCAGGTACGTTTGAAACGCTCCCTTCAATAACCAATTGTGTGTCGGCATCTTTTATGTTTAAGTCGATTACTTTTTCACAAGCTCCTAAAAATAGGGTAGTGGAAATCAGCGCAAGAGCTAATAACGCTTGTAGGTTGGTTTTAATGGATTTCATATTCTTTAATTCTTAAAATTTGAAGTTATAACTAATAGAAGGAATGGCTCTAAACAAGGATAATTGAACCGTTTCAATGGTGCCTGGAGAGGTTTCACTTTCTCTAAATGAGATGGAGAAGGCATTTTCTCTTGCGTAGACATTGTATACTGAAAAACTCCAGTTAGATTCTACTTTGCGTTCTTTTTTCAAGATTTCTCCTGATTCTGGATCTTTGTATTTTTTAAATTTATCACTGTAAATGGTCAATCCCAAATCCAAGCGGTGGTAATTTGGCATTCTATATCCATTACGCTCCGAATAATAAGTAGCTGAAATACCGTCCACTTCATATCGTGCACTCGGAACAGTAATAGCATCACCGGTGTAGTAAACCCAACTTGCAGAAGCTTTAATTCTTTCAGTAAAACTGTACATCGTAACTAAGCTAATATCATGAATACGATCTTGTCTTGCTGGATACCAATTATTGGTATTGATTTGTTCAAATTTACGTTCACTTCTTGACAAAGTGTAACCAAACCAACCGGTGAAATTCCCTTTCTTTTTTCTAAGTAATAATTCAACACCATAAGCTCTTCCAACACCATAAACTAAATCTCCTTCTACGGTATTATTGAAATTAATTTCGGCACCCGTTCTGTAATCAATAACGTTATCTAAGGTTTTGTAATAAGCTTCAACGGATAATTCAAACATGTTCTTTTTCAAATTTCTAAAATAACCTAAAGTTACTTGATCCGAAATTTGAGGTTTGATATTATTACTACTCAATAACCAAACATCTGTTGGTGAAGAACTGGTAGAATTTGCCAACAAATGCACAAATTGTTGGTTGCGTGCATAACTTCCTTTAATACTGTTTTGATCATTAATAATATAGTTGGCAGCAATTCTAGGCTCTAAACCTTGATACGTCTGGTACGATTTATTTTTAGCATAATTAACCGTGTCAATTACTTCACCATCGTTGTCATAGGTATAAATATCACCAGGCCCTAATGCTGTGAAATGAGCATAACGCACTCCATAAACGATGTTAAACAGTGGAGAAATTTTAAATTCATCTGAGAAATAAATAGCCGACTCTAAACCATATCTTTTTTGTACTTCAATATTGTTAAATACTCCGCCTTCTTCAGCGTTCACGAAGCCAGGAGCAAAGGTGTGGTAAATGGTGTTTAAACCAAATTTCATGGTATGCTTTTCATTTAAGAAATACTGAAAATCTTGTTTAAAGTTCCAATCTTGAATGTTGGATCCAAACTCAAATCCTGCTGCTCCAATGGAAATACTGTAATCGTAATTACTGTATATAAGCGAAGTGTTACTAAATAATTTATCATTAAAAATATGGTTCAAACGAATGGTGCCTGTGGCATTTCCCCAATTGAAACCAAAATCATCACCAAATCCAAATTTGTCTCTTCCGAAATAACCAGAAAGGAATATTCTGTTTTTATCATTAATATTGTAATTGGCTTTAAGATTCAAATCATAGAAATAAAGTTTATTATTTCTCAAGCTTGTATCTGGGGCTAATTTCAAAAATACGTCTGCGTAGGTTCTACGAGCCGAAATAATGAAAGAACCTTTATCTTTTACAATGGGTGCTTCTACGGTTAATTTTGAAGAAATAAGTCCTATACCACCACTTACACTCAATTTTTTCGAGTTTCCTTCCTTCATCTTGATGTCCATAACAGAAGAAGCTCTTCCGCCATATTCGGCAGGCATACCACCTTTAATTAAGTTAATGTCCTTAAGAGCATCCGTATTAAAAACAGAAAAGAATCCTAATAAGTGTGAAGCATTGTAAACGGGCGCTTCGTCTAATAGAATTAAATTTTGATCAGCTCCACCACCTCTCACATAAAATCCACTTTGACCTTCACCAGCTGATTTTACACCAGGTAATAAGGAAACGGTTTTTAAAACATCTTTTTCCCCAAACAAAACAGGAATGGTTTCAATGTCTTTAGGGTCAAATTTTATGGTACTTACTTCATTCGATTTAATATTGGCATCTTCTTTTTCTGCATTAACGGTTAATTCAACCAAAATTTCAGAATCAGGGCTCATCTCTAAATTGATTTTTTGATTTTCTTTTAAATCAATTTTCTTTTCAATTAGTTGATATCCTACATATCGATATATGATTGTGTAACTTCCCTCTGGAATAGTCAATGAATAAAATCCGTAGACATTTGTTGCTACTCCAATATCCGGTAGCTCTTTTACAAAAACATTTACTCCAATTAAGTCTTCACCATTTTTCGAATCCTTCACAGATCCGCTTATAGTATATTTGTTTTGCGCTGAAAAACTCAACGAAAAAAGCAAGGCAAATGCCCCCAACAAGTAAAATTTCATCTAATAATAGTTTAGTTTGCAAAGGAAACAATTTGATGTTAAAAATGTTTCCAAAAAAACGTTAAAATTTTTTTAAGTTGATGAACTGTAGCATCTAATGGCCTATTTATTCATTTTTAATTCAATAAAATACCTTTAAACTTTATCGAAAAATGATGATTGAATGCATCTAAAACAGAAATGTTATGATCAGATAATACTTTTTGATTGGATAATAATTCAAAGAATTTTTGATCATCCAAATAGAGTAAAAATGGGTTCAATTCTTTTTTAAACATACCTATTTCAATACCCACTTCATAATAGCTTTTTAAATTTCGCATTACTCCCAATTGAAATTGCTCCACTTTTTTCCATATTTTAGGATAATTCACTTCAATGTGAAACAATATAGGAGCTGAAATATCGAACGTTTGAACACAGAAAAACAACATGGATTTTCGATAACGTTCAATGAAAGGTAATGTTATGTTTTCGAGAACCGTTTGATAATCTTTGATGATTGATAATTTATAATCAACTACGGCTGAAATGATTTCTTCTTTTGTTGTAAAATGATTGTAAATGGTCGTTTTACTCATTTTCAAATCAGCGGCCATTTTAGACATGGAAAAGTTTTCGAGGCCATTGTTTTGAAAATAGATCATAAATTTGATGACATATTTTTCTTTTATGAGCTCATCTTTATAACGATATCGTTCTATTGGCTTACGTCCCATTTTCAAAAATCTTTCTCAATATTAATGAGTTTTGGTCATATCTTCATCAACGCATATTGTGAAATTAGCTAATCCTTTATTTTCTGTTTCCAAGACGTTGCAATTAGATTGAGAAACGGTGGCTATAGTCACAATTTTAGCAGAGGGCAATAATTTGTTTAAATACCAATAGATGCCTTCAAAATTGTTGGAGTGACAAGTTCCGTGATAATGAATGAATTTCTTACTGGCCGACCAATTTTTCGAAATAAAATAGGCCATGGTTGCATCTTTAATGGCTTGAGCCTTAGGGAAATTTGGACTAGCATGGTCTTTTCCACCCATCATTTCAATCATGGCTACATATCCAGGTAGCGAAGCATCATATTCTATGGGTAATGGGGCAATCCAAGATTTTTGTTCGGTAGTCAAGGTGTCCAATCCTTCAAATCCTTTTTTAAAAACTATTCGGGCAAAAGAACGAGGTATATTGGTTGCTATGAAAGGGATTTTATTTTCCAATGCAAGTGCCATTAATGGAGAATAATCCGTTTGGTAATTGGGCCAAAAACGAACTATTGTATCAAAGGCTTTTTCATCAATAGTTCCTGATAGGTATTCATTAATTCCTTTTTGATTATCAGCCTCAAACATTTCTGCACCTAATACAACATTTGTTTTATAGGTTGCAATCATTTTTTTAGTTAATTCAAATTGAAGCCAATGTGCAATAGGGTCGTTGTGAAGTTCTCCAAATAAAATGATATCAGCTTTGCTGCATTCTTCAAATAGTTTATCAAAACTACTGTGCTTATTTTTTGCATTAAATATGGAGTAAGCTTGATTTTGTCCTTCAACAGTATAAATTGAAAAAATGAAAATTATTAAATAAAGGAATTTCATATACCTATTTTTTTGGGTTTAATTCTTCTTCAAAAAGTATGTAAATTCTTTTATATTCATCAATCCAGCTCGTAGTGGTTTTGAAACCATGAGGTTCTATTGGATAAGTGGCCAATTCCCAGTTATCTTTTTGAAGTTCAATTAATCGCTGAGAAAGGCGCACAACATCTTGGTATTGGACATTGTCATCTAAAATACCGTGTAAGATTAATAGGCGGTCTTTCAAGTTTTGGGCAAAATAAATCGGACTGCTTATTTTAAAGGCTTCCTCATCCTCTTCGGGTGTATTCAATATATTGGAGGTATAACCATGATTGTAATGTGCCCAATCCGTAACTGAACGTAATGCAGCGCCACACTTGAATTTACCGGGATGCTTAAACAATGCCATCAATGTAATAAAACCGCCATAAGATCCACCGTAAATTCCAACTCGAGAACTGTCAATTCCTTGAGATGTTATTAGGAAGTTTCTGCCGTCTAAGTGATCGGATAAATCCTTCCCACCCATATGACGATAGATGCCCGTTCGCCAATCTCTACCATAACCTTCAGAACCTCGATAATCCATATCCAAAACAGTGTACCCATTATCTGCTAGAAAATTGTGAAACATATATTCTCTGTGGTAAGTACTCCAATAATTATGTGCGTTTTGAAGATATCCTGCTCCATGTACAAATAATACCGCAGCACCATTTTTTTTGGTTTTGTCTGGAGTGTATAATCGTGCATAAATTATTTTTCCATCTTGAGCCTTAATTTCTACAATTTCGGGACTTCGAAATTCATAGTCTCCAAATTCTTTTGTAGTGCTTTTAGTGAGTTGCACTATACTTTTTGGTTGTGTGGAGTTTTCACAACCGTATAATTCCCAAGGTTTGTTTTTATAGGAATATAAGTAACATAAGTGTGTTTCTTGAGGTGAAACAATTACATCATAATAACCATCTTTTTCAAAAACGGGCGTTAATTTTTTGCTAGCCCAATCTAAGTGATAAAAGCCTCTGTTGCCCGGATGGGTTTTATTAGCAGTTAGGTAAATTTTTTTGTTATCATTTGATAAATGTGCTTTATGAACTTCAAAATTACCCGAAGTTAAAGCTGTTTCCATTTTTTTTGAAATGGAATACGTATACAAGTGCGAATATCCCGTTTTTTCAGATTGAAAATAAAAAGAATCGTCATCTAACCAACCTAAATTACCACTTTCCTCTTTCCACCCACTTATTCCAGGTCCACCAATCCAAGCTTCATCAAACTGATGAATAAGTGTTTCCAACGATTTTGATGTAAAATTAAGTTGTGCAATCCATCGATGTTTATTGTCTAATGATTTTATTTCTACGATAGCATTTTGCCCATTTTTTGAAAAAATTACCGAGTGAAAAATAACGCCTTTATGTTCATAGGTTGTCCGTTTGTAGTGAGCGTAATAACTGGGAATTTGATTGATGTTAGTCAATTTATTTTCATCAAAATAATATACGGTATCTTTTTCAATTTCTAAAACGCCTAATTTATATTTTGTGGATTCGTCTCCAACTTTTGGACGAGCCATTCTGCTTTTTGCATAACCCGATTCATCCATATAATTCATATATTGAGTATATTCAGGATTGCCATAAGTGGTTTGCGTAAACGTAATTTTCTTTTCGTCTTTACTGATGCTCACATTGGTGATAACATCATCATTAATGAGCATAGGTTTGGGAAGTAACCGAAATGTATTAATTGAATTTGATTTTGTTCGTTGGGCAGTTTTGTGATAGTCAAACAAATCCAATTGTTGCTGTTCAAGCCAACTTGTTTTTTTATTTGAATCTTTCAATTTATCCACAAAATTAGTCACTTGTTGAACTTTTAAATCGGAATTTTGAACACCTATTTTAAAAATATTATTGTTTTGCTGAAAATAGACAACGTCTGAATTAGTTACTGTGAAAACAGCTTCAATAGGTTGTGTGGTAAGGTATAATAAAATAGGTTTGTGTGTTTTTAGGTCCCATTTAAACAAAGCTCCATTGTTGATGTATACGCAAAACAAGCGGGAGTCGTGCCATTTAAAACCATCCAAAGGGTAGGTCGCTAATTCTTCTGGAGTCAACGGTTTTGAAGAGGCTTTGGTTGCGTCCAATATATAAGTTCTTGTTAAGGTGTCGCCATTTTTTTTCCAGTCAAACAAGAGATTTCCGTTGGGTAAAAAACGATGGTTTTCAGGTTGGTGACCAATGAAATTATTACCATCCATAATCTTCTCCAAGGAAAGTTTGGAATCGTTCCTATAATTGGATTGACCGTGAATGGAGTAATGCATTAGGCCAATACTCACAAAAAGTAATAAAAACAACCTATTTTTTTTCAATGTTATGAATTTATAAGTTAATGTGTTTGATGGTTTCGCTTCTATCAACTTCATCATGTTTTTTGTAGGTGCCAAAAATAATGTCGCCCAAAATATTGGTAATTCCCCACCAATAATTTTCATTTCTATAATGGTGCAGTTGGTGTGCTGTTTTCAATTTATTCGACCAAGGAAAAATATGTTTGTATCCAGGAATATGATGGCCTAAATGCATCCATTCATAATGTAAATAGTAGATAATTACTCCAAATAGAAACACGGTTGAAATGGATAAATTGAATGTAATCAAAAGGCACAAAAGAAATAATGAAATGTATAGAATGATAACAGAAAGGATAGGTGCAAAAATAAGATCAATTTTATTAGGGTCTTCGTGGTGACCATAATGTAATGCGTGCATAAAATCTCGAAATGGTTTAAGTTTACGTGCCCATCCATATCCAGCGGTGATGTGTGTTTTTTCAATAGATAAAACCTCCATTTCCACTTCTTTTTTGTGATAGGTTAGTTTTAGATGGTCACCAACTTTCACGTTAGGGTAATCTTCTAGTGGCAGCTCTGTTACATTACCTATTTTGGCGTGAAGAATATATTTGTGGGCAAACCATTCAAAAAATGGAGCAATAGCAATGGGAATGAATGCAACATACCAAAATTGTTGAAGATAACCATAGTATATGGATAAACTTAATACGGTTGCGCCAATCACAATATAAATCCAAACACTGGGATGAGTAAAATAATGTTTTGCTACGGCTTTCATAAATTGCTTTAAGTTTCACAATGGTAAGAATTTTTTTTATTTCTTATGCTGCAAAAGTATATTTGTTTTATGACTTTTTTCTGTACATCATTTTTTGAATTATCTTTGCATTGCTAAACTATTCTATCGCCCAATTAGAAATAATTGTGAGGAAAGTCCGGGCAGCAAAGAGCAGCATACTTCCTAACGGGAAGGAAAAAGATTGTAAAATTTTTTGACAGCAAGTGCCACAGAAAATATACTACCTAAATTTGCTTTCGAGCAAATCGGTGAAGGGTGAAATGGTGGGGTAAGAGCCTACCGATAGTTGTGGTGACACAATTAGGCAGGTAAACCTTATGTGCTGAAAGACCAAATAAACCAACATGAATAACTTCGGTTATTCGATGAGTTGCTCGCTCATTGTTGGAGGGTAGGTCGTTAGAGCCTTATGGTGACGTAAGGCCCAGATAAATGATAGAACTTTGAAGTAATTCAAACGACAGAATCCGGCTTATCGGTTTAGCAATTTTTTAAACAAAAAAGCCAAGATTTTAGGTCTTGGCTTTTTTTTATTTATTCAATTTAAGTTCATTCATTAAATATGCAATGGTTTATCATGCCAAGCGGCCAAAGCAGCTTCCTTAACAGCTTCTGAATACGTTGGATGAGGGTGTGAAATACGAGCAATATCTTCAGCAGATGCTTTATATTCCATAGCTACTACTGCTTCCATAATCAAATCTGCAGCACGTGCACAAATCATATGTACACCCAACACTTCATCTGATTTTTCGTCAGCAATAATTTTAATCAATCCAGCAATGTCACCGCTGGCTCTCGCTCTACCCATAGCGCGCATCGGGAATTGTCCCACTTTGTACGCTCTACCGGAGGCTTTTACTTGCTCTTCAGTTTGACCAACTGCAGCCACTTCTGGCCAGGTGTACACTACTCCTGGAATCAAGTCATAGTTAATATGAGGTTTTTGACCAGCTAATAATTCAGCTACAAAAACACCCTCTTCTTCAGCTTTGTGCGCCAACATAGCACCTTTAACCACATCACCAATGGCATATATACCTGGGATGTTAGTTTGTAAATGATGATCGGTTTCAATCATCCCTCTATTGTTAACTTTAACTCCTACATTCTCCAATCCTAACCCTTGAGTAAATGGTTTTCTACCTACTGAAACTAGACAATAATCACCTTCAAAATTAACTTCTTTACCGTTTTTATCTTTAGCGGTAACCACTACACCTGTTCCCGTATTCACAACTTTTTGAACTGCATGATTAAAGTTGAATTTAAAACCTTCTTTTTTCAAAATTCGTTGTAATTCTTTACCCATTGTACTATCCATGGTTGGAATAATATTATCAGCAAATTCTACAACGGTAATTTGTGCACCTAATCGCGCATACACTGAACCTAACTCCAATCCAATAACACCACCTCCAATAACAATCAAGTGCTTGGGAATTTCTTTCATATTCAAAGCTTCGGTTGAAGTGATGATGCGATCTTTATCGGGTTCCATTCCTGGAAAAAAGTTTGGTTTTGATCCGGTAGCAATGATAATTTTATCGGTAGTTAATAATTTCTCTCCATTTTCGCCACTTACTTTAACCGTATTTTTGTCAACAAAACTTCCTAATCCATAATGTACATCAACTTTGTTTTTATCCATCAAAAATTTGATGCCATCACACGTTTGAGAGACAACCGAATTTTTTCGCTCAATCATTTTGGCTAAATTCACTTGCAAATCAGTTAAGTTGATTCCGTGTTCTGGAAAATTATGAGCAGCATTAAAATAATGCTCACTAGAATCTAACATAGCTTTTGATGGTATACATCCTACGTTTAAGCAGGTGCCACCTAAAGTTGAATACTTTTCTATTAAGGCAGTTTTAAATCCTAATTGGGCACATCTAATAGCACCAACATATCCACCAGGACCCGAACCAATTATGATAACATCGTATTTGCTCATTTCAATTTATTTTAAATGTTTTTTGTCGTTGTAAAAGTAATTATTTTTTGAGTATAACTTGATTCTATATTCAAAATACTTAGTACTATCATTGTTAAAATGTACATCCTGTAGGGATGAAATAGTTATAAAACGTCTAATATATGTATGAGTTCGACCCCGTAGGGGTCGCATATACCCTAACTTTATAGTTTTATTACTATTTGACCACTTCGTGGTCTGTTATTTAAATCATTTTATACAGTCAAGTAATCATAGTGATTTGTATTTTATATATTCAAGTTTGAAAGTTTTTTAATTAGTGAGTTGTTTGATTAATTAGTTAGATTTTCTTTTTTTAATTTTTATCAAAAAAGTAACATCAAATGCGGTTATTAATTTCTACCAATCAATCTCTTGTAATCCTTTTATTTTCAAATATTCATTTGATTTACTAAAATGTTTATTCCCAAACCAATGGCCTTTGTTGGCACTCATAGGCGAAGGATGACCTGATTCGAGGACTAAATGTCGACTTCTATCGATAGTTTTTCCTTTTGACTTGGCAAATCCACCCCATAATAAAAAGACTACATTTTCTTTTTTAGCTGAAATAAGGTCAATAACTGCGTCTGTAAATTGTTCCCAGCCTTGGTTTTGATGACTTCCGGGTAGTGATTCTTGAACCGTTAAGGTAGCATTTAATAGCAATACGCCTTGATTGGACCAACGTTCTAAATTACCCGAAATAGGAAAATGCTTGGCCAAATCGGATTCAATTTCTTTAAAAATATTTATCAAGGATGGAGGGAATCGAATACCATCATTCACAGAAAAGCAAAGTCCATTGGCTTGACCATTTCCGTGGTAAGGATCCTGACCAATAATGACTACTCGTAATTTGTCAAAAGGGCAACTGTCAAAAGCTGCAAAAATCTGTTTTTTAGGAGGGTAACATCTTTGATTGGAGTATGCGTTTTTAACAAAACCAACCAAATTTATAAAATAGTCTTTTTGAAATTCTGTAGAAAGGTGTTCTTTCCAAGATGGGTGAATAATTACCTCCATAAAGTGTTGTTAATTGTGAACACTACAAATTTACTTTTTCTTTTCGTAAAGAAGGGAAGGAAAACTATCTTTGTGCACATTAAAAGTGAGTATGGATAAAAAAATACGATTGGCTTTGTTTGCCTCAGGTACGGGGAGTAATGTGTTTAATATCATTAGCCATTTCCAAAATAGTTCAACGATTGAAGTTGTATCGGTTCTTTCCAATAAATCGGATGCTGGGGCACTCAATCACGCTCAAAATGCCAATATAGAAACCTTGGTTTTTGATAAAGTTCAGTTTTTAGAAGGAGTTGTTACAAATTATCTCATTTCAAAAGAAATCGATTACATAATTTTAGCCGGTTTTTTATGGAAAATACCCGATGGACTTATCCATCAATTTCCCGATAAAATTATCAATATTCACCCTTCTTTGTTACCCAAATTTGGAGGAAAAGGAATGTACGGAATACATGTTCATGAGGCAGTGGTAGCCCATAAAGAAACCAAAACGGGAATTACGATTCATTTGGTAAATGAGCATTACGATGAAGGCAGAATTATCAAACAATTTGAAGTAGCCGTATTTCCAAGCGATACGGTAAAAGATGTTGCAGCTAAGATAAGTGTTTTAGAGAAAACATACTTTCCAAAAACAATTCAAGAGTTTATAGAAAAGTAAACTTAAGGAATTGTAAAATTAATTTGGGTGGTTGCAGATTGAGTTCCCTCACTAGATAATGTAAATGTGGTATTGCTGGTGCTTACCCAGTCACCACTACTTATATTTGTGTTACCATCGACATCATAAATGGTGTACACAAAATAAGTGCCTGGGTGCATGTTTTCAAACACAAATTGCTGGTCATCAGCATTTAAAATAACATATCTTGATCGGTATTTTATATTGGATTGAACAATAGAAAAACCCGAAATCAACGGTTGGGTAGTAACTATTAATAAAACCTTTTTGTTTACATCGGGCACTAAGGAGGATAAATACGTGTAATTGATGGTGGTTTGACCCAAGTGGGGTTGATCAGCATTTGGATAAGGGTCACCTCCACCGATTGAATAAAATACAGCTTCTGTTTCACCATCAAAGGTGGTTGAAAAATCTTTGGTTAAGGTCTTTTTTGGAAAATTAAATAGGGAAACGGCATCTTCACAAGAGGTTTGATCTTGTAGTTTTGCTTTCCAAGTCATGTGTAAAGTAGGATCGGTAAGTGTATTGTAATGATTGGTATATGATTTTACAATCAAACTATCTTGTTTGAAAATAACTTCAGTATAAGCTCTTGAACTGCCTTTAATAATTTCGGAAAAACGATAATAGGATTCTGTACTTCCTTCCGATACACTATCAGCTAAGAAATAAGAAATACGTGATTGACCACCAAAAGAACCTCCATTTCTAAAACATAAGCGATATTCACCGTTATATTTTGCAACGAAAAAGGACATGAGAATGTCATTTAATGTATCTAATTCGTTCATAGAAGATATTTGATTTTCTGATATAGGTCTAAAATCTACAATCCATTCGGGATAACCATCCAACGGAGTGGTTGAAGTTACTGGGCCATTCCAAATACCTTTAATTTTTTCCATCAAACCAAAACCATACGTATTATTGATGTCCGCTAGAGGATTGGTGGGTGTTGGTGTAACTGGCGGATTTTGAGGAGTTTCATCCTTACCGCAAGATATCATTAATGAAAAGAAAGCTACTAAAATGAAAAGAAGTTTTTGGTTTTTCATGGCTCTTGTTTTAGTAGCGTTAAATGGTTTTAGTCAATTCTAAATTGGCAATATTTAATCTTAATATCCTGTGCCAACCACTTTTGCTCATAAAATGTTTTAATGCTCATTTTATATAAAATATCTTCATCGGATGAGTTAGGTACTAAATTCCCATAAACATCATTGTTTTGAAGCAATGATTGGTAGTTGTTTTCTTCTATTTGTTCCAACGTATATTCATACAATAAATCACTATCTGTTTTGAGATTTATGATGCCTTTTGGTTTAAGAATTTTTCTGTATCGACTTATAAAAAGTGGTGAAGTTAATCTCTTACGAGCTCTTTCTTTTTGCGGATCACTAAAGGTTAGCCAAATTTCTGCTATTTCATCTTTCCCAAAAAGTTTATCTACAAAATCAACCTTTGAACGCACAAAACCAGCATTATTGATTCCTTCTTCTCTACATGTTTTGGCACCTCTCCAGATTCGTGCACCTTTTATATCTATACCTATAAAATTATACTCTTTATATTTTCGAGCTAATCCAACTGTATATTCTCCTTTCCCACAACCCAATTCTAGAATTATGGGTAAATCATTTTTAAAAAAAGTTTTGTTCCATTTACCTTTCAAAGGGTAATCATTTAACACCTCCTCCATGGAAGGCTGTAAAACATTTTCAAAACCTTCTAACTCGGCAAACCGTTTTAATTTATCTTTCCCCATTATATGCTATTTCTTAGACTTTGAACCCGGTTTTTGTTTCATTAAATCTTTGTAATCATCTTCTTCTTTATACAATTTTGCAGTTTTTTTATATCCGATAATTGCTACGAATTTTTCATGATATAATTTATCTATTTCCAATTCTTTTGTATCCTTAGCAAACTTAAGTTCCATCATCTTTTTGCACTCATCTTCAGACATTTCACTTAATTTTTTGTCTACTTTCTGATTTTTATAATACCGAGAGTTAGCTTTTAAATCAATATGTTTTTGATTATATAAAGTCCAAAATTTTGCAGATTCTTCTTCTGTTAGCTTTAGTTTTTCTTTAAGATAGGCTACTTTTTTTTCGTGCTCAATGTCTTTTGAAGAGTTATTTTGACCAAATACTATTAAGCCATTTCCTATGAAAATGAACAATAAGAATAGTGTAATTTTTTTCATAAATAATATATTAAGGAACCTTATTTTCTTTTTATAACGTTAAGTGCTGCTTCGACAATATTCACCGTATCAAGGCCATATTTGGTCATTAATTCTTCGGGTGTCCCACTCTCACCAAAACTGTCATTAACAGCTACATATTCTATGGGTAAAGGTGTGTTTTTAGAAAGTACCTGCGCAATAGATTCGCCCATTCCACCGGCAATTTGGTGTTCTTCAGCCGTCACAACACACTTTGTTTTTGAGACCGATTTTAAAATAGCTTTCTCGTCCAAGGGTTTTATTGTGTGAATATTAATAACTTCAGCGTTAATGCCTTTTGAATCAAGTTCTTTGGCCGCTTCTAGTGCTTTCCAAACTAAATGACCTGTAGCAAATATGCTTACATCTTTTCCTTCAGATAAAACAATAGCTTTTCCAATTTCAAATGGCATATCCTCAGGAATAAATACAGGGACTTTTGGTCTGCCAAATCTTAAATATACAGGGCCGTGGTGTTTAGCAATGGCAATTGTAGCTGCTTTTGTCTGATTGTAATCACATGGATTAATTACCGTCATTCCGGGTAACATTTTCATCATTCCAATGTCTTCCAAAACTTGATGCGTAGCACCGTCTTCACCAAGCGTTAAACCGGCATGGGAAGCACAAATTTTAACGTTTTTGTCACTGTAAGCTACCGATTGTCTAATTTGGTCATAAACTCTACTTGTACTAAAATTGGCAAATGTCCCTGTATATGGAATATATCCGCCAATTGTCAAACCTGCAGCAATACCAATCATATTAGCCTCAGCAATACCAATTTGAAAAAAACGTTCAGGATGATTCTTTTTAAAATCATCCATTTTTAAGGATCCTGTCAAATCAGCACACAGGGCTACTACTTTATCATTCGATTTCCCTAATTCAGTTAAACCATCACCAAATCCGCTGCGGGTGTCTTTATTTCCTAGTACTTTATACTCTTTCATTTTTTTTCAAAAAGTTTGTTTCTTTACAATTCTAAATTAGTTATAAATCTATAAATTCCTCATATCCAGGAGCAATTGATATTGTTTTTTCAATCGTATTGGCAATTGAAATAGAAGTTTCTGACCTGAACACTACCTTATATTTCCCAGGAAGCAATTTCACTCTATAATTACCTGCTGTGTGATTAACATTGCAGACCCAATTTTCTTTACCATCTTTTAATTCCATGATTTGACAAGGGCCATTTCGTTTTGTAATGCTGACAAATCCACTATTAGGTATGGTTATGGCCGTAGTTTTACTTTGTCTTATTTCCACATCTGACATATACAATCGAGGTAAAGTAAGAAATTCCAGATCATATTTACCAACCAAATATTTGTAACTAGTATTTAGTTGTTGAAAATTAAGCGTCTGCGTTTTTCCACCTTGTCTAATTATACAACCCAACTCGGGAAATTGAGTTCCATTGCCTTGTATTTTTAATTCTAAAAAACCTTGTGGCCCATTTACAGAAATAATATTGTGAGTTCCTGGTTTTAGTTTGATATCTTCGAGCACCAATTCTGGTATAGTATGTACCACTAATTTATAGGTAAACAAAGGATTTAATGAAATGGTGTCTGGCACACGCGCAGCATTCATAGTATGCATGGCCGTATATTCCAATTTCCCCGTTTTTTGATTGTAAAAAGACATACTTACATCCGTTTCTTTTGGTTTTCCATTAATATCGTTAATATGAACCTGAACGGTAGTATTATTCACAGCTTGACTAATAGCATAGTTTAATACACTTTTAAAAGAATCTTCAGTATCGGCACTCAAGAATTCTCCAATACATTGAAATTGTCCTAAATAACTTGTGTCTAAACCAACTCCTATTACAAAAGGTTTTAGTTTGATCCCTTTATCATTAAGTGCTTTTGAAACAGCGCAAGGGTCACCATCACAAGCTTCAATCCCATCGGTTACTAAAATGATTACATTCCTACAATTATCACAAGCAGGAAAATCCATATTTCCGGCTTGTTCAAGAGACAATGCGATAGGCGTTGTTCCTCTGCATTCTAAACCTCTTATTTTATCTTTAACCCGAACTACATTCGATTTTACAGGAGCAAAAGGCACTTCTAATTTGGTATCACTACAATCTTGGTGACCTGGAACAATTTTCGTTTGATGCCCATACAAGCGAAGAGCAATCTCTAAATTCTCAATGTTATAAAGACTGTCTAAGGTTTGTAGCATTAATTGCTTGGCTACCTTAATCCGTGTAGATTTTTGCCATTGTGCATTCATACTATTTGAAGCATCAAAAATAAATAAAATCCTGACGGTTTCTACTTTGTCTTGAGCAAAAGACATAAGACAGAAAAGGCTTAAAATAAACGTGTACAGTATTTTTTTCATGGTTACTTGTTTATGAAAGATATAACGTTTCTTTCAATAATGGTTCCAAGTTTTCTTTTATTTTTAATAGTCGCCAAGAGTTTGTTCTAATTGAGCTAAAGCATCCGCCAGTTGAGCGTCATTTGGCGGTGATCCGTGCCATTTGTGTGTACCCATCATAAAATCAACACCCATACCCATTTCTGTTTTCATGATAATCATAATGGGCTTTTCTTTTCCAATAAAAGACTTTGCTAATGAGAAAGTGGACAATAATTGCTCAATATTGTTTCCGTTTGTTTCCAACACCCTCCAACCAAATGCTTCCCATTTAGCTCTTAAATCTCCTAAAGGTAAAACTTCATCAATATCACCATCAATTTGTTTGTGATTATAATCTACTGTACTTATCAAATTGTCCACCTTATTTCCAGCGGCATACATAGCAGCTTCCCAAATTTGTCCTTCTTGTAATTCACCATCACCATGTAAGGTGTAAACTATATGTTGATCATTATTGAGTTTTTTTGCAAGTGCAGCTCCAATTGCAACAGATAACCCTTGACCGAGTGATCCACTTGCAATTCTAACTCCAGGCAAACCTTCATGAGTTGTTGGGTGTCCTTGTAAACGAGTGTTTAATTTTCTAAATGTCTTTAATTCTTCAACTGGAAAGAAACCAGAACGTGCCAAAACACTGTAAAAAACAGGCGAAATATGTCCGTTTGAAAGAAAAAATAAATCTTCATTTTTACCGTCCATGGTAAAATTTGTAGCATCATATCTAAGAACCGATTGATAAAGACATGTCAAGAATTCAGTGCAGCCTAATGAACCACCTGGATGTCCAGAAGCTACAGCATGTACCATTCTTACAATGTCTCTTCTTACTTGAGATGAGAATTTTTTTAAATCTTCAGTTTTTGTGTGCATCCTTTTGTATCTATTTTTCGTCCTCAAAATTAGCTATTTCAAATGAGGTGATTTGGCTTGTTGAAAACTTTTAAAAACAATAGGGTTTTAATAATGTTGGCTTTTTGTTTCAATATTGCATTAATAAAATGAAATTTAATTATTAATTTTGCGCTAAATATTATGTTATTATGAAATTATTATTTGCATTGGCTATTCTAGCTTTAAGTTTTGGAAATAGTTCTTACGGTCAAAAGGCAACTTTTGAAAAAGCGTTGTTGACCAAATATTCGGAAAAAGAATTAAATGAGATGTCTGTCAACGATCCAGAACAATTCATGTTTTTAAATCAATTTGTGAAAACGGGGTTTTATGTTACTGAATTTCCGAAAGGAAAAGAAGGGGCAAGTGAAATCAATGGGGCTCGAAAAATTGAAGATGTATCCAATATTGATTTCTTTAAATTAGGGATTGAAATTAAAGATAACGACTATCAGTATTTCACTATATTAGGTACCGATAAATTGTTGGTGGTTAAGTCAAAAGATATGGTGATTAAAGAAATGAAAAAATAAAAGATGATGAAGAAAATACTATTTGGAACTTTATTTTTAGCAGGACTTTCAAGTTCTGTGATGGGGCAAATCTTGATTTCAGATCCAGATTTCCCTTTGTCTAGTCCTTGTACGTGTGCTTCGGCACCATTTATTGGAGGTTCAACTACCAACTTTTTTGATGCGGGTGGATCGGGCGCTAATTATGGACCAAATGAAACTCACGTAATTACATTTTGTCCAGATGGCAATGGTAGTAAGGTAAGTGTAGCTTTTGGTAATAACGCTGGATATGTATGGGATGTTGATGGTTCGGATATGGTTACTGTTTTTGATGGACCAAACACTTCAAGTCCAATTTTGTGGTCGGGTAACACAGTAACGGATCCAAACGGTGTATCTTCTGCTGTTAATACGGCAAGTTGGACAAATACTTCAGGTTGTATTACTATTCAATTTGTAAGTGATGGTGCATTAGAAGGTCAGGGATGGGGAGCTTTTGTATCTTGCGGTACGCCTTGGCAGCCTTTTGAAATTCACATGACAGGAAGTATTGGTGCTGGTGAAGCGAATGGAGCTGGTGATGGAAATAATGATTTGACCCCCGTTGATTCTGGATATGTAGATGTTTGCTTAGGAGATTCTGTTTTATTTACAGCTACTCCCGTTTTTCCATATGAACCGGGAGCTACTCAAGGAGCAATCAATGGAGGTGGATACAATCAATCTAATAATTACACAGCAGAATGGAGTGTAAGTGACGGTAGTGTTTATACCACTAATTCATTTTGGTTTAAACCCAATGCTCGAACAGGTTATTTTGTTGAATTAAAAATTACCGATCCAAATGGTCAATTTGCTATTTTGAACAGTAAAGTTAGAGTGTCAACTATTCCTAGTTTCGCTACTTGTCAAGCTGTACCGGATACTCTTTGTTTAGGACAAGCAGCACAATTAGTTGGTGGAATTACACCTGCTGATACCGCTGGTGTCCAAGGTACAGGAGGAAATTTCCAAATTAATGGTAGTTTTGGACAACAATTGTATTTGCCAGATGGGTCCGGACAAGTTTACTCAACTGTAATCAACATCACAGGTTTTCCAACTGGAACAAATATTCAGAACCCAGGTGATTTGGCACAACTTTGTGTTGACATCGAGCATTCTTATTTAGGAGATTTAGAAATGTGGATTGAATGTCCCAATGGTCAAGAATCAGCTATATTCAATTCCTATAATCCTGGATATTTACCAGGTGGATTTGGTGGGGGAGGAACTTATTTAGGTGGGGCTAATGATGCTGGTCCGAATGGTGTTATTGGTAACTGTGAAACCTATTGCTTTTCGCAAGCAGCCGGTTCTTTACCTTCTTGGAACAACGGGTATAATACAGTTGCTTCAACTTTTGGAGCGGGACAAATGGTTGCCCCAGGTACTTATAATCCAGAAGGAAATTATGCTACTGATTTAGCTGGTTGTCCTTTAAATGGTGCTTGGACATTGTTTATTAGGGATAATTTGAGTATTGATGATGGTTTTGTATGTAGTTGGGGAATTTATTTTGATGCTAGTTTGAATCCGAATAATGAAACCTATCAACCTTATTTTGTTAACGAATTTTGGAGTCCAGACCCTACGGTTATTACTGCAATTGATACTATATTATTGGTAAAACCGGTTACACCAGGTTCTAATTTTTATACTTTTAATGTTGAGGATAATTTTGGTTGTGCTTATGATACATCTATCCGTGTGGTAACGATACCAAGTGCAACTATAAATGGTGATAAGAATGAATGTTTGCCTGACCCAGCACAATTTTCCAATACTTATGCTCCAGAAGGTGGTGTATGGTCTTATACAGGTCCAGGAAGTTTAATAGTTAGTCCGAATACAACATTTATAAACCCATCTTTTACAGCTAATCAGCCAGGAGAGTATATTGTTTATTTTATTGATAATCAATGTAGCGACACTCTGTCAGCAACGCTAACTTTTGCTACTGTACCTGATGCAGTTATTGCATCAGAATCAGTTATATGTGAGCGGGATACAGCTAGTTTTGTTGTTGTAAACCCAATAACTGGTGTCAATTATCAGTGGTCAATTGGAACGACTATTTTAGGTACTGACAATTCTATAGGTTTAACTACTTCGGGATTATATACTTTAACAGCTTCGAATTTTTGCGGTTCTGTAACGGATACTGCTAGTTTGTTGGTAGAGATTTGTGCAATTCCAAATGTTATAACACCAAATGGAGATGGAGAAAATGATTTCTTTTATACAAGATATGCTGAAAACTATGCAGATGTTGTATTAACTATATACAACAGATGGGGTAGAGTAGTCTATAAAACCGAATCTTATCAAAATGATTGGAAAGGTGAAAACATGAATAATAATGAAGTTTCAGACGGAGTATACTACTATGTAATGACTTGGAATGAAGGTAAAGAAGATCAAGCAGGAACGATTACCGTTTTTGGTAGTAGATAAGCTTTTACGAAAAAACGAATTAATTAAAAGTCCTGGGTAGAAATATTCAGGACTTTTTTGTTTCTTTGCGCTCTTGTATTATATATTAATTTTTCAATTCATTTCTTTATGGCTCTAAAATGCGGAATTGTGGGATTGCCAAATGTTGGTAAATCAACTTTGTTTAATTGTTTATCAAATGCTAAGGCTCAAAGTGCAAATTTTCCTTTTTGTACAATTGAACCAAATGTTGGGACTATTACTGTTCCTGATTCTAGGCTTAATAAATTAGAGGAATTGGTCAATCCAGAACGTGTGTTGCCAACAACAATTGAAATAGTAGATATCGCGGGTTTGGTAAAAGGTGCTTCTAAAGGAGAAGGATTGGGGAATCAGTTTTTAGGAAACATTAGAGAATGTAATGCTATCATACATGTACTTAGATGTTTTGATGAAGGCAACATCATTCACGTTGACGGTTCTGTAAATCCGGTTAGAGACAAAGAAGTTATAGATTATGAGTTGCAATTAAAAGATTTGGAAACAGTGACCAAACGAATGCAAGGTATTGAGAAAAAAGCAAAAACTGGGGGCGATAAAGATGCTATTCGTTTGTTTGAAGTTTATACAGCCATAAGAGATCATTTAAATCAAGGAAAAAGTGCTCGTTCGGTTAATTTGGAACCGGAAAAATTAGAATTAGCTTATGATTTACATTTGCTTACTGCAAAACCTGTAATGTATGTTTGTAATGTGGATGAAGCATCAGTAAAAACTGGAAATAAATTCGTTGACCAAGTTAAAGAAGCAATCAAAGACGAAGGTGCTGAAATTATAGTTCTTGGTGCGGCCATTGAAGCAGATATTGCTGAATTAGAATCGTATGAAGAACGTCAATTATTCTTGGAGGATCTAGGATTGGAAGAAGCTGGGGTAGCAAAATTAATTAGAGCCGCATATAGTTTATTGAATCTTCAAACCTATTTTACTGCCGGTGTAAAAGAAGTTCGTGCTTGGACAATTACTAAAGGTATGACAGCACCTCAAGCGGCAGGAGTTATTCACTCTGATTTTGAAAAAGGATTTATACGCGCTGAAGTTATGAAATACGAAGATTTTGTTAAGTATGGCTCAGAAGCTGCATGTAAAGAAGCTGGAAAGTTGGGAATAGAAGGTAAAACGTACATTCCTGAAGATGGTGACATTATGCATTTCAGATTCAATGTTTAAATTATTGTAAACTAGTAAACATTTAAGTTGATTTTTCGTTACTATTTAGTATGAAAAATCTACTTTTTATTTTACAGTGTTTTTCCATTATGTTGTTTTCATCATTTGAAAGTAAATCATCTATTTCAGAAATTAAGAAGCCTTTTTCACATAACTTTCTTGATAAATCTAAAGGTTCAATTGAGATTGTTGTGAATGGAATAAAATCATTCAATGGTCAAATTAATGTTGCCCTTTACGATACTTCAACTAACTTTAACATAATTGAAAAGGCCTTCTATAAGCAAACCTATTCAATTAAAAGTAATTCTATTATAATATCCATTCCAAATGTTCCTATAGGAGAATATGCCATTTCATTATTTCATGATGTAAATAAAAATTTTCAAATCGACAAAAATATGTTGGGAATTCCCAAAGAAGGATTTGCTTTTTCAAACAATGCAACAGCTAATTTTGGACCACCTAATTGGGAATCGGCAAAATTTATGGTGGTTTCCAATAAAAAAAATGCTCAAAACTTGAATTTGATTCATTATTGAACATAGGCAATCACCTTTTAATGTGATTTCAAAAAATATTTGGTATTAGCATGTATCTTTGTGGAATATATAGAAACCGCTATGGCAAATATAATTGAAGAAGCAAAAAAAAGAATATTAATTCTAGATGGTGCGATGGGCACTATGATACAACGATATTCTCTAAATGAGGAAGATTTTAGAAAGGGTTGGTTTGAAAATCATCACAAACCACTCAAAGGTAATAATGATTTATTGTCGTTGACCCGACCTGAAATAATTAAAGAAATTCATGCTGCCTATTTCGAAGCAGGTGCAGATATTGCCGAAACCAATACGTTTAGTGGAACTACCATTGCTCAAGCCGACTATGATTTAGAAAAATATGCTTATGACATTAATTTTTATGGCGCTAAAATAGCCCGTGAAGTAGCAGATGAGTTTACTTCACGCACACCTGATAAGCCAAGATTTGTTGCGGGTTCGGTTGGACCTACCAACAGAACTTGCTCCATTAGCCCAAATGTAAATGACCCTGGCTTTAGAAATGTTACTTTTGATGAATTAGTTACGGCCTACAAGGAACAAGTAAATGGACTAATAGACGGAGGAGTTGATGTATTGTTAGTGGAAACCGTTTTTGACACACTTAATGCAAAAGCGGCATTATTTGCCATTCAAGGTGTTTTTGAAGAACGACAAATTGAATTGCCTATAATGGTTTCTGGAACAATAACGGATGCTAGTGGAAGAACATTGACTGGCCAAACTACAGAAGCTTTTTTAATCTCGATTTCACATGCGCAACTATTAAGTGTAGGACTCAATTGTGCATTAGGAGCGCAAGAAATGAAGCCTTATTTAAAAGTTATGTCAGAAAAAAGTGAATTTATGGTTAGTGCACATCCCAATGCAGGTTTACCAAATGAGTTTGGACAATATGACGAGTCCCCTGAAATGATGGCGGGATATGTTGAATCATTCTTAAAAGATGGTTTGCTGAATATTGTTGGAGGATGTTGTGGAACTACACCTGCTCATATAAAGGCAATAGCCACAGTTGCCGCTCAATACCAACCAAGACATAAATCAGTGGCTCAACAAAACTAACTATTAATTAATTTGATTTTAATTTAATTTTGGTAGAATATTGTATATTCGCACCGTTATACTAGAAACAATGAATAATTTACAAATGGTTGACCTTAAAGGTCAATATTCCCACATTAAAGCCGAAGTTGACGAAGCAATTTTAAATGTAGTAAATGCTACAGCTTTTATCAACGGTCCAGAAGTTAAAGCTTTTCAGTCAGAATTAGAAGCCTATTTAGGCGTGAAACACGTAATTCCATGCGCTAATGGAACGGATGCTCTGCAAATTGCCATGATGGCTTTGGATTTACAGCCAGGAGATGAGGTGATTACAGCATGTTTTACTTATGTAGCCACTGCAGAAGTTATTGCTTTATTAAAGCTAACACCTGTTTTAGTTGACGTTTATCCTGATACGTTTGATATTGATATTGAAGCATTAAGAAATGCTATTACTCCCAAAACAAAAGCCATTGTGCCTGTTCATTTATTTGGACAATGTGCCAATATGGAAGCCATAATGAATATTGCAAAACAACATAACCTATATGTTATTGAAGATACGGCACAAGCAATAGGTGCTGATTATACTTTTAGTGATGGAAGTGTGAAAAAAGCAGGAACGATAGGTACAATTGGTTGTACGAGTTTCTTTCCTTCTAAAAACCTGGGTTGTTATGGTGATGGCGGTGCTATTTTTACTAATGATGATGTATTAGCAGCTAAATTAAGGAAGATGGCTAACCATGGTCAAAGTGTTCAATATGTTCACGATGAAGTAGGTGTAAACAGTAGATTGGATAGTATTCAAGCGGCTATTCTTAGAATTAAATTAAGAAGATTAAACGAATATAATTTAGCACGTCAAAAAGCTGCGGCCTATTATTCTCAAGCTTTTTCAACATGTAAAGAACTTATTGTGCCTAAAATTGCTAAGAACTCAACTCATGTTTTTCATCAATATACTCTACAATGTGTAGGAATTGATCGTGACAAATTGAGAGCTTTTTTAACGGAGAAAGGTATTCCATGTATGGTATATTATCCTATACCTTTGCATCATCAAAAGGCTTATTTGCAGCCACAGGCTAATGATAATGATTTTAAAGTTACACTGGATTTGTGCAAAAATGTATTCTCATTACCAATGCACACCGAATTGACTCAAGAACAGCAAGATTATATTATAAACGGAGTGAAAGAATTTATAGCTACCTCTAAATAATTCTTTTATCAAAAAAAAATAACTTATGAAAATAGCAGTAGTAGGAACAGGTTATGTGGGTTTAGTTACCGGAACTTGTTTTGCCGAAACAGGAAATGACGTTATTTGTGTAGATATTGACGTTAAAAAAGTGGATGATATGAAAGCGGGAATTGTTCCCATTTATGAACCACATTTGGATGTTTTATTCGAAAGAAATATCAAACAAGGTAGATTAAGCTTTACTACCAATTTGAAGGAAGCCATTGATCAATCTGAAATCATCTTTTTGGCGTTGCCCACACCTCCAGGTGAGGATGGTTCGGCAGATTTGTCATACATTTTAGGAGTAGCAGATGAATTAGGTAAAATCATAACCAATTATAAAGTAATCATCGATAAAAGTACTGTACCAGTTGGTACAGCCGATAAAGTAAAAGAAGCTGTTGGTAAACATGCCACAGTTGATTTTGATATTGTTTCTAATCCTGAATTTTTAAGAGAAGGTTTTGCTGTAGACGATTTCTTAAAACCTGATAGAGTAGTTATTGGAACAAGCTCGGCCAAAGCTAGAAAAGTAATGGAAGAATTGTATAAACCTTTCGTTAGACAAGGAAATCCGATTATTTTTATGGATGAGAAATCGGCTGAGTTGACAAAATATGCTGCTAATTCATTCCTAGCAACAAAAATTACATTTATGAATGAAATTGCCAATTATTGCGAATTAATTGGAGCTGATGTTGATGCGGTGAGAAGAGGAATGGGTACTGATACGCGTATTGGAAATCGCTTCTTGTTCCCAGGAATTGGATATGGCGGTAGCTGTTTCCCTAAGGACGTTCAAGCATTAGCCAAATCAGGTAAAGAAGTGAAATATAATTTTGAAATCATTAATGCTGTGATGGTTGTGAATCATCGTCAGAAATTGGTTATGTTTCACAAGATAATGGATTATTACAACGGAAATATCAAAGGTAAGCATTTTGCTTTATGGGGATTGGCTTTCAAACCCGACACAGATGATATTAGAGAAGCTCCTGCATTATACATGATTGATGAATTAGTAAAAGCTGGAGCAACTGTTACAGCTTATGACCCTGAAGCAATGAAAAATGTTAAAGCTTACAAAGGGGATATCATCAACTATGCAGAAAATCAATATGCTGCTTTACAAGGTGCTGATGCACTTATTATAGCCACTGAATGGCAAGTATTTAGAACCCCTGATTTTGGGAAAATTGAAAGTGGATTAAAGTCAAAAGTTATTTTTGATGGTAGGAATCTTTACGATTTATTAGATATGCGTAATAAAGGCTATTACTACAACAGTATTGGAAGAGAAATAGTTAAATAAAAATTCTTAACCTTTTTAAAAGATAATAAGTTTATGAAAAGAGTTCTCATTACCGGAGCAGCCGGATTTTTAGGGTCACATCTGTGTGATCGTTTTATTAAAGAAGGTTTCTTCGTTATTGGAATGGATAACTTGATTACGGGTAGTTTGAAAAATATTGAGCACCTTTTCAAATTAGAGAATTTTGAATTTTATAATCATGATGTTTCTAAATTCGTTCACGTCCCAGGTAAATTAGATTATATTTTACATTTTGCTTCACCAGCAAGCCCAATTGATTATTTAAAAATACCTATTCAAACCTTAAAAGTGAGTTCGTTAGGAACCCATAATTTATTAGGTTTAGCTAGAGCCAAAGGAGCTCGAATATTGGTAGCCTCCACATCTGAAGTTTATGGTGATCCTTTGATTCATCCTCAAACAGAAGAATATTGGGGTAACGTAAACCCTGTGGGGCCGAGAGGAGTCTATGATGAAGCCAAACGTTTTATGGAAGCCATGACCATGGCTTATCATACGTATCACGGTGTAGAAACTCGTATTATTCGAATCTTTAATACCTATGGACCTCGTATGCGACTGAATGATGGTCGTGTTTTGCCAGCATTTATTGGACAAGCGTTGAGAGGCGAAGATTTGACCATGTTTGGTGATGGATCTCAAACGCGTTCATTTTGTTATGTAGATGATTTGGTAGAAGGGATATATCGATTATTAATGAGCGATTACGTTCAGCCGATGAATATTGGAAACCCGAGTGAAATTACGATAAAAGAATTTGGAGAAGAAATCATTAAATTGACAGGAACGAATCAAAAATTGATTTCAAAACCTCTTCCACAAGACGATCCCAAGCAACGTAAACCCAATATTGATAAAGCACGTTCCATTTTAGGATGGGAACCAAAAGTAGATAGAGCTGAAGGATTAAAAATTACCTATGAATTTTTCAAATCCCTTTCAAAGGACGAGTTGAATAAAGTAGAACATAATAATTTCGACAAATACATTTCTTAAATGAGTATCAATTCAATAGACAATTACTACGCACATCCTACAGCCGTTATTGATGATGGATGCACGATTGGTGATGGAACAAAAATATGGCATTTTAGCCACGTAATGTCCAATTGTGTTATAGGTGAAAAATGTAATTTGGGTCAAAATGTGGTGGTTTCACCTGGAGTAATTTTAGGTAAAAATGTTAAGGTTCAAAATAATGTGTCCATTTATTCTGGAGTAACATGTGAGGACGATGTATTTTTAGGACCTTCGATGGTTTTTACTAATGTGATTAATCCAAGAAGTGCCGTAAATAGACGTGATCAATATAGTGAAACTAAAGTTGGGAAGGGCGCTTCAATAGGAGCAAATGCTACCATTGTTTGTGGAAATCCAATTGGCGAATATGCTTTAATAGGTGCTGGTGCTGTGGTTACAAAACCAATAAAACCTTATGCTTTAGTTGTAGGCAACCCTTCTAAACAAATTGGTTGGGTAAGCGAATATGGCCATCGTTTGCATTTTGATGAGCAAGGGAAAGCAACTTGTGAAGAAAGTGGACAAGAATATCAATTAGAAAACGAAAACGTTTCTAGAATTAAATAATTATATACTTTTAGAAGTATCTCGAATAGTTTCAATATGGAAAATAAAATAAAATTTGCAGTATTAGGTTGCGGTCACATTGGAAAAAGACACGCTGAAATGGTAACACGAAATGGAGAAGCAGAATTAGTAGCAATGTGTGATATTCGACCAAAAAGTGAAGTGGGTATTGAAGCTTTTAATGTACCTTATTTTTCAAGTATTGATGAATTGTTAAATAGCGATATTCAAATTGATGTATTAAATGTTTGTACTCCTAATGGATTGCATGCCGATCAATCTATCAAAGCATTAGAAAAAGGCATTCATGTAGTAGTAGAAAAGCCAATGGGATTGACCAAAGCAAAATGTGAAGAGGTTATTTTTAAAGCTTTGAGGGCCAATAAGCATGTGTTTTGTGTGATGCAAAATAGGTATTCACCACCGTCAGAATGGATAAAGAGTGTAGTAGAAAATAAAATAATGGGAGATATCTTGATGGTTCAATTGAATTGTTATTGGAACCGTGACGATCGTTATTATAAAGCCGGAGGATGGAAAGGAACAACTGATTTAGATGGTGGAACCTTGTTTACACAGTTTTCACATTTTATAGATATTATGTATTGGTTATTTGGTGATATCAAGAATATTCAGGGGAAGTTTAATGACTTTACTCACAAAAATTCTACAGCTTTTGAAGATAGTGGATTAGTTTCATTTGAATTTGCAGATGGCGGAATGGGTTGTTTAAATTATTCAACTTCTGTTTGGAATCAAAACTTGGAAAGTAGTATGACCATTGTCGGGACTAAAGGAAGTGTGAAAATTGGTGGTCAATATATGAATGAAGTTGAATATTGTCACATCGAAAATTATGAAATGCCTGTTTTAGCAGCTTCAAATCCACCTAACGATTACGGACCTTACAAAGGTTCTGCTGCCAATCATCACTATGTGATAGAAAATGTGGTAGACACTTTAAAAGGTAGAACATCTGCTACAACTAATGCTCTAGAAGGACTAAAAGTGGTAGAGATTATTGAGCGCATTTACGAGGAGCGAGATCGGGTTTGGAAGAAATAAGACGAGAAGTACTAAGTCTTCAATCTTCGCTAACCGCGTGTTGCCTTAGCTTTAGCGGTGGCACAAGCTTAGATTGATATATGGTTACATAGTACAAAGCAGGATTTCTATGTGAAAACCGTTCTAAGTTATAAGTAATACGTTTTTATTTGGGTTGTTAAGTAATTTGGCTTGTTGCGATTTACTTTGTTTTATATCGTCTAATATCTATCATCTAAATGGTGGTTTCGACAGGCTGACTTCGACAAGCTCAGTCACCACAACCACCGATTATATTTGCTGAATTATCAATTGTTTAAAAATCAATTGTCTAAAATCTAGAGTCTAACGTCTAGATTCTGATTAGACTATTGCAGAAATATCCCACCATTTTCCCCAACCACCAAATGTGCTTCTTTTCCCAAAATCAATGCTCTGTTATCGTCAATATGGCCAAAAGGAAAGTTGAAACAAAGAGGGAAATTATATTCAGAAACGGCTTCAGATATAATGGAATAAACATCTTTTCCAAAGGGAACGGTATTGTCATGCATATCTGTGAAACCTCCAATTATGAGTCCTTTCAACTGTTCTAACTTCCCACCTAATTTCAGATTCCACAGCATTCTATCAATGTGGTAAAGGTACTCGTCTAAATCTTCGAGGATTAAAATCTTATCGTTAGTATCAAGGTCATATTTTGTGCCCGCCAAACTCAACAACATAGAAAGATTTCCGCCAACTAAGGTTCCTTTTGCTTCTCCAACTTTGTTTAAGGAGTACGCTTCAAAGGCATACCGATTTTCATTTCCAAAAAGGGCATTGTTAAGTGATGCTAACGAATCGGGTGTATTTGATTTGAAATTGACCGGCATGCTGGCATGTAACGAAGCTACACCTAATTTATTTAACGTATTGTGAAGAGCCGTTACATCGCTATAGCCAACTATCCATTTGGGGTGGGTCAATAAAGGAGTGAAATCTATTTTTTCTAAAATACGAACGGTGCCGTATCCGCCTCTAAAACAGAAAATGGCTTTACATTTTGAATCATTTATGGCTTTTTGCAAATCTTCTGCCCGTTGCTCATCGGTGCCTGCAAATTGATGAAAACTGGATAGTAGGTGTGAACCTTGAACAACATCTAACCCCCAGCTATTCAATAATTGTAAAGCAAATTCTAGTTGTTCTGCATCAATTTTTCGAGCGGTAGAAATCAACACTACTCGATCGCCTTTTTGAAGATTGGGTGGTAAAATCATGCGAATATTTGATGGGGTTACTATAACGAACAAAAGCTCTTTGGGTTATCCAAAAAGCTTTTGCAGTATAAAATGAACGTGTTTAACTAATAAATTAAAGCGTATTTTCTTTTTCCATTACTACTTTTCCTTTGTAGTAAAGTTTTCCTTCGCTCCAGTGTGCTCTGTGATAAATGTGCGTTTCACCAGTAGTTGGGCATGTAGCTAACTGAGGAGTAACTGCTTTATCGTGAGTTCTTCTTTTATCTCTTCTAGTTTTCGATTGTTTGCGTTTAGGATGTGGCATCTTATTCGGTTGTATTTAATGTTAAACAAATGTTTTTTTCGTATATTAATTTTTTCTAAATGATTTCAAAGCGGCCCATCGAGGGTCAATTTCTTCATCTTCAGAACTAATTTCTGTAGGTTTTGGTTCTTCGGTTACTAAATATTCAGCTAATTTCTTAACTACTTCAGGGTTGCATTCACCTTCGGGATGTGTGTTTCTAATCGGAACACTCAACATTATGAAGTCAAAAATATATTGTTTTACATCGATTTCATATTCACCTGTGGGAATATAACTCAATTCTTCATCTTCTTCTTCAACAACCTCGTTTGAGAATTTTAGAATTTGACGAAATTCACCTGAAACAGCTGTTTGCATATCCTCCAAACAACGATCACAAGACACAATAACTTGACCTGAAAGACTAAAATTAAGAACCAACATCGTTTCTGACTTGTTAAAGTCTAACGAAACAGAGACGTTTCCTTTCTCAATTTCAGAATATTCAAAACCTTCAAAGAACTTATCAGTCACCTCAAAATCAAAATGATGCGTTCCAAGTTTTAGTCCTACAAACGGGATTATATACTCGTTTCTCTTGCTCATAATTTTTGAAATGGGTTGCAAAGATACTATTTTTATTTAATCTGGAAATATTCTAACCTAAAAATGTTTATATTTCAATAAGTTTTACTTAAAATCGAATTTATTCAACTGTGATATATAATTTTGACCTCAGAATATAGTGTCAACCATATGAAATACAGTTTAAGTGAATTAGCCTCAATAATTCAAGAAAGAAGAACCATTTTTCCTGAAAATTATTCAACACGAAAGGTACAGAAAGAAATGGTAGAGAAAATGCTGAACAATGCGATTTGGGCGCCAACCCATGGCAATACCCAACCTTGGCGTTTTAAAGTTTTTATGAATGGTGGATTACAAAAATTGAGTGATTTTTTGGGTAGTTCGTATGTCGCTAACACCAATGCCGACACCTTTGTGCAAGGTAAATATGAGAAATTAACCTCACGTGCGCTTCAAGCATCTGTAGCCATAGTCATTGTTATGAAAAGAGATGAATCTGGGCGAATTTCTGAAATAGATGAAATTGCAGCTGTTGCTTGTGCTGTTCAAAACATACACCTTACGTGTTCAGCATACGGATTGGGCGGATTTTGGTCTACCCCTGGTTTTTTATCAAAACCTACCACCAACGAATTTTTGAAAATTGGTGAAAAGGATAAGTGTCTCGGTATTTTTTACATAGGCTATCCGAGTGGCGAATGGCCCAAAGGTCAACGCAAACCGATTGAATATGTAACCGAATGGATTGACGAATAAATCTAACCTAACCCACGCATAATACCTTTGGTAGACGCCTTAATGAAATCAACAATCATTGATTTTTCTTCAGAAACAGGCAACTCTAGCTCAGCAATTTGAAGTGCATTGGTAATGTTGTTATTTTGAACATATATAATACGGTACGTATCTTCAATGTTCATCACTTGTTGGTCAGTATAGCCTCTTCTTCTCAAACCAATAGAGTTTACTCCCACATAGGAAAGTGGTTCTCGAGCGGCTTTTACAAATGGCGGTACATTTTTTCTGACATTCGAACTTCCTGCTATAAATGCATGAGCACCAATGTGAACGAATTGTTGTGTGCCCACCATTCCTTCTATTACCACCCAATCGTCAATAGTAACGTGACCTGCCAACTGAGTGCTGTTGGCTATGATGACATTATCACCAATAATACAATCATGCGCTACGTGCACATAAGCCATCAACAAGCAATTGCTACCTACTACCGTTTTGTATCGGTCGGCAGTGCCTTTGTGTATGGTTACACATTCTCTTATGGTGGTGTTGTTGCCAATATGTGTGGTAGTGTATTCTCCTTTGTATTTCAAATCTTGCGAAACAGCCGAAATGACGGCTCCCGGATAAATTTTACAATTGGTTCCGATGCGAGCACCGTCAAAAATAGTTACGTTAGGTCCAATCCAAGTGCCGTCTCCTATTTCTACATCTCCATAGATGGACGAAAAGGGTTCAATGGTAACATTGTTGCCAATTTTGGCATCAGGATGAATATATCTTGGTAAATTATCTGTCATTTGTCAATCAATTACACACGGTCTTTAATTACTTGTGCCAACATTTCGGCCTCCATTGCTATTTGTCCATTCACGTATGCTTTTCCGCCCATATGAACCAAACCTCTTCGCATAGGCGACAATAACGACAATTCAAAAACTATAGTATCTCCAGGAATTACTTTCTTTTTGAAACGTACATTGTCAATCTTCATAAAGTAGGTCGAGTAATACTGTGGATCTTCCACTTTACTTAAAGAGAATATTCCGCCCACTTGAGCCATTGCTTCAATCTGCAATACACCTGGCATTACAGGATTACCCGGAAAGTGACCCGTAAATTGAGGTTCATTCATCGTAATGTTTTTTACACCAACGATTCCGTCTTCGGTGATTTCCATAATCTTATCTACCATCAAAAATGGATAGCGATGCGGTAACATTTTTTCGATAGCATTGATATCGTAAAGTGGTTCTTTTATCAAGTCAAAGAACTTGCCTTTTTTAGCTTGTTCTTTCATCAATTGTTTGATGATTTTAGCGTAAGAAGTATTTCCATGATGACCTGGTCTAGCTGCTAAAATATGACCTTTGATAGGTTTTCCAACCAAAGCCAAATCTCCAATAATGTCGAGTAACTTGTGACGAGCCGGTTCGTTCAAAAATTTAAGCTCCACATTGTTTAAGGTATTGCCTTTTATTTGAATATCGTAATGTTCTTTATCTAATAATTTGGCTAGTTGATCCAGTTCTTCTTGAGGAACATGCTCACGCTCAACTAACACAATAGCATTGTCGATGTCACCACCTTTAATTAAACCTGCTTTGGCCAACATTTCTAATTCTCTTAAAAACACAAACGTACGACAAGGAGCTATATTTTCTTTAAATTCAGAAATCTCATACATCGAGGCATGTTGCGTGCCCAATACGGGTGAATTATAATCTACCATCACCGTGATTCTAAAATCATTATATGGAATACCCAACATTTCAACACCTTTTTCAATGTTTTCGAATGGTTGGTTTTCCGTAAATTCAAAAAATTCTCGGTCAGCAGCTTGTTCCAATAGCCCTACTTTTTCTATAGCGGCAACAAATGCGAAGGCGCTTCCGTCCATAATGGGCATTTCTTCACTATCTACTTTTATCAAGGCATTGTCTATTTGCATACCGTAAATGGCTGCCAACACATGTTCTGTAGTGCACACACGTGCGCCATCTTTTTCAATGGTAGTTCCGCGTTGTGTTTCGGTTACCAAATCAGCATCAGCAGGAATAATGGGTTGATTGGGTAAATCTACGCGTTGAAATTTGTAACCGTGATTTTCAGCTGCAGGCTCAATAGTTAATTTTACTTTTTTACCCGTATGCAAGCCTATGCCTTCAAAATGGATGGCTTCTTTTAATGTGTGTTGTTTGGTATGCATCATAAGTCAATTCGTTTGCTGTATTCAAGAAATTATCGTTAATTCTGTATTTTTTTTTCTAATTGAGAAATTTGTTCTTTCAGTTTCGGTAAACTTCTAAAAAGAACATAACTTCTTTTGTAATCGCCAATACCAAAGGCAGGTGATCCCTGCAAAATGGCGTTTTCTTCGGTTATATCTTGTCCGATACCTGATTGAGCCGCTATTTTTACGCCATCGGCTATTTTCAAATGCCCAATGATGCCTACTTGGCCACCAATCATCACGTTTTTACCTATTTTGGTCGATCCTGCTACACCTGTTTGAGCTGCAATGACCGTATTTTCACCAATTTCTACATTGTGTGCTATTTGTATCAAATTATCCAATTTTACCCCTTTTTTAATGCGAGTAGAACCCATTGTAGCTCTATCAACAGTGGTATTGGAACCTATTTCAACATGGTCTTCTAAAATAACATTACCAATTTGCGGTACTTTTTGGTAATTGTTTTCTGAATTTGGAGCAAAACCAAAACCATCCGAACCCAATATTACACCCGAGTGTAAGGTGCAACTTTTACCTATTTGGCAATTGTGGTATACTTTAACACCAGAAAAAAGGGTAGAGTTATCACCAATGGTTACATTATCGCCAATATAGGCTTGAGGATATACTTTTACATTAGAACCAATTTTAGCATTTTTCCCAATGTAGGCAAAAGCTCCTACATAACAGTTTTCACCTAAGGTAGCTGTTTCGTGAATAAAAGAGGGTTGTTCGATACCCGAAACATTGGAGTTCATTTGATCATAAAACGCCAATAATTTGGTCAAACATTGATAGGCATCATCAACTCTAATCAACGTTAACGTGGCGGGTAACGATTGTGTGGCCACAAATGTTTTGTTAACCAAAGCGATGCTTGCTTGTGTGGTGTAAATGTATTCTTCGTATTTTGGATTAGCCAAAAAAGTAATTGTTGAAGGTCTTCCTTCCTCAATTTTTGCCATATCCGATACGGTTTGTTGCGGATTTCCCTCTACTGTTCCGGAGAGTAATTGCGCAATTTGTTCTGCTGAAAATTCCATGTGCCCAAAAATAGTAATTATTATTTCACAGCGAGTAAATTGCTGATGTAATTATTATTTATGAGATGTTGAAAAGGTAAGTAGATAAATCCGAAACAAGACGAACGCTTTAAAAAAATAATTTTAAAATTCTCAAATAATCATCCCTGCGGCTACCGTATTGTTAGTGCCTTCTTCAATCAAGATAAAACTTCCGGTATATCGGTTTCTACTGTAATTATCTGTAAAAAGCGCTACTGTAGTTCTTATGGAAATACGTGCTATGTCGTTACGTTGAATGGATTTATCATCCTCAATGCGGTGCAAATTATTGATGTTTAACTTGTATTTGATGTCTTTTATCATACAACGCGCATCTCTGCTGGTGTGTTTAATAGCGTATTTTCCATTGGCTATCATAGTATTATCACCCAACCAACAAATCATGGCTTCCACATCTTGTGTTACGGTGGGTTGGTTGTTGGCTCTCACAATCATATCTCCTCTGCTGATATCAATTTCATCTTCCAAACGAATGGTTACCGACATGGGTGAAAAAGCTTCTTCTAGTTCACCATCCATAGTGTCAATGGCTGCAATTTTTGAGCTGAAACCTGATGGTAATGCCACTATTTCATCTCCTTTTTTGAACACCCCGCCTACAATTCTTCCTGCAAAACCTCTGTAATCAGGAAATTCAGCCGATTGAGGTCGGATGACATGTTGCACCGGAAAACGACAATCAATGTGGTTGTTATCTGAAGCAATGTGTACATTTTCCAGCGTGTATAACAACGTGCCTCCTTGATACCATTCCATTTTTTCTGAACGATTTACTACATTATCACCATTCAAAGCGCTTATAGGAATAAAACGAATGTCTTTGGTTTCTAACTTGGAACTGAAATCTTCTAATTGTTTTTTTAAAATATCATAAACCTTTTCAGAATAATCTACTAAATCCATTTTGTTAATGCAATACACTATGTGGGGAATGCCCAGCATAGACGCTATAAATGAATGGCGGCATGTTTGTTCCACAATTCCGTGACGGGCATCTACTAAAATAATGGCTAAGTTAGCCGTAGAAGCTCCCGTAATCATGTTTCGGGTGTATTGTATATGACCGGGTGTATCGGCAATGATGAATTTTCTTTTTGGAGTAGCAAAATAACGGTAAGCTACATCAATGGTAATTCCCTGTTCGCGCTCGGCTCTCAACCCATCGGTTAATAAAGCGAGGTTTACACGTTCATCACCTTTTTTTTCGCTTGCCAATTCAATGGCTTCCATTTGATCTTCAAATATTGATTTACTGTCATACAATAAACGACCAATCAAGGTGCTTTTACCATCGTCAACACTACCAGCAGTGGTGAAACGCAGTAAATCCATATTCAAATACGAATCTTTATTAAAAGCTATTTCGTGATCTGGAGTAGATGTATTTTGTGCCATAATTATTTTTTTAGATACTAGATGCTAGACGCTAGATACTAGATATTTAATGTGGTTATTTGTAATTTTTTACTTTTTCTTTTGTCTGCTACTTAGATTACTTAAGTCAGAATGAATTATTTACAATCGTCAATCTAAAAATACCCCTCTTTCTTTCTGTCTTCCATAGCCGCTTCGGAGCGTTTATCATCCGATCTTCCTCCTCTTTCGGTTACTCTTGAACTCGCTACTTCTTCTATGATTTCTTCCAATGTTGCAGCTGTTGAACTCACTGCACCGGTACAGGTGGCATCTCCAATCGTTCTAAAACGAACAACCATATCTACTATTTCTTCTGACTCTTTTGTTTGTACAAAATCGGTTTTTCCCATTATCATCCCATCACGCATAAAACATTTGCGGGTGTGAGAAAAATACAAAGAAGGTAATTCAATTTTTTCTTGAAGAATGTATTGCCAAACATCCATTTCGGTCCAATTAGAAATAGGAAATACTCTAAAATGTTCTCCCATATTCTTTTTCCCATTAAAAATGTTCCATAATTCAGGACGTTGGTTTTTAGGGTCCCATTGTCCAAATTCATCTCGGTGAGAAAAGAAACGTTCCTTTGCACGCGCTTTTTCTTCATCTCTTCTAGCACCTCCCATTGCACAATCAAATTTATTAGCTTCAATGGCATCTAGGAGCGTAACGCTTTGCAATTTATTTCGACTGGCATTAATTCCTTTTTCTTCAACCGCTTTTCCTTGATTGATAGAATCTTGAACGGAAGCTACAATGAGTTTTACATCCAATTTTTTTACCAACTCATCTCTGAAGGTAATCGTTTCTGGAAAGTTATGTTCGGTATCAATGTGCATCAATGGAAAAGGTAATTTGGCTGGATAAAATGCTTTACGAGCCAAATGCAAGCAAACAATAGAATCTTTCCCGCCTGAAAACAATAGAACGGGGTTTTCGAATTGTGAAACCACCTCTCTAATGACGTAAATAGCTTCTGATTCTAATTCTTTTAAGTGCGTTAAGTTATAATTTTTCATTTTTTTCAATTCAAATCTATGTGTAGGGGCTCATTTCAATGGTTACCAATTTTGGTTAAAACAAAATTAAGCAATTCATTTCCACTTTCCGCTATTGTTTTATGTTCGGTTTTTAAATGTAATGCAGGATTTTCTGCCACTTCAAAAGGTGCTGATATACCTGTAAAGTCTTTTATTTCTCCACGTCTGGCTTTTGCATACAATCCTTTAATATCTCTTGATTCGCATATTTCAAGCGGAGTATCGATAAATATTTCAAGAAAATCGTTGGATCCTATGATGCTTTCAGCCAATTGTCTAATTTCTTTTGTTGGACTCACAAAAGCGCAAATGGTGATGATGCCGCAGTTCAAAAACAACTTGGAGACTTCTGCAATACGTCTGATATTTTCTGTACGGTCGGCATCTGAAAATCCTAAATTATTGTTGATGCCTGTTCGAATATTATCACCGTCTAACAACATGGTGGTAAATCCTTTTTGGTGTAATTGACGTTCTAAAAAGTTGGCTAACGTTGTTTTGCCTGAGCCAGAAAGTCCCGTAAGCCATATGACACGACCTTTTTGAGAAAGTAATTTTTCTTTATCTTCACGTTGAAGAATTTCATCAAAAACAGAAAAAATGTTTTTTCCTTCGTCTCGCATGAGCTCAATTTTGGGACAAATGTAGTAATTAATTTTCACACAAATCTTCTTAATCTATAGAAATAGTATACTAATAACATTGAGTGACAGATTAAAGTGAATATAAGCCATCAAAAATAAAAAAATATGTAGTTTTGTTGGCGCATATAATTTAATTAGAAAGTAGCGATGAAAATTTCATATAATTGGTTAAAAGAATTTGTAAGCATTCCCCTTTCAGTTGAGGAAGTTGGAGAAATTTTAACAGATATAGGTCTTGAGGTTGAAAAAATTGAAGCTGTTGAGAGTGTTAAAGGAGGACTGAAAAATGTCAAGATTGGACATGTTGTGGAAGTAACAAAACATCCTGATGCAGATAGACTCAGAGTTACAAAAGTAGATGTGGGCACCGGTGATTTGCAAACCATTGTGTGTGGTGCATCCAATGTGGCGGCAGGTCAAAAAGTTGTAGTTGCCTTACCTGGAGCAATTTTGTACCCTACTCATGCTGAAAATCCAATTGAAATTAAAATTTCGAAAATACGAGGAGTAGAGTCTTGCGGTATGATTTGCGCTGAGGATGAAATTGGAACAGGAACCTCACATGAAGGCATAATGGTGTTGGAAAGTGAAGCTCAAATAGGCCAAGCCGCTGCAGAATATTTTCAATTAGAAACCGATTATGTTTTTGAAATAGGCCTCACGCCCAACAGAGCCGATGCCATGAGTCACTTTGGTGTTGCCCGAGACTTAATGGCAGCCTTCAAATTTAAAGGTGTTTTACCTAAAGACAGTAAGGTTTGTCAACATAATGTAAGTTCTTATTCTTCAAATAGCTCAGCGAAGTCATTATCTATTAGTATTGAAAATCCAGCTGCTGTGCGTTATGCTGCCATTAAGATAAGTGGTGTGAAAGTAGCGCCATCACCCCAATGGATGCAAAATCGATTGAAAGCTATTGGTGTAAAAACCATCAATTCAATTGTAGACTGTACTAATTATGTATTGCACGAAATGGGACAACCATTACACACGTTTGATGCTCAAGTAGTTGGAGATAGAATCATTGTGAAAAAAGGATTGTCGTCAAAATTCACCACATTGGATGGAGTAGAACGCACATTGGATACGGAGGATTTGATGATTTGTAATGAGCAAGAACCTATGTGTATTGCTGGTGTTTTTGGAGGTATTAAGTCGGGTGTGAGTGATTCAACCACTTCTATTATTTTAGAAAGTGCTTATTTTAATCCAGTAAGTGTAAGAAAAACGGCCAAAAGACATGGATTAAGT
>CAYQNU010000016.1:0-94476 GCA_964419055.1 uncultured Flavobacteriales bacterium | reverse complement strand
AAAGTAATAAAAAAACTAAAAATAATTTGGAAATCAACACAGAATCTATGTGGTTATAAAAAATCAATGTAGTTTTCAATTTGAAAAAACTATCTGTTTTTTAGAAACATATCTGCTAAAAAAAAGTGTTTCAATTAAATTTTTAATATATTGCGAATTCAACAAATTTGGTTAATGTCTCTTTTCCAAGACATTCACCACATCTTGCAATCCAAATCCTTTGGCTCTGAGCAAGATTAAATAATGGAACATTAAATCTGCGGATTCTTCCAAAAACAATGCGTCATTAGAATCTTTGGCTTCGATCACTACTTCAACAGCTTCCTCACCTACTTTTTGTGCAATTTTGTTTATCCCTTTTTTGATAAGGGAATTGACATAAGAACCTTCATCAGGATGCTCAAAACGATTGTTAATGACCTTTTCTAAAGTAGTTAAAAACCCAAATTCCATTTGATTTTCATCATTCCAACAGGTGTCTGCACCCGTATGACAAGTAGGTCCATTCGGATTTACTGTTACTAAAAGTGTATCTTGATCACAGTCATTTTTTATAGCTACTAATGTTAAAAAATTTCCACTTGATTCGCCTTTTGTCCACAAGCGTTGTTTGCTTCTGCTAAAAAAAGTAACTTGTTTGGATTCCAATGTTAGGGCTAATGATTCAGCATTCATATACCCCATCATAAGCACCTTTTGAGTAGTGGCGTCTTGTATTATGGCTGGAATTAATCCATTTTCGTCAAATTTTGGGTTTAAATTATTCATCTTACATTCACGTTATAGGTTCTTAAATAATTTTTTAAATCAGGTATTTCAATTTCATTAAAGTGAAAAACACTGGCTGCCAATGCTGCATCGACTTTTCCTTCCAAAAAAACATCTCTAAAATGTTCTTTTGTTCCTGCACCGCCTGAAGCTATAATCGGCACATTAACTAAAGTCCCCATCCTTTTGAGTGCCTCAATAGCAAAGCCTTGTTTGGTTCCATCATTATTCATCGAAGTAAATAAAATCTCTCCGGCTCCCATATTCACTCCCTCAACCACCCAATCAAACAAATCGATTTCGGTAGCTTGTTTACCTCCTACCAAATGAATCTTCCAGTTTCCATCAATAATTTTTGCATCTACTGCCAAAACTACACACTGATTGCCATATCTGGCTGCAATATCACTTATTAAATTTGGATTTTTAATAGCAGCTGAATTGATGGATACTTTATCTGCGCCTGAATTAAGCAGAATAGCCACGTCCTCCACTGAAGAAATACCTCCTCCCACGGTAAAGGGAATATTTACTTGTTTGGCTACTGCTTCCACTAATGGAATAAGTGTTTTTCTTCTGTTCTCAGTGGCAGTTATATCCAAAAAAACCAATTCATCTGCTCCTAAGTCAGAGTATTTTTTGGCTAATTCAACGGGGTCGCCCGAATCAATGAGATTTTCGAAATTGACACCTTTTACGGTTCTTCCGTCTTTGATATCAAGGCAAGGGATTATTCTTTTAGTTAACACGATTTGGGATTTTAGATTTTGTATTCTAACTTTTATTAAGATTCTTTTTGGCAGTATTAATTGAAGCAACAAAAATTGAAAGTAATTCATTTGCTTCGTTATGCAGTTCTTTTAAAGGTCCTTAATACTTAGAATCTATTTCCATTAATATTTCCATAAAATACATACATTCATCACATTCTTCTTCTACAATTTTTAATTTATTGATAAAGTCTGGAAGAGATTTAGCTCTTGTAGCTGCCCTATAGTTTGCACCTACAGATGTTGAGGCTCGACATAGCTGATTACTTATTGAATAATAAGGGTTTGTATTAGGAAGTTCTTTAAGAAAAAACAACATTCTAATGGCAAATTTTTGAGTTCTATTTTTTAATTGATTTGTATTCATCTTATTTTTTAATTTACGATTTTAGATTATTTTCCGATCAAAAATCTAACTTCTAGTGTATGTTTTCAATCTAACTTCTACAATCTAAAATCTAACTTCATCTAGTTCTTTTAACTTAATTTTTCCTTCATAAATAGCTTTACCGATGATTACTCCATCCATATTCAATTTTTTAAGTTCAATAACATCATTCATTGAAGCTACTCCTCCACTTGCTATTAATTTTAAATCTGGAAAAAGTTTACGAGTTTCGCGGTACAAATCTATCGAAGGTCCTTGAAGCATTCCATCTTTGCTAATATCAGTGCAAACACAATAGATCAATCCTTTTTCTATGTAGTCTTTTAGCAAAACATTTAATTCAAGCCCTGAATCTTCTAACCAACCTGATACAGCTACCTTAGTTCCTTTTACATCAGCACTTAAGATTATTTTTTCTGCACCATACACTTCCATCCATTCAAAAACCTTAGTTTTATTAGAAGTTGCTAAACTGCCAATATTCACTTGATGAGCACCTGACTTAAGCACTACCTCTAGGTCATGATTTGTTTTAATTCCGCCACCTACATCAATTTTTAATTGAGTTTGTGAAGCAATTTTCTCCAAAATTTTCCAATTGATTATTTTACCTGCCTTGGCACCATCCAAATCTACCAAATGTAAAAATTCAATTCCATTAGCTTCAAATTCTTTAGCTACCTCAAGTGGATTTTCGTTATAGATGATTTTTTGGTTATAATCTCCTTGTGACAATCGAACGCATTTGCCATCAATGATATCTATTGCGGGAATAATTCTCATAATTCAATAAAGTTTTTAAGTATTTGCTCTCCTGCTTTACCTGATTTCTCCGGATGAAATTGGCAAGCATAAAAATTGTCACGTTGTAATGCTGCTGTATATTCGAGCTGTCCATAGTTGGTTTGGGCTATTGAATATGTATTAGTAGGCACATAATAACTGTGCACAAAATAGGCGTATTCATTTGCAAGTACATTAGAAAACAAATCACTTTTTAATCGATTGATGGAATTCCAGCCAATGCAAGGAACTTTAACGGTTTCGGGAAACTTAACTACTTCCACAGGAATAATTCCTAAGCAATTGACATTACCCTCCTCGCTATAATTACATAATAATTGCATCCCTAAACAAACTCCCAAAACGGGTTGTTTTAAACTCTTAATTACTTCCACTAAATTCTTATCTTGAAGAGCTTTCATAGCAAAAGCTGCTTGGCCAACTCCTGGAAATATAACTTTATCGGCACTTCTTATTGCAGAAGTATCATCTGTTATTATAGGTGAAATACCCAACCGTTCCAAAGCAAATTGAACCGATTTGACATTTCCTGCATCATAGTTAATTATGGCAATATTCATAGGATTGACGATTGTAGATTGACGATTGTAGATTTATGATTGTAGATGTAGATATTGTTGAAGTTGTAAACCTGCCTACTCATCATTATATTCAATCCTTTTAACTATTTTACCTTTTTTTAATCTATATCAAGTCTCCGAAGTATTGTAAGCCCCTCTTGATTGTTCGACAATACTAAAAGAAATTAACCCACTTTTTTTATCAAAACTATAACTTTCATGGTATAGACAACTCCTATAAAGACTTACATAGCAACTTTTATTACTAGTAGAATAATCTATTCTCATTTCTGTACATTCTCCCAATTGAGAATAAAACCTTAAATCTCTGAATTTACCTTCATAATTAAAATAAAATGTTTTACATGTAGAGTCAATCAAATCATAAGTTTTATAATACTTAACTCCTCCTCCTCCTTTACCTGTATAATATTCTATATTTATTATTTTATCAAATTGAAATGAAACAGCTCTAAACAATGAAACTTTATCTTCTCTGAAAGTTGAGGTTATTGTATCAAAACCAGCTGAATTTAAAAATGTAATAGAATATGACCCATCTGAGTTTGTTTTTAAATAGGAAGTATCATGCTGTATTGATTTTAAAATCAAATTTCTAACATCTTTATTTTTATTAATTCCAGCTAACTCTAATGAATAAGTATATTTTAATTCTTTATAGAAATTAAATTGAGGATAAAATTGTGACGATTGAAAAAGCACAATCAGCATTATATATATTTTATTTTTCATACCCTAAATTGTTTTAACACTAATTTTTACTAAATTTTATATTTCTAAATTTTTCCATTTGGAACTACTATTTAACTGTATTTGAAGCTTTAGATGAGGGAAAAGATTTTCAATCTAAAATCTAACTTCTAAAATCTAACTTTATACTATAGCATTCCTTTTGTGCTGGGTAATTTAGCGTGATTAATATCTCTTTTTAGTGCCATTTTTATGGCTTTGGCAAAAGCTTTGAAAATTGCTTCAATTTTGTGGTGTTCGTTAGTACCTTCACATTTTATATTCAAATTACAACGAGCAGTATCGCTAAAGGATTTGAAAAAATGATAAAACATTTCGGTAGGCATATCGCCTATTTTTTCTCGTTTAAATTCCGCCTCCCAAACCATCCAAGGTCTCCCTCCAAAGTCAATGGTTACTTGAGCCAAACAATCATCCATGGGTAAACAAAATCCGTAGCGTTCTATCCCTAATTTGTTGCCAATTGCTTTATCAAAGGCTTCACCTAAAGCCAAGGCAGTATCTTCAATGGTATGGTGTTCATCAATATGTAAATCACCTACTACCTTTATATCCAAATCGATATTCCCATGTCTCGAAAGTTGATCCAACATATGATCAAAAAAAGCTAATCCGGTTTGAATAGCAGCCGTTCCTTTTCCATCTAAATTGATAGCGATATCAATTTTTGTTTCGTTGGTATACCGTTTTACGACCGATTTTCGTTGACCAAATTTTAATAATTCATAAATCGATTTCCAGCTGTGAGTCATTAACACTAATGATTCAAATGCCGGAATTTCTGTGCCTTCGGGGGCAATAAAAATAGACTTTGACCCTAAATTTTCGGCAAGTTGAATATCTGTTAAACGATCTCCAATTACATAACTATTTTTTAAATCGTATTCCCCATTCATATAATTAGTTAGCAATCCCGTCCTTGGTTTACGTGTGGGAGCATTGTCTTCTGGAAAAGATTTATCGATGAGAACGTTATCAAAATAGATGGCTTCGTTTTCAAAAGCTTGTAACATTTTTGTATGCGCTGGCCAAAAAGTTTCCTCCGGAAAGGATGCTGTTCCTAATCCATCTTGATTGGTCACCATTACCAATTCATAATCCAATTCGTTGGCAATTCTTGAAAGGTATTGAAAAACCCCTGGATAAAATTCTAATTTCTCTAAACTATCTAATTGATAATCAATAGGTGGTTCGATGACTAATGTGCCATCTCGATCTATAAAAAGTACTTTTTTCATGATTTTAAGTCGTATTTAGTTATCAATTCAAGTATTCGGTCATTTTCTCGTGGCAAACCAATGGTAATACGCAGGCAATTATCACACAAATATTGAGTGGATCGGTTGCGTACAATTACCGAATGGTTAACCAAATAGTTATATAAATCTGTAGCATTATAAACCTTTATCAAAACAAAATTGGCATCCGTTGGAAAAATTTCTTCAATGCACTTAAGCCCTTCAAATGAATCTATTAAGCGCATTCTTTCAGCTTTAATCAAGGCCAATTGATTGTCATAATCAATGTTTTTTAATACATCCAGTGCCGTTTTTTGCGACAAACTATTGATGTTATAGGGAGGTTTGATTTTATTCAAAACCGCAATAATTTCTTTAGATGCAATGCCCATACCTATGCGCAAACCAGCTAACCCATAGAACTTTGATAACGTTTGTCCAATTATTAAATTTGGATAGTCACTTAATAAGGATGTAAAAGAGGACTCATCTGAAAAATCAATATACGCTTCATCCAAAAAGACCATGCAAGGTACAGTTTCTATTATTTTAAGTATATCCTCTTTTGGAACAGCATTGCCACTGGGATTATTAGGTGAACAAATAAATATGATTTTGGTATTTACATCTACTTGTTTAATGATGCCCTCCACATCCAATCGAAAACCGGGTAACTGATTCACTTTCTTAATGCTAATTGCATTAATGTTAGCCACTACCTCATACATACCATATGTAGGAGGAGTAATGATGATATTGTCAATATTGGGTTCGCAAAACATGCGCACCACCATATCAATAATTTCATCGCTTCCATTGCCCAAAACAAGTTGATTGGGTGCTACTAGCCTACTTTTTTGTTGGGTCAACAAGGTGCGCAATTCTTCATGATGACTATCGGGATATCGATTGTATCCATTTTCATTTGGATTTTCATTAGCGTCTAAATACACTTCCGCTTTTTCTGTAAACTCATCACGAGCAGAGGAATAGGGCGACAATTTCAATATATTTGGGCGAATCAAACGGGCTATATCTTCAAAAGATTTCATAGGTAGATAATTTGATTTTTATAGGTGTTCAGTAAACTAGTTGTTAATGGCGATTTCATAATTAACTTCTCATTTTATTTAATCGAATGGTTACTGCATTTTTGTGCGCTTGTAATTCTTCATTTTGAGCTAAAATTTCAATGGCACCACCAATATTTCTTAAACCTTGTTCGGTAATGCGTTGGAAGGTGATTTTTTTAACGAAAGCATCCATATTCACTCCCGAATACATTCTTGCAAACCCATTAGTAGGTAATGTATGATTGGTACCAGAAGCGTAATCACCAGCACTTTCTGGAGTATAATTACCCAAAAATACCGAACCCGCATTTTTAATTCTTCTTATGAAATAATCATCTTGTTTGTGTGCAATAATCAAATGTTCGGGAGCATAAAAATTGATGAATTCGATAGCTTCTTCAGGGTTGTTAAGTACTACACAAAACGAATTCTGAAGGGCTAACAAGGCAATTTCTTTTCGAGGTAATACATTGACTTGCAGGTTAACAGCCTCTTCAATTCGTTCAGCTAATTGAACAGAATTGACCACACACACCACTTGACTATCTGCTCCGTGCTCTGCTTGTGACAATAAATCGCTTGCTACAAATTCAGGTACAGAAGTCTCATCTGCCACGACCATCAATTCTGACGGGCCAGCTGGTAAATCAATGGAAATTCCTTTGGAAAAAGCGAATTGTTTAGCTGCCGTTACATATTGATTTCCTGGTCCAAATATTTTATATACCTTAGGAATTGTTACTGTTCCAAAAGTTAAACCTGCAATGGCTTGTATTCCACCCACAGCCATAACCTTGGTAACGCCTGAAATTTTGGCTGCAAACAAAATAGCTGGGTGAATGGTTCCTTGCTTATTTGGCGGAGTGCACAAAATTATTTCCTCGCATCCGGCTATTCTTGCTGGAACAGCCAACATCAATACCGTTGAAAACAAGGGTGCCGAGCCACCTGGAATGTAAATACCAATTTTTTCAATCGGCCTACTTTCTTGCCAACAGGTTACCCCTTGTTGCACTTCAATCATCTGGGGATTATCATTTGATAACACTTGGCTTTTGTGAAACTTTTCAATATTGCGTAAGGCCAATTCAATAGCCGACTTTAAATCAGATGAAATCGTTTCTGCCTGAGCATACCAATCTGATTTTTTAACTTCGATTTCATTTATCGAAACTTTATCAAATTTTTGTGTGAAGTAGTTGATTGCTTCATCCCCTTTAGATTGTACTTCTGCAAAAACGTTGGACACAATTTGAAACAAATCTTCTTGATTGTGTTCTGGCCTGATAGCTAATTTTTTGCGTTCTTCTTGAGTTGTATTTTGTAGTATTTTCATTTTTTTTTTAAAGTAAGATAGCCAACCTACGCTATAGCTTCGGTTGACAAATAGTGAAATAGTTAAGTAGTTTAAGGCTACAATCCCGATGGCTATCGGGACCAAAGTATTTTGGCTTTTTAATAGTTTTTAATCCCTAGTATCTAGCGTCTAGAATCTAAACCACCATTTTCTCAATAGGAACTACCAAAATACCCTCGGCTCCAACGGCTTTTAGTTGAGCTAAAATTTCCCAGAATTTATCTTTTTCAATCACCGAGTGAATAGAAGACCAACCTTCCATTGCCAAAGGTAGCACAGTAGGGCTCTTTAAAACAGGTAATATTTTAGAGATTTCGGTTATTTTTTCGTTAGGTGCATTTAATAAAATGTACTTAAAATTACGGGCTTGTAACACAGAAGTAATACGAAATAATAATTCATTGTACAATTTTCGAGCTTCGTCATCTATTTTAAGAGATGAAACCATTACTGCTTCAGATTGTAATACCACATTTTGCTCTACTAAACCGTTTTGGAATAAGGTTGCTCCACTGCTTACAATATCACAAATAGCATCGGCTAAACCAATATTTGGAGCAATTTCTACAGACCCAGAAATAGTGTGAATATCCGCAGTAACGCCTTCTTTCTTCAAGAAATTTTCTAAAATAATTGGATAAGATGTGGCAATTTTTTTACCATTCAAATCGGTCAATTTAAAATTCTTTACTTCTTTTGGTGTAGCTATCGATAATCGGCAGGATGAAAATCCTAATTTATGATCTATAGTATAAGTGGATCCACTTTCTAAAAGTGTATTTTCACCTAAAATGGCAATATCCACCACACCATCTTCTAAATAATTGGGTATATCTCCATTTCTCAAAAAGAAAATGTCTAATGGAAAACCTGAAGCACTGGCTCTAAGTGCGTCTGATGAGGAGTTGATTTTTACTCCACATTCTTTTAATAATTGCAAAGAATCTTCATTGAGACGCCCTGATTTTTGAATGGCTATTTTTAATCTTTTCATATATTTCAAGTTATTCGGTTGGACAGTTATTTGGTTATTCGGTTATTTAGTTAGTTTGTTTGAGGTGCGAGATTAGTTGAACTTCAAACAGTTATTATGTCAGGATAGTTATTTGGTTATATAGTTGTTTTGTTATTTAGCATGTAGTCACTTCGAGTGAAAATCGTACATTTTTATCAATAAGCAAAGCGATTGATTAAAAATAGATTTTAGTATTGAGAAGGACGGGAAACTATTATTCGGTTATTCGGTTGGTCGGTTGGGCAGTTATTCAGTTATTTGGTTATTTGGTTAAACTCGCAGACTGAGCGGAGTCGAAGTCTAAGAGTTTTGGTTAAAAACAAAAAACCCGTTTGAAGGTTCAAACGGGTTTTTCAATGGGCTATATTATTTTACAATACACACAGCATTACTTCCTCGTTTGATGAAGTTGAAAATGATGATGTGTATGTATAAATAAAGTCATTTTTTTGGTTTAATGGCACAAATATAATAGGATTTTATTAATCAGGATCATTTATAACAAAAAAAATCAATGTAATGAGTTCAATTGGATAATTGATTTTAATGGAACAAAATCATAATCAATTTTTACCTACTTTTGTAGTATGAAATTAGTAGCGAGAACTTTTGCGGGATTTGAACCGATATTGGAGGAAGAATTACAACAATTAGGTGCCACCAACATTAAGATAAAAAGACGTGCCATAGAATTTGAAGGAGACAAAACGGTGATGTATCGTTTGAATATTTTCAGTCGTTTTGCCTTGGATATATTAATGCCCGTTTTTTACCTTAAGGTGCGAAATACCGATCAATTGTACGATCAAATCAAACAATTGAATTGGAGCAAATATCTTAAACCAGATGACACCTTTTTAATTAGCACTATCATTTATTCAGACTATTTTGACCATTCACAATTTGCGATGTTGCGTGCAAAAGATGGAATTGTTGACCATTTTAAAGATAAATTTGGCAAACGACCTGATATTGACAAAGACAATCCTATGGTGAACATCGTGTTGCGCATTACCAATGATTTGTGCGAAATATTACTAAACTCTTCCGGAGAGCCGCTCTTTAAAAGAGGTTACCGCAAATCAACTGGAGAAGCACCCTTGAATGAAGTGTTGGCTGCAGGTATCTTGAAAATGAGTGGATGGGATAAAAAAACACCCCTAATTGATCCAATGTGTGGTTCGGGAACATTGCCCATTGAAGCCGCTATGATGGCACAAAATATTGCACCTGGATTGATCCGCAAGGCATATGGATTTCAAAAATGGCATGATTATGACCGGCAGTTATTTGCCGATTTGATTGAAATAGCTCACCGAAAAATCACCGACTCACATACTGCTATAATTGGCCAAGATAAAGAAGCAAAAATGGTTCAAAAAGCGCAGGAAAATATACCCAGCATACCTGGAGTGCGACTCAATGTAAAATTTGAAACACAAGATTTTTTTACTTCAACAAAACAATTTGAGTCGGGTATTTTTATTTTCAATCCACCTTATGATAAACGTATCAGTTTGGAAAATGCTGACGAATTTTATGATAAAATAGGTACACAACTCAAACATCATTTTGAAGGCTACGATGCATGGATTTTTACTAGTAATTTGTCATCCGTTAAAAGAATTGGATTAAAACCCTCGAGCAAAACAGTGCTTTATAACGGTCCCGATGAAGCGCGTTTATTACATTATGCGTTGTATAGAGGTAGTAAGAAGGTGCAATAAATCATTACTATCCTTTCAAATAAGCGGTGAACATCCAAACCAGCTTTTCTTGAGCACGAATGTAGTCACTCATTAAAGCATTGGTACCTTCATCACCTGCTTGAGCAGAAAGTTCCATCAATTCTCGTTGTAACACAATGATTTGTTTGAACGAATCCAAAATGATTGAAAGACATTTTTTTCCGTCAGTAGTATTTGTTACTTCTTTGATACTCGACAATTTTAAATACCCCGTGTAACTGTGAACGGGTGTGTGGCCTAAGGTCAAAACACGTTCTGCTACTTCATCAATTTTTAATAGAAAATCATTGTAAAGTTCTTCAAATTTCAAATGCAATTCAAAAAACTTATCACCTTGAATATTCCAATGAAAACCACGTGTATTCATATAAAAAACTTGATAGTTGGCCAACAATACATTCAAATCATTAGCTATTTTTTCACTCTTTTTGGCATCTAATCCAATGGAGGAAAGTGTATTTTTTTTGCTCATAATAGTTCATTTATTTATACTGTAAAGTTACTCGATGAAGAACTAAATACGTTATAAACTAAAATAAAAAAGTTATATAAAACCAATAATTTGTTACTTTGTAACTTCATTATTAAATCTACTCATTACTTGTGAAATCTTTATTCTTTGACTATCCAACAATTTCCAATCGAAAGCTATTTATTCAAGAATCGCTTATTTGGCTTGTTGTAGCCATAATTATTGGGGGATTGATTGGTAGTGTTTCCACTTTGTTTTTAATGAGTTTAGATTGGGTAACGGATACGAGAGAAAAAAACAGCTTGATTATTTGGTTATTGCCCTTGGCTGGCCTTTTAGTTGTTTGGTTGTATCAAATAAGTGGAAAAGAATTGCAAAAAGGCAATAATCTTTTGATTACCGAATATCACCAACCCAAAAAACTCATTTCGTGGATGATGGCGCCCCTTATTTTTGTAACAACACTTATCACCCATTTATTTGGTGGATCGGCAGGTAGAGAGGGCACGGCAATGCAAATGGGCAGTTCCATTTCCGACCAATTTTCATTTATATTTAAAGATAAGACGCTACACCGAAAAACCCTTATTATTTGTGGAATAAGTGCAGGTTTTGGGAGTTTATTTGGCACACCCATTACCGGAATTGTTTTTGGGTTTGAAGTACTCATCTTAACCAAAATACCCGTCATTTCGATTGTTCCCGCAGTACTTTCAACCTATGTGGCTTATTTTGTAAGTACATTTTTGCAAGCACCTCATACACATTATGAACAAGTTTTATACAACCAATCTAATCCTATGGATATAATTTGGTTTATTTTGGCTGGACTGATATTTGGCGGAGTCAGTTATTTATTCATTTCTATGCAGCTATTTTTTAAGGACGTACTAATAAGAATAAAGCAGTCACCGTATATCATTATTGCTGTGGGCGGATTATTAATAGCCGCTTTTGTTCATTTTATGGGTACACAATATATTGGTTTGGGTATTCCTACAATTAATGAATCTTTTGATTCAATGCTTCCTGTATATGATTTTCTATTAAAAATTTTACTTACCACCTTTACCTTGGCAATTGGTTTTAAAGGAGGTGAAGTAACACCTTTGTTTTTTATAGGTGCTGCTTTGGGTAATGCACTTTTTGTATTTGGCATGCCGCTTCCACTTGAAGTATTGGCAGCTTTGGGTTTTGTAGCTGTTTTTGCGGGTGCAACCAACACTCCTCTAGCTTGCAGTGTTATGGGGATTGAACTATTTGGAATGGAACTCGGAATTTTCTTTGTCTTGACATGTTTTTTGGCCTATCTTGTTTCAGGAAAAAATAGTGTTTACGAATCACAGCAAATACCTCCGAGTAAAGCTAAGTTGTATAAGAAATTGAGATGGTAGGATTGTAGATTGTAGATTGTAGATTGAAACTACTGCTTCAATACCAAATCCATAGGTTTTAAATCGTCAATCGTAATTCTAAAATCGTCAATTAATCTTAGATTGTAGATTGTAGATTGAAACTACTACATTAATTATTAATCCTTGGTAGTCAATCATCAATCCTACTTCAAAAATCGACCATTTACAATTGTACAAACAAAACCTACTCTGTAATTTTCTCTCAACCACTTTTCAACAGGTAAAAAGTTTACAACGCTCAATAGAGCGGTTAATAACTTTGTGAATAACACAATTTACACAGTCTTAATATGAATTGAGAAGTCGATTAGTTTTGTGATTGTAAAAAGACAAAGAATATGCTCGCAACACTATTTGGAAAGAAAAAATTAACAGAGGAAAAATTGGCAAACGTATTTGTCAATTCTTTGGTGCAGTCCGTAATGACTAGCTTTGGAGATGTTGTAGATTCAATTGTGTCTGACCCTGAATTTGAGCGCACTCCTAAAATGAATAAAGATGATTTTGACAAATTTTTAATCATTACTCTTTGTGGAAATTTATCGAGTTTGTCTCGCTACTTTTCAAATACAGAGGAAATGGTTTTAAAAGGTAAAATAATCACCAAATTTGCAAAAGTATATGGCATTACGTATGAAGAAATGAACACCATTGTAAAAGATTATACAGAGTTCATTTACCGTGAAAATTATCCATCAAAAAACATTCTTTACGGGATGTCTAAAGCTGTATTCCGTAAATATGATTTAGGACAATATCAAGATGAATATTTTGCTCAATTAAACGCACCTAACCCTATTTTTCTTAAAAGAATGGATGGTATAATGGAAAACTACCTTTGGGATTGGAATTCATTTTTAGATAAATATAAATTTAGTCCTGTAGAACAGTATTAATTTATAAACCAAATTAAAAAAATGGTTTTTTTTGGTAAAGTAAAACAGTTTTTTGGTGCCGGTACGGTGAAAGTTGAAATTATAACCGCTGATACTTTTGTCATTGACGAACGATTAATCAAAGGTTCTTTAACCATAACTGGTAAAAGTGACCAACTTATTACCGACATTGAAATCAAATTTGAAGAATCCTTTACAATTGGGAAAGGAGAAGATAAAAAAACGAAAAACTTTACTTGGGGTGAAATGAAATTACCGGGCTTTGAAATCAAAGCGGATGAAGTAAAAAATATTCCTTTTGAATTACCTTTTGACTATTCAAAAAGTAAAAATGAAGAAATGACCGATAAAGGAGGACTTGTAGGTGGATTAGGAAAAGTAAGTTCTTTTATGGACGGTGAAAAATCAACTTACCAATTAGTTGCAACAGCCGATGTAAAAGGTGCGGCCTTTGATCCTAATGATGTAAAAATCTTAAAAAAAGCTAAAGTTTAGTTCAAATTCTGTTTAATCCATTGTCCTAATACAACTAGGTGCCAAATATGAGACCACTTCGTTTTTGAACTGCCAGCTAAAAAGAATTTCCATTGTTTATTTATAAAGGCATCATCTACTATTTTGGTAGCTTTCAAAGCATTCAATCCTTCTACACAATACTCTTTTAGATTTCCACGCATCCATGATTCCCAAGGGAACGTAAAGCCCATTTTGGGTCTATTTACAATTTCATTTGGCAACAAGTCTCCCAACGCATCCACCAATAGTTTTTTAGGTGAATGGGGATATTTAAATTCATCCTTAACACCATAAACATACTCTACTAATTCATAGTCTAAGAAAGGTACACGAACTTCAAGAGCGTGAGCCATACTCATTTGGTCGGTATCTCTCAACAATACATTTTGCATATACGTGTTGATTTCGGCATAAGAAACCCTGCTTAAAAAAGGAGCTTTCGATCCATTGGTACTAATACCAACTCCAAAATCTACTATTTCCTTTACTGCATTACGGTATTCTGAAATACCATAAACGCATTGCTGAACCTCCTCATCAGAATATATTTCCCTATTAATTGGATAATAATAGGGCAACTCTAAATATTTTACCTTTAATATTTTTGCGATTTTATCACTCGAAACAGATGGTTTTGCTAATTTGATAGCGGTACCAGCAAAACTTCTCAATATATGGGGAAATGAAAACATCCATTTTTTGTCTAATAAAGAATGTGCTCTTTTGAAAATATCATATCCAGCAAACAATTCATCACCTCCTAATCCACTTAAAGCCATAGTGACACCAGCTTTTTTTGTAGCTTCTGAAACCACATAAGAATTCACCCCATCAACACTTGGATGATCCATTGATTGGATGGCTTTAGGTAATGTCTTTAGGAAATCTTCTGGAGTTAATTTTATCTCTGTATGTTCCGTTTGATATTTTTCCGCTATCATCCGGGCATATTTGGCTTCGCTAAATTCTTCTTCATCAAAAGTTATGGAAAAAGTTTTGATTTTATTTGAGCTTACTTTAGACATCGCAGCCACCACTGCACTGGAATCAATACCACCACTCAAAAAGGCACCAAAAGGCACATCAGCAATCAATCTTCGCTCAACTGACTTAAAAAACAAGGTTTTAACTTCTTCCTTCACCTCATCGTAGGATTGACGTTGACTTTTACGCGAATATTTTTCATTGATGTCCCAATATTCTGTGATACTTAAACCTTCATCAGTGATCGTCAAATAATGACCCGGCAATAACATTTTAATTGATGTCAACAACGTTCTAGGTGCGTGTACTGTTCCATATTGGATGTAATCAGCCACTGCAGCTGGATTAATGGATTTATCTACAAAAGGTAGACTCATTACTCCCCGCATTTCAGAAGAAAAAACAAACTGCTGATTGTTGTCAAAATAATAGATTGGTTTTATACCTAAACGGTCTCTCACCAAATAAAATTTTTGAGTAGTTTTATCCCAAATGGCAAATGCAAACATTCCGTTGAATTGATGCACACATCCAATTCCCCATTTTTGATAAGCAGCTATAATTACCTCTGTATCACTATTGGTTTTGAAATTGTAATCAGGTAATAATGCCTTAACTTCTTTGTAATTATAAATTTCACCATTAAAAACAAGTACTACGTTGCCATCATTACTCAAAAATGGTTGATTTGATGACGGATTTATATCAATAATCGCCAATCTATTATGACCAAAAGCCACATGATCATCAACATACACACATGAAAAATCAGGACCTCTGTGTTTTGTTACGTTATTCATTTGCTCCACTAAAGCTGAAGCATTAGTCAATTTAGATACGCCATAAATTCCATTTATTCCACACATAACAGCCTAATTTTTGTATTTAGTATAAATTGCATAAAAAATAAAACCTGTAAATACTGCAGCCAAACCAAAGAAAAAATAAAAAAGTGTATTCGTTACACCCTTTTCTTCATCGCTATCTATTTTTCTGTCAAATTTTGTCACACAGATGGCTTGGCCAGCCATTCCTTCAGGTAGATATGCTTCTAAACCTTCACAACATTTATCTTCATCCCATACTGCTCCACCTTCAGGTATACAATAATCGGTTGTCATCCATTGTTGGCCGCAACTTCCTGCATTAAAATCATCAATCAAACATATTGTGCTATCAGGAAAAATCACACTATCTCCTTTCATTTGGTATCCTCGCTGCATAACCTCCTTATATTTAGGATTAATCATTGCATAAGATGGCAACTCAAGAAAGATGAATAAAACAAGAATAGTAAAACACCTGATTTTTTTCAAAGCAATGTAGATTAGGTTTGTAATTGTCAAAATTACCACATAATTCAATACCCCAATGTTATATTGGTAACATTAAACTTTAAGTTTTTAAAAGTTTTGCTAATTTCTTGGGTGCAACTTCAAGGTAGGATTGAGTGAGAGCATCTTTCAACATACCTTCATCAACTGATGCTAACGAAACAAATGTCCAACCTTGTTTTCCCCATTTATTAGGTACTGGATAAAAAACAGTAGGATCAAAAGAAGAAAAAACGTTTTGATCGATTTCAGATAATTTGATACATAATCTATTTAAAGATTGGTCATAAGAGGCTACAATCTTATTAGCAACACGAAAAGAAGTTTTCTCGAAATGAGGCAATTCTTCTATTTCAGGGAGTTGATTAAGTATATTTTTTACTGATATTAGAGTAGCCATCAATTATAACGATTTCAAAAATTCATCCGGTTTCATTACAGACAATTTACTTTTTTTATAATCCTTAGTATTTCTTGTTAAAATGACCTTTATTTGGCCATTTAACTCGGCTGAATAATTTTGTAAAGCATCTTCAAAGTCTTTAAAATCAGAATTCAAAGCAACCATAATAGTATTTTTATCCATTGAAATTACGTCAATAATAGAAAGCAATGAAATTAATTTTTCAATTACTTTTTCCTGCTTTCCACTTTGAGCTAATAAATAATATACGTTAGAGATAATAACAGGGGTTACAAATCCTTTTAATAAACCTTTTTCACATTTTGACAAAATAGTTGCTGCATCATCAGAATAAGGCTTTCTATCAAAGAAAAAATCTAGAATGACATCTGTATCTATTAAAACCGAAGTTATTTTCATAAATACTTTTTGGTTAGCGACTGGATTAATTCTTTTTTGTAGTCAAAATCGATGGGTGCATTAAACGAACCCTTGAGTGATTTAACCAATGGTGAGAGTTCATCTGAATCATTGGGCTCTTCATTAAGTATGGACTTAAGATAATTTTCGATAATTTTCGAAAGACTTTTATCTTTTGTCTTAGCATATTTTTTCGCCTTTTCAATTATCGATTCGTCTATGGTTAAAGTTAGTTTAGTACTCATAATAATAAAAATAATGACAAATATAACAAAAAAAATGAATTGCACGTGTAATTAAAATAAAAATAACACGTGCAATTAGTGATTAGTTTTTCATTTTAATTATCACCTCTTCCACACTTACATTTACTTGCTCGCCTGATGCCATATTCTTCAATTTCAATTGACCAGATGTAAGCTCTTCCTCTCCCAAGAATAGCACATAGGGAATGTTTTTACTGTCAGCGTATTTCATTTGTTTGGCTAACTTAGCATTTTCAGGATACAGTTCAGCATTTACACCTTTTTCTCTTATCTCTTTGAGAATGTTCAATGCTTTCATATCATCTACACCAAAATTAATTAATAATATTTGGGTGGTTTCATCAGAAAATGCAGGAAAAAGATTTAATTCATCCATCACATCATAAATACGATCGGCACCAAACGAAATACCAACACCCGATAGATTTTTTAACCCAAAAATACCCGTTAAATCATCGTATCTTCCACCACCACAAATACTCCCCATTTGCACATTATTGGCTTTTACCTCAAAAATGGCTCCTGTATAATAGTTTAATCCTCGAGCCAAGGTAACGTCAAATTCCAATTGGGCGTTCCTTAATCCTAATGATTTTATGGCGTCCAATACATAACGTAACTCCTCTACTCCTTTAAGACCAATTTCTGATGCCGACAACATATTTTGAATGGACATCAATACGTCATCATTGCTTCCTTTCATAGAAAACAGAGGCCGAATGATCTCTATTGTTGAAGTAGGAATGTTTTTCTCTAATAATTCCTTAACAACACCCTCTTCACCTATCTTGTCTAACTTATCTATAGCTACCGTGATGTCAACAATCTTATCTGATTGACCTGTTATTTCAGCAATTCCGCTTAAAATTTTTCGGTTATTAATTTTTATGGTTACATCGGTCAAGCCTAAATTGCTCAATACTTCATCAAATAATTGTACTAATTCAATTTCATAAAGCAATGAATCGGAACCTACCACATCCGCATCACATTGATAAAATTCTCTATAACGACCTTTTTGCGGACGATCGGCTCGCCATACAGGTTGTATTTGATAACGCTTGAATGGAAAAGAAATTTCATTTTGGTGTTGAACTACAAATCGAGCAAAAGGTACCGTTAAATCATAACGCAATGCTTTTTCAGAAATGGATGAAAGTAAAGCGTTTGAGTTCTTTTCTTGTAGCGCTTTTTCATTAGCTCCACTCAAAAAGTCACCACTATTTACAATCTTAAAAATCAACTTATCGCCTTCCTCTCCATACTTTCCCATAAGAGTAGCTGTATTTTCCATACAAGGTGTTTCAATGGGTAAAAAACCATATTTTACAAACGATTTTTTAATCGTATTAAAAATATAATTTCGTTTTACCATTACTTGTGGTAAAAAATCGCGCGTTCCTTTTGGTATGGAAGGTTTTGACATATTCATTTATTTTTATCTCTACAAAAGTATATATTTATAGTAATGTATTAGGCAAACATAAAAAGTAAAATACAAAATCACAGAGTTGACAACGTTTTTGTCAGTTGACTAATGTTTTATTTTCATCTTCTTTGAAAATCCGTCTTATCTGTCCAATCGGTGTTCTATTTCTTCATGAAGTCTTTTAACAAAAAAAAATCGACCCTAAAACTAGAGTCGATTTTTAAATATAGATATGTAGTTTGTTATTATGCGTGAACGCCTAATACTTCAACCATTTTTTTACCGATTTCTGCTGGTGAATCCACTACGTGAACTCCACAAGAACGTAAAATTGCTTTTTTAGCAGCTGCCGTATCATCGTGTCCACCAACAATAGCACCTGCGTGGCCCATAGTACGACCTACTGGTGCAGTTTCTCCAGCGATAAACGCTACAACTGGTTTAGTTCCGTGTTCTTTAATCCAACGACCCGCTTCTGCTTCTAAATTACCTCCAATTTCACCAATCATGATGATTCCTTCTGTTTCTGGATCTTCCATCAACAATTGAACAGCTTCTTTAGTTGTTGTTCCAATAATTGGATCTCCTCCAATTCCAATAGCCGTAGTTTGACCTAAACCTGCTTTAGTAATTTGATCTACCGCTTCATATGTTAAGGTACCTGATTTAGAAACAATACCAATGGTTCCTTTTTTGAAAATGAAACCTGGCATAATACCTACTTTAGCTTCACCAGCTGTCATTACACCTGGACAGTTAGGACCAATCAAACGTGAGTTTCTTCCTTTCAAATATTCTTTAACTTGAACCATATCCGATACAGGAATACCTTCAGTAATACAAACAATTACTTTAATACCCGCATCAGCAGCTTCCATAATAGCATCTGCTGCAAAAGCTGGTGGAACAAAAATAATGGACACATCAGCTCCCGCTTTAGCTACTGCTTCAGCTACCGTATTAAAAACCGGACGTCCAAGGTGCTCTGAACCTCCTTTTCCTGGAGTAACTCCACCTACAACATTGGTTCCGTATTCTATCATTTGACCAGCGTGAAAACTTCCTTCACTTCCAGTGAATCCTTGAACAATAACTTTAGAATCTTTGTTTACTAAAACACTCATTTTATTTAATTTTTCTTTATTGCTATTTAATTTCGAAGCCCAAATGTAGTAAATCTTTACCAATGATGCTACAAAAATATTTCAACCTTTTACTAACACTTCACCTATTTTCGTTTAAACAATCGAGCAATTGTTTTACCGATATCATCTAACTTGCCTAACGGTTCAATTACCGAAGGGTTTTTAAAATCAACACTATAATCCTCTTCAACACCCATTTGCATAGGATAAATTAGCATAAAATTAGACGTGTTAAAATGTTTCACCAAATAAATTGGAATCTTTGGCATTATTGAATTATACGAGGGGCGATCCTTTCTACTCAATACTACAATAACATTGTCATCTGATTTGATTTCTTTAGCCAATATTAAAAATTCAGACCATTCATTAAACGTATGGAATACACATTGAACAGGATGGTTGGCATTGATTTCTTTTATGAAATTGATAGTCGATTCACTGCTGTAAAATTCTAATTTAGCTCCTGTATTGCGTGCAATATTCCACACTTTTATCAACCAAAAAGGAAATCCAATTTCTCGTTCAGCCCTGTCAGGCACAATAACCAAATGTCTTTTTATAGTGGCAAGGGGCTGGTTTGATTTATAAACCATAGTAGTGGTATTACACTTTGATAGAATACCATCCGTTAAATTGCCAAAGAATGAATCATTAAAAAACTCTTTCTCATTAAAACCCATAATGATGTCGGAAATTTTGTGTTCTTTGACCACATTGGAAATTCCATTGACCACATTTACATCATAACGCAATAATTCATGTATACGAACATCAACCGATGAGGCAGCAACGCTTGCCAAATCAATGATTTTTCGTCCATTTCTTTCACTGCTCCCAAACTCATCTGAATTATTGATTACATTAAGAGCGTACATGCCACTTTTGTTGTTTTTTGACTTCACCGTAACACTCAAATTCACCAATTCCTCTGTAGTTTCTAATCTATTTACAGGAATTAAAATACGTTCATCAATGTCTTCATCTATCCCTTCTTCATCCGACATTTCTAACATTGCAATATTTTTGGCTCCTTTTTGAGCTGCTAAAGATGCCATCGTGCAAGTTACTAGAATCATTACTATAGTACCATTCAAAACAGTTTCTTTGAAAATTCCTAATTGAAAACCTACCAACACGGCTGCTAATGTAGCTGCTGCTTGAGCGTTACTTAAACCGAATATAATGCGTCTTTCATCTTTAGAAAAGCCATATATTTTTTGAGTAGAATAGGCGGCTAAAAACTTCGCAACGGTAGCCACAACAGTCATAATTATGGCCACTTTGATGGTTTCAAAATCTTTAAAGAAGACCTTAAAATCAATCAACATTCCTACAGAAATAAGAAAAATGGGAATGAATAATGCATTTCCAACAAACTCTATTCTATTCATCAAAGGAGAAGTGTGTGGGATTAATCTATTTAAAGAAAGTCCCGACAAAAAAGCGCCAATAATTCCCTCAATCCCTGCTGCTTCGGCCAAGAACGCTCCTAAAAAAACCATCGCCAACACAAAAATATATTGAGAAATATTATCAGAAAAACGTTTAAAAAACCATCTACCAATAATAGGGAAAACAAACATTACAATGGATCCAAAAATTATTAGACCGATTCCCAAACTGAACCAAAATTCTTTAGAGATATCACCTTTCGACATACCTACAATAACGGCTAATACCAATAAAGCCAGGGTATCGGTAATCATAGTTCCACCCACCGTTATATTTACAGCTCTGTTTTTGGTAACTCCCAATTTACTCACTATGGGATATGCAATAAGGGTATGAGAAGCAAACATACTTGCTAAAAGAACGGAGGTGGTCATATTAAATTCTAAGAGATAAAGACCTGCCAAAACACCTAACGACATAGGAATAGCAAACGTCAGCAAACCAAATACAAGACTTTTACCACTGTTCTTTTTGAAATCGGCAATATCAATTTCGAGTCCTGCCAAAAACATAATGTATAACAGTCCAACGGCACTATAAAGAGTTATTTCACTCCGCTCTACTAAATTAAAGCCATTGGCTCCAATGGCTGCTCCCGCTATGATTAATCCAATTAAATGAGGGATTTTTATTTTATTCAGTAAAAGTGGAGCAAATAGAATGATAAAAAGGATAATGGAAAAAACCAATACCTTATTTTGAAGGGGTAAATTAAAATCTAAAGCATATAAAAAGCTTAAAAACATACTGTTTTTTTTCTATTAAATTAATTTAATCCCCTTTTCCAGAATTTCTATTTTTTTGTTTTTAAACAAAATACCAATTGATTTTTTAAAGACTTTTTTGCTGAGCCCAAATACATGATTGATTTCTTCTGGGCTACTAAAATCGCCCATATTCAATTCACCACCTTCTTTGGACAACACAGCCAAAACACGTTGACATCCTTCATCCAATAATTCCACCCCTTTTTTGGTTTGAAAAATCAAATCGATTTTACCGTCTTCGCGAATGTGTTTAACATATGCTTTGATTCGATCACCTACCTTAACCGGTTGATGTATTTCATTGTTAAATAATAACCCTATTGCTTCATCATTAATGATGGCATTGAATCCCATCTCTGTTTGATCAGAAATCAAGAGTTCCACCTCATCACCTACAGCAAACGAATAATCACTTGTTTTTATGTAGCGATTATACTTGGTGGTGGCTACTACTCTATTGGATTGTTCGTCCAAATAGGCATATATAATATATGATTTACCTTTGAGCATTTTGGAACGTTGTTCACGCATGGGCACAAACAAATCCTTTTCCAAACCCCAATCTAAAAAAGCTCCGTGTTCGCTCACATCCATTACATCCATATAGGCAAACTCCCCAACAATAACATAGGGCTCGAGATTAGTTGCTATGATACGGTCTTCAGAATCGGTATAAACGAACACATCTATCAATTCACCTTCTTGCAGGTTTGCTGGAATGTATTTGTTGGGTAAAAGAACTTCTTTATTATCTGGACAAACCAAATAAAAGCCTTGTAATGTGCGTCTATTAACCTTAAGTAGGTTAAACTTTCCGATTTCAATCATAATGGGTGCAAAGTAACGAAATATTGTAGCAACAGTCAATCGTTTTGGATGAATTAATTGAGCTACAATGTAAGTGATTTAAATGATTTTGGTAAAAATTAAAGATTTTATAACATTTTACTATCTAACTTCATCAATAATTGTAATTTTGCACCGCACATCAATAAATCGGGATGTAGCGCAGTCCGGTAGCGTACACGTCTGGGGGGCGTGTGGTCGCAGGTTCAAATCCTGTCATCCCGACAAGCACAAAAGCAACTTGCAGAGCAAGGTGCTTTTTTTTTGCCAAAAAAGTAATAAAAGCTCTGCTTTTAAATTACTTTTTGGTGAAAAAAAATCAAATCACGCTTGTGATTTGGCTTTTGTATTTCCAGCAAAGCGATGTAATTAGGATTCTGTAAATCCTTTTCTAAAAAAACTTCATTGTCTTGCCTACGCAAACCAGCTTTTGTATTTCCAGCAAAGCGATGAAATTTGGATTCTGTAAATCCCACTCCTATAGAGCTAACAATTTCTATTCTAATTTTTATCTTTATTTTATAGGGATACTAGTTATTTATTTACCTTTACCTTATGCTGACCCTCAATACTCCTTCATCAACTGATTTCAATTCAATCAAAAAGTACATCGCTGAATTTGAATTGGATGATAGAGCGTTGCAAATTAACGAATTTACCACAGCTTATATTAACAATGATTTGGTTGGTTTTGGGAGGCTAAGACACTATGAAAATTGTTGCGAAATCTGTACATTGGGTGTACTTCCCGATTGTAGAAGAAAAGGTATTGGTGTAGCCATCACTAAAAAACTCATTGAAAGGGCTACTTCTGATTGTTATTTGGTTTGTATCATTCCCGAATATTTTAAACCAATGGGTTTTGAAGAAACAAAACAATTTCCTCTAGAATTGCAAAATAAACTAACCTATTGCACGCAGAGTTTAGTTGTTCCCGAAACGTATGTGGTGATGGCTTTCCGAAATTCCTTTTAAAAGTAACGCTACATTTTTACCACTTTTATCTGTTGTACCTCCTGTGATTCGGTAGTTGTTACTTTAATTACATACGTGCCAATAGCCAACCCCAGGGCTTGAGCATCAAAATACACTTCTTTATTTAAAACAACATATTGTTCGTTCAAAAACACCAATTTACCCAAATCGTCATAAATGGCGATGTTCACATTTTCGGATTGTGCGGTTTGAATTAATAAATAAAATCCTTCTGTAAAAGGATTAGGTCTCGTTGTTAAGGTAAGATTACTTACACTGGGTTTTACTTCATCATACTTAATCCAAATAGGATTGGTAAAAGCATTGTGACGCTCATAATTTTTGCGATAAACGGCTTCTTCTCCCGATAAATCACGTAAGGTTTCCATTTCGGCTCGTATATAAAAGTACTCCTTTTGAGGTACAATACCACCTGGAAAAATCGATTGTAATATAGTGTTCAACGCTATGCTTTTGTGAACTGTCCCTGTGTTGGCCCAACCCGCATTAATCTCCAATCCAATCTCACCTAATTCAGTTCCAATAATAAATTTTATTTTGGTAAGATCACCAAATTCTTCATTTGTAACATAATCAAAATTAAGATAATAATCTGCACTTTCTGAACTATTTACAATTGCATCATCCCCTAATAATATTTCATTTGATGTGTTGTCACCATCCACACTCACGCCCATGGATAGAATAGGACCATCTGACAATACATTTCTGCCATGATATAATGCATTAAGAATCCCACTTCCATTTCCCCCCATTCCATTGGGGCAATATACTAAGGTATTCAATTTGCCTACCGCATTATCGGTTATGGTTCCAAATCCACCAAAGTCATCTGTATTACTACTGTTGAATGAACCGTGTGCGTCAGAGCCTGATGAAATGTACAATTTCCAATTAAGATAAGTACTGTCTTGATTTTTAAGTTCTAACCCCAATTGATTAATGTGATTGACAATTTCGAGTCCTTGTCTAAATTTTTTGATGTGATTACTAATACTTGCCGTATCCGATTCTACAAAACCATTTCCACCACCATCTACATCCCAAGGATCTAATTCATCACCTGTTGTTTCCAAGGTATTTCTCACGTTCCAAATCTGAGCTCCTTTAAGCCCAACTTTTATTAATGTTTTGGGGGCACTACTTAAAATATCTGATGGAGCCGATAAATTATTACATATAATTGGTCCTCCGGTTAACGGAAAATTAGCCCCATTACCAAAATAATATTGACTTCCTAGGTTCCAAATACCACCATTTACTGGAATTGTAGGCAAGGCATCTGAAGTAGCAAAAGGATGCGCTGCATAAGCAAAACCATCTATTGAGTACAATTGAGCCAAAGCTGAATTAACCGTAACTGAAGTAGTAATTAAATCCCCATCTCCATCACCAATAAAAGGAAAATTATAAGGATTGTTGGCATTAGGGTAAGCCAACATATGTACTAATTTATCTTCGTGATTGTTTAAGGCTACCTCTTGACCAGCAATATAAATCATAGTTGGATCTTCACTATTTAATTGTTGCACTTCGTTTTGTATGCGCAACCAATTGTTATTTACGTTACTTCCATAATTATCGAAATCGCTCGTATGGTCTGTTGTAGTAATCCAATCTAATCCAATATGTTTTGCAGCGGTTTTGGTAGCGCATAATGGCAATCCTATTTCTGCATCATTTTGAGTATACATAGAATGTAAATGCGTGTCTCCCCTATAATAATTGGGTAATTTTGGAATGGTTTCGTTGCTCCTAAAAATGCGCATACCAATGATGTCATCAGAAAAAGTCAGGTTACCATAAACGATAGTAACTCTGATATCAATAACATCCTCAAAACCAACAAGTTTATCAGGAGGAATATTAAAATTGAAAAACCAATAGGTGGCATTTACCTCGACATAATCATTAAAAAAATCAGATTGTAAGTCAAAGTCGATGGTGGTATTTGAACTCTTTTTAAAACCATTCAAATCAAAGGCTTTAATGCTCAAATCATTATCCAATTGCGAAACACAATCAAAAAGATTTTTAAACTCCAAATCTGTTAATGTGTTAAATTTTAGGGAAGGATCAAAACTACTGGAACTGGCATTTTTTATTTGAATATCAATTTCATTAATCTGAGGTTTGGTCCCCGTTACCTTGTCCCCGTCATGAAGGAAAAAATGTAACGGAATGGAATTCAAATTACCATTTATGTCATTTTTTGACATTCGCCAAGGAGCATCTACATAAAATTCTGAAAAAAGTGTATTGGTTTGCCTTCCATTCTCATGATGGCGATCACTTTCCCATCCTCCCCAATCATTTTTTCGACCAAACAGTTGCGTTACCTCAATATTTACTAAATCAACCTGAAAATCAAGTATTTTTTTGGGTATAATAAAACGGTCTTGAGTGAACTTTGCAGTTGCAGGAATTGAATCGTAGTTTTTAAAAAAAACAGATTTTAGATTAATCCAAAAATCGATGCGAACATTGGTATAAGCCAAGCCTTTTATATTTTCAATTTTGAAACTATAAATATAGGTCTCACGGGTTTCTGAAATCTGTACATCTGTAATGGCAATATAATCTCCGCGATGCGCCAATACAGAATTTAATACCCCAAAAATAAAGATAAATAAAAACAGCCAATACCTCATAACGTACCTTAATTTAACATTAAGGTAACAAATTAACAATTAATTATTGTTGGAAATTAAATTTTTGATATGAAGTTTTTAACCGTTAGGGTCTTGTTAAGAACACCCTTATTTTAAAACAGTAACATGCCCAGTTAACTCCTCTTCTTTTCCGTCACTATTTTTATACTTAATCAAATAAACATAAACACCCGACTCAACTTTTGAGGTATTCCAATAGTCGGTAATTTGAGAAGATTTATAGAGCGAATTACCCCAACGACTGAATATTTCTATCGAAAATTTAGAGATGGAACATTTTGTTGAAATGATAAATTCACCATTCGGTGTACTTTCAGAATTCATAGTGACGGAGTTGGGAATCGTCAACTTGCATGTATCTTGAATAGAAGCCTCTTGTTGTGCCCAAGTGCAACTTACTATAATTGAGAAGAATGAAATTAAAATAAATTTAGTCATATAAGCAGTAGTTAGATTTAAAAAACATGGCAAGTTACTAAAATCAAATTACATATTGATTTTTTAATCAAAAAATGGGGTAAACCTACTATTCCATTTAAACATCGGTGAAATGATTCTATTTTATTCAGTATCTTTGGCCGCATGATTCTTCGATTAGCCAATACAACAGATTTGCCTCTAATTAGAGCCATTTATAATGAGGCCATTTTGAATTCCAATGCCGTATATGACGAAAAACCTAAGTCAGAAGCCGATATGCAATTGTGGTTTGATACTAAACAACAATTAGGAATGCCCATTATCGTGATTGATAATGAATTGAATAATGAAATTGCTGGGTATGGTTCTTTCGGTCAGTTTAGACCTTGGGAAGGTTTTCGTTTTTGTGCCGAACATGCGTTGTATGTACACACTAAATATAGAGGTCAAGGATTGGGTCACGTCCTTTTGGAAGAATTGATGCGCTTAGCTAAAGCCAACAACTTTAAATCAATGATTGCAGGAATTGATTCTGCTAATGGCATCAGTATTCAGCTGCACAAAAAAAAGGGATTTGAAGAAGTTGGAACGTTCAAAAATGCCGGATTTAAAAAAGGAATGTGGTTAGATTTGACTATGCTTCAAAAGCAATTGTAGTAATTAACTACACAAAATTTATTTTACCACATAGCTAACATAGTCACATAGAATTGAAAATATAAAGTTAAAGATAGAAGCTTCGCTTTTACATAGCTTTCTATGGAAAATGTAATTTTCTCTATGTATAAACTTTTGATATTCAATTTATTCTTTGTGCCTATGTGGTTTTTTATCCCCTATAAAAGTGTGAAAAATCATTATAATTAAGATTATATACCTTGATAAATGAAGTTTTTCATTTATCATAAGTGTAGAATCAATACAAACAAAGTAGTTCAATCATAAAGCGAAATTAGATAGGAATTCTTGAATTGAACAATCTTCAATTTTTGTAAACTAATGAGATTTAAAAATAAAACGTATTTTTGACAAATTTCTTATATTCTACCTCATTGGAAATTGGGTCACATAAATTTAATGTTTTGGAAGAAGAAAAAACCGTTCGTATAAATAAATACCTCAGTGAAATTGGATTTTGTTCGAGAAGAGGTGCGGATAAGTTAATTGAAGAAAATCGAGTAACCATAAATGGAGTAGTACCCGAAATGGGCACCAAAATAGTTGCGGGTGATGAAGTACGTGTAGATGGTATCTTAGTTTCTACACCAACCGAGAGTCATGTTTACATTGCATTTAATAAGCCCATTGGTATAGTTTGCACCACAGATGTAAAAAGCGAAAAAAACAACATCATTGATTACATCAATCATCCTAAACGGATTTTCCCAATTGGAAGATTGGACAAACCCAGTGAGGGACTCATCTTATTGACCAGCGATGGTGATATTGTAAACAAAATTTTACGGGCTGGAAATCAACATGAAAAAGAATACATCGTTACTGTAAATAGACCCATAACCGATGATTTTATTAGAAAAATGAGTAAAGGTGTTCCTATTTTAGACACGGTAACCAAAGAATGTGAAGTTGAAAAAATAAATAAAACCACCTTTAAAATCATTCTTACTCAAGGATTGAATAGACAAATACGGAGAATGTGTGAACATTTTTTATACGATGTTGTTTCTTTGAAAAGAGTGCGTATTATGCATATTCATTTAGATGTTCCCAAAGGCAAATGGCGTGATTTAACCGTTAAAGAGCTTACTAAATTAAACGAATTAGTGGCACATTCCTCCAAAACACATCCTATAAATGAAAACGAATAAAAAAACCGTTCTAACTTCTATATTTGGTATTTTTTTAATTGGAATGGGAGTGCTTCATTTCATCAATCCGACACCCTTTTTGGCATTTATACCCGAGCAACTGCCACAAGAATTACTCAATATTCTAGCAGGTATTGCCGAATTGGCTTTGGGTTTAGGTGTATTTTTTAATACTACGGCTCAACTTGCCAAACTCGGAATTGTTATTTTAATGCTGATGTTTTTACCCATTCATTTCTTAGATATGTTTAGAGACCCTCCTGCTATTGGCTCCTTTACTGTAGCAGTAATTCGATTCCCAATGCAATTTGTTTTAATTTATTGGGCGTGGTATATCTATAAAAAATAATACGTTTTTCATAGAATTCTTATTACTTAATGTCATAAATAATTAAAACTCGTAAAAGGTAACCATTTTAATGTTTTACAATTCAACCCCTTTTTTCTACAACTCAACTTTTTTCATATTGTAAGCCTTTTAAAGAGCTACTACTATTGCATCATAAATTAATAATTATGAAAAATAGTATCATCAGTTTTTGCTTCTTACTTCTTGCAACTCATTTTTTTGCACAAAACAATACTCAAACCATTCGAGGAGTTGTTTTTGACAAACAATCACAATTCAATTTACCAGGTGTCAACATTGTTTTACTAAATACCAATCCAATTAAAGGAGGAGTATCGGATGTCAACGGGAAATTTAAAATTGAAAATGTAGCTCCCAACCGCTATGATGTAAAAGTTTCGTTTATCGGCTACAAAGAACTTATTATTCCAAATGTAGTGGTAACTTCCGGCAAAGAAGTCATTCTAGAAATAGGTTTGGAAGAAAGTATTGGCGACCTTAAAGAAGTGGTAATAACTGGAACCAAAAAAAATGTACCCAACAACGAATTAGTTTCTGTTAGTGGTCGCTCATTTTCTATGGAAGAAGTGAACAGATATGCTGGTGGCCGTTCAGATCCAGCTCGTTTAGCGTCCAATTTTGCAGGTGTAAGTTCACCCGATGATTCCAGAAATGATATCGTAATTAGAGGAAATTCGCCAACAGGAGTATTGTGGCGAATTGAAGGTTTGAATATTGCCAATCCTAACCATTTTTCAACTGTAGGTACTACAGGAGGACCAGTGAGTGCCATCAACACGAATGTACTTAAAAATTCAGATTTTTTCACTTCTGCTTTTCCTGCTGAGTATGGAAATGCCAATGCAGGTGTATTTGACTTAGCATTTAGAAATGGTAATGCTGAAAAACGCGAACATACACTACAAATGGGTGCGTTGACAGGATTAGAAGCTATGACAGAAGGGCCTATTAACAAAGAAAAAGGTTCTTCCTATTTGGTGGCTTATCGTTATTCATTTACCGGGTTAGCTCAATCAATGGGCGTAAATGTGGGTACAACAGCGACACCCTTTTATCAAGATTTATCATTTAAATTGAATAGTGGAACGAGTAAAGCTGGAAAATTTACACTTTTTGGTTTGGCAGGTCGCAGCAACATCGATTTTAAACATGACAACATAGACACTACCGATTTATTTGCTGACCCTACTTCTGACACCTATTTTAATAGTGATATGGCCGTTATTGGATTAAAACATTTTATCAGATTGGGCGAAAAATCCTTTTTCAACACAGTATTGGGAACGACCTATGCGGCCTCTGGTTTTTACCGAGACACCATAGCTCAAAAAACAGAAACAGCCAATCGAGTGGTAGAAAATGTTACTTCGCGAATTAACTACACGCTTAATACCTCATTTAATTCAAAAATAAATTCAAAGCTGTTCCTAAAAATTGGAGCCATTGCTGAGGTGATGAACCTTAATTTATTTTATCAAAGCAGAGAATTTACTCCCTCTTGGAACAAAATATGGGATTTTAACGACTACACTGAGCTCTTTCAAGCATATGCTCACGCCAAATATAATTTCAATGATAAACTGGTTTTAAATGTGGGACTTCATAGTCAATTATTGACTCTTAATAATTCAATGTCCTTAGAACCTCGAATTGGGTTAAAATATCAAGTGGGAGACAAAAGTAATGTATCTATTGGTTACGGGTTGCACAGCCAAATGCAACCAACCGATGTATATTTTTACAGACAATTAAACCTAGATGGGACACACAATCAAACCAATAAGGAATTGGATTTTACGCGCAGCCATCACCTAGCCTTGGGATATGATTTTTTACCTGCAAAAGATTGGCGTATTAAAACAGAAGTGTATTACCAATATTTATTTAATATACCGGTAACCAATTTTGAAAGCAGTTTTTCAATGTTGAATGTAGGCGCTAGTTTTAACCCAACTGAACAAAGTGATTTAACCAACACGGGAACGGGAGAAAATTATGGAGTTGAATTAACGATTGAAAAATTCTTTAGCAAAGGGTATTATGGATTAATCACAGGAACTTTGTACGAATCGACATACAAAGGAAGTGACGATGTGGAGCGTAACACGGCTTTCAATGGTAAATTTGTTTACAATGCATTAGTGGGTAAGGAATTTAAATTTGGAAAAACTAAACAAAACACCTTTTCAGTAGATTTTAAACTCACACACGCAGGAGGAAGGTATTTTACTCCAGTTGATTTGGCTGCATCACAATTGGTCGGGCAACAAGTGTTAAAAGGTGACGATTTTGCTTTTACAGAACGTAACCCAGATTTTTTTAGGATGGATGTAAAAATGGGTGTCACCATAAATAGCTCAATACATAAATTAGCGCACTCATTTTTCTTTGATATTCAAAATGTAAGTAATAATAAAAATGTTTTTGCTCAACGTTACAATCCAATAAGCAACTCAATTAATACAGCCTACCAAATTGGTTTATTTCCTAATTTCATCTACAAACTACAATTCTAAAAAACTATGAAAAAAGTACTCATCATCAATGCCCACCCAAACAAAGAAAGTTATAACGAAGCATTGGCGCAAGAATATTACAAGGGTTGCTTATCTTCAAAAAACGAAGTAGCTATGATTTCGCTAAGAGATTTACAATTTGATTACAACCTTTCGGGAGGTTTTTATAGTAAAACCGAATTGGAACCTGATTTGAAAGCAGCTCAAGAAAAAATAACTTGGGCACAACACATTGTCATCATTCATCCCGTTTGGTGGGGAACATTCCCCGCAGTTCTTAAAGCTTTTTTTGATCGTGTTTTACTCCCTGGTTTTGCTTTCAAATACAGACAAAATAGTCCACTTTGGGATAAATTACTAGCCAATAAAACGGCTCACATCATTTATACTTCCGATACCCCGTCTTTTATTTACAAATGGTTTTATGGCAAACCTTCCGTTAAAATTCTAAAAAACAGAGTACTTGGCTTTTGCGGAATTAAAACAACCAAAGTTGTCGGCATTGGGCCTATAAGGAATTCAACTCCCGAATTTAGACAAAAGTGGTTGAATAAAATTTATAAACTTGGCGTATCTGTGCATTAAAAAAGTTGTAATATTGAACTATGAGAAATAAAAACTCGAGATTTCTGTATATGATAGGTTTGGGATTGCTCATTGGCTTTCTTCTGAACGTTTTCATACCAAATATACCGTCAACATTTGTTCAATTGTTGCATTATGTCGAATCTATTATCATAACATTTTTAGTTTGGGAAGGAAATCTGCGCATCGACACACGATTGAATAAACGGTTTTCATGGATCAATGTACCAGTAAAACGAATTTTTGTTCAATTTTTTATCAGTTTGCTCTACTCCTCTTCTGTCACATATTTTTCAATCAAACTTTTCAATATCTACATCTGTACCATTCCCAATGACAAGGTTTTTTTAATAGAAACCATTTCTTTGTCGACTGGTGTTGGTGTTTCTATTTTTTTACTCATCATCGAGATAAGCTCCCAATTTTATCGCAATTGGAAAAAATCATTGATAGAGGTCGAACATTATAAATCGCTCAGCACACAGGCACAATTACAAAATTTGAAGAACCAAGTTAACCCCCATTTTTTGTTCAATAATCTGAGTGTTTTATCCTCATTAGTTTACAGTGACCAAGATAAAGCTGTTGATTTTATCAATCAATTATCCAAGGTCTATCGTTACTTATTAGAAAACCGAAACAGCGAGTTAACCCCGTTATCTGAAGAAATGACCTTTATCCATTCCTATATTTATTTGTTATCCATTCGATTCGATAAAAACATCAACTTTACTATACATATTAAAAAAGAAGATGAAAATAAGTTAATCCCACCCCTTGCCCTTCAGATTTTGATCGAAAACGCTATTAAACACAATGAAATTTCAACTGCTTTGCCGCTGCAAATTGAAATAAAAACGGAAGATGATTCGCTTACTATATCCAATCCTATTCAACCTCGAATGAATAAAGAAACCAGTTCTAATTTAGGATTAGACAACATTCGTCAACGCTATCAATATTATTCCAATAGAGAGGTTGAAGTCATTCAAGAAAATCAACAATTTATCGTAAAACTTCCCCTTTTAGTTAAAATTTAAAAATCTTTTAGAATCAAACTCATATACCAATGAAAGTGGTCATTATAGAAGATGAAAAATTATCATCTGAACATTTAAAAACATTAATTAAAAAAGTGGACCCAACTATAGAAGTTACCTTTCAATTAGACTCTGTCAAAGCTTCAATTGAAAACAGTGCTGCTCTCGAAGATGCAGATTTACTATTTATTGATATCCATTTAGCCGATGGATTGAGTTTTGAAATTATTGATCAATTAAAAGTTCCCGTACCTTTAATTTTCACAACCGCGTATGACGAATATGCTATTAGAGCATTCAAATTTAATAGTATTGATTATTTATTAAAGCCAATTGGGTTATCTGATTTAAAAGTGGCCATCGAAAAATTTAAATCGATACGAGAAACAAACAAATCGATTGATATCAATCAATACCGCGAAAAATTTCATCAACTTCCGCAATCTTACAAAACTCGATTTTTAGTTAAATCTATAGACGGTATCATTTCGATAAAAACGGAGGATATTAATCACTTTGTCTTTGAGGATGGATGTGTGGTCTTATACACTCACGTCAATAAAAAGTACATTATTGATTACAGTTTGGACGATGTGATACAATTAATTGAACCGAAACAGTTCTTTAGAATCAACCGAAAAGTCATTATTAATATAAATGCAATTCAGAAAATAAGCAATTACTTTAACAGTCGCTTAAAAGTTGTTGTTCCCCATATAGAGGATGATGACTGTATAGTGAGTAGAGAACGAGTTGGCGATTTCAAAGCATGGTTGGATGCCTGATCGAACTTTAAAAAAATGATTAGAAATTAAACAATCTGAAAAACTACACTATCAATCGCTGAGGTAATTTTAAGTTAACTTAATTTTCTTGGCAATTTGTAATATTTTATTGTGAGTCTTTACATTGAGCATAGAGAAACGGTCTAAAGGATAGCAGGACTTCATTCTATAAAGTAGAGATATTGAAAATAATCATACATTTGTTGTAAAATTAAATTTCAGTATCATAAAAGTCAATTCAAATAGCGTATTCTTCTTTTTGATTTGTGTCCTAAACTTCTTTCTAAATAAAGAAACTAGAGCTCAGGAATACTCATTTGTTCCCTATTCCGTAAAAGATGGATTAGCACAAACTCAAGTATACACGATTTCGAGTGATGATGATGGTTTTTTATGGTTTGGAACAGCAGGTGGTGCAAGCAAATTTGATGGGGTAAGTTTTCAAAACTATTCCACCGCTAATGGTCTTACGGGGAATGTAGTCGTCAGTATTAAACAATTTAAAAGTTACCTTTGGATTTTTTCTAAAAATGGAGTAACCCGCATAAAAGGAAGAGAAATAAAAAAATATGATTTATCTGACTATATAAAAGGTGAATTCATCAATTTGGCGTTTTACAATAACTTGAACAATTCCATTTGGATTTCTGTAAGGAATATTGGTATTATTGAAATTCCTCTTTCAAAATTGGACGAACCCGACCTTACCAAAACCAAAGAGATACAATTACCTTCAGAGGATGCGATCAATCCTAGAACCTTATTATTTGATGGAAATACAAAAATTTATTTAGGTTCAAACGGTTATTTGGGGTATATTGAATCCGGAAAATGGACTAACGTTTCCCTTCCAAATTCCGCCTATAATATTAGTGACATCAAATTTAATCGCCAAAATGAGCTCATTATAAGCGTCTATGATGAAGGGGTTTACATTAAAAAAGGTGCCTCAATAAAACAATACACTACTAATGATGGAATAGCATCAATGCTTATTCGCAATATTTTCGTAGACAGTAAAGACAGAATTTGGCTATCTAGTAAAAACGGGATAACTCTTATTAATAAAAATGAAGTTTCATTATTTAAAGCATCAAACGGGTTACCTAACGAGAACATCGAAGTCATTTATGAGGATAAAGAGGGAAACATTTGGTTTGGAACAGATGGTTCTGGAGCATTCAGATATACAAGTGATGAATTTGTAACTTATAACATTTCAACTGGTTTAAACAGTAATTACGTAATGTCAATAGTTCAAGATTCTTTAAACAAATATTGGTTTTCGACCTATGGAAACGGTATTAATACCTTGAATGAAAAAGAAATTACCTATTGGAATACCGAAAATAATACATTGACAAATAATATAGTTTGGACGAGTATAAAGGATGCCAAAAACAATTTATGGTTTGGTACATCAGAAGGATTAGTAAAGATTGATCAAAATAGCACAACGACCTTTGTAGATGAGTGGTGGCTTCCTTCCAATAAAATAACTTCCCTGTACCAAGATAAAAAGGGATATTTGTATGTTGGTACTTCAAAAGGTCTTGCCTTAAGGAAAAATGGCGAATGGAAAAAATACGATGATTCTTTAGGTTTAAACCTTAAAAACATCAGAAGTATTGAAGAGGGATATGGAAAAAAAATGTGGTTAGGCACCTCCAACGGAGTGTACGTTTTTGATGAAAATTATTGTGAGCCTTGGATCAACAATGACCTTTTAGAAGACAAAGTTGTTTATTGCATTAAAAACTTCAAAGACAGTTTGTGGTTCATAGGTACCGCCAACGGATTATATAAAAGCGATGGAAACAATTGTGAAAAAATCACTTTTCATCCTTCTTTCAGTGCCAATTTCATCAACTTTATCGGAATCGAAAGTAATCGATATCTTTGGGTAGGAACTAATTATGGAATATTTGAAATTGACATTCAAAGGTATTTCGTTCAGAAAAAAACACAAACCATAAAACATCATACTGAAAACAGTGGTATTACATCAGTTGAAACAAATTTGAATTCCTTTTATCAGGATTCAGAAAACCACCTTTGGATGGGTACCGGTAACGGATTGATTAAATTTGATCGCGCTAAGAGGAAAGATTCGGTAGACATAATAGTACCTAAAACCTATATCAGTGATATTCAGTTATTTTTAAAACCAACTAATTGGTCAAACTACAGCAAAGAGGTAAGCTCTTTCACTGGACTACCTAACAGTCTCATCTTACCCTCACGTGTAAATTATCTAACGTTTTACTTCAGCAGTATCTGTTTTTCAAATCCCAAAGAAGTCAAATATCGTTTAAAACTAGAAGGATTGGATGAAGACTGGACACCCGTAATTGATCAGCATTCCTTTACCTATCCCAATCTTTCATATGGTGAATATACCTTTAAAGTTATTTCCTCTTTAGATGGTATCAATTGGAGTGAACCCGCAGTTTTCAAATTTGAAATATTAAAACCCTACTATTTAACTTGGTGGTTTTTTACGATCAATTTTTTAGTTCTTACTAGTATTGTTTTTGGCATTATAAAATGGAGACAAAATGTAGTAAAGAGGCAACGAATCACTGAACAATTAATGTACAAATCAAAATTATTGTCACTTGAACAGCAAACATTAAATGCTTCGATGAACCGTCATTTTATTTTTAATGCACTTAATTCTATTCAATATTATATCAATACACAAGATAGATTATCTGCAAACAAATACCTCACTAGCTTTGCCAAGCTCATTCGTAAAAACCTTGACAGTTCGATTGCCAATAATGGAATGGTAACCTTAACAGATGAGTTAGAACGACTTGAACTGTATGTTTCATTAGAAATGATGCGTTTTCAAGAAAAATTCAAATATGAGTTAGAAGTACATCCATCCATCAAAACCGATGAAATATTAATACCTTCAATGATTTTGCAACCTTTTGTTGAAAACAGCATTTGGCATGGTATATTGCCTAAAGGATCGGAAGGTAAAATTTCTATTTCTATTTATTCTGAAGATGGATATACGGTTTTTGAAATTGAAGATAATGGAATTGGGATTGACTTCAGTTTAAAAAACAAAACCTTAAACGATCATCATTCACAAGGGATGCTCATTACATCGGGTAGAATTGACATTTTGAAAAAAGTAAACGAGCAAAAAATGTTTATCGAAGGACCCTTTCAAATGAATGATGATGCTGGAAATATTACTGGCACTAAAGTTATCATTAAATTAGAAAATCAAAAAATGTAACTTTTTTAAAAAAATCTTGTATAAAATATAAGAATATTAAAAAATATTTCCTACCTTTGTTCTAATAACTGTCTTATGAAGAAAGTAAATTACATATCAATAATTGTTTTTGCAGCATCTATCGCACTAGTTAGCTGTTCAAAAATGGCTCCACTAAATGAGCGTCAAGAGTGTGGAACTAAGTCAAGTAACAATCCAGTAGTTGTGCAATCAACTGCTATGAGTACTGGAAACAGTGGTTCAGATTCAGGTTCAGGAAATATTACTGACCCAGATCATGATACAGACCACGATAGAGATAAATCAAAACCTAAAGCTCAATAAAATTTAGCGATATTTATTAAAAGCGACTTATTCAGTCGCTTTTTTTTTGCACATTTGTACCAATGAAAAAGGGCACTATTAGAATTCTTTCACTTGCATTTCTTACTATTACGCTATTTCCTTTGCTCACCTTGGGTTGTTTTTACTTATTTGAGGATGCTCCTTTGATTACTTTCAATTCATTATTTCAGACCAAATCCTCATACTTCATTGAAATCATATCGGGAATATTGACTGGGGTTATAACGGGGCTTATTGCTTGGAATTTTATAAAATCAAATTTTATGCGATCTGTTTTGAACAAATACGGCAACTTAATTCAATCGCTTCATTTAAATATTCCTAGTATAATCTTTATTAGTTTTTGTGCTGGAATCGGTGAAGAACTATTCTTTAGAGGAGCAATCCAACTATATTTGGGGATTTGGATAACAGCCGTAGTATTCATAGCAATTCATGGTTATTTAGATCCTTCCAATTGGAAAATTACACTTTATGGAATACTTATGACACTCATAATTGCCTTATTAGGATATATGACCGAATTTCTTGGTTTGACGTCAGCTATGTTAGCTCATTCCATAATTGATATCATTCTTTTCTACAACCTTACCTACTATAAACCATCAGCAGTTCATAACGTTAAAGATCTTTACGAATTAGATAATCATCTATGATAAACCTAACTGCCCTTTGTCAATCAGTAATTGAAATCAGTATTTCAATTGGCGATTGGATGATGTCTGAACAAAAAAAGTTCAACGCATCTTCGATTGAAATGAAATCTTTTAACAATTTAGTTTCTTATGTAGACAAAAAATCAGAAGAATGCTTCATTGAAGAGTTAAAAAAACTAATCCCAAATAGTGGCATAATTGGAGAAGAAGGTCTCGAAAAACACTCAACAAAAGAATATACTTGGATTATTGACCCTTTGGATGGCACCACCAATTTCGCACATTCAATTCCTGTTTTTTGCACCAGTGTTGCCCTTATGTTTGAAGGAAGAATTATTTTAGGCGTGGTTTATGACCCCAATAGAAAGGAGGTTTTTCACGCCATTGAAGGTGGTGGAGCGTTTTTGAATAATACTCTTATAGAAGTTTCAAACACCAGTGATCTTTCTAATTCTTTAATTGCTACTGGGTTTCCTTATGATGATTTCTCTCGGCTAAATGCTTATCTAAACACTTTTAGTTATTTAGCCAAAAACACACGAGGTATTAGACGATTGGGCTCGGCTGCACTAGATTTATGCTTTGTAGCTTGTGGTAGATTTGACGCTTTCTTTGAGTATGCTTTAAGCCCTTGGGATGTTGCCGCAGGAAGCTTAATTGTAAAAGAAGCCAAGGGACAAGTTTGTGACTTTAATAATCAAAAAAATTATATTTTTGGTAAAGAAATAATAGCTACAAATTCAAAAATATACAACGAGTTTCAATCAGTTTTAACAACTGAATTTACTAAATAACTAATACAAATGTAATACAAATGAAAGCTGTATATTCCATACTTTTATTAATTGCTTCTAACATATTTATGACATTAGCTTGGTATGGTCATTTACGATTTAACGAGTGGAAATGGTATACCAAGTGGGGAATTGCCAGTGTAATTTTGGTAAGTTGGGGAATTGCTCTCTTTGAATATATTTTTCAAGTACCTGCAAACAAAATAGGATTTGAAGGAAATGGAGGCCCGTTTAATATGTGGCAATTAAAAGTATTACAAGAAGTACTAAGTTTAACTGTTTTTGCATTTTTTATGATCTATGTTTTTAAAATGGATACGTTAAGATGGAATCATTTAGTCGGCTTTATTTTTCTCATTTTAGCAGTATACTTTATCTTCAAAAAATGAACTACGTATTTAAACCTATCATCTTCGACAGTTATTAACAAAACAGACTGACTTATTAAAAAAGTTGGTTTAACAAAATTATAACATCTATTTTTGCCTGCTCTTTCTGCATGGGAAAGAAAATTATTCATTAAAAAACAATATATGATTAAAAATTACAAACAAAAAATTCGAACGGCCTTGGCGGCAACATGTCTATTTGCCAGCTTTTCGAGTGTAATGGCACAGGTGCCTTCAAGGTACAATTTATCAATATCATCAGGAACTTACACTCCTTTAACAGTTGCTGGTGGTGCAACAGAACTACCGTCTGTTATTGCAGATGATGCTAATTCAAATTTAACTGGTTTACCAGGATTTACTGTCGATGGAGTAACTTACACCAACTATCAAGTAAATTCGAATGGTAGAGTAGTATTATATTCCACAACTGCACCAACGGCAACAGGAACATATTCGCCTCTATCTTCCTCCATTACAGACGCAGGTGTTGTAATAGCCCCATTTGGTCGCGATTTAAATAATCAAACAGGTACTAATTGTTTATATCAAGTAGTGGGAAACAATATTATTTTTGATTATCAAAACTATAGAAGATTTAATGTAACTGGTGAATCGTTGAATTTTCAAGTTATTTTGAACACACTAAATGGAAGCATTCAGTTTGTTTATGGAACAATGACACCTAGTAGTAATACTACCTATCCTGAAATTGGCTTTAGAACTACTACTTCCTTTCCTAACAATGTAAACAATTTACTATTGAATATTACTGGTTCCCCAACAACTTGTAATTGGAGTAACGCTGTTACAGGTGCAGCTGGCAATAGTACTATGTATTTTAATTCAGCTAATCCAGGTGTTAGCCCATCCAATGGTTTAACATTCACTTGGACTCCTCAAAATGTTGTTGGAAGAGTATCAACTTTTTCAGCTGTGTCTGCTATAACTACAGATGGTGCAACAATTGGATGGACAGCACCAGCAGGAGCTACTCAATATAATGTGCAATATAGAGCTGTAGGTTCTTGTAGCTGGACGAATTGGTCTGGAAATCCAGTAACAGGAACCACATTAGCATTAACTGGTTTATCACCTTTAACCACTTATCAAGTAAGAGTTCAATCATCAGATGGAACAAATTCTCCAATTTATTCTCAAATATTTAACGCTGCTGGAACAGGAAGTGGATATAATGCATCAGGAAGCTTTACAACATTACCCGCAGGATGTACTGGAACTCCAACGGCTGGTGTCACCACTGGTCCCGCAGGAGCTTGTTCTGGAGTTAACTTCAATCTTACTTTAACTGGTGCTGTAACAGGTGATGCAGGTCTTTCATTCCAATGGCAATCATCACCTGATGGTACAACTTATACTGATATTTCAGGTGCTACTTCAGCAACGTATACAGCAAATCAAACTACAGCAACCTATTACCAATGTGTAATAACTTGTGCAAATGGAGGAGCAACAGCTATTTCTACTCCTCTTCAAGTTAACATGAATGCTCTAATCAACTGCTATTGTAATGTTAACTTCCCAACAGGAGTTGAGCCTATTACATTAGTTAACATTGGTTCAATAAATAATACTTCAACAAATGTATTAGGTGGACCATCTCTTCAAGACTTTACTTCTCAAACAACAGATCTTGCACTTGGTTCTTCTAATCCTATTATAGTTAAAGGAAATACGGGTGGGAATTTTGCTAATGTAATTGTTGCTTTTATCGATTGGAATCAAGATGGTGACTTTTTGGATGCTGGAGAATCATTCAATATAGGTACTATTACAAATTCAACAGGAATTGATGCAATACAAGCTTTAGGTTCTATTAATGTTCCTTTAGATGCACTTTTAGGTACAACAAAATTAAGAGTTGTAAAAAAATTCAGTACTGCACCATCATCATGTGAAAATGCTGGATATGGACAAGCGGAAGACTATTTAGTTAATGTAATTTGCCCAACTATTGCTGCACCAAGTGTAACAGGTGCTACTGCTTGTTCTGGAAATACATTAAACCTTTCTGCTTCAGGTGCAATTACTGGTTCTACTTTGACTTGGTATGATGCTGCTGTAGCTGGAACGATTATCAATACTGGTTTAACTTTTACTACTCCAACACTTACAACTACAACATCATATTGGGTAGAAGAATCAATACTCGGCTGTTCACCTAGTCCATTAGCTGAGGTTATTGCAACTATTTCTCCTGTTGATGCTGAATTAGTAGCCATTGATGCTACTTGTAATGGTGTTGCTAATGGCTCATTTTCTTTAGGTGTTATTTCTTGTGGAACAGAACCATTCACTTATTCTGTAAACAGTGGGGCATTTGGTGCTATTCCAACGGATTTAGCTGCGGGAACTTATTCTATTGTAATTCAAGACGCAGGCTCTTTGTTGAGCGCTCCAATTACATTAGTAATTTCTGAACCTACCTCTGTAATTACTACTCCTGTTGGGACAAATGCTTCAATTTGTTTAAATGAAACAAGTGCAATTATTAGTGCAACAGGAACGGTGACACCATTATTAACAGGAACACAAGTTATTTCATTTGATGTTGCTACACAACCTATTGAAGTAAATGCTGCTCCTGGTAACATTGTTACAACTGCAACAATGACAGCTTTACCTGCTGGTGCTACAGTTACATCTGCTTCATTTGTTTATAATGGAATAACTGCAAATGGCGGGTCTTGGCAATCTGAAGTAAGACTAGGATTTGCTGGAGCAATTGTAAATAATGCTGCAGCCGGAACAGGTACTGCAAATGCTGGTGGTACTTTTAATTATACTCGTACGATTCCTAATGCAGCGATAAATACTGCTGGTGGAACAGTTGATTTATTATATTGGGAATCTAGTAATGATGTATCTGCTGGTGATGATGCAACTTTCCCTTTAGGTGCAAGTGTTGCTACTTTAACAATTAATTATGAATACCCTGCTCCAGTAGTTATTACGTGGTGGGACGCTGCAACTGGTGGAACACAATTAGGAACAGGTGCTACATTAGAAACTATTGGAACTTCTGTTTTAGCAGATGCTTCCGCTCCTGGTGTTTTTAATTTTTATGCTCAAGGTGAAAATTCAGGATGTAACTCAGCTACAAGAGCCTTAGTTACAACAACTGTAAATGCATTACCAACTGTTTCTGTAATTTCTGATGATACAGATAATACCGTTTGTGAAAACACAATGGTTACTTTAACTGGTGCTGGTGCTGCTACTTATACATACACAGGAAGCATTAATGATGGTGTTGCGTTTGCAGCAACTTCAACTGAAACTTATACTGTTACTGGTACAGATGCTAATGGATGTGTAAACACTAGTGATATAACAATTACTGTAAATCCTGCTCCTGTTGTAACAGCAACTTCAAATGCTACTAATGATATTATTTGTTTAGGTGATGATGTAACATTAACTGCTGGCGGAACTGCTGTTTCTTATACATGGGATAATTCAGTTGTGGATGGTGTAGCTTTTACTCCTACTGTTACTGCAACATATACTGCAACTGGAGTTGATGCGATTGGATGTGAGAATACAGCAACAATTACGATTACTGTAAACGACCCTATAGTAACTGCTTCATCTGATGCAACTGCAAATGCTGTTTGTGATGGTGATGATGTTACTTTAACTGGTGGTGGAGCTGTAACGTATACTTGGGATAATTTAGTGGTTGATGGTGCTTCTTTTATTCCAACTGCAACTACCACTTATACTGTTACTGGAACTGATGCTATTGGTTGTGAGAATACAGCAACAATTACTATTACATTAAATGCTTTACCTACTGTTTCTGTAACTTCTGATGATACAGATAATACCGTTTGTGAAAACACAATGGTAACTTTAACAGGTGCTGGTGCTGCTACTTATTCTTATACTGGCGGAGTAAATGAAGGTGTAGCTTTCCCTGCTACTTCTACTGAAACATACACTGTTACAGGTGTAGATGCTAATGGTTGTTCAAACACTAGTGATATTACTATTACTGTAAATGCCGCTCCAACTGTAACAGCTACTTCTGATGTAACGAATAATACATTATGTGGAAGTGGTGATGTTACGTTAACGGCCGCTGGAAATGCTGTAACTTACACTTGGGATAATTCAGTTGTTGATGGGGTTGCTTTTACAACTTCTTCAACAAACACATATACTGTAACGGGTGTTGATGCTATTGGTTGTGAAAATACTGCTTCAATTACAATTACAGTTAATGCAATTCCAACTGTTTCTGTTACTTCTGATGATACAGACAATACTGTTTGTGAAAACACAATGGTTACATTAACAGGTGCTGGTGCTGCAACCTATACATACACAGGAAGTGTTAGTGATGGTGTTGCTTTTGCTGCAACTTCAACTGAAACATATACTATAACAGGAACTGATGCTAATGGTTGTACAAATACTAGTGATATTACAATTACTGTAAATGCGTTACCTACTGTTTCTGTAACTTCTGATGATACAGACAATACTGTTTGTGAAAACACATTAGTTACTTTAACTGGTTCTGGTGCTGCAACCTATACATACACAGGAAGTGTGAATGATGGTGTTGCTTTTGCTGCAACTTCTACTGAAACATATACTGTAACTGGTACAGATGCTAATGGTTGTACAAATACTGATGATATCACTATCACTGTTAGTATTCCAACAGTAACTGCTGCTTCTGATGTAACTAATGATGCTATTTGTGGTTCAGGTGATGTTACATTAACTGGTGGTGGTGCCGTTTCTTACTTATGGGATAATTCAGTGGTTGATGGTGTTGCATTTACAACTTCTTCAACTAACACTTACACTGTAACAGGAACTGATGCTTTTGGTTGTACAAATACTGCAACAATAACTATTACGGTTAATACTTTACCAACCGTTTCTGCAAATTCTAACGATGCAAACAATGCCATTTGTATTGGTTCTTCAGTTATTGTAACAGGTGTTGGAGCTAGTACATATACATACACTGGAGGAATTTCTGAAGGTGTTGCTTTCACTCCTACTGCTACAAATACTTATACAGTTACAGGAACAGATGCTAACGGTTGTGTAAATACAGGGACTATTACAATTACTGTAAATCAATTACCTGTGGTTGATATAGCTCCTTATACTGAAGCTGTTTGTGATGTTGTTACGAATTACAGTTTAACCAATGTTTCACCTTTAGCAGGTGTTTTCAGTGGTGCAAATGTTACAGGTACAACATTTAACCCAAGTGCTGCTGGTGTTGGAGTTCATCCAATTACTTACACAGTAACTGATATCAATGGTTGTGTTGGCTCTGACGTTGAAAACATCACTGTTGGTGATTGTAGTGGTATTGAAGAGAACTCTACTATTGCAGTTAGTGTTTATCCTAACCCAACAAATGGAGAATTTACATTATCAATCAATAATGCTAACTTCTCTAACATTACCATTAGTATAGTAGATATTCATGGTAAAGTTGTTTACAATGAAATGAACGTAACTATAGCTCAAGACTTCATCAAACAAATTAATGTTTCTGATTTAGCTAGAGGTGTGTACTTCGTGAAATTGAATAACGGTTCAGATATCTCAACTCAAAAATTAATCATTCAATAATCCTATTGAATCGAAATAAGTTTTAAAAGAAAGCTCAGGCAGAAATGTCTGAGCTTTTTTTATGTTTACATTAAATTAAATGGAATATGTTAAAGTTGAAAATTTAGTAAAACTAACATTTCACAAAACTGACTTCAACAAATTTTGAAACGGGGGTATTACTTATTCTTGCCACACTTTCAATTGGCACTAATACATTTGCTTCAGGAAAATAAGTTGCTACGCATCCTTCAGGAATGTCATAAGGTATCACTTTAAACTTATAAGCTGTTCTTTTTTTATCTTTCCAATGACCAATAATATCTACGACATCATAGGTTGAAAATTGAAGTTTTTGCATGTCTTTTTTATTCATCATCACTATCCTTCTCTCATTTGAAATACCTCTATAGCGATCGTCCATTCCATAAATAGTGGTATTGTATTGATCGTGTGTTCGTATGGTCATTAATATAAAGTGTCCTTCTGGAATAGTATTAATAGGTGCAGGATTTATGGTAAAGTTGGCTTTTCCTGTGGAAGTTTTAAATTTTCGTTCTCTACTTCCATTCGGTAAATAGAATCCTGCAGTGTTTTTAACTCGTTCGTTAAAGTTTTCAAAACCGGGTATGACTTGTTCAATTTTATCTCTAATTGCATTATAATGATTTCCTAATTCCTTCCAATTAATGTGTTGAGTAGTATTTACTAATGCTCCAATTCTAGTTACAATAACGGGTTCACTCAATAAGTCATTTGAAGCAGGCTCAAAAGTGCCTTTGCTGCTGTGGACTATTCCCATTGAGTTTTCAACTGTTATAAATTGTGGAATCCCATTTACAACATCCAATTCTGAACGTGATATACAAGGTAAAATTAGGGCTTCTTTACCCGTTACTAAATGCGAACGATTCAGTTTAGTTGAGATTTGAACGGTTAAGTCACAATTTTGAAGTGCTTTACCTGTCAATTCAGTATCGGGTGTGGCCGAAATAAAATTCCCTCCCATTGCCATAAAAAAAGAAACCTTGCCATCTCGCATTGCCTCAATTGATTCAACCACATCATAGCCGTGTTTTCTAGGAGATTTAAAATTAAATGCGGCATCTAATTTTGCTAAGAAACTTTCAGAAGGTTTTTCATAAATACCCATCGTTCTATCCCCTTGCACATTACTGTGACCTCTCACTGGGCATGTACCTCCTCCTTCAATTCCTACACTGCCTTTTAACAATAATAAATTAACTATTTCTCGAACATTTTCAACTCCATTCTCTTGTTGAGTTATTCCCATTGCCCAACAAATAATAATTTTGGATTTGCTAGCAATCAATGATGCCAACTGTTCTACCTCAACTCTTGTAACCCCCGAACTTTTTATTAACTCATCAATTTTTTGATTTTTTAAATGATGGATAAGGTCTTCATAACCCAAGCAATATTCTTTAATAAACTCATGATTAAATACTTTACCCGGGTTCTGTTCTTCCATTTGCAGCAGTAAACACATAGTTGATTTTAGTAAAGCAACATCCCCATTTATTCGTACTTGAAGAAATAAATCAGTCAGTTGGGTTCCTCCTTTCATTACAGAAATAGGACTTTGTGGATCAACAAAAATATTATTACCCGCTTCTGGCAAAGGATTTACACTAACTATTTTCCCTCCATTATTCTTACACTTTTCTAAAGCAGCTAACATTCTTGGATGATTCGTTCCTGGATTTTGCCCCATTACTAAAATCACTTCTGCTTTGTGTAGATCCTCAAGCGTTACACTTCCTTTTCCAATTCCCACTGTTTCTGTTAATCCACTACCACTTGATTCGTGGCACATATTACTGCAATCGGGCAAATTATTGGTACCGTAGGCTCTAACAAAAAGTTGGTATAAAAAAGCTGCTTCATTACTTGTTCTTCCTGAAGTATAAAAAACGGCTTCATCCGGATTTTTGATTGAATTTAACTTATTTGCTATTTTATCGAAGGCACTTTCCCAAGAAATGGGTTGATAAAAGGATGACCCTTCTGCTAAAAACATGGGTGTTGTAAGTCTTCCTGATTTTCCAATTTTAAAATCACTCCAAGCACTCATTTCCTCCACAGAATGATTTGCAAAAAACTCAGCATCTACTCGTTTTGAAGTAGCTTCTTCTGCCAAAGCTTTTGCTCCATTTTCGCAATATTCACCTAAGGAAGAACGATGACCATCAGGATCAGGCCAAGCACAACCCGAACAATCAAAACCTCCTTTTTGATTCATTTTGGCAATTAATGAAAGTCCCTTCCTTAAGCCAATCTCTTCTGACAAATGATACATGGCAGAAGTTATGGCTGGCACACCAACAGCTTTGTGCTTAGGTTCTGTTAATTTAAACTTTGGATTAAAATCATCAACAGGTACTATGGTAACTTTTCTTTTCATATGTTTATTATTGATTTTTAATTGTCATCCCGATAAATCGAGGACAAGTTATGGAATCGCCATTTACAGTCATCCGTGTTTTTTTTGGATTTCTCTAAATGACCTATTTCATAAATCAGACATTTCAAATCATTGAAGCGATGGTACTATTGGCAAATATATTGATTTTTTGAAGCCAAACAACATTATTATTCGCTTTGATTTAGAATCAAAAATTTATTTTGTAATTTCGCCCACCGTGAAAGCATATCAATTTAAAGGTCTACTTCAAAAAAACCGATGGATACTGAATCCAATTATTTGTATCAACGATGATGGAACCATACATTCTATAGTAGAAAGTGGTATAGATCAAGTTGAACAAATAGATGGTTGGGCGGTGCCTGGTTTTCAAAATGCTCATTCACATGCTTTTCAATATGCTATGGCTGGTATGACCGAATACCATTCTTCACTTCAAAAAGCCGATGATTTTTGGTCGTGGAGGGAAGCCATGTATGAATTAGCTTTGAATATTTCTCCAGAAGAATTGTTTTCAATAGCTAAAATGTTGTATACCGAAATGATCCGTCATGGATATACCCAAGTAGCTGAATTTCATTATGTTCACCATGATAAAAATGGCGAACATTATGAAAATAAATCGTTGATGGGCGAAACATTAATAGCAGCTGCAAAATCAGTTGGTATAAAAATAACCTTAGTTCCAATATTTTATCAAAAAGGCGGATTTGGTAAAGCACCCAATGAACGTCAAAAAAGGTTTATTTCTCCAAACGTTGATGAATATTTACATTTATTGGAAGCCTCTTCAAAAAGTTGTATGAATTACCAACATGCCAATTTAGCATTGGGTATACATTCATTACGAGGTGTTGATCCAAAGTCTGTTTTAGATGTTATCAATCAAGGCCCTAAAGATATTCCTATTCATATCCATATCTCCGAACAACTCAAAGAAATAGAAGATTGTGTGGAATATCTGCATAAACGACCTGTAGAATGGATGTTGGATAAAGTGGAGCTTTCTGAACGTTTTAATTTTGTACATGCAACACATATAAATTTTACTGAAGCTGTTAGATTAGCAGGGTCTAAAACTAATGTTGTTTTATGTCCATCTACAGAAGGTAATTTAGGTGATGGTATTTTCCCGTTGAGAACTTTTCAATCTTTTGGTGGAAATTGGAGTATTGGGACAGATAGTCACATTGGGTTAAATCCATTGGAAGAAATGCGTATTTTGGACTATGGTCAACGTTTGATAACCCACAAAAGAAATACGTTTATTGGCGATGGCGTGGAGGATAGCGGAATGTTTGCCTTTTCTAAAATTACTTCTGCTGGCCGCAAAGCAATGAACAATTATCAAACAGAATTTTTTGCGGTAGGTCAGTCGTTTGACGCCTGTGTTTTTGATGCTAAAAATGCCTTATTAAATGATGTAAATTTAAATCATTTAGCGTCTTCGATTCTTTATACCTGCGACTCTCAGTCAATCAAATGCACCATAATTAATGGTGAAATTGTAAATCAAAAAATAGATCGCGAGCTTATTCAAAACGAATTTTATAATTCGATTAAAAAATACAGGAGTTAGTAAAATAGAGCGCCTTACTGAAGTTGGTTCTTTTCAAGTAAAACTTTGTTTAAAGAAAATTCACAATAGAACATGGATGAATCAAAAAGTACTAATTTGAGGAATTATACAACCGCTTCTTGAACATCGCTTTTACATTTTTCATCGGGGCGAGCTCCACACATAGCGCAAGACTCCCCTTCTTTGTTGAGATAAGGATTATTGCTGGCACACGTTCCTGAAAATTTACCGTCTTTTTTTGCCCAAATTTTTATGGCAATTCCCAACACTCCTAATCCTAATAATGCTATGGCTAATAATGCTAATTTCATAGTGCAAATTTACAGAATTTAATTCCTAATCGGTATTATGCCACTAAAAAATTAAAAAATCCATCGATTTGTTCTTGCATAGATTGCATCAAATCTTCTTTTCCTTCTACTTTATCTACTTCTTGAAAATACTCAGTAAGCACATTCTTTGCAGCTAATAATACTTCTTCATTAAAAGGTCCTTCTAGGTTTTCAATTAAGGTCAAGCCTTCTAAAGCTGTCATATAACTACCTTCACAACAAACAGATACAATTTCTTCAATAAATAAAATAGGATTGAAATTGGCATGCCATAATGAAAACAAAATCACTTCATTAAGCTCATCGTTGTTGCGTTGCAGCCCTTCTACTAGTGGTACTAATGCTGTGGAGACCTTTAATTCGGAGAAAATAGTTCGAATCATTTCTTTGATTAACACGTTTTCGGTGTCTTCAAATACGTCCATCATAGGCGTAATCATAGCCACATTTCCTTTTTCCTTTATTTTATCTAATGCATTGATAATCTTCGTTTCATTTGAAGATTGAAGATCTGACAACAAACTTTCTTGTAAATTTTTGTTTCCTTTTTCAGTGGTTTCCGACATTTTTTCTAAATTAGAGCCACAAAGATACAACATTTAACAAAATGAACATCCCTTACCCTTGCCCAAAGCCACTCGAAGAGATGAAATCTACCAAAAATGGATTTTATTGCAACGATTGTGGGCATACTTTAATTGACCTCAGAACGGAAAATTCAACTATACCTCCAAAGGGAAGTTGTGTAGTTTCCTATGATGAAGTGGAAGACGAAAAATCAGCAGAAATCAATAAAAGTTATCGATTTGCGTTGGCATTATTTATTGTGATGGGGAGTTCGATGATATTGAATAATTCAACTTATTCTCAAGAATTCATAACTTCGATAAATGAAATTAGAGAAAGCTCATTAAAAGTTGATTCGAGTTTTATAAATGTAAATGGAAAAATTACAGATAAAAAAGGAAGGCCATTAAATCAGGTTATCATAAAAGTTAAATTAGCCAACGGAATTTTAATTATGTTAAACTTTCCAGAATATTTCCCTATCCATCAAAAAAATTATTCTTTAGCAATACCTGTTCATCAATTAAATAAATCTATAAAAATTGAATATACGTATTATGACGAGATAATTATCAAGGATATATTAGTTACAGAATCAGAAATAGAACTTCCATTAGTCCAATTTAAGAGAAATCGAAAGGATAGATATTCAAAAAGAAAATTTCCAACTGTTAAAGGTAAATTTTAAAGCAATACTAATGAAAGCCCTAATTCAACGCGTCACTGAAGCCAATGTATCGGTAGAAAAAATAAAAGTAGGAACTATCCAGTCTGGATTAATGGTTTTGTTAGGAGTAGCACCCGATGATACCCAAGAAGACATTGATTGGTTAGCCAATAAAATCATTAATATGCGCATATTTGGTGATGAAGAAGGGAAAATGAATAAAGCATTGAATGACATCAATGGAGAATTGCTCATCGTTTCTCAATTTACGCTGTTTGCCAGCACAAAAAAAGGTAATCGGCCGAATTTTATTGGTTCAGCGCCACCCTTATTGGCCAATGAATTGTATGAGAAATTCATTCTAAAATGTAAAGAACTTTGTTTATCAAAAGTAGAAACGGGTATCTTTGGTGCAGATATGAAAATAGCGTTGATAAATGATGGCCCTGTAACGATACATTTAGATACAAAAAACAAAGAATAAGATGACACTCAACGAAGCTCAAGAGCAAGTAGATCAATGGATTAAAAAATACGGTGTTCGTTATTTTAATGAACTGACCAATATGGCTTTGTTGACTGAGGAAGTTGGCGAAGTGGCTCGTATCATTGGCAGAAGATATGGAGAACAATCTGAAAAAGAGAGTGATAAAAATAAAGACCTTGGGGATGAAATGGCAGATGTACTTTTTGTATTGATTTGTTTGGCTAATCAAACGGGAGTTAACTTACAAGAAGCCATGGAACGTAATTTGGAAAAGAAAACTCAACGTGATAGCACTCGACATCACAATAATGAAAAATTACATTAATTTTGGAACGATTATTTCACTGAGCCAAAAAACAAACAACTATGAGAATTTTAAAAAAAATAGGCATCATTTTAGGTATTCTAGCACTCATTATTGGTGCTGTGTTCATTATATTTCACGATGATACGGATACAGAAAAAATTGCTATTGAGCAGAAAAAATCTTCTGAAGAAAAAGCTGACATTGAAATACCTAATCTAGACGAAGATCTGAAAGAATTTGAAGATGAACAGATGAAATTAGATTCAATAAATGATTCTCTTTAAATCTCGATATAGTTTTTAAATCCACCAATGGTTTCGCCTTTTCTAAAGGTATTTTCAATCCAAGAAACCAATCGATATTTTATTTTTTCGTGTTTATGTATGGGGCGGTTTGGATTTACTTTCCCTTTATATTGCAATTGATTAGCCCAATTGTGTTTGGCCATCCAATCGTTCATTACCGCGGGATGGGTTCCTTTAAATTCTTGAACCAAATGTAAAGGGCCGTAATCAAATGAAGGAGGTAATTTATCAAAGAGTATTTTTGTAGCTTCCTCCCCTCTATAGGTATCTGATTGAATTTTAATTTTTCCTGACATGACATCTGGAGGTCTCACAAAACCATAATGATAAACGTGTGCATCCAATAACTTCACTTTCAGTTTTTGGCTGTCTTCCTTTTTTTGATAATCCTCAAAAGTACCGTTCCAGGCACTAAATTTCCTAAAGGATTGGGCATCTTTCCATGAATGAATGTCGGCATCATTTCTAATGATCCTTATTTCTTTTTGATACCAAGCATGTGATTTGTGATAATGTTTGTAATCGCCCCAAAAGTGAAGGTATTTAAATAAAAACCCATCCACATTTTTGTCATCTAGATACTTTTCACAGGCATTTTTTATTTTTGGCAAATCATTTTCATGAACCGCTTCATCACATTGTATATAAAATAACCAATCACCCATGCAGTGTGATTTAGCAATATCTGTTTGACGTGCAAATTCAGTATTCATGGGAAAGAGTTTAGTATCCCAAACCGTATTTACAATTTTAATTTTATCTGATTGAATCGAATTAATAATCTCTTCTGTTTTATCATTAGGCGAGTTATCTCCCATGGCAATAATGAATTCATCACAAATGGGCAATATTGAAGTAATTGCTTCCTTTAACGGAATGTAAAGCGTATCGCCATTTTTAATAAAAGTAAAACCACTTATTTTCATACTTCGATTGAAAAATGTAAAATTACAACTATTAACCTGAACTAATAAAAAAGTACCAAAGAAAACGATAAAATAGATTACTCAAAAAAAATTAGTAGTTTTGAAGACACATATTACTATTGACTTCTACAAACAAAATATCAGCCGTAATTATCACATTCAATGAAGAAAAAAACATTGAAAGATGTTTACAATCGTTGCTAGGTATTGCTGATGAAATTATTGTTGTAGACTCTTTTTCAACGGATAAAACGGAAGAAATTTGTAGTAAATACGCTGTCAGATTTATCAAAAACCCTTTTGAAGGTCATATTCAGCAAAAAAACTATGCTATGCATCAAGCCAGTCATTCGTATGTCTTGTCGTTAGATGCAGATGAAGCTTTGGATGAGGAACTAAAAAAATCAATTTTAATCTTAAAGCCAGCATTAGAAAATTATTCAGCCTATTCATTCAATCGACTCACCAATTATTGCGGACAATGGATAAAACATTGTGGTTGGTATCCCGACAAAAAAATACGTCTTTGGGATAAATCAAAAGGAAGTTGGGGTGGTATAAATCCGCACGATTTTGTGGTGATGCAGGTAGAAAAAAACAAGATTAACCATTTACATGGAGACTTGTTGCACTACAGTTATTATTCGGTTGAAGAACATCGTGTGCAAAGTATAAAATTTGCACAGATAAGTGCTAAAGCTGATTTTGAAAGAGGTAAAAAGACAAACAGAATAATTGTATTGAGTAAACCAATAATAAAGTTCCTTTCAGATTATGTGTTTAGATTAGGATTTTTAGATGGTTATTATGGGTTTATCATTTGCAAAATATCTGCCCATGCTAAATATCTAAAATATCAGTTTTTACAAGATTTTCTTAAAAATAAAAAAAGGTCATCAACTAGTTGATGACCTTTTTAGATATTCGGCTTTAATTCAAATCAAAAATTAAAGGAGGAACGGGAATTTCACTGCCACCTCCAGTTGCTCTTATATCAGTAAACATAATTGTTCCACCTTTTGGAACGGATTGGAGAGCCTTTTTCATTTCCGCTGTTAGCAAATGACTATTGCTTTTGAGTTTAGCTGGAGTTTTGTTTCCACCACCTCCAAGAATCTGTAAACTAAATCCTTTAACATCATATTGAATATTTACGGGGCTTTCCGTCACTAGTTTTATAGCGGGACAATTCTCAGCTGTTGCTTTGGCAATAACTTTTGTTTCATATCCATAATTAGCAAATTTCACAACAGGTTTGGGCTTTGGGAAAATTCTAAATTCCTCATTTGCTAATTGGACAGTGCTTCCATCATCTGATTTTGCAAAAACCTTAATTGACGCTTTTCCTGATAATCCTTTAACTTTGGCAATATAAAAATCTCCTGATTTCGTAAAACTTTCACAACCCGTGCAAGAAGCATTTATTTGTTCGGGACGAAAACCACCAGCAGCTACTTTTATTTTGTTTTCGTATCCAGAATATAAAACATTTAAATCATATGGAGAAACAGAAGCATTGGGTGTTCCAACGTTAAAATCAAACTTCCAAGGTTTCCATTCTATCCCATTTTTTGTTTGAATGGCAATGTCACCAACTACGTTATGTTTTCCCACAGCGCCACTTAATCGAATTTGTTTTAAAGTTGATATCTTAGGAGCATTAACTCTGTTAGAATCATCTATCCAATAACGGATTTGTGGTGAAGCCATTGTATCATAGGCCGCGATCATTACAGATAAATCTAATGAGTCTCCCGTATTAATATAACCAGTGGGTGCAAATGCTAATGGTTCAATTGCATTAAATCTGAATATGGGCGAATCGGTTTGAGCATTTAAATTATTCAAAGCAAATCGCTCAGCTTGGAGCACTCTACTTTTTAATGAAGTAAAAACCCCAGCAGCGGCAACCATTGGTGCATGGTCAAATTGAGCTGCTTGCCATGGATACATTTCTCCGTGATTTTTAATCTTTTCAGGTAGTGTTAATATTCTATAGATATCGACTATGTATTTTCTATCCTCCTCTCTTACTGTTTCGAGAGACTTTTCTAGATTTGAAAGCCATGCTGTATCCAAATCATCTTTTTTTGAAATGACTGGTGGAACAAATGAATAATAACCTTTATTATTTGGTTTAGGCTTATGAGCGATATATATACATAAAGAATCACGGTATTCAATCAAACGCTCTATCAAAACTTTCCCTCTATCATTTATATTCAAGTGATTGTCACCAACAAACATAAAAGTTGGAATATCATAATCATCTTTTCTAGAATAATCTGAATTTTCAGCCATTAAATCAACTATTGATTTGAATCCATCACTATTGGTAGTAACCCAAGATTGAGAATCATCGCCTTTCTTAAGCATGTCATCCGCTTCTTCCATATAGAAATTAGCTGTTGATCGAGTTAAATTGTGTATTTTAACTCCCAACTCAAAAATCACTTTGGCTTCTTGTTTAGCCTTTCCTTTTAATTCAGGATTTACAAATTTTGATTGTAGAATATCTAATTGATCACTATTAGCCAAATTAAGACTGTTGTTTTGTGATTCTAAATTATTATTCATAGTAATAAAAGCATTTATTACTTCTTTTGATACGTTCATTGCCAATAGTGCCATTAACACTAAATACATCAATCCGATCATTTTTTGACGTGGTGTTTCTTTTGCGCCTCCCATAACTTTAGATTTAATTGGTTAATAATACTTGTGTAATGACCAAGTAAAAAAAAGGTACAAAAAAATGAGCCGCAATATGCGGCTCTTTTTGTATTAAATCAAATTAATGGATTTTACAAATTCCAAAGATCATGTTCCAATTGGAACATTTCACCTTTAATTTTCTCACTTTCTAGCAAAGCTTCAACACCTACCCAAGATGGTGAAACCATTCGGTCGAAAATGTTACTTTCTTTGTGAATGTATGATGAAAATTGTCTTTTCCAAAATAAATCGTCATAACTCATACGTTGAGCATCGTTCCCTGGATTGTAAACAAAAAAGTTTTGAAATACATATCTACACTCTGGAAAATATAACCAAAATAAACCTTTCTCTCCAAGAATTTGACCTTGTTGTATATCATAAACAACCGGGCAAATACCAATAATTCTTACATCCAATACAGAACGTTGTTTATCAAAAAACCAATCTTCTTTGATTTCATATTTGATAATCTCACGTGTGTCATAAAAGGTTGTGGTATCTCTGTAATCTTCCACACCATCTCCATCTGCATCAACAGGGTCACCATTGGCATCAAAAACAGGCACTAAAACAGATGTTCCAAAATAAGACGCAACACGATTTTTGTAAACCGCCTCTGTCTCACTAGTCATTCTTAATACTGGTGCTTTAAACTGATCGTCAAATGTTGCTCCCAATGCATATATAGTAAGACTTCCTTCTTCCAAAACACCATATTTAATTACATCAAACAATGATCTTCTATCAGAAATTGGAACCTCTGGATAGTACAAAGGATGATTCATCTTTTCTCTAAGATCAATTGTACGCCAAACACGTTTACTCCACATTACATCTGCCTCTCTCAAGTGAGTATATTGTATCACACGTTTTGTAGGTACATGTTCTGGAACATATACTCCATCCAAAACACCTGACTCAACGGTTACACCCGAACTAGGTGGTACTTGAGCAAATGCAACACTTGAAAAAAATGCTAGTAAGGTGGTGGTTTCAATAAATCTTTTTAACATAGTGTTTTAATTTTAAAATCTTTTTTACTCTAAAACATAAGAAAGGTTACCAATTGGAACAGCTTTTCCACTAGGTCCAGCAGCTCTAATATCCATAAACGTCAATTGAGACCCTTTACTCATTGCTGAAATAGCTGCTTTCATCTCTGCAGTCAATGCATTACTTGATGAAGTTAAAGTGGCTGTTTTACCCCCTTTAGATACTACCATTTTGAATTGAGTAATGTTGTAAGGAACATTCAATGGTCCATCCATTACTGCTTTCAAAGGAGGACAAGCTTTAGCTGTAGCAACGTTCATAGAACTTTTCTCGAATCCTTGACCAGCGTATTTAGGCTCTGGTTTAGGTAATGGGAAAATTCTAAATTTCTCAGAAGCTAAAGATACTGACTTTCCGTCTGGAGTCTTAGCACTAACAGAAATGGTTGCTTCACCTTTAATCCCTTGAACTTTGGCAACATAAAAATCACCTGATTTAGAGAAACTTGAACATCCGCTACAGTTTACTGTTACTAATGAAGGATCAAATCCACCAGCAGCAACTTTAATTCTGTTATCCCATCCTGAGTATAATACATTTAAATCATAAGCAGAAACGGCAGCATTTGGTGCACCAACTGAATATTTGAAAGACCAAGGTTTAAATTTCTCAACACCTTTTTCTTTTACTGCAATAGTACCATATACTGTATGATCTCCTACGCTTCCTCCAGGTAATCTTAACTGAGAACCAGCAGCAGCTTCAAAAGGAGTACCATCTCCTGAACGTGTTGAATCATCAACCCAGTATTTCAATTTCATGTTCTCAGTTGAATCGTAAGCTGCAATCATAACTTTCAATTTGATAGAATCACCTTGATTAATATAACTTGCAGGTGCAAATGCTAATGGTTCAATTTTGTTGAAATTGAATTTAGGAGCAACAACTCTTCCTGCAATGTGATTTACAGCTTTATTCTCAGCTTGTAAAATGTCTGCACGAATAGAAGTAAACATTGCAATAGCAGCTACTAATGGAGCATGGTCAAATTGTTTGGCAATCCAAGGATATTCAAGTCCGTGGTTCATTGTTTTCACAGGTGGTGACAAAATTCCATATATTTGAGCAATCAATGCTGTATCTAAAGGATTAACTGTAGCTAATGCCTTTTTCAATTCATCATTAAATGCTTTTGTTGAAGCGGGATCATTTTCCATATCAGGTCTGATCTGAGGTGGTGTAAAGGAATAAGTACCTTTATCATCTTTATAATTTGCAATTAATGTACAAATTCTATCTCTAAAACCTGTGATACTATCTACTAAGAAAGTACCTGTTGGATTTTCATGACCACCATCACCAATGTACAAACGTGTAGCAACGTCATAATCATCTTTTTTAGACAAGTGCATCAATCCAAATAAATGAAAGTAACCTGCTTCATCTATTCGGTAATGTTTATCTCCTGGAGGTGATAACTCATCTACCATACCAAAAGAAGCATCACCAGATTCTTGAATTAATCTACTTGACTCACTAACAAAATAGTTTGTTAACGATTTACTCCATTCTTTGATTTGTAACGCTTGAGCTTGAATTTTTTTAACGTTTTCAATCTCATCTGGACCTGCTTTTTGAGCAGTTAAACCAGCTATTGCTTGATCGAAAGAACCATAGGCTCCTTCCATTGTTCCTTTAATAATAACGTTCCCTGCTTCAATCTTATCATTCAATGTAACGAATGCGTTGATTACCTCTTTTGAAACGTTCATTGCTAGAAGGGCCATAAGTACTAGGTACATAAGACCAATCATTTTCTGTCTTGGGGTTTCTTTACCTCCTCCCATAATATTTAAGTTTTAATTGTTAATAATACGTTTAATGTACCTTTAGTAAAAAAGATACAGCTTAATTATTAACATTTACATTCATAGCTGAAAGCATGTTACCATAAACAGTATTCAAAGCAGACAAGTTTTTGCTTAATGAAGACATAGTTTCTTTGTAACGTTTAGTATCATCAAGAGATGAATGTAAGTTGGTCATCAACTCATTGATTCCACTGTACATTTTTTCAGTAGCACCTAAATGCTCAGAAGCTCCTTTTAATTGCATTTCATATACATTGTTTAATGCAGCTAAATTTCCTGTAACTTTTTGCATTTGTTCACCAAAGTTTTTACCGTCACCTGTTGTGTCAGTAAGACCCATTAATGATTTAGATGCATTCTCATAAGCATCTGACAATTTACCAACTCTTGTTGAAGCTGATTGGATATTTCCTACAAATTCATCTGTAGCAGCAGTAGCTTTAGATAAGTCACCTAATCCTTTAGTGCTTGAAGATAAATTTCTTAAACCATCTCCTAAACTTTGAATTAATTCAGGTTCAATTTTAGCTTGAGCTAACATATTATCTAATTGCTCAACAACAGATAAATCGCTTCCGATTTCTTCTACGTGATGTTCGTCAACTTCTGGTAATGAATGCAATTCATCCATTGAATGACCCATAGCTAATTCAGGATAAACCAATGTCCAATCCACTTCCTCGTGTAATGGTTCAAAGGCTGATAAAATAAAGATTACTGCTTCAACTCCCAATCCTCCGATGAGAACGACACTCGCACCAGGCCAGTGTTGGATTTTAAACATTGCTCCTACGATTACTACGGCTCCACCCCATCCATAAACGAACTTCATTCCGTTTTTGAATCTCTTACTTGCGAAAAAACTGTTACCACTCATTTTCCTTGCTTTTTTTTAAATGTTAGACAATTGTTATTTATTTGATTTTACTGATTTGCGAAAATAGAAACTTTTTTATAATAAATGTTAAAAATACATTTTTTTTATTATTTATTATTTTTGAAGATTATAGTCCTTCTCCATCTTTGTTTGGCCCACCTCTACCTAAATAGGTCATTACACTGCGGTAACCAACATACGATTTTGCTGAATCTTGATATTCATAAGTACGTGTTCCAGTTTGAAGATAGTACCCAATATCTTTCCAAGAACCACCACGAATAACTTTTCTTTTCATAGAAGGTGGATCGTGATCCAATGCATTATATTTATATTCAGGATTTAAATCGTGTGAAAACTCATAAACAGATTCATCATACGCAGTGCTACACCATTCAGCAACGTTACCAGCCATACAATACAATCCATAATCATTTGGATGGTAAGCAGTAACTTCTACTGTATGGAAACCACCGTCTTCCATATAACGACCTCTCATAGGCTTAAAGTTTCCTAAGAAACAACCTCTTGAGTTTCTGATGTATGGACCACCCCAAGGATATGGACTTAAATCTAGACCTCCTCTTGCGGCATATTCCCACTCAGCTTCTGTTGGTAATCTAAAGTCTTGAACAAATGATTCCCATTCTCCAGCTCTCCAAGTGTTTAATAACATTGTTCTCCATACATTGAATGCGTTTGCTTGTTGCCAAGTAACACCCACTACAGGGTAGTTATCATACGCAATGTGCCAAAAATATGTGTTTGTCATTGGCTCGTTGAAACTGTAAGTAAAGTCGTGGATCCAACACAATGTATCAGGATAAACATTAATGATCTCTTTAATAATGAAACGTGAACGATCTTCGTGACCTCTGATTGCGTTGTTTTGACCTTTACTATTTCTGTAACCCATATCTAAGTCTTTACCTTGAGGAGTTCCTTCTGGCATTGGAAATGGTTGATCAGGATTTTGCATTTGATTTCTGTGCTCAGGGTCTTGTTGAGACATTTCTGTTTCAAATTCTTCGTTAGAAAGCTTTTTAACTAAAGGACGACCTTTTCTAGCTGCTTCCTGCATATCAATCCAATAGTATTCAAACATTAATTTACGAGTATCAATTTCTAAACGATCATAGAAACGATCTGCTTGACCTAAATACATATTAGCTAAAACAGGGAACTGAACATTTCCTTCGATTTTTCTCCAATCGATTTTAACACTCCAATCCAATATCCATTCATCATCACTCTTTTCTTGAAGCTCATCATCTAATGTTGGGATAGTCCATTCGGCATATCCTAAATCTTCCGCAAGCATTTTACGAGCTATAGAATCACGCACCCAAAATACGAATTGACGATATTCGTTATTCGATATTTCGGTATGATCCATAAAGAATGCTTGAACAGAAACCGTTTTGGCTCTTGAATACTTTGCAAATGGAACATCTTCATCACTTTGTCCCATGGTGTAACTTCCCGCAGGAATATACATCATTCCATACAAATCTGGATGATACCATATTTGTCGTCCAAGGACTCCGACTAATTCACCTCTGGTTGATTCCGCACAGCTTGTTACGGTTAAGGCGATTAAAGCTAAATACACTAATTTTTTCATGCTACCCTTTTTTAATTTAACTTCCGGCTAGTTTTTCAACTCTCCATTGTTGATATTTTCTGGTTTTGAACTGACTCTAACGAAGCTAAATAACTTTGGTTTCAAAATTTGTTAATAAATTATAAAAATCTGGGGTTTTTTGATTTCTGTACAGGTATTGGTTTATCTAAATTAAAGCAGTAATTCACCATTATATCGTGTGAACCATTACTATAACCTTTCAACTTAGAAGTGGTTACATCATAGGCATAACCAATTCTCATTAAACCTCCTCCAATTTGTTTTTGATACCCTAACATTGGTGCTACAGCATCAGCAAAACGGTAACTTACACCTGCCCAAACCATCTTGTTAAATAATACATTTACATTTAAATCAATTTGAGTAGATGCAGCATCAGATTTCACCAATACTGAAGGACGTAATTGCCATTGATTATTAATATTGTAAAAATAACCTGCAGTAATAAAATAATGGTGAACGTTTTTAAGATTTAAAGCATCCATATTAAACTGTCCTAAGTGAGTGGCAGATATCCCCATATATAACTCAGAAGTTTGATAAAACACTCCAAAGTTAATATCTGGAACTAAATCAGATGCATTTTGAGCTGCAATACTACCGTCATTTGCCCAAGGCGTACCATCTGGAGTAATCCAGCCTGCATCAATACTTTTCTGAATAATACCTGCAGAAACACCTATTCCTAAATCACCTGCACCTAAACCTAAATGGTATGAATAGGCTAATCTTGCCATATTATTTTTCTCAAAACCTAATTGATCATTTACGTATGTCAAACCCAATCCTCCTCTTAACATTTTAACTGGAGCATGGATGTTTAACAACCCTGTTTGAGGTCTACCCTCAAAACCTGCCCATTGTTGTCGAAACAACATAGTTCCACAAATAGACTTATTTAATCCTGCGTACCCAGGGTTAAAAGATAAATTATCATACATGTAATGTGTAAATTGATAATCTTGTTGTGCTGTCATGCTAGAAGTAAGCCCTAGCAGAGCCATTGAAAACGCGTATAAAACTTTCTTCATTGTATTGAATATTAGTTAATTAGGTTATTTCTTTGTATTTTGTGCCTAGTTACAAAGTCGTAAAAGTATAACTTTTTTTGAAACTTTCAAAAATTTCTACAAGTTTTTGTTAAAAAAATACAAATTGAAAGATGAAAAGCAATTGCAGATTGTAGATTTACGATGGTAGATTTTAGAATGTAGATTTGAGATTAAATATTGTAGATATTAATTAAATTGTATCCCAAATATGGTCAAAAGTTAATCAACTATCTAAACTCAAACTAATTAAGAATATTTGAAGGATATTATTTACTCTTTAAATGGATTACTACAAGGTATTATCGAACCTTAAGAATCTATTTATCAAACTTCCCTGTTTTGGGTATGATCCCCAACTTTTCACCAAAAAAATCCGCAAAATCTCTCAAAGCATCAGCCATACCATCTTCACCAGTAGACTTCTCCAAAGAATCTGCCATGGTAATAAACGTTTGAAAATAGAATTTCTTCATTTCTTCTACAGTCATATCTTTAGTCCATAAATCTATCTTAAAGGTGTTTTGATCTTTCAAATCCCAAATAGACAATAACATTGCCTTGGCTTGGTTATCATCAGATTCCGTTCCCTCAGCCTGCCAATACATTTTATCAGGAATATTATTTTCGTCTAATCCTACCTTTATTTTAATTTCTTTCATTGAATACCATTTATTATTTTAAATAATGCGAAATACTCTTCACTTAATTTACGACCCTTTTTTTATTTTGTAAAAGTAATAACTCTTCTCAAATCTATCGTTCGCCTTGAGAATAATGTTTTAAAATCACTTTAGCGCTTTTTTGTTTTAATAATTCATCAACCGAGGCACCCGTGTACTCCATATAATCTCTTACTATCTGCCATCCTAACCAAACACCTAATCGTGAGGGTGATTCATGAGGATAATCTTTAGTAAAAGGCCCTTCATTCAGATATTGCATAATCACCAACTTATCTTTACTATAGAGCACTTTTTCATCTACAATAGTTTGCCATATTTTGGTTTCGAAATCCTTGCACCAAAGTAATTGAGATTCTGTATATCCAATTTTAATCTCATCTTTTTCATTTGGTAACACACAATCCAATAAATACATTACTTTTCCAAGTGAAACTATTGTGCTTAAAAAATCGGATTGTTCTTCATTAGCAAATTTGCTCAATAGCCAAAATTTCATTCCATCAGCAACTAAATATTTTTCATCCATCCTATCTTTAATATATTGGGGAAACATATCTTTAGGTATGGAGTTGACTATAGGATGATCGGCCCCTAAATACATGTCTAGTCCAATTGCTAAGTGATTACCATAAGGAAACACATTTGCATTAAAATTACTGTAAAAGGTAATGATCGTTGGAACTACAGAATCTGGGAAATAATATTTATAATATTGGAAACACTCCTTAAACTTTTCTTCATAGGGACTAAAATCATCAAACTTTAGATTTATTTCTTTAAAAATCTCGGTCATGTCTGGATGATTTAGAAACAATTTAAGGCTTTCGGGAGCTATTGGATCGGAAGGAGGAACTTCTCCTAACATATTAGTCATCCAAATTTCATAAAGTACTCCGTATTTTTGTATCAATTGATTATTCAACTCACTGTAATCGTTTCCTGAATAACCCATCATATCCTTTTCCATCCTTTGCACGGTTAATTGAACCTCTATTTCACTAACATCCACGTCTAATGGATTGGAATTACAGCTCAAAAAAAGAGGAATTGCCCATAGAATATTGAAAAAACGAAAAAGTCGTTTTAAAGAAGATTGTTTTATTTTCATCATAATGTAGCGCAAAAATCTGAATTTATATTAATTTCGCAGTCAATTATATTCATAAAATTATAAAAAATGAAAAAAATATTTATTTTAACTGCCGTTTTGTTAGGATTTCAACAACTAAATTACAGTCAAGTTTCTGTAACAGAGGATAACGAAATCAAAAATTTTAGATTTGGATTACAAGTCGGAACATCATTTGATTGGTTAAATTCAAGCAATAAAAAGAAATTATTAAATGGTGGTGTTGGAGTTGGTTTTGATTGGGGGATGCAATTAGAATTTAGATTGGCTAATAATTTTTCATTTGTGAGCGGATTATCTCTTAAAACCTCTTCTTACAAATTGGATTATGTTGGAGCACCAGAGGCCGATGCTATTACTTATATATTAGACAAGAATTCTGAATTAGTTGAATTTAATGAGAATGGAACTTTTGACACAGTCAATCAACGTTCATTTTTAATGGATAAAAGAAGTTTCAAAACTAACTATATCAACATTCCTCTTATATTGAAAATGAAGACCAAAGAAATTGGTTATTTAACTTACTTTGGTCAATTTGGTGCTAATTTAGCATTTGCTACAAAATCAAGAGCTAATGATTCTGGACGTTCATTAGATACTGCTACTAATCAATATACTATAGCCTATACAAACGAGGATTTAAACTTAAGTAAAAGTATTGTTCCAATTAGAGCAGGTCTGGTAGTTGGTGGTGGAGCTGAATACAACTTTTCAGGTACAACATCTATGTTCTTTGCATTACACTACAATCATTTTTTTACAAGTTATTTAAAATCAAATGATAAATACTCTCAAAAACCAGATGTAATCAACCCTGGGAAATATGTTTCTGGTGGTTACAAAACATTACCAGGTGCAATCACCTTAACTTTGGGTATATTATTTTAATCGTTTTAATTTATAAAAGAAAAGGAGCAGATTTTTATCTTGCTCCTTTTTTTATTTTGTGTAACAAAAGCTACTTATCGATTACCTCAAACAAAGTACCTTTGATGAATCCAATTCATTAATTCAAAAAATAATGATTAACAAAACCCATTTAAGTGGTCTACTTCTTTCCTTGTTTATTGGCACAAGCTCCTTAATTGTTGCTCATTTTTTCAGTTTTTTTAACGCTATTCTATTAGGTCTTTTATTGGGTATTCTTATCGGAAATGCTTTTAAAATACCAACCCATTATTCTCCAGGAATTACGTTCACCAGTTCGAAATTATTGGAACTTTCCATCATATTCTTAGCTTTTGGAATTAATTATGGCGATATCAACAAAATTGGTTGGGAGAACGTTTTGATCATTTTCTTAATGATTGTTTTCCTTTTAATAAGCACAAGAGTTTTATCCAATAAATTACATTGCCCAAGTAACGTAGGGTATCTAGTAGGATTTGGCACGGCTATATGCGGTTCATCGGCCATCGCTGCGTTGGCTCCAACATTTAAAGATAATAAAGAAGATATTGGTGTTTCATTGGCAGTAGTTAACCTTTTTGGGGTAATTGGTATGTTGTTGCTTCCTTTACTCCTTCCTAATATGGGAATGACCGATATTGAAATGGCTGTATTGATTGGTGGTAGTTTGCATGCTGTAGGAAATGTAGTTGGAGCAGGATATGCTATGAGTCAATCTATTGGTGACTTATCCTTAATGGTAAAACTAGCTCGAGTGGCTTTATTATCGCCTGCCTTAATATTTTTCACTATTTTTATTAATAAGGATAAAGATACGCATTGGAAAAAACACTTAAAATTGCCTTGGTATTTATGGGCCTTTGTTATTATTTCAATAATAGTATCTTATTTCACTTTTACCAAGGGATTTTTGGACGCTATGTCGTTTTTAGGTAAAGTTTCTTTAACAATTGCAATGACTGCCATAGGCTTAAAAGTTGGTTTTAAAACACTGTTAACTTCTGCAAGAAAAGGATTGCTGTTTGGAGCAATAATTTTTATTTTACAATTGTTATTTTTAATAGCTTTGCTTTTCTTATTACGTTAATATGAATTCAAAAGAAAAAATAGATTTTATAGTTAATTGGCTTTCCGATTACGCAAATAAATCAAACATAAAGGGCTTTGTAATTGGCATTTCAGGAGGAATTGACAGCGCTGTAACATCTACACTATGTGCACTGACAGGTAAAAAAGTAATTGCTTTAAATTTACCCATTTTACAGCCCATATCTCAATTAGATAGAAGCAATGAGCATATTAAATGGTTAAAAAATCAATTTGAAAATGTAAGTTCTGATGTTGTTGACTTAACCAAAACATTTGAAATGATATCTTCTGATTTACCTTCAGCTATTCAAGACCATTTAACTATGGCAAATGTAAGAGCCCGTTTGAGAATGACAGCTCTCTATTCTTTTGCTGGCCATCACGGTTATCTTGTTGCCGGTACAGGAAATAAAATTGAAGATTTTGGAATTGGATTTTTCACGAAATATGGTGATGGTGGTGTGGATATTTCACCTATTGCTGACTTGACTAAAACAGAAGTTTTTGAACTAGCCAAAGAGCTAAAAATCATAGATTCCATTCAATTGGCCAAACCTACCGATGGATTATGGGATGATGATAGGAGTGACGAAGACCAAATAGGTGCTAGTTACCCAGAATTGGAATGGGCAATGGAATATGACACTTCTGAGTTGAAAAATGAAACGAATGGATTAACAGAACGTCAGCAAACGGTATTGGCAATTTATAGAAAATTAAATAAAGCCAATCAGCACAAAATGCAACCCATTCCTGTTTGTATACTTCCAAGGTAAAAGATGGTCTCTACCAATCATCATTTGAGAAACTAGCTACAGGAGCAACTGGCGCTAATTGAACCCTTAAGCCATCCAACTCATTTGTAATGGGTATTTGACAACCCAAACGGCTATTTTCTTTTACATTATAGGCTTCGTCTAACATAGCTTGCTCACCTTCTTTTCTGTCTAAAGGTACGTGATCTGTTAATATATATATTTGACAAGAAGCACATAAGGCCATTCCGCCACAAGTGCCTTCTACAGGCAATTCATAACTTTTGCACAACTCCATCATGTTCATATTCATATCGGTTGGAGCTTTTAAAGTATGTTCCACTCCTACCCGATCGATTACAGTAATTGTGACAATATTTTCTTCCATACAATTTATTTTAACATGAGAAATCAATATTACCAAGGGTTTTCCTTTTCATTTTGATTCTAGTTTCATTTTATATTTTTCCACTTTGTCTTGATACAAAGTGGAGCAAAAATCAAGACTCAAAATAGTTCAATCAAAAATCAAAGAACATTCCAGTCATTCACCCAAACTCGCAAACGCTGTTACCAATAATTTCTATTGAAATTATTGACAGCTGAGCTCAAACATAGGTTCATTACCTTTCATTTCTCTTGATTTTTTAGATTAAACTATTTAAGGTCGGGGATGCTATCTAATATACCTATTAGAATAATTGATTTAAATAGGTATATGGACATTCCATAATTCAATACATCAATTATTGATATAATAACAGAAGTTTAACGATATTAAAAAGGACAGCGTATAGTACTGTCCTTGTTTTAATGTTTTAAATCAATTATATAAATTTAAAATTCTTTCCTGGGTAATTGGCCATTTTGCCCAACTCCTCTTCAATTCTCAACAATTGATTGTATTTTGCCATACGGTCTGAACGAGAAGCTGACCCTGTTTTTATTTGACCTGTATTTAATGCCACTGCTAAATCAGCTATAGTAGTATCTTCCGTTTCACCACTTCTATGACTCATAACCGAGGTGTATTGATTTCTATGAGCCATATTCACAGCATCAATAGTTTCCGTCAAAGTACCAATTTGGTTTACTTTAACTAAAATTGAATTGGCAATTCCTTCGTTAATTCCTCTAGATAATCTCTTTACATTGGTAACAAACAAATCATCGCCTACTAATTGACATTTAGAACCCACAGCATCTGTTAATTCTTTCCAACCCGTCCAATCATCTTCATCCATTCCATCTTCAATAGAAGCAATTGGGTATTTATTTGCCCAATCTTTCCAAAAACTAACCATTTCAGATGAAGTTCTTACATCTCCTGTTGATTCAAATGTATATTTTTTAGTTTCTTTAGAATAAAATTCAGATGATGCAGCATCTAAAGCGATCCAAATATCAATACCTGGTTTATACCCTGCTTTTTCAATAGCTTGAAGAACCACTTCAATGGCTTCTTCATTAGAATTTAAATTGGGTGCAAAACCACCCTCATCACCTACATTGGTTGACATTCCTTTTGATTTTAGCACACCTTTCAACGCATGAAAAACTTCTGTTCCCATTCTCAACCCATGACTAAATGAAGTAGCCCCAAAAGGCATAATCATAAATTCCTGAATGTCAATTTTATTATCAGCATGAGATCCTCCATTCAATATATTCATCATTGGAACAGGTAATGTATTGGCATTTACTCCTCCAATATATCTGTACAGCGATTGTCCGGCAGTTTGAGCAGCAGCTTTTGCAACAGCCATCGAAACCCCTAAAATTGCATTAGCTCCTAGTTTTCCTTTATTATCTGTATTATCAATCGAGCACATCGCTCTATCAATCAAATTTTGATCGAAGATGTACGCTCCATTTAATTCTTCATGTAGCGTGTTTATTACGTTATCTACAGCCTTTAAAACGCCCTTTCCTAAATAAACGTCCTTATCTCCATCTCTAAGCTCCACCGCTTCGTGTATGCCTGTTGAAGCACCTGATGGTACAGCAGCTCTTCCCATAATACCTCCATCCGTGAATACTTCTACTTCAATAGTTGGATTACCTCTTGAATCTAAAATTTGACGTGCGTGAATTTTTGCTATATAACTCATTACCTTTTATTTTGGAAAATTATTTTTATGCTTTAATTAAATTTGATTCGTTTTTGTACACCTTCATATTGTTTACAAATTGATCAAATAAATATCTAGAATCGTGCGGACCAGGTGATGCCTCTGGGTGGTATTGAACAGAAAAAACCTTTTTATCTTTTAATGCAATCCCTGCTAAGGTACCATCATTTAAATGGATATGAGTTATTACAATATTAGGATTTGCTTTTGCATCTTCCATTTTAACGACAAAGCCGTGATTTTGAGAGGTAATTTCACCTTTACCCGTTATTACATTTTGAATAGGGTGATTAATTCCTCTATGGCCGTTGTGCATTTTTTCGGTTGCCAATCCTTGACTTAAACCTAAAATTTGATGACCTAAACAAATTCCGAAAATAGGTATGTCAGACGCCACTAAATCTTTAACAGTATTAATTACGGAAGTTAATGGTTCAGGATCTCCAGGACCGTTGCTCAACATGATTCCATCAGGGTTTGAAGATTTGATTACTTCCGAGGAAGTGTTGTAAGGATAAACTGTTACTTTACAACCTCTATCCACAAGACAACGAATGATATTCTGTTTAACTCCAAAATCCAAAAGCGCCACATTAAAAATAGGGTTTTCTGAACTCACTTCGTAAATTTCTTTAGTAGAAACTCGAGAAGCTAATTCTAGACCTTTCATGTCTGGCGCTAATAATAAAGAGGCCTTTAATTTCTCAACATCCAATTCAACACTTGAAATAATAGCATTTTGAGCACCGTATTTAGCTATGTGTCTAACTAATGACCTTGTATCAATATCTCCTATTCCTACTACATTACTCTTCTCTAAATATTCTTGAAGTGAAGAAATTTTTCCACCATAACGAGATTCTTTGTATGCAAACTTTTTTACAACCAAACCCTTAATCTTAGGTGAATTCGATTCTACTTCATCTATGTGAACACCATAGTTTCCGATGTGTGAAGTAGCCATCACAACGATCTGTTCAAAATAAGAAGGGTCAGTAAAAATCTCTTGATATCCCGTCATTCCGGTATTGAAAGCAATCTCGCCAAGTGCAGTTCCTTTAGCACCACAGGACTTTCCGTTGAAAACAGTTCCATCGGCTAAAATGAGAACTGCATTACTATCTGTAATATTCATACCGCAAAGGTAAAACTAGAATCATTAAATCAATGAAAAAAATAACCCAATTATATAAACAACACGTTTTATTTTTTAACAATAAAAACCGAATCCGTTAAAAACTAATCCAATTTAAGTACAGCCATAAATGCCTCCTGAGGAATTTCAACTCTTCCTACTTGACGCATACGTTTTTTACCTTCTTTTTGTTTTTCCAATAATTTACGTTTACGTGATATATCACCACCATAACATTTGGCGGTAACATCTTTACGAAGCGCTTTAATGGTTTCTCGAGCTACTATTTTAGCACCAATTGCTGCTTGAATAGGGATTTCGAATTGTTGACGAGGGATGAGTTCTTTTAATTTAAGGCAAATTTTCTTACCTAAGTTAAAGGCATTGCTTCTATGTACTAGGGCTGATAATGCATCCACTTGTTCGGCATTTAATAAAATGTCTAATTTAATCAAGTCAGACTCAACATAACCCGTTGGGTGATAATCAAATGATGCGTATCCTTTGCTTATGGTTTTTAAGCGATCGTAAAAATCAAATACCACCTCGGCTAAAGGCATTTCAAAGCCCAACTCAACTCTATCTTGGGTAAGATAAACTTGATTGGTTAGATTTCCTCTTTTTTCAATACAAAGCGTCATAATCGCCCCTACAAATTCCGATTTGGTGATTATTTGCGCTTTAATAAAAGGCTCTTCAATATAATCCATTTTGCTTACATCTGGTAAATCAGAAGGATTATTAACAATAATCATCTCATTTTCCTTTTTTAAATAAGCCTTGTAGGACACGTTAGGCACGGTTGTAATGACCGTCATATTGAACTCACGTTCTAATCGTTCTTGAATAATTTCCATGTGTAACATTCCTAAGAATCCACATCGAAAACCAAAACCTAATGCTGCAGAACTTTCTGGCTCAAAAACCAAAGATGCATCATTCAGCTGCAATTTTTCCATAGAAGAACGCAATTCTTCATAATCTTCAGTGTCAACTGGATAAATGCCAGCATACACCATTGGTTTAACATCTTCAAAACCTTGAATAGAATCCATACATGGATTTTCAACAGTAGTTATGGTATCCCCTACTTTAACCTCATTTGCTTTTTTAATACCTGAGATAATATATCCTACATCTCCTGCTCTAACTTCTAATTTGGGTGATAAATCCATTTTCAAAACACCAATTTCATCGGCATTGTAAGAAGTATCTGTATTAACAAATTTCACTTTATCATTTTTCTTCAGCACTCCGTTCATAATACGGTAATATGCAATTACCCCTCTAAAAGGATTGTAAACTGAATCAAAAATCATAGCTTGCAATGGAGCACTTTCATCACCTTTAGGAGCAGGAACTTTAGCAATAATCGCTGCTAAAATATCTTCAATCCCTAACCCTGTTTTTCCACTTGCAGGAATAATATCTTCTTGTTTACACCCAATTAAATCAATAATTTGATCGGATACCTCTTCTGGCATTGCCCCGGGCAAGTCCATTTTATTAAGAATAGGAATAATTTCTAAATCGTTTTCTATGGCCAAGTATAAATTAGAAATGGTTTGTGCTTGAATACCTTGAGAGGCATCTACAATTAAAAGAGCTCCTTCACAAGCTGCAATTGAACGAGAAACTTCATATGAAAAATCAACGTGACCAGGAGTATCAATTAGGTTCAACACATAATTCTCACCATTATATTTATAGTTCATTTGAATCGCATGACTCTTGATGGTAATACCTCTCTCACGCTCCAAATCCATATCATCTAAGGCTTGAGCTTTCATATCACGATCAGCAATAGTTCCTGTATATTGTAATAATCTATCTGCCAACGTACTTTTTCCGTGGTCAATGTGAGCTATAATACAAAAGTTTCTTATGTTCTTCATTAATTCTTATTAAAGTGTGGCAAAATTAACAATAAAACTTAATCTTTAACTAACATATTTATGAAGATGTTGGTTATTTTTTCATAATTTGAATTTTTTACAAAATCTTTAGCAATTTCTACTTTATCTTTGTGAAAAAATTAACTGAAGTACATGAAAGTTATTGATTACATCAATGAGGCGGAAAAAACTCTTTTTTCTTTTGAAATAATCCCACCATTAAAAGGAAAAGGTATAGAAGACATATACAGTGGAATAGATCCATTAATTGAATTTGGTCCTAAATTCGTGAATGTTACTTATCACCGTGAAGAATACCACTATAAAGATATGGGTGATGGTTTATTAAAAAAAATAAGCATAAGAAAAAGACCAGGAACCGTTGGTATTTGTGCGGCCATCATGAACAAATACAAAGTAGATGCAGTACCTCACATCATTTGCGGAGGATTTAATGTTGAGGAAACCGAAAATGCTCTCATTGACTTAAAGTTTTTAGGCATTGATAACGTATTGGCACTAAGGGGAGATCCTATCAAAAGTGAGCAAGTATTCATTCCTACTAAAGGAGGACATCCCTATGCTATTGATTTAATTAAACAAGTTAAGAAATTAAATGAAGGCATCTATTTAGAAAATGAATCACAAAATTCTCCAACTGACTTTTGTATTGGAGCAGCGGGTTATCCTGAAAAACATTTTGAATCGATGAATCCTGAAACAGACTTGAAGCATTTAAAAGCGAAAGTGGATGCAGGTGCTGACTATATTGTAACTCAGTTATTCTATGATAATAAAAAGTATTTCTCTTTTGTGGAGAAATGCCGTGCTGTTGGAATTAATGTGCCAATTATTCCAGGATTAAAACCCATTGCAGCTTTAGCTCATAAAACATTTTTACCAAAATTCTTCCATATTGATTTTCCAATGGAACTTTCAATTGAATTAGAAAAGTGTAAAACTGAAGCTCAAGTAAAACAATTAGGAATTGAATGGGGAATCAATCAAGCTAGAGAATTAATGGCTGCAAATGTTCCTGTCCTTCATTTTTACACAATGGGTAAAGGCGCATCTGTAAAAAGCATAGCTAAAGAAATTTTTTAATTCAAACTACCCAAAAACATGACAAAAGTAATTTCGTTTATTAGCAGGAAAGGCGGGTCAGGAAAAACGACCAATGCAATAAATCTTGCTACATCTATTCATGCGATGGGTAAAAAAGTCATTGTTTTTGAAACCGATCCGAATTTCACATTAATAGCCTCCCGAAAAATGGAGCTCTTTAAAGGTAAATTAAAAGATGATAAGCTATTTCCGATTTTGCCATCATCTGATGTAGATGTAAGTAATGAAATACTAAAAATCAACTCATTAAACAAATACGATTACATTATTATCGATAGCGCAGGTAAAACAACGGATAGCGGAATTAAAGAACTTTGTCTTTCTTCTGATTTGGTTATAATAACAACAAGCTTAACACACAATGATTTATTAGTTACCTACCAAACTGTTAAGGATTTGAAACCCGCAAAATCATTAAAACCTTCTTTAAAGCTATTCATCCTTCCTAATAGAATTCATTGCAGAACACGGATAGCTACAATAAAAGAAATTCTAGAAAAATTGGATATCGAAATGTTTGACATTTTTGTTCCTCAAAAAAAGCAATTTACAGCCCCTAGCACCATTCTACCTGAAAGAAGATACAAACCGATCGCTCAACAAATTTTGACCGTTTTAAAATAATTCTCCATAATTCATTAACCCATGGCAAAAGCTGACACTTTAAAGGACTTAAGTAATTTTTTAAGTCAAAATCCAAATGAAATTCACTTTGAACATGTGAAGTCAAAAGAAGATTTCTTAAACCAACAACCTGTGTCAATTGTAAAACCTGAGGAAAAGACAATAACCCTATCTTCTTTGAATCAAAACAATAACTTAAAATCCATTACTTCGAAGGAAATTGCAAAAATTCTTCATCAACGTGCCAAGGAGCAAAAAAGAAGTTTTGCTGACTTATGGATGGAAGTTGTAGAAGAAGGAGCAAAACTAGATCCTCTTTTAAACAACACTTCTCTTTTGAAAACCATAAAAACCATCAATAAAACTACATTTAATGTAGCAATGGAGGGAATTGCACATTTTATCAAAACTAAATAATTGAATTGTTGAAATATTTGATTTTTATATCTTTTCATTTTATTTACTTTATAGGTAAATCGCAAGATTCTGACAAAATCAACATTAAATTTGATGCAAAGATTAGCTCCGTAGAAGAAGTTGGTGCCAAATTAAATGTTGTTAAAATTATTATCGTTAGAGATAATATTAAAATTGATTCTACAATTGCTCAAAATGGAAGATGTAAAATCTCTTTGGATACAGGATATGTGTATAAGGTATATTTCAATAAAAGCGGTTATGTGAGCAAACACTTATTGATAAGCACAAAAGGTTTACCTAATTCATATCCGAAAAAATCGACCATTAAAGTAGATGTCAGCTTATTTAAAACCAAATCCAATCTTGATATGTCGTTTTTAAATACAAAACCTATAGGAATTGCCACCTATAATTTTGTATCAAAAAAAATTCAATGGGATGCGGAATACACTCGTTTGATTATAGAAAAAATAATCGAGGCTACTGTTACTGAATACGATAAAAACAAATCTAAAGATGAGTAAACTGAAGTTGGATTTACACGAAATATATAACAATTCAACAGCAATTGAAGTTTCATTAACAGATCTTTTAAAAGAAGCGATTGAATCAAAAATAAAATTGGTAGAAATTATCCCTGGAAAAGGTTCAGGGCAATTAAAAAAAAGAGTTCTTCGTTTTTTGGAGTCAAAAGAAATTAAACATCATATTAAAAGGATTGAAAAAGATAGTAAAAATTTTGGGCGACTCTTTGTTCATTTAAATCTTTAAGCCGTAAAATTCATTTAAAGGTAATTTTATCACATTCATCAAGAATTATCAACCAGTCCTACAATAAAATAGTTTAGCAACTCTTAAATAGGTATATTTGCTATTCATTCTATGTCAATTCAATATACTTAGCATAACTCTATACAAAGTGCCATGTCAAAATTCCTACTTCAAATAACCTATTCATTGTTAATCTGTATTTTATTATTAGGATTAAATTCCTTTACTATAACTTCTAATACTCCATCTAATGATGAAAAAGCAGGAATAATCATAATTGAAGGAAAATACCAAGACAGAAACATTTATATTGCCAATGCTTTTGCTGAACAAGGTATTGGATTTTGCACCTATGAAGTAAGGGTTAATGGCGACCTTATATTAGATGAAATAAATTCAACTGCTTTTGAAATAGATTTGGGAAATTTTAATTTTAAATTGGGCGATGATATTATTATTGAGATAAAACATAAAAGTGGATGTTCACCGAAAGTGTTAAATCCTGGAAGTTTAAAACCATCTCCGACCTTTGAAACAGTAGACATTAAGGTATCAGAAAATGGATTCTTAGAATGGGTGACTAAAAATGAACAAGGTTCCTTGCCTTTTATTGTACAACAGTATAAGTGGAACAAATGGGTGGATATTGGTATTGTTCAAGGTAATGGTTCTTCCAAAATGAACAACTACGCTTATTATGTCGACTTTAATTCTGGTGTAAATAAATTTAGGGTTATCCAAATGGATCAAACTAGTAAAATAAAGAAATCAACTTCTGCAGAAATAACTTCAAGCATACCGCAGCTCAGCTTCATCTACAACCGAAAGTCAAAAGAAATTGTATTTTCTGGATCCACAACATTTGAAATCCATAATGAATTTGGAGATTTGGTAACCAAGGGATTTGGAACTACTGCAGATTTGAGTACCCTTGCAAATGGACTCTATTACTTAAGCTATGATAATACAACCGAAAGTTTTGAAAAAAAATAACACGTTCTCTCTTTTATTGATTTTCGTTTTGGTTCCTTTTTTTTGTTTTATTAATTCTTGTAAAAAGAAAGATGCTTTAATAACCATTAAAGGAACAGTGACCAACAGTGGCAATCAATTTGGCGTTTCATCTGTAAATGTTAAGATTTTTTCAAAAGAACTGGATAACAACACTTTTTCAAATAGTTTCAAATTACTTAAGTCTTCAACCACCGATGCAAGTGGAGGCTACCATTTTGAATTTGAATACCGAAATGCTTTAGAATATAAAATTGAGATTTCAAGTCAAAATTATTTCAATTACACCAACATCATTAATCCAGATGATTTAAAAGTAAATGAAACCAATACATTAAATATTGAGCTTGATCCAAAAAGCACATTAAAATTAAGAATAAGAAATCAGATTCCACAAAATAATCAGGACAATATAGTATTTAATAGTTTGAACAGTAATTGCGACCTTTGTTACAACCCTGCGGTTTTTAGTTTTAATGGATTAAGTGTTGACACTACTATTATATACAACACATTAGGACAACGTTATTGGAAATATGCCTATTACGTAACAAAAAACAGCTTTACACAATCCTATAATGATTCAGTATATTGCACTCCTGGAGACACCGCTATGATTTCAATTTTTTATTAATTGAAAAATAATCTTTTTCAATTTCAATTTACAATTGAACGTATTTGAAAAATCAATTAATAGAAAAACACTCCTTAAATAGAGCCTTATTTTGAGATAATTATGCTTAAAAACACCATCTTTTTAAGGGTTTGAAAAAAATATAAAAAAAATTCACAATCACTTGTTGGATAATTAAAATAATCATGTACCTTTGCAGACCCTAAAAAAGGGTAAGTATAATATTTAGATAATTAAGTCAATATGCCAACTATACAACAGTTAGTAAGAAAAGGGAGACAATCAAAAGCACAAGTGAGTAAATCTGCTGCTTTAGATTCTTGTCCGCAAAGAAGAGGTGTATGTGTAAGGGTTTACACCACTACTCCAAAAAAACCAAACTCTGCCATGAGAAAAGTTGCAAGGGTTAGATTAACAAATGGAAAAGAAGTGAACGCTTACATTGGTGGAGAAGGTCATAACTTACAAGAGCACAGTATCGTTTTAGTACGTGGTGGGAGAGTAAAAGATTTACCAGGTGTAAGATATCACATCGTTCGTGGTGCGTTAGATACTGCCGGTGTTGAAGGAAGATCACAAAGAAGATCAAAATACGGAACTAAACGTCCAAAACAAAAAAAATAACTTGATAAGTAATTCATAGTCATGAGAAGAAGACAAGCGAAAAAGCACATTATTTTACCAGATCCTAAGTTTCACGAAGAGATCGTAACAAAATTCGTAAACAACTTAATGTTGGATGGTAAAAAAAGTACAGCATTCAAAATATTTTACGATGCAATTGAAGTAGTTAACCAAAGAGCTGCAGAAGAAGAGGATGGTTTATCTATTTGGAAAAAAGCTTTGGAAAACGTAACCCCAGGTGTTGAGGTTAGAAGCCGCAGAGTTGGTGGAGCTACCTTTCAAATACCTACTCCAATTAGAGATGGTCGTAAACAATCTATGGCTATGAAGTGGTTAATTGGTTATGCAAAAAAACGTAACGAAAAAACTATGAGTTTAAGATTAGCTGGAGAAATTATGTCTGCTGCTAAAGAAGAAGGTGGAGCTTACAAGAAAAAAGAAGACGTTCATAGAATGGCTGAGGCAAACAAAGCTTTCTCACATTTCAGATTCTAAAATAAACGATTACTTTAGAGAATATAAAAGATTATGTCAAGAAGAGATTTAAAATATACACGTAACATTGGTATTGCAGCACACATTGATGCTGGTAAAACTACCACTACAGAACGTATCCTTTATTATGGTGGTGTAAGTCACAAAATTGGAGAGGTTCACGATGGTGCCGCAACAATGGACTGGATGGCTCAAGAGCAAGAAAGAGGTATTACTATTACTTCTGCTGCTACTACTTTGGATTGGAAATATCGTAATAATTCATATCACGTGAACATTATCGATACTCCAGGACACGTTGATTTTACTGTTGAGGTAAATAGATCGTTAAGAGTATTGGATGGTTTAGTTTTCTTATTTAGTGCTGTTGATGGTGTTGAGCCACAATCTGAAACTAACTGGAGATTAGCTAACAACTATAACGTACCAAGAATTGGTTTCGTAAATAAAATGGACCGTCAAGGTGCTGATTTCTTAAGTGTTTGTAAACAAGTAAAAGAAATGTTAGGTAGCCACGCGTTACCTCTTCAAATTCCAATTGGAAATGAAGAAACATTCAAAGGAGTTGTTGATTTAATTAACTTCAGAGGAATTGTTTGGAATGAGCACGATCAAGGTATGACTTTTCAAACAGTAGAAATTCCTGCTGACGTTATGGACGAAGCAAAACAATACAGAGAAGAATTATTGGAGGCAGTTGCTGAATTCAATGACACTTTAATGGAAAAATATTTTGAAGATCCAAACTCATTGACAGAAAGAGAAATCTTAGATGCATTGAGAGAAGCAGTTATTACAGGAAAAGTAGTTCCTATGATGTGTGGTTCTTCATTCAAAAACAAAGGAGTTCAGTCAATGCTTGATATGGTTATGGAATTACTTCCTTCACCAATGGATGTTGAAGCAATTATTGGAACAAATCCTGATACAGATGCTGAAGAAAAAAGATTACCGTCAATCGATGAGCCTTTTGCAGCTTTAGCTTTTAAAATTGCAACAGATCCTTTCGTAGGTAGATTATGTTTCGTTAGAGCATACTCTGGAAAGTTAGATTCTGGTTCTTATGTTTTAAATTCAAGATCAGGAAACAAAGAGAGAATTTCAAGAATTTTCCAAATGCACGCTAACAAACAAAACCAAATTGATTCGCTTCATGCTGGAGATATTGCTGCGGTAGTTGGATTTAAAGATATCAAAACAGGAGATACATTATGTGATGAGAAACGTCCAATCATTTTAGAGTCAATGAATTTCCCTGAGCCTGTAATTGGATTAGCTATTGAGCCAAAAACTCAAGCAGACGTAGATAAATTAGGTTTATCATTAAACAAATTAGCTGAGGAAGATCCTACATTCAGAGTTCATACTGATGAAGATTCTGGTCAAACTATTATCTCAGGTATGGGTGAGTTACACTTAGATATCATCTTAGATCGATTGAAAAGAGAATTTAAAGTTGAATGTAATCAAGGTGCACCTCAAGTTGCTTATAAAGAATCAGTTTCAGGAACTGTAGATCATAGAGAAGTTTTCAAAAAACAATCTGGTGGTAGAGGTAAATTTGCTGATATCGTATTTACTTTAGAGCCAGGAGATCCTGAAAAACCAGGTTTAATTTTCATTAACGAAGTAAAAGGTGGTAACATTCCTCGTGAATATATTCCTTCTGTTGAAAAAGGTTTTAAAGAATCTATGAAAAACGGTGTTTTAGCTGGATATCCATTAGATAATTTAAAAGTTACATTGAAAGATGGATCATATCACGCAGTCGATTCAGATTCATTATCTTTTGAGTTGTGTGCAAAAGCTGCTTATAGAGCATGTATGCCAAAAGCAACACCGACTCTATTGGAGCCAATAATGAAACTTGAAGTAGTTACTCCTGAAGAAAATATGGGGGATGTTGTAGGAGATTTGAATAGAAGAAGAGGAATGGTTGAGGGAATGGACGATAGAGCAGGTGCAAAAGTAATTAAAGCTAAAGTTCCACTTTCTGAAATGTTCGGATATGTTACACAATTAAGAACTATTACTTCAGGTAGAGCAACTTCTTCAATGGAATTTTCACATTATTCAGATTGTCCAAAAAACATTGCTGATGAAGTAATTGCAAAAGCAAAAGGAAAAGTAGAAGCATAATTCAATTTAGATAAAGATTTACAATGAATCAAAAAATTAGAATCAAATTAAAATCATACGATCACAACCTAGTTGATAAATCAGCTGAGAAAATCGTTAAAACTGTAAAATCTACAGGGGCAATTGTTAATGGACCTATTCCATTACCAACTCACAAAAGAATTTACACAGTATTACGTTCACCACACGTAAACAAAAAAGCTAGAGAACAATTCCAATTGTGCTCTTACAAAAGATTGATGGACATTTACAGTTCATCAGCAAAAACGATTGATGCTCTAATGAAATTAGAGTTACCAAGCGGAGTAGAAGTAGAAATATCATAAATAAATAACAATGGCTGGTATCATAGGAAAAAAAATTGGGATGACTAGCATCTTTAGTGCCGATGGAAAAAACATTCCATGCACGCTTGTTGAGGCTGGACCTTGTGTAGTTACACAGGTTAAGACAAAAGAAAAAGATGGTTACGAAGCATTACAGATTGGATTTGGAGAGAAAAAAGACAAATCTACTACTAATGCATTAAAAGGGCACTTTAAAAAGGCCAACACAACTCCAAAAAGAAAATTAGTTGAGTTTGATTATTTCAACGATTTAAATCTTGGCGATACAATTAATGCATCTATTTTCTCAGAAGGAGAATTTGTAGATGTAGTTGGAACTTCTAAAGGAAAAGGTTTTCAAGGTGTTGTTAAAAGACACGGATTTGGTGGTGTTGGTGATTCAACACATGGTCAACATGACCGTTTAAGAGCACCGGGTTCTGTGGGAGCATCTTCATTCCCTTCAAGAGTGTTCAAAGGAATTAGAATGGCTGGTCAAACAGGAAATAAAAGAGTTAAAGCAATTAACATTGAAATAGTTAAAGTATTAGCTGATAGAAATGTTATCGCTCTTAAAGGTTCTATTCCAGGAGCAAATGGTTCAATAGTAATTATCGAAAAAGATTAACGAGATGGAATTATCAGTATACAATACAAGTGGTAAGGCTACATCAAAGAAAGTAACTTTAAATAGCGAAATATTTGGTATAGAACCAAATGACCACGCAATTTACCTAGATGTTAAGCAATTTTTAGCCCAACAAAGACAAGGTACACACAAAGCTAAAGAAAGAGCAGAAATAAATAGATCTACTAAAAAAGCTAAAAAACAAAAAGGAACGGGAACTGCTCGTTACGGAAGTTTGAAAGGTCCTCTTCATAGAGGTGGTGGTAGAGCTTTTGGACCAAAACCACATTTATATGGTTTTAAATTAAACAAAAAAGTTAAAACTTTAGCTAGAATGAGTGCGCTTTCTTACAAAGCTAAAGAAAACGGAATCACTATTTTAGAAAACATTAAAATGGAGTTACCTAAAACTAAAGAATACCAATCTATCATTGGTAACTTAAACTTAGGAAACGTTAAAACATTAATTGTTTTAGGATCTTATGATTCTGCAATATATTTATCTTCTCGTAATTTACCTTTCAGCCAAGTAACTACAGCTGAGCAGTTAAATACATATGATATCTTAAACGCTAAGAACATCATTATCGCAGAAGATGCACTAGGAGTAATTGATAACACATTAAAAAATTAATAGGATGAAAAATGTCATTCTAAAACCAATATTAACTGAAAAAGTTACTGCTGCTACTGAAAAGTACAACAGATATGGTTTCATAGTCAACAAAAAGGCTACTAAAGAAGAAATAAAATCCGCTATCGAGAAATTGTATGGAGTTGCTGTTGCCTCTGTAAACACAATGAATTATGGTGGCGGTAAGGGTAAATCGAAATTTACAAATAAAGGTGTAATCTTTCAAAAAAATACAGCTTACAAAAAAGCTATTATTACAGTTAAAGAAGGAGATGCTATTGATTTGTATGAAAACATCTAACAACAGAAAAAATTAAGTAATGGCACTAAAAAAGTTTAAACCGACAACTCCAGGTCAACGTCACAAGGTAGCTACAGTATTCGATGAGATTACTACTAGCAAACCAGAGAAAAGTTTGACCGAAGGGATTTCGAAATCCGGAGGTAGAAATAATACCGGAAAAATGACCATGCGCTATGTAGGTGGAGGTCACAAAAGAAGATACCGTATCATTGATTTCAAAAGAAACAAAGATGGTGTTAAAGCTACAGTTCAATCAATTGAGTACGATCCAAACAGATCTGCTTTTATTGCACTAGTAGAATATGCAGATGGTGAAAAAAGATACATCATTGCTCCAAATGGATTAAAAGTAGGAACTGTTGTAGAATCTGGTGCTGGAGTTACTCCAGATGTTGGTAACACATTATTTCTTTCTGAAGTTCCACTAGGTACAATCATTCACAATATTGAATTATATCCAGGTCAAGGAGGAACATTAGCTAGAAGTGCTGGTTCATTTGGTCAATTGAACGCTAGAGATGGTAAATATGCCATCATCAAAATGCCTTCAGGAGAAGTAAGAATGATTCTTACAACTTGTAAAGCAACAATAGGATCTGTTTCAAACAGTGAGCATAACTTAACCGTTTCTGGTAAAGCAGGTAGAACAAGATGGTTAGGAAGAAGACCTAGAGTAAGAGGTGTTGTTATGAACCCAGTAGATCACCCAATGGGTGGTGGTGAAGGTAAATCTTCAGGAGGTCACCCAAGATCAAGAAATAGTATTCCAGCAAAAGGATTTAAAACAAGAAATAAAACGAAAGCGTCTAACCGCTTTATTGTTTCAAAACGAAAAAAATAAGTAAGAGATGTCTAGATCGTTAAAAAAACCACCTTTCATCCATTACAAATTGATGAAAAGAGTTGAAGAAGCACAAGCTAACCAAAGTAAAAATGTTATCAAAACTTGGGCAAGAGCTTCTACTATTACACCAGAATTTGTAGGACTAACAATAGCTGTTTACAATGGAATGAAATTCATTCCTGTATATGTTACAGAGAATATGGTAGGACATAAATTAGGAGAGTTTTCTCCAACAAGAACCTTCCGTGGTCACGCGGGAAAAAAAGATAAAGGTAAAAAATAATAGCCTTGAATAAATTGTATTATGGGAGCAAGAAAACAAAATAGCGCTGACGCTAGAAAAGAAGAAAGGAAAACATTGGCTATTGCTAAATTAAGCAACTGTCCAAGTTCTCCAAGAAAAATGAGATTAGTAGCTGATTTAGTAAGAGGTGAAAACATCTACACTGCATTGAATATTTTAAAATTCAACGCAAAAGATGCTTCTAAAAATTTAGAAAAACTTCTTTTGTCAGCTATCAATAACTGGGAACAGAAAAATGAAGGACAAGATCCTACATCAGCTGGTCTAATTGTAAAAGAAGTATTTGTTGATGGAGGGAGAATGTTGAAAAGAGTTCAACCAGCTCCACAAGGACGTGCACACAGAGTGCGTAAACGTTCAAATCACATTACATTAATAATTGATTCAAAAAAATAATAGCTATAATGGGACAAAAAACTAATCCTATAGGAAATAGACTAGGTTACATCAAAGGATGGGATTCTAACTGGTATGGTGGTAAAGACTACTCTGACAAATTAGTAGAGGACGTTAAAATCCGTCAATATTTAAATGCACGTTTGAAAAAAGCTAGCATTTCAAAAATAATTATTGAACGTACTTTAAAGTTAATTACAATTACTATCAATACAGCTCGTCCAGGAGTTATTATTGGAAAAGCTGGTTCTGAAGTTGACAAATTGAAAGAAGAGTTGAAAAAAATCACTAAGAAAGAGGTTCAAATCAACATTTTTGAAATTAAAAGACCAGAATTGGATGCGCAATTAGTATCTGATGGAATTGCTCGTCAAATTGAGGCAAGAATTTCATTTAGAAGAGCCATTAAAATGGCAATTGCTTCTACAATAAGAATGGGAGCTGAAGGAATCAAAGTTAAAATTTCTGGTAGATTGAATGGAGCAGAGATGGCTAGAAATGAAACGTATAAAGAAGGAAGAACACCTCTTCATACTTTCAGAGCTGATATTGATTACGCATTAGCTGAAGCACATACGACATACGGAAGAATCGGTATTAAAGTATGGATTTGCAACGGAGAAGTTTACGGTAAAAGAGATTTGTCTCCAAATTTTGGGATGACAAAAACAAATACCGCGGAGAAACAAGCTCCAAAAAGAAAACAACAAAAGAAGTAAAAATTGAAATAATAGTTGGATTATGTTACAGCCAAAAAGAACGAAATTCAGAAGGACCCAGAAGGGCAAAATGAAAGGTATTGCCCAAAGGGGTCACGAAATAGCATTTGGTTCATTTGCAATTAAAACAATGGATGAGGCATTCATTACCTCTCGTCAAATTGAGTCAGCGCGTATTGCAGTGACAAGATATATGAAAAGAGAAGGTAAAGTATGGATCAGAATTTTTCCAGACAAACCAATCACAGCTAAACCAGCTGAGGTAAGGATGGGTAAAGGAAAAGGTGCTCCAAGTCATTGGGTTGCTCCTGTTCGTCCAGGTAGAATTATGTTCGAATGTGATGGTGTTCCATTGGAAGTAGCTCAAGAAGCTATGAGATTGGCCGCACAAAAGTTGCCTGTAAGAACCAAATTTATTGTTAGAAACGATTACGCTTAATAAATTATAAAATGGAAGCATCTGTAATAAGAGAAATGGATATCCAAGATTTAGTTGAGGCTCTCAAAACAAATGAGACTAACCTAACTAGAAAAAAAATTGGTCATAAAGTGGCTAGTTTGGAGAACCCAATAGAGTTAAGAAAAATACGTAGAACTGTTGCGAGAATTCGCACTGAGTTACGAAGAAGAGAGCTTGAAAAAGCAAATAATTAATAGGAATTTAGTAGATACTATGAGAAACCTCAGAAAAGAAAGAATTGGTACCGTAGCCAGCAACAAAATGGAAAAATCTATTGTTGTAACTGTTGAGCGAAAAGAAAAACATGCTAAATACGGTAAATTCGTAAAAAAAACTAGTAAATTTGTCGCCCACGATGAAAAAAATGATTGTCAAGAAGGCGACACAGTACGAATCATGGAAACAAGACCTCTTAGCAAAAGAAAATGCTGGAGATTGGTTGAAATATTAGAAAGAGCAAAATAATTTGAGCGATGATACAACAAGAAAGTAGACTTGCAGTTGCTGACAACAGCGGAGCGAAAGAGGTATTGTGTATTCGAGTTCTTGGTGGAACCAAGAGAAGATATGCATCTGTAGGTGATAAAATAGTAGTTTCTGTGAAAGCTTCAATGCCTTCAGGAAACGTAAAAAAAGGACAGGTGTCAAAAGCCGTAATAGTCCGTACTAAAAAAGAAGTAAGAAGAGCCGATGGTTCATACATCAGATTTGATGATAATGCTGTCGTATTATTAAATGCCGCTGGTGAAATGAGAGGTACTCGTATTTTCGGACCAGTTGCTAGAGAATTAAGAGAGAAACAATTTATGAAAATTGTATCTTTGGCTCCTGAAGTACTATAAAAAAAGAATTATATAGTTATGAAACTGAAAATAAAAAAAGGAGATACCGTAAAAGTTATTGCTGGTGCTGCGATCAATCAACAAGGAGAAATTCTTGAAGTAGATTACAAAAAGAACCGTGTGATAATTGATGGTCTCACAGTAAAAGAAAAAAAACACGTTAAACCTCAAACTAGCCAGGCTAACCCTGATGGTGGGATTATCGAGAGAAACAAAAGTATTCACATTTCAAATGTAATGTTGATAGATCCAAAAACTAAAACTCCAACACGTGTTGGAAGAAGAGTTGAAGAAGGAAAAATCGTTCGTTACGCTAAAAAATCAGGAGAATCATTGAAATCATGAGTTATTCAGTAAGATTAAAAGAGAAATACGCGAACGAAGTCGTTCCTGCTCTTCAAGAAAAATTTGGGTACAAAAGTTCAATGCAAGTGCCAAGAATTACTAAAATAGTTCTTAGTCAAGGTGTTGGAGAGGCAGTAGCCGATAAAAAAATAGCAGAGACAGCTCAAAAAGATTTGACGCTTATCGCTGGTCAAAAAGCGATCGTTACTAAATCTAAAAAAGATGTGTCTAACTTTAAGTTACGTAAAGGAATGCCAATTGGTACCAAAGTAACATTAAGAAGAGAACACATGTATGAGTTCTTAGATCGATTAATTTCCGTAGCTTTGCCACGCACTAGAGATTTTAGAGGTGTTAAAGCAAAAGGAGATGGTAGAGGAAACATTACATTTGGTGTTAAAGAACATATCATTTTTCCAGAAATTGATATCGACAAAGTAAGCAAAATACTAGGTATGGATATTACTATTGTTACCACGGCTGAAACTAATGAAGAAGCTAAAGAATTATTAACCCAATTTGGATTTCCATTTGTTAAAAAATAACCGAGATGGCAAAAGAATCAAAAAAAGCTAAAGCAAGAAAAGTTGAATACTTGGCTGCTCGCTACGAAAATAAAAGAACGGAATTAAGAGAAGCTGCAAATAAAGGCGATTGGGATGCTATGATGGCCCTACAAAAGCTTCCAAAAAACTCTATGGCTATACGCAAACATAATAGATGCCAACTTACAGGTAGACCTAGAGGATATATGAGACAATTTGGTATTTCACGTGTTACCTTTAGAGAAATGGCTCTATTTGGTAAAATACCAGGAGTTACAAAAGCAAGTTGGTAATTATTGATTTTATAAATTAGAGAAATGAAAGTTACAGATCCAATAGCGGACTATTTAACAAGAATTAGAAACGCAAGCCGTGTAGGTCATAAAATAGTTGAAATTCCAGCTTCAAACATGAAAAAGGATATCACTAAAATCCTTTTTGAGAAAGGATATATCCTTAGCTACAAATTTGAAGATGATAGCAAACAAGGAATTATCAAAATAGCATTGAAATACAACTCATATAACAATGAGCCAGCTATTGCAGGTTTAGAGAGAGTGAGTAAATCAGGTTTGAGAAAATATGCCGGTGCTGATTCTTTACCTCGAGTTAAAAATGGTTTAGGAATAGCTATTATCAGTACTTCTAAAGGTTTAATTACAGATAAAGAAGCAAGAAAAGATAACGTTGGTGGAGAAATCATCTGTTTCGTTCATTAAAAAATAAGAATAGTCATGTCAAGAATAGGAAAAGCACCCATTACTATACCTTCAGGAGTTGATGTAAATTTATCTTCTGAAAATGTAATTACGGTAAAAGGTAAGTTAGGTACATTAACACAAACAATTGATCCAGCCATCACTGTAAAAATTGATGGAGGAATTATTGAATTTTCTAGAAGCTCTGATGAAAAAACACACAGATCATTACATGGTTTGTCTAGAGCACTGGTAAACAATATGATTGTTGGTGTAACAGAAGGATTTACAACTGTGCAAGAATTAGTAGGTGTTGGATACAGAGCATCAGCCACTGGACAAGTTTTAGAATTGTCTCTAGGATACTCTCACCCTATTGTATTTGAACTTCCAACAGAAGTAAAAGTTGTAACTGTAGCAGAAAAAGGTAAAAACCCAGAAATACAGTTGTCTTCATTTGATAAACAATTGATTGGTCAAATTGCAGCGAAAATAAGATCATTCAGAAAACCAGAACCATACAAAGGAAAAGGTATCAAGTTTAAAGGTGAAGTATTAAGAAGAAAAGCTGGTAAGTCAGCAGGTAAAAAATAATAGGATTAAATTTTAAAGAAAATGGCCTTAACAAAACTCGAAAGAAGAATTCGAATCAAAAGAAGAGTTCGTAAAGTTATTACTGGAACAACAGAAAGACCTCGTTTATCTGTTTACAGAAGTAACAAACAAATTTACGCTCAAATTATAGATGATTCAAAAGGTATTACTTTAGCTTCAGCTTCATCATTAAAAAATGAATCAGCTCAAAAAGTAGCTAAAATTGAACAAGCAAAAATGATCGGTAAAATGATTGCTGAAAACGCAGTTAAAGCTGGTGTTGAATCTTGTGTATTTGATAGAAATGGATATTTATACCACGGTAGAGTTCAAGCTTTAGCAGAAGCGGCTCGTGAAGGTGGACTAAAATTTTAATAACAATGGCAAAGTCGAAAGAAAAAAACATCAAAGCTACCGAAACAGAACTTAAAGATAAATTAGTTGCTGTAAACCGTGTAACTAAAGTAACTAAAGGTGGTAGAACATTCAGTTTTTCTGCAATCGTAGTAGTTGGTAATGAAAACGGGACTGTTGGTCACGGATTAGGTAAAGCTAAAGAAGTTACAGAAGCTATTGCAAAAGCTATTGAAGAAGCAAAAAAGAATTTAATTACCGTTTCTATCGTTAATAATACATTACCTCACGATATCTTAATTAAATCTGATGGAGCAAAAGTTTATTTAAAACCTGCTTCTGAAGGTACCGGAATTATCGCTGGTGGTGCAATGCGTGCCGTTTTAGAAAGTGCTGGTGTTCACAACGTGTTAGCTAAATCTCAAGGATCATCTAACCCTCACAACGTTGTTAAAGCTACTATCAAAGCATTATCTGAATTAAAAGATGCTAATGCAATTGCAAGAAAAAGAGGTATTTCTTTAGAAAGAGTATTTAACGGATAATAGATAAACTACCAATAAAAATGGCAACAATAAAAATAACTCAAGTTAAGAGTGCAATCAATAGACCAGAACGTCAAAAAAGAACTTTGAAAGCTCTAGGTTTAGGAAAATTGCATAGAACTGTTGAACACGAAGCTACACCTCAAATTAAAGGTATGGTGAACAAAGTTCAACATATGTTAAGAATAGAAGAATAATAATAGTTTAAAATTCAATTTAAATGAACTTACATAATTTAACACCAGCAGAAGGATCTACCAAAAACATGAAACGTATTGGTAGAGGTGAAGGTTCTGGTCACGGTGGAACAGCAACAAGAGGTCACAAAGGAGCTAAATCTAGATCTGGTTATAAAAGCAAAATCGGTTTTGAAGGTGGACAAATGCCTATTCAAAGAAGATTACCTAAATTTGGTTTTACTAACATTAACCGTGTTGAATACAAAGGTATTAACCTTGATACAATTCAAAAATTAGCAGATGCTACTAAAGTAACTGAAATTACAGCTGAATTGTTGATTCAAAATGGTCTTGCTAATAAAAAAGACTTAATTAAAATTTTAGGAAGAGGAACAGTTACTTCTGCTTTAACTATTAAAGTTCATGCTTTTTCAGCAAGTGCTTTGAAAGCAATTGAAGGAGCTAAAGGATCAGTTGAAATTATAAAATAAGAAAAATACCTAATGAAGGATTTTATTAAGACATTAAAAAACATTTGGAGTGTACCAGAATTAAAAAAGCGTATTAACTATACGCTTCTTCTAATTTTGGTATATCGCGTTGGTTCTTATATCGTTTTACCAGGAATTGATTTCGCTAGATTAAATAGCACATCAAGTGGTAACGATGGAATCTTAGGAATTATTGATATGTTTGCAGGAGGTGCATTTTCTAGAGCGTCAATTATGGCCCTTGGAATTATGCCCTATATTTCTGCGTCCATTGTAATGCAACTTTTAGGGTTAGCGGTTCCTTCTATTCAAAAAATGCAACGTGAGGGTGAAAGTGGTAGAAAGAAAATTAATCGTCTTACCCGCTATTTAACCATTGCTATTTGTATCGCACAAGGTCCAACTTACATCTTAGCCTACGTTGGTCAAGATGCTGTTCCAGAGTGGTCAAGCTGGATGTGGTGGTTCCAAACTGTATTCATCTTAACCGCAGGTACCTTATTTGTGACTTGGATTGGTGAAAGAATTACAGATAGAGGAATTGGTAATGGTGTATCTTTAATCATCTCAATTGGTATTATAGCAAACTTACCAGCAGCTTTATTTGCTGAGTTAGGTGCCAAAACAACTGATGGCGGTATGGTTATATTGTTAGTCGAAATCGTTGCGCTATTCTTTGTTGTATTGGCCACTGTAATGTTGGTTCAAGGTACACGCAGAATTCCCGTACACTCGGCTAAACGAATCGTAAGTACTCGTGGAGGTAAACAAGCTGTTCAAGGTGGTCAACGTTCTTACATACCTTTGAAAATTAACCAAGCGGGTGTAATGCCAATCATCTTTGCTCAAGCATTAATGATCATCCCTGCAATGACTGGTTTTTCAATGTTTTCAAACATTCAAGGATTTTGGTATAACTTCACCTTCTTCTTGTTGATTGTTGTATTTACTTATTTCTATACTGCAATTATGATGAACCCAAATCAAATGGCTGATGAGTTAAAAAGAAGCGGTGCTTTTATCCCAGGTGTAAAACCAGGAAAAAATACCTCTGAATTTATTGATTCATTGTTGTCAAGATTGATTTTACCAGGATCTATATTTTTAGGACTTATAGCAATTTTACCCGCATTCGCAATGAACGCCAACATACAGTCAGCTTTTGCTTACTTCTATGGAGGAACTTCTTTATTGATTATGGTTGGGGTTGTATTAGATACATTACAACAAGTGGAAACTCACTTGATGAATAATGAATATGATGGATTAATGAAAACTGGAAGACTTAAAGGTAGAACAACTGCTAATGCTCCAGTTAGCTTACCGCAAGGTATGTAATTAAGGATTTGTTAAATGATAATTTACAAAACCAAAGACGAAATAGAAATATTACGGCAAAGTTCTTTACTTGTTGGAAAAACATTAGCTGAAGTAGCTAAATTAATTAAACCTGGTGTTACCACACAGGAATTAGATAGAATAGCTGAAGAGTTTATTCTTGATAACGGTGGTAAACCCGGATTTAAAGGTCTGTATGGTTGTCCAAGCACATTGCTTTGTTCGGTGAATGAAGCAGTAGTTCACGGATTACCTACTACAAAACCACTTGAAAGCGGAGACATAGTCTCTGTAGATTGTGGCGTGTTAATGAATGGTTTTTATGGTGATTCGGCATATACCTTTGAGGTAGGTGAAGTAAAACCAGAAGTTCAAAAGTTACTCCGCGTAACCAAAGAATGTTTGACAAAAGCCATTGAACAATGCATCGTAGGAAATACAGTAGGCGACATTGGTTTTGCGTGTCAATTGCATGCAGAACTCAATAAGTTCAGTGTGGTTAGAGAAATGGTTGGTCATGGTTTAGGGAAATCCTTACATGAAGCACCTGAAGTTCCTAACTACGGAAAAAAAGGCAGAGGTCCTAAATTAAAAGAAGGATTGGTAATAGCGATTGAACCAATGATCAACATGGGAACAAAAGATATTAAACAATTGAGTGACGGTTGGACAATCGTTACAAAAGATGGTTTGCCTTCCGCACATTTTGAACACGATGTGGCAATTAGTGAAGATGGACCTATGGTTTTATCAACATTTGAATATATAGAAGCAGTACTTGTACAAAAATAACTTATGGCAAAACAAACATCGATAGAACAAGATGGAACAATAATAGAAGCATTGTCAAACGCAATGTTTCGTGTGGAGTTGGAAAATGGTCATATATTAACTGCACACATTTCGGGTAAAATGCGTATGCATTATATTCGAATTTTACCAGGAGATAAAGTGAAACTAGAAATGTCACCTTATGACCTAACAAAAGGAAGAATAACTTTTAGATATAAATAAGAAGTAGAAAAAATGAAAATTAGAGCATCACTCAAAAAAAGATCTGAAGACTGTAAAATCGTTAGCAGAAAAGGCAGATTGTACATCATCAATAAAAAAAATCCGAAACTAAAACAACGTCAAGGATAATATCAATATAATTATTATTTAATTTAAACTATGGCAAGAATTGCAGGTATTGATATACCAAAAAATAAAAGAGGGGCTATCGCCTTAACTTATATTTATGGTATAGGAAGAAGCACCGCTAAAAAAGTCTTAAACAAGGCTGGTGTAGATGAGAACGTAAAAGTTCAAGATTGGAATGATGACCAAATCGGAGCAATCCGTAGCATTATTTCTGATGACAAAGAATTAAACCTTAAAGTAGAAGGTGCACTAAGATCTGAAATCCAATTAAGCATCAAACGTCTTATGGACATTGGTTGTACAAGAGGAATTCGTCATCGTCTTGGTTTACCATTGAGAGGTCAAAGAACTAAAAACAACTCTCGTACTAGAAAAGGTAAAAGAAAAACAGTTGCTAACAAAAAGAAAGCAACTAAATAATAAATAGAATTATTATGGCAAAGTCATCAAAAAAGAAAAAAAATGTGAAAGTTGACCCAATAGGTCAAGCCCACGTACAGTCAACATTTAACAATTTGATTATTTCACTTTGTAATGCTAGCGGACAAGTAATTTCTTGGTCATCTGCTGGTAAAATGGGTTTTAGAGGTTCTAAGAAAAACACTCCTTATGCTGCTCAAGTAGCTGCTGAAGATTGTTCTAAAGAAGCTTTCGAATATGGTTTAAGAAAAGTAAAAGTTTTCGTAAAAGGACCAGGACAAGGTAGAGAATCTGCAATTCGTAGCATCCATAATTCAGGTATAGAAGTTACTGAAATAGTTGACGTAACTCCGATGCCACACAATGGTTGTCGTCCACCAAAAAAACGTAGAGTTTAATTAGTTGTAATTGTAATAAGAAAAAGAAATGGCAAGATATACAGGTCCAAAATCAAAGATTGCTCGTAAATTTAGAGAAGCAATTTATGGCCCAGACAAGGCTTTAGAGAAAAAAAATTACCCTCCAGGGATGCACGGTCCTAACAAAAGAAGAGGTAAACAATCAGAGTACGCAATTCAGTTAGCTGAAAAACAAAAAGCAAAATACACATACGGTATCTTAGAAAAACAATTTTCTAACATATTCAAAAAAGCAAATGCTAAATCAGGAATTACTGGTGAAATCTTACTTCAATTGTGTGAATTACGTTTAGATAACGTTGTTTACCGTTTAGGTTTGGCTAACTCTAGAAATGGAGCTAGACAATTGGTAAGTCATAGACATATTTTAGTTAATGGAGAATTAGTAAACATTCCTTCATATACTTTGAGAGTAGGTGATGTTGTTTCTGTAAGAGAAAAATCTAAATCACTTTCGATTGTTTCTTCTGCAGTAGCTACAAACAAATCAATTCACGAATGGTTGTTGTTCAACGCTGAACAATTATCTGGTGAAGTGAAAGCTACTCCTTCAAGAGATCAGATTCCTGAAAATATCAAGGAACAATTAATCGTAGAGTTGTACTCTAAATAATGAGTTTATAAATTAAATTAAGTTGAAATCATGGCAATTTTAGATTTCCAAAAACCTGACAAGGTAATAATGATTGATTCAGATGACTTTAATGGTCAATTTGAATTCAGACCTTTAGAACCTGGTTACGGTATCACAATAGGTAACGCACTTCGTAGAATTCTTTTGAATTCATTAGAAGGTTTTGCTATCTCTTCGGTTCGCATCGAAGGTGTTGATCACGAATTTGCTTCTATTAAAGGAGTTGTTGAAGATGTTACAGAAATTATTCTTAACCTTAAACAAGTTCGTTTTAAAAGACAAATCGAAGATGCTGATTCTGAAAAATTAGTAGTAAAAATTTCTGGTCAAGATAAATTCACAGCTGGAGATATAGGTAAATATACTTCTTCTTTCCAAGTGTTAAATTCTGATTTAGTAATCTGTAACATGGAGCCTTCTGTGAAACTTACTATCGAATTAACTATCGTTAAAGGTAGAGGATATGTTCCAGCTGAAGAGCACAAATCTTCTTCTGCTCCAATCGGTACTATTTTCGTAGATTCTATTTTTACACCTATCAAAAATGTAAAATACTCTATCGATAACTACCGTGTAGAACAAAAAACAGATTATGAAAAATTAGTTTTGGATATCCAGACTGATGGTTCTATTCACTCAAAAGAAGCGTTGAAAGAGGCTGCTAAGATTTTGATTCACCACTTTATGTTATTCTCTGACGAGCGTATCACATTAGATACTCAAGAAAGAGCTGAAACAGAAGAGTTTGATGAGACTTCATTACACATGAGACAATTATTGAAAACTAAATTAGTGGATATGGACTTGTCAGTAAGAGCATTAAATTGCTTGAAAGCTGCAGACGTTGAAACGTTAGGTGAACTGGTTTCTTTCAATAAAAACGACATGTTGAAATTCAGAAACTTTGGTAAAAAATCATTGACTGAATTAGAAGACTTAGTTGAAGCAAAAGGACTAACCTTTGGAATGGATATTTCAAAGTATAAATTAGATAAAGAATAATATTTTCAAGATTAGGGTAACCGAATTTTGATAAAATACGAACAAAAATGAGACACGGAAATAAAGTAAATCACTTGGGAAGAAAAAGCGCACATAGAAAGGCTATGCTTTCCAATATGGCTTGTTCACTTATTCAACACAAGAGAATTACAACAACAGTAGCAAAAGCAAAAGCATTGAGATTGTACGTTGAACCATTGTTGACTAAGTCTAAGTCAGATACAACACACTCTAGAAGAGTTGTATTTAGCTATCTTAAAAGTAAAGAGGCTGCTTCAGAATTATTCAGAGATGTTGCTCCAAAAGTAATGGATCGTCCAGGTGGATACACTCGTATCATTAAATTACCAAACCGTCAAGGTGATAACGCTGAAATGGCAATCATCGAATTGGTAGATTTCAATGAATTATTATTGGGTGGAACTGATACTAAGAAGAAAACTAGAAGAAGAGGTGGAAGCACTGCAAAAAAAGTTACTGAAACGAAAGTGGAAGATGCTAAAATTGTAGAAGAAACAAAAGTTTCTGAAGAACCAACTGCTACTGCTGAAGACGCTACAGAAGAGCCAAAAACAGAAGAATAAGTTATACTTCTCAATAAATTAAAAAAATCCCGATTTGTATGAATCGGGATTTTTTTTTTTGTCTAAAGCAAACTGCACTACCCTACTAAAATTTTGATGTGTTGGAATTCTTAAAGAAATTCCCTTTAATGAAACTTAGCCAAGAATTCAATTAGAAATAACAATACAGCATATAGTAAAAATATAAGCCGAATACTCAACTTCTGAAACGTCTAATAAAAACAATACAAACCCGTTGGGTGAAATAGATTTTTTTAAAAAAAACTTCTTGGATATTGCTCAA
>CAYQNU010000015.1:0-111449 GCA_964419055.1 uncultured Flavobacteriales bacterium | reverse complement strand
GGATGCTCCGACAGGTGAAAGATATTTAAAAGGATATATATTCTTAAATAGATAATAGAATTTAAAGATTAATAGAACAGAAAACATGAAAAAAATAATCATTTCTGGTATAGCTTTATTGGCGTTAAGCTCACTAACTGCTCAACAAGATGCTATGTATACACATTATGCATTCAATACATTGGCTGTAAATCCTGGGTATGCAGGAAGCCGTGATGCATTAACAATAACAGGATTACATAGAAGTCAATGGGTTGGATTTGATGGAGCGCCAGTTACACAAACGTTGACCTTACACACACCATTGATGAGTGACAAATTAGGAATTGGTATGTCAATCGTAAACGATAGAATTGGACCCATGAATGTAACCTCATTTTATGCTGATTTTGCCTACAAAATTAAAGTAAGTGAAAAAGGAAAATTAGCATTTGGGGCTAAAGGGGGTGCTAACCTTGTTCAAGGAAATTTATCTTCTTTAAACACTGATCAACCAAATGATGTTGCTTTTGCTCAAAACATTCAAAGTTCTTTTTTACCAAATTTTGGTTTTGGGATGTACTATTACACAACTAAATGGTATGTAGGAGTTTCTACACCAAAATTGTTGGAAAACGATTTTAACAGTAGTAACATTCAGAATGCAAAAGAAGAACGTCACTACTTTTTAATAGCAGGAACTGTATTTAATTTAAGTGAAGGTGGAAAAGTCAAATTTAAACCAACAACTTTTGTAAAAGTAACAGAGGCAGCTCCTATTCAAGGAGATTTAACAGGGATGTTTATTTTTCAAGATAAATTAGAGATTGGAGCAATGTATCGTTCAGGCGATGCTGCTGGTTTATTGTTAGGCTATAATTTCTCTCCACAATTAAGATTTGGATATGCCTACGATTTCTCATTTACTAACCGTACATTTACCTATAATGGTGGTTCACACGAAGTAATGTTACGATACGATTTTGTATATGCAGACAAAGGAAGAATTAGATCTCCAAGATATTTCTAATTATCCATTTTAAATACTAATAAACCAATAGAAAATCGATATTTGATTTCAAAAACAAAACAAAAAGATGAAAAGATTAGTGCTGTTCGTTACAACTATTTTAGCTATAAGTTTTCAAGTAGTAGCTCAAAAAAGTGGTAAAGAAATAAAAGGAGATAAATATTTTGAACGATATTCATTTGCAGCTGCCATTGAAAAATATGTTGAAGTTGATGGATTGACAATTGAAGGTAAAAGAAGATTAGCTGAAAGTTACCGAAATACCAATCAGGTGGCCAAAGCCAAAAGTGCCTATGAGGCATTTGTCAATACTTCAGATGCAACAGCAAATGATATTTTTAATTATGCTTCAATATTGAGATTAAATGGAAATTACGATGAAAGCATAGTTTATTTGAACAAATTCAAGGATAAAGCTCCAAATGATAAACGTGCAATTAGTTATGTAAGCAATTCGGATCAACTATCTAATTTACATAAAGATGAAGGTCGTTATAAAATTAATGTTCTTGACGTAAACACAGACAACCAAGATTTTGGACCAGCGTATTTCAAACAGCAAATAGTATTTGCTAGTACACGTGGTGGAGCATCAAGTGTGAAAAGAAGTTACAATTGGAACAATCTTCCATTTTTAGATTTATATGCATCTGATATTGATAATGGTCAGCTAAAAGAACCAAAACAGTTGAATAAAAGTTTAAATGCCAAACTACATGATGGACCTGCGTCTTTCAATGCAGAAGGTACTTTGATGGCATTTACACGCAATGACCCAAAAACGAAGAGTGAGGACGGAACTGTTAAATTACAATTGTATTTTGCAACTGTTGATGATAAAGGTAAATGGGGAAAAGAGGAGGCCTTTAAATTAAATAACAGTGAGTATTCTTGTGGACATCCTTGTTTGAGTGCTGATGGAAAAGTTATGTATTTTGCAAGTGATATGCCAGGAGGAATTGGCGGTGTAGATATTTACAGAATTGCCAAAAAAGATGATGGTACTTGGGGTGAAGCGGTAAATTTAGGCGATGCTGTAAATACGGAAGGAGACGAAATGTTTCCTTTCTATCAAGAGGAACAAGGTATCTTGTTTTACGCAAGTAATGGACATATTGGTCTAGGAGGTTTGGACATCTATATATCACCTGATATGGGAGATGGTGAATTTGTTAAGGTATTAAATGCTGGAACTCCAATGAATACAAGATATGACGATTTTGCATTAATTGTGGATGAAAAAATGAGTAAAGGATATTTTACCTCAAATAGAGACGGAGGTAAAGGAGATGACGATATTTATTCTTTTGAACTATTGAAACCATTTAATTTTGGTAAACAAATCATTGGTACCGCTTTAGATAAAGAAGGTAATATACTTGCAAACGTGAAGGTTGATTTATTTGATGATGCTGGTGCTGTATTACAAACCGTAACAACTACTGAAGACGGAAAATATAAATTCGTTGTTGAACCCGATAAAACCTTCAAATTATTAGGGGTTAAAGAAAAATATTTTGATGGTGAAAATACTGTTTCTTCAACGTCAACTGAATTTGAAATTGTTGCCGATGTTATCCTTGAAAAAGATCCAGGATTATCATTATATGCATTAGTGACGGACAAAAAAACAGGAAAACCATTAGAAGCAGTTAAATTGATAATCGTAGATAATTTTACGGGTGAAAAAGTAGAAATATCAACTCCTGAAACAGGTGATTACAGAAAAGGTTTAACAGATAAAAAGATTAACGATAAAGGAAGTTATAATTTTACTTTAATTCGTGAAGGATATTTAACAAAAACGTTGACATATAACGAACATTTTGTTAAACCTGGTCAATATGATGTACATGTAAAATTGGATTTTGGAATGGATCCTGAGGTTAAAGATCTTTCTGAAATGGTTCAAATAAATCCAATTAATTTTGATTACAACAAATACAACATCCGTAAAGATGCTGCTGTGGAGTTGGATAAAATAGTAGAGATCATGAACAAATACCCAAATATGGTGATCGAACTTGGTTCACACACCGATTGTAGAGGTACAGCTAAATATAACGAAACGTTATCTGATAAAAGAGCAAAATCTTCAGCTGCATACATTAAAGAACGTATTATCAATCCGGATCGTATTTATGGAAAAGGATATGGTGAGAATAAAATCATTAATGGCTGTGCTTGTGAAGGTAAAAACCAACCAGTATATACAGAAGAGCAACATGCTGTAAATCGTAGAACAGAATTTAAAGTGATATCAACTGGTAATGACAAAGTAAATGTTAAAACTACAGGGCCTAGCTCATTTGATAAATAGTCAATAACAACCTAATTATAAAGCCTCGTAATTATTCAATTACGAGGCTTTTTTTATACCACCAATTTTTTCCAATGTCCAGATCGCAAGTAAAAAAAGGACATTATTCCTAAAAAAGTAAAATAAATAAATTCAGAATACCATACTTGGTCTATGGAAGGGTCAAAATAATTTACTAAAATAAATGCGCTGGAAAGATAAATGGTAATGTTAATTGCTTCAATTATGAGTGAAATTTTTGTGTTTCCTGTACCTGTTACTCCACTAAAGACAATATAGGCTAAACAGAAAAAAAACATACTGAAATTAATGACTTGCAAGGTGTCAAATGTTGATTCAATAATGGAAGTTTTAGTAGTGTAAAATCCAATAATTTCATAGGGAAAAAAGATATTTGCTTGAACCGCTACAAGAGTGCAAATCAAACTCAATAAACTGATTTTGCCTATTAAATTTAAAATCTCTGTTTGTCTTCCAGCACCAATATAATTGCTGACTAACGTATTTGTAGCGTTGCTGAATCCGAACAAAGGAATCATGAGTACCATATAGATACTTCTTATAATATGGGAAACAGCTAGTTCTTCTTCTCCCATTTTTTCAATGATCATAAAAAAAGCAAACCACGAACCAATGGACATAAAGTTTTGCAACATTATTGGCCAGGAGATAGACATCATTGTTTTTATAAGTTTGCTATCGAAAACCTTGAAATGAAATAGATTATAAGCTTCAGCAAGTTTATTACGTTTTATATAAACAATATAAAATAGGGTAGTAGTAGCTTCTGATATTACTGTTGCCAAAGCTGCTCCTTCAACACCCATTTTAGGAAATCCCCAATGTCCAAATATGAGTGCATAATCGAGTACTACATTTACCAAACACATAAGTATAGTAGCGTATGTTAGTACTTTAGTTTTAGTAATACCAACAAAAAATGCCATAAAAGCAAAATTGATAAAAGCGAAAATAATTCCAAATGACCTCACTTGGATAAACTTAACTGCTTCTTCTAAGATAGATTTTGATTGAATTACTAACTCAAAAAAAAGTGGAGATAATAATTGAAATATTCCAAAAGTTATTATTCCTATGGCAATAACAAAATAGAGGGTATGATCTATTAAATTCCCTATTTCACCTAATTTCCCTTCTCCGTTTCTTCTTCCAATAACAATTTGGCTACCAATGGTAAATCCCATTCCTGTTAGTGCTAATACATAATAAAAAATACCTGCATTACCAGCGGCTCCCAATTCAATTTCGCCCACTTGACCCAAAAATGCTGTATCCGTAACATTGACAATGTTTTGCGCTACTCCACTTAAAATAATGGGTAATGAAATTTTCCAAATGTTTTTATAGGTGTTTGCAGCTATCATCTTTGGTATTCGTTCCTAAAGATTTTCCAAGCTTTCTCCGCTTGTTGATGCAGCATAGTTAGACCACCTAAAATAGCTGAGTTATTCTCTTTACCTTTAGTTAAAAATTGAGTAATTGGTGGATTATAAACTAAATCAATTAGTAAATGTTTGGTTGTCAAAAACTGGTAAGGAATTTTTGGAAAGTCATTTATATTAGGGAACATTCCAATTGGTGTGGTGTTGATGATGACCAAATGATGCTTTAGTACATACTCATTAATAGTATCCCAACTGATTTCTTGATTATTTTTTGGGGTTCTGCTGACTAGTAAAAATGGAATACCATATTGTTTCATTATGTATTGAACCGCTTTACTTGCACCACCTGTTCCTAAAATAAGTGCTCTTTCATGATGAAGTTCTAAAAAGGGTTTAATGAGTTGGTGAAAACCGAAAGCATCTGTATTGTATCCTTTTAGTGTGAAATTTCCATCAGGAGTATGGGTAACTTTAACCGTATTTACTGCTCCAATTTCTTTGGCTGAATCATCCAATTCGTTTAATAAAGGAAGAATGGCTATTTTATAAGGAACGGTAACATTAAAACCTATAAGTTTACGCTCACGAATGACGGCAAACAGAGAATCCAATGAGTCGATTTCTATGTTTTCATAGCTCCACTCATTTTCAATTGATAATTCGATAAACTTTTTTGAAAAATAGTCCTTTGAAAACGAATGCCCCAATTGTTTGCCCAAAAGTCCTATTGTATTCATTTTGGTGTTTTTTGGTGCTATTTAGTTGATTTAGATTGTGAAGAATTTAATTTTTTGGCAATTATTTCCATTGCAAAAATCAAAACAAAACCTACGAGGAATAACGAAATGGCTAATATTAGCTGATTATCTCCTTCAAAACCTATTGGGGAAACATTTTTTGTAATGAACTCTTCTTTACCATTAGAATGGGTGTATAAGGCTTCTCCGACATTAATTTTCCAAGGCCAGATTTTATTTAATGAACCCAATAAAAATCCCGATAATACTGCGATTGTACTATTTCTGTGTTTATCTAACAGCCATTTTAATACTCTGGAAAAAGATAATAAACCGATTACACAACCCGTTGCAAAAATAGCCATTATAGAAATGTTTATTGACTTTATTGCATTAATTATGATTTCATAAGAACCTAAAATTAGTAAAATGAAACTACCTGAAATACCCGGCAATATCATAGCGCAAATGGCTATTAACCCTGAAACAAATATAAACCAAAGTTCACCAGATTGCTGTAATGGAGGAATTTCGGTTATTAAATAGGCGAAAAATGCACCTAAAATAAAACCAATCACATTAAGAACATTCCATTTAGATACTTGTTGGGCAACATAAAAAATACTGGCTGTTACCAAACCAAAAAAGAAACTCCATAATCCAATGGCATGTTCATCCATTAAATAGGATATGAGTTTTGCCAATGAAGCAATACTTAACCCAATTCCTAAAAGAAGAAAAACCAGGAAATTACCATTTATGTGTTTCCAAAATGCCTTAACTCCTTCAGATTTCAATGTTTTTAGTGCTTGAAAATTGATGTTGTTAATACTGCCCAAAAGCTCATCATAAATACCTGTTATGAAAGCTATGGTACCTCCCGAAACACCTGGAACAACATCAGCCGCACCCATGGCCATACCTTTCAAAGAAAGTAATGCATATTGGATGGGTGTTTTGGTTTTATACAATTCAGCCATTTACGAGTTTACTTTTTGTTTTTTAGCTTCTACAATATTTTTTGGTAGATAATTGAAAAAGGTGTCACCTCTCAAACCTAAACGTAAACATTCTAAAGATATAACATCATAAGGAGCAATATTTCCAAGATTCACGTTAGGACCAAACAAATTGATAAACCACACTTGTTGATTCTTAACGGGTGCTTCCCAAAGAATATCTTCAGGTTTTATTTTAGAAATAATTTTATTTACAAGCATGGTGTGAGGGCTTCCGTTCGGTCTAAATATTCCAACAGATCCACTTTCTCTTCCTTCAGCAATTAATTTCCAAGTACCTGCTTCTAATTCGTTGGTCATCATTTTAATCCATTTTGCTGGACTGATTAATATTCCAGCTTCTTTACTACCCACTTCGCTTAGTACTGTAAAGTTTTTTGACAGTTTTTTAATGTAATCACATTTTTCATTGTGATCAAGCACTATTGATCCATCCGATACTTCGACTAAATCTAATCCTAATTCAGTAACTAGTTTTACGTATCCCTTAAAATTGTTTCTTACAATGAAGGCTTCAAATAATGTTCCCCCTAAGTAAGGTCTTACACCTGCCTTTTTGTATAATTCAATTTTTTCTTTTAGATGGTTACTCATATAAGAAGTTCCAAAACCAAATTTAACTAAATCGGTAAGATGAGCCGATGATTCGATAAAATGTTCAGTTTCACGTAAACTCATTCCTTTATCCATCATCATAGTGATTCCAGCATTTCTAGGTTTTACCGGTCTTTCAGGTATGTGTGATAATTCAAAATTCATATACTATAAGTATTTTTTAATAAGTGTTTTTAATTTTTTGTTTTTGGCATATTCAGGATAATATTCTACAAATTTTAAAACATTACCTTTATGCTTTTCAATGCCTTTTTCAAGTTCTATCAATCCAAGTTCTACATCTTCCATCTCAAAATATAAGGCGCACATTCTAAAAAAGAGCTCATCCGATTGGGTATGTTCGTAACCTAATTCCAAAATGTCAATGGCGTCACCTAATAATTTTTGTTCAATTAATACTTCAGCAAAATTAAACCACGCATCATCATCATATTTGTCTATCATAATGATTTTTCGATAAACATCTAATGCATCATCTGCCATTCCTAATTCGGCTAATACCTCAGCTTTTAAACTAAGATAATCGGTATTGTCGGCTTCAATTCGAAGTGCTTTTTCTATATGTTTGAGCGATTTTTGAAGGTCTCCTTTCAATTTGTAAACAACCCCTAGACCTACCCAAGCATCTCCATAAGTTTTGTCAATTTCGATACTTTTTTCATAAAATGAAAGCGATTTATTCAATTCGCCCATTTTTTCATAACACTCACCAATGGTGCAATATACAAATGAATGCGGCTGTTCCAATCCAAAAGTTTCATTCAAGACTTCAATAGCTTTTGTATATTCCTCTTTTTGGATGTATCCATTTGCTTTACCATAATAGGCAGCAGGAAAAAATTCGTTCACAACAATGCTGTAATCAAAGGCAAAAATAGCGTTGTCGTAATCCAATTTTTTCATATAACTATTGGCTAAATTAAACCAACCAATATAGGAATAGGGATTTTCATCTAAATATTGGTTAAAGTAATTTACGGATTCATCGTCTCTATCCAGTTCACTGTAGCACAATCCAATTTCAAACATGGCTGTTTCATTTTGAGGATTGATGCTTAATGATTCTTGAAGATATTTTAATGCTAAATCAAATTGCCGTGAATTTTGATATTCAAAAGCAATATCCAACAATACTTCTTCTTTTTCATCTTCTTCCAATAAAGACAAAGCTTTTTCGTAATAGTAAATAGCTTCTTTGGGACTTTTTAGTCGAGAATATAAACTCCCTGTTGCAATGTAAACATCAGGATTGAATGGGTTTTGTGAAATCGTTTTTTGAAGCACTTCTAATGCTTTTTTCGATTGATCTAAGTCTAAGTAAATTTCACTTTTAAGAATAAGTAAAGAAGCATCATCATTATGTTGATTCAATCCAAAATCACAAGCTTCTAAAGCCTTATGGTATTCTTCATTATCAAGGTAATACTCTACAATATGTTCTAATTCTTCAACATCAAAATATGCAAATTCGTTATTTGAAAGCATTTGTTCATACTTTTCAACTGGGGAGTAGCCTAAATCTTCGTTGTCGTCTTCGTCATCAAAACTTTCTCTCATGAACTATGCTTTTGCGTTAATTCTTACTACAAAGGTAACAGAAAGAAATGAATCATTAACAAATATAACGGCTACATTTTAACAATCGAATAGAAAATAAGGTGATTTTTAAACCATTTAATCAAACAACCATTATTGTTTTTGACTTTTGTGTTTACCAATCAGAATCAAACGATCACTTGAATTTTCATCAAACGGTTCCAATTCATAATTCCCAAAAACGGCTTTAATTTCCATGGATGCCCATTCAAAAAGTTGTTCAAAATTTTGAAGAGTTAAGAGTTGAACACGCTCTTCAAAGTGGTATTTTTTTTCGTTTACACAAAAATCAATTTCTTTTACAATACATTCATTTCTGATAGAACGGGTCAAATTGAATTGAATATTTTGTACTATAATACTCTCATTTTGAATTAATGAAGAGGCTACTTTATTAGCGTTAAAAAAGTCAATTACAAAATATCCTTCTGGTTTTAGCATCTTTTTAAAAGAATGGAGTACGGCCAAATTTTCATTATGGCAGTTAAAATAACCAAAACTCGTAAATAAATTAAACAGTACGTCAAATTGATAAGGTAAAGGATTACGCATATCATTCACTTCAAATTGTAGCGTTTTATTTGCAAATTGTTTGGCAAATTCGATACTGTTTTCAGATAAATCAGTACCAATTACATGTAAGTTTTTTTGATTCAATAATATTGCATGACGACCCTTTCCACAAGCTATATCTGCAACAAAATCGTTATTTTTTAATTCTAAATAGTCATACAAGTTGTCAATCAATAATTGGGCATCGCTGTCATCTCTATGTTGATAAAGTATGTGATAATACTTCGAATCAAACCACTCTTCGTACCACTCTTTTTGTTGCATGAAAATATTTCGTTTTTGTTATTGCAAAGATAGCGGCTTTTTTAACCAATTTCTTATTTTTATTTGATGATTAATTGAATTTTATATTCATTTTTTTGTAATATCTTTGCAAAATGAGAGTTGTCATTTTTGTTTTAGTAATAAGTGTCTTTTTTTTCAGTTGTAAAAAACAACGAGAGAAAAATATACAAGTCTCTAAGGATTATGCCTTATATCAAAATGATTTGTCTTCCATATTACCTTTATTTATCCATATTACTTCTACAAAAGCGTATTTCAATTCTGTATTAAAGAATCAAGAAGATACGTTAAATTGTTGTGCCTCAGCTAATTTAGTTTTGGGCGATACGGCTCTTATAAGTAACGGACCAATTGTGTTTGAATTAGATTTTGACAATTGTTTGGACAAAGATGGTTTTGTAAAAGATGGAATGATTTTGTGTACGGTTTATAACTATTCTTCCGTTGCTGGTGGAAATATTCGAATGAGTTTTGATGAATTTAAAATAGGAAATTCAATATTAAATGGGAGTGTTGCCATAACGCGTATAGGTGTAAATGAATACACAGTGTCAACTTCTAATTTTTCAATATCTGTGGATGGAGATAACATTTCGTATGATGCTTTTTTAAATTATTCCATTGACTTAGGTGCTGAATTTGAAAAACTAAATGACAATGTTTTGGTAGTCTCTGACGAAAATGTTTTTGTAAATAGAAACGGTGCAACTTATGATGTTCTAAATAAACAAATTACGAGATATATGTCGTGTAGTTATTTTTCTATTGGAAAAGTAGAAATTGTAAATGATAAAAATACCACTCAAGTACTTGATTTTGGTGCGGGAGGATGTGAAAATGAGGCCAACGTTACTTTAGATGATGATTTGTTTTCGATAAATATTAAATAGGATAATAGTTTATTTAGCCTTTAAATACTAAACCTATAACCAATTGCCCAAAAACCTTCAATAAACGAAAACTTTTGTTGTGCCCAATCACCTTCAATGCCCGTAGTTTGAATTTTCGGCAAGTTAATCCGTCCTGCTTTAGCAACAGCATCTATAAAAAAATGGTTGTAAATGTAAAATCGTAATTGACTTTTTACAGCAATACCTATACCAGCCAAATTCCATATATTAGGGCCTTTTACATCAAAAATTCGTACATCCGTTCTAGGGAATAATACCCCTGTTGATAAGCCAATGTGGTGTTCCAATTTTAATTTTTCATTGTTACTTTGCCATAATGGACTAACATAATCTAAATCAAAGGAAATAAAATTAAGTCCATCGGTATGTTCAAAAGCTAAAAAATCACCTTTAATTTCAATATCATTTTGATTATAGGTGCCAGCATATTGAATCGAAGCTGAAGAATCAATAGTACCTGAAATTTTTACTGTTTGGTCATTTCTAACTACATATTTCATATGGTCATATCCTCCCGAAAGCCATAAACGATCATTGATGGCCCAACCTCCTCTAATATTAAATTGGGGAATACTTATTTTGGCAATGTTGAAATAAACTTTTGGGTCAAATTCTTCGGGTTTATCTTTGGCTCTAACATCATATAAGGTGTAATCATATCCTTTACCTACCATTCTCAAGTCACTTGTAGTATATGCGCTTCTGTTGTAACCCCAATACAAATAAAAGTTTTGTTTTTTTCGTGTAGATGAACTGTCCGAATTGGGAAGCTGGTTACCCCAATAAGATGAACTAAAAAATCCTAAAAAAAGTAGTGAAAGGATTATTTTTGAATGATTTGACATATTTCGCAAGTTCTAATTAAAGTACAAAGGTGATAATTATTTCATCAATCAATTATGATAAATGGCATATTTTTGAATTGTTTTGACGAAACGAAGCGCATGGTGTACATTCCAGCAATCAAATGACCAAGATCAACCGAAGGATTTTCTCTTTGCACTATAAAACTTTCAATTAATTGACCAACGTTTGAATACACTTCAAAGAAAATAGTCTCCAAATTAGAGTGGTTTGAAGGCCATTTAAAAAATAGGATTCCATTACTTGGATTAGGATAAATTTCAATTTGTTCACCTTTTATTTTTTCAATAGTTGAGGTATTCTCAATTACCAATTCCCAGGTTTTAGAGCTTACTTGTTGATTGGACTCCATACCTCCTGCTATAAAACAACGTCCATTTTCTAATTGTGCTATTCCTCTCAAATCCATGGGTAAATTGGGTACTAAATCAGTTTGCCAATTGAGTGAAGTTGGTGAAAGGGTAATTATCGTTTCATTGGGTTCAACTCCAGCATTGTTGCTATACGCAAGACCATTGTAATTATAGGACTTTGAAGAGCCTCCAATAAAATAAACAAAATTAAATGAATCAGTCAAAGCCGCTGTTCTGTAGCCGGTATATCCAATAATATTAATAGGATTTGACCAATTAATTTCGGTGGGATTTAAAGGGTTAATAACACCCTTCCTGAGGAAATTTACAGCTGGAAAATTAAAACCTCCGCTAGCACCACCATAATAATAAATGGTGTCTCCAACAATAGTTCCTGAACCACCAAAACACTTATATGTGTTGTTGTTAGGAACGGAGGTGCCTACCTGCCAAGAGTTTAAAGTAGGATTGTAAATTTGTGTATTCGGAACATTCCCAGAATTACTCCACCCCGTAATACAGTAAAGTAAACTATCTCTCCATACACATTGCACTTGATCATCAATGGGTGTAGGTATATTTTGGCCATCCGATAAAAAAGAGGAGGTTTCGGGGTCAAAAATATGCACTTTATTGCTGGTTACTTCATTGCCATTAGAAAGTACATGATAGCCGCCAACAATATAAATTTTATTATTGATGGTACTTGCTGATGCAGCTATTTTGCCCATCGTATCAGGCAAGTTGGGTAATAAACTCCAACTATTATTAGTAATATCATAAGCAAAAGATTGAAGAGAAATTCCACTAAATAGTTTTGTATTATCAATTCCTGCAAATGAAAATAAATAGGGTAAACCGTTTTTATACCCATAAGTTACTGCGTTATTACTTATTTGAGTGGGCATATCTGCTTTCGGTAGTAATTGAAATGTTTGGCTGTAGTTGGTTGAATTCCACAAACAAGTATAGATAAAAGTAATAAGTATAAAAAGGGAGTGCTGTTTCATTGGTTCAAGTCAATCTGAAGCAAAAATACATAAAAAACAAGATTGAGATAGGTATAAAAAAGAAAACCGACTCATCCCGAGCCGGTTTTCCCCACCTTACAGAAATAACCAGATCTTAATCGAAGTGAAACCAAACGCTCCGGTGATCATCAGTTACAACCATTATAACGTACTGTAATATAAAAGTTACGCGTGTAACAAATTTTTAACATAATTTTGTCTTTGATAATGAAAAGTAACACAAAAAATAGCACTCTAATTTTGGCACTTTATGAAGATTAATTTTAAAAAAGTAGGCGTAAACCAAACAGGATTTTGGCTCACTCTGGATATCATTATGTTAGTACTTATTGTGGCTAATTTATTGTGGATGGTTTTTGATTTTTCATTTACAGCTCAGTTTTTTAAGAATTTTATTAAAGATGTATTACCCACGTTTCACGATTTTTACGCACAAAAAGTCCATCCTGATTTTTTGTTATATGATTTGGGTTTTGTTATCATTTTTTTAGCTGAGTTTCTTTTGAGATGGATTGTAGCCATATTTAAGAAGACTTTTGATCATTGGCTCACATTTGTTGTCGTTTATTGGTATGACATTGTTGGGTGTATTCCATTTGGTTCGTTTAGGTTTTTGAGATTATTCAGAATAGTATCGTTAATTATTCGTTTGCAAAAAAAAGGTATAATAGATATTACCGATACTTGGTGGTATAGAATAGTAGATAAGAATATTCGCAAATTTATTGATTTTCTTACTGATCGAGTTTCCGTAAATGTGTTGTCTCAAATACAAAAAGAAGTAAAAAGTGGAGATGAAACGGTTCAAAGAATTGTGAATGAGGTGGTAGTGCCTAAAAGAGAGCTTTTGGAAATATGGATAGCTTCTAGAATTCAATATGCCGTAAAGGAGATTTATGTCAATCATAAAGATGAACTAAGAGTCTATTTAGAAAAAGCAATATCGGAAGCCGTAAAAGGAAATGCTGATATGCAACGTTTGGAAATGGTTCCTTTATTTGGAAAACAAATTTCGAAGGCACTATCTTCATCTGTAGCAGATATTACGAGTAGTATAGTGGATAAAGTGATGCAAGATTTGTCAGATGTTCAAACTCATGAATTGGTTACAAAGTCTTTCGATGTTTTGGTGGATACCGTAAATTACAGCACCAACAATAAAGAGTTGGAACGCATCGTTACAGAAATTATGGTTGACTCAATTGAAATATTAAAACAACAAGTTAAAAACTCCTAGTTTAACTATTTGGGTAAGTTAAATGAAGGCCGAATAAAATGGAACAAGAAAAAAAAATAGTATTTAGAGTATTGCTCACGTACATTTTATATGGTGTTTTTTATATTTTTACATTAGGCGACTTCATAGTACCTTTGCCTTTTATTTACTTGGCCATTCCTGCAGTAGCAATTTATTTTTTCACAAAAAGTTTTCAATCAAACAAAAGTTGGTTTTTAGTATTACTTCCATTTATAGTATTAAAGGATGTTTTGATGGAATTAAACATAAATTTTGTGGCTATTATTTCATATGTAAGTTTAGTTTCTTGGGCGTTATTAGGGTTGTTTATACTTAGACAAAAGCTCCTTGTTTCCAATATTCAAAAAGTATATGGATATTCTTTAATAGCAACCCTACTCACCATAATTCCAATCGATATAAATCCTTCTTGGTTTATTTTACCCATCGTTGGTTTATTTGCGTATCTTTTTATGAAAAAACTTGAAGGGCAATTGGCTACCTATGATAAAAATGAGAATAATAATAAACTCAACGATTTGGTTGATGACACTCGATTTTTAAATCTAATAAAGCCGAACGAACATCAATTAACTTTGCAGCGAATTAACCTTTTAGTAATACTAATAAGTGGCTTTTATATAATAACCTTGTTTTCAATTTGGACTACAACTTGGTAGTTACAGTCCTCCAGGTTTCTTAAATCCTTTAACTCTTCTTCCTTGGAATAAAGCATTTTGGAAGTTATGCCATTGAAAGGCTACTTCAAACCCACCCTGACTTCGTGAAGTTAATTGGAGTTTAGAAATGTTGAATTCATAAGAAAGCATAAACTTAATAGAGCCCATTTCCATACCTAACGTTGGAGCTATAGCATCTTTATTACGATAACTAAAACCAAAAGTACCATAGACGTTGTTATAGATTCCAGTATACTTTGTTCCTTCTTTTATTCTATATTTCCCTAATAGAGTTCCTAATATTTCTTCTGAAGGGGATTGGTTAAAATAAACAATACTAGGAGCAATTACAAATTTGGTATTGGGAATATCTAATTCGGCACCTGCCATAACGACCAATTTTTTAGTCAGTTCGTCTGAAGCACCATTATAAAATTTCAATTTCGGACTGTTTAAATGGAAATAACTTACACCAGCATACACAGATTGTTTTTCTTTTCTAGAAAGAGTAGATCTTAAATTGTCAAAGTTATAGTATATACCCGCTCCTAAATCAGGATAAAAAAAGGAAGTTGAACTGTTGGTTTCATTGGCATTAATTGAATTATCGAAACCTGTTCCATTAAATTGATTTCCCCAAGTTAGATTGTTTAATTGAGCACTGCGTTGTCCACCGCCTAGTTGCAGCCCACCTGAAAAGGAATGATTCTCAACCACGGTAACAACACCAGATAAGGAAAGTGCGAATTGGTTTGTTCCCATTTTGGCATCTCCAGCAATATCGTTGAAAAAATTGATTCCAACACCTAAATAGGCTTTTTGTTTGTTTCCTTGTTGTCTGAAAAAATTTAAATCAGCCGAAACTTGAGAGGTAACATAAGGACCACCTAATGTTAACCACTGTTGACGATGGCTTACAGTTACTCGTTCCCAACCATCAAAAACCCCAGCCGAAGCAGGGTTCAATAACTGAGGGGTCATATTAGATTGTACAAAATGTATATCTTGTCCAAGTGCAACCGTATGGATTGCAGCAAATGATGCTATAAGTACAATTGCTTTCATCATCTTATCAAGGTTATGTTTCCGGCTCTTCTTTCTTTTTTACCATTGGTAAATTTTATATCTATTTGATAAACAAATACACCACTGTTGAGCATTGTGTTGTTGAAACTTCCGTCCCAAATATTGGTAACACTGTTGGTTTCAAAAATAAGTTGTCCCCATCTATTGTATACAGTAAAATTGAAAGTAGCTACATCCTTTCCAACAAATAATTGTAAAAAGTCATTTTGTCCGTCATTATTTGGTGAAAATCCAGTTGGAATAAAAACACCTTCATAATTGGGTGGCGGTACTTCACCATCTGTACCAAAATGAGCTATTACAGTTTGTGGCTGTGTGGCTTGGAATTTTACTTCAGCAGAATCGGTATTTGGATCTACTGGATCTAATAATTCCCAGTATAAGAAATTATACCCGGTTAAGGGAGTGGCCTCCAAGAGTATATCGATTCCACCAAAATAGGTTCCAATAAACGGGTAACTTTCGTTTGCTAAATTCAAGGAATTCACTTTAATATGACCTGAATTTACCGGCTCTACTTCAAAAATGATTTCGTAAGGTCCAGATAAATTATAACAATCAATTAAACCCGTTCCTAAATTGGCACAACGAGCATTAATAAAATCTCTAATATCTTGAACGTTATCTTGCCATTCTGCAACGGTACCACCCCAACGGGCGCAGTGTTGAGCCATTTCGGGTTCAATCAATGCTACTAAACTGTCTAAATGTCCAATCATCGTTTCACATTTGAATAACGAGTTAGATAAATCTATGTAGCGAGATATATAATATTGATTTACAATAGCATTGTCCATAAGTTTACTCAACATTTCTGTATGTCCTTGACCTCCTGGGTCAGGTAAATTTTCGGCATTGCAAGGATCAGCGTTTGGACTGGTATCTGGTATACCAGTATAATTTACATAATGCCCAAAACAGGCATCCATATCCCAAAGAGTATAACGCCATTTTTTCTTATCTCCAAGTGGATTGAGACCTCTCCATTGAGCAGTGTTCCAATTTAACCAATCTTGACTCACTATGTAGCTATTCAAAACAAAGTAATCCACCAAACTTTCCCAATTATATAAACTATCCACATAATCAAAATTAGCCGCGATAGTCATATCGTTGGTTAATATGAAGTTTTTTAAATTGTCCCAATCTGTTTGAGATTGAGCCCCGCCAAATTCCGACCAAGTACCTCCCCATGTTTTGAGAAATTGAACATTAGTTGGACTTTGGTCATACAATTCCTTTTGATCATTATAATATTCCAAGAAGTCATTATCATCTACTTTTTCTCGCATTTCATAAACTCCCCAATATTGACCATCTACGTACATTACACAAGGTTCATAGCTACGTTCGTCTAATTTTAATTGACCAACCTGAGACAACGATTGCACATAGGCATCACGAATATGGGCACCACCATTTTCAAATGGATAGTTATCACTTGCCGCTGCTTTTAGGATTAATCGTGAAAACTCATCACGAGATTTTCCTCTAAAAATCTGATGTTGAATAGCAAAGTTATAACCGTATTGATCGCGCATGGCAAAATCTAGACCTCTCTGTGGATAAGACCAACTATCATTTCCATGCTTATTATAAAATCCCATACCTTCATCAATCAAAACTCCTTGTGCTGTAAACATTTCGATTGATCCATCAAAATTGTCCGAAAATGCATTAGGTGCGGTATTTTCAGCCAAAGCTTTTACTTCGTCACCTGTAATACAAAGGATTGGAACTGTATGCGTTACATTTATTAAATACGTATTGGTTTCTACAAAACTAGCTGGTGTATTAGGATCTGTTGAAAATGAGCGCGCTCTTACAACGGTATTAGCCGTAATATTAATGGGTGTGGTGAATAGAGTAGAAGCTGCAGTTGGAGTTGAACCATCAAGTGTGTATCGAATTGAAAGACCCGGTTGAGTTACTGACAATCCTAAAGAAACAGGGCCAGATAAAATTCCTGGAGTTACGTCAAAAACAGGTGTTTGTGCGTATTCATTTTTAGCTCCAGTATTCGCTGCATTTTGAGTAGGAGATGTAAATAATGACCAAGTTGAAGCTCCATTTGTAGTTCTACCTCTTGAATGATTGGTTTGACAAGGAATCATTTGAATTTCATCAACTAATGATCCAGCAGTGTTAGATAATAAGATACTTTCTGGTTGAGTTTGTGTAAGTTTGAAATTGGTGTGAATGGCTCCACTTAATGTTTGTGCTCTCCCTGAACAATACACCAATATATAACCATTTGCAGGTACGATACCCGATGGAATCATGAATTTTTGAGGATTGTTGGGTTTGTCCGATAAGTACCATCCCGTTAAATCAACAGGTGCGCCAGTGCCATTATATAATTCGAACCAATCTTCATAAACGCCAAATCCATCCGTATGTTGGGAAACATTAGCGCCAGAATATTCATTGATAACTACTTGAGCATGTTTTGATTGAAAAGAAAAAACAATGAGTATCGCAACTAATAGTTTTTTCCAAAAAGTGTAAAAATTAATCATTGGTTGATTTTCATAATTAAGTATCAAAGTTATTAAAAAATTAAACGCTTGTTACTAAATCGTTAATTTTATATTCTTAAAGACGTAAGTATTTTTTATAAAGTTGCCTGAAAAACTAATTTATTAGCTTAATTTTGTATTCAAAGCTTTTTGTTAATCTATGGGTATAAAACCTGTCATATTGCACATTACTACTTGGTATCCTAATAAGTTTGATGAGCAATTAGGCGTTTTTATTCAAAAACATATAGAAAAAGGCTTTGGCTTTTCAGAAAATATCGTTTTAGCTCTTATTCCTGTTCATAATTATAAATCAAAAACAATTGAAATAGAGGTTAAAAAAAACAAACATTCAACCGAAATTATAGTGTTGTATTCAGAGAATACAACGCATAAGTATTTATCTCTAAGAACCAGACAAAAAGCCATTAGAAAGGGAATTGAGGAGGTCATGAAAATGACTAAATCTCCTGATTATGTTATGTGTCATGTTGCCGAAGTTTCGTTATGGATTGCGCATAAATTTTACCCTTCAAAACCTGTTTTTTTATCTGAACACTGGTCTGGATTTATAGATTGAAGATTTGATAAAATACCTTTTTTCACAAGGAATTCAATTCTTAAAAGAATGAATAAATGCCGTCATATTTTTGTTGTGGGAAGCTCTTTAAAAAAATCGTTAATAGAAAAGGGCGTTACACAAGACATAAGTATTGTATCTAATGTTATAGAAAACAAATCGATAAAAGTGGCATTTAATGAGGTTTTTACTTTTGGAGTAATAGCTGATTTAGTAGATGAAGTTAAGAATATTTCGGGAATAATTGCTGCTTATAATGATTTTAGAATCCTACATCCATTATTGCTTTCACAATTAATTATTATTGGTGATGGCGAGTGTAAAGGTGATTTAGAAAATCAAATTAATTTATTGGGCTTATTTGATCACGTAAGGTTTTTTGGTAGGAAATCTAATCAAGAGGTGTTAGAGATTTTACCAACCATTGATACGGTAATTGTAAACAGCTATTTTGAAACCTACTCAATGGTTACAGCTGAAGCTTTATTAAGCGGAGTCCCTGTGATTTCAACTCGTTGTGGTGGTCCTGAACAATTTATTGTACCTGCGCAAAATGGATATTTGGTGGAGGTTAATAATGTAAAAGAGTTGACAGCAAAAATGGAACAAATAATATTAGAAAAAAATACGTTCAATTTTGAAAGAATTGCCTTTAATATTAAAGAAATGCTCTCTAAAAATAGTGTCTCAAGTGTTTTTGAAAACATGCTAATGAACAATAAATAAGTTACTTTATTAAATAAAAGAGTTATACCGTAATTATGATAAATAGATTTATTTTATGTTTTAGTTTCTTATTATTAATCTCATCATTTTGTGCGCAGTACCCTGAAATGAAAGATTATTTTTCAGAGAGTGAAATCAACACCGCAAATACGGTCAATTCGATTGAGTATTTTACAGAAGAAGAGAAAAATATGGTGATTTGGTTGAATTTGGCACGGATCAATCCTGCTAAGTTTTATGAAGTGGTAGTTTTTTATTCGAATGTTAAATATGGCTCTAAATATAAATCAAATAGTTATGTAAAATCGTTGATGAGCCATTTAAAGAAAATGAAACCCATAGGAGTACTTCAGCCAGACAAAACAATGTATGAATTAGCATTATGCTGGGCAAAAGAGGCTGGTGTTAAGGGTTTAATTGGTCACAAAAGGAAAAAATGTAAATATGGTTTTTCAGCCGAATGTTGTAGTTATAATGCTAAAGATGAAGGATTTTATCATATTTATCAATTGTTAGTTGATGAGGGCGTTAAAAATTTAGGACATAGGAAAATAATGCTAGATGCAAAGTATACATTAGTCGGTGTGTCGATACAACCTCACAAAAAGTATGGCAAAAATTCGGTTATGGATTTTAAATGATTTTGCTCAAAATGCTACCTATAAATTTAAGATTCGAGTAATCTAAATTTGGCAAAAGTCGATAGGTATGTTATTTGATGATTTTGGGACCTTCGGAAGAAGTGTTGTATTTTCTGAATTTTTCTCTGGCCTCAACTCCGTATAAACTCCCTTTATAATCAAAAACAATTTTTTTGTAAAATTCAGCAGCCTTTTCGGTGTTCAATAAATTATATTCATAAATCTGTGCGATTCGATAAATGGCATCATCAGCCAATAAATCATTACCATATTTCAAAACGAGTTCTTCAAGTAATTGTATCGCCTCTTCAAATTTTTGTTTGGATGCAGAAATTTCTGCTCTTTTCATTAATATTTCATCATTTAGAGAATGAATCGGGAACATTTTATTGATGCTATCAAAGGTCTCATTTGCCCTTTCGTATTGGTGCTGTTGTATGAGTAAATCTGCACGTGCAAATAACATCATAGTAACTTGAGTAGTATCCATATTGTAGTTATCAGATATGGTCATGGATAATTGCATAGCATCATTAGAAATCAACTTTGAAGTTGATGCTTTGAGAACATCCAATTGAGCTTGTGCCCATTCAAAATTTCCTGTATAATAAAATATTTTAGCAGCTTTAAATTTTGCTTCATGTCCAATTGGATCTTCTTTGAAATCTTTTTCAACTTGCATAAATAAAAGTGAAGCATCCCAAATGTCGCCTTTTATCACTTTTAAATCTCCTAATTGAACTTTAATTTCGGCACGTTTTAAAGCGTCAATTCCAGCATAATTAAGCGTGTTATTTAAAAGCTCTATACCTCTAGTGCTGTTGTTTAAATAATAGGCTTCTAATTGCGCCAAGTCTTGTATTGTAGAAATAGAATAGGCGTTCCAACCTAATGATTCTAATGTAAGTTCATAATTGTTCTTAAGTGCAATCAACTCTTCTTGTGAAAAATTCCCTCCTTTTGTGAGTTTCAATTTGAGCGCTTTTAATCGGTTGGATTTTGCCGCGTTAAAATTTCTTCCTGAATTACCTAATTCTATGATGAAATCATAACATTTTATGGCAACATCGAAATTTTCGTTATTTAAACAAGTATTTCCAAGACTCATAATCCTGCCCCCGTTTTTATCATCTTTTTTGTCTAAAGCTTTTAATTGGGTAAATGCACCATTATAATTTCCTGTAGATAGATAAACCCAGGCCAACAGTTCATTGTAAATGGGTTTATTAGGATTGGCTTGAATACGTTTTAAAAGAGTGTTTTTAAGAAGGTCAACTTTTTCATTTGGTGTTTGAAAATCGATAGCATTGGTTAATTGATTTTGAACCGAATTGAAATAATTGTCATTGGTTTCTAGCATATCCAAAAAGGTTTCAATCATTAACTCATTTTTACCCATTTGCCCATATAATACAGCAATATTTGCATTGTATAATGTTGGGTTGTTGTAGGCCGTATTAGCTGCTTGATACGTTTTTATAGCAAATTCATTTAAGTTAAATTTTTGAAAATAGGAAGCTAAATTATTGATGTCATTGTAACTTGTAGTTTTTGAAATACGACTAATAGCCGTTTCATACTCATCATTTGCTTTGTCTTTCTTTTCTTGCTTTTCAAGGGATTGACCAATAAGAATGTAAAATTTAAGTTCCGTAGGATAACTTTTAAGTTGTTTCCTTACAATTTTTTCAGCATCCTTTGGTCTATTAAGAGCAATGAGGGTGTTAAAATAAGGCTCGGATATTTCAAATGTATTTTTAGTTGGAAAAATTTTTTCAAAATAAAGTACCGCTTTTTCATAATCACCCGCTGAATAATATTGAAAAGCCAACCTTTCATCAATATCTTGTGCATATAAATGGAGTAAGGATGACCCTAGTAAAGAGACAAAGAGAACAACTATTTTAATGAATTTATTGAACATCTTTAAATAAGAACGATTTTATTTTAGGAGCTAATGAATCTTGTGCGGTTAGCACGAATTCATAATTGAAAACTAAAGTGCCTAAGTTTTTTTGAATTAACTCAACATTGTTACGCTCATGGTTCAAAAAAGTTTCGCAGTTTTCAGGAGCGATAGCATTATTTTCAAAATCACTTTTCAATTTTTCCAATTGCGTTTCCAAAAGTGATAGGTTATTTTTTAAATTTCCATAATCACCTTTGAATGATTGGGCTCCTTTTTTTATTCCTTTATAATTGTCAATTAACATACTTTGTTCGTGTGTTATTGAATCAGGGACAAAAAATTGCTTTATTTGAGCCATTAGCATATTGTATTCAGCAAAAGCTTCATCAATTTTATTAGGGTTTATGGTTTCAAATGTATCCTTAACTCCTTGTACTTTAATTTGCATTTGCTCCACCTCCTCAAGTTCCTTCTGAAACTTGTGTGTACAGGCAACAAAAAGTAAAGCAGGTAAAACCAATAGGATTAATAAACGTTTATTATAAACTCTCATAATTCGTAAATTCAATTAAATTTTTTCAAATCCTGTGAAAGGTACTAAAACTTTTGGAATCACGATGCCATCTTTTGTTTGATTATTCTCTAAAATAGAAGCTAAAATTCTTGGTAAAGCTAAAGCAGAACCATTCAAAGTGTGTGCTAAGGCTGGTTTATTGGCTCCTTCTTTAAATCTTAGTTTTAATCGATTTGCCTGAAAAGTTTCAAAATTACTTATAGAACTTACCTCTAACCATTTTTCTTGTGCAGCAGAAAAAACTTCCATATCAAATGTAATAGAAGAAGCAAATCCCATATCACCACCACATAATAATAAAACCCTATAAGGTAATTCTAGTTTATTCAGTAAACCTTCTACATGAGCTACCATTTCGTCCAAAATAACATTGCTAGTATTAGGGTGACTTATTTGAACAATTTCAACTTTATCAAATTGGTGCAATCTATTTAATCCTCTTACGTGTGCACCATAAGAACCGGCTTCTCTTCTAAAACAAGGCGTGTAGCCTGCGTTTTTAATAGGAAAATCAGTGTCATTCAACACAACATCTCGATAAATGTTGGTAATCGGCACCTCAGCTGTAGGAATTAAATAAAGGTCATCTACTTCACAATGATACATTTGACCTTCTTTATCGGGTAATTGCCCTGTGCCAATACCAGAAGCTTGATTAACTACAAGGGGAGGCATAATTTCAGTGTAACCCGCTTTTTCGGCTTCATCTAAAAAGAAATTGATAAGCGCACGTTGCAATCGAGCCCCTTTTCCTTTGTATACTGGGAAACCTGCACCCGTTATTTTTACACCCAATTCAAAGTCAATTAAATCATATTTTTTTGCCAATTCCCAATGAGGAAGTTTGTCATCACTTAAATTAGGCATGGTCCCACCTGTTCTCACAGTGATGTTTTCTTCGGGCGTTTTTCCGACTGGAACACGTTCTTGTGGGGCATTCGGTATGGTATACAATAAGTCTTGAATTTGTACTTCAATTAAAGATAATTGATCTTTCAAACGGGCAGAATTTTCTTTAAGAGCAACAACTTTTTCTTTTAACAAATTGGCTTCATTGGTATTACCCGTCTTAAATAATTCACCAATAGTTTTTGCTAATTGATTTTGTTCTGCCAATTCCTCATCCATTTTATATTGAGTAGCCTTTCTTTCATCATCTAATGAAATAATCTCTTCAATTTTCGCTGTAAAATCAATGTTTCGTTTTTTTAAACGATTGATAATGATGTCTTTATCTGTTCTAATTTTTGCTACTTCTAACATTTCTATTTCTTATTATTTTGTGATTCTAATTCAATTTTTTTACTTAAAGTAAGTAGATGATTACTCAAATCTTGCAATTGTTTTTGTAACTGAAGGACTTCCTCATATACCGGAATTTTATCACCGAGTTTTGCGTTGTGTTCTAATTCAGCTTCAGCTTTCATTTCGTCCATACCCGACATAATTACACCAATAAATAAATTCAGTACAATCATACCACCGGTTAAAATGAAGGCAACAAAGTAGATGGCAGCTCCAAGAGGTGAAGCTTGGGGAACAGGAGTAATACCTTGGTCAGCCAAATATTGCATTACTTCGGGCGAATAATACAAATCACTTCCATACATATTGATGTACATCAATTCAGACCATCCTTCCATAGTTACTGCTCTAAAAAGGGATAACATACTCATTTGAAGGTTACCAAAATGAAAGGGGTCATTTTCTCCATAAAAGAAAGTTGCCATACATCCAAAAATATAGAAGTGCAATGCAAGAAGTAAAAATACATATCCCATAGAAGGAATACTTTTCAATAAAGCCCCAATAATAATTTGCAGCTTAGGAAGAGCTGTGACCAATTTAAACACCCTTAATATTCTTGCTAAACGTAATACTGCCACAAAACTGGTGTCAATTCCTTCAGAAGGAATGAAACAAACGGCAACAATAAGGAAATCAAATACATTCCAACCATCTTTAAAATAGTTCCAAGGTTTGCTGCCTTCGGAAGCCATTTTTAAAACAATTTCTAACACAAATATCCAAAGAACAATTTTGTCTAGGATATGCAAAATGGTGTGATTTTCAGTTCCAAATGCTTTATATGTTTCAGCACCAACCAAAACTCCTGCAAATATAATTACACCTATAATAAAGTTTTGAAAGATTTTCGAATCCGTGATTCGTTTAGCTATTGAAAACATTTTTTAAGAATTTTACATTTTTGAGGGTAAAAATAACAAAAAAAACCCTTCCATATAATTATGAAAGGGTTTCTTTAAAATGATTTAATTTCAGCGATTATGCTTCTGTAAGAGGCTCTACTGAAACGTAAGATTTATTGTTCGCTTTTTTTCTAAATTGTACGATTCCATCAGTAAGTGCGAAAAGAGTATGATCTTTTCCAATACCAACGTTTGTACCTGGATTGTGAACTGTTCCTCTTTGGCGAATAATGATGTTACCAGCAATTGCTAATTGACCACCAAATATTTTTACACCTAATCTTTTTGAATGAGACTCACGACCGTTTTTAGAACTACCGACTCCTTTCTTATGTGCCATACTATTTTAGTTTTTAGGAAGGGTTATTTAAATATTATTATTACTCAGCAGCTTCAGCTGAATCTTCTTTTTTAGCTTTTGTTTTAGCACCTACCGTAATACTAGAAATAGTGATTTCTGTAAAACGTTGACGGTGACCGTTTGATTTTTGGTAACCTTTTCTTCTTTTCTTTTTGAAAACGATTACTTTATCACCTTTAAGGTGTCTTTCGATTTTTGCGGTGACAGATGCACCTGCTACAGCTGGGGCGCCAACAGAAATTTTACCGTCTTGATCAACTAAAAGTACGTTAGAGAATTCTACTTTATCTCCTTCGTTACCTTGTAATTGATGTACGAAAATTCGCTGGTCTTTGCTAACTTTAAATTGTTGCCCTGCTATTTCTACAATTGCGTACATAATTAATAAATTAAAAAGTTTATTTTTCTTTAAGGGCTGCAAAGATATAATATTTATTTGTATAAAAACTATTTCTTTAAATTTTTTATTTAAATTAATATACCTCACACCAAAGACTATCGGCAAGTTACCTTATTCCATTTGATTTTTGAATCAAATAATCTTGCAAAATAATAACAGCACTGATTTCATCAATGAGTGTTTTTGATTGTCGTTTCTTTTTTGGAAGCCCCGACTTCGCTATCGTCATACTGGCTATTTTGGAGGTAAAACGTTCGTCAATCGTTTCAATTTTAATAGCTGGAAACTTTCGATTCAAATGTTTTATGAGTTTTTCCACTTCAAATGTAATGGGTAAATCGTTGTTTTGAAGGTTTTTTGGTAAACCAACAACTATCGCTTCTATTTTATTTGTTGAGCAATAATTTTCTAAAAAAGCAATTAATTCGTTGGAATGAACAGAAGCCAATGCACTCGCAATGATTTGCATATCATCAGTTGTTGCAATTCCAACTCGTTTGGTTCCATAATCTATAGCAAGAATTTTTGGCATTTGGCAAAGATAGATTACTTTTGTCAGATAAATATAAAAATGAGAAGTCGAAGCTTAAAATATTGTTTTACTGTAATCATTGTTTTCAATGGCTTAATCAATGTTTTTGGTCAACGTTTTCACGATATCATCAACTACAATGATAATGACTATGTCATTTTTCCGAGCCCCTCTTTGTATTTTGATTCCAACGAAGATGAATATATGTTCAAAGGACTATATACTATTGTTGATGGGCAACTTTATTTAAATCAGGTAATTAAACCGAATAAACAATTTAAAAATACAAAAGCTTGGGATACTATTTTGGATATGCCTTATCAAATGGTGCCAATAAGTGGTTCATATACCTTAATGAAAATTGATAATTATAACAGAAGTTTAGCCGTGTTATCAAATACAGGAATCAATGCTGATACTGCATATAATACTATCCAAATTAGATTCAATAGGGGTAATGTTAAGTTACAGTATGCTGATTTGTTAAAATCGGATTTTTACCGCGAAGGTTATTTAAGATTACCTTCTTATTGGAATTACGACTATAAATTATCAATTACAAACCATAATGGTGTATTGTTTTACAACGATACTGTTTATATAAACTCAGATACCAAAGATAGTCTGGTGAATTATGAAATAGTCAACTCTCAAATACCGCTTCCTGAGGGAAATTATATGATTAAAATGGATTACTTAACTCACTCTTATACATTAAAGAATGTAGAAATAAATAATGGTGAAATTACCGATTTTGATTATCCAGGTTGGTATGGTGAGGAATTTTACACCAGTACGTGCTATTCTTGTGATCTTAACGTTTTTACGAAATTTAATGTATCTATTGATTTAATGTATGGAAATAATCAATTCCTTCAATCTGAAGACTATGAAATAAATACTTTTTCAACTGGATTTAAAATAGGCGGGGAAGTATTTTTAGACAATTGGTTGCGTACTTCTCTAGTGGGTGAATATGGATTTCATTATTCATTTCACAATATAAATAGACCCGATTATTTTATTGGAACAACGCCTATTAAACACGAATATTATTCTCATTTCAACTATTCAATAGGGGGAGGAGCTCGTTTTTATTTGTCGAAATATAAAAATTTAAAATCTCGACTTTTTTTAGAGTTGGGAGCTAACTACAATATACCTCTTTGGTTTAGACATATTTCTATGAACAAATCATTAGAATTTAAACTATCCGAAAAATGGTTACACAAATTCAATGATTTTAGAGCGTATGCTGCTTTTGGTTTGTCCAATTCATTTGCACTTACAGCCGAATACCGCATTTTTGATTATATAAAATATGATCGCATTCAAGTTCCCAAGCTTCAATTGGGATTCAAAATATTACTAAACGATATATAGTATTTACAGTTATGAACGAATTAAAAATTCAAATAGAAAAAGCTTGGGAGAATAGAGAACTCCTCAAAGAGAAAGATACTCAACAAGTCATAGAAGCAGTCATCGAAGAAATTGATAAAGGGCGTTTACGCACAGCCGAACCGATTGGTGATGATTGGCAAGTGAATGAATGGGTTAAAAAAGCGGTAGTGATGTATTTCCCTATTCGTCAAATGGAAACTATAGAAGTGGGTCCATTTGAATTCCATGATAAAATGGCCTTGAAAACAGGTTATGCCAAATTAGGTGTTAGAGTGGTACCCCATGCCATTGCAAGATATGGTTCTTTTGTGGCCAGTGGAGTAATTATGATGCCTTCTTATATCAATATTGGAGCTTATGTTGACAGCGGAACTATGGTAGACACTTGGGCTACTGTAGGTTCATGTGCGCAAATTGGTAAAAATGTACATTTAAGTGGTGGTGTTGGAATTGGAGGTGTTTTAGAACCCTTACAAGCAAGCCCTGTAATTATAGAGGACAATGCTTTTATCGGAAGCCGATGTATCGTTGTAGAAGGCGTTAGAGTAGGGAAGGAGGCCGTTTTGGGTGCTAATGTCGTATTGACAAAATCTACCAAAATTATAGATGTTACGGGTTCAGAACCTAAGGAATACAGTGGTTATGTGCCTCCTCGTAAAGTTGTTATACCCGGAAGTTATACCAAACAATTTCCAAGTGGTGAATATCAAGTACCATGTGCATTAATTATTGGTGAACGAAAAGCCAGCACGGATTTAAAAACATCGCTTAATGATGTGTTGAGAGAACACAGTGTAGCGGTATAGATTTTAAGAATAAGAAAATATGAAAACAAAAGAAGAAATTGTTCAAGATTGGTTACCGAGATATACGGGGGTAGCCTTAGAAAATTTTGGAAAATATATATTATTGACCAACTTTGACAACTATGTAGAAAAATTTGCTGCATTGCATGGCGTTGAAGTAGTTGGTAAAGAAAAATCCATGTGTAGTGCCACAGCGGGTGACATTACCATGATAAATTTTGGTATGGGTAGTGCCAACGCTGCCACCATTATGGATTTATTATCCGCTATACAGCCCAAAGCAGCTTTGTTTTTGGGTAAATGTGGCGGGCTTAAGAAGAAGAATAAATTGGGAGATATGATTTTACCCATAGCCGCTATTAGAGGCGAAGGGGCTTCCAACAATTATTTCCCAGTTGAAGTACCGGCATTACCTTCCTTTAATTTACAACGAGCCGTTTCACATGCTGTTCGTGAAGAAAATATTGACTATTGGACCGGTACAGTTTTTACTACTAGTAGAAGAGTTTGGGAACATGATGAAAAGTTCAAAGATTACTTAAGAGAAATAAGAGCCATGGCCATTGATATGGAAACCAGTGCAGTGTTTATTGGCGGATTTGCCAACAAAATCCCTACAGGGGCTTTGTTATTAGTATCCGATCAACCTATGATTGCAGAAGGTGTAAAAACATCCAAAAGCGATTTAAAAATAACTTCTGAATTTGTAGATAAACACATCAAAATTGGTATCAATGCCTTAATGGAAATCATTAATGACGGCACATCAGTAAGACATTTGCGTTTTTAGTAGCTTAAACAATTTCTGATAAAAAGTGAATAATGTTTTTGTGCAAAATACCTTTGTAAGAGTTTCCTTCTACTTTGTCCAATGAGAGTACATATTTTGGGTAATTGTCTTTAATTTGAAGTAAATTTCCAAATTCTCGTTCCCTTACTTTTTCGTCACTCAGAAGGTAGGTAACTTGAATATATATTTTTTCATTATTTCGTTCGCACACAAAATCTATTTCTTTTCCATTCTCCCATCCAATAGTGATAGAATATCCAGCCATTTTAAGATGGATAAACACAATATTCTCAAGTATTTTATTGATGTCATTTTGGCGATATCCTAATATGCTGTGTCTCAAACCTAAATCTTCAAAATAGAATTTTTCTCCGATTTCAAATATTTTCTTTCCAGAAATATCTGAGCGCTGTACTTTAAAAATAAAAAATGCATTTTCAATGAAAGACAAGTAATCAATGACTAAATTAGGAGTTACTTTAATCTGTTGTGATTTTAAGTAATCACTTATTTTTTTTGCTGAAAATAGGCTTCCTACATTGTCTCCAACATACTTAATTAAATTCTCCAAAAAGGATATGTTTCGAATATTATTGCGTTTCACTACATCTTTAAAAAGAATAGCAGAATAAATATTTCTTAAATAATCAAAAACTATATTATCTTCTAGTGGTATGTTTATCAGTCCAGGAAGTCCTCCAAATTTTAAATAATTATAAAAAGAGACTTCATTGTTTTCGAATGAATGAAAAAGTAGAAATTCATTATAGGATAGTCCATATATTTTTAGCTCAATATATCGTCCACTCAAATAGGTAGAAAGTTCACTTGATAACAAATTCGCATTACTACCCGTTATAAATATTTCGGCTTCATTTTTTGCTTGTATACTCCTTAAACATTTTTCAAACTCACTAATTTCTTGTACTTCGTCAATAAACAAATAATTATGAACATCATTTTTAAAATGACTTTTAAAATAATCGTTTAATTCCGTATAGTTTGTGATGTTATCAAACTCGAATAATTCCTTATTAATATAAATGATGTTTGCAGTTTTATCTTTTTGTTTAATTATATCAATCAGTTGATATAAAAGATAGCTTTTGCCTACACGTCTTTGTCCCACAATCACTTTAATAAGTGAAGTGTATAAAAAAGGAGTGATTTTATTTATATAATTATCTCTAGATATGAATCTTTGCATAGATGCTATACTTAAAAGTATTTGCAAATATACAAAAAGTTTTAACTATACTTAAAACTTTTTCAATTAAAGTGCATTTCTTTAAGTATACTTTTAGTTTTCAGATTCCGATCTTTTTTCAAGTTCCACATCAATCAATTCAACTTGTTTGATGAGGTCGTCAATTTCTAATTGTAAATCAGCTTTTTCTTGAGGAGTAAGAAATGAACTTTTGGTTTTTAAGGTTACCTTTCTTTTTGAAATGGCGGTATTGTTCTCCAATTTTAATTTTTTAAGACCCGCTGTGCTCAATGTAGCTATTTCTGTAGGTGTATATATTTTTCGTTTTCCCTCTTCTTCCTTATCGTCTTTATTGTCTAATTTCTCTTCCTTAGATTTCTCCTCTTTTGGTTTGTCGTCTTCCTTGTTTTTATTTTCAACAGGTGTTTCAGAGGGCGCAACTACAGGTGCACTGCCGCCAAAAGGAATTCCAGATTTTTCTTTTTGTTTTAATTCTTTTTGCTCTGCTACAAATTTATCCTCACGGCTATCAAAACTTTGTCTTTCTTCTTTATTTAAAAAACTTGTACCACCCTTTTCAATTAACTTATCTGTACGCTCTAATTTGATTTTAGTAATTTCTTTGTCCAACTCCAAGTCTCTAATTTCATATGATAACGAACTGTATTCAGATGAAGTCTCGGGTAATTTGCTGCGTTCAGCTTTTTTCTTTTCAATTTTTTTATCCAGTACAGTAATTTTATTTTCTAATCCTGCTTTTTGATTTTGTAAGTTTTCAAGAGGCGATAAAGCGGGCTCTTCTTCAACTGGTTTACTTGCAGGCGCGCTGGTTGTTGTTCCAGTAGTAGTTGATTTGGTGTCATCTGTTTTTACTGGTGTGCTAGTAGTTGATTGACCAACTTGACCACAATCATTAATGGTCAATCCCCAAGCGTTTTCAAGCATAGAAGCAGGCATACCTGCATCGGCTACTATTTTTTTGAAATCCATCTCACCATAATTCGATCCATCTAATGTTATGTAACCTTTAACATCCCATTTTTTGTCACCATTTGCTGTTTTTTTATAACCATACGCATCTACTTGAGTTGAAATTATGGTAACACTACTGAATTCAACAACTCCACTTTTATCTGTGGTTCCTTTACCCAACGATACATCACCATGCTTTAGGGTTACTTCCCAATTGCATAATGGATTTCCGTTATAAGTGAATTTTAATTTTACATCTGCAGTTTTTTGTCCAAAAACAAAATTCGTTAGTAAAATGAATAAAAAAGGTAATATTGTTTTCATGTGTTTTAGATTTATTTTTTTTCGTGCTTTTCAAATTTGAAGCCAAATTAAAATATAAAATTGAATACTAATTAACTTTTGAATAAAAATGTCAATAAATAAAAAAAGTTCGTTTGTGCATCACTCCAAAAGAAATTGGCATTTTTGCATTGCATCAAATTCTAGACAATGAAAGGTTTTGAAAAATTAATATCGGATTTAAAAAATAGACAATATCTGCCCATTTATTTTTTGGATGGTGAAGAATCCTATTTCATTGATGAAATTACCGATTACATTGCTAATAATGTGCTAGATGATTCCGAAAAGGATTTTAACCAAACCGTTTTATATGGAGGAGATATTGAAGTGGTTGATATCATAAATGCCGCCCGAAGATACCCTATGATGGCACCATTCAATGTTATAATTGTTAAAGAAGCTCAAAATATTCGAAAATTTGATGACTTTATTACCTATGTTACTAACCCATCTTTGACCACCATTTTAGTTATCAATTATAAACATAAGAAACTGGATGGTAAAACAAAATTAGCTAAAGATATTGCCAAAAATGGTTGGTATTTTAATACAGAGAAAGTCAAAGATTATTTATTGCCTGAATGGATTGTGAACTATGGAAAAAGTCAAGGTTTGACCGTTGCACCTAAGGCTTCTATTATGTTGGCTGAGTTTCTAGGGGATGATTTGAATAAAATTGTAAATACCATCAAGAAAATTCAGATTATGCTGAAAGGGGAGGTGTTAATTGATGAGAAAATTGTGTACGCCAACGTAGGAATTTCAAAGGAATACAATTATTTTGAATTGCAAAAGGCCCTAATTACAAAAGATATTTATAAGGCAAATTTGATTGCTAATTACTTTGGTCAAAATGAAAAAAATTATTCAATAATTGGATTTGTTGCTGTGACCTACAGTTTCTTTAGTAAATTATTGAAATATCAATTTTTGAAAAGTAAAATGACGGAGCAACAAGCGGCTGCTCAAATGGGAATGCCTCCTTTTTTAATGAAAGATTACAATACGGCAGCACAGCATTATCCTTTAAACAAGGTAGCTAAAATTATAGGATTTCTAAAAGATGCTGATTTAAAGGCCAAAGGAGTAGGAGCAAGCAATTCAAACACGGGCGAGTTATATAAGGAATTGGTGTATAAAATTTTACATTAGTATATGTCGGCTTTTATATTGTTGAATATAAACAATAATAATAAATTGATAATAGTTTAAATATTGGTTAATTTCCAATTTCATATATTTCTTTTATTTTCAATTTAAATAAAAGGCTTTTTTTATCCACTAAAATTTATATTTTTGCCACCCGTAATTTTTAATTAATCAATAAAAATCGTTGTAAGTATCTTTGCAACAAAATAAGAAAGTATGAAAAAGATTGGGATTTTAATGATGGCCTTTATATTTATTGGTCTTGGAAATGTAAAAGCAGACGAAGGAATGTGGTTTTTGATGCACATCGAAAGATTAAATCAAAGAGATATGCAAAAAATGGGATTGCAATTGACTGCTGAAGAAATTTACAGTATCAATAACAGCAGTTTGAAAGATGCCATAGTTCAATTTAATGGTGGATGTACAGCAGAAGTTATATCAAAAGATGGTTTGTTGTTGACCAATCACCACTGTGGGTATGACTTGATTGCAGAATTATCGACACCAGAAAAAAATTATTTGAAAGATGGATTTTGGGCCAAAGATTTTAAATCAGAATTAAATCCAAAAAGTGTTTTTGTACGTTTTTTCGTAAAAATGGATGATGTTACCAAAAGAATATTGGCTGTTACGAATCCTAAAATGACCGAAAAAGAAAGAGCTGCAGCCATAAATAAGGAAATTGCCTTAATTCAAAAAGAACAAGATGGTGGTGGAAAGTACACGGTTTCAGTTCGTTCATTCTTTGAAGGAAATGAATTTTATTATTTCGTGTACGAAGATTATAAAGATGTACGTTTGGTAGGAACGCCTACTGAAAGCATAGGTAAATTTGGAGGAGACACAGACAACTGGGAATGGCCACGTCATACAGGTGATTTTTCTTTGTTTAGAGTGTATACCGATAAAAATGGAAACCCTGCTCCTTATTCTCCAGAAAATATTCCTATGAAACCAAAGCACCACTTACCCATCAGTTTGAAAGGTGTGCAAGAAAATGATTTCGCCATGATTTTAGGATATCCAGGAAGAACAAATCGTTGGATGCCAGCAGGTGGAATTGATCAAAATGTGAAATTTGCTTATCCAGCTTGGGTTGAAGGTTCTAAAATGGGAATGGATATGATGAAAAAACATATGGACGCAGATCCAGCTATCCGTTTGATGTATGCATCAAAATATGCTCAAGTGGCTAACTATTGGAAAAATAGACAAGGTATGATTGATGCCTTAACTAAATTTGCTACAGCTGATTTAAAAAGAAAAAATGAAGCAAAATTTGATGCTTGGGCTAATAAACCTGCAAACAAAGAAAAATATGGTACAGTAATAAAAGATATCAATGACTTTTATGCATTAACTAATGAAAAATCACGTCATGATAATTACTTAATGACATTAATCAGAACCAGTAACTTTGCTATGATATCTAGATCGTTGGGTAAAGCATTGAATACCTATGCAACTTCAGGTTCTGGTCAACGCACAGCAATGAAAGAAGGTTTAGTACAATCAATTAATGAGTTTTATGATAATTTGTACTTACCTGCTGAAAAAGATATTTTAGCGGCTCAATTAGGTTTATATACTTCAAAAGCTGGATACACATTATTACCTGCTTTAGATTCGATGTCAAAAACTAATGGTCACAATTTTAACCGTTATGTGTCTGCTATTTTTGATATGAGTGTTTTCGGTTCTAGAGATCGTTTATTATCTTTTGTTGAATTTCCAAGTGGAGATATGTTAAAAAATGACCCAATTTACAAGTTATCTAATGATTTATTGACCCATTATGCTACTGTTCCAGATGCTATATTAACTGCTCAAGAAAATTACCAAAAATCATACAGATTATTGGTGGAAGGGCTTCGTGAGTCAAAATTAAGTACCATCTTATATCCAGATGCTAATTCAACGTTGCGTTTGACTTACGGTAAAGTAAGAGCATTACCTGCAGATGCAAGAAATGATGCTAAAAAGAATTATTACACAACCTTGCAAGGAATGGTGAATAAACACAAAGCTGGTGATCCTGAATTTGATTTGTCACAACGATTAATTGATTTGTACAAAGCAAAAGATTTTGGTCAATATGCAGATAAAAATGGCTATTTACCGGTAAACTTTTTAACGGATAACGATATCACAGGTGGGAACTCTGGTTCACCTGTTCTTAATGGAAAAGGCGAATTAATAGGTTTGGCATTTGATGGTAATATCGAAGCGATGGCTGGAGATGTTATTTTTGACAAAAACTTACAACGTACAATCAATGTTGACATTCGTTTTGTGTTATTCATTATTGATAAATATGCAGGTGCTGACAATTTAATCAAAGAAATGACCATTATTAAATAATCAATAGGTTATCAAAATATAAAAAACCACTTACATTTGTAGGTGGTTTTTTTTTACCCTATTTGGCTTTTTCGGCATAAATTATAGATAAAAATAACGTTCAACTCCTCTTGAATAATTCGAGACATCATACCTCACTATTATTGCTCTTCATTATTTGTGTGGGGGCTGTTTTGCGTTTTTACAATTTCCAAGATATTCCCTTTACTCCAGATGAGTTTTCGGCATTAGGAAGATTGCAATTTGAAACGGTTGGTGAAGTTATTGAACTAGGGATTAAACCAGACGGTCATCCAGCAGGTGTGCAATTGTTTTTGTATTATTGGACAGCACTTTTTGGAACAACTGAAATGGCGGTTAAGTTGCCTTTTCTTCTGATGGGCATTGGGGCTATATATTTTATGTTTACCATTGGAAAAAAGTGGTATAACGAGACAGTTGGATTATTAACTGCTACTCTCATTGCCACACTACAATTTTCGGTTATGTATAGCCAAATAGCAAGACCTTATGGTAGTGGTTTATTTCTTTGTTTGGCAATGGTTTTTTATTGGACAAAGGTCTATCAAGAAACCGAAAAATTCAACAAATGGGATTGGATGGGATACATCCTATTTTCGGCTTTATGTGCTTATAATCATCATTTTAGTTTGTTATTTGCAGCAATAGTAGGACTTACAGGTGTAGTTCTATCCAAAGGTAAAACCCGCAAGTCGTTTTTCTTGGGTGGTCTAGCGGTTTTTCTTTTGTATGTTCCTCATCTTCCCATATTTTTTGCACAATTACACACAGCTGGTATAGGCTCTTGGTTGCAAGCTCCAACACCTATATTCTTTTGGAATTTTATAAGTTATATTTTTCATTTTTCATGGCTACTCACCTCCAATATAGCCCTGCTTTTAAGTATTTTGATTCTTAAAAAAGGAACAATTGATAAAAGTAACTATAATTGGATTGCAGTAATTTGGTTTTTATTACCCCTTTTAATAGGCTATTTTTATTCTGTATATCGAGCACCTTTGCTTCAATATTCTGTGCTCATATTTTCCTTCCCATTTTTGTTGTTTTTCATTTTTGGGTGGATAAAACCGCTTTCTTCAAAATGGAATGCACTACTTGTTGGTTTGTTAATAACCCTCACCTCAGCTAGTTTAATTGGTGAAAGAAAACATTATGATGTGTTTTATTATCGTGAAATGTTTAAACAAAACGTTGTGGCTGTGCCGGAATTATTGGATACTTACGGAAAAGAAAGTGTTGAGGTTATTTTAGCCAATCATCCTGAAATTATCGCACATTACTTCCATAAATATAACTTAGATTATGATTTTTTTCATTTCAAACCTAATGAACCCAATTTGAAAGATTTGGCTCAACTGATTCATGATTCCAAGAGTAGCTATGTTATTATTGGTGTATTAGATAACCAACCAAAAGAAATCATTCAATTGGTGCGCTACAAATATCCTTATTTGATTGAAAAAAGAGATTATATCGGTAGTAATATATGGGTTTTTAGTAAATATGCTGACCATTCTATCCCCAACTATTATTTCAAAAAAGAAAATACATTTGATACCATTCAAGCGGATTGGTTTGGATATCTTGAGTTAGAAGTAGATTCATTAAGCCATAAAAACTACCTAAAAGTGACTGATGAAAATGAATACAGTGCAGGAACAGAGATTCTATTATCAAAAGAAATTAAGGATGAAAAGGATGTTATAGAAGGCCAACTGGAATTTGAATGGATGGATTCAATAAAAGGTGAGGTTTTAGTTGTATTTGATATTTACACAGCATCGGGGTCAAAATTGTGGAGAGCTGGCAGTTCAACATCGTTTGAAGTGGATTCATCTAAAAAACAATCTGTTTTTATATCGCTGGATTACCATATTCTAGAAAAGATATCTAATGAAGATGTTTATTTGAAGACCTATATTTGGAATAAAGATAAAACAACATTAAAGGTTACCCGTTTTTCGATTACCATTCGGGAAGGTAATCGGGAGAAGTATGCCATTTGGGAAAAATTTTAATATTTGTCATAGGATAATAAAGTGTAATTTTGTACACGAAAAACGCAAGAAGTAATCGAATGATCAAAGGACAAAACATAGCTCTAAGAATGGTAGAACCATCAGATTTGGATTGTATACTTTCTTGGGAAAACAATCAAGAAAATTGGTTAATTAGTGGCACTGTGGTGCCCTTTTCAAAACAAATGATTTTTGATTACGTACATTCATCACAAGATATTTATGCAACGAAACAATTGAGATTAATTATTATTGATTTAATCTCCGGAGAACGTTTGGGAGCTATTGATTTATTTGATTTCGATCCTAAAAATCAAAAAGTTGGATTAGGTGTGCTTGTTGCCGACCATAAAAATAGGGGTAAGGGATTAGGGAAAGAAAGTGTGCAATTGGTCATGGATTATGTAAAAAACACCTTGCGTTTACATCAAATATATTGCAGCATATTGTCCGACAATGTGGCTAGTAAAAAAATGTTTGTATCTGTTGGTTTCCAATTGGTTGGAGTGCATAAAGATTGGGTTTTAGGTCCTAATGGCTGGCTTGATGAAGAATTGTATCAATTTGTATTTTAATCATTGGAATTAAAAGCCTGAAACTGAAGTGTAATCCTAATTCAAACACACATTGAATTAAGTGGTTAAATACTCTATTTTCAATCAGAAAGTATTTTCTTAATTTTTTGTTATTTTTTATTGATGGAAGAAGCAACGACCGCTTAAATTGTTAGGTTTGCGACTTCCAATGAAAAAAATGTATTCCATATTGTCCTTTTTGCCTGTTTTATGGTTTTCTTCAGTGCAAAATACCAACGGTCTAGATGCTGCTGAAAAAGGATTTAATAATTGGTTTGAAGAAGATCATAATTCGGTAATGTCACTTGCCGATTTTGCCAAGGATACCTACATTAGAATAAATGACCCAAATTTATCGTATACGGCATTTGAGAATGGACTGAAAGGATATTACCAATTACTTTTAATGGGTAAAATTGCTAATCCAACGTATTTAACTATAGTTGATTTTACCGTTTCTTCCAATTCCAAAAGGTTTTTTATCATAGATACTCAAAATTGGAATTTACTAACCAGTTCATTGGTGGCACATGGTATGAAATCCGGGGAAGAATTTGCCAACGCATTTTCAAATCTTGAAAACAGTTATCAAAGCAGTATTGGTTTTTTTACAACAGGCGAAATTTATGATGGCAAACACGGATACAGTCTCAAATTAGACGGTCTTGAATATTCCAACAATAAGGTTCGTGAAAGAGGTGTAGTTATACATTCTGCAGATTATGTAAGTGAAGATTATATCAAACAAAATGGTAGATTAGGAAGAAGTCACGGATGCCCAGCTTTACCAAAAGAGGGTTATAAAGAATTGGTAGATAAAATTTGCGGAGGTTCGTGTTTATATATTCACAGCAGTCAAAAAGAATATCACAAAAAATCATCCATTATCAATGCAACCACTTGTTTAGAGTTGACTTGTAATGGAAAATTAGTTATGTAATCACAGCTAAGCAACAAAAATTTCATCCAAATTGTTGTAATTTTTATCATTCCGGAAGGGTAGTTTGTCATGCAAAAGAATGAAATTAACATTCTTCTATGTATAAATTAAAATAGAGTAATTATCTTTACTATCAAAGGAATTTATACATTTGTTGCAAATGGATTACTAAGAGAGATTAATTACTAGATGAGCACATTGCAAAATTTTGTAAGGGAGGTATGCCGGAAACGTTTCGATGAAATTATCGATGGTGATACTGACGCTTATAACGCAGCCGTTTTTATCAGCCATTTTGGATTTTTCTCTCAGGATTTTGTAAATAATGTTGTTGAAGAAATTGAGCAACGATTGTTGGAATCTGGTGAGAAAAAAGGTGTTGTTAAACGAATATTTAGTATTTTAGTTGAAGGTCTACAAAACGTTAGACTTCACGGAGAAAGTGACGCCAATGGAGAGCAAACATCCTTTTTCATTATAACTCAATCAACAGACAAATACAGAATTTATTTAGGTAATTTAGTGTTTAATAAAAACATTAATCGCATTAATGAACGCATCGACCAAGTCAATGCTCTAAATGAAGAAGAAATTAAACAATTGTATTTAAGTGTTCTTACCAATGGAATTATTAGCTCAAAAGGTGGTGCAGGATTGGGATACATTACTATGGCTATGAAATCAAAAAATAATATTTTTGGGCATTTCGTAACTATTGATGAACTGATTTCGCATTATGATCTAAAAGTAACTGTTGATAGAGAATAATGTACTAAACCTTTTATGTCTGAAAACGAATTAAATATTGCTGCAACAAAAAACACCCCAAAAGTTATTGGTTCAATGACCAAAGGATTTTTGAGGTTAGAGGGCAGTTCGTTTCCAGAGAATTCTAAGAAATTTTATGATCCATTAATGGTTTGGGTTGCAGAATCTCGAAAAATAGCTTCTTCTTTTGAAATAGAGGCATCTTTTAGCTATGTTTCCTCTTCCTCATTAATTGCTATTCTCAATTTACTCAAACGTTTTCAATCATTATACGGAGCCGAAAGTGTTACCTTAAAATGGTATTATGAAGAAGACGATGATGATATTTTAAAAATTGCAGAAGATTATCGTAAAATAATCGAAATAGCCATTGAATGCATAAGCATTCAAGGATAGTATTATCAATTTTATTTTTTTGGCTTATTATTATCTAACTAAATTTGCCTTTTTCAATCTTTCAATTGGACACTTTTTAAGCTCAACATATTGAGTGCATTGCTTTGTAAACCTGTCACTCTATTATTTACAAAACGCAATGTTTCAGCATAAAATAATGGTATAACCGGTAGTTCCTCATTTAAAATGATTTGCATCTCTTTATAATAGGTAAATCGAATGGAATCGATGTTTTCTTTTAATGAAAGTTCATAGTAATTATCAAACGCTTCATTTTTAAAATGAGTATAATTTGAGCCATTTTCAGGATAAAAATTTCCACTATAAAATAATTGAAAATAATTGATTGCATCTGGGAAATCCGCAATCCAAGATTTACGATAAAAAGGAGCTTCAAATTGTGCAATATGTTGATTCAATACCGCAGCAGTCACCACTATTATTTCTATTTTAATACCAATTTCGGCACAGGAAGTTTGAATAAATTCACAGAGTGACTTATAACTTTCTGCAGCGGTAAGTTTTATAACCGGTAATCCTTTTCCTTGTGGAAATCCAGCTTCCACCAATAATTTTTGGGCCGCTTCAATATCGTATTTTATACCATCTATTTTGATGTCATCAAAACCGGGCATTCCTAGCGGAACAAATCCATAATTGGCAGGTTTTCCAACACCATTTCGTGTATATTTCACTAATTTATATTTGTCTAAACAATGGGCAATGGCTTGTCTTATTTTTTTCTCAGCTAAAGGATTGCTTGATTTGGCAAAAAAGGATTCATCCATCAAAATGCCAATGTAGTCGGTGTTTAACCAAGGGGTCTTTTGTAAATAAAATTGCTCCTTTAGTGAATTTTGTAAGTTTCCATCGTGGTCTAATAGTTCATCTTTATCGTTGTCATTAAATCCAGAAATCATATCTAATTTTCCTGATTTTAACTGAAGAAATTCAATGTGAGGGTCATTGATAAAGGTAACTGCCACAGCATCAATGTAAGGTAATGGATTACCTTCTGAATCTTTTTCAAAATAGTCTTCATTTTTTAGCAGTACTAATTTTGAATCCATTTTCCATTTCTTTACATAAAAAGGACCTGTACCTAATGGGTTTTGTCCGAAATTATTCCCATAATAGTCAACAATTTTGGAGGGAACAACTACACAATAGGGTAATGAAAGTTGGTAAATAAAAGAAGGTTGAGGTTCTTTCAAATATATTTTAAGTATAGAATCATTTACTGCTTCTATTCCTTTAAACCCAGATGATGCGTCAAATGCTAAATTGTCAAATATATACTTTCCAGGAGAAGCTGTTACTGGGTCAATGATCCTGAAAAAAGAATAGGCAGCATCTTTCGCGGTAAATTTTCTTTCCGAATCAGCTTCAAACAATTCATGATTATTAAATAAAACATCGGTTCTTAAATAAAAGGTATATACTTTTCCATCAGGTGAAATTTCCCAAGAATGCGCCAATGCTGGTGACAATTTCATGGATTCATCCAATGTAACCAATCCATTAAATAATTGCTCTATTGCAAGGAAATCCTCAAATCTTCTAACCAAAGCAGGGTCAAGTGTAGTTATTCCGGCAGATTCGTTGTATCTAAATATTTTTTTACCTTTCAAATCATCTTCATTATCTTTAGTTTGTCCGCATTGCACTATTAGAGCAGTAAGCAGTAGGAGTAGGCTGTGATAATATTTTTTCATAAAGCATTTGAATTGATTCAACAAATATCAATCTTTAACTTGTATTCTGGAACTCAGAATGTTTTTGATTGCTAACTATCAAATGTGAATTGAGTTGTTTAAAAATGATGTCTTTTTTTAATAAAAATGAAAAGAAACAAGAATGTAACCGTTAACTTTGTATTCAAATTAGAAACCTAAAAATATCCGATTATGCCTAAAGGACTTTATCAAATTCCACACCCTTCAACTGAACCTGTTAATCCTTATACACCAGGAGGAAAAGCTATTCAATCACTGATGGCTAAATACAAACAAATGTATAGTCAATCGCCAATTGATATTCCTATGTATATTGGGGGAAAAGAAATACGTACAACCAATAAAAAGCCGTTGTCTCCTCCTCACGATCATCAACATATTTTAGGTCATTATAACCAAGGAACTAAAGAACATGTTTCTCAAGCAATAGATGCTGCTTTAGCCGCCAAAAATGATTGGGCTAATTTAGCTTGGGAACACCGAGCTGCAATTTTTTTGAAAGCTGCTGATTTGTTGGCCGGTCCATTTAGAGATAAAATGAATGCAGCTTCTATGTTGGCGCAATCAAAAAATGTTTTTCAAGCTGAAATTGATGCGGCTTGTGAAATGATTGACTTTTTTAGATTCAATGTGTTGTATATGCAACAGATTTATGCACAACAACCAGAGTCAAATCCAGGTATGTGGAATCGATTGGAGTATAGACCTTTAGAAGGGTTTGTTTTTGCACTAACCCCTTTTAACTTTACTTCAATTGCTGCTAATTTACCGATGAGTGCCGCACTTATGGGTAATGTGTGTGTATGGAAACCTGCCGAAACACAAATTTATTCAGCTCAAGTAATTATGGAATTATTTAAAGCAGCTGGTTTACCTGATGGTGTAATTAATATGGTAACAGTAAGCGGTCAGGAAGCAGGCGAAGTTATTTTTTCACACAAAGAATTCGCTGGTATACATTTTACTGGTTCCACAGAAGTATTTAGAAATTTATGGAAAAGTATTGCCAATAATTTACATATTTATCGTTCTTACCCAAGAATAGTGGGAGAGACAGGTGGAAAAGATTTTATTATTGCCCATAAAACAGCTCATCCAAATGATGTGGCAACTGCCATTTCTAGAGGTGCTTTTGAATTTCAAGGTCAAAAATGTTCGGCAGCATCCAGAGTATATTTGCCTTCAAATATTGCAGATGCTGTACTGAATCGTGTTAAGGAAGATGTGAATTCATTTAAAATGGGTTCTCCTGAGGATACATCTAATTTTATTAATGCCGTTATCAGTGAAAAAGCTTTTGATAAAATAGCCAATTATATTGACTATGTTAAAACGAGCCCTGATGCAGAACTATATTGTGGTGGCAACTACGATAAATCAAAAGGTTATTTTATTCAACCTACCGTGGTGTTGACAAAAAATCCAAAATACAGAACCATGTGTGAGGAAATTTTTGGACCAGTAGTAACGGTTTATGTTTATCCTGAAAATGAGTATGAAGCAACCTTAGAATTAGTAGATCAAACTTCAGAATATGCATTAACAGGAGCATTGTTTGCAAATGATCGTTATGCAATTGATTTGGGATCAAAAAAATTGGCAAATGCAGCTGGAAATTTTTACATAAACGATAAACCTACAGGTGCAGTAGTAAGTCAACAACCATTTGGAGGAGCAAGAGGAAGTGGAACGAATGATAAAGCAGGATCCTATTTAAATTTATTGAGATGGGTAAGCCCAAGAACCATTAAAGAAACATACGTTCCAGCAGATGATTATCGTTATCCATTTTTAGGATAATAAGAAGTTGTACCTTTTTGTTGTATTAGAATTTCATATATATTAAAATCATTCTACTTTAAAAGTATTGGAAGACTGTTTTATAATGGTGTTCCAATACTTTTTTGAATTAAAAACATAAATGAGATATGGCCTTAAAAAATTTATTTAAAAAAAAGGAAGATAAGGATAAAAAGGAGGTCTCTAATTTACCAGTATCTGCATTGTCGAATAGCGAATTGGCCTTATTAAAGAAAAATTTTAAAACACTCAATTATCCAATTAAGATTTGGGTAGCATGGGGCGAAGCGATTTCGGGTAATAATGATATTCGAGATTGGTTGGTAAAAAATGGATATCAAGAATTGGGAATGTTTTGTTTTGCTTTACGAAATGAAGTTTCAGCACAACAATGGTTGCTGAAAAATCGTTGCCCCCATTTATTGGCTTTGATTAAAGGTATGGAAGGCGATAAAAATGCTTTAGATTGGTTACTGAGGTTCGGTTATGAAGTGCTTTTTCATATTGCTCATGCTTCTCAAGGAAATGTTGATTCTAAACAATGGTTGATTCGAACAGATAAAGTATACGCAACCTTGGCTATGAAAATGGAACGTGTCAAAGATGATATCGAGTTTTCAAACAATGATATCCATACCATAAATCCTTAAATTTAAATAAAGAATTAATATTCCATTTTGTTCAACAATATTACTGATTTCGTGTTACTTTGTACAACGGATGGTAAGGATTCGGTTTTACAGTTAATAAAGAAGTATGAAAATAGGAATAGTATTATATCCCACGTTTGGGGGAAGTGGGGTAGTAGCAACTGAATTAGGAAAAGCATTAGCTCATAAAGGACACGAAATACATTTTATCACTTACAGTCAGCCAGTTAGACTGGAGAGTTTAAGAGCAAATATATTTTTTCACGAAGTAAGAGTAAGTGATTATCCATTATTTGAACATACTCCTTATGAGCAAGTACTTACCAGTAAGTTAGTGGATGTTGTGCGTTATGAAAAGCTTGATTTATTGCATTGTCATTATGCTATTCCTCACGCTTCTGCCGCATATATGGCTCAACAAATATTGGAGAGTCAAGGAATAAAGATTCCATTTATTACAACATTACATGGTACCGACATTACATTAGTTGGTAAAGATCCTTCATTTGAACCCGTAATTACCTTTGCCATCAATAAGTCGACAATTGTAACAGCTGTCTCGGAGAGTTTAAGAAAAGATTCATTCGAACATTTTAAAATTACAAGACCAATAGAAGTTGTTCCAAATTTTATTTGTTTGGAAGAATACAGACTACCCAACAATCAACAATATAAAGAACGCTATGCTCCCAACGGAGAATTCATATTAACTCATATTTCTAATTTCAGAAAAGTGAAAAGGGTGCAAGACGTGATGGAGATATTTCGATTAACTTTAGAAAAGGGAGTGGATGTAAAGTTACTCTTTGCAGGAGATGGACCCGAACGCTATTTTGTAGAACGCCAATGCAGAGAATGGGGATTTTGTGATAAGGTTGTTTTCTTGGGTAATCTTAAATCAACTAAGGAATTATTGGGTATTTCAGATTTATTTATCTTACCTTCTGAAACAGAAAGTTTTGGATTGGCCGCATTGGAGGCTATGGCATCTGGAGTACCTGTTATATCAACAAATGCTGGGGGAATACCCGAAGTAGTAACGCATGGCTTTGACGGATATTTGTCAGAAGTTGGTGATGTTCAGTCTATGGCCAATTATGCGTTGGATTTATTACAATCACCAGCTAAATTGAAATTATTTAAAGAAAATGCATTAAAAGGGGCTGAAAAGTTTGATATTCATCACATTTTGCCTATTTATGAAGCGTTGTATTTAAAAGCTATGGAAATGTAGTTTTTTTCGTTTCCAGTACATCTTCATAAAAATTGAATGATTGTTGATGCTACTTAACGCAACAACAGGAATCTTTAAGCCAAATCCGATGGTAATCAGATAAGGTTACTGATATCTTGTGTCTTTTAAATGGATTTTATAAACATCTAAACAAAAAAAAAAGCTACTCAATTGAGTAGCTTTCTTATAACTAATTTATTTTTTGGACTAGTAACCTCCACGATTGTTTCCACCACCTTTGTTGTATCCACCACCGCCACCGCGATTGTTTCCACCACCTTTGTAATCTCCACCACCGCTACGGTTATTAGAAAAACTTCTTCTTTCACCTTCTGGTTTTGGCTCAGATTTGTTAACAACGATAGTTCTACCAGCGATAGTACCACCATTCAACTCATCAATAGCTTTTTGTGCTTCAGCATCATTTGGCATCTCAATAAATCCAAAACCTTTACTTCTTCCAGTAAATTTGTCACTAATAATTTTAACAGTATCTACTGTTCCATAAGCCTCAAAAGACTCTCTTAAATCTGCTTCCTCAATACTGAATGGAAGACTTCCAACGAAAATGTTCATATATATATTTTATAATTCCTACAAATGTACATCTATAATTTGGTTATCTCACTATAAAAACCCAATTATTATTAATTTAACGTGAGTTCGAAATAAGAATGAAGTTAAAATGAATGGTAATAATTGGGTTTTAGGCAAATTTTAGAGGGATAGCAGGCTATCACAATAAAATTTAACGACAAAGACGATGTTTACCATTCATAATGTTTTCAATAAATACAATTCCAATTTGTTTTTTGATCATATATAACGTTTCTTAAACCTTAAGATTTTTAAATTCCGTAAATTAAGTGATTTGACAAAATTCTTAGGTCGAACTCACTTTAATTGAACTCGGTTATAATTATTATTAATTGAATCAAAGCTAAAAGAGGAGGCTTTAAAAAATTTTTTTAGTAATTGCGAAGAATTTTATATCTTGCAGGCAACTATTTTGGATGCAAGTAGTTTTTGAGTAAAATACTAAGCATAAGTTGTCGATAACCATTAGCATAGAAGTGACCAATACCCAATCAGGAAAAGCAACAAAATCTGAATCGTTTGTTTCAGATGATGAACTTGTATTGGGTTGTAAAAAAGGTAGTCGTAAAGCACAATGTGTGCTGTATGATAAATACTGTGGCGCCATGTTGGGTATTGCAATGAGATATTCCGATAATCAAACAGAAGCTGAAGATGTGTTACAAGAAGCATTTTTGAATGTTTTCAAAAAAATTGAAACGTTTGAAGGCAAAAATGAAGGTTCATTAACACTTTGGATAAAAACGATTGTAATTAATGCAGCTTTAACGAATAATAGAAAAAACAAAAAACACAATTTTACAGATGATGTAGATGATTTTAAAATTGCCGATGAGGAAGATCGTTATCATTTTGGTGAATCTGTAGAGGAACTACAATCCATACAAGTTCAAAAAATAATGAACGCTCTAAAAGAATTACCAATAGGATATCGAACGGTGTTTAATCTCTATGTTGTAGAAGGTTACTCTCATCAGGAAATAGCTGACATTTTAGAAGTTTCGGAAAATACTTCAAAAAGTCAACTTTCAAAAGCTCGTAAATTTTTGAAAGAAAAATTAGGAATCAAATCATCTCTATAAGTAAACGAAAAAAAGATTTAATAAAGTATTATACCTCATAAAATGAATAACGAATTATTTGATAGTATCATAAGAGAACAACTGGCGCAACAGGCAGTAACTCCCTCTCCTGGAGTTAAAAAAGTGTTGACGAAAAAGTTGTTTTTTCAAAATTTGTGGATATTCCACAAAATAAAGTTGGTTTTCACTTTGATAGGCGCTTCGGCTGTTGCTGTTGCATCAATTTATGTGTTGAGCGATACCAACTCAACTACTGAATTTGGAAAAGTGGCTTTTAAAGATGAAAGTTGGTTCCTTAATGATGAAGTGCTTGCTCCTCACCAATTGACAGAAAACAGTAAAGAAACTATTGCAAATAAAAACGAAACAACTATAATTAAGGAGAATGGTGAGGCTAATTACGAAAATAATACTTCGGATGATATCTACCAAAATGAAGGAGTGGAGCCTGTTTCAAATGACCCTAATTATACTACTACAACTACTACAACCAATAATGCTGAAGCAGCTGGCGAAAATAAATTGAATAAGTCTAAATCTAAAAGCAAAAATACTAACCCCGCTTTACATGAATTATCGACTACTTCAAATGATGATCAAGTAAATAATGAATCATCTAAAAATGAAACAGTAGAACAACATGCAGAAAATCCATTATTTGAAAACAATTTTACGTCAACCATTACTTTTCAAGAAGCTCTGCCTGCGCTAAATCAACCCGTTTTATCAAGTGTTGTTTTAGATACCAATGTAGGTGAAAAAGTATTATTAGGAAAATCAAAACCATACATTTACAAGGAATTATCATTTGACGTATTCAGTAATGTCCAAAACCAAGGATTGATTACGAATGAAATGACAAATGAGGTATATAAAACGTATTATTGGGATTTTTATGCCGATCAAGAAGAACGAAAAATGCCTACCACTTTTGGTGCAGGAATTAATTTAGCAATCGGAACTTATCGCCATAAATTAAACATTTCTTCAGGGTTTAATTACACCAAAATGGAAGAAACAAAAACCAAATATGAATTTAATGAAGTTACCAGTCAAGCTTGGTTAGATGTGTTTGGGGTGAATGAATTTTCTTGGATAAACACTTATGGTAAAGATACTTGTACCACTTGTTTTTATGCTAGTGCTACCGATGAATTGAAAAATGAAATCAGAGAAGAATTCAACAAATATACGTATGTGAATGTTCCGCTTCAATTGGGTTATACACTTAATTTGGGAATGGTTTCTTTAGGTTTAAAAGGAGGAATCCAAACCTCCATTTTAGGTAATGCAAAAGGGTTGTATTCGAAAAAATCGTTTATTGAAGAAGGAGAACAGTTGTATTTTTGGAAAGGTCTTGAAATGACTACATTGAGTAGAGAAAACGACATGTTAAAACCTGTTTATTTCTCCTACATGATAGGGGGAGAAGTGAAATTAAGATTAACTTCCAAAATAGATGCTATGTTAGGTTATAACTATATTAAATCAGCTGGAAACTTAACTAAAGATGATTATTTGTATTCAAAAAAATACACCAATCAGTCATTACAAGTAGGTTTAAGTTTTTATCCAAATCGATTACCCATTCTTAGAAAATTGATTTTTTGATTAGTGCGGATTAACCAAGCTATTACTTTGGGTTTACTTAATTGATTGAATAATTTATATAACTTTGTATCCAAAATTGAGGATATGAAGATTATATGTATTGGCAGAAATTATGCTTTGCATGCCAAAGAAATGAACAGTGAATTGCCAACTGAACCTGTTTTTTTTATGAAACCTGATACGGCTATTTTACCCAAAAAAACACCTTTTTATATTCCAGAATTCACCCAAGATCTTCATCACGAAATAGAAATTGTGTTGAAAATATGTAAAGTTGGCAAACACATCAGCAAGAAATACGCTCATACCTATTATGATCAAATTGGCTTAGGAATAGATTTTACCGCACGTGATTTGCAGCAAAAGTGTAAAGAAAAAGGTTTACCTTGGGAAATGGCTAAAAGTTTTGATAATTCAGCACCCATTAGTGAACAATTTATTCCAGTGTCAGAAATTAAAGATGTAAACAATATTTCTTTTTCTTTGATGAATAATAACAAGGTTGTTCAGACTGGTAACACCTCAGATTTGATTTTTACGTTTGACGATGTAATAGCATACGTTTCTCAGTTTATAACCTTGAAAATAGGGGACTTAATTTTTACGGGTACTCCTGCTGGAGTAGCTAAAGTTTCTATTGGAGATCATTTAGAAGGGTTTATTGAAGATAAAAAAATGATTGATTTGGTAATAAAATAACTTCATTAGAAAAAAAAATGTTGAAAAGTTTGAACATTATTCGTTAATTTGCGTAGAAGTCTGCACCTTCAGAAAAATATACGATTGAAACCTTTGCGAAATAATAAACCAATATACCATTTTTTACTTGTTTTGGTAAGCTTAATGCTCGTTCCAAAGTTGGTTAATTCGCAGGGGATGTTACCCGAAGATGATTCCGTAAAATCATATAAAAAAGAACCACTTGAAATCGTTTTTAAACCTAAGTTAAGTTTAGGAATTGGAACGTTTACTTTTTATGGAGACATAGGTACAAACAACAAATTTTATCACACGAATGTCAGTAGGATTGCATATGATTTAAAAGTAATTAATCCTTTAACCGATTATTTGGATTTAAATTTTTACGTTATTTTTGGTCAAGTAAGTGCCAATGAACGCACGTTGACACGAAATCTTAATTTTCAATCGAACATCACTACGGGAGGTATGACTTTTACCTATCATTTTGATCAATTATTGCCCAAAAATTTCAAAGTAAATCCCTATTTTTCTACGGGAATTGAAAGCGTGGAATTTTTATCAAAAACAGACTTAAGAGATAAAAACGGAAATTTATATCACTATTGGTCTAATGGAGCAATCATGGATAGACCAGAGGATGATCCAACTGCTGCCAGTGCTGTTGAATTGTATAGGGATTACTCTTATGAAACCGATCTCAGAGAGCTCAATATAGATGGATATGGTAAATATCCTGAACGCTCGTTTGCCATACCTTTAGAATTGGGAGGAAATTGGAAATTGGGTGAACGCGTGAATTTTAGATTGGGTATGTCCATGCATTTTACGATGACCGATTTGGTGGATAACGTAACTGGAGAAAGCCCCGGTGATAGAGCTGGAACTAAAGGAAACGATAAATTTTTGTATACTAATTTTGCATTAACGTATGACCTTAAAAAACTTACTATTGGAGGTAAATCAAGCAAAGATGGTGTGTTGGATGACGAATGGTATGATTTAATGGCTCAAGATACGATGGATTACGATTTGGATGGTGTTCCTGATTTAATTGATAATTGTGCCAAGACACCTTCACATTATCGTCCAGTTGATCAATTTGGTTGTCCTTATGATGCCGATAAAGACGGTGTTGCAGATGTAATGGACTTAGAAAAAGAAACACCTGAAAAAGTTTCAGTTGATACAAGTGGGGTAGCTTTTGATGATGAGGATTTCTTTTTGATGTATAGAATGTATATGGATTCAATTGGTGAATTTGCTGTTTTGGAAGACGTTGTTTCAACTACCTCGTCTGAAGGTGGTCAGTTAGCAGGAGGCAATAGAGATAATCAAGGAATTGTAAACAATGCTGAACAGAAAAAATATACCGTTATTATTGGTTCAGATGAAATTGGTGTAAAACCAGAAGATTTGCATAAGTATTTGAGTAATAAAGATTTTAGAACTATTGATGATGGCACCACAGTAAAATATGTAATTGGTGAGTACAACAATTTATCGGATGCTATTGCTGCTCAAAAAGAATTGGAAAAACAAGGGTTCACACCTACCTATGTAGGCGAACAATCGCTTAATGATAAAGGTAAATTAACCGTAAATAAGGTTAGTCAAGATGAAATAGACAAAGCAGCCATTTCTGAAAATACCTACACAACTTTAACCGAAACTGTGTATAAAATTCAAATCGGTGCTTTCAAAAAGAAATTGTCGGGTAATGTGTTCAAAGATTTACCAGATGTAGCTTATGTTAAAGGTGAGGATGGAATGTATCGCTATTATTCAGGGTCGTTTTCTGATAAAAATAAAGCAGCACAACATCGAATTGATGTTTTGACAAAAGGATATACTGGTTCATTTATAGTAGCTTTCAAAGAAGGTAGTAGAATTACATTGGCGCAAGCAGGTTATGAAGTGAATCCTACTTACAAGGATGTCAAAGTAGAAACTTCTGTTCCTACTGCAAATGCCATTGACAAATCATTGATAAAATTCAAAGTTCAGGTAGGAGCTTATCAAAATAAAATACCAACCAATGTATTGGATTTGTACTTATCAATTGGCAATGTAATTCCGAAAAAAGATCCTGAAACTGGATTGACTAAATACTTTGTTGGAACTTTTAATACCTATGAAGAAGCTGTTAAGTTTAAGCAGACGCTTATTGATAAAGGTTTAGTTGATGCCTTTGTAATAGGTGATTTCAACGGAAAAATAATTACAGCAACTGAAGCTTTAGATCTTATAAAATAATTTAACCATGAAAAATGTTCTTTTCACGATTACCCTTCTTACCTCCATCTTCATCGTGTCTTGTAAGGATGAAGAAGCCACAGCAGAAGAGGTGGTAGCAAAACCATTAACTTTTTGCGATTGTACCACTCCAGCAGATTCTTTGATAACCAAGTGTAGTGAGCTTTTTCCATTACCTAAAACCACCCAAGATTCTTTGACGTACATTGCTGATTATATGGCTTGTACAGGAGTAAATCCATTTGAAATTCAAAAAGTAGGGGATAATGCCGAAGCACTAAAAGCTTATGAAAATGATTTGTCGTTGGAAATTAAAGAATTACCAGAAGAAGAACTCAACCCGATATCAGAAGAATGCAAAGAATTATTGGAAGAATATGCTGATGCTATTAAATCTTTCAGTAAACTTTTAAATAAAATTGAAAAAAATCCAGAGGACATCAATTTGTTAATTGCCCGAGGAGAAGAGGAAGAAAATTTATACAGTTACTCTTCAAAACCACTTACCTTTCAATGTTCTACTAATCCTAATTTTAAAAAACAAGTTGAGATTTTGAATGGTAAACGTGACAAATTAATTTCAAATTAGTAATTTTACACTTAATTTAAAACACAAAAGATATGTTAGCAAAAGTTGGTTTAGGTATAGGTGCTGTAGCGTTGGTATTTTCAATTTACAATACCGTTCAGTTGAATGCTACTAATACCAAATTAGAAGAAGAAGTGAGTAACATGAAATTAAAAATTCAAACTGTTCCTTCAAATACATCAGGTTCTACAACTATTCCAAATGGGACAACCAATAATCAGGGTGTTTCAGCAATAACGCTTGATCAAAGCAACAATATGAACTTGAATGCTAATGGTCAAACAAATCCAACCTCAATGGTGCCTACAGGCCCAACAACTTCAATAAAATTTGCGAAAGATGTGCATTCATTTGGAACGGTTCAAGAAGAAAGTGAAAATATGTACAGCTTTACATTTACCAATACAGGTAAAGAACCATTGATTATTCAAGATGCAAAAGGTTCTTGTGGTTGTACAGTTCCAAATTACCCTAAACAACCTATTATGCCAGGTAAGACGGGTACAATTGATGTGAAATTCACGCCTTACAAAGGTCAAATTGGTCCAGCTGAGAAAACGGTAACGGTAACAGCTAATACGGAACCTTCAGCAACAATTGTAAAAATTCAGGCCAATGTGGTCGAGAAAAAATAAATCAAAGCTAAATTTATTAAAAGCCAATATAACTATTGTTGTATTGGCTTTTTTTCTATTCCCATATTTTGGCACTTCACAATGTTCAATAGCCCATATCCCTTTTAAGGCAGGCGAGCAACTCAATTATAATGTATATTATTTTTTAAAGAAAGTGTGGGTGCCAGCTGGAAAAGTGAGGTTTGAAGTTTCCGATTCAATCTATGAGGGAAAGAAATGTTTTCACTTGGATGGAAGAGGTAAATCATTAAAAAATTATGACTATTTTTTTAGAGTAAGAGATCAATATTCATCAATAGTGGATAAATCTAATTTGGTACCCTATCGTTTTTTGAGAGACGTTAGTGAAGGAGGTTTTGAACTTTTTGAGGATTATCGCTTTAATCATCAACAGCATACCGCAAAAGTATATACCAATAAGAAAGATTCAACACAGCATATTACGATGAAAGTTCCGTCTTGTACTTTTGATGTAATGACGTGTGTGTATAGGGCCAGATGTATCGATTTTTCTAAAATAAAATTGAATGATTCGGTTCCGCTGCCTATGGTTTTGGATAAAGCAATTTACAGTAACGTTTATATTCGATATACTGGAAAAGCAAGAATTAAAGGAGAAGATGGAAAGCATTATAATTGTATTAAATTTAAACCATTATTGATTCAAGGTACTATTTTTACAGATGGAGAAGAAATGGAAGTATACGTTACTGATGATCAAAATCGTATTCCTATTTATGTGGAAGCCAAAATTTTAGTCGGCACTATAAAAGCTTATTTGAGTTCCTATAAAAACAATAAATATCCAGTAACTGCAACTGTTAACTAAGATTTAATTATAATTTATTACATTGTATTAAAATTATAAATACTTTTGCGTTCGATGATAACTCAAAAACGTCATATTACTTTTTATACAGTCACTAGGATTAATCAAATTATTCCTGCTTTTATGTGCTGTATGTATAGCTGGATTTATTATATTAATTGGTAAAATTCCAATTTCCACTTTACTTTTTTAACGATTTTAATTTCCATTAACCCTTTTTAAATTTTAATAGTATGACTGATGTATTACACCATCATCTCGTTACTGCGTTACAGTATGAGAGCCAACAGTACCTTTCAGCAATAGAGGAAAAGGCAAAGCATTATGAAGACAGCATTCGATATGCTGAACGCATTCAATTTGCAATTTTACCCAACATTAAGCTTTTTCTTGAAAATTTTCAGGAAGCATTGGTACTATTTAAGCCAAAAGACATTGTTAGTGGTGATTTTTATTGGATCCATTCAACCACCCCCGTCCCCCCTCCATTGGAGACCACCCCCTTAGCCCCCTCCAAAGGAGGGGGAGGTGGGGTGGTATATTTTGCAGTAGGCGATTGTACGGGTCATGGTGTGCCAGGTGCGTTGATCAACATGGCAGGTAATACTATTTTGAGACAAATTATTAGCAATAAAGGAATTGATAATCCAGCGGAAATTATTCAACATTTGGATAAGGAATTGGTTGGTTTATTTAACGATAATCTAACTCAAGGAATAACAAGAGATGGTATGGATATAGTTTTATGTCGTTTTGATTTATTGGATCGAAAACTGTATTTCTGTACTGCAGGTCGTCCGTTACTCATCATAAGAAATAAAGAGTTGTTTGAGTTTGAAAGTGATTTATATGGTGTAGGATATGCTGATGATCAGCGAAAATCATTTCGATTACAAGAATTTGATTTGAAGTTGGGTGACCAAATCTATTTATTCAGTGATGGTTACACCGACCAATTTGGGGGTGATAATATTAAGAAATTCAATAGAAAACGGTTTCGAAATTTGTTAACGTCTATTTCAGAATTTCCAATGAAAAGACAAAGTGAAGAGTTAAATACCGTATTCGAAGAATGGAAAGGAAAACATGAGCAGATTGACGATGTCTGTGTTTTAGGAATTCGAATATAGCGAATTCCTAAAACAGGTCTAGACATATAATTCAACTTGAAGTGAAGCTATAATTATGAACAGTTTAATTAGTAATTAACTGAAGAATGTAAAGACTGGACTAAATAAAAATAGCCCTGAAAATCAATCGATTTTCAGGGCTATTTAATTTGATAAGATTAATTATTAGTTCAATTTCTTCAAAGCAGCAGTAATTCTTGCAATGGCTTCAATCAATTCTACTTCGCTAGCAGCATATGAAATTCGAATGCAAGTAGGATCTCCAAACGCAGTACCGGATACTGTTGCTACTTCAGCTTCTGCCAACAAAAACAAAGCAAAATCATCAGCATCTTTTACCACTGTGCCATTGCATGATTTGCCAAAGAAAGAACTAACATTTGGAAATAAATAAAAAGCTCCTTCTGGAACGTTGATTTTTACTCCATCCATTTTTCTGAAACCATCAACCATCAAATCTCTTCTTTTTTTGAAAGCATCACGCATTTCGTAAGTAACACTTGCTGGTGCGTTGAGCGCTGCAATAGCTGCACGTTGGGCGATGCTGCATGTCCCGCTTGTAATTTGTCCTTGCATTTTTACACAAGCTTTGGCTAACCAAGCAGGAGCGCCAATATAACCTAATCTCCAACCCGTCATAGCAAATGCTTTTGATAAACCATTTACTGTAACCACTTGGTCATAAATATCTTCAAATTGAGCCAAACTTTCGTGTTTGCCCACAAAATTGATGTGCTCATATATTTCATCACTGATAACAATGATATTGGGATTTTTAACAATAACATCAGCCAACGAACGCAATTCACTTTTTGTATACAAAGTACCTGTAGGGTTACAAGGTGAGCTGTATATCATCATTCTGGTTTTTGGTGTAATGGCTTTTTCAAATTGTTCGGCTGTAATTTTGAAATCATTTTCTATACTCGTTTCAATAAAAACGGGAATACCTTCGGCCAATTTTACTATTTCTTCATAAGTAACCCAATAAGGAGCCGGAACGATAACTTCGTCACCAGGATTGATTACACTCAAAACAACATTAGCAATGGATTGTTTGGCACCTGTTGAAACCACAATTTGGTCCAAACCATAGGTCAACCCATTATCTCTTTTAAATTTGGTAGCCACTGCTTCTTTTAAATCCACATATCCATCTACAGGTGTATATTTTGAGAAGTTTTTATTGATTCCTTCAATGGCAGCTAATTTAATAAAATCAGGTGTGTCAAAATCAGGTTCACCCAATGACAATCCAATAATTTTTTTTCCTTCGGCTTTTAATTCTCTTGTTTTTCGAGCCATAGCCAACGTTGCTGATTCGGTCAATCGATTAAGTCTGTCTGAAACTTGTTGCATAGTATATTTCTTGTTATAATATTTTTATTAATTAACTTTGACAAAATTAAGCAAACTTAGATGCCTTTATTCAAATAATTTTAAAAAGTTATTTACTCCAATCCAACATGAAACATCTTACTTCGAAAATAGCCATGATTAGACCCAATAATTTTGGCTATAATGTTCAAACAGCGGGTTCTAATTCTTTTCAAAACCACCCTCATTCGGATACGAGCAATGCCATTATTGCTCAAAATGCTTTGGAAGAATTTGATGAAGTTGTTGATATGTTGCTCTCATACGATATTGATGTTTTGGTTTTACCCGATTCTAAAAAAGATATACTCCCCGATTCAATATTTCCTAATAATTGGTTTTCTACCTTTGAAGGGGTGTTAGTGACCTACTCAATGTATGCGGAGAATAGAAGATTGGAAAGAAGTGAAGAATTGATTAATACATTAAAAATCAAAAGAAATTATCAAAAACATATTTCTTTTGAAGAATATGAACGTCAGGTTCCACCACTTTTTTTAGAGGGTACAGGAAGTTTAGTTTTGGACAGAATCAATAAAATAGCCTACGCTGCGGTTTCAGTTAGAACAGATGCTAGTTTAGTAGAAAAATGGTGTATTGAATTTGGTTATCAACCCGTTTTATTTAAAGCCTTTGGTCCTCAAGGTGAGCTCATTTATCATACAAATGTGATGATGTGTATTGGAGATCATTTTGCCCTTGTTTGTTTAGATTGCATAGATCCACTAGATCGAACCAAGGTGATTCAATCCATCAACGCTTCCGGCAAAATTTTAATTGAAATCACCAAGGAGCAAACCTTTTCTTTCTTTGCGGGAAATATGATTCAATTAATCTCCAATGCAAATGATAAAATTCTTGTAATGAGTCAAAAGGCCTATGATCATCTAACCGATATGCAATTAACCTTATTAAAGCAATGCAATAAAGATATTTTGGCTTGTCACATACCTACAATTGAAAAATTTGGAGGTGGAAGTGTGCGGTGTATGATTGCGGAGTTGTTTTAACTTAAACTAAGTTCCCGTACAAATCATAATGATCAGCTTTTGTAATGAGTACATTAGCAAAATCACCGATTCGAATAAAGGTATTCTCGTCTTTTTTTACCAATACTTCGTTATCCACATCTGGTGAATCGAATTCAGTTCTACCAATAAAATAGTCTCCTTCAACACGGTCAAATAATACTTTAAAGGTTTTGCCGATTTTTTCTTCATTAAGCAAATAAGAAATACCCGATTGAAGTTCCATTATTTCCTCCGCACGGTCTTTTTTTACCTCTTCTGGTACGTCATCTTCAAAATTAAAAGCGTGTGTATTGTCCTCATGTGAATACGTGAAAACACCCAATCGATCAAATTTCATATCGTCTACAAACTGATACATCTCTTCAAAATCTTCTTGAGTTTCACCAGGATATCCAACTATCAACGTTGTTCTAAAGGCAATAGTGGGTATTTTTTCACGTATTTCCCTTACTAAAGCTTCTGTTTTTTCTCGGTCAATACCTCTTCTCATGGCTTTAAGGATTTTTGAACTTCCGTGTTGCAACGGCATATCAATGTAGGTACATACTTTTGGATTATCCTTTATTACATCAATTACATCCATTGGAAATCCTGAAGGGTATGCATAATGTAGGCGAATCCATTCTATACCTTCTACTTCAGATATTTTAGTAATGAGTTCAGCTAAATTTCTTTTTTTGTAAATATCCAACCCATAATATGTTAAATCTTGAGCTATCAAAATTACTTCTTTAACACCTTTTGCTGCTAAACTTTTGGTTTGTTCTACTAAACTTTCAATGGGTGTGGAAACGTGTTTTCCGCGCATAAATGGAATGGCACAAAATGAACAAGGACGATCGCAACCTTCAGCAATTTTTAAATAAGCATAATGTGAAGGTGTAGTTAACAAACGTTCGCCAACTAATTCATGTTTATAATCTGCTTTTAGTGTTTTCAGCAATTTGGGCAATTCTCGTGTTCCAAAATAGGCATCCACTTCAGGTATTTCAGTTTCTAAATCATCTTTGTATCGTTCAGATAAACAACCTGTAACATATACTTTTGAAACTTGACCCTGTCTTTTGGCTTCTGCGTATCGCAGTATTGTATTTATGGATTCTTCTTTGGCATTATCAATAAACCCACAGGTATTGATGATAACTATTTCTGAATCGTCTTGTTTTGACTCGTGTTCAACATCAAATTTGTTGGCTTTTAATTGAGCCATCAAAACTTCAGAGTCGTATAAATTTTTGGAGCAACCGAGTGTAACTACGTTTACTTTATTTTTTTTTAATGTTTTCGTTTTCATCTACTAATTGTAGCAATAATGAAGAATTTATATAATTGGAAAAGTTATTCTAATTGGGTTCCTTGAAAAAGAGAATCCACAAATGCGTCTTTATTGAAAAGTTGCAAATGGTCTATTCCTTCGCCCACGCCAATGTAACGAATGGGTATTTTAAATTGGTCACAAATGCCAATTACTACACCACCTTTGGCGGTTCCATCTAATTTTGTTAATGCCAACGATTTTACCTCTGTAGCAGCGGTAAATTGTTTAGCTTGTTCTATTGCATTTTGACCTGTACTGCCATCCAACACTAACATTACATCATGAGGAGCGTCTGGAATTACTTTTTCCATTACCCTCTTAATTTTAGTCAACTCGTTCATCAAGTTGATTTTGTTGTGCAATCGCCCAGCGGTGTCAATGATTACGATATCCATACCCTGAGCTTTAGCACTTTGCAGTGTATCAAAAGCCACTGAGGCGGGATCAGCATTCATACCTTGTTGAACAATTTCTACACCTGCTCTTTTACTCCAAATAATGAGTTGCTCTACAGCAGCGGCTCTAAAAGTATCGGCTGCTCCCAACATTACTTTATATCCTTGTTGTTTAAATTGATGAGCTAATTTACCGATAGTGGTTGTTTTACCCACTCCATTCACTCCAACTACCATAATTACGTAGGGCGTGCCATTCATTTTGGGAATTACAAAATTTGGGGTGTCACTGTTATTGGATTCAGCCAATAATTTTGTGATTTCTTCTTTAAGTATTGAATGAAGTTCTTTGGTGCTAACGTATTTATCACGAGAAACTCGTTGTTCAATACGTTTGATTATTTTTAGAGTAGTTTCAACACTCACATCAGAAGAAACTAAAATTTCTTCTAAATTATCCAATACTTCTTCGTCAACGGTTGATTTACCGGCTATTGCAGAAGCAATTTTTGAAAAAAATGTTTTAGAAGTTTTTTCTAAACCTTGGTCAAGATCTTCTTTTTTTTCGCGAGTAAAGAAACTTTTCCAGCTCATAATCCAATGCTTTATCGTCAACAGACGTTATTAATGAACAAAAGCTCCCCCCTTATAAGTAAGGAAGAAGCTTAATTATTTTAATTTTAAAAATGAAGTTAGGGTGCATTCCAAACTAGAAACTAGTTTGCTGCCAACCAATCTTTAACTTTATCGTTAAGTACAATTTCTTCTTTGAATGAGTAAGCTCCCGTTTTTGGAGATTTTACCATTTTAATTACTTTAGAGTGTTGTTTACCACCACCTTTTTGTAACGATGCTACTACTTTCTTTGCCATCTTTCGCTAATATTATTTAATTTCTTTGTGTACAGTTACTTTCTTCAAGATTGGATTGTATTTTCTTCTTTCCATTCTGTCAGGAGTGTTTTTACGATTTTTGGTACTAATGTATCTAGAAGTACCTGGTAAACCAGATTCTTTGTGTTCTGTGCACTCAAGAATCACTTGAATTCTATTGCCTTTGCTTTTCTTTGCCATTACTAATGCGTATTATTTTCTTGAATAAGGGCTGCAAAGATAGTAATTTATTTTTAATACAAAACATTTGAGCTTTTTTTTATTAAATATTTTCCCGTTTCCTAAAGAAAATTCCCTCATTAAGTTTAGGTCGATTGTATAACATGACAATCGATTTTTTTTTCCTTAGGGAACTTCTAATAATTGACCTTGCATTTGGCAAGCTATTTTTGGTTTAGTAAAGAGTTATTTATTGAAGTCCGCTTAAGGGTATATGACAAATGTCATTGATTGTCTTTTTTGGATCAATTACTTTTGTTGCCTATAAAAATAATCAAGTATTATGTGGGAAAAGAAGTCGAAAGAAACCATTAAGTCAATAGTTTTTGATGCTTTGGCAGCTAATGTTAATTTTAATGATAACACCATTTTAGGTGTTCCAGCGAGTCATTTAGATAAAAACGTTTTTTCTCAAGACGCAGCTTTTTTGAAGGATGCCCCATTTATGTCAACTTTGGTTCAAAATCCTAATAATATTGGTTGTCACACTATGGGTACATCAGAGTCGTTCTTTAAAGGTACTCAAGATTTGGAACGTTCTGTTTTGGATATTTGTGCAGTTGACATTCTCAAATCAAAACCAAATGCTTATGATGGATACATTGCATCCGGGGGAACAGAGGCAAATATTCAAGCCATTTGGATTTATCGAAATTACTTTGAGTTGGAGTTTAAGGCATTGCCCAATCAAATTGCCATATTATGCAGTAAAGACAGTCATTATTCAATGGATAAAGCGGCCAATTTATTAGCAATATCCATTTTTAAGGTTCCGGTAAATGATCAAACCAGAGAAATTACGGAAAGTGCGATTGAAGGCACTCTTAATACGGCTTTTAACTCGGGAATAAATCACTTTATTGTGATTAATAATATGATGACCACAATGTTTGGTTCGGTAGATCCAATTGAAAGGTATTGCAATGTATTGAAAAGAATGAGTTGCTCCTATAAAATACATGTGGATGGCGCATATGGAGGTTTTTATTATCCATTTACCGATAAATTGAGCCCATTAAATTTCGAAAATCCAGAAATCTCCTCTTTTACATTAGATGCTCATAAAATGGCTCAAGCACCCTATGGAACGGGTATTTTTTTAATTCGTAAAGGTTATATCCATTATGCCAATACCAAAGAAGCCAGTTATGTAGAAGGTGAAGATTATACGTTGATAGGAAGCCGATCGGGAGCTAATGCAGTAGCGGTTTGGATGATTCTTACCACCAGTGGACCATTTGGTTGGCAAGAGAAAATTTTTATACTACAAAAACGTACTCAATGGTTTGTTGATCAATTGGAAAGGAAGGGGTGCACTTATTTTAGAAATGAATTTTCGAATATCATTACCATCCAAAGCAAACATGTTAAAGATGAAACCGCAAAACAGTTTGGTTTAGTGCCCGATAATCATCATCAACCTAATTGGTATAAAATAGTGATTATGGATCACGTAACTATTGAGAAATTAATTCCTTTGGTTGAACAATTGGTTGCTTGATAATTGAACGATTATTCAAATTGCTCGGGTAATTTTGCATCTAATATTTTTTTTCGGTGATGCGAGTGCACGGCTGCCATAGCTAGGTCAAAGGCAAATAAAAAACTACCTTGCATAAGTATAGCGTTTCCAAATCCAGTCCATCGAGCTTGATTACCGATGTCCCATTTTGCTCGTTCTTTGAGTAGTAAACCACCGGTAATATATGCTACATCTAAAGCTGTGTTGAAAGAAAATATTTTTTCAATTTTTGTCTGCTCTAGGTAGGTTTTACTAAAGTTGTATTCTAAATTTCCTGCTTTGCGCGCTTTTAGATAACCTGGTAAAGCCAATGAAACATTTATAATTCCCCAAGACACATTCATTTGGCTAAAATAGTTGTACGTTTCATTGGAATTATTGTATCCGCTAACACCCCATGTAATGGATGCTAAAGACCAACTTCCTAAAGTGGTCATTCCAATTTTTGTAATCTTGTTTTGTTGTTCGTTAAAATTTTTGAGTTGTTGGGCTTTTGACATTCCAATCAAAACAAAAGTAATATAGAGTAGTGTAGCTATTTTTTTCATACGTTTATAACAAAAACAGAGGCATTTTGTTTTAATCGATCAAATGAGAATAACCGTTCATTAGAGGTTTTTCATTAAATAGCTGTACATCTTTACCATACTTTCGATGTCTTTTTTATGGACTTTTTCATCAGGTGTGTGCACATGGTCTTCCGGGGCACCAATAAAAAGCCAATCTATGGGGTAGGGCGAAGCTTGAATTTGATTGCCATCACTTCCTCCAGTAGCCTCTACTTCTAGTTGAAATGGAATACTGCTTTCTTTTGCTAAGTGAATGATTTTATTTAAATAACTTCTTCTGGGAATTCCAGAATCTCTCATCGAAATTACGACACCTTGACCGTGTTTAACCCCTTCAGTAATCCAAGTAATGTCTGATATTAATGCTTGTTGAATATTCCAACGTTCATATATTATTCGAGCCAACATGCCTGCAGTACCTCCTTTATGTTCTTCATAGGTCGAAAAACAAATGATACCATCTGACAGTGTTTCAGCAACTTTTAAGGCACTCCATACACCTAGTCTGTTGTCCATGTAACAGCATTGAACAAATTGTTCATCTTCTCTCCAATTCGGCTTGAAGGTGAGTTCGGTACCTCTATCCAATTCTCTATCAAGTAAGTATTCCAATTTTTGATTTTCATACTCATCTTCTAAAACAACCAATTCAGTTTCGAAAGAACCTTGGCTATCACTGCCCACTAAAGCCAATCCATCTATAGAAGAAGGACCTCCAATTTTTACCAATTCTTTACCATAGCGTACGGTGTATCCAATGCTGTCTAAATGAGCAAAAATTGCCGTTCTGGGAGTTCCAAATTTTAAAATGATGCAATCCTGAAATTCCTTTCCGTAAAGTATTTCAGGTTGTACTTTCCAAGTGGATTTTTGTTGTTCAATATAGTTGAGTACAAATTGTGTCATAGGCGATTCATTGCCCGATGGGGCGTGAATTTGACACATATTTTTTAGCAGTTCCATTAAATTATTACGTTAAGTGTTGTTTGTGCAATAAAAATTATGGCCGCAAAACTACTGTTTATTGTGCTAAGGTTAACTTTTGTGTTGAATAAAATTCGGTTTAAAACAAAATTATGAAGTTTCGATACGTTTATATTTTTTCCAATTCTTAAATAAGTTAAGGTGTATAATTCAAGTATAAAAAAGGTACAAATAAAATAATAAAATTGGGATAAAGGAATGTAAAGTACTTACAATGAAAACCAATTGTCACAATTTATTCAATTTCTTTTTCATTTGTATTTTCCTTATGGATGGAAACAATCAAATAATTCATTCATTTATTATTTCTGATTATCTTTGTAGCATCAACCCATTTAATGGTATAATTCGTCAAATATGTCCCACAAGAAAAACGGAAATAAAAAAGCAAAAGCAGAAGTGCCCCCAAAAATGAATGTTCCTTCGGGTCTAAAGTTTTTGTGTATAATGAGTTTTTTGGGTTTCATATATTATCTAGTACAAGACACTTCGCAATACATAGGTTATGCTAATTTTGAAGAATTAAGAAACAGTGCCAATCAAGAGGCTTTTGAAATTATGGAAACCAAATTAGCCTCACTTGAAAGCAGTGGAGTTGATGTTTCGGCCAATGGTTTGTTTAAAATTTCACGCATGTTTATTTACCTTAGTGTTATCAGTGTATTGGCTATGGTGGGCACAGCATTAATGTTTTTTCAAATTAGAAAGGGATATTTTATTTATGCATTTTTTCAACTTTTGTATGTTTTATTGCCTGTAATTTTATTTGCAGGTGATGCCTTTACTATAATGGATAAGCGGTTGTTAATTATTCCGTTAATATATGTAGCTTTGTTTACCACTCAATTAAAACATTTAACCAGATGAGTTCAGAAAATCCAATTACCCCATCACAAAATGAAAATGAAGCAAAAGAAGTAAGTCTTCTTAAGCAAAATTTGAAATATTTAGGCGGTTTATTACTAGGTAAATCTCAACCTCCTTTTTTATTAAAATGGTTGTGCTATTATTTTTTGGTTTGGGATATCTTATTGATGGTTTTTTATATGTTAGTAGGCATTGGAAAAACCCTATTTAATATTGGCAATTCAGATCCTAATTTTCAAAATTATGGATACGCTTTTTCATTATTTCATTTGATTTCTTTCATAGGTGTTTTACTATTATGGAGGAAAAAGCTAATCGGATTTTATATTTTCAGTATCATCAACTTAGGGATGATTTTACTTACCTTTATCATCAGTCCAATAATGACGTCATTATCCATTACGGCTATTTTTTATACGGTAATTTCAATTGGACTTTTTGCCCTGAATTGGAATAAGTTTGATTATGTGGTGCGCAAAAAAGCACGTGAAAAAGAATTGGAAAAAATGGCTTAATGGTGAGTTGAATGAAATTAGATTTTTTTAAATATCAAGGTGCGGGTAACGACTTTATTATAGTAGATAACCGTAAAAATAGTTTTCCAAAAGATAATACAGCGCTTATTCAACAATTGTGCAAAAGGCATTTTGGCATCGGCAGTGATGGTTTGATTCTCATTGAAAAATCTTCAACAGTTGATTTTTATATGGAATTCTATAATCCTGATGGTTCTCAAAGTTTTTGTGGAAACGGTAGCAGATGCGCGGTATTGTTTGCTCATCATATTGGGATGATTAAAAAACACTGCATTTTCCATTCAAAAAACGGAGAGAATAAAGCTGAAATTGTATCTCAGGATGAGGTGAAATTGGCCATGTTTGATGTTAATTTAAACTCCATTGAGTCACAAGGAAAAGATTGGTCCATTCATACAGGTTCACCCCACTTTATTCATTTTCAAGAATCAATTGACGGTATAGACATCGTGCCAGAGGCTCATAAAATAAGATACAACGACCGTTACAAAAGGGAAGGTATAAATGTGAATTATGTTGAGGTGGATAGTTCGCTTGAAAACACAATCAAAGTGAGAACTTATGAGCGAGGCGTTGAAGACGAAACCTTAGCTTGTGGTACAGGTGTTACTGCATGTGCATTGGCTTATAATTTGGCTGTGAATGCTAATTCAAATGTGATAACCGTATTGGCAAAAGGTGGTCAACTTACGGTTTCTTTTGAAAAGGATGCTCAATCATTTCATTCTATTTTTTTACAAGGGCCTGCTAAATTTGTATTTAAAGGGGAAATTGATGTATAGTCTTACCATTTCAAGTGATGATTCTTTTTTAACTTTAGATGCCTCTTCAAGTTACCTATGTCTCATTAATGTTGAAGCGGTTCCTCCACACATTTCATTAATTTGTCAAGGTGGCTATTTTTCTTATTCTGTTTTTGGTCTAAAAATGGGTACTAATGCTCAAGCACGAGTGGATGCTTTTTCTAAAAGAGCCCTTCCATGCGTTTTTATCAATATAGGTAATTTGATATTTTTTGAGGAGGCTTTAGAGAAGTATGCTCAATTAAATCCATTGCAGCCCAATTCATCATGTTTGCTTCCCATTGTTGAGCTGCTTAAGAACAAGGGTTTAATCCCCAAAAATGATCCTTTATTTATTTTTAATGTGATTGAATGGCTTCAAGTAAATAATAAAATTACTAAAATAGAATCCATTGGCTGCCAACATTTAATTAGCAATAATCAAATTCATTTACCCACATACGGACAACAGGAAATAGATAAACAAATCAATCTTTTGAAAATTAAGTAAGTATAAATAATTTCTACATGTTTTTGAAGATTAATAAATCCTGTTGTAGCTTAAGTTAAACAAATTCAATAAATTAGATGGTTTGACAAAATTCTAACATCAAACTCACGTTATTTTACATCACTTTTACAAAGCTATCAATAAAAGTATTATTTTCGCACAGAATTAAGGCGCAGGCAACTAAATGAAATGTATTGCGTTATTCCTTAAACCCTAAAAAATAATTAAATTCAAAAACATGAAAGTAACAAAAGCATTAGTCGGAGTAGTATTGTTAGGAGCAATAACTATGTCCTCTTGTAAAAGAAAAGGTTGTATTGATAGTGCAGCTACCAATTTTTCTGAAAAAGCTAAAAAAGATGACGGATCTTGTACTTACAAGCCAACCATTTCATTAATTGGTTCAGCTACTGTTACTGTTGCCGTTGGCGGTACTTATACTGATCAAGGAGCTACTGCAACTAATAAAGATGGTTCATCGGTAACGGTTACTACTACTGGTTTACCTATTAATACAACATCAACAGGAACTTTTACAGTTACTTATTCAGCTACTAATGATTACGGAACAGTTACAGCAACCAGAACGGTTAATGTGGTTTTAGATCAAAGTGCCTATTTGGGAACTTATGCAGTAGTTACTGATTGTCCTACAGCTTTACCATTATCAACTAGTCCAGATATTATTGCTGGCGCTACAGCTAACGAAATCATTGTTGATCCTGCATTTACCTTGGTTGGTAATCAATTATTGTTGAATATTAATGGTTCAGCAGTTACAGTTCCTTTTCAATCAATTGACTTAACTGTTGGTACATTAGAAGTTTCAGGTTCAGGTACAATGAATGCTACTGGAACAGAAATGGTACTTAATTTAACTTACAACAATACCACTCCTTTTATTGGAGGTACAGGTACTTGCGTTGCTACTTATACAAAACAATAAGAAATAACTGTAAAATAGTATTAAAAGAAAGAGCTGCATCTATTGATGTGGCTCTTTTTTTGATTTAATGAATCTAGCTTTTTTGCAAAAAAGATAATTTTGAAAAATAGTCAAAACTGTGCTGTAATCGTGAGCCATACCAACTAAAAAACTCTCCGTCCACAATTTGTATATTAGCCGAGGGAAGCATTTGTTGAAACACTGCTATGTGCTCAGCCTTAAACGGAAAGGGTTCGGAGGAAAGCAACAATAAATCGGGTTGTAAAGCTCTTAAGTCATCTGAGGTCAATATGGGATAACGATCCGTTTGAAGAATGTTCGTTAGACCAATTTTATGGATGATATCATTAATGAACGTCTGTTGCCCTACCGCCATAATGGGTTCATTCCAAATTAAATAGAGGCATGTCTGCTTTGTTGATGTCGTTTTTAATGAGGTTAAACCGGATTTAATTGTATTAATTATTTCAGATGCTTTTAGTTCCGTTTGAGTTAAATTTCCAACTGCTCCAATCATATTTAAAGCGTCTTCAAGAGTGTAAATATCCGACATCCAAGTGGGGTAGAGCTGGGATAAAGTAAGAATATCACTTTCTGTATTTTCTTCTTTATTTCCAACTATTAAATCGGGTTGTAATTGTTCAATGGTTTTGAAATTGATGGTTTTTGTACCTCCAACCCTTTTTTTTGATTGAGTGCTCGATTGATCAAACCAATCCTTTGGATGCACACAAAATTTTGTGATTCCCACCACTCGATCACCTAAACCTAAGTCAAATAATAATTCTGTTTGAGAAGGTACCAAACTCACTATTCTCTTGGGGAATGAAGGAACGGAAAGGGTACGATTCATTTGATCGATGACAGTTTTCATACTTCAAAATAACGTGAAAATAGTGTGACAAACGAATAAACAAGGTTTTTTTATAAAAAAATCTTACCAAATTCTGAAATCGATGCTTTTGTTTTCAATACGTGAAGTAGGACGTTGGGCATTATTACTCAGTTTGGAAACCTCTACATACAAGTATTTTTGCAATTCACTTAGCATAATTGCACCGTCTTTGTTCAAATCGGCATCCATATCTTTTAACCCGTGCAAAAGGCAATAGGTAAATAAACCGTTTTTCCATTGCTCGCTTTCCATGGCAAATTCATACCCTCCTGAAGAGGAAATTACAGTGGCACCCGTACCTTTTCTCAAGTCGGTATACATTTCTGCCATGAGTTCATTCATGGATTTTAAACCTACTTTTTTCTCTTGCACCCCTGATCCAGAGTTTCTAAAAACAATATCACCATTGGATTCTGTAAAATTGGCCAATTGCTCCACTTCATCCTTGTCTACTTCACCACTGTGACAAGCATCAATGAAAAGTACTTTTCTCAATGAGGGTATTCCATCCAATAAGGATTCTAAATCTTCATACGCTATTCCTTTATGTTGTGGCTCCAGAAAATCAATATCATACGAAGCTAAATAATAGTTGTAGTCTTTATCCAAAACCCCATGACCCGCATAAAACAAAATGGTTACATCATTAGCTTTTACCTTAGATAAAAATGCTCGGCATTCTGCAAGTGCAGCGTTATTCAATTCTTCATTGGTTAAGGTGAGGGTAAACACATTTTGAAAATTACCATTGGCTTTTTTACTGAGTAATTCAGCTATATTCTCAGCATCTTTGTTGGGATAGGTTAAGTTAAATCTTTTATCTTTATAAGTAGATGCTCCTAAGGTAATGACATACAAATCCTGTGATTGTTTTTCTTCTTCTACTATATTCAATGACTGACGAATAGATTCTACACCATTTGCATTCAGAACCGAAATTTCAATTTTATTTTTACCATATAATAAATCAACTGTGAGTGTTTCACTCCAATTTTTAGTATTGAGTTGAGCTAGTGTATATCCATTTGAACCAAAAATAGGAACATCATTTATATATACATTTATACGATCCAAGTTAAATTGACTATCTGATGCTAAGAGTTGAAGCGCCACTTTTCCATTGGGTATTTTTTTAAAATCAACTAATTGAATTTCGGGCAGTGCTGTTTGTTCTTCAAAAGATTTATTTTCAAATCCCATTCTTTTTAGTCGCTTGTAATATACTTTTTCTAATACGTCATTGCTTTCTTTTGAACCAATACCAACTAATCGAGCCACTACGTGGGGTTGATTGTATTGTAAATCAAATTGGTCGGGATAGATAAAATTATAACCTGATGAAAAACCAAATTTGGTAAACGCATTTTTGGTGATTTGATATTCACCCGTAGGTGATAAAAGAATAAAATCTTTTCGGCTAACAGGTATTAAGGTACCCAATTCTTTAAGACTGTCTAACGACCAAAATTTAAGGGTGGCATCGTCCGAACCAGTAACAATTAAATTGCGTTTTATATTAATATCGATACTGGAAATGTACCCATCATGACCGCTAAATTTTCCTTTATAATTGAGTTGAGTTTCCTTTCCAGATTTTATAAATTTGAAAGTAAATACGGTTCCTATATAATCTGAAACAAAACAAAAATCATCGATAACCCATACTTCCTTGGGGTAAATTTGTAAGGCTGATAAGTCCATTACCACTTCTTTATTGGTAACAATATCCCATACCGTTAAGGCTGACGCTTGTAAGATTAGTAATTTTGAATTGTCAAAAGATTCAATATCAAGTACGTTGGTGTATTTTGTTCCGTAATAGTAGGATTTATTCTTAATAACTTTCCAAATCGATAAAACAGCATCTTTGTTTGCAGACATAGGGTCACTAGTTTCGCGGTGCACCGCAAAAACACTGTCATTAATCATACAGATATTCTTAAAAGGAGAATAATCGGAGCGAATTATTTTTTTAGATGACCGTTCAATATTTTCATAAATTATTTTCTTACGTTTTCTATTCCATTTTTCATTTGCTGCACGTACTGAAGCCGTTTTTTCTGAATTGAAATGGATGTACGTACTATTAAAAGTAGGATTCATATATAATCCAATGCCCGATTCCATTATTTTTTTTGAAGATTGTTTCCAACTTAAAGTATGGTATCTTCTATATGCGGATACTTTGTTTGTTTGGGCATTTAATTGATAAAATACATTGTCTAAACCGGTTATTATTAATTGATCGGATTCTTTTATTTTCAAATTTTGAATGGCAAAAATACTGTGATTCGATATTTTAGTGTTCACCATTTGTTGGGAATGATTTTCTAAATCAAATTCTTTTACTTCACCAATTTCATTTCCAAAGTATAATGAATTTTCATCTTCGCTAAACGAAACTGCTGTAATCCTAAATGAGTGACCGTGAAATCTTCTTTTTAATTGTAATTTATGAGCATCCCACTCAATGATAGACCGATCGGAGCTTCCGGAATACACATGTTTCCCATCAGTCGTCATTACAATACTATTAACAGAGGCTTGATGGTTTTTAAGAATGCTTATATTTTTATACGAAACTTTGTCATATACATAAATTTTACCGTCAAAACTGGAAGCAAAAACATAAGGGTTGTTGGATTGTATTAGTATATCAACATAACCTAAATCGAAGTATTCAGTTGTTTTTGAAGCGAGTTTTACACCATTTTTGGTAATCGTTAAATGAGCACCATCAATGGCATAGGTTATTCCATCTACATTTTTTTCTATTTTTTTGATATCCTCTTTGGAGGCGGGAGCTTGTATTTGGTTGTTTTTTATATAATCATTTTTCATCGATGCTACAATTTGCTCCGATTTATTAAAGACCCTATTTAATTGCATACCTGTTTTAATGTCCCATTCAATGGTTTGTCCGTCCAATCCAATGGATTGAAGCGTTCTTTCATTGTTTTTAAGGCTGATGGTAGTAATATCATTGAAGTGCCCTTGTTGCACAGCAGGTTGAATTTTTTGAGCTTGAATAGTTAAGCCAAAAAATAATGTAAGAATATGAAAATAAGTCTTCAATTTAAGGTATTTTAAAATAAATAGGTAAATATTGCTCCACTTCATTTCTTAAAAATTCATCTGAAAAAATACTTACACCTTGTTCATAAAAGGCTATTAAATAGGCTTGAAAATAAGTGATTGCACCCCAGTTAGAAGCTTTTGTAGCTTTACATTTTAAGGTATATTCTTTTTTATTGTTTGCCAATAAATCATGAACGTAATATAAGGCTGTTGAAATCGTATTTATGTGTGCAATAAATCCACCTGTTTCTAACGCCATTCTATATTGTATATAATTTACAGGACCGGTATAAATTGCATTAATTTTGATGTTGTTTATGATGCATTTTTGAATGATTTGAGTGTAGGTAATTGAACTGGCACCATCATCAAAATTGCTGTACACTAACGTAATCGATTTGTTGGCAGATAAATTTGAAGCTATTAATTGGTCCAATGCATTATTAACAGCATCATATAAATTGGATTGAGAGGCTTTACCTAAGTTTAAATAATTTTGAGTTATAAAACCCATCATCTCTTGTTCTGTGTGCTCAAATAATGATTGATTATCAGTGTTTTTGAAATAATTTACAGGGCTATTTCCTGCCACTTCATCTCTAGCAAAAAAACCTATTCCAAAGTATTGTTGGTTTGTTACTTTACTCAGTTTGTTCAATCGATTTAAAGAAGTGACAATATCAGGTCCATCATAGGTAATAAAATCTTCTTGTGTTTCATCTATTAGCAGTATGGTTTGGTAAGAATCATTATTTGAAAATACATTTTTTTCAATAGACTCCACGGTTATTGTTACACCATTTTGATTGTAAGGTACAAAGGTAGTATCGGGGTATTCAAAATCAGTAAATGAGTTTTTTACGGCTACTATGTTCAGATCGAAAAATAGGTTATTTCCCGTTTTGCTTTCATATACAGCCGAGGTTACCACAATGTCTTCATACATATTGGTATCAACGTATTCCAAATTTGGGGCGGGTAGTTTTTTGCAAGCTCCCAAACTCAAAGTAATCAATAAAGGTAGCAGGAATCTATTCATCTATAAATAAATAATGTTTAGCTCTCAAGGATTTTTGTGTGATAAAAATATTCATATTAATATCTACTATGTGCTCATTCATGGTCAGTGCATTTTTTTGTTGGTCGATCCTTGTTTTATAACAAAATAACCATTCAAATCGTTTTCTTTTTAATCCAAATCCCACTTGTCCAAACATGTAAGGTTCGTGATTATAATACTCTCCGTATAAAAAGGGGATTTTTAATAAAGGATCATACACACCTATTTCCCAATCTAACTTTTCTATTTTGGCAAACATATAACCCAATTCTACCCCTGCTATAACATAGGGTGAGTTGTTTTTGGGCTTTAAATCCACCGTAAAGAAAATTGGGAATTTATGATGAAAAGCTTCTAAGTAAAATTCGGCCGGATAATCATCCAAATTGGTTTCGTCATAACTATTATCTGATAATTTGTTTAGCTCTATTTTGGAATGAACAAAACTAAATCGGTATCCAAATCGCAACGCATATCGTCTGTAATCCAGTTTTAATAAATAGCCAATTCCTAATCCACTGTAGGCATAGCGTTTACCCAAGCCTAAAATAGCTGTTCGCCCAAATTTGGGTTTAGTGTCATCTGGTGCATTGACCATATACACCCTAAAAATGGGTGCTGGACTGTAATAGTTTTGCTCAAACCGTAAATGACTTACCATAGGAAAATTGAACGTTAAGGCAGAACTCAATCGTTGACCAAATGTCGATTGAAAGTACCCGAAGTACATCAATACTATACAAAAGACTATTTTTTTTGGTAGGCTCATTTATTAAAAATATAAGATACTGACCACCACGTGCCTTTCTCTGCAAAATGAGGAGCATAGGTTTTTCTAAACAAACCAAATGTGGGTCCCCAACTGAAGGCAACCCTATTAAATTGCATATGAAAAACATTGAATCGCATGTAATATTCTTGAATTCTTACACCATCCACAGTAGCCAAAATTTTAGAGAATACAAACTTGCTGAGCATATTCACCGTAAATCGAGTAGATTTTTTACCCAATTCACCCGGTGATAATTGAAGACTGTAAGCAAAAAGAAAATCCAAATCCAACGGTATGTTCAATCTAAAATAATTAGAAGTAGTATAATCAATCCCTACACCAATCGAAATACCCCTTCCCCAATCATTTTTTAGTGTAGCTTTTAATGAAACACCTATTAGATTTGGGTTTATTCCATCTGTACCTTCATAATCAAAATCGGAAGTTGAAATTCTACTGAGCTCTATAGGTATTTCCAATCCCCATTTATGACCAGTAAGGGTGTTCTGAATGAAAGAGTGTCTCTTAAAGGCTATCGAGTCTTGCGCTAAAACTGTTGTTATAACGCTCCCAATTAAAACAACTGAAAATACGAATAGAAATAGTCTCCAGTTCACCTTAAAGTTCATTTTGTAACTAATGGTGCAAAAGTAGTATTAAATTGAGCATTTAGCCGTTTTATCTCTCCATAGTTATCAACACAAAAGCATTTCTTTTTCTACTAAAAATTGGCCTTAACACCCAATGTAAACATACGAGGCATTCCAGGTCTAAAACCAGCGGGACGTAAGGCTACTACATAACTTTCATTTAAGATATTGTTGACTCCAGAAAATACACTCACATTTTTATTGAAGATATAATTCAAATTGATGTCTGAAATGAAATAACTGTCGGTGCTTTGTGAAGCAATCATTTCACCTTGACCAGCTTCGGTGCGCATAGCAGCCATATATTTAGAAGATAGATTAACCCCAAAATTCTTGTAATTGTATGAAACACCTACCGATAGTTGATGGGGGGCAATGTAAGGCATAAAATCTCCTGATGCTACTACACCCCAATCACCAAATGCACTGTTGTTAAAGTCGGATGTAAAAAAGGCATTCGTATAAGTGTAGGCTACAGTAATAGGTAAGGATTGTTTGGCAGTAAATTGAGCCAAAGGGTCGTAAATTACATTCAATTCGGCACCATATACTTGAGCCGTTCCAATATTAAATAAATCGGCCGTACCCGCACCGCCACCGGCTTGCAAATCTGTTCCCAAAATGTTTTGGTAATCGTTGTAAAATAGTACCACATTAGACGCCAAATGATGTTGGTCATTGTATTTAATGCCCAACTCATAGTTGATGCTCGATTCAGGTTTGGTTTCGGGTGTATTACCTGGAGGCGCAAATCCTTTATGTACCCCAACAAATGCGCTTAATGAAGGTATGAATTTATAATCTGCATATACTCCAGGTATGAGGGCATATACGTTATTGTTTTTTTCAACCAATAAGGTATCGGTCAAATCTCGATCCACATTGTTTTTACCAAAATCTAACCCTTTCATATCTATGTTTTCATAACGCAACCCTAAGTTGGCCGTTAGTTTTTTGTACTTTAAACCGTATTGAATGAATGAAGAAAAGGCCAAGGCATCTTCAATTCGATTACTTTCTGTACCCGGTATACCCACTGAAGTTTGTAGCATCACTCCGTTGGTCATACGGTATCGATCGTCCCATTGAAAACGGTCCATATTATCATAATGGTAACGCACGCCCGCATCTATTCGGTGACCTACATTACCTGTCATAAATCGAGCACCTAAAGTACTTTGAATACCTTTCGAATAATAAAATCGGTTGTTGGCTCTTACATTAAAAGCACTGTTGTGTGAGTTAGTGTCTCCTCTAAGCATTGCAAATAAGTGTGGGTAACTTTGTGGCGAATCTAAAAGCGTATTTAATGAAACACTGCTTCCCGAACTATTGGTGTCACGCATATTGTTGAGTTTGTACCAATTTCTCCCAAAGTCTGTGTAGTATCCCACGGTGGTAATATCGATTGCTTTGTTAATTTTGATGTAGTGCGTTAAGGATGCCGTTCGTTGTTCGGTGGTTATTTTATCTAACTGAGATCCTGCATAGCGCTGCAATGGGTTTAGGGCAAAATCTGCCTCAGTAATTCCCAAATACGTTTCATTGGAAATTTCATTTACTTTCAATAATTTTAAGGTTAACGATTGGTAGACCTTGGCATCTGTATCGGTATTGAGTCTCAATTTAACCATATAATCTTGTTTATCAAATCCTGTGTTGGCGTTGTTGGGTAATTGTTTAAAGCCCTCGGCACCGTATTGAAAGGTTTCTACTAAATAGCCAAAATTCTTGAAAGATGCTCCCACATTGGCATGCACGGTTCTGAATCCATAACTACCACCCGAAATGCGCACTTTAGCACTCAAATCATTGGGAATGGTGCTCGACAATAAGTTGATGGCACCACCTGTGGTAAATGGACCGTATTTAATTTGACTACTGCCTTTCACGACTTCTATTCCTTGCATTCTACCTGCCGAAGGAAAATAATAGGCAGCTGGAGAAGCGTAAGGTGCAGGAGCTATTAAAATCCCGTCTTCCATTACAGTGATTTTTGAGTTACGATCTACACTGGTTCCTCTCAAACCAATGTTGGGGCGCAATCCAAATCCTTCTTCTTCTTGAATGTTTACACCGGGTATAGTGCGCAAGGTTCTATTGATATCGGTATGATTAAATTTTTCAATTTCTTTAGGAGAAACATAATAGGCCGAACCGGGCAAATTTTTTACGCCTAAGGTACCACCAGTAATACTAGCACCGTTGATACTGAACGTGGGCAAATCGGTTACCATTTCTTGCAGTACAATGGTTAATTGGGTGGCAGTTCCCGTTTGGATGCTCACGGAGTGTTGTTGTTTTCCATATCCAATAGCCGAAATCTCCACCGTATAGTCTCCTTTAGGCAAGGAGTTAAATGAAAATGCGCCTTTCGTATTGGTAGTAGTTCCTTGTTTGGTTTCTACGATAAAAACATGTGCTCCTGACAAGGTCGAACTATCTTTTTGAAGAATGGTACCGCTAAACGATCCTTGTGAAAAAGTATATTGAAAAGTTGCTGTTAAAATGAATACGCAAACTAAAACGAGTGACTTCATATCTGTTATTTAAAGTGTTTCTAAATTGTGATGCAAAGTAACATTCGAAAAAAAAAGTGTGCAATACCCTAAAAATGGTATAATTCATTTTTATACTAAAAAAGCGTATAATATCCTTTTTAGTAGTAATTAATACAATGAGGATTGAAGATTTCAGAGGGGATGCTCCACAAATTATAGCTGACAATATAATGTGTTAATTCAGCTGTTTTTGAAAAAAGGAGCTTATTTTAATGAATCGTTGGGGTAGTAAAGTATAGTTTTATACTTGATGTGTAATAAAAAGAAGACCTTATTTAATTCTCGTTAACACTTTTAGGGTAGTTGTTTCGGTCTCAGAAACGTTTTGTAAAAACAAACTAACAGCAAGTATAAGCGGCTGTTTAAGACCACTTATACAAGGTTAGTATGGTGTATTATTCTTTTACCAAATGAATAACTGCTTTTTTGTTATCCGCCTCAACGGTAACAAAATAAATTCCAGCTGCTTCTTCAATTGTAAGATTAAGCACTTGTGAAGCGGTCATGTTTTTTGAAACAACCAATCTTCCTGAAATATCGGTAATGGTAATTTGTGTGTTTTCGTAAACTGTTCCTAAATCAATAGAAAAATTACCATTAGTAGGATTTGGATACACCGTAAATTCGGATCCAAAACTATTTTCAACAATACCTACCGATGAAATAGTAATACAACTAGTAGTGTCTACACATCCATTTTGTGTTAATTCTACAGCATAACTTCCATTTACAGTAGCTGTAAACGATTGCCCTGTTTGGTTAGCTATTTCAGCATTGTTATTGTTACAATCTAACCATTGGTAGGTTGCATTAGCATTTGTAGCTGTAATGGTTGCTCCAGAAAAGGACGTAGCAATGTTTGAAACACTGTTGATGGTTAAATTAAGTGTTACTAATGAATCACATCCATTGGCAGCTCCACCCACAATGTTAAACGTAGCTGTATTGTTACTGGCGGTGTACGTAGTTCCATTAATCCAAGTGAATGAATTACATTCTGTTCTTGTATCAATACCGGTAGTAGGTGTATTAATGGTTAAGTTCAATGTTACTAATGAATCACATCCATTTGCTGCACCACCTACAATGTTAAATGTAGCAGTGTTGTTATTAGATGTATATGTATTTCCATCAATCCAAGTGAATGAATTACACTCTGAACGGGTATCAGTTCCTGTAGCTGCAGTATTTAAAGTCAAGTTTAACGTTACAATACTGTCACATCCAGTAGTAGATGTAAACGTTTCTAAAAAGGTTCCCCCTGCATTCAATGTTTGTGTACCCAATACATAGCTTTGACCGGGACAAATAGCTGCTGCAATCGTATTCGAAATACTAGACGTAATAGTAATATTGGTTACATTGCTATTAAGTATACACGAACCGTTTGTGATGTTCATGTTGTAATTCATATCAGCTGTTAATGGAGCAGTTGTATAAGTTGATGCAGCTCCGTTTTGTACACTTGAACCGTCTACAAAAAATTCATAATTAGTGTATCCTTGAGTTGGTGTAATGTTCAATGCTGTATTAGTACAAACCGATCCATTACTTGATGAGTTTGGTACATCAAATCCACCGTACGTTAATACAGCTTCAATCATCATATACCCCAATCCAGAACCTAAAGGAGCGGTTCCTCCACCAAATAAGTTAAACGTAGCCGCAGCATTTGGATCAACAAATGAATTGTTTTGGTTAGCAAATGGGAAATACCCTACGGTAGCATTGGCATCTTGCCTAAAACCAACATAAATGGTGCTTCCTGCAACGTTAATGGCTCCATTGATAAAGTTAAAATCTTGTTTGGTATTCAGCATTCCAGCAGTGATAGTAAAAGAAGCTGTAGAATCCAAAATAACACCATTACCATCCAGTAAAATACCTTTCATAGTATTACCCGCAACGTTGGCTGTAGCAGGGAAGTAATTAGAAACACTTTTCACAAATGTTTGAATGTTAGCAGGTATTTCGTGACGAACAGCTATTAAACCAGCTCCAGTATTGAAACCTACAGCTCCCGATTGCACAGGACTTTGAGCATAACCAATGGTATCACATTTTATTTGTTGGTTAAATGTTAGCGCATTGTTAGCGTTGTTTTGATCTGCTGGAACAGAAACGGTAAGGGTTTGTGCTCCCAACGCGCTTGTGGGTACGTTGTTAAATAAAAGATTTGTTGAAGCACCCGATGCAATTGAAGGAATGGTTTGAGTCACCGAATAAGGATTTGCTCCCGTTACATTCAACGTTACAGGGATGTTTGTTAACGTACCTTGTGACGTATTTGAAATGATAGAAGTTACGGTTTGTGTGGTTTTGATGGTATTGTTAAAATTACCTTTTTCTCCAGCTACACCAGTAACACTCAATTCATTGGTGAATGGGTTAGCAAATACAAATCTGAAACATGGTCTAAATGCAGAAGTTGCAGTTAAGGTTGCCGGTGGTGTAGTGGTTACATCAGAATTACCTATCCAACTGCCCGCAAGCGAGTTGTTGGCAGCATATACCCATGATGTGGTACCGAAAGTTGACCCTAAATAATCATACGCCACATATAATGATCCTCCAGTGTAGGTGAAAGATGAAGTTAAGGTAACATCACCTGTTGGACCAGCAACTGCAGGCAATGAAAAAGCACCGTTATAAACACTAGTCATAGGAGCAATAGCGGTTGCCCAATCGGTAGGTTTAAGATTGGTAACATCAGCAGTATTCTCCAAATAATATTGAATGTTTCCTCCTGCAGGAGTAGGTCCTCCAGCGGTAGCAATCAAAAACCCCACCTTAGTGATGATGGTTGAAGCTGGGATATTTGTAAGTTCGGATGCTGGAATGATCATTACTCCCCGCAAGGTAGTATGTGCAACCAAACCATTAGGACCTCTAAGTCCTGTTGTAGCACCTGAGTTACTCGGAGCCGTTACAATAATTTCGGCTTGAGAATAACCGAAGAAGGTTCCCATTAATGGAACCATAAGCATAAGTAGCTTTTTTTTCATGTGTTGATTTTTTAGTTTTTATTAACGGTTATATAAATACGAAATACTCCATTTATTTAACACTATACAGTATACAGAGTGTTACTATTTAATATTTTCCAAATGTACTCATATATTTTGTTAAATGTCAACGACACTTTTAACATTTTGTAAACACTTAGTAATTACAGGTGTATACATAATTAAAGTATGGTTGCTCTTAAGCCCATTATTTTTTAAGCCCCATTTTCTAAAAAAATACATCCCTTTATCACTTTTTGATAAGGAAAGTGATATTAAAGTGTATGTTTGTATTTTGAAAAGCATTCCAAATTGAGAAAATTGTTATCCATATTTTTATTGGCCAGTTTAATAGCTCCTTTTTTAGGTTCTTATCTTTGGGTGCAAGTAAAACGTAGTCAAATTCGCAAAGAGGTGAAATGGAAAATGATAGCAGGATTGGATAAAGAAGAGTTGGTTTTTATGACCTTTTCCATCAAAGACAGTCAAGAAAAATTAAACTGGAAACATTCCAAAGAGTTTGAATACAAAGGGGAATGGTATGATGTGGTGCAACAAGAAATAGTTGGCGATTCCATACATTATCATTTATGGTGGGATCACGAAGAAACTAAATTGAGCCAACAGCTGCGTCATTTAATTGTAATGACCGTAAGTCAAGATTCCCAACATCAAGAAAATCAAAAAGGTATTGTAAAATTGTTTAAATCTCTTTTTTTCAAAACAAATTCTTCCTCAGACCATTTGGTGGAGGTAGAAAATAGTACACATTTCATAGGTTGGAATGAATCTCTTCCCAACTCTTGTTTCATCAACGTAGAAAGCCCACCACCCGATGTATTTTAAAATTAATTTTTTTACAAACTAAAACAAGAATAATCGGCACGGTTTATCGATGTCGTGGGTTCTTATTTAATTAATTTTAAAATAGATAAAAATGAAAATTTTAGTAACACAACTCGTGTTACTGTTGTTGTGTTTTGCAGCACCCGCTCAAATCATAACCATAGCAGACGAGGATACCAAATTGCCATTAGAAATGGTAAATATTATGAGTGCTCAGCCCAATTTGAGCATCACAACCTCAATAAATGGAGAGGCAGATATCACTAAGTTCAAAGGTGCAGCCGTTATTGAAATTAGATTGTTCGGTTATCAATCCATTAATAAATCTTTTGAAGAATTAGAACAAATGGATTTCAAATTATTTATGGTTTCTCAATTAGGTTTAGATGAGGTCATTGTTTCGGCAACCCAATGGAAGCAGTCAAAAAAAGACGTTCCCAACAAGGTGATTGCTATTACAGCCAAAGATATGGCATTGCAAAACCCTCAAACGGCAGCTGATTTATTGGGTGCATCGGGTGAAGTAACCATTCAAAAAAGTCAACAAGGTGGTGGAAGCCCCATGATAAGAGGGTTTTCAGCCAATAGGTTGTTGTATACCATAGATGGTGTACGCATGAATACTGCCATTTTTAGAGGCGGAAATCTTCAAAATGTAATCTCGTTAGACCCCTTGGCAATTGAAAACACCGAGGTGTTCTTTGGTCCAGGGTCCATCAATTATGGGAGTGATGCCATAGGCGGAGTTATGGCTTTCAAAACCTTGCAACCAACCTTTACCAAAGAAGAAAAACCTTATTTTTCGGGCAAGGCCTTAACACGGTATTCGTCTGCCAATAATGAAAAAACGGGCCATTTTGATGTGAATGTAGGATGGAGAAAAGTGGCCATCGTGACCAGTTTTACCAGTTCTGATTTTGGTGATTTAAAAATGGGAACAAAAGGTCCTGATGAATATTTGCGACATTTTTATGTGCAACGAGTGGACAGTGTAGATCAAGTGGTAACCAATAATAATCCATTGATTCAGCGTCCTACGAGTTATTCTCAAATCAATATGATGCAAAAATTGCGTTATGCACCCAATCAGAATTGGGATATTAGCTATGCTTTTCATTATTCCGAAACATCACCCTATTCACGTTATGATCGGTTGATTGAGCAAACCAGTAATGGACTACCTCGGTCGGCTGTTTGGAACTATGGCCCGCAAAAATGGATGATGAATCAATTGAGCGTAATGCACACTAAAAAGAATGACGTTTATGATAACGTTTCGATACGTTTGGCGCAGCAATTTTTTGAGGAAAGCCGAATAGACCGCAATTTTAGTGGAGGTAATCGGTTTAGATTGCGCACTCAAGAAGAAGAAGTTTGGGCACTTTCAGCAAATGCGGATTTTATTAAAAACATCAAAAAAATAACGCTATTTTATGGTTTTGAAGCCATTCAAAATGATGTAAATTCGCTAGGTAGTGCAATTAACATAAGCACAGGAGATTCCATTCCCGTTTCAGATCGATATCCCAAATCAACTTGGAACAGCACAGCGGGTTACGTAAATGTGCATTATAAAATCCACGAAAGATTAGTCGCACAAGCTGGAGTGCGGTACAGCCATTATTCCATCCAATCTGATTTTACACGCCATTTGCAATTTTTTCCTTTTGATTTTACATCATCTGAACTAAAGAACAACGCTACAACAGGAAGTGTGGGTATAGTCTATTCGCCCAATGATAGGTGGCGTATTGCGTTGAACGGATCAACTGGATTTAGAGCGCCTAATGTGGATGACATCGGTAAAATCTTTGATTTTGCAGGTGGAGAAGTTGTTGTGCCCAATACTAATTTGAAAGCAGAATATGCTTACAATGGTGAATTGAATATTGCCAAAGTGTTTAAGGATGTTGTAAAGGTAGATCTTACGGGGTATTACACCCAATTGGAAAATGCTTTAGTAAGACGTGAATTTCAAGTAAATGGTCAAGATTCTATTTTGTATGATGGAACGATGAGTAGGGTATATGCCATTCAAAATGCAGCGTATGCCAATGTGTATGGTTTCCATGCTGGAATCGAAATCAAACTACCCAAAGGATTTGGAATTTCATCGTTGTATAATTATCAATTGGGTGTTGAGGAAATGGATAATGGAGAAGTGAGTCGCTCACGTCACGCAGCCCCCGCTTTTGGTGTAACGCGTTTGTCTTATACCTTCAATAAATTGAAGATGCAAGTGTATGCGCATTACACGGCCGAGGTTTCCAATGAAAACTTAAATCAGGAAGAACAACAAAAGCCGTTCATTTATGCCAAAGATGAAAACGGGAAACCGTATTCACCCTCTTGGTATACGTTGAATTTTAAAGCGTTGTATCAATTTACCAATCATTTTACGGTGAGTGCAGGTATTGAAAACATCACCGACCAACGCTACCGAACCTATAGTTCGGGTATGGTAGCTCCAGGTAGAAATGTAATACTTTCGTTAAGAGCTGTTTTTTAGATTTAATATTGAAAATTTAAAGCTGCGGATACACGAATATTATTTTTATTTCGTGTATTCGCGGTTTTGTATTTAGTTTTATTTTCTTGGAGGTCTAGGCGCTAAGTCTGACCTTTTTATAGTTGTTTTTCGGTGATTATCGGGGTCCATGATATTGGGTTTTTCAGGGTCAACATATATGCCTATTATTTCAAATTCTTCTTCTTCAAGGAATATTACACCCATGTTGGATGTTTTGTTAAACATTTTTTCTGTAATAGTTAAAATAACTGTTTTATAAGAAATTGATGAAATAGTTAAGTTAACACTGGTTAATTTTTTGGTAGATAAATTAAATGGTAATTTGATTTCAAAATATCCATCAATATTAGAAGGAACTCCATATTTTAAACCTTCTATTTCAATATAAACATTTGCAAATGGAATCGGTTCTTTAGTGCTTTTATCTACTAGTACACCTCTTATTTTAGTAGTGGAATCAATTTTTATAACCTGTTCTGAGGGTTGTAGTTCTTGTTGAATTTTAGAAATGGTATCTTGAGCAGAAGCTGAAAGTACGAATAAATTAGCTCCAAAACCAATTAGAGCAGCTAATAGAAACTGACGTGTAGGATTATTAAAATAGGTATTGTCATTATTAGATAATTTCATCATTCCACAATGAATAGATGAACTTTCAATTTGGTACCATTTGTTATAACCGCAATTTTTTTTTGACATTTAGAACAGATGTTTTCTTCATCTAACTTGAAGTCATTTAGGCAAGGTATTATTTCGATCATATTGAACGCGATTAAGAATTAAATTCTGAGATGCAATAGTAACTAATTTTCCATAAAATTATGACAGTATAAACACGAATACACACATATTTATATTTCATTTTTGAAATTGTATCATTATTTTTTATTGTCTTTAAACTTCACTTAGATGAAATTTTAATTGATTAGAAATAAGTTAAATAAGTGAATTTTACAACAATAGGATAGAATACTATAACAGATGGATTTGTACTCATTTTACCTTTGTTAACTCAAACGAATGGTATGAATTACAACATCTTAAAAATGAAAAAAAATAGTTTAATTATTGTCTTCTCAATCTTTGTTTCGATATGTATTGTTGCCCAATCTCTTGCTCCTCAAAAAAGTACCATTGAGCACAATAACAAGATGCGCAATTGTCTTTCAGTGAAATTAGACCCTGATCCGAAAACACTGAAAAAAGCATGGGTAAGTTTTTTGCAAAAAGAATATGGTCTCAAATTAAAAGGTGCAGGATGGTTTAGTAATAAGGACCTACTGCATAATGAAGAGGTCAACGTGAAGAAACTTTCTCCAAAAATAATGGATTTTTATACTCAAATAGTAGAAGATGAAAACGGTTCGGAAATGAAAGTATTTGCTTCGTTAGGGTATGATATTTACATCAATGAAGAAGATTACCCAATGGAATTCAATGCTATGAATGAAATGATGGTTACTTTTTTAAAAAAATATTTACCCGAATATTACAATAAAAAAGTTAATCAGTCCATGAAAAGTGTGAAAGGTCTAAATAAAGATATTGCAACCTTAAAGGAAAACATAAAAGATAACCAAGACCGCATTAAAAAACTCAATCAAGAAATTGAAAAATACAAAGCCAATATTTTAGAAAATTCTCAGAAATTAGATGCAGAGGAAATTAAATTAAAAGACAGACAAAAGGAAACGGAATTGATAAGAATCAAACTAGAAAAACTATAATTTGTATCTTTTTAAGAATTTCCCTCAACCCTCAACCCTTCCTCTAATTAGTCATAGCTTTATACCAAACACTTTTTTCCATTTCTTTTTGGCGTTGCGCATCAATTTTCGCAAATATTTTTTTGAAATCGCCTTTAAAATTGGTTTTTAATTCGGTAACACCCAATTTTTCTAAACTGTATAGAAAATTGTTAAGCGATGATTCCTTAGCTGATTTATCAAAAGAAAAAGATAACCAAAAAAGTTGGGCGGCAAAATCAAACTGTCCCAAATCTTGGGCTATTTTGGCATATTGTATCACATCTTCAAAGGTTTTTTCCACCGATTTTGATTTAAACAACGTATTGAGCTCTTGTCTTCTTGACATTAAATAGGCTTCTTTTCCGTTATTGGCTCTTACATCTAGGGGGTAGAGCGGATCGTGTTTATACATTTCAATTTTGGTTTTATCCCAATCTTCACGATACTTAGCATCAATGGTTTTGTTCTTTTGGTTCAATGCATTTTCAGAAAAATATTTTTCATAAATGGCCCAAGAGGAATTGGGGTATTGAGCCAAAATGGCATCATAAATAGCAATTGCCTTGGAATATTCTCCAAGATCGTGTAACACAATTCCTCTTTCAATTTCTTTTTTAACTAGTTCTTCCATTTCTCGTAGCCTCCAGGTAAGTTGGTCGAGGTATTGACTCGAAATGGTTTTTGGATTGGAGAACATACTGATGATTTCAATATATTTTAGTGCATAATCTATTTCACCTTGAGCTACTAGCATAGCAATTTTAGTAATGGGAATAAGTTGATTAGCAGGTTCCATTTCAACTACAGCTCTCCAATAATTGTAATTTGTACTGGTGAGCATATCTAGATTTTGACTCGTTTCAAAAGAATTCACAAGGGTACCCATACTCTTTACTCCAGCAAATTTATCATCAACAATGGCTAAATAAGCACCTAAAACAACGAGAACTTCTTCCTGCGCGAATTTTTTATTGAGTTCAAATTTTCCTTTAATGTCTTCGTTATCATACTCTTTAGTTTTTTGTGTAACGGGATCTATAAATTCAGGGAAGGCCGTTATTTCACCTTGATTTTCGGCATTTAAAGAGAAAAACAGCGGAAAGTCCAATATTTTGGTATTGGGAAGGGTTACTTTTTGCAATTGAGCCAACAATCGATTTTCTATTTCTTTATCCAATACAGGAACCGAATAAACGGTATAACGGGGAAATCCCTCTTTAGGTATGACCAAATAGATGCCTATTTTTTGAGATTTAGAAACAGTTGTAGAAAAGGTTTTGAGTAGGTCTGTCACTTCTTTGATTCCTGCAAAGATGGCTTCTTTTTCATGGAAGTTTACCTCAGAAATATTGTCATGCTCCAATATATTTATGGTGATGTTAGGCTCTTTGTCTTGGGCAGAAAGATGACCCAATGAAAACAAAAATAATCCAAAAAGTACAGCGTATTTTTTCATAAATGATGCGTTATTTGTTTTCAAAAGTAGTCAAATATTCCAATTGAGGAAACTTTGATAGCACGAATTGAACGAAGCATCAAAAACTAACTAGTAATAAATACTAATCTAGAATTTCAAAATTTCATTTTATAAGCTCCCCCGACCTATAACTACTTTAACCTAAAAGCCCTTTAATCACATCCAATGAACTCACCATTCCATAAATCTTTCCATCTTCCATAGCCACAATATGATGAATTTGTTCGGTTACCATAATGGCACCTAAATCCTTTACACGTGCATTCAAAGCACAAACATGAACTCTTTTTGACATTACATTTTGCACCATTAAATCTTCGTTATGATGAGCTACTAAATCAGAATTCGAAATGATTCCTTCAATTGCTCCACTAGCATTCAACACAGGTGCTGAACTTATGTTGTTTCTTGAAAATAAATCTTTTACATAGGTTAGTTTTATATTTCCTTTTGTAAAAACAATCGGGGTGGACATGATATCTTTAGCTTGCATTTTTTATTGGTTTTATATATTACTGCATGCGAAGATAAAAGACCTCATTAAGTGGCAATATGATGATTGTCAGTTTGCCAAATGATAAATGTAGTTAGAAGATAAATTCTTTTTACTCTTTTACAAATTTTAATACCGTTGATTTTTGATCATCTTTCAGTACCACCAAATAAATTCCTTTACTCAAACCAGATACATCAAGGTTTGTAGAAGAAGATAAAACACCTGAGTAAATTATTTTTCCAGTTAAATCCACCACTTGATAGGATAAGGTTGTTGACAAAGGTGATTCTAAATAAAGGTTCAGTTCATCATTTACCGGATTGGGAAAAAGCGTTAGTGTTGTTTCTTCATCGCTGGTTTCTATCGAAACAGTATTTATTGCCAACAAAACAGCAGCAGTTGCAGTTACTTTTCCCATTCCCCAAAGCGGACTACCAGGTGCGCTGATAACTCCCGTTTTGGTATCTTGGCGAGCAGTATATTTTATAATATCCTTAATTTGATAGGCGGTTAACTCGGGATTAGCTTCCAACACCAACGCAGCAACACCAGCTGCGGCAGGAGAGGACATAGATGTTCCAGAAAATGCAGCAAAATGATAGGTTCGTCCATTAAAGGTAGTATTGGCTACGGAAGTATAACTATTAGTTGTAAATGAATTAATGGAAGAAACAACGTTGGCTCCAGGAGCAGAAACATCCGGTTTCATGCGTTCATCATAAGTAGGGCCTTTGCTCGAAAAACTAGCTCTTGAGCCTTCAATGGGCACTCCTGTTCCTGAAAAAGTTTCCGAACCATGCGCTGCAATGGTCATGGCATCTTCACTACACGCGGGTTCACCAATACTGTATTCTGAGTTTCCCGCAACCCCAAAGGTTCCCAAAGCCGTAAAGGGTAAACCCCAATTTCCGACACCGTTGCTCAATTCTACAACATTCCAATAATGCACCGTACCTGAAGCAGCAAAGGAATTCATGACCACTCGTAAGTTGACATTGGTATTTTTTATGCGCATTCTGATATGCGGACGATTGTTGAGCGGGTGCGCTTCATCAATAGTTAAATTATAGAAGATAGTATCTAAACCAATTACCATAAGGGTATCGTGATAACCTCCGTCCAATTGGGTTTTAAAAAAATCAGATCTTCCCATCAAGACATTTGAATTGTTGTAAATCTCTATTCGGGTTCCAAAGGGTTGATTGGGCTGTCCCCACATAGAAACGCATTGTCCCCACATTTGAGGATGCTGACTGTAACCATAAAAATTGATGCGAGATCGAATACTGTCGTTGTTAAAATCTTTTTTGATATGCAAATTCACATTTCCGTTGTTGCCTCCTGAGGTCACAAACAAAACTCCGTTATCGGCCAAGTTAGTAATAGCTTGACTCAATAAGGATGTTCCATCCATAGTCCCCATATAATACAAACCCCAACTAGCGTTGATGACCAATCGTTTTCCATCTGCATCAGCTATGGATTTCATCCAAACCAATCCATCTATGGCTGCACCCACGTCCAATTGAACCGAGTTAAACAAATATTCCGCTTCAAAAGCCACACCTCTATAGGGAAGACCAGCTCCACTACCTGCAGCAATTCCTGCTACGTGGCTCCCGTGGGTGGCATAATCATAGTAAGTGCCAGCCGTATCCGATTCAGCAGCGGCCAATGCACTTGGAGTGGCATATTCCACACCATAGCTCATACCTGATGGCGGAGTGCCTTCAATTTTAAAATGATCCCATGCTGCTCGAACTCTTGAAGTGGTTAAGGTAGTATCCATAAACATGGGATGATTGTAATCAAATCCCCAGTCAGTTATACCAATCAAGACATTTTTACCGGTATAACTTTGGGGCAAATTAATACCTTCCCAAACACTATCGGCTCTTACATCACCCGTTAATTTATTGTTTTGAGGTTGAATGCGTTCAGCTATTTCAATAAACTCCACATGAGGAATGTTTATAGTGTTTTGAATCGTTCTAATAGGCATTTTCAGGGTAACAATTTGACCCAGTTGTGATCCAAAATATCCAAAAGAGGTCACATCTTCTTTTTTAAAATCGGATGTTACTCGCATCACTGTAGATAAACAAAACTCACCATTCACTTTATAAATAGGTAATTTTGGAAAATGAGTAGTAATCCATTCTTGTGTGATGATTGGCTCTTTTGGTGATTGAGCAATTTCTTTTACTTTCTGAAGGGTTTCAGCACTCATTTTAGTTTGTGCATAACCAAATGAAAAGGCAAATAAAGTGATGTAAAGTAGGGTGAAAAGTGATTTCATAAATGGGTTAAATAGGTGAATATAAGTACGAAGATAACGATAAAAATGGACGTTCAAATCTTATTTGTATCGAATTTCTTATGTCAAACTCACGTTTTTAGATTCAGAATTATAAATTTTCATCAATTCCAGCAAACTCCAAATGCCAATAAACCAATTGATAAAAAGGAAATAATAGATATAAAAGTAGTTGAAAGATCCCGTTTTCAATTGTTTTTTTTCAAAAAGTATCATAAAAAGAGATAACATAAAAGCAATCAAAATCAATGAAAACAAAAAGACGAGTGCAGTAATGGACGCATATGGTTCTGAAAGAGTAACGGAAAAGAGGTAACTCAGCCCATTTAAGCATATCATCAGTGAGGAAATAAAAAAAATAGTTGTAAGAACTTGGTATATTTTTCTGAAAGATGGATTCAAGAAAATAAACTGCAATGAAAATAACCACCATCCATAAATGGGTGGAAAAAGCAATAAAAAAGTATGTTTTTGGACCACTTTCATCAATAAAGGTAGCTGACAAGCTTAAAAAAGCGTGTAAGGACGAAAGTAGTATTTATTTTTTATTGTCAGCAATCCTTTTGCTGTAAAAGTATTTTCCTTAAGCAAAAACTATCGGATCAGGTTATTAGATAGCATTACTTTTAATGCACAATTCTGTTGATTCAATCAATGAAATAATGATAGGAATGGTAGTTTCAATCCAATCACTTATGGCGGCATCTTGATGTTGTGCACCTAATGATTGTATTCTTATTAAAAAAGCTTGATGCCTTTCTAATAATTGAAATTGATAGAACTCATCGAATGGAGTGTTTTCATAATAATTCAGTTTTTGTAGCCCTTCTTTTTCTTTTTCTGAACCACTTGTAGCTACAGATAGCCCTATGGTATAGGCCATCTTTTCTGTTTTCAATAGAATTTTGTCATGTTGAGATACAACTAATCTGGCCAATTCTCTTATGCGTGCAGTGGTACCTTTTTCAATTACGAGTGTTCCAAGAGCTATTTCGATTTGTGAAAATTCTGCAAATTCATTTACCAATCCTTGAAAAGGACTGATGATTCTTTCTTGGAATTCATTTTTATGCGAGTGAACATTATTTTTTATGCCGTTAGTGGTGCTTTTGCCACAACTAACAATAATCAAAGAGATATACACTACAACAAATAGAATGTACATAAAAAAATAGGAGAAAAGGTGTTTTGCTTTCATTTGATGGTAAAAGTAAACCCAATTGAAAGGAATGTAGTTACACAAAAAAAGTAAAGAATTGCATCTGAATTAGCAACGGTTATTAGCTATTTCAAAATTACAAAGCTATTGCAGTACCTTTTTTACTGATGCTAAGTAAACCTAGGAAAGTGATGAAAAAGTTGAGAATGATTAGTTCAACTCCGAATATATAATGTCCAAAAATACCAGGTTCTCCTTTTCCTAAGGCAATACCTCCTTTGCTATAACTCCACAATAATACGGTAATGGCAATAGACAGGATGCTCACCCATGGTACCCATTGATCGTGTAATGACCTTTTGGTAAGAATTCCAAAAAAGAATAGGGCGATGAGTGGTCCATAGGTAAATCCTGCAAAAAACATAATGGAATTGATGGCCGCATCAGATGTAGTATATTTAAGAAGGATGATGACAAGTATGGTTGAAATGGCCACAATTAAGTGTATTTTTTTACGCAATTTTTCTTGTTTCTCAAGTGTTTGTTTGTCAATGTCTAAAAAGTCAACAGCAACAGAGGTAGTTAATGCGGTCATAGCGCCATCTGCACTTGAATAGGCTGCCGCAATAAGTCCCAATAAAAACATGATTCCAATAAAGACATTCATATTAGCATCCAACGCTATTGTTGGGAATAATAAATCAGAATTAGAAATGTTTTGTCCTAAACCAGTAGCGGTAGAATATTGATACAACAAAACACCTAAAATGAGGAAAAGTAAATTTACTAAAATCAATACCGTGGCAAAACTCATCATATTTTTTTTAGCCTCTCCAATGTTTTTACAACTCAAATTTTTCTGCATCATATCTTGGTCCAATCCTGTCATTCCAATGGTAATAAAAGCTCCGCCTAAAAAGTGTTTCCAGAAATAATTTTTGGAGTTGAAGTCTTCAAAGAAAAAGAGCTTTGAATAACCGCTATCCGCTACAGATGAATACAAACCAACATCCGATAATTGCAAATAATCATAAATAAAATAGCTGATACCGATGACCGTCAAAATCATAAAAGCCGTTTGAAAAGTATCGGTATAAATGATTGTTTTTATACCACCTTTATTCGTATACAACCAAATCAAGAGTATTGAAACAATGACGGTAATTTCAAAGGGAACCTTCAAAGCATCAAAAACAAATAATTGCAATATATTTACAACCAAAAGCAATCGGATAGCTGAACCGATAATCCTTGAAACAATAAAGAAAAATGCGCCCGTTTTGTGTGTATAAAAACCAAAACGTGTTTTCAAATAAGTATAAATTGATACCACATTCATTCGGTAAAATATAGGCATCAATATATAGGCAACCACCAAATAACCAACAAAATAGCCAAACACCATTTGCATGTAACTAAATTGGGTAGCATCATTTCCTACTTGACCCGGAATGGATAAAAAAGTGACACCTGATAAAGAGGTACCTATCATTCCAAAAGCCACCAAAAACCAAGGAGATTTGCGATTTCCGGTAAAAAATGTATCATTGGTAGCTCCTTTTGAAGTGAGCCTCATTATGATTACCAACACAGCAAAATAGGCAGCTATAATGGAGAGAATTAAATACGGATTATTCATAATACAAAGAAAGTTAATTGAAGTTTACCCCAACGCTTTAATTTAAAATAGATTTCAACTAAAGAAATTTAGTAATTTTGCCAAATGGAAATGAAAGAATTTGTCCGATTAGCAATGAGCGAAGATATCCAAGATGGAGATCATTCTGCACTAGCTTGCATTCCCGAAAATGCAATTGGAAGAGCCAAACTTCTGGTTAAAGCTGAAGGTATTTTAGCTGGAGTAGAAGAGGCCAAAGCTATTGTATTAGAATTTGACTCCAACGCTATTTTTACTCCTTTTTTGAAAGATGGAGATGTCGTAAAACACGGTGATGTAGCGTTTCATATTGAATGCAAATCAAGAGCGCTATTAGGTGCCGAACGTTTGATTTTGAACGTAATGCAACGAATGAGCGCCATAGCCACCTTAACAGCTCTTTACGTTAAAGAAGTTGCAGGCTTGAAAACGCAGATATTGGATACTCGAAAAACAACCCCGTTGCTGCGATTTTTGGAAAAGAAAGCTGTTTTAATTGGAGGAGGAACCAATCACCGATTTGGTTTGTATGATATGATTATGCTCAAAGATAATCACATTGATTTGGCCGGAGGTATTGAAAAGGCGATCAAAAAAACGCACGAGTATCTTAAATCAACTGGAAAAGAGTTGAAGATAGAAATTGAAACTCGTAATTTAGATGAAGTACGTGAAGTGTTGAGGGTTGGGGGTGTTCATCGTATTATGTTAGATAATTTTTCATTCGAAGATCTAAAAACCGCAGTTCAATTGATTAATGGAAACTATGAAACAGAATCATCTGGTGGTGTAAATTTAAAAACCGTGAGACAACATGCCGAATGTGGTGTTGATTATGTTTCAGTTGGAGCCATTACACATTCCGTTCATAATATGGACCTTAGTTTAAAAGCGATATGAGTTTTATCACTTCGGTTACCTACTTTTTTGCTTCTTTAAAAAATAAGTTAATTACCAGTAAGTTGGTAAAAGGTGTGTTAGCTTGGTCAAAACGTGCTCAACCTTGGGGTTTTGAGTCTATGAGCATTTATGAAATTATTGAGTATTTAATTGAGTGTTTTCAAAAAAACAGTTTTGGCATTCGAAGTGCAGCCATTGCTTTTAAGTTCTTCTTGGCTCTTTTTCCAAGTATAGTTTTCTTTTTAGCTTTAATTCCATACATTCCGATTGAAAATTTCCAAGCAAATTTGATGTATGAAATTGATAAAATCACACCTCCTGAGATTTTTACAGTCATCGAAAAGACAATCAATGACTTGGTAATGAACAAAAGAGGGTTTACCTTAAGTTTGGGTTTATTATTCACCTTGTATTATGCCAGCGAAGGAATAGGGTATATGCTGTCCGTTTTTAACGAATCGTTTAATGTAAAGCTCAAAAGAAATCCTGTCAAACAGCGTTTGGTAGCCTTAGGAATCTTTTTTATTATGACCGTTTTTATATTGATTGGTTTGGCGTTGATTACCTATGGTGAAGTGGTTGCCCACGATATTTTTTATAAACGAATGAATGGATTCCTACAATTCCTCTTCATTTTTGTAAAATGGATCATCGTTATTTTGTGTATGATTGTTGGTGTAAGTGTGTTGTATAATTTAGGAAATCCAGGAAGAAAAAAATGGAAATGGATTTCTTCTGGTGCTTCATTGGCCACCATTACCATCATTTTAGCTTCCAATGGCTTGTTTTATTTTTTCAGTAATTTTTCTACCTACAACGAATTGTATGGTTCCATTGGTTCTTTGATGATGATTTTAGTTTGGTTAAACATTATTTGTTATATTTTGTTAGTAGGTTTTGACTTGCACGTAGTGCAAAAACGCGAAAAAATAGAAAACTAATACTAAAACAATATGTCTGCAATCAAAGTGGGAGAAAAAGCTCCATTGTTTAAAGGAGTCAACCAAAATGGAAAAAACATTTCATCAGAAGATTTCAAGGGAAAAAAAATAATTCTGTATTTCTATCCAAAAGATGATACACCAGGTTGTACTGCCGAAGCGTGTAATTTAGCAGAAAACTATGATGAATTAATGAAACAAAATTTTGCTATAATTGGTGTAAGTGCAGATAATGAAAAATCACACCTTAAATTTACCACCAAATACAACCTTCCTTTTGATTTAATAGCCGATACCGACAAGGAAATCATTCAAGCGTATGAATGTTGGGGAACCAAAAAATTTATGGGCAAAGTATATGATGGAATTATTAGAAAAACCTTCATAATTGATGAGAATGGAGTGCTATTGAAAATTTTTGAAAAGGTAGAAACAAAATCTCATACCGAGCAGATTCTTAAAGCATTGGCCGAAGATTAATATAACATCACTTACCAATCGTCATTTTTAGATGGTTAGGGAATAGGTTTTTTTAATACATTTGCTGATTAAACATCAAATTTGTATTAAAATGATTCCATTTTCACCACCTCGTATAGATGAATTGACAATCAAAGCCGTAACTGAAGCATTGCAATCAGGATGGATTTCTACTGGCCCAAAAACTAGACAATTCGAAGAGGATTTGGCTACTTATTTGGGTACCGATCAAATTGTAGCGCTCAACAGTGCCACTGCGGGTATGCAAATTATTCTGAAATGGTTGGGAATCGGTCCAGGTGACGAAGTAATTGTTCCAGCTTATACTTATTGTGCCACAGCAAATGTGGTCATTCATAGAGGCGGAGCACCCGTTATGGTGGATATCAATGAAGATGATTTTAACATCAATGTTGAGGCCATTAGAAAAGCCATTACCCCTCGAACAAAAGCTATCATTGCAGTTGATATTGCCGGTTTTCCTGCCGATTACGATGAGATTTTAGCCATTGTAAACGACCAAGAAATCAAAAGACAGTTTTCTCCTTCTAATCCAATTCAAGATAAATTAGGTAGAATAATGGTCATTTCAGATGCCGCTCATAGCATTGGAGCAAAATATAAAGGCAAATTCACGGGTCATCAAGCTGATATGAGTTCGTATTCATTTCACGCGGTAAAAAATCTAACCACTGCCGAAGGTGGTGCAGTTATTTTTAATGTGGCCGATAAGTTTGATCACGCCAAATTAAAACAAGACTTTAAAATAAGTTCCCTACACGGTCAAACCAAAGATGCATTTAGTAAAATGCAATTGGGTAATTGGCGTTATGATATCATTGAAGCAGGTTTCAAATGCAATATGACCGATTTGCAAGCTGCTATTGGTCTGGTTGAGTTGGAACGATATGAAGATACCTTGCACAAAAGAAAATTATTGTTTGATCGCTATGCTCAGGGGTTTAAAGAATGTTCGTGGGCAAAAATTACCCCCTATGAAACAGCCGATAAAATTTCGTCTTACCACTTATTTTTATTAAAAATTGACGGGGCAACTGAAAGCCAACGAGATAAAATCATTGAAGAAATCAGCAAACACGAAATTGCCGTTAATGTGCACTACATTCCATTGCCAATGCTTACTTTTTATAAAAATTTAGGCTACAAAATGGAAGATTATCCTGTGGCATATCGCAATTTTTCGTGTGAAATTTCATTACCTGTATTTTATAATCTAACCTTTGAGCAAGTAGATGAGGTAGTAAGCACCGTAATCGAATCTGTAAATAAAGTAATTGACTAACATTCTGAACCATGAAAAAACGATTAACACTGAGTTGCCTTTTGGCTAGTTCACTAGCCTGTGCTTCCTTTGGTCAATCAGGTCCAGCAGGAGTTGACAATTCCACCAACAATGCATTTTGGGTTAAAGCTGATGGGGGCACTTCCACTAAAGTTGATGGAAATCCACTGAGTTCTTGGACTGATGAGTCAGGCAATGGAAACACAGTTACAGCACCTTCTGTAGCTCAACAACCCATTTATAGGGCAAATTTTATCAATGGATTTCCAGCCATTCAATTTGATAATAACAGCACCGCAGGTCAAAACGATTATCTTACTGCGCCTGATGCCCCAGAATTGGATAATTCAGCTGGTTTTACATTATTTTCGGTAGTGAGAACAAATAGTACCAACAGCAACGCGCGCAGTATTTATTCAAAAAGGACTAATGTAGGTGTGAACCAGGCAATAATGTTTTTTTTGTTTACCAATAATAGGCTAACATTAGATGTAGTAACAAACAACAACCGTTTTGATACCAATCCTGCAGCTGTAACAGCTGGTTCAAATATTATCGCAACAGCTACTTATGATGGTACATTAGCTGCAGCTAATAGATCCAAAATATTCAGTGGTCAAACGTTGTTGAGAACGTCTACAGAAAATGATGCCACCATGCCCGATTACGCATCACCTCTAATAATTGGCGCTACTCATGTTGGTGACAATCGTGCTTTTGATGGTTACATTGCAGAAATTATTTATTACAGAAGAATACTCAATACAACTGAAAAAATTGTGGTCGATAATTATTTAAGCTCTAAATATGATATAGGTCTTTCAACTAACGATTTTTATGCAGGCGATACTCCTGGCAACGGTAACTTTGATAGAGAAGTAGCTGGTATTGGTCAATTCAGTGTTACTGATAATCATCAAGAATTTTCTTCTTCGGTATCAGGTGGTATAGGCTTGCGCTATAATTCAGGATACGACAATGGTGATTATGTTTTTTTAGGTCACAATCTTGTTACGAATGCTGGAAACACGTTGGACGTTAACGTTACTTCCGGTGGTCCTATTGATTTGCGATGGGAACGTATTTGGTATGTTGATGTAACCAACACAGGTACAGCCATCAACACTACTTTAACTTTTGATATCAGCGATGGTGGTATGGGAGCTTCTGTTTTAGTGGGTGCAACGTCAGATTACAAATTGTTATACAGAGCAGTCAATTCTGGAGCTTGGACAATTGTTGCTAATGCAGCCTCAGCCGCAGGTGATCAAATCACCTTTAATTATGATTTTAATTCCAATGCTGAGGATGGTTTTTATACCATAGGAACCTTAAACCAATTTTCCAGCCCACTTCCTGTTACTTTAGTCAATTTTGAGGGAGAACCCGTAAATAAATCAGTTCAGTTGAAATGGACCACAGCCAGTGAATTAAATAACGACTATTTTGAATTGGAACATTCGATTGATGGTATTCATTTCACACCGTTTACTTCTTTGAAAGGGGCAGGAAATTCCAATCAAGAAAAAAAGTACAGTACCTTTCATGAAAATCCTATAGTTGGTAAAAATTATTACCAATTGATTCAAGTAGATTTTGATGGAACCAAAAGTGTAGAAGGTAGAATTGTAGTGGATATGCTCCCCGAAAATGAAATTCAAATTTTCCCTAACCCATCTCACGACATAATTACTATTGGCCAATTGCCTGAAGGTGTCACTTCAATTCAATGTTATGACGCTTCTGGAAAATTAGAATTGACCAAAGAAATGGTAGCTATCAATTCTGTTCAGCTTACTATTTCATCATTAGCACCAGGAAATTACATTCTTAAGTGTATCGATAAGGATGGCACAATAATGGGAACTCAAAAATTAATTAAAACTTCAAAATAATTGTACAATGCGTTTATTTAAAAATTTTTCACTCGTATTTTTCACCTCTTTTTCTCTTTTCGCTCAAGCCCAAAAACACCCCATTTCAAATGAACTCATATGGGCATCGCGCGAATTCTCTGCAGAGAATGTGTACGGTGTAGAGTCAATGAATGACGGTATTCATTTTACCGTGTTGGAGCAAGAAGCCAAAGCAACCGCAATCAATAAATACACATATGTGGGGTATAAAAAAGTGGCGACAGTACTTTCATCCGTTGATTTTGTTTTCAATGGCAAAAAATTATCGATTGATGAATACCACTTTAATGCAGATGAGAGCAAAATATTAATTGCCTCCGAACAAGAAAGCATTTACCGTCATTCGAGTAAAGCATTTTATTATTTCTATGATATAGCTACTAAAAAAATTACTCCGCTTTCTGATGAGAAATTAGGAAAACAACGATTAGCTGAATTTTCACCAGACGGAACGATGATCGCTTTCGTAAGAGACAACAATTTGTTTGTAAAGTATTTAGTGTCGGGAGATGAAATACAAGTAACTTCAGATGGAAAGATAAACGAAGTAATCAATGGAGCTGTTGATTGGGTTTATGAGGAAGAATTCAGTTTTCATAAAGGGTTTCATTGGTCGCCAACCAGTGCTAATATCGCTTTTTATAGAATGGATGAATCAGCCGTTAAAGAATTTCAGATGGAATTATATGGGCAATTGTATCCTGATCATTATCGTTTTAAGTACCCAAAAGCAGGTGAAGCCAATTCAGTAATTTCAGTTAATGTGTTTAATGTGCATTCGCGCAAAACAGATAATTTTGATTTAGGCGAAAACCAAGATATTTATGTTCCACGTATGGCTTGGGCTAATGATGGGTTTACCTTGTGTGTACAACGATTGAATCGTTTGCAAAATCAATTGGATCTTTTAGTGGGAAGTTTTGACCCAGGCCGCAAAATGATCAACCCAGTAGCCATAAAAACCATTTACACCGAAAAGGCCGATACGTACATTGATATTCACGATAACATGAAATTTGTGGGTGGTGATAAAAAAATACTTTGGACCAGCGAAAAAGACAATTTCAACCACCTTTATTTTATGGATGTGGCTACAGGCAATTTGACTCAAATCACCCGAGGAAATTGGGAAGTGACCGAAGTATATGGTTACGATGAAAAAAACAACATTGTGTATTTTCAAGCGGCTAAAAACAGTGCCACCCAACGAGAGGTTTATGCCATCAATGCAGATGGAACCAATATGAGAATGTTGTCGGTAAACAAAGGAACCAACAGAGCAGAATTCAGTTCAAATTACCGCTATTTTTTATTGTATCATTCTGATATCAATACGCCTTTTACCGTTTCCATAATGGACAATGCATTGAAAGGCAAAAAAGCTGCTCCATTTGTAATTAAGGACAACGCTAAGTTAAAAGAACGTTTAGCCAAATACGATATCAATCCTGCTACTTTTCTTACCATCAAAAATGCTGAGGGAACAGATTTGAATGCGTGGATGATCAAACCAACAGTGATGGAGAAAGATAAAAAATACCCTGTTTTGATGTTTGTTTATGGAGGACCTGGAATTAATACGGTGAATGACGCTTGGAGTTATGGAAATTATTTCTGGTTTCAATCGTTAGCACAACAAGGTTATATTGTAGTAAGTGTTGATGCTCGAGGAACTGGTTATAGAGGTAGAGAATTTAAACATTGCACCTATTTGGAATTGGGTAAAAAAGAAACCGAAGATCAAATATTTGCAGCACAAGAATTGGGTAAAATGCCTTTTGTAGATGCCAAAAGAATCGGTATTTTTGGATGGAGCTACGGAGGGTATATGTCATCATTGTGTATCACCAAAGGTGCCGATGTTTTCAAAGCGGCAATTGCTGTAGCACCGGTTACCAATTGGCGTTATTATGACAATGTGTATACGGAGCGTTTTATGCGCACCCCTCAAGAAAATGGTAAAAACTATGATGATAATTCACCGATCAATCACGTAGCCAAATTAAAAGGTAATTATTTACTGATACATGGTTCGGCAGATGACAACGTGCATTTTCAAAATGCTATGGAAATGAATAATGCATTGGTTAATGCCAACAAACAATTTGAATTTATGGCTTATCCCAACAAAGATCACGGCATCCACGGAGGTTATACCCGTTGGCATTTGTATGATAAAATGACTAACTTCTTATTGAAGAATTTATAAAGTAGGATTAGTTTAAAGGTATTGCCTGATATCCAATGAAAAAGAGTATAAAAGAGAGCAATAGTTTGAATCAATCGTGCATAAAAAGTGCGTTGGCCGGACGAAAAGGCGAGGGTGCGTGTGCTGTGAATGATCGGTTTGTATTATTTTCAAAAAATGTGTGAAGGAAGGTGTGATGCAACCAATTTTCAGAAAATAAACAAAACGAGCAGAGCGGGAAGAAGCATCTTTTCGTCTTGTCTTTTTGTAACTTTTTTGACAAGAAAAAAGTTAGGAAAAAAATATTGGAATTAGTTTTTTTATTCAACCTTGTATAATTTAGTTAAGTACATTTTTAATTTAATAATTTTTAAAACCAATAGTATGAAATCAATACCCTTATTTCTAATACTCATTTCATTAAGCTTTTCAAATTACGCTCAGCAAACCATCAATTGGATGACTTGGGATGAAATGATTGTTCAACGAGACAAAGATTCAACCAAGAAAAAAATATTCATTGATTTATATACCGGTTGGTGCGGTTGGTGCAAAAAAATGGATCAAACCACTTTTATCGACCCAGCTGTGGTTCAATATATGAACGATCATTATTATGCGGTGAAGTTAGATGCCGAAATGCGCGACACCATCAATTTTAATGGACATCAATTTACCAATTCTGAACCCTCGTTCATCAAAACCCACGAATCAGCAAGAGGCCGTACACATTGGTTTGCCTATTCATTATTAGATGGGGCGATGTCATTTCCTTCTTACGCTATGTTAGATGAAAACTTCACCCGTTTAGTAGTCTATCCGGGTTACAAAACCCAAGAAGAACTGATGGGTATTTTGGTCTTTTTTGGAAGCAATCAATACCAAGTCTACCATAATTTCCTCAACAATCAGTGGAATACCATGTTGAAGCAAAGTCAAGGGAAGTAGGGGAGTTGTCATTTGACTAGTCAAATTTTACTTTAAATTTTCAATAGTAATAAATTTGTTTTTTAAGCAGTTATCATTTCACTCAGTTTAAATATTATTTGGTAGTATGAGCGATTCTAACTAGATTTGAAAAATAAATCAACCGAAACAAACCTTTGTCAAGCAGGTCATAATGGGTTATATAGGCGAAAGTTTATAGCGGTTATATTCGAGTTATGTGCTATTTTAAATAGACCCTCTGCAACAAATGAAACTTTTTGACAAAATATTCAAATCTAACAAGACGACTGAACCAGTCGACTTGACAACGATAACAAGAACAGAAGTACTTGAAGGATTTTCTATTCCAGGGATTATTCACAATATGCAATATCATTTTACTGACTTGCAAGTATATAGTGACGGACTTATTTCTTGTTGGGAAATGGTTGATTTATCTATGTTCAAAGACAAGTTGAATAAAGGTTGGGTTGTTACTTCAATTCCAGACGGAGAAGCGATTTCTATTTTTAGTTTAGGTAATTGGAATATTGAGCAAGGAGAATGGCATCACACCAAAGAAACCCTATACGATTATGTTTATTCATTAGTAAAGCAACTTAACCCAACACTAGAAAATTTACACAATTACAATGGCAATAATTCAAAAATGGTAGGCAAAGCAAATGTTGCAAAACACTTTATACCGACACCAAAACCTTATCATTTTGACGACCCAAACTCTTTCTTCCCTAACAGGATTTATGGCGAGAAATTTAATTTCTTCTATAGAAATGACGACAACAAAACTTATTTAGCAGAATTATCTATTTACAAAAGTGGAGACATCGAGATAACTAATTTACCGACCAAGAAAATTTACAAATTTGAAGACTTGGATAACCTATCTCAAAAAGGAACACTAACTACAGAATTGAAAATCGGAGAAACTGTAACAATCTTGAACTTTGGTTCTTTTAAAATTGTTTCTGGAAGCGGAGTTGACATCAAATTCAAACTTAATGAACTAACGGACAAATTCAATGAGCTTAACGGAAGGGAGAATAGTATTGCCAAGTGTGCAAGAATATTTGACGAATACAAACAAAATCCAACAACAAAATTAAGAGACGAATTAAAGTTAGCCTATGAAGCTGTTCCAGAACATCAAAGAATTTTCGTTGGGACAATGGACACAAAAGATTATGAAGTTCGTCAAATTATTTATGGTGACATCGTAAAGAAAGAATGGGAAGAGCATTACGGTTATGAGTACCCTTATGACGATATGCCAAAACCAATTGACGAATGATAAAAACAGCAAATAACAGCACCTACCCAAAAGGCGGGGTTTCGTGTTCCAAAGACAGTTTTGTGGTTAATCAAACATTAGTTTTTCAAATCAAGTTTTGTGGTAAAAGTCCCGCCCTTCGGGTAGCTGCAAAACGTTGTAGGTAATGAAAAGTATTCAGTACATCATATTAATATCACTCGTCCTTGGACCATTTTTTTCTTGGTCACAAACGCCTTGTCATTGTAAATCTCCAAATTCACTAAATACGTTCAGGGTAATTTATGTGTTAAATGGAAAGATAAAGGATTTAGACACCAATTTCAAGATTCGAATAAACAATTCCGATAGTTTACTTTGTGAAGTTCGAGCTCACTTAATATTAGTTGAGTCATCGAAGTCAAATGAAGAAAATGAAAGGATTAGTTCCTTAATCAAACTTCCTGTGTTAAAGTTGGATTCAACGGTAAATTTAATTGGCGAAATAGAATTTAATAATAGGACCCTAAGATGGGATGCTAACTTATGGAAGTATCAAGATTCTTTAAAGTTCTACGACTCATATGGACTTTATATATTTGAGTACACAAAACCGAGAAAATTTCCTGAAATGATAAATGCAAGTTATCTTGGAAAGTTCAGAAAAGAAATAAAAAAACCTGAAGATGATGAATTCCCCTATGTTATAATTGGTTGGAATCTCGAGGAAATTATGATTGAAATGAACAGCATAAAATAAAACACCTATAACTTCAACTAAAAGCCACGGGCTGAACAACCACATCCGAGAAGCCCGCGTCTCCTAGTTGAGAACCATTACCAACACCCCATCTATCCATACCTTTCACCTACAAAATTATTTGGTAGTTTGATCGATAATTACTAGATTTGAAAAATAAATAAACCGAAACAAACCTTTGCCAAGCAAGCCAAAATTGGTTGTATATGCGAAAGCTTATAGCGGGTATATATAAGTTATGCACAATGGAAGGGTTAAGTAGTTAATATATATGATGACCAAACTTCTATATAATATAAAGGGAATAAAAAATAAACTAATCATCATATGATACTATTATTAATAATAGTATCACTTCTTATTGTATCTGAAAGCTCTGCACAAAAATTACACAAAGAGTTATATTCAGAATATAATTCGGAATTGGGTGGTCAGGATTTTGGAACAATAATTAGTGTTAACGACACACTTGCTATACTCGATTTCTACAAATCAAATCGTCACAACTCACAAATTGTTGCGGTATATCAATTTAAAAATGACTCACTTATTTTGACAGAATTGGACACTCTAATTGAACTCAATCGAAGAGTAGAATACACTTATAATGAATATGAAAAGAACCTTGTCAATATAGGCTATGGGCCACACTACTTTAACAGAGGGTATATGTTCTTCGATACCTTAACTTTTGATGTGGATGGAACACTTCATCAAGCGCAAATTGGAACCGCAGTAAATTATATAAGGATTAAGAGACCATTGAAAGATCAATTCTTAGTCAAAGTATATGATGATTCTATTCTCATTGATTCTTTTGAGGCTCGATTACCAAAAGAAAGAAATACCATCCTTTTCGATAAAGACATTATCGAAACTAGTTATTCTCATTTCGGTTCTACGAACATTTTCCCGATTTCAATAGAATCAATAGAGTCACCTCCTAAGTTAATTCAAGAACGCTTACCAGATTATCTCACAATTGATGGTAAAGAGTATAAATTAATTGTTCGTTTAATCTATAAAGAGACCGACTTCACTATAGATTAAAGGGCATAACAAAACCTATGCGGCATTAAAACGACCGCTTAGCTTAGAATAGTTATCAGCCAAGCTAAAAAAAAACAACACTAACCAATGAAAAATTTAGTTTACATAGTGCTTTTTATAACAAACTTGACTTTCGGACAAACAGTAAAATTGAATGAACCCGAAATTGAGAAGTATGCAACATCTATTGACAAGTTAAGAGTAGAAAATAAACTTGTAAAAATTTTCTACCCAAATATGTCAGGTTGTGGTGGTGGACTTAACGGATATTATCATAACAATAATTTAGTTTTGATTGATGCAACTTATGGTGCTGAACTAGGCTTTTCTTCACGAAAAATTTATATTGACCAAGACAAGTTTTTGAAAATAATGTATCGAGAATATTTTGCGGAATGGGGAAAATATGAAGAGAATTATCCCCACGACAAATTTGAGTATGATCCAACAAAAATGACTTATACAGACACGGTTTACTCAATAACACTCGCCAATACTACCGTTTTTCATAAAAAGGCAGGCAATAAAATAATCAGCACCAATCTTGACCAAGCTTTGTTAGACAGGCTTATAAGTTGTGGACAGCAAATGATACTAGAACTACAAGAAGTTAACAAGCAAATGGACAGTTTAAAATTTGTAAAAGAAATGCCATATATGTGTCAGGGTTTCATTGAAATCAATAAAAGAAACCCATTAACCATTGGTTGCGGAGACAAATTATATTGGGATGCAGTAAGCATTGGTTCAAGTAATATAGAACTACTTATTGACAAACTTGACGACACAACTTCAACCTTGGCAAATGTTGTTTTATTCGGTGGCCATTACACAGTAGCAGATATTGCTTACTCCGCATTAAATGAAATTATTCATGACATTCCGACTTTTGACCTGCTTGGAGTTCCATTTGACCAAAAAGGTTGTGGTTATTGTTCCTATTGGCAGCATTTAAACAAAGACTTTTCCAACAGACAAGAATTTAAGAAAGCAGTTACGAATTGGTATCACAACAATAAAGACAAGATAGTTTGGGTAGAGAGCCAAAACTTTTCATCTTGTGACTGCAATGGACAACACCCAAACGGTGGACATTATGAATTAAAAAAAGAAAAGAAATGACAACCGAGATAAATGCCCCAAAACCATTCCCAAAACCCCATATATACATACCTTACAACTAAAACATTATTTGGTGGTTTCATAGGTTATCACTAGATTTGAAAAATAAATAAGCAAAAACAAGCCTTCGCCAAGCTTGACAAAATTGGTTGAATCGGCACAAGTTTTAACGCCTAAATATGAGATATAGGGCGTTTTAAGAACGAAAATGAAACGAATATTAATATCTATTTTTAAGTGAAGTTATTATTGATCATAATCATTCTATTGGTAAGCAAATTCTGCATTGCACAAGATTCCACCTATCGATACAATGGTTGGCCGATTGAGGTGAAACGAATGGGTATTGGTAAAATTCATACGGTAGAAGGAAAGAAATCTGAAAAACTATGGATTTCAGGTAAAGTCAAACGAGAGGATTACGAATATACTTACACACGCACTTTTAACGGCAGTACACAACCGGCAAATCCCCAAGAATTTTACAAGCCAATAAAAGCGAAAAGTTTTTATTTCGTTCCTGTTGATGACATCATCATCAAATATGAGCCGAATGGTCAAGTATTTCAGACTTTATCTATGGATTCATTAATTTTGAGATCTTATCTAAAAGACGGAACCCCACGAGATATTTATTATTTGAATGAGTATTTACAAGCAGATTCCATTTATCGCTTTTATGAAAACGGTAATTTAAAAACGAAAATTATTGGAGGTTCAAATCAGCTTAATGAAAACGTAATGCTTTCTCTAGATTATCGCCCGGAAATGATTTTGCGAAAACCACCTTTTGAATGGTCACCAGATTACCGTTTACGTTTAGGCATTTATATGCCAAACGAATCAAGATATCCAGGATCTAGCACTCCGAGTTATCCAAAAAAACAATATTATTGTCATGGCAATGGCAAGCCACATATTGTGATTTCATATTATCCTGATAGCATAGGTGCGAGTACATTTTATAAGGAGTATGAATTTTTCGATCCGGATGGAAACAAGCTTGACAGTAATAGAATTTCAGCTCGAGGTTCTTGGTCGGGAGTGAAATATAGTTATTACAAAAGTGGTGTGCTCGAGTCAATAACCACCGTATGCGAAGATCAGTATTGCGGCAAAAACGAATATTTTAATCATGATGGAACGCCTAAGTATATTGAATATAGAGACCAATTTAAAAGAGATTCCATTGTGTTTTTTCAACAACTGAAAGATACTTTATTTACTTGGAGACCACCGATGCATTTTGTTTGGAATCAAAACAATACTATTAAGGAAGTAATTCACGAACATTGTAAATTAGAATTCAAACACGATGGAGGTCTGCACCTTTATAGTTTTAATGGTTCAGGAGGATATACTAGCCAAAAAGATAATAACGAGCGAATGCAACTGGAGCATTTTGGAACAAAAGATGAATTGGGATTGCCCCACGGAAAATGGTATGGAGTAAATAAATTCAATGACACCATTTATGAAATCAATTTTCACCATGGATGGTTACATGGATTGTATAAAATGAATTTTTCCCATTGGCCAAGCAACTGGATCAGAAATTACAAAATGGGATTAGAAGTTGATAGTAGTTATAGAATGTATAATGGAAAAATTCACGATATTGACTATTTCTCTGAACCAGGAAAATTGGTTAAAAAAGCCAAATTTTTGAATGGTGATGGTCGTTTATCTTCAATTGACACCACTCTTAATGGAACTATATTTATTCGACTTCGTCAAGTTCATTTTGATGGTTGGGATATGGAAATAAGTAAAATGGATTCTACAACAAAGCAAATTTACACCAAACACTTTTTTGCAAGGGATTCTTTAAATATGGAACAATGGAAAGCTTATTCTGGAAATTTATTAGAGAAAAAAGAATATCATCGCAAAACCGGAGCTTTGATAACACATTGGAAATACGAAGGGCTGAAAGATTCGGATGGGAAAATTTATAAACCTGGAGAAATTCCTGCAACAAAACTGCCATTAGTAAAACTTACTACTCAATGGAATTATGATGAAAATGGTATTTTGATTAAGAAAGAGGTAATGGAAAATGGAGTTGTGGTAGATTAGTACTGGTCATTTTAACAAATCCTGATAATATTTCAAGGTTGAGCCCAAGAAAGATTTCAAATAATGAAATTAATGAAAAAAATTAAAAGATAGAGCAACTTATTTATATTAATGGACAAAGAATAACGCCCAATAAAAGATGCTTTAGCGCCTCCCAAAATCTTGCTTATGAGAAACGATAAATCAAAAGAAAAAGTACTCTATTCGAAACAACCATTTATTTAATGAGTTGGGCTGTGCGTAAAGCACCCAAAACCATTCCCAAACCCCCATCTATCCATACCTAACACCCTCCTCCAAAACAGCTTAACCCCTATAGTTGATTTTTATAGGTTAATGATAACCCATTTTTACACCCCCTCATATTTCACCCTTTTTGGGGTTAATTTTAACCCATGAAATAATTATAAATATGTTTTTCAATTAGTTAACTTTTTTCACATTTAAAAGTTTATTTGGTAGTTTCATAGGTTATTACTAGATTTGAAAAATAAATAAATCGAAACAAACCTTCACCAAACATGCCAAAATTGGTTTGATTGGCGCAATTTTATAGCACCTATATACAAGTTATTCCTCATTTTAAAAGACGACACAGAATATGACGACAAACCAACAGATTATTTTAAACACGTTGCTCGAACAACAAAAAGCGACACTTGACTCAACATTAAAAGAGGACGATTATTTTCACTTGTTTGTAACTGAGCAGGTATTAAAAAACTTTGAACTTTCTTATGACGAATTAGAAGAGGGAATAGTTGATAACGGTGGTGATGGTGGAATTGATTCAATATACACTTTTGTAAACACTGAACTTATTCAAAGAGATTCAGATTTGCTTGACGGCAAAAGAAATTCAATCATTGACGTTTTTATCATACAATCGAAAAATACTAATGGATTTGGTGAGACACCAATTGAAAAATGTGTGTCGTCAGCGAATGACCTTTTTGATTTCACTAAGACGGCCGATTCTTTAAGAACAGTTTACAATAGTGATTTACTGATGAACAGAGAAGTTTTTAGAAAACAATATTTACACCTTGCTTCAAAATTTCCGATTTTAAAATTTCACTATTTCTATGCTTCTAAAGGAACAGAAGTTCACGACAATGTAAAACGGAAAGTTGAAAATTTAAGAGAGATTATCAATAAACACTTTGACAAGGCAGAGATTAATTTTGAATTTCTTACAGCAGGAGCATTAATCGAATTATCAAGACGAGAACAAATCAAAACCAGAGGAATTACTTTACTTGATAATCCCATTTCAACCCAGGATGGAGGATATATTGCAATAGCACCTTTAAAGAACTATTTTGACTTCATAGCAGATGATAACGGGGACCTAATTAAATACTTTTTTGATTCTAACATAAGAGACTACCAAGGTAATGTTGAAGTAAATTCAGGAATAAAAGAAACATTAATGACAAGTACACCAAGCGAAGACTTTTGGTGGCTAAACAATGGAGTGACAATAACAGCATCTGACGCTTCATTTTCAAGCAAAATTTTACAAATTGAGGAACCTCAAATTGTCAATGGACTTCAAACTTCATTTGAGATTTACAATTACTTTAGAATTAATAAAGTCGAAGTTGAAAAGAGAAATGTTCTAATTCGAGTTGTAAAAACTAAGGATGAAAAAAGCAGATTAAAGGTAATAAAGGCAACCAATAGCCAAACAAACATTCCTCCAGCTTCACTTCGAGCAACTGACCCAATTCATAGAGACATTGAAGATTTTTTATTTGCAAAGGGCTACTATTATGACAGGCGAAAAAACTATCATAAAAACCAGCTTAGACCAATTAACAAAATAATTAGTATTCCATATTTAGCACAAATTGTAATGGCCGTTTTACAGCAGAAGCCAGACTATGCAAGAGCAAGACCCTCAACTATTATAAAAAATAATTCAGACTATGAAGGTATATTCAATACGTCTTTACCAATTGAACTTTACTATAAGGTAATACATATTCATCAGACAATTGAAGCATCCCTTAAAACTCACAATAGCCCAAAACTAACAAGACCACAAATTGGTGACATTAAGTTTCATGTTACTATGTATTTAGTTTGTAGGTTGACAAATAAGCTTAAACCCAAGGCACAAGAAATCGCAGATATTAAAAATGAAGAAGTGACAAACGATTTAATTACAGAAGCAATTGACAATTCATACATAGTTTATGATGCGATGGGTGGAAACAATGGAGTGGCAAAGGGGAAAGAATTTGTACAAGAGGTTCTTGGTCAACTTACAGACAACTTAATTGAAAAGAAAAACGAGGCATAACATCATATTGGCAAGAGTATGGCAGACGGAAGTAATTGAACATTAGGAATACTATTTAGTACTTGTAAGTAGCTGATAAACAGTTTTTCAAAGCCCGTACCTTCGCCAATATTTGTACGTTAGTGTTAATATTCACAATGTTTTTAGTAATTTGAAAATATTACTTAGATTAAATAATTGATAAAAATTGTGAAAAAAGAATTTAAATAATTGTTGTAATATATGAACGCTGAAATAGAAAAAAAACTTTCATCAATCAATTATGAAATCAAAGAATTAGAAAAACAGTTAGATTTTCTAGAAGGCATAGACGAATTACAAATTGGTATTGAAAACATTAGTTCTCTGATATCTGCAGGAATATCCTTTACAATTGAGAAAGCTCTTCAAGAAATAAACTTTATATCAGTATTAAGCAATCTTGAGCTAAGCTATCTGAGTAAACAAATAGTAGTTTCACAATCATATAGAGAGAAACAGTTTTTTATTAAACTAGCTCATTTAAACGTGTTTGAATTTTCTGAAACATATAAGAATAAATTAAAACTTTTAAAGACATTAATTCCAATTAGAGAAGACTACAATAAAGCATTTAAACATATAAGTAAATATGTAGCAAGTTTAAAAAAGCGTCACTCTTTTGAAGATAATATTGCTTATATAAGGAATAAAATGGCTGCTCATAAAGATTTACCTCTTACAGAATATTTTAGTCAAAGCAAATTACTAAAAGAGGATGATTGTACTTTAATGATTTCTGAATTTAAAAACTTTCATTCGTTATTATTTATGTTTCTTGCTTTGCTTCAAGAATGTCATTATAAAGGAATTCCTCAAGACTTTGATGTTGAATCTGTTTTTGAAGTACTAAGTTATAAATAGTCTATATACTGACACTAGCATTGGTTTTGCGTCAGTGGGGCTTTTGTGTTCAATTTAGCATTTGTACTTCTATCAACATTAGTGCTGATTTGAACATTAGTGCTCCGAAATCCAGCATTGTACTAAGTTGAAAAACGTTCAACCTAACTCAAACCCAACCAACTAACCCCATTTCATCCTACTTATTCAACGGCAATCCATTAATATAGCTGCTTTTGGCTTCCATCATCGTTTCAATTTCGGTAATGGTTCTGGGCACACAAGCCGATAAATTAACAGGTCCTTTGGTGGTAATCAAAATATCATCTTCTATTCGCACACCTATGTTCCACCATTTTTTGTCGCAAGGTGATCCTTCCGGTATGTAAATGCCCGGCTCTACGGTAATTACCGTGTTAGGTTTTAGGGGCCCGTAGGTACCCAAGTCGTGCACATCCAACCCCAAATAATGGGAGGTGCCGTGCATAAAATATCTTTTTAGTTCTATGGGGCTTTTAATGATGCCCAAAGCCATCATGCGTTGCGAGAGTATAGTCGTTGCAGCAATATTGGGTTCCCAAAAGTTGTTGCCCACTTTGGCGGCATCAATACCTGCCGTTTGTGCCTCCAACACAATGTTGTAAATCTGCGCTTGTTCCACCGAAAACTTGCCATTTACCGGTAATGTCCGCGTTACATCGGCCGTGTAGCCTCTCACTTCAGCACCAATGTCACTCACCAATAAATTAGCACCAATCATTTGTTTTCTGTTGGTTTGATAATGCAACACACAAGAGTTTTCTCCACTCCCTTGAATACTTGGAAATCCAGGATGTTCGGCACCAAAAATTTTAAAAATGAATTCAACAATACCCTCCGATTGAAATTCAGTCATTCCGGGCTCCAACGTTTTCATTAATTCAGCTTGAGCCATACATGTAATTTCTATAGCTCTTTTCAAAAAAAGTAATTCTTCTTCACTTTTTATTTCTCGGAGTTCTGCTAGCCATTTAAGGTATTCTTGTTTTTTTAATTGTTGCTCAGTAGCATCAAATAATTTACCTTCCCATTGTCTTTTCAAATTATATAAATCGTCTTTTGCAAAGGGATCGTCTTTTAATCCCTCTGTTGGGGCTGAATAGGTAATGAGTTTGAATTGTGATAATTTAAAAGGCAAATTAGTAAATTCATCCGAAGTCAACACATAGTTTATACCCAGGGTTTCTTTTGCCTTTTCGAGGCCTATTCGAGCACCGTCCCAAATTTCTTTTTCAGGATCTTTTTTCTGAATGTAAAGTATTTCGTTGGTATAGATGGAATTTATTTTTTGAGGCTCCGAAAAAATCACCAGCACAGCATTGGGTTCACGCAATCCAGTTAAATAATAAAAATTAGGGTCTTGATGGTATTTAAACATGACATCATTAGAACGCGTTCGAACAGGATTAGCAAAGAATACCGCCATAGATTGTGGCGGCATCATTTTACGCATTTGCTCTCTTTTTTCCTTGTGAAAAGAAGTAGGAAGAAAATCATCTTGATATAAATTTTCTTTAACAGTGGGAACGTTTACATCATCAATTTGTTGGGCAATAAAAGCAAGAGGCAAAAAAGAACATATGTAAATAAAAATAGTCAATGGTCTAATAGTTAGCTGCATAGAGTATTGAAATTAAAATTTAATACAAAAAAAAACCTTGCTTTCCTGAGAAAGCAAGGTAAATATACAATTATTATGCTAATTAAAAAGAGGGAAATTAAACGCCCATTTCTTTTAAGATAGCTGAAATACCTTTTTTATCAATGTTTCTAAGTCCTGCCGCAGAAACTTTCATAGTAATCCATTTATTTTCTTCAGGAATAAAGAATTTTTTCTCCAATAAATTTGGATAAAATTTTCTTTTAGTTTTTCTATTTGAGTGAGAAACTTTGTTCCCTGACATTACTTTTTTTCCGGTAACTTGACAAACTTTTGACATAATGTGATGTATATAAAATATTAAAAATTCAATTTCTTTCAACGCTAAAAGGGGTTTCCTTTTAAAATTGGGAGCGCAAAGTAAATGAAATTATTTTAAACAACCAAAACATTACCTTATTTTTTTATTTTATTTTTAAGCACCCATGAGTATAACCATATTGCATTTTTAATTTAACTGCTCTTAATGTATAAATCTAAATTTAGGAGTGAAATTTCATTAAGTAGTTTAATTTGAGTGTTGGGTCACTTCTAGTGGTTTTCGTAATGAAATGAAGAAAATTGTATCGAGAAGGTGCAAGGGATTCACTTTGTTCAGAATGCCATCCCCCGACCTTAAAGAGTTTAATCTAAAAAATCAAGTGGAATGGAAGGTGGTCTCGATACA
>CAYQNU010000014.1:0-117621 GCA_964419055.1 uncultured Flavobacteriales bacterium | reverse complement strand
GTAATAGGATTATAAACAAAAACAAGTAAACTTATTTTAGGACGGGTCAAAAATTCAACTTCTGTGCTTCGATTAAAGTTCTGTGCTAAAAATCCCGCCCATCGCCAATACGCGGCACGTTAGTGGTAATTACAAAATATAAACAAACGAGAAAATGAAAAAATTGATTTACATATTCATTTTAATCAACTCTGTATTTCTAGAAGTTAAAGCGCAGACCAAATCGGATAGTTTAAAAATTTCTAAAATTGACTCAATCATAAATTTCAGGTATAAGAGAGAATATCATTCGGACTTATTACAAATTCATAAATTAGATTCTACCAATAATAAAATGGTAACTGGTAGATATAAAAGTGGCCAATTGATTGATATTTATTATTACTCTTTATTAGGAAAATGCGAAAGCGCATCTATTTCATTTCTAAACGACTCATTAATTTTCGTTGAGTATAAGTTATCTGATCCCGATATAAAAAGTAATGAGCCACCAAGCACGACACATACGTTTTATTTCGAACATAATAAATGCTTTTTTCATACGACTTCATTTTATGATGGGGGTTCACAGACTTGTGATTCTTATTTTCCAGATACCAATGATTTTATCAAAGAATATATTTATTACAAACACTTTTTGACTAAAAATTAGTTATGCAACGCACCACTAACAACAAACAAGCGCCATTTTTTTATATTTGAATTGGTTCCGCAAAGGCTTCACCGGAATAATAAGGTAAAAAAACGAGTGCCTGTTTGCGGGCCGTTAAATAATGTCCATAGCTTTTAAAATTGTTCTATTAACTTGTCCTTTAATGTATTTATTCAAAAAAATAGTACTTTTGATAAATGAGCGGAGGGTTTTAGAGAAACTGACTTTATGAGAAAGTTTAACTTAACAATATGGATAAACAAAATTTGAATATTAATGTAAATGAGGATGACTTAAATCACACCTTCAACAATATTCTTCTATTAGAGAAATTATTTATTTTAGAAATTAAAGAAATATATGAAATTGAGGAAGGAATTAGTATAATAAATCATTACATAATGTCTATAACCAACAGAGCTATCTCCTTAAATAGAGGCTTTGTAACTTTAGCTGAATCTAATAATTATCAAACAGCAATTTCATTAATGAGACTTCAATTAGATAATTGTTTAAGGTTATATGCAATTAGTTTATCTAATAATGCTGGTGAGTTTTACGAAAAAGTATTAAATGGCGAGCATATTAGAAATCTAAAAGATAGAGATGGTAATAAAATGACAGATAATTATCTTGTTTCAAAAATTGATACCATTTTCCCCCAATTTGAGTCATTATATAAAAAACTAAGTGGACATGTACATTTTTCATCTGAGCATTTTTCTTTTAACAATAAAAATGAAAATGACACCTATTTTATATCAGTAGGTAATGTTGAAAATTTAAATATTGCTGAGAAAGTAGATTATGCATTTAATATGTTTTTAGTTAGCAAAGCCCTTTTAAGTTTAATTACACATTATAAAATGGAAATTAAAAAATAAAGCCTTAAGCCTTATGGAAAAAGAGGCTGTTCAATTACTATTTTACGTCCATTACTACCGAAATTGAGTTACTTTTTTTCGCACCTATAGGTTTATTCAAAAAAATAGTACTTTTGATAATTGAACGAAAGGTTTTTTAGATGTTTTCATCGAAACACAGGTGAAGATGAACCAACTGACGTTATCAGCTATTCTATGACAGACCAAACAGACAGACAATGAAAATAAACACAATTGTATTTTTTTGTATTCTATCAATACTGACTTCTTGCAATGGACAGACTTCGAATAAGAAAACAAACTCTGACCTATCTACAAAGGGCGACACCGTAAAAGAACTTGGAAGTAGCATTATGGTCATTTATCAAGACCAAAAAAATATTCATTGGTTTGGAAGTTGGGAAACGGGAGTGTATAAGTATGACGGTAAGACTTTTATAAATTACACAACAAAACACGGTTTGCTTAACAACAGAATTGATGAAATAAAAGAAGATGAATTTGGTAATATTTATTTTGGCAGTGCAAACGCAACGTCATCAATATCAAAATTTAACGGAACTAATTTCACGACTTTAACGGCAGTGCCAAGTGAAAATTGGAAACTGGAATCCTCAGATATGTGGTTTGAATATTCTTATGGTAATACCGGAAAAGTATACCGCTATGATGGGATTACATTATATGAATTGCAGTTCCCTAAGCCACCAAATTTATCCAATCCATTCGATATCTATAGCATTTATAAAGACAGAAAAGGAAACATTTGGTTTGGCACAAACCCAGTTGGAGTTTGCCGATACGATGGAAAATCGTTTGAATGGATTACAGAAGAAGATGTGACAGAATTTCGCAATGAAGGTGCAAACGGAGTGCGATCAATTACAGAAGACAAAAATGGCGACTTTTGGTTTAATACAGAATATCGTTATAGTGTTTATGACAGCACCACACTAAAAAGCAATAAATTCTACACAAGACACCAAAGTATAGGTAGTTTAGATGGAAAGAATACCAGTGGTCTAAATGAGTTTCTATCAACAGTAAGAGACAACGAGAATAATTTGTGGTTTGTAACGTATCTTAATGGAGTTTGGAAATATGATGGGACAGAAATTACACACTATGCAGTTCAAGATAATTCAAAAGACATTACCTTATTCAGTATTTACAAGGATAACAATGGCGACCTTTGGCTTGGAACACACGAAAATGGTGCATATAAATTTAACGGGAACACGTTTGAAAAATTTAAACCATAATGACCGAAAGAATAAAAGCCGATAATGGCACTTACCCGAAAGAGGTGGTTCAGTGAATAAATAAAGTAAATAGCTACTGAAATTGAGAACGTTATTTACTCATTAGGTTTATTCAAAAAATAATACTTTTGATACATGAACGGAGGTTTTTAGATGTTTTACAAAAAAGTTGTATCTAAATTTTACTTTTGCATTATAAGGGAATAATTATTTAAAAATCAACTAAAATGAAAACATTAGCATTCGTATCAGGAGCATTATCAGGTTCTTTAACTGTAATTGGTATTTTATTCAAAATTCAACATTGGCCAGGAGCTAATGTGGCATTGGTACTTGGACTTGGTATAGGTTCAGTAATTTTTATACCCAGTATCGCAAAATATCTTTACGACCAAAACAAAAGAATCGTATAGAGTTTGTTTGTGACATACAATTTTTGATTCATTCGGACAGCCTAACGTCTTTACAACTTCTTCTATTATAAGAAATTGGTGGTAAAGTAATTAAATGATATCCAAAACCAATGAAATTGAATCATTTTCTTTGGCATCAATACGTTTGTTTAAAAAAATAGTATTTTTGAAAATTGAATGGTGGTTTTTGATCAAACAGAAGTTTGCTTGTATTTTGAGTAGAAACACCTTTAAGATCAGTAAGCTATGAATCATCTAATTATAATTCTTTTGATTACTACTCAATTTTCGGGGTATTCTCAAAATATTTCAGATACCTTATTACGCCCTTTTCATCCAATTGAAACTACTCAATATGAAATTAGTTTAGTCAACTCAATTGACACATCAAAATGTGGATTTTGGGTAAATGGTGATTATAGAATATTTGTTGAAATGCAGCCATTAGTTGAAAAATTACAAAACGAATATGTTAGCCTTTTACATTACATTCAGAATGAAATCAAACATGATTCTATAACATTAATTTCTTATAAGGAATCTGCCCAAAGATATCTTAATGCTATCAACCAATTTCGCTACATACAAGGTGGATTTGACCTAAGAAATCTTGTAATATACGCTGGTATTGATAAAGCTGAACTTAATAATGGAAATTCGGATGATGTAGAATTATATGTTAGGAAATTAGCGGAAAGTGGAAATGTTGCAATATTTTACAAAGGTCAGCGTATATACAAATTGAATTGTATAATAATCAAAGATTATGTAATGTCAACAATTACTATCTATTATGAGGATGAAAAAAATTATGTTTTTAGTTACTTCGGACACATCAATTGGTAATGAAAATTAGTTGGTAAATAGTTTTGGAGGTATACAAAACTTCCATAAATTAAAGCTTACCCTTTCAAAAAAATAGTACTTTTGATAAATGAACGAAAGTTTTAATATAAACTAACGTTGATGGCAAGAGGAACAGACGATATCAATACGAATTAACCATGCAAGACTTACTATTTGAATTTATATCAAAATACGTTTCTCTGACAGAAGAGGAGAAGAACGCATTACTTTCATTAGACCTGTTTCATTCTGTAAAAAAAGGAAAAGTATTACTCAAAGAAGGACAGAAATCAAAAGAGAACTATTTTGTCTTAAAAGGTTGCATTCGTGTTTATTATATGATAGACGGTGAAGAAAAAACAACAGCGTTCTATACAGAAATGGAAGGTTTGACACCTCATTGTGTAATAACCAAAGCTCCTTCTGAATATTTCATAAGTTGCAGTGAAGACTGTATTCTTTTGATTTCAAATGCAGATATGTCAGTAGAAGTAAACAGTAAATTTCCGAAGTTTGATACTATGTGTAGGCTATTATCGGAAGAATTGTTAGCTAAAAAGCAAATAGATTTTGACGAATTTAAGACTTCTTCTCCAGAACAACGATACTTAAATTTAATACAGAAAAGACCCGACCTCGTTCAACGTGTGCCGCAGCATCAATTAGCAAGTTATTTGGGGATAAAACCTCAATCATTAAGCAGACTTAGAGCAAGAATTTTAGAAAAAGTCACTAAGTAAATTCATTTCTTAACTTAAGTGAACGAGTTGTAGCCTATCACAAATCTACTTTTGCAATATTGTTTAACGTCAAATAAAGAATATATGCAAAAGAAAATTTTATGGATTGTACTTGCCTTAATGTTGGTAAGCAATCTTCAAGTAAACGCACAATATGCAAAACAAGACAGCACTTATAAAAAGTGGTTCATTGGGACTTCTCTTTTTGTTATCTTGGGTAATTTTGATACAGATAATCCACCAAACTTTGCTCAACTGGATATAGGTTATCGGCTTACAGGGAAAGATATTATTAGAGTATCACCAAAAACCTGGAAATATGCATGGCCAAATGGTATTCATCCTTTTTTAAACAAAGCTTACAAAAATCCTGAGGAAAAATTTCCTGGATATGTTCGTGAAATTGGATTAACAGCGTCTTATCAACGATTTTTACATAAAGGATTGTATGCCCAATTAGATATTATGCCTACTTGGCAAATTTTTTCGAATGATTACGGCAATAAAATTAAAGATGGGTTTCAGATTTTTAACTCATACCGTATTGGCTTTCACATCAAACTATTTAAAGACAAATTTTTCTTTCAACCTTCCATATGTATGACTCACCGTGCTTATCATACAGAATTACCAGATGGGTTTAAACAATTGGATGATAAATGGTCTAAATTTATCTTTCCAGAACCAGGACTTAATATCGGATTTAATTTTTAATTTTATGAGCGAGCAAAAAAAATTGGAAGACATCATAGTTAATGTGAAACTAAAGCTTGCTTCACTTTGGGCGAGTTTTATGTTTCTTTATATTTATGTTGATTACTTTGCATTGTATATGCCAAGTAAGATTGACGATATTACCAAAGGTAAAGTATTCGTATTTGATATTACACAAGAATTTATTTTTATAGCTCTTGTCTTAGCCACTATACCGATATTAATGATTTTTCTATCTTTAATTTTACCTGCTAAAGTAAATCGCCTAACAAATATAATATTGGCTATCATTCTTATTCCTTATATGCTTTTCAATTTGGTTGGAGAGGCTTGGTTGCATATGTATTTTGCGGCAGCCATTGAACTTGTCCTTCTGTTTCTCATTATCCGATATGCTTATAAATGGCCACAAATTGAAAATGAAAAATCATAAAAAAATGTTTTATTGCAAATAGTAAATATAATTACGTAATTAGCCAGAAAAATGGGTTTTTCATTTGGCGGGCAACGGTACCAACAAAAGGATTTAAACTCCTTACCTACTCTGATATAGGTATGCTCAAAACAAATCGTAATGTTTAATTCGGAATGAAAATTCTCATAAAAAAGTTGTCTTTATACATTTTGCAGCAAAAATCTTTTTTTTAAAAAGAACGAAACTGCCATAATTATGAGCTAATCATATCAAAAAAATAGTACTTTTGATGAGTGAATGGAGGTTTTTCAACTGTTTTCATCCTACTGGTACGTTGAAAAAGGGAACTGATTTCATACAATATAAAAAAAACCAAAAACTGAAAACCGGACAAAGTAAGTACTCAACAAACATAAAATATGAAATTATTCAACAGACTTCCCATCATTACTTTAGTACTCGTTTTCCTATTTTCTTCGTGTATGAACGAAAATAATACAATCGAAGGCAGTGGAAAAATCATAACCAACACACAATCTCTTACTCCTTTCACAGAGATTGAAATAGAAAATGGTTGTAAAGTGGAGGTGGTATTGGGTGCTGAAAACAAGGTTGAATTTTCAGATTATGAAAACATCATTCAGCATCTTAAATTTGAGGTAGTTGACAACAAATTAATTATAAAAACTGCAGATAATATTTCAATAAGCAATTCGGAAGCTACAGCAAAAATTTATGTTAAGGGTGATTTAACTAAAATTTCTATTTTGGGAAGTTCAACAGTTGACCTTTTGAATTCGTTTTCTGGGTTGAATGAATTGAGTATTTCGGGTAGTGGAACCATCAATGTGGAGCAAGACATCATGACGCCCAATATTAACTGCTCTATTTCAGGTTCGGGAACTTTGAATTTGCTAAAAATCAACGCTGCAACTGCTGACTGTGAAGTTTCGGGTAGTGGTACTATTTCAATAACGGTATCGGAGAGTTTGCAAGCCACTATTTCAGGTAGCGGAGACATTCAGTATCAAGGTAACCCTACCTTAACCCAAGACATAACGGGGTCAGGTGCAGTGGAAAAGTTGTGATATCATTAATATCAATGACTATTATTACTTAAATCAAAAGAAAGGTAAATATATCTAATTTATGACCACTAATAGTAGTAGAAAAAATATGAATAGAAAAGTAATTGTATACATAGCCACCAGTTTAGACGGTTATATTGCCAAACCAAATGATGATCTAAGTTTTCTTAAAATGATTGAAAAAGAAGGCGAAGATTATGGTTATACGGCCTTCACATCTACCATAGACACCGTCATTTTAGGTAGAAAAACATATGATTATGTAGCAAAAGAAGTGGGGATCGCTCATTATGACAATGGGCCTTGGGAGGTATACGTTATTACCCAAACTGAAAAACCCAAAATTGGTAAGACTTCATTTTATAATGGTAATCTAGCTGAATTAGTGCAACAACTTAAAAATGGTATTGGGAAAAATATCTATTGTGACGGTGGGGCAACTCTTATACATGAATTGATCCAATTGGATGCCATTGACGAATATATTATTTCGGTTGTACCCATACTTTTGGGAAGTGGTATAAAACTTTTTAAAGAAGGACGACCCGAACAAACTTTAGAACTGCTCTCTTCCAAACAATTTGAAAAAGGTCTGGTTCAATTGCATTATAAACGTGCTCAATACTAATTATTTGATATTTAAAATAGGTTTACTCACAAAAACATTTATCAAATTTAAAAGTACTTAAACTATAATACATTTTTTAAATAAATCAACCAATCTGTTTATAGAATTGAGTAATTATTTAATTTTGTCAATTCTTCTATTTAGATAAAATTTTAGTTTAAAAATTAATTTAAAACGATTTATTATGAATTATATGAAATACGCATTGCTTTCCATTTGTTTATGTATTAGCAGTACTTTGTTTTATGCTCAGGAAGATGATATAAACAGTGCAGAGAATAAGGCATACAGTACTTTTGATTTTATAGCTGGTACTAAAACACTATTTTATGATGATTTTTCTTCGGGATTAAACAAATGGAAAATAATTGAACACGATTCTTCAGAAGAAATAGAATCACCTGGTATTAAAAAAATTAATACTGAAAATACAAATTGGCTTAAAACTCCAAGAAGAGGAGTCTTTTATCCATTAAACGTAAACACTTTACCTGAAAATTTCACTATTGAATTTGATATGTGGGCAGATTCCGAAAAAATGAGTGAAATGGAAAGTGGTTTAATCGTTACAATTGTTGGTAACAAAGTGATTAAAGACGAATTTAGTACAGCTTTTGATGAAAATGCTCAAGTACAAATTGATATTCATCCATCTGAAGAACTGCTGTATTGTCAGGCTACAAAAGAGAATTTTGATGGAGAGCGTTTATTAGATCGAAAAGATATTAAATATGGTTGGAAAATGGGAAAAACACATAGAATCTCTATCTCACGAATGGGTAGCCATATAAAAGTGTATGTCAATGAAAAAAAGTATATTGATTTACCTAATGGTTTACCAACAAAAACGAATTATACCTTGATTTTGGCCAACAATATGTGGGGAGACGGAATTTATTTGACCAACTTTAAAATAGCCGAGGTAGAAAAATCAACCGTTAAGATTGATTCAGAAACAAAATTTGTAACAAATGCCATTTATTTTAATGTAAATTCTGCCATAATCAAACCCGAATCTTGGCCTGCTTTGAATCAAGCAGCAAATGCAATTAAATCAGCACAGGGTACCGTTAAAATAATAGGTCACACAGATAGTGATGGAACTGAAAATGATAACTTAGAATTGTCAAAAAAACGTGCCGAATCTGTAAAACTATTTTTGATCAAAAACTTTGGTATTGAATCCTCAAAAATTGTCATTGAAGGTAAGGGAGAATCTGAACCTTTAGATACGAATGCCACAACTGAAGGAAAAGCCAATAACAGAAGGGTTGAATTTATTAAATTGTAACGATAACTATACGATAAGAAGCAAACTTCCTCATTAAAATCATCATAAAAAGCCATTTTTCATCTGCGATTTGAAATAAATTTTACCTCAATCAAAAGGTTTATAGGCAGCTCTCCATTTTTTGTATTTTTTGAGGTAACGGAACGGTACATTAATTATCGTAATATTGTTGAAAGAATGTGATAAAATGACTCCTGTAACCATTATAAAAGCTTCACTAAATGACATTGAACAGCTACAGCTCATTGCAAGAAAAACTTTTTATGACACCTTCGCTTCGGTCAACTCGGTGGAAAATATGACCACCTATCTTGAAGAAGAATTCTCCATTTCAACTCTTTCCACTCAACTTACTAATCCGTTTTCTGAATTTTATTTTGCTCTACAAAACAACGCAATTATTGGGTATTTGAAGCTCAACGTTGGCTCATCACAAATCGAAATAAAACAAAACAAATCAATAGAAATTGAACGCATTTATGTGCTCCAAGAATTTTTCGGAAAGGGTGTAGGCCAGCAGCTGCTCGAAAAAGCTATAAAAATTGCTCAACTCAAAAATGCGCACTACCTTTGGTTGGGTGTTTGGGAAGAAAACCCAAGAGCCATTCAGTTTTACAAAAAAAATGGCTTTGTAGCCTTTGATAAACATATCTTTACTCTTGGAAATGACAAACAAACTGATATTTTAATGAAATTAAACTTGTAACCAATTCACCGCTGAGTTTAATAACACACTTTGATGAATTGACTTTAAAAGTTGTATTGAACAAATGGAAATACGCTACTTGAAATAATTAAAAAATGGAAAATTTTGACCGCAAAATACAAAGGGAAAACATTTATCCAATAATAGAGCTGAAAGATGTTTATACCATGTTGTAATTCAAACCAATGAAAAAAATATCCATCGTATTGATTTTGATGCTGGTGCTTTCTTGCTCCTCGGAGGAAAAAGAGGCAACAATGAATGCAATGGATAAAGAAATGGTAGCTGTTGACACCAACATTCATGAGATACCTGCACAATCGAACACTAATAAAACCCATTCTGACAGTTTAACTCAAAATCAACCCATTTTGGTGGATGGTGATAATAAAAAAAGGTATCGAAAAACACCTATCCTAAAAGAGAATTTACCACAAATATTGCGGAAAAAGATAGCCTTTATCTGGCCTATGAGTGGTCCCTTACTTTTTTTGTAAATAACGGTCAGCTTGATGAATTACAAAAATTCAGAAAAAAAGGTTTTCCCATGGAATGGTGGGCAACAGGGAAGTGTTCTTATTATCCCGTTCATGCTGATAGTGTGACTTACTTTCTGAAACTTGCCAGAAAAATGGGTTACAAGGATTATGGTTTTGATTGCGAAAAAGTGGCTGTGTCGGATTTTGATGCTGCTTTATCGAATGTAATCACAACCCGTTTAAAAACAGAGCAAAACATTGACCTAATAATCAACGATTACAAAGGAATAGAGGTACTTAAGGAACATAACCCACTACTCTATTCTCTAAGAACGGTAAATTTGAACGCTAAAGAATTAATTAAAACCGTTACCTTGTTGAATAAAGACGACAGAATTGATAAAGCGTCATTTACATTCCGATCCTGCGATTAATTAACACCCCAAAATCGTTAAAAATGAACATGTTTCAACTAAAAACCACCTTCTTTAAATTACTGGTCATATCGATGATCTTCGCATCATGCAACGGACAAGCCTCCAAAAATCAACCTTTAACTCAATTAGATTCAATTACTAAAACCGAAGTAGCAAACACTTCTTTTAATGACACGTTAAAATTTACCTCAGGAATACGAGCTGTCTTTCAAGACAGTAAAGGTAATTTTTGGTTTGGTAGCCTTCAAGAAGGTGTAGCTCGCTTCGATGGCACTACTTTTACCTACTTTACCACCAATGAAGGATTGATTGACAATCAAATTCACACTATTCAAGAGGATAACCAAGGTATTATTTGGTTTAATACCCAAAAAGGCGTATGTAGTTATGATGGTCAACAAATGGTTATTCGATCGAATGCAGACGATATTGAGATGAAAGCTACTTGGATGAAATCAGATAATGACTTATGGTTTGAGGCAGGAAATAATGAGGGTGTTTTTAGATTTGATGGAAAAAAAATGAATTATTTGGAATTCCCCCCACATAAAGTCCTTAATCCCAATAATAATTTATTTGCAGCAACATGTCTTTCAAAAGGCAAAAACAATAGGATTTGGATAGGCACCTATGCAGGCGTTTTTGGTTATAATGGCAAGGATTTCAAAATTATTAATGATGAAACCTTAGGGTATGATCGAAAGATAGAAGCGCTTCACATACGAAGTATTCTAGAAGATTCAAAAGGAAGACTTTGGATTGGAAATAATGGCATTGGTGTATTGCTTATGGAAAATGATACGATAATTAATTTTTCTGAAAAGCATAATCTCATACATCCAAACAGCACAAGAAGTGGAGATCTATCACCTCCAGGTACACTAGAACACATATTTTCCATCTTGGAAGATAAAAATGGCGCTATATGGTTTGGTGATCGAGATGCCGGAATATGGAAATATGATGGCGAAAACGTTGTGAATTACTCCAAAAAAGATGGGCTGAACAATGATTTTGCCATGTCCATTTACCAAGATAAGAATGACCAACTCTGGTTTGGAATGGCCAATGGGTCGGTTTATGTATTCAATGGCAAATCTTTTGAACGAAAATTTTAAAAATAAATACACTCAACTAGGTTGTTTGTTTGAAAGAAACAATAGAACTAAATTAAAACTTTAAATATATAAGAATTAACTCATTATGAACCCGCAAATAGAACACTTTTTCGAAAAAGAATCAAAATGGAAAGAGGAATATACCTTACTTCGTGAAATAATACGTCAAGAAAATGTACTCGTTGAAGACTATAAATGGATGCACCCTTGTTATACCTTAAATGGGAAAAATGTACTGTTGATTCACGGTTTCAAAGAATATTGCGCGGTACTTTTTCACAAAGGAGCTTTACTTAATGACCCAAAAGGTATGTTGATTCAACAAACGGAAAATGTGCAATCTGCCCGACAAATAAGGTTTACAGATTCGACCCAAATCCTGCATTTGAAAGAGGAAATAACTCGATTGATTCAGCAAGCCATTGAAATTGAAAAATCGGGTAAAAAAGTTGAATTGAAAAAAGTAGCTGATTATCCCATTCCTGAAGAATTTCAGCAAGCACTCAACGAAGACGCTGAACTTAGCAATGCATTTTATGGTTTAACACCAGGCAGACAAAAAGGGTATTTATTTTACTTCAATCAAGCTAAACAAGCTCAAACACGTTTATCAAGAATTGAAAAATATTATCAGCACATTTTAAATGGAAAAGGAATTGATGACTAAAGAAGATGATGCTCTATCGAATCTTAAAATAAATACCTTTGTTCAGTATCTTACACTATTATTAAAACCAAAATCGAATGAAAATTTTCTTCTTGCTTCTATTACCGATTGTTTTTATTTCTTGTAATTCTCAAGAGAAAAAAGTAGCAACCGTAACACAAGAAACTCCAGCAGAACCTCAAAAAGGTTCACAAATTGCTGAATACGTTACCAGTGTATTCGAAGACTCCAAAGGAAATTTATGGTTTGGGACATTAGATAAGGGTTTGGCACGATATGATGGAAAAGAATTACATTACTATACCCCTAAGGATGGGTTGCCTTCTGAAAGAGTTACGGGTATAATTGAGGATTCAAACGGAGTGTATTGGATGCATACAGGAGATGGGGTATCCCAATACGATGGGAAACAATTCACCAATTACAAAGTAGCAGAAGAATTTGGCAGCAATATGGTAGCCAATCTGCTCATTGATAGTAAAAATAGGTTTTGGGTGGGCACATGGAATGGGGTCTATACATTTGACGGTAAAACATTTCAACCTTTTTCAGTACCCTACCCTGATGTGGATACTAAAATAAACGAGGATACTAAACATTGGATTACCAATATTCGCGAAGATCTCGAGGGCAATATTTGGATTTTAAGAGACGGTTATGGAGCCTGCAAATATGATGGGAAATCATTTACCCATGTTCTCAAAAAAGATGGGCTGCATTCTAACAATGTCAGTCAAATAGAATTTGGAAAAGATGGAAGCATTTGGATAGGTACCAGAGTTGCTGAACATGATGATCCTGACCCCGAAAAACGGTTTGGAAAGGGTGGTGTTAATAAAATGGTAGGTAATGAGATTATTTCATTTCCAGAAATTGATGGTTTTAATGACGGTGATGTGTATGGAATGTACAGAGATAAATCAGAAAATATTTGGATAAGTACCGTTAAAAAAGGTGTTTACTGTTACGATGGAACCGCCTTTAAACACTACAATGTTCCCATTTCCATTATGGGCATGTTGGAAGACCAAAAAGGCAATCTGTGGTTGGGCGGAGCTGGCGGATTATATAAAATAAAGCCAAATGGTGAATTGGTAAATGTAACCACCTCTGGACCTTGGAATTAATGAATAGCTCATCATTTTCAAAGTATCTAAAAATGATTTATTAATCAACACTTAAAAAATGATTATTCATATACTTTTTCGAACCTTAGAAAAAGTTTGGAAAAAATAATTAACTTTGGTGCACTTTGAACTTAGTTGTTCTTAAAAAGTACTTAAATTAAATCTAAACACCATTTTATGAAATCTTTTTACCCATTTTTGTTGATTATTGCCGGAATGCTTATGCTAACGGCTTGTCCTGTATCTTCCAGCTATCCTTTAGGCAAAAAAGGAGAAGTTGCCTTGGATAAACAATTATTAGGTGTTTGGAAAAACGATTCTGTAAATTCGGAATCTACTGGCGTTACCATTACTAAAGGTACCGAATTAAATACGTATAATGTTCACATAGATGAAAAAGGTTCATCGTTTATGGCCGATGGAGATGAGTTTATAGGTTGGTTAACAATACTTAAAGGAAAAACTTTTTTTGTATTGCAACAAGTTATTGACGGAACAACTACAGAAGCCTATTATGTGTACCACGTAAAGTACACTAATTCCAAGCTCATCACAAATGATATTTCTTTATTGGTAAAAGGTACTGATGCCATAACTTCCATTGAATCGTATCAAGAAGAAGTGATTGCTTCTATGGAAATGGATGGTTTTTTGGCTAGTGAAATCCATTGGGAAAAGGAGTAATGCGATAAGCCAATTAATATTAATTGTTGCTCTTAAAAAAATATAGCTTTTTTACTTACTTTATGAGACAAACCATTACTTTCATATTGTTGCTATTTTTTTACAGCTGTCAAACTTCTGACAATAAGAACAGTACTCATAAACATAAAACCTCCGACAGTTCATCCATAACAAACGCTAACCAAAAAATAGCACCCCAAGAAATAAAAGATTCTATATTGCCAAAAATTGATTCAAAAAAAATGGGTGATTATATGTCTGATACTACTGATTACGTTTGGTATGCAAAGGGATCTGATTCAGGGAATTATTGGGTTAAGTTAGTTTTTCAAAAAGAATTTTTAGTATACCAATTTCACGGTCAATGTTTATATTGGTTTTTTACTCGCCATTATCACACAAATACTGACAAAATTGAACTTTTGTGGTCAAATAAAACTGATTGTAAATTGGATATGGACTTTTTAAGCAAACCAAATGGTATTAAAAAATATCCCAAATTGGGTGATTCATTTTGTGAATATAAATTGGTAAACGATACCACGATAGTAGTTAGCTATAACTTCCCTGAGTGGACCAATAAAATCAATCAATTAGTGAATGACTCAATATTTCCAACTTTTTTTTATTTCTCCCAAGATGGTTATAATCAATTGTAAATAGTTGAATAAAGTTATTATTTAAAAAGCAAAGCTCTAGTTCATTATAATGAACCCATCAAACTATAAAACAGTAATTTCCCATTCTCAAAACACCACAAGACTTCATAACTTCCTGCTCCATCTCCATTTGAAATTATGAGAAAAATCCTCTTATTTTCGGCATCATAATATGCTTTTGTAAATTCTAGATTAGGTTGAAAATAATTGTCGTATTCCGTTTTTGGAAAATCAATTTTAAGGTCATTAATATAAAATTCAATCTTTCCATATTGTACACTAGGCATCCCGTAATCAGTTCCCCAAAATCGTTTACCATTTATTGTTTTGATACGTTCATATCCCTCTTCATTTGAGTACACTATTTTGTTAGAGGTGGTATTAAATGGCTCAGTAGTTAGAATAAATTTCAAACTATCCTTTGTCAAAACACATTTAGAGTCAGAAAACATTTTAAGTTTAAACTTATCGTATTGACTTATATACTTAAATTTATCCTTGTAAATGAACCCATATTGTAATGAGTTATTTTTCAAATAAACTACTTCATACCAATTACCATCATCATGGCTTATAAATACTGGGAAATCATTTTTTAATGAATCAATAATATTATCTGAAACTTTAGGTGATTTTCTAATATTAACATACCCCTCAGTATCATTTACTAAAGCAAATTCATAACCTGATTGACAAAAGAAATAGTTTGTTATGAAAAATAGTCCTAAAAAAAGTGCTGTTTTCATGAATTGATTTTGAGAAAACTAATAACGTTTAAAGTTCTAAAATATTGCTGATACAATTTTTTCAAATCTAGTTATTTATTAATTAATTCAATAATACACTAAATTGAATTTTGAAGGTCAAAAATCACTACTTTTGAAGTACAACTATGAAAAACATACTATTCACAATAACCATTTTCCTTATTGCATCTTGTTCTTCTAATGAGCAAAATGAAAACTCGACTTCCAAGAATTCCGATTCCCTTAATGCAGCATTACTAAAAGCCGACACTTCAGTAGTAGGGTTGAATACGGATACTTTAGTGGAACTGCCAGAAGAAATACAATTTAATGTGGCCGATGTCCCTATCGCAAAAGAGTTACTCAACACACATCCAAGCAAACAACTATTTGAGAATAAATTGGGTAAAAAAATAATGTTCATTCCAACCAAACATGCTAATTTACAACTGGTAAATACTCATTATAATGGATTGATTCATACACTGCAATATTGTTATGACCAACATCGTCCATTGGTTTTGTCACCTGATGTGATATGGTTGGCCATTATTCAGAGTGTTTCGATTCACGTAAACAAAAACTTTACAAAACTTGAAAAGAAATTATTTAAAGAAAATAAACCCAAAACACTCATCGCTAGAAATGACAGTCTTAGTTTTGCTACCGAACATTGGGAAGATTTAATAAACCAGTTGGCCCAACAAACCAAAAGTTATACAAATGAGGATTATTATTCGTTTTTTGTTCCACAATTTTCTACAACTACTAAAATTCAAACAACCGCATTTCAAATTACTTTGTTGAATACATACAAAAAAGCTTTTGCTTATGTGGGCGAAAGTGGTTGTGGTATTCCCTACATCAGATTAATCGGTAACAAAAGCGATTGGGAGTTGATTTATGCCCATTTGGATCACTTAGATTTAATAGGGCTAACCAATTGGAAAAATGAGCTTAAGCCACTACTTAAAGAATTTATAAACGTTTATGACAATAAAATAAATACCCTATTTTGGCAAAGCATTTATAAAAACATGAGCGACTATAATGCATTTTACATTTCGGGTTGGATACTTAAACTCTTTCCTTACATTGAACAACAAGCTGGTTCAGGGCAATATGATGAAGAAATCGAACTCACCCGATTAGATAAAAAATATTTTGAAAACAAATTCATTTATGGTAATAAGCATGTTTTATCCAACTTATCAACTGATGATTTTCCTTCAGGGATAGTTGATATTGATTTAACTTGGAATAATTACATTGATGATGAAACTAAAAAGTTAAAAATATATTCTGGCTATTTGGCATCAAACAACACAACGATAAAGGCTTGGAACCACTAATATCTTGGGCTATTTGTGAAAAAGATGCTAAAAAAATTATACACAAAATAAATGACCCTTACATTCCAAAAAAATTAGATCAAGATGATTTTTGGACACCTTTTATCGTTTCTAAAATATCTCAACCTGCAATTTACAATCCTAAAAAATTTGCAACTCAAGAAGAAAGTATAGAGTTTATTAGAACAAATCTTGTGAATGCACTTCAATCAAAGTTTAAAAAGGAATCCTATGCCAGCGATACCCTTTCTTTTATTGTGTTATCAAATGGTTTAATTGAAAACATCGAATTTACGGGAGAAAAAAAGGAACTCAATTTTATCAAAAATTACTTAACTAAACTGGATTCTGAATGGTTTCCAGCCTTAGCTGATCCTACAAATGTTTTTATGATGTGGAGCGAAGTAGGTGATGAAAAAGTAGATAAAATAAAAGTTAATAGTAAAATAGTTTTGCCGTTGTAATCGCTTTAAGATCCTTTTTTGATACAGAATTTTAATAAAAAATCACTACTTTTGGTAAATGAGGACAATCATAATTTTTATACTTTTTAAATTAATTGCTTTAACGTTCTACTGCCAAAAAAGTCATAAATTCATGATTACTTTCGACTCATTGGTTCTAAACAAGCAACAATATAAGGTGCTGCCCATTTCAGGGACTATTATTTCAGGTGATTCAAGAAATTTTATCATTGTAGATACCGATTCCATTAAAATTCGCATTAATTTTTTGTTTAAGTCCAATTCTAATCGTCCCAAAAATCATAAAATAAGAGTGGATATTTATGAAAATGGTAAGTGGTACAAACCTAATTTGTATATAGACCTGCATAACTTTCATCGATTTAGAATTCGAAGAGCTCAATGTTGGGGAAGAACATCATTAAGTTATGATGGTGGATATCCTTATTCTAGAAATTGTAGTTGTTGGAAACCTCTCATAGGAAAGGAAAAACATCAATTTTATATGGTTTCAAAATTTGTAATTAATTAATATACTGTTTATCAGTTAAAATTATCTTTGTAAATAAAACACACCTATGAACCCCCAATATAAACCCAACGGATACACTTCTGTTTCACCTTACATCATCATTGATGGAGCGCAACGTTTTAAAGAATTGATGAAAACTGTTTTTTACGCTAAGGAATTACGCTGTTTTGAAAGACCTGACGGTACCATTATGCATGCCGAAGTGCAAGTGGACGATTCCGTTATCATGTTTAGCGATTCCACAGCTAGCTATCCACCTGTTCCTTGTGTTATGCATGTATATGTATCGAATGTGGACGAAACGTTCAATAAAGCTATACTTGCTGGTTGCAAAGTAGTTGAGTATCCCAAACAAATGGAAGGTGATGTTGATAAACGAGGTACATTTTTAGACTTTGGCGGCAATATGTGGTCGGTAGCCACAGAGGTAAAATAAAAAATTTAATAAATTACCTTATACATTATGACCCCAACACATCATTTTGAAACATCAGCAATGAAATTATTTTTACCGATAGCTTTGGCTCTTATTGTACTGGCAGGTTGCCATACCCAAAAAGAAATTCAACCTCAAACCCCGCAAAAAATAGAAGAATCTAGGGATGTTAGCATTACTAAAAAATCGCTTGCTCCAACTGAAAAATCGACCCTTCAAGGCAAAATTATTGATAAAAAAACAGGTGAACCTATGATTGGAGCTACAGTAGAACTGGTTATCGATAATGGTTTTGTAGCTATAGGATTTGTGACAGATCCTGAAGGTACATTCCAGTTTAGGTCAATAGATAATGGCTCCTATACATTAAGGATCAGTAATATAGGTTATAACACCTCCTATGTTACCCTTCAAATTAAAGAACCTACCTCATTCATCATAGTTGCAAAACTTGAAGAAGCTCCTCTTCAAGTACTAAAACCAATCATTTACTTATACCCAACCGAAAAAACAGCAATCAATGTATTATTAAACTATGGTGGAAAATTAGATCATACGTATCCAAAATACCCATCGCAAGGTTGGAACGTAACAGCCGAACCTAATGGATCGTTATGGGATGAAAACGGTCTTGAGTACTATGCCTTATTTTGGGAAGGTACGCCTAATCAATCCTTGTCGGCCACAACGGGTTTTGTAGTAGCAGGTTCCGAAACGGCTACTTTTTTAGAGGAGAAACTGGCTTACTTAGGCCTCAATAGACGTGAGGCAAATGAATTCATTATGTTTTGGTTACCCAAAATTGAAAACAACCCATATAATTTAATTCATTTTGCCGGTGAATCTTATAAAAAACAAGCAGAACTCCTCATCACTCCTCAACCGGAGACCATAATACGCGTGATGATGCTTACACAGGCACTCCCTTACAAAATAAACTTCACTGTGCAAGATTTGAGTCAACTTAAAAAGACCCGAAAAGGCTTTACTGTGGTAGAATGGGGCGGCAGTGAAGTACCTTTGATTAAACTCTAAAAAAATAACTACCTACCCTATTCTATTGATATTCAAACCTCAGAATCGAAAAGCGGTATAACAAAATAATAGACGAAATGAAAGGCAATAAGATGGATGAAAGTGAACTTTTTTGTCCTAAAAACCGAGCGGAATGGCGTGAATGGTTGGAGCAAAACCATCAACAAAAACAATCGGTTTGGATGATTTATTTTAAAATGAATTCGGGCAATTTTACATTAAGTTGGAGCGAAGCTGTTGACGAAGCACTGTGCTTTGGGTGGATTGATAGTACAGCCAAATCTATAGATGAAGCGCGATATAAACAATTCTTTACCAAACGCAAACCCAAAAGTGTTTGGTCTAAAATAAATAAAGATAAAATCGAACAGCTCCACAAAGCAGGATTGATTGCACAAGCTGGATATGACATTATTGAAATTGCCAAACAAAATGGCTATTGGAATTCATTAGACCAAATAGAGGCTATGATCATTCCTGATGACTTGGAAGAAGCCTTTTACAACCATCCTTTAGCTAAAGACTTTTATCATAGTTTGAGTAATTCCATCAAAAAACAACTACTTTATTGGGTAAGCAGTGCCAAAAAACCAGAAACGAGACAAAAGCGGATTGATGAAATTATACTAAATGCCAATCAAAATAAAAAACCCAAACATATTGTTTAAATAGAGAGGAAATAGGATTTATACTTTCCATTATTCGACATCAAAATAAGTTAAAACTGAATACTCAACAACACAGACCTTTGTAACCTTAACGTTGTTTTAATAATCGATTTGGTTAAATTACCAATAAAATGTAGTAATTTTGTCACTCATTTGCCCATTCAACTGAATTGCTTTTATGAATATTGGTACCTTACGTTTCACCTTTCTATTGTGGTTTTGGGCTATTCTGTTGGCATTTCCCTCTTTTAGTCAGACCTTGATCATCAATGAAATGTCAAATGGACCAACTGGAAGCCAAGAATATGTAGAGCTATTGGTTGTAGATAATACCGTTACTTTTGACTGCAACACCTCCACTCCTCCTTGCATTGATATTAGAGGTTGGATATTTGATGATAATTCAGGATTTCACGGAACTAATGGCATTGCTGCAGGAGCCTGTCGTTTTTCAAACAATCCTCTTTGGGCTTGTGTACCCGTTGGAACACTTATTTTGCTGTACAATAATTTAGATCCCAATGTCAACCTACCCACAATTGATATCCTTCTGAATGATGGTAATTGCCGAATAGTTGCTCCTTTGAGTAATGCCGCATTATTTGATCAAAACATTACTACACCTGGTGCTATTGCTTGTAGTTACCCCGGAGCAGGTTGGACCGCGGGAGGTAATTGGACTACCACATCTTTTAATAACGCAGGTGATTGCGCTCGAATAGTAGATCTTTCTGGTTGTGAAGTATTTTCGGTTTGTTATGGTTCATGCAACATCAGTAATTTAATTTATTTTGCCGGAAGTGGCAGTCAACAATGTTATTATTTTAACGACAATAACCCACTTTTTAATTTTAATTGGTCCCAAGGAACGGCTTCTGCAGGCGGGGGAAGTGAAACTCCTGGAGCTCCAAACAACGCTGCCAATGCTGCCTATATTGCTCAATTTAATAACAATTGTTCGCCAATCACTCCTTTGGTTACTGCACTCACCAATACCACTAATACCAATTGTGGTTGTGTGGGTTCAGCTACCGTAAACGCCTCAGGATCAATTCCGGGATATACCTACAATTGGACCAATAATTTGTTTGTTCCCATAGGTCAAAATACGGCAACCGCAAGTAATTTATGCTCTGGAACATATAACGCAATCATCACGTCTTCAATTGGTTGCGTAGACACAATTCAAGTAACTATTTCAGACATTGGAACCGTGACCAACACCAATCAATCGGTATCTGTTTGCTTAAATCAAAGCTACACTTTTCCTGACGGTAGCTCAACAATCATCACTGCAAACACGACTCAAACTTCCATTTTAACTTCCTCCATTGGTTGCGATTCCATCATCAATACTACTGTTACCTTATCGCAACCATCAAACAGCGTGATTAATCTTTCTGCTTGTCCCAATACGCTGATCACTTTTCCTGATGGATCTGCACAAAACGTTACTACCAATACCACACAAATCTCCAATTTAACCACAGCAGCAGGATGCGACTCCATCATCACAACTAATGTAACGGTTTCAAGTGCTATTCAAACCACTCAAAATACATCCATTTGCAATAATACTTCCTACACCTTTCCGAATGGCAGCACAGCAGTGATAACCGCAAACACAAGTCAAATATCCAATCTCATTGCTTCCAATGGATGTGATAGTATCGTTACTACAAATATTACCGTAATTCCCAATCCACAAGTGCAATTGACCATTGGCGTTTGTCAAGGAGATAACGTACTTCTGCCCGATGGGACCACTCAAAACAACGTACAAGCTAATTTTTCTTTCAATGACACCTACACTGCACAAAACGGATGTGATTCCACGGTTACCATAAATTACGTAGTCACCACACCCACTTCCATCACACAATCTGTAAGTGTTTGCTTTGGACAAAACCTAACCTTTACTGATGGCAGCACACAAACCAATATTGTAAGCAATACCTCTCACGTTTCTAATCTCATTTCTGTTGCTGGTTGCGACTCTGTTATCACAACCAACGTTACCGTTCAATCCAGTTTCAGCTCTTCTCAAGCGGTAACCGCATGTTTGGGAAGTACTTTTATCTACCCCGATGGAGTGTCGGAAGTTATTATTGGAAACACCTCGCATACCTCTAATTTACAAAGTCAATTTGGTTGTGACAGTATCGTTACCACTACTTTAACGGCATTAAACACCTTGTCCTCACAAATTAATGACACCATTTGTCAAGGCAACAGTTATCAATTTCCGGATGGAAGCCAGCAAACCAACATCTCGGCATATACCGTCCAAAACTCCATTTTACAAGCCAGCAATGGCTGCGACAGTATCGTCACTACTCAATTAGAAGTGTTACCCGCTCCAAGTTCAACGTTTAGTTTCACCCCTTCCATACCAACTATTGACGATAATGTGGTAACTTTTATTTCTGATGATTTACAGTTGACCAGTTACAATTGGACCATTACAGATGCTGCTAACACCGTTTTAAACACTTCTACGGATAGTATTTTAACGCACACCTTCACAACAGATCAAATAAGTCCTTATGTTATTTGCTTAGAAACAGCATCAGCTGCCAGTTGTTTGTCGGAAACGTGTATTACGGTGCGCATCAATGCAGATATTAGTGTTTTTGTACCGAATGGTTTTTCGCCCAATTTAGATTTTGAAAATGAATTATTTTTCCCAGTCATTACGGGAAGTGCTTTTGAAAACTATGAATTCACCATTTTTAATCGTTGGGGGCAAGTTATATTTACTTCCACTACTTATCCCGAAGGTTGGGACGGGAAATTCAAAGGCGAAACAGCACCCATTGGAGTGTATGTTTACAAAGTTTATTTTAAAGAAGTTAATTCTACCGAAGAATACAAATTCACTGGGCATGTGACGTTGGTTCGATAAAACTTTGTTATTGAAATGATAATAAAATAATAAATAATTGAGCGAATTGTTTGAAATCAATGAAACCTATAAATCATCCAAATCGACATCATCATAATTCACTCCCGGTGGATTAAACAATCCCCAACGGTCAATTATGTAATCGGTTTGATCAAATGTTTTTACCCATTCCGCAAATAGTACCCTAAACAATTCTATCTCTTCCCTTAGTAAATCTAAGTATTCAAAACCTTCAATTTGTAACATTTTGAGGCCCGAAGAAGTAACACTAATTTCACGAGCTGCTTTTCGAATAATTGCCGCATTCTCCATTTTTATATCGTACAAACTAACCGCCATAGCTCCCGCTATTTTTGCAGGAATTATCACAGCGTTATCTAACAAATCCTTAACATAGAATTCAGCCATTTTCATTTTTGCATCGTCTGAGCGCTTTTGAATAGCATCATTAATGTACTCTACTATTTTGTTAGTCAATTCAAATATCTCCGCAGATTTTATATAAATGGGTAATGATCTATATGATGGTATTTCGTCATCTGATTCCTCTTCAAACATGGTAATTGAAATTTAATTTATTGATTTTTCTTTTTTCGGTAAATATTCTTTATGTCTCATTTCCACTTCACAAACTGTTGAGATATAAATTAATGTTATACCTTTAAAATATTGGTTTTCAAAATCATCTGGTGTCAACACATTAATATAACACTGAGCAAATTGATCCAGTTCCACATTTTCAACATCCAACTTTACAAATTCTGATTGCAAAACGTTAACCTTTGAATTATAGATATCCATCTGTTTTTCATTCTTTAGACATTCATCATTGATTCTAGCAAGCGAACTATTAATTTCTACAATACCTAATTGAAGAAACTTTTCTTCTTTGACCATAATTTCATAATCGGAGTCCAAAGACAACTGTTTCCAAAAATTAAAATAAGATTCCCCTGTAGAATCTTCAAAATAATTAATTTCAATTAAGTGATTTTCCAATAATTGCATTTCATATACAAGGTCAACCCCTTGCGATTGGTAACTATCAATTAAGCAATCGAATAACTTATTTTCAATGGTATACTGGTACTTTTGCTTACAGCCCATTACTAAAAATAACGTTATTAAAACTAGAGAATATTTCATTTCTTTTTTAGATCTTCCAACTAAAATCGTTGACTTTATAAGCTTTTTTAATAATTTGCAATGCAATTCTATTAATGTCTTGCATAATAAGATATGGATTCTTTAAGACTTATATCTTTTAAACAAACCATTTACCTTCCCATCATTACATATTGAACAATATTAGCGCCCATTTGAAGTGCTTTTGTTCGGGTTTCAACACTTTGATTATGTACTTCTGCATCTTCCCAACCATCACCTAAATCGCATTCGTAATCATAAAAACAAACCAATCGACCTTCATACACCAAACCAAAGCCTTGTGGCGGTTTATTATCGTGTTCATGAACCTTAGGCAATCCTTTTGGAAACTTATAGGTTTGATTGTAAATAGGATGTGTAAAAGGCAATTCAATCCAATCAAGTTCAGGAAAAACCTTTTTCATTTCAGTTCGCACAAATTTATCCATTCCATAATTATCCGAAATGTGTAAAAAACCACCGGAGATCATATAATTTCTTAAGTTTTGTGCTTCTTGTGTACTAAAAACCACATTCCCATGCCCAGTCATATGCACCAACGGGAAACCAAAAATTTCCATACTTCCGGCATCAACATTTACAACCGTTTCATTAATGTTCATTTTTAGGTTTTTGTTGCAAAACTTTACCAAATTAGGAATGGATGTAGGATTAGCATACCAATCGCCTCCTCCATTGTATTTCAATACGGCAATTTGAAACGTCCCTTTTTCAATAATCCTTGTGTCGGTTTTTACATTAACCGACAAGAATAGAACACTTGTTAATAATAACGTTACTATTTTTAAATACTTTACCATTTATTACGTGATTAATAGCGATTTTTTCGACAAATTTGCACTCAAAATTACGAATTTTATTGAATCCTCAATCCAAATTGCGTTAATTAGAATGAACAGTAACAACAAAAGTACACAAATTATATGAGTTTCAACCCTAACGATATTGGCGTTGCCAATGGAAATTTTTGCGGATTACCTGTCACCGAAGAAGAATCAAAACTAGTTATTATTCCTGTGCCTTGGGATGCTACAACAAGCTACGCGCGTGGCACTGCTGATGGACCACAAACCGTTCTGGATGCATCCTTACAATTGGATTTATACCACTATAAATACAGTGATGTATGGAAAAAGAAAATTTTCATGACACCCATTTCTCAAGAATGGAGAGATATTAGCGATAATTTAGGTTTACTTACCACGCAATACATTAATTACTTAAGCGAAGGTGGGTTATTAGAAAATTCTCCTGAGTTCCAAGACTTATTAGAAGAAGTAGCTGAAACTCAAAATCAATTAAAAAATAACCTTAAAGAAAAAGCTTTAGCCTTAATTAAACAAGGTAAAAAAGTAGCTGTTTTGGGTGGAGAACACTCTACTCCACTAGGTTTGATGGAAGCTATGGGTGAAACCTATGCTGATTTTGGAGTTCTTCAAATTGATGCCCATGCTGACTTAAGAGAAGCTTATGAAGGTTTTGAGCAATCTCACGCCAGCATTATGTATAACGCTATTAAAATTCCTAATTTAACGCATTTAGTACAAGTAGGAATTCGCGATTTATGTGAGGACGAAGTAGAGATTATTAATACCGACAAACGCATCCACACTTTCTTCGATTGGGATATTAAAGCCAATCAATTTAAAGGAATGCACTGGCATGACCAATGTGAATTGATCATAAAAACCTTACCTCAAAATGTATTTATTTCTTTTGATATTGATGGTTTATTACCTGCTTTATGTCCCGCTACAGGTACTCCTGTTCCCGGTGGTTTAACCTACGAGCAAGCCGTTTATTTAATTCAACGCGTGAAAGATTCAGGCAAAACCATTATTGGATTTGACTTGAACGAAGTAGCACCTGGTGATGAAATAAATGGCATTGTGGGAGCACGTATTTTAATGGAATTGTGTCTAGCCGCATATTAAATTAAACATTTAAGTAATTCATATTATCTATCTATTTATCAATACTTTTTAAAATGAAAAAAATACTTTTATTATTCACTCTATTTATTACTCAAATCGTATCTTGGGCACATGAAGGCATGTGGATTCCTTCCTTGCTAAAAGCCATTGAAGGGGATATGCAATCACAAGGATTAAAACTAACTGCCGAAGATATTTATTCCATCAATCAATCGAGTTTAAAAGATGCTATTGTGCATTTTGGCGGAGGTTGTACAGCAGAAATTGTGTCCAATCAAGGACTTATTTTAACCAATCATCACTGTGGAATGTCTCAAATACAAAGTCATTCCACTGAACAAAACAATTATCTTTTGAACGGCTTTTGGGCGATGGACAAAACAAAAGAATTGCGTAATCCAGGTTTAACAGCTACGATAATTGTACGAATAGAAGATGTAACCAAAGGGGTGAATAAAGGGGTAACGGAATCAATGTCGCCTGCAGATGCTTATTTAATGCGTGCAGAGAACATAAAATACCTTACGGCAGAGGCCATCAAAGGAACCAACTACCAAGCTACCATCAAACCGTTTTATTTTGGAAACGATTATTATATGATTGTCACCAAAACCTTTAAAGATGTGCGTTTAGTAGGTGCACCACCCGCAGGTATTGGAAAATTTGGTGGCGACACCGACAATTGGGTTTGGCCGCGTCACACAGGTGATTTTTCAGTTTTTAGAATTTATGCGGATAACAATAACAATCCTGCCGAAATTAATGACAACAATGTGCCTTACCGTCCAGAAAAATGGCTAAAGGTTTCGATGGAAGGGGTTAAAGAAAACGATTTCACGATGGTTTTTGGATTTCCAGGAACTACAACTCAATATATGACTTCAACTCAAGTGGAGGACTATATCAACGTTATAAACCCTACCCGTATTGAAATGCGTGAGGCCAGTTTAGCCATTATAGATGCTGCAATGAAATCGAATGAGGCTACCTACATAAAATACGCTGCTAAACAAGCCAGTATTTCAAATGCTTACAAAAAATGGATTGGACAAAACATTGGTCTAAAAGAAAAAGGCGCATTGAACAAGAAAAAAACATTTGAAGCAGAATACCTCAAACGAGTACCTAAAGATGGTAAATATAAAGATGTACTGTCTGATCTTGAATATTTTCAAAAAGATTTTATAAAATATGATTTGGCCAGAAGTATGTTCGTTGAAATCTATTACTACGGGCCCGAAATCATTCGATTAGCTCACGGTTTTGGCGATTTGAAAGGAGAAAAATATGCTGAAAACGTTACCAAAAAGAAAGCAGGTGTAGAAGGCTATTTTAAAAATTATGACAAACAAGTAGACCAACAAATTTTTACTAAATTAATTCCGCTTTACCTCAAAAATTTAGCTCCCGAATTGCAACCAAAAGAATTGGTAGCTATGCGTAAAAAATACCCAAGTGATGAAGCTTTTGCTAATTATGTATTCACCACTTCTGCTTTTGCCGACATCAATAAAGTAAACAAGCTATTGACCTTGTCGCAAAAAAGTTTGATGAAAGCCTTAGAAAAAGATCCCGTTTTTATCATTGCTAATTCCATAGTGTTTGCCTACTCCAATGAGACCAAACCTTATTTTGAAGAATTCAATATTAAAATTGAATTGGCTATGAAAAAATACGTAGCAGCTATGAAAGAGTATTTTCCTGAGCGCACCTTTTTTGCTGATGCTAACAGTACTTTACGATTGACGTATGGGAAAATTGAAGGAACAGCTCCGCGTGACGGAATGAACTATACTTGGTATACCACAATGGATGGTATCATCCAAAAAAATAATTCGGGTGCTGAAGACTTCGCCATACCACCCAGAATGCGTGAGTTGTGGGAGAAAAAAGAATACGGAAATTATGCTACCAACGGTGAATTGCGTGTTTGTTTATTAGGCTCTAATCATACCACAGGCGGAAACTCCGGAAGTCCAGCGCTTAATGCTGAAGGACATTTGATAGGCATCAACTTTGACAGAAGTTGGGAAAGCACCATGAGTGATGTTATGTTTGATCCAGAAATTTGCAGAAACATTATGGTAGACATTAAATACGTTCTTTGGGTAATGGATGTGTACGGAGGAGCAGGTCATTTAGTAAAAGAAATGGAATTAGTGGATGCCGACTATCGTAAAAACGAAGCAGACAGCGAACAAAAGACCCTAATCAAACAAACTACGGCTATGCTCAAAGATGTTCCCAACGATCAAATGACTTTGATGAGACGTGCTAAAGCGTACAAAGCAATGGGAATGACTAAAGATCACTTCAATGATGTTTCGGCTGTTTTAAACTTAAATGCTAAAAATGTAGATGCATTAAATGCACGTGCTTTGTACTATTTTGAACAAGGCGATTACACTAAAGCAAGTGTGGATGTAAAAAACTCTTTGTTATTAAAACCCAACAATGAGCAAGGATTGATGGTAAGAGCTATGATCAATGCTCGAAATGGCAAATTTACAGAAGCCGTAAACGATTTTGAATTGGTTACCAATATGAATCACCGAAATGCTGATGCACACATCATCAAAGGAAAATGTTTGATGAAACTCAACCGAAGTGAAGAAGCATTGCAATCGTTTATCATTGCCGAAGCCTTAGGCGCCAACATTGATAGCCATTATTGGAAATGAAAGCATTAGAGACCGAAGCTGACATCAAATTTATGGTGGATAGTTTTTACGAAAAAGTAAACGCTGATGATTTGTTGGCTCCCGTTTTTAATGATTATGCAAAAATTGATTGGGAAGTTCATTTACCCAAAATGTATAATTTTTGGAATACCATTTTATTTTCAAGAGGAGACTACAAAGGCAGTCCGTATGAAAAACACGAATTATTGCCCGTTCAAAAAGAACATTTTGATAGATGGTTGCATCTTTTTAATGCCAATATGAACGAACATTTTGAAGGAGAAAATGCCGCAGAAGCTATGAAAAGAGCTCACGTTATTGGGATTACCTTTTGGAGTAAAATGTCTATGAAACGATCGTAACTATGTTAGACCATTTAAAGGATTATCGAATCATATTAGCTTCTAATTCGCCTAGAAGAAAACAATTATTGAAGGAGATTTTAGCTGATTTTGAGGTACAAGTTAAAGAAGTGGAAGAAATTGCACCGCAACATTTAAAGAGAGCTGAAATTGCCGTTTATCTTTCACAACTAAAATCAAATGCATTTAATCAATTAGCTGATGCTGAAATTTTGATAACAGCCGACACCATTGTATGTCTGCACGATGAAGTGTTGAATAAACCCAAAGATAAGGAGGAAGCCATCCGTATGTTGACCAAATTGAGTGATGCTACCCATACCGTTTATACGGGGGTAACCCTTCGTTCAACTGAAAAATCGGTTTCATTTTACGATGCCACTGAGGTTACCTTCTACCCTATTTCCTTAGAAGAAATCAACTATTATTTAGATACGTGTAAACCTTATGACAAAGCGGGTTCATACGGCATCCAAGAATGGTTGGGCTATGTGAAAATAAAAAAAATGGATGGTGAATTTTACAATGTAATGGGTTTACCGGTTCATCGATTGTATCAAGAACTGACAAAGTGGTAAAACTGCCGTATGGGAAAAGAAATAGAACGTAAATTTTTAGTTCACGCTGATGCATGGGCGAATTTGGAAAAACCAAAAGGCAACCAATTACGACAAGGTTATTTAACCACCGAACCACACAAAACCATTCGTGTGAGAGCCACCAATGACAAAGGCTACATTACGATAAAAGGGATTTCAATAGGAGCCACACGAGCCGAATATGAATATGAAATACCTAAAAGTGAGGCGTTAGAATTATTGGATCAATTTGCCGAAAATGAAATCTCTAAAATACGGTATGAAATTACTTTTGAATCAAAAATTTGGGAAGTGGATGTATTTTCAGGTGCCAATGAAGGACTTATAGTGGCTGAAATTGAATTGGAATCAGAACAAGAAATTTTCACAAAACCGGATTGGGTGGCACAAGAAGTTACCGAAGATAAGCGTTATTTTAATTCCAATTTGAGCCTGCATCCATTTAAGAAGTGGTAATGGAATTTGATTACGGTTATTTATTGTAATTTTTAGCGATTACAATTATTAAATCTATTAAAATTAATGATTCCATATATCACGTACTTCGAGAAAGAGACTTAGGATAAACAATCAACGAATCGAGTAGCATGACCTTCTGTTGGTGTTATTTCATTATTGACCTTTCATTTACCAATTATCCCTTTGTCCCGAAAACCATATTAGTAAATCGCAAAAGGTTTTTATAAAAGAGTCTAAATAACTTTTTTTAATAGTTAACCACAGTGTTTCACAGTGTTCTTTTAACAGAGTTACACAGAGGAAAAATTCCTGTTTTCAAAATATACAATTTAATCCATTTCCTATTTAAAATCTATATCCAATTCCTAGAACTAATTCAGGATTCGAAATGAAAGAAGCATTGTATTTCTTGTTTACCGTACTAATCCCATCATATTTCCAATCTCCTCCAAAACTAACTCTTTGATAACCAAATTGAATTTGAGTATTTAAATAAATTCTTTTTGCAAAATACCATCTTAGATTAGAAACAGAACTCAATCCAACTGAATATCCACCCTGTATATCAATAGTTTGTGACTCTTGGAATGATGAATAATCTTGAAAATGAAATTGCTCAAAATTTTGAATTACTGATATAGGAATGCCAAGTCCTGTAGAAAATTCAAATGATTCAATTTTCCACTTTTTACTCAAATAAGGAAAAACGGAGAAATAATCTTGTCTACTATCACCTTTTGATAGCACAACGGAATTATTACTCGTATAATTCTTGGTCCTAACACCAAATCCAAAAGCTAACCCCAAACCAATACCTTCATTTATTTCAAATGTGTAATCAATTTGTGATTTAATTTCAAATTTGGAATAATTAAAATCACTCGTCCTTATAGCCAAATCTTCTAAAGTGCCATCAAAATAGAATTCATTTAAAACGGGTGCAATAGCCCCATTGTTTGATACATTTACTGATAAAGAATGACCTCTTTCTTGAGCCCGTACAAATGACAATGTATAAAAAATTAGAATTGTTGAAAGAAGAATTTTCATGATTTTTGAATGATTATATATTATCAGAAATCTGTATTTCTAAACAAATATACATTTTTTCTTACTTCTTCGAAAAAATCAAATCATTCATTTAAAAATAGGTACTTTTGTCGTATAGTTGATAATATGAACACCGATCACCATAAATACATGCAACGCTGCATTGAACTGGCCAAAAAAGGTTTGGGGAATGTGGCTCCCAATCCTATGGTTGGCGCTGTGATTGTGCATAATAATGTGATTATTGGTGAAGGCTATCATCAACAATATGGCGAAGCACACGCTGAAGTTAATGCCATTCGTTCGGTCAACAATCAAGATCTATTATCGGAATCAACTATTTATGTTTCTCTAGAACCTTGTGCTCACTTCGGAAAAACACCTCCTTGCAGCGACCTCATCATCGAAAAAAACATTCCCACAATTGTGGTGGGTTGTGTCGATCCATTTTCGGAAGTAGCCGGTAAAGGAATAGAAAAACTTCAAAAGGCTGGTCGCCAAGTGGTAGTTGGTGTGCTCGAAAAAGAATGTTTAGCTTTGAATAAACGCTTCATTACTTTCCATGAAAAAAAACGTCCGTATTATATTTTAAAATGGGCCGAAACAGCCGATGGGTTTATAGATAAAATTCGTGTATCAAACACCCCGGATATCAACTGGATCACGGATCCTCAAACACAGCAATTGACCCATCTTTGGAGAAGTCAAGAAAGTGCTATTTTGGTGGGTAAAAACACCGTAATAAACGACAATCCTTCTTTGACTTGTCGGGCTGTTTATGGCAAAAACCCCATTCGGATTGTTATAGATCGAAACCTCACGTTAAACCCAACCGACTATGCCGTTTTTGATGATCAAGCTACTACCTTGGTTTTAAATGAAGTCAAAAATGAAAAAAATAAAACGGTAGAATACATTCAACTCGATTTCGAAAACTTTTTTGATGCCTTGAATTCCGTTTTATATCAACGTGCAATTCAATCCGTCATTGTTGAAGGTGGCACCATTACGCTGCAAGGTTTCATCAATGCCCAAAATTGGGATGAAGCTCGTGTGCTAAAAAGTAATCAACTTTTTGAAGTGGGAATTAAAGCGCCAATGTTGCCAAATGCACACCAAGAACATACTACTTTTGGTAAAGATAAACTCTTTACCTACTATGCTTAGTATTCTCATTACCATTTTATTGTTCTCTTGTTTAATTATATTATTCAAGTTTTTTGACCGTTATAAAGTTGATAATATGCAAGCACTTATTATCAATTACATTACTGCAGGCACACTTAGTTTGTTTTTTTTTGATACGCATTTCTCCATTTCTACCATTCTTAAAGCCGATTGGCTATTGCACAGCATCGTAATTGGTGTATTATTCATCATTACCTTTAATTTTTATGCTTTTGGCACCCAAAAAGTAGGCATTACCGTTGCTACCATTGCCAACAAAATGGCCTTGGTCATTACCGTTGCCGTTTCTATGTGGCTCTATAAGGATGATGCTATTTCGATTTATAAAATAGTTGGTGTTGTACTGGGAATAATGGGTATTTATTTTGCCTCAACAAAAGGAGGTAAATTGAGTTTTAATAAAAGTTATTTATGGATCATCATTGTTATTTTCATTGGACAAGGTATTGCCGATAGTTTTTTTACAGATGCCCGAAAATTATATGTTTCTGATGGTGAGGTTAGTTTGTTTTTTGTCGTGTTATTTTTCTTTGCAGCGCTTACGGGTTTAATCATTCTTACCGGAAAATCGTTGTCCTCTCCTGCCCCAATCGAAGCCAAAAACATTCTTTGGGGAATCGCTTTAGGAGTTCCCAATTTTGGTTGCTTGTATTATATGTCCGATGCTATCAAAAATTCACAATTACAACCTTCCGAAGTGTTTCCGTTGGTCTCTATGGGAGTGATTGTGCTTTCTTCGTTAATTGGATTGGCTTTTTACAAAGAAAAACTTACCAAAGGCAATTGGATGGGAATAGGTTTTGCGGTGTTGGCCATTGCGGTAATCTCATTTGGAAATAGAATTCAATGGTAAAGTGCCCTCTTTAAATCAAATTCTTTAAATCATTTTTATTTTTTTTATCGCTTCAATTATTTCACATTTAAATTAAATTCCTTAGTTATTAATACACTTACTAAATCAAATAATTATCACCAAATTAAATATTGAATATAAAACCACATAGCCACATAGATAAAACTGATTATCAAAAGTATATACATAGTAAAAACTTCGTTTTTCAGAGCCATCTATGTGAAAAGCAACGCTTCTATCTTAAACTTTATAGTTTCAATTCTATGTGCCTATGTGGTAAAAAAATACATTTTATAAACTTGAAAAATGTTATATATAGTTAGTTGGCTAATTACCTATATAATTCAATACATTTTTAGTATAGAAATCACTTAAATGGATAGATTCAAAACAATAGTAGCGCCCTCAGAAGGGGTTTATAAAGAAAAAGGCAGCACGTTTTTAGGTTTTGCTTTTCCTATTGAAGACGAAGAAACGTTTAAACGAAAATTAGCCGAATTCAAATCATTACATCCCGATGCGGTGCATTATTGTTATGCTTTTAGGCTGAAACCAAACGGAAGTCTATATCGATACAGTGATGATGGTGAACCTGCCAATACAGGTGGGAAACCAATTTATGGTCAATTACTTTCTTTTGAAGTCACCCAATTGGCGGTAGTGGTGGTTCGTTACTACGGAGGCACTAAATTGGGTGTTGGCGGATTAATAACTGCTTATAAAGAAGCGGCAAAAGAAGCTCTCTTAGCAGCAGAAATGATAGAAAAAGAAATCACGACCACCCTCACCGTGATTTTTGGATACGAACAAACGGCTCAAATCAATCAAATCATCCATCACCAAAAACTGACGATTATCCATCAAGATTTTGGTGCTTCGTGTTCGTTCACCTTAGAATTTCCGATACACAAAAAAGAATCGATGATAACGTTATTTCAATCCCTACAGGGTATAGAAGTGCACCACACGGACGTTTAATAGTAACAGAATTAGTGCGTGTCTTCGAGTCTGTTCTCGATACAATTTTCTATTTTACAATCGATTTTTCATCAAAATCAATGTAAAATCTACGAAAATTACTCGAACGGACTGAAGGACATCTTGTAATGAGATATATTACCAACTTATAAAAAATAAATGATATATTCGTGTTCCAAAAACAGTTTTTTTAAGTTACACGTAAATACCTTTAATTATCCGAAATGAAATTTCTCCCTAACCATAAAAAACTTAAACGAACCATTCAAATTACGCTGGTTTTATTGGGTTTGGTACTTATTTTTGCCATTACAGCCAATTTGATGGTAAGTAATAAGAGCCAATTTACCTACAATTCGGTGGAGGATATTCCACACAATAGAGTTGGATTGGTGTTGGGCACTTCGAAGTTTTTGGCCAATGGTTACGAAAATTATTATTTCAAATACCGAATAGAAGCAGCTTTTGAACTGTATCAATCAGGAAAAATTGACTTTATTTTGGTCAGTGGCGACAACAGCCGTAAAGAATATGACGAACCCACCATGATGAGAGATGATTTAATAGCCTTGGGTGTACCTGCCAATAAAATTTTCTTGGACTATGCCGGTTTTAGAACTTGGGATTCGGTAGTTCGATGCAAAGAAATCTTTGGAGAAACCAAGATTACCATTATCTCTCAGCAATTTCATAACGAACGTGCTATTTTTATTGCGCATTGCAACGATATGGAAGCTGTGGGTTACAATGCCAAAGATGTAAACGCCTATTTTGGCTTTAAAACCCAAATGCGTGAAAAAATGGCCCGTGTTAAAGTGGTTTTGGACTACTTATTTGGAAATGAACCTAAATTTTTAGGGGAAACCATTCGCATTGAATAGGATTTTGGTAACCCAACCTATCATATCTTCGTACTACGATTCCAAAAACAAATGAATGGGTGCTTTACACATTCATTTGAATAAACCTACTCTATGACACCTGAACAGGAACGGATTAATTTATTAGCTGCTAAGTTAGAAGTGTTGCTCAAAAAACACGAACTTTTTTCAACAGAAATGACGCAGCTCAAAAGAGAACTAAACGAGCTAAAAGAAAAACCTACCTTACGTTTTGAAGCGGAAATAAAACCGGTAATTACGGCTCCCCCAATTGAAAAAGTAACGGTAAGAGAAGAACCCATTGCAGTAGTAAATTATGCTTTGGAAGCACCCAAAAAGAAAAAGGTTGACCCTAAAAATGATGAGGAGTTTTTTGAAAAAAAGACCAGCAAAACTCCTACATTTGAGGTAAACAAATCGGGCTTAGAAAAATTTATTGGCGAAAACTTATTCAGCAAAATAGGAATCATTATTACCATCATTGGAGTGGTGATTGGTGCTAAATACGTAATTGATCATCAACTTATTAGCCCAATTACTCGCATCATTTTAGGTTATTTAGTAGGATTTGGACTGTTGGCTTTTGCCATTAAACTCAAAAAAAACTACCTCAATTTTAGTGCAGTATTGTTAAGTGGCGCTATGGCCATCAACTACTTTCTCACCTTTGCAGCCTATAATTACTACCAGTTATTTCCTCAATTAGTTACATTTTTGATAATGGTCATTTTTACCGTTTTTACGGTATTTGCTGCACTCAAATACGATAAACCAATCATTGCTCATTTTGGATTGGTGGGTGCTTATACCATACCATTTCTTCTCAGTGATGGAACGGGTCGAGTGGCGGTTATGTTCACCTATATGACACTCGTAAATTTTGGTATTTTAATCATCTCGCTCAAGAAATATTGGAAATCACTGTATTTTGTTTCCTTTAGCATCACTTGGCTCATTTATGGAATTTGGTTTATAACGAGCTATTCTCCTCAGCAACATTTTGTACTTGGGCTTACCTTTTTAAGTGTATTTTTTGGGCTATTTTATGCCACTTTTCTATTGTATAAACTCTACAACAAAGAAAAATATTCCTACACTGACATCGTTCTTTTAATGAGTAATTCCTTTATTTTCTTTGGTTTTGGATATACCATTTTTATTAACAATGCCATTACCAACCATTTTTTAGGTCTTTTTACCTTAGGAAATGCGCTATTACACTTTTTAATGGGCTATTACGTTTCCAAAAAAGAATTGGGAGACAAAAACATTTTTTATTTGATTATTGCTTTGGTACTCATTTTCATCACCATTGCCATTCCAATCCAATTTGAGGGTAATTGGGTAACCTTAATTTGGTCGGCCGAAGCAGCCATTTTGTTTTGGATAGGTAGGTCAAAAAGCATTGCTATGTATGAATATATGTCTTTTCCAGTAATGTTTATTGCATTGGCCAGCATCACTAATTATTGGCAAATTAACTACAACCCCTATAAACTAAGCACATCGATGCTATTTTTTAATCCTGTATTCATGACGTCTCTATTATTTACCAGTTCCTTTGGTTTTATTACGTTTACACTCCAAAAATACCGTTCAGCAATCAAAATTCAAGATATCGATAACACGCTCAAAGAGTTGCTTTCCATATTTGCTCCAGCTGTTTTTATTTTAGGATTGTATCTCAGCTTTGGGTTAGAAATAATCAATTATTGGAATCAAATAAAACTGCAAAGTAATTTTGCCTTGTTTCATAATGCACTCATTCCTCCGGTAAGCTACATTCCTCACCTCACCAGTGTTTGGATAATGGGTTATTCGCTGGTTTTTGTCATACTTTTAGGTTTGTTCAATTTTTATTACCTAAAACGACTATTATTGAGTTATGTAGTAATGGTACTTTCTCTCATCACCTTGGTAATCTTTTTATCAATAGGAATGCCTACATTTAGCATATTAAGAGACCAATATTATTCACTATCGGGTGCACAAAATGAACTTTCGGTCTTCAACTTTTTGTATTTTAGGTACCTTTCAATTGGGTTATCGTTTGCAGTAGTTTGGATGCTATTTAGATACAGTAAAGCTTCCTTTATTGGATTAAATTTGAGTAGAGCTTTCGATGCAGTACTTCATAGTTGTATTTTGACTTTTGCCAGTTTTGAAATAGTTGACGATTTAAAATACTCGGTGCTCAATCCTCAATACGGACTCAGCATTTTGTTTGGATTGTATGCCTTGATGCTCATTTTAATGGGGATATTTAAAAAAAACAAAAATCACCTTCGTTATGGAGGCATTGTTCTCTTTTTTGCTACCTTAGTTAAGTTGTTTTTTGTTGATATTGTGCATTTAGATACGATACCCAAAACCATCATATTTTTAGTGTTGGGTGTTGTTTTGCTTATTATTTCGTTTCTTTACAATAAATACAAACATTTAATAGCCGAATCGGATGATACCAAACTTTTGTAAATTAGTTTGTTTACTGTTGCTAACCTATTTCCAATGGGGAGGTTTATTTCATGCTCAATTAAAAGGTTTTGGTTTTTATCAAGAGCTACAAGGCATTGAAAGTCAATGGCACAAAATAGAACTACCCAATCACCTTTTCGGAAAAATAAAACCTGATTTTTCAGATATTAGGATCATTGGTATCACCTCTAATAATGATACCATCGAAGCTCCTTTTTTATTGCGGTATAAAAATGAAGGGATAGTAAAAACTGAAAAAGATGCTGAAATCATTAATTCATCCAAAAATGAAAAAGGCTATTATGTAACCCTGGCTATTTCCTCACCACAAATAATCAATCAATTAGAACTTTCTATTTTACAAGAAAATTATGATTGGCGCATAGCTGTTGAAGGCAGTCAAAACCAACAAGAATGGTTTACCTTGGTAGAAAATTACAGAATTCTCTCCATCAGTAATGAAGAAACCCATTTTTCTTATTCAACCGTTCACTTTGAACCCGCACAATTCGCCTATTATCGCATTCATTTCAGCAGTTCGGTTTTGCCTTCACTGTCTTCAATACGTTTGATACAAGATGAACAAATAGAAGGTAATTATAGAAGTTATGGAAAAACAATCCCTCAGCAACTCAACGATAATCAACTAAAAATGAGTTTCCTAAATGTTGATTTAAAAACACCTCTTTGGGTCAATGCAATTGCTGTAAAAATTACAGATACCTTAGATTTTTATAGACCCTATACCCTTTTTTATGCACATGATAGTATCCAAACCAAAGAAGGATGTGAATTACAGTACACTCCCCTATCATCAGGTGTTTTTAATTCTTTGGAAGAGAACAAACTTACGTTCCCTCCCATCATTGCCCGACATTTCAAAATTGAAATTGAAAATAAAGATAATAAACCGTTGACTATTGAATCTATAGAAACCAGCGGTTTGGTGTATGAAATGATCGTGCGTTTTGAGGAAGAAGCCTCCTATTATTTGTGTTATGGAAATGAAAACAGTTTGGCTCCTGAGTATGATCTTGCCTATTTTGAAAGTAAAATACCTGACCAACTCACTACCTTACAATTGGGCAATCTAGTTGACGCATCTGCGCCAATTGCCTCAGAAAAAACCCAACAAAATTGGGAGATTAATTCTATTTGGCTTTGGATTGTTATGATTGTTATCATTCTTACTTTGGGTTGGTTCAGTTTCAATATGATTAAAAAAATGGAATAATCTATTCTCGCTTTTTTAGACTTATAAATACAATATAGTAATATATTTTTTGTTAGTGGTGTAACTAATTGGCAGTGTTATTTGTTATACTACATGTCTCACCTAAACCTTTGAAATTATGAAAACACTCATTGTCAGCTCATTAGTACTGGTCAGCTCAGGCGTAGCTGTAAATAGTTTAATAACCAATGATTTAGAGGTTAAAGGGCAAAAGACGGTTTATTCCATTGAGCAATTAAACACACTTGATACGCTATCTGTTGAAAATGTGTATTTATCTGCGATCAACTTATCGGAAATACCCCAAAATGTATTTCATTTTTCAAATCTAGAAAAGTTGGATCTTTCTTCCAATTCAATTGTGAGCATTCCCAAAGAAATAGCTTCTCTTAAAAAACTAAATTCCCTCAATTTGAGCGACAATCCAACGATAGAATTGACCGAATGTTTTCCGAATTTGAGTAAGCTGGAATTGAAACACTTAAATATTTCAAATTGTGCATTGGTGTATCTTCCCTATAGCGTTGGGCAAATGAAAGAACTTACAACTTTGAATGTGAGCAACAATGCTTTAATGGACATTCCGTTTTATTTAGGTAAATTAAAAAAATTAGAAGATTTAGATTTAAGCGCTAATCAACTCAGTAGTTTGGATTTTACACTCTACAAAATGAAAAATCTAAAGTATTTAAATCTTGAAAACAATCCCAATTTGGATATGAAAAATGTGTGCCTCAATCTCATGGCACTTAAAAATCTAAACGAGGTAAAATTCAGTCATTTAAAAGATACTCTACCTGCGAGTTTTGGAAATATAAAATCGTTCTCATTATATATTTCCAACAGTTTTATCTCACAACTATCACCTACAATTAGTGACAACAAGTATTTGCAATCCATTACTTTTAAAGATTGTCCAGAAACTCAATTCAAAACCATTTTACCCGTTTTGGCAACGGCACCTTCCCTAACGGAAGTGACACTTAACAATTGTTTTGGCGAACTAACCGAAGAATTGAAATTATTGGATAAACTAACCTATCTCAATCTTTCTGGTAATCAATTGTCTGCTCTACCCATTTCACAGCAAGATTTTCCTTATCTCAAACAATTGGTTTTGTATGACAATAATTTTTCGGAAGAAGAATGGAAAAAAATTGTTTCGAATTTCCCAAATGTCGAAATTTTAAGCAATAATTACGCTCCTGCGCCTGAAATAGAAAACACCTCAGAAACAATTCCAAACAAAACCATAACTCCGTTTCGTGAGCATTTAACAATTTCAGATACCGTTATAACGGTTAAATCCAATGAACCCGTGATTTTTCTTTATGACAAAACAACGATCAACATACCTAAAAATGCTTTTGTAAACGCCAATGGAAATCTAGTAAAAGAACCTGTTGTTGTTACGTATCGAGAATTTAGAAATCCTGTGGACATCTTTTTATCTGGAATTCCCATGAAATATGACAGTGGTGGTATCAGCAGCACTTTTGAAAGTGGCGGAATGTTTGAATTTAATGCTCAAACAAGTAATGGAACAGCTGTTTTTCCTAATGCTTCAAACCCTATTTCTGTAGATTTCAATTCTACTTCTTCAGATACCGATTTTAACGAATATTCTTTTAATGATTCTACCATGACTTGGCAGTTTGAACAAGCTTCGTCTATTGATACAACCTTTTCAACAAATATTGCGGCTTTTATGCCAACAGCACGAATGAATATTCCAAAACCAACTTTAGTGCCTCAAAATATTTATTTTGATATTAAAAGTATGAATTACCTTACTTTTTATAGAAAATCGGCCAATGCAAATGAGACGGTTATATTACATCCCAATATTTTGTTTAAAGAAAATATTTTCAAATATTATGATCCAATAAAACTAAAACAAGCTCAAAAAGATGTTAAAGCCTTTAATAAAAAATATACTCAAAAAAAAATAAATTACTCAAGAAGAATGAAAAATCATTTTGGTTACAATATTCCGCTTGTTGATTTTTCATTTGAAATTGATACCCAAAAAGACTGTTTTGTAGCCACATTCGTTTTTAATGATACGTTGTTTGAATTACCCGTTAAACTTAGCGGTAATGGTTCATTTGATAGAGAACAAAAAAATTACCTTACTTTTTGGAAAAAATTTCAAAAAGATCAACGAACCATTGATAAGGCCAATAAAAATATTGAAAAAATGTTTGAAAAAAAATTAGACGTCTATGAAGCAATGATGTCTTTGACTCAAAATGAATATAGAAGTTGGCTGCAATCTAACGAAACGCAGGGTGATGCGGTTATCCGTAATGTGATTCTTAGTTCCTTTGGGCTTTGGAACATCGACCGTTTTGGAAAAATGGACAATCCATCTGTTTTAGCCATGAACATCCTTGATGAAAACAATGAACCTTTTGAAGCAAATCAATTCATTGTCATGGACTTTACAGACAATGGTGTGCTTACCTATGGTAGTCCGAAAATATGCTATGATGAAGCTAACAAAACGGGGGTTTTGGCCCTGGATAATTCTAATAGAATGGTTTATATTGATTCCTATGAATTTAGCAAACTGAAGAAAGATGATAAGGAAACATCTGTCTCTAAGGAACCCATTTCACTGGAAAGTATCACAAAAGAGGAATTTAAACGAATTTTAAACTAGATGGTTAAATTCAATAGCACCACCTTTTTGTATGTTTTGTTGTTTTTGCTCTTTAGCATTAGCCATAAGGACTGTTATGCTCAATCAAAAAAAATAAAACGCTGTTTGGATACCCTTCAAACACGTGAAAACGATTATTTAAATCGATTCACTTTTGATGATTTTTATGGGCTTCCAGGAATACAAGATCGCATTGATCCTCAAGATGCCGATCAATCACTGATGGATGCTTCCGTATTTTTTGCAGTCAATCTTCTGCGAAAGAAATACAAAAAAGGTAGTTTATTACATAGTCAAACCTTGTATAAATGCGCATTGATGTATACAAAAATGCACTCTTCAACTGCTTTTGACGAAAGTAAAGACGATATTTCAGCCAAAACAATTATGAAATATGCCGCATCAAAATTTGATTATGAATGTGCTCTCTTGGAGGTGAAAGTAAATTTAAACACGATAATGGATATCGGTAAAAAAGAGATTTACCATTTTGATAAATCCAGCTACGTTGCCGGTGAAAGCGAATACGGATTATACCAAGGTGCTGTTGAATTAAAATACGATTCAACTGTAGTAAGAAAAGAATTAGAATTTTTGACGTACGAAAAATTTGCAAAAAGTGTAGCTCAGCAATACCTAAAAATTATAAAAACTGAAAGACGAAAACATAATTGGACAGAGGGAAGTTGCAGTGTGGCCATTGATAAGAGAAGTTTGTTTACATCTCGTTTACCTCAAGCAAAAATCATCTTTGTTTTTGCTAAAAAACGAACTGCTTTGTTACCAGTTTCATCATAAAAAAAATCCCCTTCACACTTAAGCAAAGGGGATTCTAAATAAGTATAACGAAGAAGGAATATTATTTCGTAGATAAAAATTTGTTAAAGTCATCTTTTGTTGAACTGAAATCAAAAATTGAATTGATTTCATAATAATTATCTACATCATAGGTGTAAGCATAAGCATATTTTACAAACTCTAGTTTTTCATCTTCAAAACTGAACAATTCAGCAATTTCAATAACTTGAGCCGTTGTCATACATTTGTTTTTAGTAGCTTGTTTAGCAACATTCATTTTGTTTTCAGAAAATGCTTCTGCTTCGATTACACTTTTTATTTTATCAATTTTTGATTGTGGTACTGCACATCCTACAGCCCCAGAATAACCATCCACATAATAAACTGGTGTTGCACTAGTGGTATTAACGGTTGCATTGTTAGTAGAAACACCTGTAGTAGAGGAAGATGTGGTGGTAGTGGTGGTAGTGGTTGTGCTCACATTTCCAGCACCTATGTTGGTAGAAGTAGTTCCAAAACCTGTATTAACTCCTACGTTGGTGGTTGCTCCATTAGTTGAAGTTCCCATATTTGTACCCGTTGATGTATGTGTGGTAACGGTATTGGATTCGTTGTAATTCACATTTTGATTGGTTCCCATACCTGTTTCAGTAACGTTAACATTCATATTAATACCCACACCACCTACATTCATTCCAATGTTAACATTCTCTCCATTTCCAGTAGTTGTAGAAGTTGAGTTTACATTGGTACTTACACCAACATTAGTTGCTGTTCCCATTCCGCCAACATTCATATGGGTATTCATGTTTATGGTTTCAGGAGTTCCTGTTGTGGTTGATGTGTTCTCATTGATTGTGGTTGTGGTAGTTGTCCCCATTCCGTTTACACCTACATTTACATTGGTATTAACAGGCGTGCTGGTAGTGGTAGTTACCACTTCTTCTACAACTGTGGTAGTTACCACACCACCTGTTCCAGTATTTACAGTAGGTTCAGTAGCTTGAACACTGCTTACCCATTGTGTATTATCTACGGTTGTAGTGCCAAGTGGAACCTCTCCAAAATAACGCAATTTATAGCCTTTTTTGGTATTGGTAATGCGCATCGTTGCTTCAACACCCATTTCTTGAAAATAAACTTGTTGATTTAAACTTGGCAAACTAGTGTTTTTAAATACCACCCTTACTTGATTAGCTTGATTGGTCAAACCCGTAATTTTAACATTAGTTTGAGGTTCTACGTTTTGTTTAATACCATTTACTATAACGTAAAAAGGTGTTGCGTCTTCTGCAAAAACGACCAAATTAGATGCTTTTTGCGCTAAAATTGACATCATAGTCAGAATGGAACAAGATAAAAGGAGTAATGATTTTTTCATAATGATTTGATTTTAAGTTTGTAAATTTAGTAATTTATCGGGCTTTGCCAAGTTTAATGCCAAAAAAAACCTTAAGCATGATGCCTAAGGTTTTTAGTAAATATTTAACAAAATAAATTTTAGTGACCCTTAGCAGCCAAATATCGTTCGGCATCCAAAGCTGCCATACAACCTGTTCCCGCAGCGGTAATTGCTTGACGGTAAGTCTTATCAGCAGCATCACCACATACAAAAACACCGCTTACATTTGTTTTTGATGACCCTGGAACATTAATTATATACCCTGTTTCGTCCATATCAATAAAAGGTTTGAATACATCCGTATTGGGTTTGTGTCCAATGGCAACAAAAAATCCTGTTGCTGGAATCGTTTGCTCAACACCCGTAGTTCTTTCTTTAACACGTGCGCCAGTTACTCCTTGTCCATCACCTAACACTTCTACTGTTTCTGTATTGTAAAGAATAGTAATGTTTGGGGTGTTTTGAACACGTTCTGCCATAATTTTTGAGGCTCTGAATTTGTCACTTCTAACTAACATCGTAACTTTTGAGGCTAATTTTGACAAATAATGAGCTTCTTCACAAGCTGAATCTCCTGCTCCTACTATAATTGTTTCTTGTCCTCTGTAAAAGAATCCATCACAAACGGCACATGCAGAAACTCCACCACCAATTTTCAAATAATGTTGTTCTGAATCTAGTCCTAAATATTTGGCACTTGCACCTGTAGAAATAATTACGGTATCCGCATGAATTTCTTTGGTTTCATCAACCCAAACTTTGTGTGGCCCATTTCCTTTACCCGAAAAATCAACTTTAGTAACCCATCCTGTTCTCACGCTTGTATTGAAACGTTCTGCTTGCGCTTTCAATTGCTCCATCATTTCGGGTCCAGTAACACCTTCTGGGTAACCTGGGAAATTTTCTACTTCGTTTGTAGTGGTCAATTGACCTCCAGGTTGCATTCCTTGATACAAAACTGGATTCATGTTAGCTCTAGCGGCATAAATAGCAGCTGTATAACCTGCTGGTCCTGAACCAATAATTAAACACGTTACTTTTTCAATCTCTTGTGACATATATTTTTTATTTATTATTTTTACTTAATGAGGGTGCAAAATTAACCAATTAAAATGAATTGATGGGTTACATTTGTTACTCAAAATAGTAATCTTGACGGAAGATTTTTAACCACCCTTTCTTTTGGTTTTATAACCTTCTTTTTCGAGCAAAATAATTACTTTATCTCTAAACTCTCCCTGAATGATGATTTCTCCATCTTTTGCACTCCCTCCTACTCCCAATTTCGACTTCAACATTTTACCCAACGTTTGCAAATCATCATCAGTTCCTTTGAAACCTTCAACTAACGTTACTACTTTTCCTTTTCTACTTTTACTATCGTGCGAAACGTATAAGGTTTGCTGTTGGGGTGGCAAGGTTTCTTGCTCTTCGTCACCGTCAAACTGGAATTGAAAATTAGGATTGGTGGAATACACCACATTTACTTTTTCATTTTTATTTTTTCCCATATGGATTTCGTTTTGAAAATAGCTCTCTCTTATTCATTATTTTTATTGATTAATGCATTGCATTCTTCAATTCTGGCTTTAACAAATGATAAATAATCAATTACGTCATAATATCGCACTTCCAACTTCGTATACATTTGTAAAGCTTTTTCAAAATCCGAATTCATAAAAGCTTCGTTGGCTCTTTCCAACAAAAGTTTAGCGTTAAATGTTTTGATGCGTTCATCCAATTCGGTTTGTAACATTTTATCAACTTCTATTAACCACTCTTGTACTTCTTCGTCTTCAGGATTCTTTTTATTTAACGCTACTAATTGATAATAGGAAGTCTCGAACTTTCCTTGATTCATGTTGGTTCTGGCCTCGGCTTTTAAATTATTGTATTCTCGTTTTTTCGATTTTTCGACATAAATGAAATAATCCAAGTTGGCCAACTTTGCTTTACATGTTTTGCATTCTGAATTGATTTCTATGGCTTTTTGAAACAATGCCTTAGATTTACTGTATTTTTCATTGATGAAATGTTCGTTACCATCGGCCAAAAGTAATTCAAAACGCGCAATTTTGTTACCGACTTCAATTTCCAATCGATCGGCAGCTTGTTGAGCTGAAACATCATCGTGGTAATCTTGTGCAATTTTTTTATAACGGTAAAAGGCTTCTACTTTTTTACCTTCTTTTTCTAAACTTAACGCTTCTTCTAATTTATTTAAATATACTTCTCGTTCTTTTTTAGCTTGCAACACCAATAATTGTTGTTGAATCTTGGGTGAATGATTGATGATATAGGTTATTTTATTGAAGGGATAGGCCAAAGATGGAACCAAAACGGTGGCTTCATCAAATGTTTTCATGGCCATTATTGGTGATTTTGCTTGCAAACTATCGGCTGTTTTCAATAATTTGATGTATTCGGGCATATTGAAAGAGTACGCCTGCACACTGTCTAATTTCCATAATTTGGATTCCAACTCAAATTCGTGCAATACTTTACACGTAATGTCTCTTTCACAAAATCGTTGTGCCAATTCATAATAGTATCGGGCTTGGATAAAATCGTTAGTTGCAAACAACGAATCGGCTTTATAAATAATCGGTTCAACGGTTTTTTGTGAACGCACTTTAGCACTGTTAAACAAGATAAAAACGCTTATTGCTATCAAAAAAAGTCTACTCATTTCGTTGTAATTTGTTGGACGGTGTCAAAATGAGTTCTTCATTTTCAATCATCCAGCGGGCCACAAATTTAACTGTTTTCTTTGAGTACTCACTCGATATTTTATCAACCAAATCATTAAAATCCAAGATTTGATGGGATAATAAGGACATAATTTTTTGTTCAATCTCCAAAAAATGCTTTTTTTCAACGACCTCTTCAGAATTTTTTGTTAAACACACGTCACACAATCCACAAGGTAAGGGATGTGCATCGCCAAAATAAGTCAACAATGCCACGCTTCGACAAGTATCTAAATCATAGGCATATTTAATCATTGCACGGGCATTATTGAAATTGATTTCCTTTAGGTTATCATAGATGGTGGTATCTAATCGCAAATACTTGTTATCGATACGAGGTTGCAAAAAGGTAACGGTTTCTTTGCTATTGGCAGGTGAATAAGCTATCACCTTCATTTCATCTAATTCTACTAAAGCTTTTTTTACAGCTGGAACACTCAATTGGGCTCTTTTGGCAATATCCTTTTCATTGATGGTCACAAAAACATCAAACAAACCCGTATAACTTCTCAATATCACTTTAAGCACGGAGTCGTAAATAGGATAACGCACCTGCAACGCATACAATTGTTGATTATCGGTTTCAATTTTCATTTTAGAGGGGTGCATAACACCTTCCGACAATTCAATATAACCCGCTCTTTCTAAAAAACCTAATGAATTGTAAACTTGGTTTTTGGTTAACGAACTTTGAAAACCAAATTGATCTAACTGAATCGGATATGTTTCTAACTCACCCGAACCAAGGCCAATTCTCAGATGATTGCACAATAAACCATACACTTGACGAATAACTTCTTTGGGCGGGAATTTGTCTTCAACTCTTTTGAGTAATTTTTCTTGATCTTGCTCATCAATTAACAATATGGCAAAAGCTTTTTTTTCATCCCGTCCACCTCTTCCTGCCTCTTGGTAATAGGCTTCTACACATTCGGGTAAATCTACATTTATGACAAAGCGCACATCGGGTTTATCGATACCCATACCAAAGGCATTGGTAGAAACAATGATACGTGTCTGGCCATTTATCCATTTTAATTGTTTAGCACTTCGATCCTCGACTGAAAGGCCAGCGTGGTAAAAATCAGCGGAAATATTTCGTTTGATTAAATGTTGAGCATATTCCACCGTCAACTTTCTGCTTCTAACATATATAATTCCCGTTCCCTTTTGTTTTTGAACAATGTTCATCAAAGTGGCATTTTTATCCTCGTGATTGCTCACAAAATAGCGCAAATTAGGGCGAGCAAAGGGTGCTTGAAAAACGTTTTGTTGTTTAAACCCCAGTTTTTGTTGAATATCCAAAACTACTCGAGGGGTGGCGGTGGCGGTTAGGGCTAAAAACGGAGCAGAAATTTTATTTCTCAATTCAGCAATTTCAAGATAAGGAGGTCTAAAATCATATCCCCATTGGCTAATGCAATGGGCCTCATCGATAGCTACTAAATTTACCTTCATTTTACTGAGTCGGACTAAAAACAACTCTGTTTTTAATCGTTCAGGTGATACGTACAAAAATTTATAACCACCATAAATACAATTGTCCAAAGCAATATCAATTTCTCGTTTGGACATGCCCGAAAAAACAGCTATTGCTTTAATGCCTTTTCGTTTCAAATTCTCTACTTGATCTTTCATTAAAGCTATTAATGGAGACACCACAATACAAATTCCATCGGTGCATAAGGCCGGAACTTGAAAACAAATAGACTTTCCGCCACCAGTTGTTAACAATGCCAATGTGTCCTTACCACTTAAAATAGAGTTGATTATATCCTCTTGAAGGGGTCTGAATTGTTCGTAACCCCAATACTTTTTTAATATTTTTTTTGGCTCTTCTATCATCAAACCTCTAAATTAATACTATTTTTGCTATCTCGAATAAGTTAAGTAGCCTATTTGAGTACTATTATACATCAAAGATAATCATCATAATGAGCAATGCAACTTTAAACATTGAAATTCAAAAAACCTCTAAAAGTAGACATTCTGAAATAGATTGGGAGAATTTACCGTTTGGTAAAGTTTTTTCAGATCATATGTTTGAAATGGATTATGATGGAGAAAAGTGGACTTCAATGAAGGTAACTCCATTTAAAAACTTAGAATTATCACCTGCTACATCTGTTTTGCATTATGCTCAAACCTTTTTTGAAGGGATGAAAGCTACTAAGAATAATCAAGGCGATATTTTGTTGTTCAGACCGTATGAAAATGCCAAACGTTTTAATATTTCGGCCGATCGTATGTGTATGCCTGAGGTACCCGAAGAATTGTTTATGGAAGCTTTGAAAACGCTTTTGGAAGTTGATAGAGATTGGATTCCTTCAAAAGAATCAGACAGTTTATATATTCGTCCATTTATGATTGCTATGGATCCTTATGTAGGTATTCGTCCATCTGACACTTATAAATTCATTATTTTTACCTGTCCAGTAGGAGCTTATTATTCTGAACCCGTTCCTGTAAAAATTGAGACCTATTATACACGTGCCGTTGACGGTGGAACTGGTTTTGCCAAAGCAGGTGGAAATTATGCGGCTTCATTATATCCTGCAAAATTGGGTCAAGAAAAAGGGTATAGACAATTGATTTGGACGGATTCAAAGGAACACAAATACATCGAAGAATCAGGTACCATGAACGTGATGTTTTTAATTGGAGATACGCTGATTACTCCACAATCAAGTGAAACTATTTTGGCAGGAATTACCCGAAGAAGTGTGGTTGACATTGCTAGAGATTGGGGAATTAAAGTGGAAGAACGAAGAGTTTCTATTGAAGAAGTTGTTAATGCGTGTAAAAATGGAACTATGATTGAAGCTTTTGGAGCAGGAACTGCTGCCACCATTGCACCTATCAGTATCATCAATTTTGAAGGTATAGATTACAAACTTCCTCCTGTAGAAACGCGTGAGTTTTCGAACAAAGTATTGAAATACTTAGATGATTACAAAAAAGGAAGGGTTGAAGATAAATTCAATTGGATTATTAAATTATAATATCTAAAGTCAGCTCAAAAAGCTGACTTTTTTTTATGATGAAATTTTTACCATTAGGCAAAGAAGGACACAGTGAAGTGAAATAGCCTGTTAAAGTTGTGAATTTTTAAACATTAAGAGACCTGATTGTAGCTTATATTTTCTTGCTATTCTAGTTAAATTTACATTTATTTTTCTCTTGTTACTTTTTTCTTGATAAAAAAGTAACCAAAAAATCAAGACGAAAAGATGCTTCTCCGTTCTCTGATAGGATTGTTTATTTTCTGAAAATTGGCGGCCACGCTCCTTCCTTTACACATTTTTTGAAAATAATACAATCCGATCATTCACAGCCATCACCGGCTCGCCTTTTCTTCAGTCCATCGCACTTTTGACTTACGTTTCATTCAAATTTTTACTTTTTAATAAACTTGGTGACCTTTGTTTCTCCTTGGTTTATCACCTTTTACCAAAAAGAAAATGCTGATAGGTAAATGCTTTCCTTGTTATAAAATTACACTTTTGCTAAGACTGCTATGTTTAAGCAAAGCTTCTATCTTAAGCTTTGTAAGATAACTTCTATGTTCTATGTGTTATACTATGTGGTGAAAAAAAAGAAAAAATAACCCATAAGACACTAATAACACAGAGAAGTGAAAACTATATTACCCTCTGTGACCTTTGTGACCTTTGTGACTCTGTGGTTTAAAAAAGCTACTGAGTAACCTTAATTTAATCTCAAAACGACTGAGTATTCATTAATTGAATATATTTGAATCTGCAATCTCCTAATTGTTGACCCAACTGTGAATGAAACTACCCTCGCCCAAATGCAAAATGAATTGCGCAAGCGCCATGCTTTTGCCTATTCGTGGGGTAAAAAACAAGATAACGAATGGGACAAACTTACTTCCTTTATCTATCAAACAGAACACTTTATTGACTTAAAAATTGAATTGAGTAAACGATTTTATCATCAACCTTATTTTAAAGAATTGTGTTATTACGCCATGAATAGATGGTATAATTTTCATTCAGCGAAGGCTGTTGAAGCAATTTTTTGCACTCATCCATTAGTGAAGCCTCACCAAGATGAGTTTCATAAAGAAATTGATTTTTATATTAATGAACTACCCTTTGACCATAAAACTACTGTTTTTCCCTTAGGTTTGAATAAAGATCTTAATTGGGCCATCCATCACACCAAAGAATTGATACAATGGCTGTATGACAATCAAAGTGCTGAACAAAGGCATCATTGTAAAAATAGAATATTCATTGTCCTTTTTGACCAAAATGGGGAACACTGGAAACTAAAGAGTGAGTTGAACCTCATCAAAACAGCCATAGACCGCTATTTAGAAAAATGGACTCCCGAACAGTTAATTACGATTGAGTTCCCTAACCAAAAAGTAGTGGCGGATGTGATTTGGGTGTTTGGGTAAATTACGCTAACGCCAATATGCAGCATTATTTTTTTTTGTTGAGCTAAGTGAAAAAAGCGTTAATTGGATGAAGGTTTCCAATGTTCATCAAAGTCTTTTACGGACTTGTGTAAGAGTGTGAAATTAATCAAACGTAAACCACTCTCTTTCAATCAAATACATACTTATTAATAAAATTTGTAACGATTTTAGTTGTATTCTGTTATGATTTTAACCAAAAATATAACCTATGAAAACAAAAATTACTACATTAATTTTGGGTCTTTTTACATCAATTATCCTTTGGGGACAAAAAGGTAGCGCATCTTGTGTATTTTATTTAAAATCAAGCAAAGGATATCCCAAAAACATTGACATTGTTTGCAAAGATATAGCTACAGGGATGGAGTACTTTGGGAAAACAGATGCTCTTGGAAAAGGAGTTGTATCACTTCCCAGTTTTGGCGATTTTGATGTAAAATTCTCTAATTCCGATAAAACCTATGATCTTCAAATGCCAGGATATGATGGTTTAGTTATGGAGATGAACTTTCAATATGAAGGTGGTGTTGACGATTGGTCGAAAAAATACCCTCCTTCTGCCAACCAGATAAAAGAATGGAAAAACAACTTAATGGCTTATCCTGATACTACCTACTTTGTTTCTAAAAGTACGCCTACAAGTTGCCAAGAAAGTTTATCAATTGTGAGCCTTAAAATAAATGACATAAACAATGTGAGCCTATCAGATGAAGTCATTTGGATTAAAGGAAAAACCAGTAATAAATATTTTAAATCAACAACTAATCAAAATGGTAAAGCATTTTTTATACTCCCGAAAGGTGAGACTTATGTTATTGATTTTACTTTAGATAAAAATTTCAGCCATTTCGAAATACCCTTACAATTGGGGTCGTTAAAATCTGATTTAACTTTTTCATATATTGGTACAAAAGAACTATTGAAAAGAAAAAAAGAGAAAGAAGATAGATTAAAAATTGAAGAAGAAAGACGCAAAAAGGAAGAAGCCGAATTTTTAATTAATGCAGAAAAAATGAAAAAATCAATAGAGGAAGCAAAAATCATCGAAATGAAAAAATATAACAACAAATCTAATAAAACCGATAATGTTGTGCTTAATGTATTGGAAAGAAATAAACAATGGACAGATAAATTAATTGTATGCGATTTAACAGGAAGCATGACACCTTACGTTAGTCAATTAACACATTGGTATGAGCTATATCACATGAAAGAACAAAATTTGCAATTTGTATTTTTTAACGATGGTGATGATAAAGTGCAATCAGAAAGAACAATTGGAAATACAGGTGGTATTTATTACAGTAAAAGCCCAGGTATAGATAGTCTTATGCGTTTGATGGCTAAAGTCATGTCCTATAATGGCAATTATGAAACAGCTGAAAACAATATGGAAGCTTTAATAAAAGGAACACAATTGGCCTCTAAGTTTAAGGAAATAATTATGATTGTGGATAATTATGCTCCTGTTAGAGATATTGAATTATTGAATCAATTTAAGTTACCTGTGCGTATTATACTTTGTGGGTTAAGCGGAGAAATTGAACCTGATTATTTTAAAATAGCTAGGGAAACAAAAGGTTCTATTCATACTATGGAACAAGATGTTCTCAATTTAGCAGAAATAACTGAAGGAAAAACCATTACCATTGAAGGGGTTGAGTATAAATTAATGAATGGGAAATTTATAGGAATTTACAATAATTAGGTAGTTATAACCTGATAAACTCTTTACTATTTGATGTCTAAAGGTGTTGTTGTAAAATAGCTATTTAATTACTACTTGTGAAGTGTTTTTAACTACTATTGCGCCCATTTTAGCATCCACGAATGATGAACTAGTTTTTATCCAAGATGATTCTATATCAAATTTAGTTTCAACCCGCTCATCAATTTCAAATTCAGTTATTGGAATTTGATCAGCTTTGCCCTGAGCCACTACATAAGTTCGATAGGCCTCATTTATATCGTAAATGTATTTATAATCTATTAATAGTTCCGTTTTGGTTGAGGAGCTATTTACTAAAAGCTTTGCTTTACCATTATCGTCTGCATGATTAATTTGATCTATACTATAAACCTCTATTTCTTGAGTATACGTTTCATTTAAGATAAAAGGGAAACTGTATGCCTGAAAAATATAATTGAATGCATTTAACATAGTTTGCATGGCAGCCGGCAATTGCTCTTCCAAATATTGTCTTACCATTAGTTTAATTTCATTCTTTTTAGTTTCATCTAATTCAATTTTAGATTTATCAAAAAATTGATTCAAAACAACAACTACCATTTCATCTACTAATCTTCGTAATTCATCTTCATTTTTAATTTTAAAGGCTAGAGCTGTTTTTTGGTTTACAAAAAATGAATATTCAAGACCAGAAATTTTCTTCTGCATCTCCATTATTAACTCTTGCATCATTAGTTCAATTGGAGATGTATTGATCATTTCTGATTCCACGGAAATATTATCTAATCTAATCTGTTTAAACAGAACCTCATAAATAGTATCTTTTTTACTCATTATTTTTATGCTGTAATTTGTACTCATACCTGTTGCCATAAAAATAGAGTCATTGGCATAAATTATTGTTGAGTCACTTTGTGTAATTGTTTTTGTCGTGCCGACTTTCCATTTCACCATAACGTTTTGAGGTTCAATCAATAGGCTTTGAGAAAAGCTATCAATTCCAAAAAGTAGTAAGCTTATTATAATTAGTATTTTACTTATGTTCATTATTTAGAACTCTATAATGTTTTATTCTTATTTTTACATTTCAAAGATATAAAAAATGCTATAGGATATAAAAAAGTAGTGGAATGATTGAAGAGGCTTGGAAAAAGTCATTGTTTATCTTTTATTTTTTTTAGTGCCTTATCAAAATCACTTTCAATTGATTTGATCTGGGTAATTCGGAATTTTTCAAATTCATTTTCGGCTAGAGACAATGCTACTTCGTGAGAAACTTTGCCTTGGTTTTTCAAAATTGCTTCCTCATTAAACTGTAAGAATGCATCCAACTTTACAACCCAATCTTTCATATTCATTATAACGCCTTTTTTTGCTTGATTTTCAGCATAATCAAGGTACATGGTGACAATACGGTTTAGACCATCCATTTCTTTTTCGTTCAAATAGTTTTTAGCGATTGTTACATCCGTTTTTCTAATTGCACCTGCTGGAGCGTTTTTCCAATTAGTTAAACCCATGTTTTCTTTTTTGCTATCGGCCCTCGATGCTATCAGTTCTGCTGCTGTTTGGCCAGTAATAGCCCAGTGTAGTTTATTTTGAACGGTTGCAAAAAAGTTTTTAGTTATATTTTCGTCTAAATTGTAATCAGCACTACATTGACTATATATATCTGTTATTTTTTGATAGAAACGTCTTTCACTACTTCGTATATCACGGATTCGAGCCAGTTGCTCCTCAAAATAATCTTTACCAAAGATGTTATTTGGGTTTTTCAATCGTTCATCATCCATTGTAAAACCCTTGATGATGTATTCTTTCAGGCGTTCAGTTGCCCAAATTCTAAAAGCTGTTGCTTGACTGCTATTAACACGATAGCCTACCGAAATTATGGCATCGAGGTTATAAAATTTCACCTTTGATTCTTGTGTTTTTCCTGCAATGGCTCCATGCTGAGTGGCATGTTCCAAAATGGAACATACCACTTCTTCCTTAAGTTCACCTGAATCAAATATGTTTTTCAAATGTTTGGTTATAGCCGGGCGTTGCACACCAAACAAATCAGCAATTTTTTGTTGACTCAGCCATATTGTTTCATTTTGCAAATACATTTCTACTTTCACCTTTCCATTTGGCGTGGTATAAAGCAATATTTCATTAAATCCTTCTGATGGTGTATTTGTTTTTTTCGCCATATTCTACACTTCGTATTTGTCCATTCATCAATTTAGGTAATTAAATATCCATTGCCGCATTGATTTTGGCATTTGGAATCTGTTGGTTTATGTGACTAAATTATCATAAACACTTAATTTCAATATTCCCAATTCAAAGTTATAAAAAATGCTGTAGGATATAAAAAGTAGTGAACTATTTAATAGCTATACCTCGACATTCTAACCTATTCGGTATATGCGCACTCCTGTAATACAAACATCATCAATACCGAAACGTGCATCGTGATGTCTAGCACTATAGTCTAACGCCTATAATGCAGACATCATCGATCTGTTCATGAGCTCCTTTCCATTCATCAAAGGTTTGGGAAAGCATGCTTCGTTGTTCATCCATCGTTTTGGCTTGCATAGACAACACTAACTCTTTGAAGGGTTTGTACATAAACTTCTTGCCTTTAGGACCACCAAACTGATCGGCAAATCCATCCGTGAATATATACAACGTATCTCCTTTAGAAAGTGCTACCGCATGAGTGGTAAACGGTTTGGGTTCTGCATAATTACCAATGGGTTGTTTGTCGGGCTTGAGCTCTATAAGTTCGTGGGTTTCATTATGCACAGAGCTGGTTTCCTCACCCCTATCGGCAGCTATTTTTCTCACAATCCAAATGGGGTTGTTCGCTCCCGACCATTCCAACTGGTTGCCCGTAAGTTTGCACAATGAAATGTCCATCCCGTCTTTTACCTGTTCGCCACTTTTGGCAAATCGTTCGATCACCAAATCTCGAGTTCTGTCCAATAATTTTCCTGGATCGGTAATACCTTCTTCCAACAGTGCTTTTGACAATGCATTGCTGCAAATTACACTCACCATAGCACCGGGTACACCATGACCAGTACAATCGGCAGCCGCGAAATAGACCACCCCGACCACCCCCATTCCTCCTCCATTGGAGGGGGCTAAGGGGGTGGTCGTCTCGAGCCAATAAAAATCACCACTCACCACATCCTTAGGTTTGAAGAAAATAAAACCATTTTTAAGATTTTCAACCAATGAATAACGGGAAGGTAAAATAGCCTCCTGTATCCTTTTTGCGTAGTTTATTGAATCGGTAATTTCCTTGTTTTTTTCTTCTACCAAATGCCGTTGTTCATCGGCCTCTACCCTTTTCTCCTCCGCTATGTTGCGCTGTTGTTCGGCAAATTCTCGTTGCAGTTCTACTTCCGTTTTTTGTTTTTCAATGATGTCTTTTTGGCGCTGCGTAATTTTAAATCGATTGTAGATGAAGCCAATAAAAATTAATAAAATAAATAATCCACTAAAAAGTACGTATTGCTGAAAGCGTTTGTTTTCAATTTCTACTTCTTGTTTTGCTGCCAATGCTTTTCCTTCATTTATTTCAGCATCTTTTAATTGTTTTTCTTGCGCATTTTTTAGGCTATCTGCAAATGCCATTTTCTCATAACTGTATTGATACTCTTGATGTATGAGTGCTTTTTGATTTTCCTCACTTAAAATACTATCCCTAGTAAGCACATATAATTCGTGCATTTCCAGTGCTTTATCAAATACTTTTGTGGTCTTATAAAGTTGATACAACAAAATAGAAGATTTTTTCACATCATCCAAAACTCCAATTTCTTTAGCTAACTTCAGTCCTTCTTCACTGTATTTTCTGGATTTAGCAAAATTTCCTTGTTTAAAAAACAACTCACCAATGCTGTTTAAGGTGGAAGCAACACCTTGTTTATGATTAATCTCTTTTCTTATGGTTAAGCTTTTGTCATAAAACTCAAAAGCTTTTTTAAAATCACCTATTTCTTTATAAAGTGTTCCTATGTTGTTATAATTAGTGGAAACGCCTCTTAAATCATTGAGTTCTTCATATATTTTTATACTTAATTCAAATTGTTCTAGAGCCTTTTTATTATCATTATTAAATGAATAAATCATCCCAATATTGCTACTCATCATAGCTACGCCTTCTTTGTCACCAATTTCACCGGCAATTTCTTTACTTTTAAGAAAATACTCCAAAGCTTTTTTGGATTCTCCTTGTTCTTGATAAATTAAACCAATGTTACCTTGAGAAGCTGCCACTCCATAAAGATCGTTAATTTGTTCACTTTGTTTTAAGCTCTGCGCGTAATATTCAATGGCTTTTACATCATTTCCTTGATTCGTATAAATTACTCCTAAATTATTGCACGTACTGGCAGCACCTTTTTTGTCATTTAATTCCAATTGATATTCAAGGCATTTATTAAACTTAACTTTGGCTTCTTCATATTTTCCTTGAATAAAATTTGCAATACCTTGGGTATTCAAGGAAATGGCCATATGCTTTTTTAATCCTTTTTTTTGCGCGTATTCAAAATAAATTTGAGCATAATAATGAGCGGTATCGGGTATTGAATACAAATAAACATCCCAAGATAAAACATCCATTGCATTCAATCTAATCGAATCGGGCAATGATTTATTGTTCCAAATTGAAAGTAAACTATCAGCATTTTGGGCTTTAACCGCCTGTAGGTTACCAAAATAAATGAGTAAAAAAGCCACCAACAGGTGATGTATTATTTTTAAAATACCGAATTCATTATTAATACATTTACCTGTTTGCTTATTCATGAGTCAAATTTCTAAATTTGTATCCCAATCACCAAAATATCATCTATTTGCTCCAACTCACCTTTCCAATTTTGTATTGTTTGTTCCAATATTTTCTTTTGTTCACCCACTTGTAAATGAGCTATTTTTAATAAAGTATCCTTAAATTGTTGATACTTAAATTTCTTACCGCGTGGTCCACCAAATTGATCGGCATAACCATCTGTAAATAAATACAAGGCATCTCCTTTTTCTAGTTGAAACGAATTGTTTTTAAAGCTACTCATTTCTTGTCCCACAAAAAGTCCAATGGGAAATTTATCCGCAGCCAATTCAATGAAATCATTATTTCTTATAATCCATAAGGGATTATAAGCTCCAGCATAATTTAATTCTAGGGTATCATAATTTATCGAACACAGGTTGATATCCATACCATCCCTAACCGTTGATTCTTTCTCAGTTTGACGGAGCGTATTAGTAACGCCCGTGTTCAATTCATTTAAAATCAAATTGGGTGCTCGCAAATGATGTTCGTTTACGGCTTGGTTAAGCACGTTAAAACCAACAATACTCATAAAAGCCCCTGGAACACCGTGTCCTGTGCAATCAACAGCTGCTAATAAAACAATATTTTCCTTTTTTTCTAACCAATAAAAATCACCACTTACAATATCTTTTGGTTGGTAATAGACAAATCCCTTGTTACCAAATATTTTTTCAAAATCATAAATCGGTAATATGGCTTCTTGTATGCGTTTAGCGTATTTAATACTGTCTAAAATGTCTTTGTTTTTGGCTTCAATTTCGTCATACGCAATGTTCAATTTAGAATGCTGTAAGGTAATTTCTTCTTTTTGCTTTTCTAGTTTTGCGTTTGCCTTGTGTTTTATTTGATAGCGATTGTAGATGACAAAAACCAAAATTAAAATGAAAGCAAAACCTATGATAAAGGCATTTTTGAAATACCGTTGGCGATCCAACTCCAATTCGGATAATTCTTTTTGTTGCGTAAGAATTTCAATGTCTTTGATTTGTTTTTCACTATCGAATTTGGTTTGCAACTCCAATAATGCTTTGGAGTTTTCCTTATTATAAACGCTGTCTTTGAGGTCAATCAATTTATCGTAATATTCAATGGATTTTTGGTACTCCCCCATTTCATTGTAGGTCTCAATCACATTGTTGTAACAATCCATTTCCAAATCTCTCAATCCCATTTTATTAGCATCTAAACCAGCTTTAATAAAATACTCATTGGCTTTGTTCAAATCTTCGGCAAAATAATAACTGGCTCCAATATTTACTAAGCCCACAATGATGCCTCTTTTGTCGTTGATTTCTTTTTTTAACTGATACGACTTTTCAAAGTATTCAATGGATTTTTTGTAATCGCCAATTTCGGCATAAATCGAACCTATATTATTTAACGTGTAGGCAATGCCTTTTTTATTGCCCAGTTTTTCTTTAATTGCCAGTGATTTTTGGAGTAATTCCATAGCTTCGTTCAGCTCACCTTTTGAACTCAACACATTAGAGATATTGTTGTAACTTTCGGCTACACCCAATTGGTCTTTTAGCAATAATCTAATTTCGAGCGATTTATTCAAATACGTTAAGGATTTATCGTAATTTTCGATATCCAAGTATAAATAGCCTATATTATTAAAAGTGGTGGCAATGCTCGATGAATCATTGTATTTTTCAAAAATATTCAAGCTGAATAAAAAATAATCTAAGGCTTTATCGTAATATCCTTTATCTTCTTGGATAGAACCGATTAAATTTTTACAATTGGCCACCTCCAATTCATCTTTTAACGCTAAATAGTCCTTTTCAGCTTTTTCAAGATACAACAATGCAGTTTCGTAATCGGAATTGGAATAGTATATGGTGCCCATTAAAAAATGGGATTTGGCTACATTTCTTTTGGAAGGGTTTAATTGAACGGTTTTCACCATTTCATTGCCATAATAAATGGCTTTTTCGAAGTTTTCTTTCTGGTAAAATTCTATTAAAATCGTTAAATCCTTTATTTTTTCATCAGGTGATTTTTTGGCCATTACGTTGACCAAACTATCTACGTTTACTTCGCTATTGGAAAAAACAGAAGTAGTAATAAACAGTGCAACAACAAATGGAAATATAAAAGAAATATGACTTTTCAAGTAAATCAATTTAGGTTTTTGAAAAAGTATAAAAAAACCGACCAACAGCAATTCCGTTGGTCGATTTAAATTTGAAATATTATTTTACAGGAACAGCATCAACATATACTGCAGAGTAAATCTTGTCTTTTGAAACCAATCTGTATCTTACTTCTTGACCAGCAACAAATCCTCTTTCTTTAGCAAAAGGAATTTCAGCTTCGATTTCACCGAAATTATCATCTTGAATGGTTCCTTTGTGTGTATCTTTTACTACAATAATTTTCCCTTTTCTGTCTAACTCAACATTAAAAGCTGTTTTTTCTTTAGTAACAGGGTCAATATAAACATCAAAAGTTACTTTTCTGTTTACTTCTATCCCTAATTCATCAGAGCTAACTTGGAAATAATTAATATCATTTCCGTTTTCATTTTTCAACGTTCCTTTGTGCCCTTCTTTCACAACGATAATACCTTTTCCCATAATTTCTTAAATTTTAATTAGTTAGTAATTATATTGTCAATACACGCTGCATTGACAAGGGTAAATATAGAATTCATTTTTTAATAAATTGAATTCTATATTTATTTTTTTGAAAATTCATTTCGCATTATTATTTAAATTTAAGGTTTAAGAGTCAGCATTTGTTTGAAATAAACACTATTAACACATTCCTAGTTAATAAAAAAATAACATCTATAAAGTCACATGAAATTAAAGCTATAACTTTGCACCCATTACAATAATCTAACACCAATTAATATGGATATTTTTGATAGAATTGCCAACAATAAAGGACCATTGGGACAACACATGAAAGAATCTCATGGTTATTTTACTTTTCCCATTTTGGAAGGAGAAATTGCCCCTAGAATGAAATTTAGAGGAAAAGAAGTACTTACTTGGAGTATAAATAATTACTTAGGTCTATCAAATCATCCAGATATTAGAAAAGCTGATGCTGATGCCGCACGCGATTGGGGTATGGGATATCCTATGGGAGCTCGTATGATGAGTGGGCAAACCAACTATCACATTGAATTAGAAAAACAAATTGCTGATTTCTTACAATTTGAAGCTTGTTATTTATACAATTATGGTTATCAAGGTATTATGTCAACGGTTGATTCCTTATTACACCGTAATGACGTAGTCGTTTATGATCAAGAATGTCACGCATGTTTGGTTGATGGAATTCGTATGCATCAAGGAAAAACATTTGTATATCCTCACAATGATATCGAACGTTTGAAAGTATCGTTAGATAGAGCTACTAAAAATGCAGAAGAAACAGGTGGAGGAATTTTGTTGATTACTGAAGGTGTGTTTGGAATGAGCGGTGATCAAGGTAAATTAAAAGAAATTGTTGAATTAAGAAAACAAGGTTACAAATTTAGATTATTAGTGGATGATGCTCACGGTTTTGGAGCGTTAGGACCAAATGGAATGGGTGCAGGTGACGAACAAGGTGTGCATCACGAAATTGATGTTTTAGTTGGAACGTTTGCTAAATCGATGTCGAGTGTGGGAGGTTTTGTTTGTGCTAAAAAAGATGTTATCGATTTTTTAACCTATAATATGCGATCACAAATTTTTGCCAAAGCATTACCAATGCCTATCGTAATTGGAGCATTAAAAAGAATGGAATTTGTTAGAAGACCCGAACAAAGAGAAAAATTATGGGTTATCACAAGAGCTTTGCAAAGTGGTTTGAGAGAAGCTGGTTTTGATTTAGGTAAAACCAATACATGTGTAACTCCTGTAATGCTAAAAGGTACGTTAGGTGAAGCTACTATGTTGACACACGATTTAAGAGAAAATCATGGATTGTTTACCTCCATCGTAGTGTATCCAGTTGTTCCAAAAGGAATGATTCTATTACGTTTGATACCTACGGCAGTTCACTCTTTGGAAGATGTTAAATTCACCATAGAAACATTTAAAAAGGTTAAAGGAAAATTAGATGCAGGAGAATATCACTCTGAAAAGATTGTAAATGCGAATGCCTAGTATTTTCTATTTAGTATAAATTTAAAAACCCGGTTCAAAACTCATTTGAATCGGGTTTTTTGTTTAATTTTGCCCCATATGAAAGGAATAATCTGGTTTTTCATAAACATCATTCAAGCGGTACTTATTATCGTTTTCACTATTATCATAGCTACAATGGCTTTGCTCATTACTCCTTTTGGTGGATTAAAAGTCTCGATGTACATTACACGTCATATTTGGGCTAAGGGTTTGTTGAAAATTGTAGGTGGAACAGTAAAAGTAATTCACCCTGAAAATTTAGATTTAAGCAAACCCTATATTTATGTAGCCAATCACAGTTCTCATTTTGATATTCCCATACTATTTTCAGTAATTGATACGCCCATCTATTTTATAGCGAAAAAAGAAATTAAATATATCCCCTTTTTCGGATGGGCTTGCAGTGCGGTGGGAATGATTTGGATTGATCGAAAAAATAAACAAAAGGCTCAGCAATCCATGATTAAAGCCGGTGAGCAAATAAAAAATGGTAAACCCATTATTACCTTTCCCGAAGGAACGCGCAGTAAAGACGGTAAAATCAACTTATTTAAAAGAGGTGCTTTTATTATGGCAAAAAACTCTTCTTTGGACGTACTGCCTATTTGCATCATTAATTCTCGTCCACTCAATCCACCTAAAAAATTTAGTTTTCGTCCGGCAAAAGTTACTGTGATCTTTGGTGAACCCGTTTCAACAGACAGTTATGAAGGGGTTTCTGCTGAAAAATACGCAAAGGATATGGAGTGGAAAATTATGTTGATGCAGCAAAAACACCAATAGCTTTTTTTTGAACGAATTATAGGATGAGGCATTTTCACGGGCTGTATTTTGTGTTATCTTTGCACCTTCATTCCAAAAGTCTTTTTCATTCTTTTTAAATTCCAACAATGACAACTCAAGAGCAAATAAAAGAAATACAAGATCGCTTACAAAGCTTAAAAGGATATCTAGAAATCGATGCTAAACGCATGGAAGTGGAAGAAGAAGATGTGCGCACTCAAGACCCCGATTTTTGGAACAAACCTAAAGAAGCAGAAGCTTTGCTAAAAAAATTGAAACAAAAGAAATTTTGGATTCAAGGTTATGATCAGCTTCAATCAGCAGCTGATGATTTGGAAGTTCTTTTTGAATTTGCCAAAATGGGCGAAGCGACAGAAGAAGAAGTAGATGAATCGTATAAAGTTACTTTGGCCCGATTAGAGGAATTGGAATTCAAAAACATGCTATCTGCCGAAGAGGATAACTTAAATGCCATTTTACAAATTACGGCTGGTGCAGGTGGAACAGAAGCTTGTGATTGGGCTTCGATGTTAATGCGAATGTATCTGATGTGGGCAGAAAAAAATGGCTATAAGGTAAAAGAGTTAAATTTTCAGGAAGGGGATGCTGCAGGTATCAAAACGGTTACATTGGAAATTGAAGGAGAATTTGCATTCGGGTATTTAAAAGGTGAAAACGGAGTTCACCGATTGGTGAGGGTAAGTCCTTTTAATGCTCAAGGTAAAAGAATGACCTCTTTTTGTTCCGTTTATGTGTACCCATCTGTGGATGATACCATTGAAATTTATATCAACCCAGCAGATATTAGTTGGGACACATTCCGTTCTGGTGGTGCAGGAGGTCAAAATGTAAATAAAGTCGAAACCGGAGTTCGAATTAAACATGCTCCAACGGGTATTGCTATTGAAAATACAGAAACACGATCTCAGTTGCAAAACAGAGAAAAGGCCATGCAATTGTTGAAATCACAATTATACGAAATTGAAATACGTAAACGTCAAGAATCGAGAGATGCCATAGAAGCTGGAAAGAAAAAGATTGAATGGGGATCTCAAATTCGCAGTTATGTATTAGATGACCGAAGAGTTAAAGATCATCGAACAGATTATACCGTTAACGACCCAGACAAAGTACTTAACGGAGAGTTAACCCCATTTCTTAAAGCCTTTTTAATGGAATATAATTAACATAATCCGATAGTTATCGGATTATGTTAATAAAGGATTACGTAATTAGATTAATTGAGAATAAATAATCTTAAAAAGCATAACAAACTTTTGGAGCAATTTTTATTTTCTTTTTGGTTTTAGATTTCACTATGGATTTGAAGGCCTTTTTGGTTTGAGTTAGCCGTTTTCTTAAACTTATTTTTGAGGCATATTTTTGAGTATAAAAGGATTTATTTCCTTTTTTAGGAGCACTAATCTTGTTTTTTTGAATAGCAGTACTTTTCATTTTTATTGTTTTTGAAGGTCTTGAGAAGGAGATTTCGTTAGAGGATGACACTACTTCATTTTCTCTACTTGGGGTCGAAACTTCTTCCTCAGTTTTAACATTTGGAGTAAAGGCTATTTTAGGAAGTTCTATTTGAGGAATTTCAATGGATTTGTTAGGCGTTGGGTTATTCTCATTTTCTAAGATCACATTATTTTGAAAATTTCCTCTGTATTGCTGAACAGGCATTTCAATCACCTCATTTGATACATTGGCTATAGGCGATTCAATTGGAACTTCCACATTTTTTGGTGCAATACTTATCGGGGTTTGAGCAATTGGTTTTGGGGCAGAGACTACTGCAGGTTTTGGTTTAGGAGCAGGTACCGTTCTTTGCGCAACACTTTGGTTGCTGGGTGTAATATTTCTTATGGATGCTTGAGAAATCGGAACACTTCGTTGTGGAGTGGAACGTGAAACGGGTGTGGCACTTCTGCTTACATTCACTTGAGGGGTTACGCTTCTTGAAACAAGTATTGTAGTTGCGATTTGTGGTTTTGGCACTACGGGCTTTGGTGCCGAAGGTTTTGGTGCTGAAGGTTTTGAAGCGGTTGATTGATTTATATTTTGAACTACTGGTTTTATATTCGTAATGTTGGCCACATTACTTAAGGTTCCATTGTTAACATTAATATCATTATTAAAAAGATTATTATCCATGACATTAATATTAATATTTGGTCCTCCAATACCATTTGGTCCTCCATAAATATTAGGTTGCTTTTCAATATTTATTACATTTAATGATACATTTACGTTTACATTTGGATTTGCAGTTATCGTATTAATGTTTTGTGTCCATACTTCTGCATTGTTTAATGCCAACAATAGTATAGTTGTTCCAATTATTTTAGTTGTTTTCATAGCTTTTTGTTTTTTAATTTGATGGAACAAACCTATTACAATAAAAAACTATTAAAAAGCTATACTGAGTGAATGAGATGTTTGAATGAGTGAAGAAGGTATAAACAAAATTAAAAAAATCAAATTCTTATCTCGAATCCGATGGGTATCGGATCAAGTTACTACCTTTTTGAAAAAAATAAACAAAAAAAAAGGAAACTCATTATTGAATTTCCTTTTTTAAAAATCTTGTAAGAACGATTATGCTTTTACGGGTATTGTTACGCGCAATAATACTTTACTGTCATCTCTATTTTTTTGAGTAAATACGCCAAAATCATTCATATAAATAGCTGCTTTACCTTCAAAAGTGTTATTGTTGAATGTAAAAGTAAATTCAACATCTTTTTCTGTACCTGTAATGGTTAATTTTCCTTTCATTTTGTATCCTGTTTCTGTTTTTTCAAAAGAAGTACTTTTGAATTTCATTTGTGGATATTTACCTGACTTAAAATAATCATCCGAATGCAAATGCGTATCTCTTTGTTTATTTCCAGTAGTTAATGCTTTTACTTCAGCTGTTCCTTCAATAACCGCATTGGTTAAATCGTTGATATCAAACGTTACTGTGGCTTTAATTCCTGTTACAGATCCTTCCACTTTTTCTTTTACATAGTTAAATTTAACAACAGCTTTTTCTGAATCTATTGTTAATGTTTGTGCTTTAGCCATTACAACGGTTGCTACTAAAAATAAGGAAAATAGTACTTTTTTCATGGTAGTTGTTTTTTTGTTTATTTATGGAGTTATTAAAAATGTCTTGATATGGTAAATCCAAATCTGAATTGTCCTTCCGACCATTTCCCAAAGGTATTGGGAATAAATTGTCCTTCACCAATGCCTTCAGAATTCATAAAATTTAATTGAAATACGTGAGCGTGTGTTTTAATCTCTAATCCCACACCAAAAGGATTTTGGTATTCAGTGTTATTGATGATACTGTTTTCTCTAAATATTTGGTAATACTCAACCAAAAAACTTAGCTTTTTATAAAAATTGTATCGAATCATTCCACCTAAAGTTACATTCATATTTTGATCTTCAAACGCTACGTAATTTCTGTATAAAATACCGGGAGCTAATTGAAGTGTAACTTTGCCAAACAAATTCTTTGCCAAGATTAATTGACTGTAATAAGAAAATCGATGTGCTGTTTTTGTAAACGAAGTTACCGATGAAGCATCGGTTGAAGCAATCATGCTGGTGGCAAAGGCTGAGGTAGCTAAAGTTAATGAAAGAGGCATTTTATCTGATTGTCTTAAAATAGCATATTTTGCCAATCCGTCCCAATATTGGGAATAAGGAGCAAAACCTTTGCTGCGACCAAAACCAATTGTCAAATCATCGGTAATACCATATTCCATGGCTATTCGAATGTCGGTGCTATTATCCAAGCCAAACAATGATCTTCCCGCATTTGGTACGGCAATATTTCCAAAACGGTGGGTGATTCTTAAATCCCATTGACCTTTTTCCAGAGTTTCAGAAGAATGTCCATTTATCACACGCGTATCACTGAACATAGCTGCTTTCACAGGTCCAGCTTCATCGCCCCATTCGTCTTCTTGTGCTGTTAAATAGGGAGTTGAAAGAAATGAAATTAGGGTAATTAGAAGTAGTTTTTTATTCATAATTTATTGTTTATCAATCGTGTTTAGTCTTTTTTATCTTCTTTTTTAGCGTTTTGTATTTGCAATATTACGAAATAGCCTACTATAAGAGCTGATATCCAAATCCAAATTTTAAATAAAAGGATAAAAGCATCTTTTGTAGTGCCAAATAGCGCCATAGTTAATGCAATTATTGCAAATATCACTAAATTGATTAAGAAGGTTTTTACAATAGGATTCATAAAAATAGCTATTTAAAGATTGGAATCGAAAATATGTTTTAATAGGGTTTTGTCCTCTTCTGTAAGGTCAATATGCCGTCTGTTCATAACCATTTCGGCTGTTATAAGAAATTTGTCAAATTCATATTTTGGTGCATTAATTTCACCTCCCCAACTGAAATTCTTCACGTGTTTTTCAGGAAAACCAGCGCCAAATAAATTAGCGGCAACACCAACCACAGTGCCCGTGTTAAACATCGTATTAATACTGCTCTTAGAATGGTCGCCCATAATCAATCCACAAAATTGCAAACCTGTATCAATGGATTCTTTCTCTTTATATGAATAAACACTAACATTACTATAATTATTCTTTAAATTACTGGTATTAGTATCGGCTCCTAAATTGCACCACTCTCCTATTACACTATTCCCCAAAAAACCATCATGTCCTTTGTTTGAATAGCCCAATAAAATCGAATTTCCAACTTCTCCTCCAACCTTGCAATGGGGACCAACGGTTGTTGGACCGTATATTTTTGTTCCCATTTTTAAGGTGGCGCCCTCACAAATGGCAAAACCACCTCTAATCATACAACCTTCCATAATTTCTGCATCTTTTCCAATGTAGATAGGGCCTTCTGTAGTGTTTAAAACAGAACACGAAACTTTAGCACCCTCTTCTACAAATAGAGCATTACCAATTACTGTATTGGTGGCATCCAATTTAGAAGATTCACGTCCTTGGGTTACCAACTCAAAATCCTTTTTTATTTCAGAACCATTGTATTTAAATACATCCCAAGGTCTATTAATGCTTTCTACTTCTAGATCATATTCTAGGGTCAAGGAACCTTTAAGTACCTTTTCCATGTTCTCACTTTCAGCAGGCATTGGACAAATAGCGAGTACTTGACCTTTTTTCATCAATATTTGACCTTCTTTTAATTCATTAATGGTTTCAACCAAATCATCTGTAGGCAATAAACCTGCATAAATACCAATTTGTGCCTTTCCTTCATGATTTCCATATTTATCTTGAAGATAATCCTTAGTTCGAATTAATAATTCGTCATCAAAATAGGACTGCCACTTTTCTTCGAGTGTAAGAATTCCAACTCGCAATTTGCAAACAGGTCGGGTAAATGTAAGTGGTAATAATTGTTGATGTCCAATACCATCAAATAAGACAATTTTCATAAATAAAAATAAAAATTAAGATAATGATGAAAGTACTTTTAATGCAGCATCGTAGTTAGGTTCATCTACAATATCTCCTACTTGCTCAGTGTAAACAATAGATCCTTCCTTATCTAGAACAATAACCACCCTTGAATGCAACCCTTTTAAAGGTCCATCGATGATTTCTAGTCCATTTTGTTGTCCAAATGCACCTGTTCTAAAATCAGAGGCGTTCAACACATTTTCAATACCTTCAGCTCCACAAAAACGCTTTTGGGCAAAAGGTAAATCTCTTGAAATACATATTACTTTTGTATTCACTAAACCAGATGCCTTTTCATTGAATTTTCTTACAGAAGCGGCACAAGTACCCGTATCAATACTAGGGAAAATATTTAACACTAAATTAGTACCTCTAAAATCAGAAAACTTCAGTGTAGATAAATCGGTTTGTACCAATTCAATATCAAGAGCTTTGGAGTGTAAAGCGGGTAAATTTCCATTGGTATGAATTGGATTTCCTTTAAGTGTTATTGCTGCCATTTTTTTAGTTATTAATTTGCTTGTATGGTGATTACTATTTCTTTAAAAAAAACTATTTTTTGATATTATTTTATCTTGTAGCATCTAAAAAATAGCTCTTTTTCTATACAAAAGTAATGGATTAAATGAATTGGATGGTTTCATTAACCTTTTTTTAATGAACATTTCAAATGACCGTTTGTTATAAAGTGGACGTCTCAAATATCAACATAAAAAGGAATTTATGAAAAACATACTCATCGTTGGAGGTTCAAAGGGAATAGGAGCAGCATTGGTTCAATTAGAATTAGCAGAAAATATGGTACATGTAATAAGCCGAGAAGATTTAAACTTTTCACATCCTCATTTAATTCATTACAAAATAGATGTTTTGTCAGATGAATTACCCAATTTAGATGTATTAGACGGGTTAGTCTATTGTCCAGGTACCATTAATTTGAAACCCTTTCGAAGTTTAAAAAAAGAAGATTTTGCAAGAGATTTTGAAATCAATGTTTTAGGAGCTGTTAAATGTATTCAGCATTATTTACCCATTTTAAAAAAATCTGAAAAAAGCAGCGTATTGTTATTTAGCACTGTAGCTGTTCAAAAAGGTATGTCCTTTCACAGCTCAGTGGCTATTTCTAAAGGAGCTATAGAAGGTTTAACACGTTCACTAGCTGCCGAATTTGCGCCTACCATTTTGGTTAATTGCATTGCCCCTTCGATCACACAAACACCTCTTGCAGCAGGTATTTTGAGAAATCAAGAAGCCTTGGAAAATTTAGCACAGAAACATCCGTTAAAAAAGATTTTAATGCCTGATGAAGTGGCTCAATTAGCTCATTATGTTTTGCATCAAGTTTCTTCAACAGGTCAGATTTATGCTATTGATGGTGGGATGTCTTCCATTTAAGTTCACAAATTGATTTCCAAACTTATTACTGATGCATCTGTTATTACTATAGTTTTGCATTTATTCAATCAACAAAAAAATTAGGTATGGAAGGAATAAGCATGGATTTTGGAAAAGGGTTTATTTTTAGTAAACACATTCCCAAACAAACCGATCCATTTGAACGCATTTTCGATATTTTTAAAGATTTGCTTACCCATACTTCAGGAGATATAGAAGAATCTTTTCATTGGCTGAAGATGTTAGACAAAGAATATTCTATATTTACAGATGATTATGATCTAACTGAATTTGAAGAAGACCTTAAAAAAAGAGGGTACATTAAGGAAGAAATTGACCCTAATGAAGACGGTAATTCAGGAAAAGGTTCAGGAAAAAAATTATTAACTTCCAAATTAGAAAATGCTTTACGAGAGTTTGCTTTAGACCAAATATTTGGGAAACTCAAAAAAAGTGGAATAGGCAATCACCGAACTTCCAAATTAGGCATAGGTGACGAAAAAGATGGTGAAAACAAAAGCTATCAATTTGGAGATGATTTGGCTACGATCAATATGACCGAAAGCCTAAAAAAAGCTCAAATCAATCATGGAATTGGTGATCTTCAACTCACCGAGAATGATTTAATTGTAGAGGAATCTAAACATAAGGCCCAAATGAGCACTGTTTTAATGATTGATATCAGTCACTCTATGATTCTATATGGAGAAGATAGAATTACTCCAGCTAAAAAAGTAGCTATGGCTTTAGTCGAACTCATCCATAGAAAATATCCTAAAGATACTATTGATATTATAGTTTTTGGTGACGAAGCTTGGCCCATCCAAATTAAAGATTTACCCTATCTTAAAGTCGGTCCTTTTCATACCAATACCGTGGCAGGATTAGAATTGGCCATGGATATTTTAAGAAGAAAAAGAAATACCAATAAGCAGATTTTTATGATTACTGATGGGAAACCGAGTTGTGTTAAACTGCCCAACGGTGAATTTTATAAAAACAGCAATGGTTTGGATGAAACGATTGTAAGTCTCTGTCTTAATAAAGCCGCTGAAGCCCGAAAACTTAAAATTCCCATCACCACTTTTATGATTGCTCAAGACCCTTATTTAAGACAATTTGTTGAACTATTTACGGCTCAAAATAAGGGCAAAGCATTTCTTACAGGATTAAAAGGTTTGGGTGAAATGATATTTGAAGACTATGAGAAAAATAGAATTAAAAAAATTAACTAATACAAAAATGAAACAAGTTAGTACGTTTAAAGAATTAAAAGCTTCCGGTTATATTGATCGCTCAATAAACGAGGAAATGAAAACCAATTTAATTACTAAAATCACCTCAAAACAACCCGTTTTCGAGGGATTGTGGGGATATGAAGACACGGTTATTCCTCAATTAAAAAAAGCCATTTTAGCCGGACACCATATCAATTTACTGGGTTTAAGGGGGCAAGCAAAAACAAAAATTGCCCGAAATATGATTGAGCTTTTGGATGAATATATGCCCATTGTTAAAGGTTCAGAAATCAATGACAGCCCTTTTCATCCTATTTCTAAATTTGCAAAAGACTTAATGGCCGAAAAAGGAGATATGACACCCATTTCATGGGTACATCGCAATGATCGTTTTTTTGAAAAATTAGCCACTCCAGATGTGAATGTTGCCGATTTGATTGGCGATATAGACCCTATTAAAGCAGCTACACTTAAACTGCCTTACTCAGATGAAAGAGTGCTGCATTATGGTATGATTCCTCGAGCTAATAGATGTATTTTTGTCATTAATGAGCTACCCGATTTACAGGCAAGAATTCAAGTATCCTTGTTTAATATATTGCAAGAAGGCGATGTTCAAATTAGAGGTTTTCAATTGAGAATGCCATTGGATATTCAATTTATATTCACCGCTAATCCTGAAGATTACACCAACCGAGGAAGTATTGTCACGCCATTGAAAGATAGAATTGGTTCTCAAATTTTTACCCATTATCCTCCAACCATAGCATTGGCAAGAAAAATTACGGAACAAGAATCTCAAATTTCTGAACAAGATAAAAAGGTAATTTTAATAAGCGATAGTGCTCGAGATTTATTGGAACAAGTGGCTTTTACAGCCCGAAACAGTGAATATGTGGATGCCAAAAGTGGCGTTAGTGCGCGTTTAACCATTAGTGCAATGGAAAACCTTATGGCCGCAGCAAAATTGCGCATGATAGAAACTTCCATTGAAAAAACCAGCATTCGATTAGTTGATTTTAGTTCAATAATTCCAGCAATTACGGGCAAAATTGAATTGGTTTATGAAGGTGAGCAAGAAGGAGCTGCTGAAGTAGCCGAATTGCTTATTGATAAAGCCATATCCACTGAATTTGAAAAAATATTCCCTAAAATACCCAAATTGGAAAAAGAAGGAGTTAAAACCCCTTACACGGATATCATCACTTGGTTTAATGAAAATATATTAGAGCTCAATTACACCGACACTGATGAGGATTTTAACGCCACCTTGCTTAAAATTAAACCTTTGGTGAAATTAGTTGATGAGTATGGATCCAAACTTTCATCCCTTGACAAACTATTTTGTATGGAAATGGTCATTTGGAATTTAGCTACCCACAATAAACTGGATAAAATGAACAGTGAAAAGTATTTTTCCTTTTAAAGGTATTATTAGAGAAAACTTTTTGAGAGCTATTTAATTGTTAAGAATCATTTTATTTTTTAGTAATAATATTTATTTTTTTGGATTACCTAGATATTTCGCAAACCAAATAGAATATTATATCTAAATGATTTTTAAACTAATATTTTTGTTTAACCACATAGATTCACAAAGGCACATAGAAATGAAGTTTAAAAGTTTAAGATAGAAGCTTCGCTTTTCATAGATTAGGGCTATGAAAAATGTAAATTTTTTCTATGTCCAAACTTTTGATATTCATTTTTTTATCTATGTGCCTATGTGGTTATTTTATCACCTATAAAAGTGTAAAAACTCATTATTATTAAAGTGAAATACTTTGATAAGTTTAGTTTTTTTATTTGCATTATGTTACATTTTATTAAGGTCAATCAATCAATAAAATTTAAGTAATTCTATTGTAATGCGAAATAATTGGGGAATTCAATTAATTTTTATCTTCCTTAGGAGGAAAGAAAAAACTATAATAGGCGTATTTAAAATGCTCCCATATTGAAAGCGAAACCAAAACCAATTCTTTAAATGGAATATTTCTTGATCTGAATGCTAAGCCTAATGAAAGCATAAAACTGACAATAAAATTTACAAATCCTATAATTCCTATGCCCAATACGCCCCAAAATACCATACTAAATGTTAAATTAAATCCTGAGCCATAAGCTGCTAACGCTAAATTACCGCTGGCAAAGGTAATGTGTCGGATGTCTAAATTCAATCCTAAAAATATACCTACAGAAACTATTGAACCCATAAAGACACCAAACCATACATTAGAACTTATACCTGGCCATTTTTTTTCGTAGATAAGTGATAATTTAAAGGTGAATTTTTTACCAAACCAACGTTTTAATTTGGGGTGCTCTGCAATTCGTTTTGGTATTTGAAAATGTTTGTCACGATTAGCTACATAACCGGCAATTATTCCCGACATAAATAAAAATACTCCCGCAATTGCCGAATGAAAAATAGCCATTGAATGTACAGGACTTAAATCCACAACTAAGGTTTTCCATTTGGTTGCTGCAATATTGTATTCATAATAGTGATCTATAAAATAAATCCCTAATAAAGCAACCGGAAAAGCCATAACCACATTACCAACAAAAGCAATGAATTGTGTTCTAAATACGCGAGCAAAAAGCAACGCAAAATCTAAATATTTTAATTCATCTACCCCATCTTTCGATTGACCTTTTTCCAAAGCTTTTACTAATGCTGCCGCTGTCATAGCCGGTTGTTTGGTGGCTAACGTAAAGCCCATTAAATAAATCAGCACAAAACCCAACGCATAATTAATACTGTATAAAACCGCATGACCAAAATCACTTACCTCATATTTAGAGAATAATACTTTTACGATACACATTATTCCCACTATAAAACCACCTCCGAAGGCGGTATACAACATTTTGAAATATTCCTTGCGAGACGAGGAAATGTATTTCTCACCCGTTTTTGCCGTATGTTGAGTTATCTCATACGATATGAGTGTAGTGCTTTCATTAATCAGCTTTCTGACGTTATTTTTTTTACAATTAAAATCAATCAAAACCAACCCTAAATCTATTGTCTTTTCTTGTTTTTCCCTGTCATTATTGGCTAATAATAATGGGACAAGCAGTTTTAATCGTTCTAACTGTTGTTTAATTCTCAGTAAGTTTTGATTTACTTTTAAAGTGATTCCATACTTCTGTGAATTTTGAAAAGCTTTATCTACAAATGCTTCACAATGATTATGCAATATCCAAAATTGCTTATACCCCAAATCCATTTGTTGGGGCAAGGCGTGATGTGGATTTCTTTTAATGGACTCCATAATTGTTTGCAACTCATCTTCCAAAGCCGCAAAAGGGCTCTCTCGATTTTCATATTCGGGAACCATTCGCATAATCTCTGATTCCATTGCCCTTCCACTCATTCGTTGAGCTATTAAATATAATGAATTCAATAATTCAGAAAATAACGAATGTTCTTTTAATGAAGCATAAAGTGGTTTAAATTCCAGTAGTTGAAATAATTGATTTAGTTGATCAATGGGTATTTTCCTTAGCCATTCACCATCGTTCTTGTCATAAAAAACCTGATTTAAAGCATATTGCAATGTATTCTTGTCGGGTTGCTCAGGCAAAAACTTAGCAACAATTCTTTTTCGTATTTCGTAGATGAAATCAGAGTCTTGTAAAATACCAGCCTCAGTTATTATTTTATCGCACTTTTTATTTAAAAAAACGGATTTTATGCATTCAATTAGTTCTAATCTAACTATTTCATTTGCCGTTAAAAATTCAAGTAACTCGGTGATATCATAGGCGTCATCCTGATTTAATTTTGAAGGACGTATATAGCCTACGAACAAAGAAAGTAACTCCAGTACATCCTCTTTTGTTCGCCACAATTTATCCGCTCCAAAATGAGTGTTTAATAAATCGTTGGCCTTTTGAAAATTTGTTCCTTTCAGTAAACTCATACTTCTACAAATATAGTCAAAAAAAAAGGATGGAATCAAAATTAAATTTGGACATTTAATCAATTATGAGGCATTCTTGCAGATAAGATATGGTCTTATTAAACGAAAAGATAATTTTAAAATGTTGAATGCTAGGAAAGAATAGTTAAATTTCTATCTCTTCATTTTGACTGTCTACAAATTGAAATTTAAGAAAAGCGTAGGTGGAAACACCTTTAATTTTGACCCATTTTTTATATTTCAAAAACCATTGCATTTGATAACTTTTCAACCCTTTCTTAAGATATGAAGCCATAATTGGGTTGACCAGTAAAACAATGTTTTTCTTTTTCAGATCTTCTATAATATAACGCAATTGATTGGCTATTTCATCCACAATTAAAATACTGGCCGAAACTTCACCAGTACCATTACAAGAAGCACACACTTCAGTAGTCTTAATATCTGTTTCTGGTCGTACTCTTTGACGTGTCATTTCAATCACACCAAACTTAGATGGCTGAGCCACGTTGTGTTTAGCACGATCGGTTGACATATGCTCTTTCATTTTTTCAAACAAAATACGATTGTTTTCTTTATCGTGCATATCGATAAAATCAACAGCAATGATGCCACCCATATCGCGTAATCTCAAAATTCGAGCAATTTCTTCGGCCACTTCTAAGTTGGTCTCCAAAGCGTTTTGTTCTTGATTTTGATTTTGTTCAGAAGGTTTTCTGTTACCGCTATTTACATCAATAACATGCATAGCTTCTGTGTGCTCAATAATCAAGTAGGCACCAGAAGGTAATAAAACCTTTTTACCAAATGAAGCTTTAATTTGTTTGTGGATACCAAAATGCTCAAAAATATCCACTTTACCTTTAAATAATTTTATGATGGATTCCTTTTCTGGAGCAATGGTATGAACGTAAGATTTTACCTCTTCATACAATTTAGGATCATCAATTTGGATACTGGTAAATTTTTCGGTTAGTAAATCTCGAAGAATGGTGGTAGCTCTACTCATTTCGCCCAACACCCTTTTTGGAGGCGCTGCATTGCGAAGATTTTTGTGCATTTTCTCCCACTTTTCAACTAAATCTCTCAAATCTTGGTCGAGTTCTGCCACCTTCTTGTTTTGAGCTACAGTACGAATAATTACACCAAAATTCTTTGGTTTAATGCTTTGCATTAATCGTATAAGTCGATCGCGCTCTTCTGGAGATTTGATTTTTTGAGAAACCGAAATTTTATCGTTAAAAGGAACCAATACAATGTATCGACCCGGAAGGGTAATTTCTGCACTCAAACGGGGTCCTTTACTGGAAATGGGCTCTTTGGCTACTTGTACAGCCAATAATTGTTTACCCGCTAGTAAATCCTTTATTTTACCGTTTTTGTCAATATCTGGAAAAATTTTGGCATTATCCAATTGCGGAGTGGGTTGCTTTCCTCCAATACTATTTTGAACATAATGTTCCATAGAATTGAATTGAGGTCCCAAATCTAAATAATGTAAAAATGCATCCTTTTCATAACCTACATCTACGAACGCAGCATTCAGGCTCGGTACAATCTTTCTGATTTTACCAAGATAAACATCACCCACATTAAAATCGGTGTCGTATTTTTCTTTGTGCAACTCAATCAATTTCTTGTCTTTGAGTAAAGCCAAAGTGACGTCCGTAGGGGTTCCGTTAATTATTAAATCGTAGCTTACGTTCACTTAAAAAATATTATTTTATGCAACAATGCTCTTTAATTACATTCCTTGACGAAAAATATACGCTGAAACCTATTATAAACAAAACGAAAAAAACTTTCAACAACCTATCATCAAACCTTAAAACTTTTCACAACAGATAGTGTGAATGAGCTATTCAAAGTTGGATTAACAAATGAGTTAATGAAATGTAATTTAAGGTAATGCAGTAAAAGGCAACTGAATACAAACAACAATAAGGTAGCCAAAAATTATTTGATTACCTTACCATTATTTCAAGGAGTGTTACTTAAAGACTATTTTTTCTTTTTGTGACGGTTTTTTCTAAGTCTTTTTTTACGCTTGTGCGTTGCAATTTTATGTCTTTTTCTTTTTTTTCCGCTTGGCATATCCCAAATGTTTTAATGTGATTACTTCTAAATTAGATAGAAAAACAAAGTATCGAAATGAATGAATTCACTTCAATACTTCATTTTAATTATTTTTTTGCTTTTTTCGATTTCCCAACTTTCACTTTCGTTTTAACACCTTCAACAAATTCTTTTGCTGGTTTAAACGAAGGAATGTTGTGAGCTGGAATAATAATAGTTGTTTTTGCAGAAATGTTTCTTCCTGTTTTCTCTGCTCTTTGTTTAATGATGAAAGAACCGAAACCTCTCAAATAAACATTATCTCCTTTTTCTAAAGATCCTTTGATGGTCTCCATAAATGCTTCTACAGTTGCTAAAACTGCTACTTTCTCAATCCCTGTTTTGTCAGCTATTTCGCTAACAATCTCTGCTTTTGTCATGTCTAAACTGGTTTTATATCAATTATTTACGTTTGTTTCTTTTTGAAATCGGGCTGCAAAGATAGTCTTATATTTTATATTAGTGCATTTTTTTTATATTTTTTTAATATTCTTTTGATGGTTAATTTAAACTTTATTTAACATCGATATTTTTTACCTTTTCATCTACATTTTTTCCTTTTTTGAACTAATTTTTCATCACGCCAACCTTTTTTATTCGTCTGGAAATCAAAATCTCCCCTACATTTCCACGAAACAATGTGTACAGTTTAATTAACCGAACAATTTTAGGCTGTATTTTTGCCCGTACATTCGTATATTACCTTTTTTCTTCGATTATGAATCTTAAAAAGCTCCTACTCTACTCCATATTTTTTCTAGCTTCTTCCCTCTCGTGGGGTCAAGTGCCTTATGAAAAAACTAACTTTCGTTCTCCTTTAAACATAGACCTTATTTTGGCAGGTAATTTTGCTGAAGTGCGCACTAATCATTATCATTCAGGTATTGACATAAAAACCAATAGCCGAGAAGGTTATTCTATTTACGCCATTGACACCGGTTATATTTCACGCATCAATATCAGTCATTATGGATATGGTAATGTGGTATATGTAGTGCACCCAAATGGCTACACTTCAGTATATGCTCACCTCAGCACTTTTCCTAAAAATATATTGGATTACATTCGTCAACAACAATTTTCAAGACAAACCGAAACCCTTGAAATTTTCCCTAACAAAAATGAACTGCCGGTTTCCAAAGGAACTATCATTGCCTACTCTGGTAATTCTGGTAGTTCTACAGCTCCTCATTTGCATTTTGAAATCAGGGAAACGGCTACCGAAAAACCGGTCAACCCGTTACTTTTTGGTTTTGACATTAAGGACGATAAAAAACCCGTTTTGCATGATGTCAAATTATATCCTTTTAAAGGCGCTATGATTGACAGTTCATTCACAGCAAAAAACTATACTCTAACGGGGTCAAATGGTAAATACGCCCTTAAAGTGGCAAAAGTTATTCCCGTTGAGGGTGCGTTTGGGGTAGCTATCAATACCATTGATTATCTCAATGGGGCTTCCAATAAATGCGGTATTTACACGGTTGAATTGTTGGTTGATAATGAATTAATTTTTAAAGAAAAATTAGAAAAACTGAGTTTCACCACCACACGCTACATAAATACCAGTTGTGATTATTTAGAGTATAAAAAAAGAGGACAGAGTTACCATAAATCCTTTCTAACAGAAAACAATAAATTGGAGATTTATGAAGTGAAAAAAAATAATGGTATTATCACTTTTGAGGATACCTTGATACACCAATTAAAATATATTGTAAAAGATGTATATGGAAATACCTCTGAGACCAAGTTTTCTGTAAAATCAACCAAACCTTTTTCGATGTGCACGCAAACTCCCTTGACAGGTGATCCACTTATTTTGGCCAATGAAGATTTTTCATTCAAAACAAACGATTTTGAAGCAACACTTCCAAAGTATACCGTTTATGAAGACATGAAACTTGAGTATACCACTTCTCAAATGAAATACAGTTATGCACCTTTGCATCATTTTCACAATGATGATGTACCCGTTCAGCAACTTTTTGTATTGAAACTAAAAACAAAACCTATGGACACCACACTTACTTCGAAAGCAGTAGTGGTTGAAGTAAGTAAAGACAATAAAAAAATATATTCTAAAGGCGGGCAATACGCTGATGGCTGGATGACAACCCAAGTGAAATCTTTTGGAAAATATACGGTTCGATTAGATTCTATAGGACCTAAAATTATGCCTATTCATTTCAAAGACAGTTCTTGTTTAGACAAAACACATCATATACAATGGAAAATAACGGATAATTTGAGCGGTATTAAACAGTATTCGGTTTTTGTTAATGATGTATGGAAGTTAGCTTTTTACAATACCAAAACCGATGTTTTGACGTTGCCTTTTGATGAATACAACTCCATCTCTTTTGGTGATTATAAATTGAGAATTGTGGTTACAGATGAGCGTAAAAACACCACCGAACACCACTACACTTTTTACAGATAGATTTATTAAAACTATTTTGGATTACCTAGATATTTCGCAAACTAACTAGAATAAACTATCTAAATGATTTTAACCTAATATTTTTGTTTAACCACATAGATTCACAAAGGCACATAGAAATGAAATTTTAAAGTTTAAGATAGAAGCTTCGCTTTTACATAGATTAGGGCTATGAAAAATGTAATTTTTTCTATGTGCCAATAAGGTTTTTTTATCACCTATAAAAGTGTAAAAAAACATTCTTATTAAAGTTAAATACTTTGATAAGTTTAGTTTTTTTGTTTGCCTTATGTAACATTTTATTAAGGTCAATCAATAAAATTTTTGCAATTCTGTTGTAATGCTAAATAAGTGGGGAATTCAAAAACTATTTATAGCAATTGGATTGAGAAATTATAATTTGACTCAGGAAATGCCAATTATTTGAACAAAACAGACCCTCAGCACGTCAAATTTTAGCTAACTTTGCAGAAATTATTTTTATTGAAATGGAAGCTGCTGTATTTAATTCATTTGAAACTTTTGATCAAAGTTGGGAACGTTTTCAGGCTTTATATAATGAAGGGAAAACCACTGGTGAAAACCAAAGTGAGGCCATGATTCATTACACCCAAATGAGCATTACTCGTATTAAAAGAGGATTGTCGCATTACCAAATTACGGAAGAATTGAAACAAGCAGTCAAAAATACTAAAGCACTCAATTGGCTCTTGATAACCGAAGCATGGTGCGGTGATGCTTCAAATACTACACCCATAATGGCGTTAGCAGCAGCACTTAATCCTTCTATACAATTAAGAGTGATGGTGCGCGATGAACATCCCGAAATTATGGCTCATTATTTAACCAATGGATCGAAATCTATTCCCATATTGGTGATGATGGATAAGGATTTTAATGAATTGGCTAAATGGGGACCACGTCCCAAAGAATGCCAAGAAATGGTGCTAGAAGCCAAATCTAAAGGTGAACTTCCCATTGCTGATTTAATGACGATGATACAAAAGTGGTATATTGCTGATGCTACTCAAAGTACCCAACGTGAAATTGCACTTGCGTTAACAAATCCTTAACAAAAACAGGACTATTCATCGATTTTTTAGGAGTATTGGTCTTAAAACGAGTATTTTACATTTTCTTAACATATTTAAAGTGTAAATTTGTCGTCTGAACCATCAACAACGATTATTAAAAACGAAACAAACATATCAAATTCTTCTTCTAACACCCCATTTGGAAGACGTAAATACCGTTTTTTGATTTTGGGTAGTTTTTTAACTTTTTTAGGATTTATATCCGTTTATTATTTTGTGCAACCACAATACATTGCCGAAAAAGCAATCGTAGTAGTTCCCAAAGCTCCATTGGAAAAAGAAATCCCACCCTTAACGGCTGAAAATGTTTACATTGAACTCGTTAAACACAATGTTAAAGAACCCGAAATTGTAGTAAAACAAAGTATTTTGGAAACGGGTTGGTATAAATGCAACAATTGCTCATTGGCCAAAAACAATATTTTTGGATTCCGAAAAAACAAAAAATATGTTGAATTTGACAATTGGGTAGAAGGTATAGCCTATTACAAAAAGTGGCAAGATAAAAACTATAAAAAAGGTGGCAACTACTATAAATTTCTAACCAATGTGGGTTATGCTACCAGTACCGAATACATCAGTAAACTGAAATCAGTAAAACTCGATTTTGATATCGAAAAGGCACAGAACAGCCAAATGAAAAACGCCCTTTTAGCTTTGGTAAGCATGATGACCGAAAAAAATGTGGATTAATTCCGCTGATTTTAAAACGGCCTTTCTATAAATATGATGAGCTCAACCGTTTTTTTTGAATAAAAGTCACACAAAATTTGAATTTTCAAAACAAAAAGTTTGTATATTGCACGTTATATGCATTTTACGACTAGAAATACCACTCTTAAAACGAACAGTACTAAAGAGTATTCTTTGATTTCTATGTATTGTGTAATACATCAACTATTTATTGCCAAGCTTGCCGCCATATCAAAAGAATGGAGCACCTCGCCATTGTATACCTATGATGGCGACAAGGTCCATGTTTGGAGACACCGCCTACCGCCACTTATGAATATGACCACCACTACGATGACACGTTGCCAAGCCGATAGAATGGTAGTAAACATGGGTATTTATGATGTCGTAGATAAACGATGTGACACCATTGACCACTACGAAGCCAACCATCCTTTTGCAACATTTGCCTACTTCGATGCCGTTGATTTATCCGTTAAAGCATATAGCAACTACCGTTATGGGTTTCAAGGACAGGAGAAGGATGATGAGATAAAAGGACACGGAAATAGCATCAATTACACTTACCGAATGCACGATACAAGGTTAGGAAGGTTCTTCTGTGTTGACCCTTTGGTTAGTTATTTTCCATGGAATAGTCCTTATGCGTTTAGTGAAAATAAAGTTATTGACCATGTTGAATTAGAAGGGTTGGAGGCTTCACCTGCTGCAATTGTAACGGAAATGGCGGCTTTGTATATGGCAACGGCAGCGACTGTTGAAGTTATTAAACATCAACAAGGAGACGTAAGCTGGACTTGGGGTTCAGGTTCATCTAATGAAATATCACATAGGGAGTCTGAATGGGAAAAAGCAAAGCAAAAATCTTTGAATAAATCTTGGGAAATTTATTTATGGAAAAAAGGAATTGAGCAATTCACTGAAAACAATTTTAATAATGAGTTAGACCCTGAAAAAAATCAAGATAAATTTTTTAAATTATTAGCTAATAGTATTAAATCACTTACAGTATCCCAAAAAATAACTGTTGTAACTGTTACAACTATTTTAACACTTGCTATTGATACAAAACCCTATTTAGAAGCTAATGTTAAGTATTTAGAAATGGAACTTGAAAAAGAAAGAAAAATACTTGAAGATATCAAGACCGTTGAAGGTGTTTATAAAAGTGAAGAAGCAAAAAATTGGGCGATAACTCAACAAGAGGGGAAAATAAATTATTTAAAGATTCATTTAAAACAAGAATCCGATGCGCTTAAATTAGTTAAAGCGGTAATTGAAGGAATTAATGAAGCTACGGAAACTTCTACTAAATCTGAAACTATAGAATAATATGAACAATAGTAATATTATAATTTTTGATGATATACAAAATCTCTATGAGAATAGTAATTATCAAGGTATTGTTGAACTGTGGGAAAATAAATACAAGAGTATTTTAAATATTCCAATTAAATTTTGGCCAAAGCATGTCCCAACTATAATTTTAGAAAGTTTTTTTTCTGAAAAAGGGAATTTTGAAAACTTCATTGAATTAGAAAAGTTAGTGAAAATAAGCGCTAAAAAACAACAATTAAGTCAGAATATGATTTTAACCTTAGTATTATATTTTCTTGAAAAAGGGAAGCGTTATAAGTTTTATTTTTGGATGAATCAATATAGGGATATTGTGAAATTAATATCTAAAAACTATAACTCTAAGGTAATGATGGAATTTAAGAAAGAATTAATGATATTACGCATAGTCGATATCTTGTTAGTAATATCACTATTATTTCTTATTATTTTTATGAGGCTTTTTACCGATAATACTTTTGTTGCTATTCTTTCTGTTTATTCAGTGTATATTATTCTATTATTAATTTTAAAAATGACAATTAAAAATCCTTTAGCAAAAGACTTTCTTATTACGTTTGGAATTTATTTCGGGATATTAAATTTAATTTCAAAGATAGTTGTTCCTAAAATTCAAAATGAAAATATAATAGATTTTGGTAGTGTTCCAATTGGTGTAGACGGTGGTGGCCCCAATTAGGGGCTACGAAAATAAAATTCAGCTAAAGAGTTGAAGAAAGTTCTTTAAAATAGTAATGTTGGGTAGTATCATCCTTATATTTTAACTCTTAAAGATAGAAAATGATTTAAGATGTTTGTTCCATAAAAGAAATGAATGTCATATCATTATGGCAGTGCCTTAATGGTATAGGATTATGGATTTTGGAGAGGTTGGGTATAAAAGATATTTTTATACTTTTTGCGCTTTGAAAGTAATTCTCGAAATTTGCAAATGCAAAACAAAATTGCAAAATATGATTAAAATAAATGTAGATATATATTATTCAGCAGATGGGAAAATTGTTGATGTTCCTCTGAATATTCAAGTGGATTCAAGTTATATACCAAGTGACCCAATCATAGAATTTGATAAAAAAATAATTGATGATTTTATAAGTCCCCCGCTCACGCACGAAGAAAAATAAAATAAGTAGGGCTGCCGCAAGAATCCTTTCTTGTGGTGGTTCTAATTAGAAAGAAAAAGTTCTTTAAAATAGTGAAATGAGATAAAATACTAGGAAAACCCTTCTACGTTAAACTCCTTCACCGTAGTTTCGGAGTTGGAACAAACTTCGAAGGGAAAAGCGGTATTCCTCGTCAGTCGTCAGCAAGTCAGTCGTTCAGACGCTAAAGGTCTGAAACAAGTCCAAACTGCTACACCTATTTTTTGGTATTTATTTTAGATGAAAAAAAATAAGTGTATCACTTTTCAAGCTCACTAAAGTTCGGTTTGTCATTTGTCTTGCTGTTCCTCGTTCTTCCTCACTCCATACATCTTCAAATCTTTGATTTGAATAGATGTATGAGAGTCCTCGTAAAAATACAAAATCAAAGATTTTTGTTTTTACGGGATTCGGTGTTTTCGGTATTTTGTTAGCAGCTTAAAAAAAAGCAGCTAAAAAATCCCTTCACACCTTGTGTTGATGCTCGCCTGCGGGTCACTTCGGGCTGCGGAGAGTTTTTATGATAAACCCAAACTTCGTTTAGGTATATTTTTAGAGGTTTCCTTGTGTTCCTTCATTTCATTGCGTTGCAACTTCTACGAAAATCTACATCTACAACCTACGATTTATCGTTAACATATAAAAAATATAAAGGGTAATGCAGACTTAGGTTTCTGCCCCCCCATTACCACACGAAGAAAAAATAAAATAAGAAGATCTGCAGAATCTTTTCGAGCGGTGGTATTAATAAATATCTTTTCTGTGGCCACCTTTTACAATCAATACATTCAAAACATCGTCATGAATATCATAAATTACTCTGTAAACGCCTTCACGAATTCGGTATTCTGGTCTGCCTTTTAGTTTTTTGTAGCCGTTAGGTCTTGGATTATTGGCTAGGTCAAGTATGGCTTTTTTGAGGTTGGAATAAAAAGGTTCGGGAACTTTTTCGAGTTGTTTGTGAACTTTACTATTGATTAACAGAATGTACTTAGCCATTTTTTCTATTACGCTCAATCTCGTTAAACATTTGTTCTGCAGGAATAAAATCAAGTTTTGATTTATCCATGGTTTTTAGTTCTTTGATGTCTTCGAGTTCTTCAAGTTCTTCAATCATTTTGTTGTATAAGCCAATTGGAAGCACTACAGCAACTTTTTTGCCGTGGTTGTCTTCCAAATAATATTTTTCTTTTAATGCTCCCATAAAGGCTATAACGTGTTTGTGATGTAAAGGTTTTAAGATACTAATGCTTGTTTAGCTTCTGTTGAAATTAAAAATATTTTTTAACTTTATTTTCAATTTAGTAGAAATTAACTGCAACACAAAGATAAACGGTTTTTGCATAAAATCGTTACATTTTTTTTGTCAATTCATTTAGTACAGTCAATTCATAATTAGGCGTGTTGTATATGCCAAAACATCTGGAGTTATTCTTCACTAATGCTTCGATTGAAGAAGGAGTAAGAGTAAAATTTTCCTTCTTTCCAAACGATATTTTTTATCCTTTAAATGATTTTTGAAAAATCAAGGCGATATTCTCTTACATTTGCACACGAAAAACTATACTAAATTATGAAATATTTTTTATTACCCCTGTTTATTTTCATTTCGTTCATTTCCAATGCTCAAACTGAATTTGTTACCGTTTGGAATTTATCTTTAGATGCCGGTTCGGGTGCTAATCAAATAGCTTTTGGTGTAGCAACGGGTGGCACGGTAAATTACACCTGGGAAACCATCCCTGCTGGAACAAATGGCGCAGGTACGTTTGCGGGCACTACTGCTACCATAACAGGTTTACCAACTGGATCTACCATTCGTTTAACGATTTTACCCACCAATTTTCAACGTATCAACATAAATAACGGTTCGGACAGAAGAAGATTGATTGATGTATCTCAATGGGGTACCATGAATTGGACCAGTTTACAAAACTCGTTTTATGGTTGTGAGAATTTAAACATTACCGCTACTGACTTACCTAATTTTGGCGCTGTTGCCAATATGTCTCAAGCATTTAGAGGATGTACTACACTCAATGGTCCAGCTAATATTAATAATTGGAATACAGCAGCTGCCACCAATATGAGTTTGATGTTTTATCAAGCAACTGTTTTTAATCAAAATATTGGCAATTGGAATACCAGTTTGGTAACCAATATGTCGCAAATGTTTCAATTGGCAGCTGCATTCAATCAAAACATCGGTAGTTGGAACACAGGAGCCGTTACTACTATGGCCTCTATGTTTAGACAAGCCACCGCTTTTAATCAAAATATTAGTGGATGGAACACAGCCCTTGTAAATAATATGTCGGGTATGTTTTATCAGGCTACTTCCTTCAACCAACCTATTGGAACGTGGAATACAGGAGCTGTAACGAATATGTCAACCATGTTTTACCAAGCTACCGCTTTCAATCAAGATTTAACAGGATGGAATACGGGGTTGGTGAATAATATGAGCCAAATGTTTCAATTGGCTTCGGCATTTAATGGAAACATCAGTACTTGGAATACGGCTTCGGTTACCAATATGAGCCAAATGTTTCGACAAGCCAGTATTTTTAATGGAGCTATAGGTGGTTGGAACACAGGTGCTGTTACCAATATGAGTTTTATGTTTTATCAAACACCTTTGTTTAACCAAAACATTAACGGATGGAATACGGGTTCCGTTACGAATATGGCTTCTATGTTTTATCAAGCAGTGGCGTTTAATCAAGATTTAAACAGTTGGAACACCGCCAACGTAACGCTAATGCAACAGATGTTTTACGGAACTACTGTTTTTAATGGTAATATCACTTCTTGGAACACTAGTTTGGTGACCAATATGTCGGAAATGTTTCGTTTAGCTCCCGTTTTCAATCAAGATATCAGTGCTTGGAACACAGCATCGGTAACTAATATGAATAATATGTTTCGTCAAGCAACAGTATTTAACCAAAATATTGGAGGCTGGAATACAGGTTTGGTAAATAATATGTCGGCTATGTTTTATCAAGCAACTGCCTTTAATCAACCTATCGGAACATGGAATACCGGAGCTGTGACGAATATGTCTGCCATGTTTTATCAAGCTTCTGCCTTTAATCAAGATTTAACAGGATGGAATACGGGGTTGGTTAACAATATGTCACAGATGTTTCAATTGGCTTCGGCATTTAATGGGAATATCAGTACGTGGAACACGGCTTCTGTTACCAATATGAACCAAATGTTTCGTCAAGCCAGTATTTTTAATGGTGCTATTGGCGGTTGGAACACTAGTGCGGTAACCAATATGAGTTTGATGTTTTATCAAGCTCCTGTTTTCAATCAAAATATTGATGGGTGGAACACAAGTGCAGTAACCAATATGGCATCTATGTTTTATCAAGCGGCTTCATTTAATCAAGATTTGAATAGTTGGAACACCGCCAATGTAACACAAATGCAACAGATGTTCTATGGAACTACGGTTTTTAATGGTAATATCACTTCTTGGAACACTAGTTTGGTGACCAATATGTCGGAAATGTTTCGTTTAGCTCCCGTTTTCAATCAAGATATCAGTGCTTGGAACACAGCATCGGTAACTAATATGAATAATATGTTTCGTCAAGCCACTGTATTCAATCAACCCATTGGGTCGTGGAATACCAGTTTGGTTAATAATATGAACTCCTTGTTTTATCAAGCTTTAGCATTTAATCAACCTATAGGGACATGGGATGTTGGATTAGTTACCAATTTTGCCACCATGTTTTTTACTGCCTCGGCTTTCAATCAAGATTTGAGTACTTGGAACACAGCTTCTGCTACGCAAATGCAACAAATGTTTTATTTGGCCATAAATTTTAACGGGAATATTGGAACCTGGAACACAGGTTTAGTTACCAATATGTCGGAAATGTTTCGTCAAGCAACTGTTTTTAATCAAAATATTGGTGGATGGAATACTGCTTCGGTTAATAATATGAGCCAGATGTTTCGTCAAGCGAATGCTTTTAATCAACCTATTGGTACTTGGAACACGGCAGCTGTAACCAATATGAATTCGATGTTTTATCAAGCCTTGGCATTTAATCAAAGTATTGATGCTTGGAATGTTGGTTTAGTTACCAATATGGCTGCTATGTTTTACTCGGCAACTGCTTTCAACCAAAATTTAAATTCTTGGAATCCACAGTCAGTGACTCAGATGCAACAACTATTTTATTTAGCATCCAATTTTAATGGACAAATAGGCAACTGGAATACTGGATTGGTAACCAATATGTCGGAAATGTTTAGACAAACCAATGCTTTCAATCAACCCATTGGCACTTGGAATACGAGTTCGGTTACTAATATGAGCAATATGTTTCGTCAAGCGAATGCTTTCAACCAACCACTAGATAATTGGAATGTAAGTAATGTGACCACCATGGCATCTATGTTTTTTGCTGCTCCAGTTTTTAATCAAAATTTAAATAGCTGGAATACTGTTTCTTTAAACAATATGTCGCAACAATTTTATCAAGCCTATGCCTTTGATGGAATGATAGGCAATTGGAACACCAGTTTGGTTAATAATATGACCCAACTGTTTTATGAAGCATCAAGTTTTAATCAACCTATTGGAACTTGGAATACGGGGTTAGTGACCAATATGTCGCAGTTATTTTATTTGGCTACAGCCTTCAATCAAAACATTGACACTTGGAATACAGCTGCTGTAACCAATATGTCACAAATGTTTGCTTTTGCCGTATCATTTAATCAGCCTATTGGTTCTTGGAACACTGCAAACGTTACCAATATGAGCAGTATGTTTTTTCAAAATGGTTCGTTCAATCAACCTATTGGAACTTGGAACACCGGAGCTGTAACTAATATGAATTCCATGTTTTCTGGGGATTATTCATTTAACCAAGACATCAGCGCTTGGAACGTGAGCAATGTAACCAATATGGCTCAAATGTTTCTTCAAGCCAGTGCGTTCAATCAAGATTTAAGTGCTTGGAATGTAAGCTCTGCCACCAATTTAATTCAACTATTTTATCAAGCGAATAATTTTGACCAAAGTTTGGCAGCTTGGGCACCGAATATCAATGCAGGTGCCAACCTTACCAGTATGTTGGGTTATACAGATTTATCCATTGCTAATTATGACGCTACATTAATTGCTTTTAATGCCAGTGCACCAAATGGAAGAACGCTGGGGGCTGAAGGATTAAAATATTGTTCGGCTTTGGCTGATAGAACCAATTTGGTGGGAACTAAAGGCTGGACGATTGTTGGAGATGCTTATGCAGGAAATTCTGTTATTCAAACACACGTGGCTTGTGGAAGTTTTACTTGGATCAACGGAGTGACCTATACCTCAAACAATACAACAGACACCTATTTGTTGACCAATGCATTGGGCTGCGATAGTTTAATTACATTAAATTTAACCATCAACACGCCTAATTCGGGAGTAGCTAATCATACAGAATGTAGTTCATTTACTTGGATTGACGGTATTACTTACACCAGTTCAAACAATACAGCAACTTTTATTGTACCCAATTCACAGGGATGCGATAGTTTAGTAACATTGAACCTTACAATTACGCCATCAGCTACCAGTGTAGACGTTCAAACTTCTTGTACAAGTTACACGTGGATAGATGGATATACTTATCATAACACAACCTCAACACCCACATTCACCATACCTGGAGGTGCCGCAAATGGTTGTGACAGTATCATTTCATTAGATTTAACGATAAATACACCTTCAACAGGTGTTGATGTACAATCAGCGTGTGGTTCCTTCAATTGGATTGATGGAAACACCTACTTTTCAAGTACCAATACCCCTACTTTTATGTTGACCAATTCGGTGGGTTGTGATAGTTTAGTGACGCTCAATTTAACGGTTTCAAACATTGTTAGTACAGTAGAAACGCACGTAGCTTGTGGTTCATTTACTTGGAGTAATGGTATTACTTATACCACGTCCAATACTACAGCCACTCAATTTTTGACCTCGTCAGCAGGATGTGATTCTACGATAACACTTAATTTAACCATAAACCAGCCAACGAACGGAATAGATTCTCACACGGCTTGTGACGCCTTTACTTGGATTGATGGAAATACGTATACTTCGAGCACTACAACACCTACTTTCATTCTACAAAATGCAGTTGGTTGTGATTCTGTGGTAACGTTGAATTTAACGATTAATTCAGTGAATTCAGGTGTAACTCAAAGTGGAATTACCTTGACGAGTTCAGCAGTTGGGGCCAGCTACCAGTGGTTAGATTGTGACAATGGAAATATGGCAATTAGTGGAGCTACGAGTGCTTCTTTCACTCCTTTGATAAATGGAAATTATGCCGTAGAAGTTACACAAAACACATGTGCCGATACCAGTAATTGTTATGAAGTGATGGTTACAATAGATGGTTTAGTAGAAAATTCTAATGATCAACTTCAACTATATCCAAACCCAACCAATGGAACCATTACGATTCTTTTTGATGAAAACAACACTGCAAATGTTGTCGTTATTAGAAACGCATTAGGTCAGGAAATAGCTCGATATATCATTGGTTTGAATACTCAAATGGATATAGAACTGGAAGGAAGCAGAGGTGTGTATTTCATTGAAATGCTCAACCAAGGAGCTGTAATAAATCGAACCAAAGTGTTGAAGCAATAACTCAATAAATAGTAGCTTATGAGGTTTGTAGGGTTGTGCATTGTTAGTTTATTCTTACTGTTGTTGAGTTGTGAGTCTGAAGAAGAAAAGATTAGAAAACACTTAAATAACCTTGAAAGAAATTTACCAGAACAAGAAATAATTCAATTTGCTCATGAAATTGAGGAAGACTTGTACATTGGCAATTATGTCGCATTAAATGAAAGAACTGATTTTAAATCGTTTATTTTTAGAGGTATTCAAAACAACACTGATTTATCAGAATATTTAAAAGATTTAGATGGTAATATTGAAATTGCAAAATCTAAGTTTACTTTGTATAAAGAAGTTAGTGAACTTTATGAATACCACGATTTTTTGCACTCTTATCAAGATACTTTAGGCTTTGATGTTTTAATCTTTCAATTTTATGGAAATGAAGGACTTACGTTTATAGAATTTACTATCGCAAAATTAAATTCAACAATCTATATAATCGATATCAGAAATATTTTGATTGATGGTTATTTAAGTAAAATAGTTATTGAATTTTCAGATGATTTTAGTAAAAAATCATCTGAAAACGATAATATTAATCCTGATGATATAATCCAAATTAAAAAATTATTGCAAGAAGGAAATGCTTCTGAAGCATATTCTGAATTACAAAAAATACCACTTATTTTTAGAGAAAACAATCAACTGATGGAGGAATTAGAATTGGCAATTTTAATTGAACTTAATGAAGATCTCTACATCAAGAAATTGGAAAATAAATTAAATAAAATTGAGAACAATAAAACTAAACTATTACAAAAATACTTAATAAAAATTTTTCAATTTGATTACTATGAAGCTCTTGATATTTTGGATCTTTTGAGCAAAGAGTATCCAAATTCTTGGATAATCCATTTGCAAAAGGGAAATTGTTATGACTACCTCCAACAATTTGAACTAGCAATAAATGAATATAAATCCGTATTGGAATTAGCCCCTAAGGTTTGGCAAGTTAAAGACTATTTATTTGTGTCTTATTTTGAATTAAAAGAATATTCAAAAGGATTATTTTTTGTTGAAGAATTATTAAATCTTGATATTTATGAATTGAATATTATTGATGAATACATTCAAAAAAATTATGAGACATTCCACCAATCTAAAGAATACCAAGATTGGAAAATGTCGGTTGAAGAAACCTCATCTGTTTCTTTATGAAGAAATGGTTAAATCATTAATTAGGTCTTTTTAGTGGTTAACCAATAGAAAATTACCGGTTCGAATTACGGCAATTTTTTGGGGCAAAAAAGTGTCTATTTTTTCAAAAATCACACTATTTTGAAAAAAAATATTCATTTGACTAATAAAAATAAACATTAGTCGAAAAAAAATAAATTTTATGTTTTGTATTTGCAAAAAAATAAGCAAGTTTGCCGTGTAATTTATTATTCCATACAAAATACAACAAAAAATTCTACTATGGCAGTTAGCAAACCAAGAGTAATCAAAGACTTCGAAAAATTAGAAGAGGATATCCAAAAGCAAATAAAGTTGGCTTATCCTTCAGGTTTTTATCAAAATTTAGTAAGTTACGTTGACAAAGACGGCAACAAAAGAATGGCCTTGCCTTTTGAAACAGAAGAAAAATATTATTTAGTTAGAATGACCATTCAAGAAGCTAAAGATATCATTGATGAAGATGAAGATTACGATAGCGATGGTATGCTTAAAGTGGATGTGCAAGAAGAATATGCTGATAAATTTGGTGATGCAGAATTTGGAGAAGAGGAAGAAGAAGATGATTCATATGATACTGCTGATGAACCTGCTGATGATGACGATGGTGATAGTGATGAAGACTAACAACTATTTATAAACTAATTTAGAAGAGAGGCTTACGTCTCTCTTTTTTTTTCAAAATACCCTATGCGAAAAGTTCCCTTATATACCGTTATGCAAGAATTATCCATGCAATGGATGATGTTGTTGCTTATTCTAGCTTATATAATTTATGATTTCGTTGATATTATTGGAACTAACGGTTACCTTGCAATTGGATTCCTTGCCTTGTTGGTAGGTTTTCTATTTTACAAAATGACCAAAAACTTCGTTATGGTTGATGTAAAAATCATTCAAGAACTAACTTACGGCAAATCCATTCATCGTAATCTTCTTTATACGGTCATTGTAAATGGAATTATGCTCATAGCTACCCTATTGCACTTTTATTTGCGTATGAAGGCAAATATAGAGTTAGATTCTCTATATTATGAATACGGTTTAGGAGGAATACTCGCCATTGGTTTGCAGTTATTGATTAAACGAAACCCACTTTTAGGTATCGCTCAATTGGGAATCATAGTAGGATCCAAGTTTGATTTTAAAATCATTCCTTGGAAACAAATTCAAGTGATTACACAAACCGATAATCATTTTTCGATTCACTTTGGAGCTACATTCCCTATAAAAAAAATAGAACTGGCCAAAACATCAAAGTCGTTAGACCTAAAAAAGGTTATTGAACGGAATTGCATAAATAAGGAAGGCTGAGAAACTATAGAATGTACTAATTTATTGAAAATCTCAACCGTGCATCCCAAGAATGAGAAGTAGTTTATTTTCTATAGTAGTTTTGTTGTCCTTTATTCAATAACTCTCAAAATGATTGCCTATTTGTCAATAAGAATACACTGAAACGAAAGATAACCGTAAATTCTAGTTTTTAGGTAACCATTCGTAATTGAATTTACAATCCCTGTATTCTGTGTCTATTCGAATATAAATATCACCAATTTTTCCATTTATCCAAGTATCTACCGCTTTTGCTTTTTTATCAGAGAGGGCATAACTTTGAATCATTTGATAATCATCTTTTAAATTGGCCTTGTGTGGAGGTGTTCGTGAAATTAGTTTAACCATAACATAAGCACTTCCATTCATGGTTTCGGTAAGTTGTGGTTTTGAAATTTGACCAATGGCTAAATCATCAATAGCTTTAAAAGTGATGGGATCTAATTCTTGCATGTCCCAGGCGGATGTACCTCCTCTCTCATTATAAAGCAAACCTTTGGTACCTTTTGTATTGTCGTCAGTACTGAATTTTATAACAGCATCTTCCCAAGTTAATGTACCCAAACTTATTTGATTTTTGATACTATCTAATCTCATTTTTGCTTTGATTAACTCATCAGAGGAAGGTTTGAAGCACAAAAGTATATGACGACCTTTGAATTGCTCCCCTCTGCGTTCTTCAATAATACATATATGGTATCCATAAGTAGTTTCAAAAACTTCCGATACTTTACCTATTTCTGAAGTATAGGCTACTCCTTCAAACTCAGGTACAAATTGGCCCCTCCCAACCCATCCAAAGTCGCCACCATTTTTGGCCGAACCTGGATCACAAGAATAACTTTTAGCGGCAATATTAAAACTCAATTTACCCGCAATGATTTTATTTCGAATCTCATTCAATTCATTTTTTAATGCCAACTTTTCAGCAGGAGTTACTTTTGGTTCGATTAAAATCTGCGCAAATTCAACTTGACTGTTGATTAAGGGAATACTGTCTTCGGGAAATGATTTATAAAACTTGGTTACTTCTTTCGGGCTAATGGTTACGGTTTCGGTAATTTTGTAACGCATACGCTCACTTTTCAAACGATCTTCAATTTGAGTAAAAAATTCTTCTTTTATTTCATTGATGGATTTACCATAAAATTTCTCTAAATCTTCAATACCGTTTTTCATCTGCGAAGCAAAATATTGAATACGTTGCTCCAATTCTTGATTTACTTCAGCCTCTGTTACTTCCAAACTGTCAATTTCTGCTTGATGAATCAACAATTTTTCAAACATCAATTCTTCCAAAATTTGACAATCCAATTCTTTTGTAAAGGGTATATTTTGTTGACGGGCTTGTTCTTTTTGTTCTTCAATATCCGACAAAAAGATGGGGCGGTTTCCTACCACAGCTACCACTTTGTCAATGACTTGTTGTGCTGAGGATGTATTGGTAACTAAAGCCAATAAAAGTGTGAAAAAAGATATTTTTAAGTAGTTCATTTAGTTAAATTAATTGGAATAAATTACAATTTGTTTGGAATCGAGTGCATCTTGATATAATTGCTCATTAAGACTTTTGCGTATTTCATTGGTTCGCATATTTAAAATTATGCTTTTAATCCTATCCTTTTCAAACTCTAAAGGAGATAATTCGTCTTTCAATTTGTAATCTAAGATATTCAAGAAATAAACAAATTCCCCTTCTTCAAACATTACTTCTTTTTTATTCTTTATAAAAGTCGATTTATTAAAATCCTGCAACGGAATATCTTTCAAAACATCACTAAAATACATCCAATTGGTGGTGTCATAATAAGATTTCACTGCGTAATTATCGATGTGTTCTTTCATTTTGAAGGCATCCTCAGGCAACTTGTATTTATACCATTTACCAACCTTATCCAAATCAGGCGTATTGTTAGTGTATTTAGCATATACCGTTTTTACGATAAAATCCCTCAAAAAAAACTCATCTTGGTTTTCGTTATAGAATTTTTCAATTTCTGAAAATGCCACATTCGTGTCTAAACGTTCGCTGATGTATTGCTTTTCGTATTCATAAATGAGTAACGAATTACGGTATTTTTGTAATTGATAATCTACGTCTTTTTTGGTTTCAGGCAATTCATTTTCAGCCGTTTGCAACAACACTTGTTCCTTTACCCAATTATCGATGTATTGATTTCTAAAATTGATGCTGTCTTCACCCGTCAATTCATCTGGAAAATCGCGCAGCAACTGTTCTTCTAACAAATACGCTTCATTTACTTTAGCTATTTTCACACCATCCACTTCTTCCTCCATATCCGTATCACAGGATACCCATGAAAGTGACAATACAGCAAATGTGATATGTAAAAAAGACTTTTTCAATTTAGTAATTAGCGTGATTTGATAGAGTACAATACTTCTTTATTTACCTCTACTGGATATTTAGTACGCAATTCATCAATCCACATTTTCTCTAAATAATCTTGGTAAGCAGCAATATAAAAGCCTTTTGCTTCCTCCAATTTTTTAGGCTCGGATGGTATTTGTTTATCAATCACTACGATTACATATCGGCCATCATAAAGAACAGGTTTATTCAATCCTGCTACCCATTTAATGTTTTTGGTATATTCATTTTTAGAAATTTCGTAACGACCACTTTCAAATTTGATGTTTAATTGAGAATTTACGTTCAATAAATTAACGATAGAATCACTTCTCAATTTACCTTTTTTCAATAATTTGTAGGCTTGATCACTTACTTTTTTGTCGGTTGCTATAAAAATACGCGCGTCTACTCTATCTTCCCATTTATATTCTGATTTTTTAGCATCATAAAAACTTCGCATCCCCACCGAATCTTTTAAGGCATAAGACCATACTTTCATATCGTTGATTTCATACAACAAAATGCCTTCACGGTATTCGTTCAATAATTCACGATACATAGGATATTTTGCTTCTAATCGAGTTTTCTCAAATTCAATTAATTCCCCTGCAACGTATCTATCCAAAGCCATATTCAAATACTCAGGAATGGAATTACCTTTTGTAAAACTTTGTGATTCTTCTACATATTTAGCAAAATCTTGTTGAGTATACGTTTTGTCGGCAAACGTAAATAAATTACCATTCAATGCAGCAGTTCTGGAATTGGTTCTCAACCATTTGTTGTCGGCCAACGTAATGTCTACTGTAGCCACAAAAGCATCAAAATTCTTTTTGTCTAACGTATATTTGTATTCAACTTTTAATTTATTGACAAAACTGTTTCTTGTTTTTTGAGCACGAGAATCACGTTGAATTTTATTCTTCAATTCGTTGCGCATAGTCTCTAAATCATCAATGGGTTGGAATTTCAATCGTTTGATGATGTGCCATCCTGCTGGAGTCAAAACTGGACGAGAAATATCTCCATCTTTAGCTAAAGCAAATGAAGCTTCTTCAAATTCGGCATAATATCTACCTGCTTCAACCCATTCTAACTCTCCGTTTTTCTTTACTGAATTACGATCATCGGTATAATCACGAACTAAGATTGAAAAATCTTCTCCTTTCGAAGCTTTCTCATAAATTTCGTCAATTTTTTTGCGTGCATTTGCTTTATCTTGTTCGGTGGCATCGGCACCAACACGCACCATTACGTGAGCTACTTTAACTCTACCACGTGTTTTGCGCATATCCACAGGTTTTACGATGTGGTAACCAAACTGTGTTCTAAATGGTTTTGAGATGGATCCAATGGGTGTTTTGTATGCAGCATCTTCGAAAGGATATACCATTCTAAAAGCTGAAAAATAACCTAAGTCTCCTTTGTTGGTTGCAGCCGATTTATCTTCAGAATATTTGATAGCAGCATCGTCAAAAGAAATTTTTCCTTTGTTGATTTCATCCATAATTGAAGTTATTTTTTTGAAAGCAGCCAATGTATCAGCAGGAGCTGCATCTTGAGCCACTAAAATTAAAATATGTGAAGCTCTCAACTCATTAATGGTGCGGTAATAAGCTTCTTGCACCAACGCCTCATTTACGGTTGTATCCACCAAATAGGGTCGTTGTAAGGTAGCTTGATACCCACTGAATTCGTCTTTGAATTTTTTAACGGTGTCTAAACGCATTTCTTTTGCCGCTTCCACCTTCAATTTAAATTTGATGAACAAATCCAAATATTCATCCAACTCCTTTTGATTGGTGGTTGTTTCTTTTTTGTTTTTCCAAAAAATACGCTCAAACTCTGACTTATAGACAAACTTATTATTAATTGTCATAATAACGGGGTCATTGCTTTGAGCAAAGGCCAAATTAGCCATTACAATACTTAATAAGAATAGAACTTTTTTCATTTTTTACTTATTTTAGATTTTAGATACTAGACACTAGATTGTAGATATTAGATCCTAGATGCTAGATTTTTTTTCCTTTCTTTCTGTGGTTGAACTTGTCGAAACCACATTTTTAATTTAAATACGTTACTTTTTTAATCACTTAACTTATATTTATTCAACATTTAGAACCAACCAACCTCAAACCTTCCTCAACCAACCGAATAACTGAACAACCTTTTAACTGATTAACCGAATAACCCTTTAACTGATTAACCCTATTTAACCGTATAATTTGGTGCTTCTCTGGTTATCGTCACATCATGCGGATGGCTTTCTTTGATACCTGAATTGGTGATGCGAATAAATTTACCATTTTCCATTAAGTCTTCAATGTTTTTGGCTCCGCAATAACCCATTCCGGCTCTCAATCCTCCTACCAACTGATGCATTACTTCTTTTAACTTTCCTTTGAAGGGTACTCTTCCTGAAATACCTTCTGGTACTAATTTTTTAACATCATCCTCAGCATCTTGGAAATAACGATCTTTACTGCCTTTTTGCATAGCTTCTAACGACCCCATTCCTCTATACGATTTGAATTTACGTCCTTCAAAGATGATGGTATCACCGGGTGATTCCTCTGTTCCAGCAAACATACTTCCCATCATCACCGTGTGTGCTCCTGCAGCAATGGCTTTCACGATATCACCTGTATAACGGATTCCTCCATCGGCAATTAACGGAACACCCGTTCCTTTCAATGCTTGTGCTACATTCATAACTGCAGTAAATTGTGGAACTCCCACTCCTGCAATAACACGTGTAGTACAAATGGAACCCGGACCAATACCTACTTTTACAGCATCGGCACCAGCAGCTACTAAGGCTAACGCTGCCTCACCTGTAGCAATATTTCCTACCACTACTTGCAACTCTGGAAAAGCAGCTTTTACTGTTTTTAATACTTCAATAACCCCTTTTGAATGCCCGTGAGCAGTATCAATAATGATGGCATCAACACCTGCTTTTACTAACGCTTCAGTGCGTTGCATAGTATCTCCACTTACCCCTACGGCAGCAGCTACACGCAAACGACCAAACGAATCTTTACAACTGTTTGGGTATTCTTTTACTTTAATAATATCTTTATAGGTAATTAACCCGATGAGTTTGTAGTCTTTATCTACAACGGGTAATTTTTCAATTTTAAATTCTTGTAAAATCTCCTCAGCATCGTGCAAACTCACCGAATCTGTAGCGGTGATAAGATTCTCAGTGGTCATAATTTCCACAATCTTCTTAGCTGGGTTTTTCTCAAAACGCAAATCACGGTTGGTAACAATTCCTACCAATTTGTTTTGGTCATCAACTACGGGAATTCCTCCAATTTTATTTTCAGACATGAGATTTAAAGCATCACCCATATTCGCATTGGTGCTCAACGTGATGGGATCGATGATCATACCGCTTTCCGAACGTTTTACTTTACGTACTTCTTGCGCTTGGGCCTCAACCGACATATTTTTGTGAATGACACCAATGCCGCCTTGTTGAGCAATGGAAATAGCCAATGCACTTTCGGTAACGGTATCCATAGCCGCAGCTACGATGGGTGCTTTGAGGGCAATTCCTTTTGAAAAATGAGTGCTTAAATCAACTTCACGAGGCAACACCTCTGAGTAAGCAGGAATGAGCAACACATCGTCATAGGTCAATCCTTCTCCTACAATTTTACTAGTATCAAATGACATATCTTGAATTTATTGAGTTTTTTGAATAAATTCGTGCAAAGTTACACTTTTTTAAATTATACACAATCAAACTTAGTATAATAGCTTCCCAAACGAATTAATTAGTGTAATAGTATATTGAGTAAGGTGTTTTTAACAAATGTTTGGATTTGGGGAACGGTTTCAAATAATATATTTAGCTTGTAGAAATTAGTTGAATTGCAAATAAATGTAAATTTGGAAAATAATTATCTCTATAAAGTCTTTTAATTACAGAGCAAAATATTTTTTTGAAATGGACAATTGAAGAAATGCAAAAAGTAAAAATGATTACGTTTAAAATGGTAGGCCTATAAAAAACGAAACCCACTAGTTTGAATTGCTTCAGGGACTAATGGGAATAAGATGATACAAAGATAAGAAAGTTAGTTTGAAAATGCAAACAAATTAAACTTATTAAACTACTATAAAACAAAAGAACACCTAAAAACCTGGCAGAAAAAAATGAAGAATTATTAGCCTCTCAATCGAAATCAATTAGTTTGATAGTATAATTGGAGAAGGTGTTTTAACATTTATTTAGAGATGGGGAACTTTCAAAAATGAAATCTTTTAAAATGAAATCTTAATTAAATTGTTATAATTGCATCCAATATGCTCACATACTATCAAATTTTACAAATTGAAGAAAATGCATCTATTGATGACATCAAAAAAGCTTACAGAAAATTAAGTAAAATTTTACATCCTGATTTGCATAATAATTCGAAAGAATCTAATGTAATTTTCAATCTACTCCACGAAGCATATGAAACTCTATCTGACCCTCAAAAAAGACAAAATTACAACCCAAATTTAAACAAAACAAGTTCAAGTCATTTTAACGTTACTTATGAAGATTATTCTGCTATTGTAAGTAACTACACTAAAATAATTACGAGTTATAAAAAAACAATCAAGGAAAAAAATCTTCGCGAAAAAGAATTAGTAAACGAGATAAATAATCTAAAAAGCAAAATAAATAACATACAAAATAATATTGAAAATGATGAAACCCAAAATAAATCTTCAAGTGATTTTAATGAAATAAAAATTAATCAATCGCATGTAAAGAAGAAGAAAGTTAAACAAAAATCATATTCTGTTGACTTTTTAACTGTCATTTTGGTAGTTGTATTTATTTTAGTTATGATTATTTTAATTAAAAATTTTGGATTTCTAATTTTAGCTATTTTAGTGCTACTTTTTTATGTTACAAAGTTTATTTTTAGGGTTTTAAAATAAATAACACAAATAAAAACAATTAATCAATAATCTTTGATGTTTTTTGATTCTATTGTTAGGTTAAATAGTTTTAAGAATTAATTATGTTTCCAAAGAAAAATTAATTCCAAGATGATTAGACCTAAATTGACTATTTTTGTTTTTAATGAATTGTAAAAAGTCAATAATATAATGGAATTAAAAAGCGAGGAAATATCAAAGTTAGATGAGATTTTGAATTTTTATGTAGTACATAAAAACAAAAATTTTAGCGATTTATATATTTCTAACAAATTAAATATATTAACTGATGATTATATTTTTTTAAAGAATTTCATTATTGATTTCTGCCAATCAAAAGAAAATATTGGCAACATTCTTGACGAAAGTAAAGAATATAAGTCCTTAGAAATCAACTCAAATACTTCTCGATTTATTAAAAAAGGTGGGTTTTCAAATCATTTTAACATGGAAAAAAATATGACTGAACTTAAAATAGAAAAAAAATCATCCTCAATTTTTATAAGTCATTCGTCCAAAGACCATTTCATTATTGAACAATTCATTGAAAAAATATTAATACTTGGGTGTGGATTGAGATATGACCAAGTGTTTTGTACTTCAATTGACGGACTTGGCATTAAAACAGGAGAAGATTTCAGAAATCATATTAGAAAAAATCTATTAACTGCGAACTTTTCTTTTTTAATGATAAGTGAAAATTATAAAAGAAGTGAAGTATGTTTGAATGAAATGGGAGCATCTTGGGCTATAGATAATTTAAAGATAAGACAGCTGATTTTTCCAAAACTTGGATTTGAATCACTAGGGCTTCTTTTAAATGTCAAACAAGCATCAAGAATTGACAAATCCGCTGACCTTGACGAGTTATTTGAAGAATTAACTAATCACTTTGAAACCGAAAAAAAGGTATCTAGGTGGAATAAACATAAAACCGAATTTCTAAATACTCTTAACGAATTTGAAAAAGAGAATTCAAATCAAATTTTCCCGAGTCCTAATGAATATTTCAGTCAGTACCTAAAAGAAAATGCCAGCTTAAACAATTTACTTCTTAATGCCCACCCAACTCTTTTGGATTGTAAAGCCATTTTTGACAAGTCGATTTATAAAAAGTTCTTCGCAATGTACTGCACGCAATTTGAAGTATTGACAAAAGAACATCTACAACCTCTTTATCCAAGCAAGAAAAGCTTTCGAGTAATTAAAACAAATACTATGGTGCTTAATAATGGCGTAAACAACATTGCTGGAGGATTAGTTGAATTAGCACAAAAAGGGTATTTTAATTATAATGTTGAATTTTATGAGGTTACATTTCTTGAAAACGAAAAATCAGAATTTGGAATAAGCTTTAAAGTTTTTTGTTATGTTAATGACAAATGGGTTTTCTTTCCGAAACCATGGAGAATTAATGAAAAATTAATTCATTCCAAATAATAGAAAATACCCTTAGATAAAATGTTGTATTGTTTAAATTTTACTAAATAAATTATTGACGTACCTTCGAAGCAATTTATGCCAAAACAGAAGGTATCAAAAATGGTGTATATTAACATTGATATTGTTGGTTAATTAAAAACCAAATCTTTATTTTCAACTTCCGATTTTTCTTGATAGTTCAGAAAGAAAGATAAATAAATTTTAAAACGATAAATTATTAGCCTGTTAAACAGGAACTTAAAGTATTAAAAATGAATGATTTGAAAAACATATTTTCTCAAAAATTAAACTTTCTCCACTTTAGCCTAGTTTTAATAATTACAAGTGGATTGACAGTTGGATTATATGTCTTAAGTTTAATACTGGGTTGGTTATGTTGTATAGAACCAGCTGCAGGACCAAGAATGTATTCTAACTTCACTCTATTAGCAATGGTAACGATTGATTTAGTGATTCTTTTGTTAGGATTATTTGTGCTTTTTAGGAATGCAGTAAAAAAAGAACGATTTGATTTTCAGAAATCATACTTGATAGTCGCAATCTTTCTAATTATGGTTTACTTGATTTTTATACCCTATATTTTAATAAAAAACATTTGAAATGAACTTACCCTTATTAACTCTAATTCTTGCTTTCTTAATAATAAGCTGCAATAATTTACAAACAAAAGCTGTAAGTAAAAGCGACAGACTTGAATTTATGCCCGAACCAGACAAACACTTGAGACTACTAAGTGAAGCAATTGAAAGACTAAAAAACAAAAACTGTGACTTTCTTTATCCCGATAATTCAATAAACGGGATTATATTGAAAAATTCCAAAAGTGCTGACCAAGTCATAGGTATAGATAATAAAATTGATGAAAAAGAACAATATCATTTCTATTCTCTTATGGATACTGAAACTCTAACATTGACTCAACATCCAGGAGATGGAAAAAACCAAATTTCTGTATTCAGCGTTTCTAATTCAACCAAAGCTAAATACGGATATAAACAACTAAAAGTAGAGACTTTTCAAACGGAAAAAGGAATTAAACTTGGGTTGTCAAAACAGCAAGTTGTTGACAAACTTGGAAATTGCTATACTGTAGTTGAAAGTACAGAAAACTGTATTGAGATTTATTATAGAATTGAAAATCCAAAAGATAGTAAAACAAAAATCTTAAAAAGCAACAATATGCCTATCTATTATGCAACTTATACTTTCTGTGATGACAAATTGATTTACTTCGAATTTGGATTTGAATACCCATAACTTATTATCCAAAACGTCAACCCAAATGAACACTTCAAACATAACGCCTAGAATAGAAACCTTAACCGAAAAAAAATTGGTGGGTATGCGGCAAACGATGAGTTTTGTAAATTATACCATTGGTGAGCTATGGCGGCAATTTATGCCTAAAAGAGGAGAAATCAACAATAGTGTGACTAAAGATTTAATCTCGTTGGTTAATTACGCACCCAATCATTTTGTTGATTTTAAGCCCACCAATGAATTCGAACGTTGGGCTGCTGTGGAAGTCTCCTCTTTTGATGCCATTCCTAAGGAACTGGAAACGATGATTTTGCTGGGCGGTTTATATGCCGTTTTTGATTACAAAGGGTTGAACACCGACCCTTCCATTTTTCAATACATTTTGGGTACTTGGCTCCCATCCTCTATTTATGCATTGGATCATAGACCGCATTTTGAAGTGTTGGGTGACAAATACATCAACAACGACCCCAACTCCGAAGAGGAAATTTGGATTCCCATACAATTGAAATAAGTGTTATTCGTTTAAAAGTAATTCATTGAATAACGACAATCAGAAATTTTTTTTAGTTAAATATCAAAAAAATAGATAATTTAATTAATCCATCATCATCGAATCAACGTAATATTTCCTTTCTCAAAATACTTTTCGTTGTCAACGCACAACACTTCTACATAATACACAAAAACGGCAGGATCACACGGTTTCCCTTTGAAAGTTCCATCCCATCCAATGCTTTGGTCATAGGTTTCAAATACCAACTCTCCCCAACGATCATAAATTCTAAATATCACTTCAGTAAGGTTGTTGCCTCTTACATATAAATGGTCGTTTTTATTATCCACATTTGGTGTAAAGGCATTCGGAATGAATAAATCAGGTGGTCCACAAACGACTTCCTTGACAAAAATAGTTACCGAATCTAGTTTACTACAACCATTAGAACTTACCGTCACATAATAGGTGGTGGTTTGTCCAGGAGTAGCAACAGGATTTTGTATAGTGGCATTATTCAAACCTTCAACGGGTGTCCAACTATACGAATATCCCGAAGGAGTAACATTTAATTGCACTGTATTGCCTTCAAAAATAGTGTCGGCAGAGGCGGTGGCATTCACATTTGTAATCGGTAAATTGTCCACTCCAACAAATACCGAATCTTGAATGATACACCCTACACTGTTGGTAGCCGTTACATATACATATTGAGAAGTTGTTGGCTCTACTGTTACAGATGATCCTATAACACTTCCAGAAATAATTGATGCAGGAGACCATACAAATTGTAAAATATCATTGGGTGAAGCGCTTTGGGCATTCAAAACAACAGAGTCGCCTATACAAATAACGGCATCACTGGATAATTGCAAAGAGGATGCTGCAATTTGTACAAAAACACTGTCTATTGCAAAACAACCACCGTTTTCGATTTGCACGTAATAGGTAGTATTTACTGAAGGGCTTACCGTTATAAAATTATCGGTAAGGTTTGAATTAAGTTGATCTAAAAACTGATTCGTAGAAGACCACTGATACGTTGAACTCGTGCCAAAAGAATTGGCTAAAAGCGTAACGACCTCATTGGGAGTACACAAAATAGTGTCGTTTGAAACGGCCAATTGAGGTATATTTACCTGAACAGTTTGATGTACCGTATCCGTACAAATACCGTCTGAAATCAATAAAGTATATTGAATCGTGTTGTTAGGATTGGAAAAAGGATTAGAAATGGTTGGATCTGTTAAGAACTGATTGGGCAACCATTGATAGGTAATGGCAGGATTTCCAACCGGTAAAATACCAATTTGAACTTGCTCCCCCTGGCATATCTCTTCTGTTTGAAGTGTAGACACCGAATTGCCTAAAATGATTATCTCTTTTTGGATGGTATCTCCAAAATTACAAGTTGCCGTATCTTGCAAAATCAAGGTAATGGTATATGTTCCAGGGGTTGTGTAGGTATGTGTTGGATTTTCAACAGAAGAAAACGTGTTGTCTCCAAAATTCCAAGAGAAACTAGTATTCAATTGAGATAAACTCGTGTTGGTTAATTGAGTAGTAAAAGGTGCACAACCAATAGGGTCTACATCAAAATCAGCTACTACAACAGGAAGGTTAAAATCCATTTTAAAAACACCCAAATTACAACTGTTGTTATTGGTTGCTGATAAGGCACCCGCACTAATTGGCATATCTGAATTATTACCGCATCCCGCACACATAGCTTGATACACCTTTCCTTTATTGTCAAATCTACTGGTACCACCGTCTACGTGTTCGGCACTCACAGCACCTCCAAAATAAGATCCATATACCACACCTGACCCATCATCCTCTAGCACCATAATGTAAAAATCACTACCATCGGTAGTACTTTGAATGGCATCTGTGGTAATGGGCATTCCAAAAGTATATCCCGCATTATTGTCCAAAGTCGTTAAATTATTTACGGCTCCACCCCACCCTGCTAGATACATTTTATTGCACAAATCCACTAAAAAAGCAGTTGGAGAAATATTTATTCCTGAACCCGACCCAAAAACTGTTGAATAAATAATAGAATCCAGTTGGGGAGTTAACTTTGTAACAAATTGGCCGCTACCATAATTGGCAAACGTAACGTTTTTAATAAAGCTAGAATCGGTAGCTTCAGTTTGACCTAATAAATAAACGTTATCATATCGATCTAATTCCACAAAATAGCTTTGGTCATACGCAGCGGTCCCTACAAAAGTAGAACTGATGATTTGACTACCATTTTGTTGAATATGCGTCACAAATCCATCACAACGACCACCATTATAAACGGTATCTAAAGCATTTGTAGTGAATGGAAACAAACTCGATTCCGTTCCACCCGTTACATAAATATCATCGTTATTGTCGAGAGCTAGTGAATAAATGGCATCGTGTAACGGACCTCCTAAAAAGGTTGACCAAATCAAATTTTGAAGGTTATTATCAAATTTCATCACCACTCCATCTAACGCGCCACCACCATATGTAGGTTGAAACACTCCAGAAGTCGTAGGAAAATCGGCACTTCGAGTACAAGTTGCAATGTAAATATTATTGTTATTATCGATATCCACTTCTCCCCTTACTTCATCGGCATAATTATACCGAAGAATATTCAGGGTAGCATTGTTATTGGTTGAATTAAGTCCATCGTTTTGTGAACCACCAATATACGTAGAAGCCATTAAAACCGAACCCGCAGCATTTAATTTACTCACTACTATATCCGATCCATTAACATAATTAACTCCAAGTCCATTGGTTAAATTATTAGGCGTACCTCCGTTGTAGGTGTTGTCATAACAACTTGTGGTAGTAGGGTAATTTGACGAGCTAGTGGTACCAAAAATAAACAATTCATCAAAACTGTTTACTATCAAACTGTGCGGTAATTCATCGCTATTACCTCCTATATAGGTTGAAAAAATTAAAAACTGACCGGTAGTGTCAAATTTTGAAATGGCCATATCAACAATACCGTTGTTAAAAGAAACATCGTAAGCCCCAATGGTAGTTGGGTATGCATTTCCAAAACCGGAGCTTCCAGAGTATAAAAACCCTTTTGAATCAAAGGTAGCCGTGTAACCAAAATTATTAGAAAACGAACCCGAATAGGTAGAAAAAATCAATGTAGGATCAATTATTAATTCTTTGGAAGAATCGTATTTGCCTAATAATTCAAACCCAATGGTATTGTTTCCATAATCTCGATATTGAGCCGCTATTTCAACCTTTTTACCATCTACAATTTGATACACTACAGGGCTATCTTCGATGACGTGATTTACTTGTGTATAAATATGCAATTTACCTTTAATGATAGCTATTTTATCTACCCCTTCGTAGTGCAATTTAATTTGATTGGGATTTCCTTTGGGTTTTACAATAAAATCATATTTCAAATTAAACAACTGCGAATACATTTTGAAATCAATATTCGAATATACATTTTCATAAATAACCTCGCCATATCCATAGGCCTCACTGGCCCATTTAGAACTATCACTTCCCAAAAAGTAGTTGTAATAATGTTCGGTTTTTAGATCGGTGCGTTTAGACGTATTGAGTTGACCGCCAACAAATTTAACTTTATAACTGTGCCATTTAAGAGATTCTAATTCTGTTTTTAAGGATTTATCATAATGACCTCTGACGTATTTACTAAATGCAGCTCCATCACACAAATCAAAAAGCAACCCATCATTTTCAAGATATAAAAAACCACTTTTAAGATCGGCTTTATAGTTTACGTTAGTTGGCCATTGACCTTTATTTTCGATAAAATGATAGGCAGCATGAGATTGTCCTAAACTACTTTTTACAAGCAGTAAAGCGAGAATAATAAGTGAAATATAATGTATTTTCAACTTTCGCAATAGACTATCAACTAACATTTGAATGCGAAATTTAGGAAAAAAAGTTGGAATAACTATAACTCAAATATAAATAAAACGATTTAAATCTTTAGAATTAAAAATTAATGAATTTAAAAATTTAGTTTTAACAGTTATAATTATAAAAGCGTCAATAACAAAATATTGTCAATCCAATATTTTAACTTAAAAACAAAAAAGCTCAAACAGTACAGTTTGAGCTTGCTTTTAACATAAAATAATTATGGTCTATCCTCCGAAGTCGTCAAAACGAACATTCTCTTTTGGAACACCCCAATCATCGCACATTTTTACAACGGCATTGTTCATCATAGGTGGTCCACAGAAATAGAATTCAATATCTTCTGGTGAATCGTGTTTACTTAAATATTGATCAATTACCACTTGGTGAACAAATCCTACAAATCCATCTCCACTATCGTTGGTATCTTTCATTACTTGCCAATTGTCTTCTGGCAACGGCTCAGATAATACCAAATAGAATTTAAAGTTAGGAAAATCTCTTTCCAAGTCTCTAAAGTAGTGAATGTAGAACAACTCGCCTTTACTTCTACCTCCGTACCAATACGTTACTTTTCTACCAGTTTTGATGGTTTTGAACAATTCATATAGATGCGATCGCATTGGTGCCATTCCTGCTCCACCACCAATGTATAACATTTCAGCATCACTTTCATTGATAAAGAACTCTCCATAAGGACCTGAAATTAAGCATTTATCACCAACTTTTAAATTAAAGATATAAGATGATGCAACACCTGGATTTACTTTCATCCAACCGTTATTAGCTCTATCCCAGGGTGGCGTAGCTACACGAACGTTTAGCATAATTTTTCTACCTTCGGCAGGGTATGAAGCCATAGAATAAGCCCTAACCACTTCCTCTTCGTTTTTCATAACCAAAGGCCACAAGTTAAATTTATCCCAATCTTTTTTGAATTTTTGAGGTTCACCTGGGTGATCTTGTGGATGAGCAGAAATATCCATATCTGAATATTTTACTTCACAAGCTGGAATCTTAATTTGAATATATCCACCCGCTTTATAATTCATATCCTCTGGAATCTCCACTATGAATTCTTTGATGAATGTTGCTACGTTGTAATTTGAAACAACAGTTGCCTCCCATTCTTTAATACCCAAAATTTCATCGTGAACGTGAATATCCATATCCTCTTTAACTTTCACTTGGCATCCCAAACGGTAATGATCAGCTATTTGTTTACGAGAAAAGTTAGGGATCTCTGTTGGAAGAATTTCACCTCCACCTTTGTTTACTTGACATACGCATTGTAAACAAGTACCACCACCCCCACAAGCAGAGGGTAAAAAAATACCTGCATTACCTAATGTAGATAATAAAGTTCCTCCTCCATCTACTTCAATCACTTTGTCGTGATTGATAGTAATTTTTATTTTTCCAGACGGCATCAACTTCGCTTTTGCAAAAAGCAATACCGATGTGAGCGCTAACACCACTACTAAGAAAACGGCAATGGCAATTATAATTATTCCTGTATCCATATTTTCTAATCTTTCAGTAATTATTTTAATTCAAACCCTAAGAAACCTAAGAAAGCTAATCCCATTAATCCTGTTAACAAAAACGCCATACCAACGCCTCTCAAAGCTGGTGGGATATGAGAATATTTAATTCGTTCTCTGATGGCTGCAATTAATACAATAGCAACAAACCATCCAAATCCTGCACCTAAACCATAAACAGTTGATGCACCAACATTTGTAAACGCTTTTTGCTGCATAAATAAAGCTCCTCCAAGGATAGCACAGTTCACGGCAATAAGCGGTAAAAATATACCTAATGCACCATATAATGAAGGTGAGAATTTTTCAACAATCATTTCTACTAATTGAACTATAGAAGCAATAACTGCGATGAACATAATAAAGCTCAAGAAACTTAAATCATAAGCGGCATATTCTGGTCCCAACCAAGATAATGCACCTTCTTTCAATACATAGGTTTCAAGCAACCAGTTAACGGGTGTAGTAACACCCAATACGAAAATTACTGCAGCACCTAAACCTACAGCCGTTTTTACCGATTTGGAAACAGCTAAATATGAACACATTCCAAAGAAGAACGTGAAAATCATATTGTCAATAAAGGCTGCTCTGATAAAAATATTTATATAATCCATTAGTGTAAATTTTTAAGATTAGTATATATCAATTTATTAATAATTAAGCTTCAATTAATTTAGGGTTTCTTACTTTTTGGTACCAAATAATTAAAGCCACAATAAATAAAGAGGAAGGAGGTAATAACATCAATCCATTATTTACATACCCAGTTGAGCCTAGAATATCGAATCCCATTAATTTACCTGATCCAATTAATTCTTTGAAGAAAGATATGATGATTAACATTATACCGTATCCTGCTCCGTTTCCTAAACCATCTAATGCAGAAGGCCAAGGTTTGTTTCCTAAAGCAAAAGCTTCCAAACGTCCCATAATGATACAGTTAGTAATAATTAAACCAACAAATACCGATAATTGTTTAGATACATCGTATAAATAGGCTTTCAAAATTTGATCTACAACGATTACTAGGAATGCTGCAACCACTAATTGTACAATAATACGAATACGTGGAGGAATGATATTACGCATAGCTGATACAACCACGTTACCCATAATAACTACAAACGTAACAGCTATGGCCATTACCAAAGCATTTTTCATTTGTACCGTTACAGCCAATGCCGAACATATACCTAATACTTGAATGGTAACAGGGTTACTATCTCCAAGAGGATCAGTAATCAGTTTTTTATTTTTTGGTGAAAATAATGAATCTTTACTCATAACGTTTCTAATTTAAGTATTTCGAAATCTCAATCATTTAATAAATTCTGCAGCGTTCTTTTGGAAGAAATTGTAATATACCTCAAAGTTTCTTGACATCATTTCATCTACTCCTTTCGCAGTAAATGTAGCTCCAGACAAACCATCTACTTTTTGGTCAGAGTCCAACGGCTGACCAGGTTTAACAACCATAATTGGTTTATATGCTCCTGCTTCATCTGCTATTTTTTTCCCTACAAATCCATCTTGAAATTTAGCTTCAGCAATTACAGAACCTAACCCAGGAGTTTCTCCTTTGTGGTCAAAAATGGTACATTTTATAGTTTTTCCATCTGAAGCTAATCCTACATACCCCCAAACATCATCCCATAATCCTTTTCCACTGCAAGACAACACGTAAACGGTTTGACCATCTTTTTCACAAACAAAAATTGGATATTTTCGAGCTTTTTTATCTTTAATATTGCTGTATTCTTTTCTCATATCAATATTGAAAGCATCATCAGCACCATCAATTTTATCACTAGCTTTTTTATCAGAGATAATATTACCTTGGAAATCAATCGTAATTCTTCTTGTTACATAGGTATCGAAGTCTTTACCAGCCGATTCTCTTGTTATAGTAGCTTTGTCCATAAAGCCTGTTGCTTGAAGAATATTTTGTTTCTTCTCATTCATTATATTGGCTTGTTGAATAGGTTTTAAGAAGGTTGCCAAAAAAGCCAACACACCACCTACAATTGCCACCATTATTGTAGCGAATACTATTGTATAAACGTTACTTTCTTTATTGATTGCCATAATTTCTATTGTATTACTTTAATTATGCTGTTTTTAATCGTTTCATTCTTCTTTTCACGTTCGCTTGAACTACCATATGATCTATGGTTGGAGCACAAACGTTGGCAATTAAAATTCCAAGCATCACTCCTTCTGGGTAAGCTGGGTTGGCCATACGAATCAAAATACCTAAAGCACCTCCCAAAAATCCATAAATAAATTTACCTGTATTAGTTTGACAAGCTGTAACGGGATCGGTAATCATAAATACCATCCCAAACATAAAACCTCCCAACATTAATTGATGAACTGGATTAACAGCGTAAAAAGGATTTCCACCATTATTTAAATCACCTCCAAAAGCAAACAATAAACCTGCGATTGCTAAACCTCCTAAAAAGTAAGAAAACATTACTCTCCAGCTTGCTATTCCCGTTTTTAACAATAAAACCGCACCTATCAAACACATTAATGCAGAAGTTTCACCAACTGAACCTACTTCTAGACCTAAAAATGAATCCCACATAGAGCTGGCTTTTGCAGCAATTTGATTTCCCTCTTCAATCAAATGTTCAAAAGGTTTTCCATCAGCTTTTGCAATTACGGCATCTGCATATTTCAATTTAGAGGCTGCCAAATCTCCCATAGAGGTAGCTCCAGTAATTCCGTCCGCTAATTGAGTTCCATTTGCTTTCATTTCTTCTAATCCTGATGTCCAAACGATATCACCTGACATTTTAGTTGGATACGCAAAGAATAAGAAAGCACGAGCTGTTAAGGCTACGTTCATTATATTCATCCCTGTACCTCCAAAAACTTCTTTCGCAAAGATAACGGCAAATATGGTAGCCACAGCAACCATCCAAAGTGGAACATCTACTGGCATAATTAAAGGAATAAGCATCCCTGAAACCAAGAATCCCTCTTGTACAGAATGTCCGTTTTTGATAGCAAAAACAAACTCAACAGCTAAACCAGCTGCATAAGAAACAATCACAAGAGGTAAAACTTTAATAATACCATGTAAAATGATATCTCCAAAACCTACTGTTTCGCCCAACGCTCTGAAATGTTGGTAACCCACATTATACATTCCAAATAATAAACAAGGAATCAAAGCAATGATGACAATCATCATGGTACGTTTTAAATCAATGGCATCTCTCAAATGTGCTCCTGATTTACCTGTTGTATGATTCGGTGTAAATAACAACGTATCTAACGCATCTACCAAAGGAAAAAACTTTTTCGTTTTCTCCGATTTATTCAAACTGTGGTGTGCGTTGTCGAATATTTTTCTTAAAAACTTCACTTTTTAGAATTTTTAATGATTATTCAATTAATTTATTAGAAACATTCTGATTTAATAAGGTCTAAACCTTTTCTCATCACTTTTTGAACTTCGATTTTGGAGGTACAAACAAACTCGCACAAAGCAAAATCTTCGGGTGCTACTTCATAAATACCTAACTTTTCCATATTATCAATATCTTCTGTCATGGCAGCTTTAATTAGATAAACAGGATAAATATCAAATGGAAATACTTTTTCATATTGACCACTAACAACAAAAGATCGCTCTTCACCGTTAAGGTTTGTGTCTAGATTCCATTTTTTTGATTTAGGCATTATCCAAGTAGGATAAGCTCTTGAAACAGAAAATTTCTTAAACCCTAATGATAGCCATCCTTCCGTTAAGAAAAATTTATATTGATTTCCTTCTGGTAAAGCGGTAACTGAAGTAACAAAATGACCTAAAAAGTCGTTTTCTTCCGCTTTAACTCCTGTTAAAGGATTACCCATTACCACACGAGTAGCTTCTTTTTCAATGTTACCATTCGTCAAGGTGCTCAAAGATGAACCTATTAATGTTCTGTAATACTTTCTATTAGTAGCTTTAGCTCCTGTTACTGGTATTAATCGTGTAGCATCATACTTTCCGTGTAATGCAGCTGTACCTATTATGGCAACATCCAAAGCATTTACCACCCACACCACTTCACCTTTGTTAATAGGAGAAATATGGTGTATTTGTACCCCTACATTCCCAATTGGGTGAGGACCAGAAACGGTATTAATCTGTGCATTTTTCACTCCTTTAAAAGAGCTATTTGCTAGACCACTTTTTAATTGTAAATGAACTTTTCCTTTAGTTAATTTTGAAAGTAAAGCAATACCCGCTTCAAATTCTTTTTCTTTACCTCTTAAAGCAAAGTCCAAATCTGGAGCCAAAGGATGAGAATCGTATCCCGATACAAAAATATGTTTAGGCGTATCGGTTGGATTAGCCATTACGTCTAAAGGTCTCATTTTAATAAAAGACCAAAGACCGCTTTTCATCAAAAACTCTTTAGTTTGAACTTCATTAAAATTCTCAATACCCGAGATGTTTAATGATTCGTATTGAACTTGTTCATCTGCTTTTACAATAATTTGTAAAATTTTCCTCTTTTCACCTCTTACAATGTCCTCAACGACTCCACTAACTGGAGAAACAAAATGAACATCAGGATTAGCTTTATCTATAAATAATGAGGTACCAGCTTTTACTGAATCACCTACTTTTACTGTCAATTTTGGAGCTAACCCGTGAAAATCTGTCGGCATAATTGCATATTGGCTCGATTTTGGTGCGTCCACAATAACTTGCTCTGCAGCTCCAACGAGATTAATGTCAAGTCCTTTTCGGATTTTTATTGTTTGTGACATAGAATATTTTTTGTAAAAATTCGCTCGCAAAATTATACATTTGTTGCAGAAAAAAGAATGAATATTAATAATTAATAAACACAATACTAATTTAGAATGATTATAAATAATTTAAAACAATTTTCATCGATAGTATTTATATTTTCATCGACATTGTCGATGATTCATGGTTACCCAATTACCTCAAAACACTATAATAGGTTAATACAATCTCAAGATAACCGTGTCACAAATGTTACATCAACTAACGAAGAAAATGTATATGATAATCAGAATTTTAGTAGAAATCTTGCAACCGTCAGATTACATAAAAAAGGATGGGAACAAGGTGATCCTGTGTTACTTTTAAACAGCGCAGAGCAACTTGAAATTCGTTTTGATGTATTTGAGAGCCAATTGACCAATTACCAATATCGTATTTATCATTGCAATAGAAATTGGGAAAAAAGTAATCTTTCTGAGATGGAATATTTAAATGGCTTTAATGATAATTATATTGAATTTCACAGTTACTCATTTAATACTATTCAACCTTATATTCATTACGCTCAAATTTTCCCAAATGATCAAATATCCTTAACCAAATCTGGTAATTATATCCTTATTGTTTATCCTGAAGGAAATATTGATTCGCCCATTTTAACGAGAAGATTTTATGTAACAGAAGAAACGGCAAAAGTGAAAGCAACGATAAGGTATCCGGCAAATGTTGAAGAGCGCTACTATAAACAAGAAGTGGATTTCGATATCTTTATTAATCCTTCTGATGTGTTTAATCCTTATGATAACATCAAAGTGGATTTAGAGCAAAATCATAGGAGCGATAATGGTGTTTATGATTTAGTACCCAATTTTGTACGAGATAACCAAATGATATACAATTATGACGAGAAAAATGTATTTGAAGCGGGTAATGAATTTCGTCATCTCGATTTAACAACTACTCGTTCGCGCACAGCTCAAATCTATAAATATGAAACGGTTGGAGATACGGTGAACGGATATATAAATCTAGAAATAAATAGACAGTTTCAAAAATACTTGCAATACGGTGATATCAATGGAAGATATGTAATTAAAGACATAGATGGAACGGACACCTATGTGCAGTCTCAATATGTTCTCACCCATCTTATACTCCCATACCGTACTCCATTAGCTTCGGGCGATATTTATGTTTTTGGTGAACTGTCGGATTGGCGCTTTAAACCTCAATATAAAATGATTTACAATGAAAATCTTAAGGCTTACACCGCTAATATTTATTTAAAACAAGGATTTTACAATTACAACTATGTTTTTGTAGGTAAAAATAGTTCGGTTGGTTTGATGAGTAAAATTGAAGGAACTCATTTTGATACTGAAAATGAATATGTATTTAGAGTTTATTACAGTGACCCTCAGCAATCCTATGATCGATTATTGGGTTATCACATAGCCAATTCTAGAGATAATTTTTAGATTGTAGATTTTAGATTGTAGATTTTAGATTTAAGTTTCGTTTTTAATTAAGTGACTAGCGTCTACTTTCTAGTATCTATTTGGTGGTTTCGGAAGGCTGACTTCGACAAGCTCAGTCAACATAACCACAGATTTCAATTTTCTATAATTCTATAAATCAATTGTTTTGCTATCTAGTATCTAACGTCAAGAATCTAGATTCAGGATTCTAAAAATCTAATCTTTATAAATCCACAATAGAACATCCTTTGATTTGTTTTTCAAGCGTTCATCCAATCGTTTCATAAAATCATTAGAAACAGCTGGACATCCCCAGCCTTCAGGAGTGCCTGCAGGATAAACTGATTTATTAGGTATCATCTCCCAAGAATGAAGAACAATGTACCTTTCGTAGGCTTTTGAATTGGTACTTTCCAAACCGTGCATTTTATAATTTACATTTATCCCCCATTGACTATAGCCTCTAGCCCCAATTTTATATTTCCCCAAGCTAGAAAGATGACTTTCAGGGGTATTGCTAAATTGAGGTGTTGATTTTGAAAAATCACTTGCCCAAGGATTTGTTCCACATCCATGACTCACCATTCCCATTTCGATAATGGTATCTTTTGCAAAATCCCAAACAAAAAAACGCTCTCTCCCACTATGGATAGACATATCAATCAAAAAACAATACTTAGTTTCTAACTTCTTTTCTTTGCAAAACACTAGTGCTTCTTTAGCCTTAGATCGTAGACTATTAATATTTATTGAATAGGGCTTTTCCGTTTGAATAAAACTACAGTTCCCGTATATAAAAGGCAAAAGTGATATCGATAAAATCCCTAAAATAATTTTTAATGTCTTCATAAAAAATTAAACTAATTGCTGGTTAAAAATGATCTTGCAGTTCCTTTAAACTAGAAATTTCCAAAAAGGTACACGTTTGATGTAATTTTTTATTTGGATTAAAATAAATTGCTGCTATTCCAGCATTGTTTGCACCCTCTATATCTACCAATAAATCATCACCTATGTAAACACTGTTTTCCTTTGTTGCACCTGTTTGGTTTAATGCAAACTCAAATATTTTACTTTCTGGTTTTTTTGATTGTGCCAGTTCAGAAGTGGTCATGGTTTTGAAAAATCGTTTTAATTTTGATTCTGCCAATTTTATATGCTGAACATCCTCAAAACCATTCGTAATGATGTGTAATTGATACCCTTTCGAAAATAAGTATTCTAGCGTTTCGGTTGTATGTTCTATAAGGCGAGTTCTATAGGGCGATCTTTCTACATAACGTTCGCCCATTTTTTTGGCCATCTCAATTTCATATACACCAAAATAATTTAACGTGTCATTGAATCGTTTGTACCGCAATTCTGCTTGTGATAAATCTCCTTTTATATAAGCTTCCCAACAAATTTCGTTATAGTGTTTATATATTTTTACAAATTCTAAAGGAAGTGAAATACCATAATTGACCAAACTATAATCTTTAAATATTGCCAAAAGTTCGTCTTGAGAATTCGCTTCAAAATCCCACAAAGTGCGATCTAAGTCAAAAAATATGTGTTCAAATGTTGACATATTTAAAATATTAGTACTCTAATGATTAAATAACTTAATGCTGTTAGAAGTATGGCGCTAATCACCAAGGTAGATGTAACTATAATATATGCTTTTTTATTATGTCTATAAAATTTGGCCACCACAATCGCTCCAACAGGAACCGACATAAATAATGGAGCTAAAATACAAATTAACCAAAGCGCATAAGGCGACCTCTTATATCGAACAATTGTTTTATTCATTCTGGTGAATTTCTTTTTGTTTCGAACGACAGATTTAGCTGCATGTGTTTTTGTTCGATACCTTTTCATAAAAAAACTGGATGAAAAGAAAAATACATTAAAACTAAAAAGACCACCTAAACAATTGAATACAGCTATTTCTATTGGTGATAGATTGTCAACAGGCATCATAATGGACGCTGCAAACATGAACTTAAATGTTGCAAAAAAAAAGGTAGTTGCGTATAAACTAATTAATGCCAAATTGATTCTTGTTAAAACTATGCATCATGTTTAGTTCCAAAAGCTAAATCGCCAGCATCTCCTAATCCCGGAACAATATAAGATTGTGCAGTCATTTCCTCATCAATAGCTCCTACCCACAAGGTAGAATTTTCTGGAAAATTTCTTTTTACTTTTTCTACACCTTCAGCACTTGCAATCACTGCTACTACGTGGATGTGTTTTGGACGACCTTTTTGCAATAAAGCTCTATGAGCTAAAATCATTGAAGAACCCGAGGCCAACATCGGATCTGACAAAATCACTACTTTATCATCCAAACGAGGACTGCTTAAATATTCTACTTCTACGGCAAAATCGTCAGCTGTTGAATGTTTGCGATAGGCCGAAATGAAACAATTATCCGCATTGTCAAAATAATTAAGTAACCCCTGATGTAACGGTAATCCTGCTCTAAGAATAGTTGCTAATACGGGTTGATCATTAATAACACTAGATGGTGCTACTCCCAAAGGTGAATAAATATCTTGTTGAGTAAAAACTAACTCTTTACTAATTTCATATGCCGTAATTTCACCCAATCGTTCTAAATTTCTTCTAAAACGCATTCTATCTTGTTGAACTTTAAGGTCCCTCAATTGAGAAAGGAAATTGTTATAAATGGAATTGGATTGACTGAAATTAATTACTTTCATGGCAGTTATTGGATTTGGAAATGCAGTGGCGAATTAACGAAAAAAAAAAGTATTGTGCAAATTGAAAATAACAAAGGGTCGCAAAATTTCGACCCTTTATTATAATTCTATTTATTCATATACCTATCTGCTCAATTGAAAGTGTCCATTCATAATGACGTTTTCACCGTTCATTTTGGTAACTTCTAACAAGTAATAATAAGTACCTTCGGAGTAAGGATTTCCAGACATTGAGTTACCATCCCATCCTCCTTGAGGAGTATCCCATTCAAAAATGATTTGTCCCC